>NZ_LT669940.1:0-1200000 GCF_900128505.1 Parabacteroides timonensis
CAGCGTCAGTGGCTGGCACACCAGGTGCAACACGATGAATTTGCACCCAAAGATAACTATCCGATCAACCGTGGTTTCCAGGATTGTTACGGTACGATCTATGGAGTGGTGGATTATTTCGACCCGTTCAGCCTGATCAGTGGAGATAAGCCGGTGAATTCTGTTCCAGATGATTATTACAGCACGATTGCATTGGCCGATACAGCCGTTGCCTACGTGAATAAGTATGCGGAAACCGATAAGCCTTTCTTTATGTACCTGGCTTTCCACTGTCCGCATTGGCCGTTGCATGCACTACCTGAAGATATAGAAAAGTATAAAGATACTTACAAAGACGGTTGGCAGGCTATCCGGGAAGCCCGTTACCAGCGGATGAAAGAAATGAAACTGTTCGGTGATGCTGACAATTTCCTATCTCCCCGCCAGTTTACCGACTCCTGGGACGAGAACCCAACCAAGGAATGGGATGCCCGTGCGATGGCAGTTCATGCAGCTATGGTAGACCGTATGGATCAGGAGATCGGTCGTGTGATAGAGACGCTAAAGAAGAACGGACAGTTGGATAATACCCTGATCCTCTTTATGTCGGATAACGGATGCAGTAACGAGGACTGTCAGAATTATTCGGAAGGGGAAAACGACCGTCCTGCCGAAACGCGCGATGGCCGTAAGATCGTTTATCCGAAAGAGAAAGAGATAATGCCTGGCCCGGAAACAAGTTATGCCTCTGTGGGTGCCAGATGGGCGAATGCCGCAAATACGCCGTTCCGTTTCTGGAAGGCAAAATCGTATGAAGGAGGAATTTGTACTCCGATGATCGCCCACTGGCCGAAAGGGATCAAGCAGCCGAAAGGAAGTGTTAATACCCAAATGGGGCATGTGATGGATATAATGGCAACCTGCCTTGATATATCCGGTACCGACTATCCGACGGAATACAATGGAAATAAGATCATTCCATTGGCCGGCAAAAGTCTGGACCCGATCTTTAAAACAGGGACGCGCCAGGGACACGACGAATTATGCTTCGAGCATTTCAACGAGAAAGCCCTGATCGATGTCTCCGGCTGGAAGATCGTATGGCCGAACAATAAAAAGGACTGGGAACTTTATAACCTAAATGAAGATCGCAGTGAGATGCATAATCTGGCCGATCAGTATCCGGAAAAGGTAAAAGAGATGGTAGCCCGGTATGAGGAATGGGAGAAAGATTATATGGTCGTTCCCCGTCCGAAATAATACATTACGTTTTTCAATATATGTAAATTAGAAAAACTTCCGGCTGTATTAGGAAGCATAAGCTCCTACATCACCGGGAGTTTTTATATCTTTGTGCGGAACATAAAACACATAATATGGAACGCTTCGCCGCAATTGATTTTGAAACTGCCAATGGAAAACGCTGCAGTGTATGCAGTGTCGGGGTGGCTATTGTCGAGGATAATAAAATCATCGATCAGGTATACAGCCTGATCCGCCCTTATCCGAATTACTATACACAGTGGACTACTGCCGTACATGGACTTACGCCAGCCGATACGAATGATGCCCCCGATTTTGAGGAAGTATGGGCAAAGATCGCACCTAAAATAGTCGATTTACCCCTGGTTGCCCATAACAGTCCTTTCGATGAAGGATGCCTGAAAGCCGTACACCAAACATACGAACTGGCTTATCCGAAATATCAGTTCTACTGCACCTGCCGTTTGTCGCGTAAGATGTATCCGTTCCTGGTGAATCATCAGTTGCACACGGTGGCAGCTTATTGTGGGTATGACCTTAGAAACCACCATCATGCAATGGCGGACGCGTATGCCTGTGCCCATATTGCAGTCACTATGATGCGCGAGAAAGGAGTAGAAACCTTACAGGAATTATTATAACCGGCAGCCTTATTCGGTGACCTCTTCTACGGTTACAGTCTGCTGCTTCCCGGCAATCTTATCGACCACAACTGCAATTGCGCCGTCGCCTGTTACGTTGCAGGCCGTACCGAAGCTATCCATTGCGATATAGAGGGCAATCATTAAAGCCTGTAAAGTCTCGTTGAATCCCAGCATGCTCTGCAATAATCCGAGCGCAGCCATAATAGCTCCCCCCGGGACTCCCGGAGCGGCAACCATCGTAATGCCCAGCATCATAATGAATCCGGCTAAACCGGCAAACGTTACCGGCTCTCCGGCCATATACATGATAGCCATTGCACAGGCCGTAATCTTCATCGTACTACCGGAAAGGTGAATGGTTGCGCATAATGGAATAACAAAAATAGCGATTGTCTCCCTGACGCCGTTCTTGACAGTCTGAGCCAGTGTCACCGGAATGGTAGCAGCCGACGATTGTGTTCCTAATGCAGTAGCATAAGCCGGCAGCATGTTTCTTAATAACCGGAATGGATTTTTTCCACTGATACTTCCGGCAATCGTGAACTGAATAATCAAAAGTAACACATGCAGTACGAATATCACGATGATCACTTTCAGGAACATGGCTATAATACTCATCACTTGTCCGCTGACCGTCATATTCAGAAAGATACCGAAGATATGCAAAGGAAGTAGCGGAATAATAATGGCCTCGATAAGTTTGGTTATAATCTTCTGAAAATCGTTGAATGCTTCCCGTAATGCGTTCCCGTCGATATAAGATAGTCCTAGCCCGATTGTAAACGATAATAACAGGGCGGTCATGACATCCATCAATGGAGGCATACCCACGGTGAAATAAGGAAGCAGCATGAAATCTTCCGGATTATCCATGGCTGTGAGTTCCGCATTGGCTGGTAATATATGCGGGAAGATCGCCGAAGTACTGAAGAACGTGAAGAATCCTGAAAAGATCGTCGATCCATAAGCGATCAGAGCCGTGATAGCCAATAGTTTGCCGGCTCCTTTTCCCAGGTCTCCGATGGCAGGTGTCACCAGTCCCAGAATGATAAGCGGGATGGAGAACGAAAGGAAGTTTCCGAACAACGAGTTGAAGGTTACAAAGATACGTGCGATACCATTCGGCAGAAACTGGCCGAACAACACACCGGCAGCGATGGCAATGACTACTTTAGTCAGTAGCGATACTTTCAGTTTTTTCATTTATCCGTTTGATTTTATACCCGATGGCGGCAACCGTGATGCTCATCAACGGGCTGATTAGATTAAAGAAACAATAAGGTAAATATGTAAGAGTGGCTACACCCAGAATGGTGGCCTGCGTCATACCGCAAGTATTCCATGGGATAAGAACGGAAGTCACCGTTACCGCATCTTCCGTGGTTCGGCTTAACAGGCGGCTTTCATATCCCTTCTTTTGATAAATATCCTTGAACATATTTCCTGTAAGGATAATCGAGATGTATTGGTCGGCAGTACAGATATTAAGGAACAGACCCGACACGACAGTCGATGCAACCAGTCCTACGGTACGTTTCATAAAGCGGATGAATACCGAGGTGATACTTCCCAGCATGCCGCTGGCAGTCATGGCTCCCCCGAAACACATGGCACAGATGATTAACCAGATCGTGTTCATCATTCCGCTCATCCCCCGGGTGGATACCAGATCGTTCAGGTCGGCATTGCCTGTCTGCACCTGGGTACTTCCATAGAAAGTCATAAGCAGCCCTTTGAATTGCGATTGTATGTTTTCGACAGGCAGGCCCGATATTTCCTGCAACAGGTGAGGCTGAAAGATTAAAGCGAATACACCTGCCAGGGTGGCAGATATAAATAAGGTGATGATGGAAGGCACCCTTTTGGCAATCAATATGCCGGTAACAATCGGGACGATCAACAGCCAGAATGAGATATTGAATGTTTCCTTCAGAGAGGTCGAGTACATAGCGATCTGGTCGCTTGCCGTTGCCTCGTGTGTGAAACCTGCTACGGTGAAAATAACTAGTGTGATTAGCATGGAAGGAACCGTCGTTATCATCATATATTTGATATGTTTGAACAACGGGGTATCGGTAACCGATGCAGCCAGTACCGTCGTATCCGAAAGCGGAGATATCTTATCGCCGAAATAGGCACCTGAAATAATAGCTCCGGCAATCCATCCGGCATCGAATCCCTGCGCCAGACCGATACCCAGTAAAGCTATACCGATCGTGGCAATCGTCGTCCACGAACTTCCCGTCATAACAGAAACGACCGCGCAAATGACACAGGTCGATGCCAGGAAGAAACTGGGGTGAATGATCTGCATTCCATAATAGATCAATGTCGGCACTACCCCGCTTATCATCCAGCTGCCGGATAACGCCCCGATAATTAAAAGAATGATCAGTGCCGTCGCTACCCCGGTGATATTGTTGATCATCGCCAGCTCGATCGATTTCCAGCGTACTTTGCTGTATCCCATGGCGATCAGACAGCAGACAGCTGTTGCCGTTAGCAAAACGACCTGGCTGCCTCCGCTCAGGGCATCACTGCCGAAGGTGCGGATGGTGACGAATAGGAGCGCAACCAATACAAGTATGGGAACGAGAGAAAGTAAGGGTGAAGGTATCTTTGCGGGAGTTTGATCCATATAAAATGAGTACTTGTAATTTTGCCTGCAAAAATACAACAAAAAAGTGAAATTGGGAAAAGTATGCCATCTTTGCCACCTCTCATAATCAAGAAATAAATGTAATAAATTTGATTTTTATGGAAAATGAAATTTTATTTGTATTGCTTAATGATTTTGCCGATTGGGATTGAGTAACCAAGACACGCTCGTCCTTGCTCAGATTAGCCGCATCCGCCACTTTCAGCAAAGGCAAATCGACAACCGTAGACGAAGGCGGCAGTTACACGATCAAGGACATCCAAAAAGATACGGAAATCGTCGTGTCAGGTATTGTAAAGAAAAAGAATACCGCTACCGCTTTAAGTAAGGGGAAGGCATTGTTTAGCTTGATCCCCCTTTTAGTATTATTGCCAGTTGCTTAACACCTTCCGATGCACCGGCTTTGATGAAGTGGATATCGTTCCGGTAAGTATTTACTTCTTTCGGGTCGATAAGATAGATAGGCTGGCCGCGACGAACGTAATTCAGCAGTCCCGCTGCCGGATAAACATTGAGGGAAGTGCCGATCACCACAAACAGGTCACATGACTCCACCAGGCGGATAGCCGGGTCGATCATCGGAACAGCTTCACCAAACCATACGATAAAAGGACGTAGCTGATTATCATGCGGATCTTTGTCACCGAGGTGGATGTCCGGATGTTCGGGGGAGATATCGTAGGTCGTGTTGAGATCCCGTACGGAACAGGATTTCATCAATTCTCCGTGAAGATGGAGCACGTTGCTGCTACCTGCCTGTTCGTGCAGGTTATCGATATTTTGTGTAATGATGTGCACATCGAAATCCTTTTCCAGTTCAGCCAGTCCGATATGTCCCGCGTTGGGTTTGGTGTTGAGCAATTCCCTGCGTCGCTGGTTATAGAAGTCGAGTACCAGTTCGGGGTTGGAGGCAAAGCCTTCGGGGGTTGCAACCTCTTCCACCCGGTATTTTTCCCAGAGACCATCGGAGTCACGAAAGGTCGAAATACCGCTTTCAGCACTCATGCCGGCGCCGGTCAGTACGACTAATTTCTTTTTCATAAGGCTATTGTTGTTTAATTTTACAAAGATAGAAAAGAATGTAGCTAAATGTATCTTCCTATAAATTTTGAAGCGTTTTTTATTGCACCCTTTAATTATTATCGTACATTTGCTGTGCATTTCATTCCAAAAGGTGGGGAAACCTGCCAATTTCCGTGGCGGGCATTTTTATGTCCGCTTACGATCATTCTATATGGCGGTTCCGTACCCCCGTGTGGAATATTAATGTATCTACTGCCTTTTGGGGTGAAATGCAACGGGACAGGCGGAACCGCTCTTATATTCAGAAAATCTTCGCCTTCACATCTAATATTAATAGGTATGGACACAGAATTTTTAACTGCCCAGCAAAGTGAAGACCTGCAAAGGTTAAGTGGAAACCCCTCTCCTTTTTCTGAAGAAGAACTAAAAGATTTTTACCTCAAACTGGCCCGTCTGGTCAATCCGGGTGCATGTTCTCCTAAACGCACCGATTTTGAAATATTGAGCATACTTAGTAAAGACCTGAAGAGAAACCTCGGATTTTTATGTAAATATACGCAACACTCCTGGGACGAAGGATTGTTGGAGATACAAATGGCCTGCGGCGTTTATTCCGTACAGGACAGTATCCCCAAAATGCAGCGATTAGAAATGAATACTTCTCTGGGGAGGCATTTACAATTTCTTGCCCGGATGGCATCCAGCTGTTCGGTTGCAAGAAAGATGCACGCGGAATATACCCGGCATTTTATTAATGTAGAATACCTTTTAAAGCAAATGGGAAATAAGACTAACTGAGTGGCAGGAGCTGGGAAAGTAATTTATTTCTCCCTATAAACTAATCGGAAAGTTAGGACTTTTTACTGCCAGGGTGTACAGGGTGACTGCGTAGGGTGTACTGGGTAGCAGGACAAGGTGTACACCCTGGTGGATTATCCTGTACAGGGTGGTTTTACAAACCGGGGAGTTAACAGTTAGTTTGTCATAGGTTTTGTTTTAATGAGACTGGGGGATGATAATAGTATCTTTATACACAAAGTTTACTGGTTTTGTTTGTTATTTGCAATATTTGCTTGTAATTTACTGGTATTAAGGTTTGTAAGACATTGCAAACGGGCTTTTTATTTGCAATGTTATTTGTCATCTGTCATGCTCTCTCTTGCAGTCAAACTATGACAAATGACAAACGCTATTGCAAACAAAGGAGGTGTTTGCAATAGCGTATCATATTGTTATGTAGTATATTATATCGATATATTGCAAATAACAAATAAATTGTCCAAACATTTTGTTGGATAACTATAATTACTCTGTTATCCCAGATTGTTCAGGATATCTGTTTTTCCTTCCTGTACCAGGCGGTAGATCATTTCTCCGAATAGAGTATTAACCCAGGCAAACCAGGAACGGGTAAAGTTCTTTGGATCGTCTTTGTGGAACGATTCGTGCATGAAACCGGTTTCTCCGTCGGTATCGCGCAGCATTTTAACGCAATGGCGTATTTCTTCCGGATCGCTGGTCGTGTTGCATCGCATGATGATACTCATAGGCCAGATAAAGTCGAAGCCGATATGCGGTCCGCCGATACCTTCACCCGCCTTACCTTTGAAGAAGTAAGGGTTTAATTCGCTAAGCACCAGCTTGCGTGTGTTCTGATATACCGGGTCGTTTACATCGACGCATCCCAGGTAAGGCATTGCCAGCAAACTCGGAACATTGGCGTCGTCCATGAAAACATGGTTGTAGAAACCGTCTGCTTCGAATGCATATACTTTACCGAATTTCGGATGCTCGACGATTCCGTATTTTTCGATGGCGGCAGCCACTTCGTCAGCCAATGAATCGCACTGGCGGGCAAAATCGTTATCCTTTTTGATGTCGCGCATCATTTCGGCCAGCTGGCGCAAGGAAGTTACGGCAAACATATTCGACGGGATCAGGAAGCCGAACAGGGTCGCGTCGTCCGAAGGACGGAAAGACGAAACGATCAGGCCTACCGGACGTACCGGGCTACCGTAACCATCATTTAGCAAAGTATCGCCCTGACGGTCTGTCTTACGGGAGAAACGGTAAGGGCCGAGGCTGTCTTTACGTTGTTGTTCGATGAAAGTCTTATAGACAGATTTCATTGCTTTGTCCCAGTCTGCATCGAAAGGAGAGGTGTCGCCTGTTTTTTTCCAGAAATGATAAGCCAGGCGGATCGGGTAACAAAGTGAGTCGATCTCCCACTTACGTTCGTGGAGCTCTTTCTTCATCTCCGTACGGTCGCTTTCCCATTCGCTGCCTGTCGGGCCTTCGTTGAAGCCGTTGGCATACGGATCGATGTTAATGCACCAGGTCTGACGGTTGATTACACCAGCCAGCATGGTTTTAACTTTTGGATCTTCATTGGCAAATTTAATGTGTGGGAAAACCTGTGCCGACGAGTCGCGCAACCACATTGCGTGGATGTCGCCTGTCAGGACGAAAGTGTCGGGTTTACCGTTCACTATCTTATGTTCGCAGGTGGTATCCAATGTGTTAGGGAAACAGTTTTCGAACATCCAGGCCAGTTTCGGGTCTTTTAGTTTTGCTTTAGTAGTTTTGATTGCCTGTTCTACGGCTGGCGAAGAAAAGTGACGTTTTTCCAGTGCCGGACGCAGACATGTGTACTGTGAAGTTTCAGAAATAACCGGCGAACCTGTAGCTGCTGACTCTGCTATGTGGGCAAACGATTTTTGTCCGACCAGCAGGCCTGCCAGTGAAAGGCTTCCGGATTTCAGGAAGTTTCTACGTGTAGTCATGATGAGTTTACGTTTTTGTTTTATGATTATTGAATATTATTGATCTCAGCAAAAAGTTCAATCATGCAGGCGTTGTCCAGCAACCATTTGAACTTCTTATTCTTGGTCCCCGCCCAATCGTTTCCCAGGAAACCGTTCTCGTCACGCGTATTTTGCCACGCATAACGGGCATTATCAGCCATGGTATTCACATACTCGTAATTGTTGTCGACCTCTGCCAATGCGAGAAGGCCACGCAGCAAAATGACATTGAACCACGGATTTGCGGGGTAAAAATAAGCATCTTTTCCATCAATACCAGTACGTTTATTCAAAAAATGCTTGTAAGCACCCTTCGCCGTATTTTGTGCATCTTGCAGGAATGTTTCATCCGAGGTGGTTTGGTATAACAGTACACCAGCTTGTATCATCTGTCCGCTGTTGTAAGTGAACTTTGCTTTGCCGATGGTTTTATCGAGGCTTATGTTGTCCCAATAAACCGAATCGGCAGGGTCGCATAAGTTTGTCTTTGTCCAGTTATAGGTTTTTATGGCCTGGTCCAGATACTTCTGTTCTTTCGTCAGGTTATACAGTTTCATACATAATACGGCTGCCGGAGCATTAGAGCAGGTGTTTTTGGATACTTTTTTCTGTTCGCACCAGTAGATACCACCATCCAATACATCGTCCCAGCCACTATAAATATATTCGTGTAATTCTTTTGCTTTCAGTAGATACTGCTGGTCGTTGGTGAGTGCATACAAATCGCAGAAGTCGATAGCCAGCCAATCATTATCATCGTAGAAACGGTCGCTTTCGCCGTTGAACATAGGATAGCTTTGATAGCAATGCGGGTTGCGGGTGTTGTCCCAGTATAAATCCAATCCCGGGATGATGCGTTTTTCCAATATTTCCAGGTATTTGTTATCACCGGTAGCATCATACAGGGCGATACAACCTGATAACATACCGGAGTAAGGCCAAAGGAAAGATACTTCCTGGTCCTTTTTCTGTTCGCTTCCTTCAGCGAGGTAAGTGACTTGGTTTTCAGGGTTAACCGGATAAGTCTCAGAAAGAAGACCGTATTTCTCGACATTATACTTTGTCAGAATGTTGGTCAGTAGCGAGTCTGCGATAATCACATCCTTGTTCGCATGGGGCTGTGGTTGCTTGGTGCACGCACAAAAACATATTGCGAGCAGGCAACAATTAAAAATTGGTCTAATTCTCATGGTCTATATATTTGAACTGAAATTGAAAAGTGCAAATGTAATATATTTTCTTTAGTTATTGAATAATAAAAGATAGTGGTTTTATACAATGAGCTATGTAGGAACTTGTATACTGACTTTTTTTTAGAAGTTCTCCCATGTAGTGGCGTTTTTATACAAAATTGTTAATTAATCACAATCGGTTGAAGATTTCATTCGTCATTCTCCATAACAGATGCAAAAGTAATAAAAAAGTACCTTCTGATGACGTTTGTGTACTTAAAAGCATTACTTTTGTAGCTTGTAATTAGTTGAAAACGAAAAAGAATGGATAAAGTAAGTTATGCACTTGGCTTAAGTATCGGAAATAATTTCCAGAACTCAGGCATTAATGATCTTCAGGTTGAAGACTTTGTAAAGGGATTGAAAGATGTTTTGGGTAATCAGACTCCTGAAATCAGTTATGACGAAGCTAAGCAAGTGATCAACGATTACTTCATGAAGCTACAGAAAGAAAAATTCGAAGTAAACAAAAAAGCCGGAGAAGAGTTTCTAAGCATCAACAAAGGTAAAGCGGGTGTTGTTACATTACCCAGCGGATTACAATATCAGGTACTTCAAAAAGGAAACGGTGCGAAACCGACCGCATCCGATCAGGTGAAATGCCATTATCACGGTACATTAATCAATGGAACAGTTTTTGATAGCTCCGTACAGCGCGGCGAACCGGCTGTATTCGGTGTATCGCAAGTGATCCCGGGATGGGTAGAAGCGCTGCAACTGATGGAAGTGGGCTCAAAATGGAGATTGTTCATCCCGTCTGACCTGGCTTATGGCGAACATGGTGCAGGTGAAGCGATCGAACCGAACAGTGCATTGGTATTTGATGTTGAATTATTGGACATAGTAAAATAATTTATAGAGAAAAATGAAAAAGATTAGTGTTTTAGCCGCTACAGCTATTGTAGCATTGGGCGTTTCTGCCACATCTTGTGACTCAAAAAAGAGCGCGAACCTGAAATCATCAGTAGATAGCGCGAGCTATGCAATTGGTGTTGCTAACGGTAGCATGTTCAAACAGAACCTGGATGGTATGCCTGGTGGTCCTGCTAATGTAGATGCTTTATTGGCAGGTTTCGAAGCTGCTATGAAGGGTGATTCTACCGGATTGAAAATGACTCCGGAACAGGCTCAGACTTACCTGAATACTTATTTCGTAGAAGCTCAGGCTCGTGACGCAAACAAGACAAAAGAAGAAGGTGAAAAGTTCCTTGCTGAAAACAAAGCTAAGGAAGGCGTTATTACTACAGAAAGCGGCTTGCAGTACAAAGTAGAAACAGAAGGTACAGGTGCAAAACCGACAGCTGACGACCAGGTGAAAGTACATTATACAGGAACATTGTTGGATGGTACTAAGTTCGATAGTTCTGTTGACCGTGGCGAACCTGCTGTATTCGGCGTTGGCCAGGTGATCAAAGGATGGACTGAAATCCTGCAGATCATGCCGGTAGGTTCTAAGTATGTGATCTGGGTTCCTTCTGATCTTGCTTATGGCGAACACGGAACTCGTGGTATCAAACCGAACAGCGTATTGAAATTCGAAGTGGAATTGCTGGATATCGTTAAAGACGATCAGAAAAAGTAATTTCTCATTTTAGTAGATAAAGGAGCGGGTAATTTATGCTGAAAAGCATTAATTGCCCGCTTTTATTATTTATTTGCTACTTTTTTCTTTCAGAATGATAGAATGTTGAAAATTATTATATACTTTTGATATATAAATAATTTAGAGCGTATAATAAAGCGATAGAAAACATGGAGAAAATAGACAAGCTGGATCGGCAGATATTGAACATTATTTCAAAGAATGCCAGGATTCCTTTCAAGGATGTAGCTGAAGAGTGTGGTGTGTCTCGTGCAGCCATTCATCAAAGGGTACAGCGCATGATTGATATGAATGTGATCGTTGGATCGGGTTATCATATTAATCCTAAAATTCTGGGATATAATACCTGCACGTATATCGGTGTTAAATTGGAACGTGGTTCTATGTATAAGGATGTGGTTCCTGAATTTGAAAAAATACCGGAAGTGGTTGAGTGTCATTTTACTACCGGTCCGTACACAATGCTGATCAAGTTGTATGCTCGCGATAATGAGCACCTGATGGAGCTTCTGAACTCGAAGATTCAGGAAATACCGGGTGTAACGGCTACAGAAACGCTGATCTCATTGCGGCAGAGCGTGAAACGTGAGATTCCTATCTGCAATGTCAACGAATAATTTGTAACATAATAGACAGCCCGGCCTCCTGAAGAGTTGCCGGGCTTTTTTATATCCATAGCAATTATTACCTTTGTAAAACCAATGTAATATAGAGTTTATTTGCTCCATGAAAAGATATGTAGGACTTATCATATTATTAAGCTGTTTTTCCTCATGGCTTGTTGCCGGGGAAAGCTATTGCTTTCGTGTCTATCTGAAAGATAAAGGCGATTCCGGTTATACAGTCGACCAACCGGAAGCATTTCTTTCGAAAGAATCTATTCAACGTCGTGAGAAAAACGGTACGCCTGTATCGGTCACCGATCTCCCCATAGCACGTTCTTACCTGGATACATTGGCTTTGGCAGGGGCTGAACCGGTTGTCCAGAGTAAATGGTTTTCTACTGTGGTGGTGACAAGCCAGGACAGTACTGTTGCTGATCGGCTGAAAGAATTAGCTATCGTCGACTCCGTAAAATGGGTCTGGAAAGGCAGTAATGTAGTTACTGCTGAACAGGAGGAGCAGGACGAGCGCTTCTTTCCGGCAGATACTCCGCTAAAAGACAGGTACGGATATGCCAGCGAACAGATTAAAATGCTTAACGGTATCAAATTGCATGAGGCAGGATTCCAGGGTGAAGGTATGCGAGTGGCCGTGATAGATGCCGGTTTTCAGAATGTAGACCGGATCAGTGTGTTCGATTCGTTGAGGCTGATCGGTACGCATAATGTGGTTTACCCGGGACAGAGCGTATATAATGCCGACGATCATGGAACGAAAGTGCTGTCTTGCTTGGCTGCCGATATGCCGGGTATTATGGTGGGGACGGCTCCTAAGGCGTCCTATCTCCTGATCAAAAGCGAAGACAGCGATTCCGAGTATCCCATCGAGGAAGACTATTGGGCGGCTGCGGTTGAGTATGCCGATAGTGTGGGAGTCGATGTGATCACTTCATCACTGGGGTATTTTGCTTTTGATGCCGATGAATTATCGTATGACCAGTCTGCCCTTGACGGCAAGACAACGTTGATCAGCCAGGCGGCTCATATGGCTGCCCAGAAAGGTATCCTGATGTTTTGCAGTGCAGGAAATGAAGGTAACGGGATTTGGGGAAAGATCACTTTCCCGTCCGATGCATCGGATGTGCTGACGGTGGGAGCGATCACGGAAGAAAAGAAGAAGAGTGTTTTCAGCTCTGTCGGTTTTACGGCCGACTATCGGGTGAAACCGGATGTGGTGGCACTGGGGTCGGGTAGTTGTGTGATCGACCCGAAAGGAAATGTGCGTTATGCCAGCGGAACTTCTTTTGCCACACCAATCCTGGCAGGTCTGGGTATTTGCCTGTGGCAGGCGTTACCCAAGCTGAATAATAAAGATATTATAGACCTATTGCACCAGGTGTCAAGCCAATCCAAACGGCCTGATGCCGAGCTGGGATATGGTATTCCCAATATGTACAAAGCTTATAAGAAAGGACTTCAATATGCCGGGGCTGAACATTAATCCGGAATATACAGGCAATGAACGCCGGGAGTTCTCTTTACTGGAATTGAATAATCTGGTACGGGGAGCGATCAGTGATGCTTTTCCCGGTACTTGCTGGGTGCGTGCGGAAATGAGTGATGTGCGGACCAATGCGGCTTCCGGTCATTGTTATCTGGAATTTATAGAAAAGAATCCGGTAACCGGACAACTGGTTGCCAGGGCACGAGGCTCTATCTGGGCGAAGACGTTCCGGATGTTGAAGCCTTATTTCGAGATGGAGACGGGGCAATTGTTTGCTTCCGGGCTGAAAGTATTGGTAAAGGTTTCCATCGAGTTTCATGAGTTGTACGGATATAGCCTGACTGTGACGGATATCGATCCGGCTTATACGATGGGTGATATGCTCCGGCGCCGGATGGAGATCATCCGCCAGTTGAAGGAAGAGGGTGTATTTACGCTTAACAAAGAGTTGCCTTTTCCTGAATTACCTAAACGTATTGCTGTTATCACTTCGCCTACTGCGGCAGGATATGAAGATTTCCTGAACCAACTAGCACATAATAAAGCCGGTTATCCTTTTTATACAAAGCTTTTTCCAGCCCTGATGCAGGGAGAAAAAACGGAAGAGTCGGTTATTGCGGCGCTGGACCGTATTTATCATCATATCGATTGTTTTGATGTGGTGGTGATCATTCGTGGAGGTGGAGCGACCTCCGACCTGAATAGTTTCGATTCGTATTTGCTGGCGGCTAATTGCGCCCAATTCCCTTTACCGGTTATTACCGGTATCGGTCATGAACGTGACGATACGATTCTGGATATGGTGGCTCATACCCGAATGAAGACGCCGACGGCTGTGGCGGAATTTCTGATCGGCCGTATGGATGCGGTGGCGATGGAGTTGGAAGAACTTCAACAGGATGTCAGTGAACTGGCTACCGGGATCTTGCAGAAGCAAAGGAATTTCCTGCAATTGTTGGGTACCCGCCTTCCTGCAATCACTATCAACCGGATTGAACGCAATCGCTCTCTTTTGCAGATGCTGGGGAATAAGCTTCCGGTATCCGCTTCCGCCATGTTGTTGCGTCGTCGTTCCGCGTTGGATACATTACAGTTGCAATTACAAAATCGTGTAACTTCCCGGATCACGGAGGGAACCCGTTTTATCCAGCTGACGGAGCAGTTCATCAAAATGGCTTCTCCCGATTATGTACTGAAACGAGGCTATAGCCTCGCCCTTAAAGACGGCAAAATAATTAAACATGCCACCGAACTGAGTTCCGGCGACGAACTGGTCACCCGGTTTGCGGATGGGGATGTGAAGAGTATCGTTAAAAAATAAATCAATCCGATATATGACAAAGAAAGAGGAAACATACAATGAAGCAGTAGAAAAACTGCGTAAGATCGTAGCCGATATAGAGAACGGCGAACTGGATGTGGATGTTCTTTCCGAGAAAGTGAAAGAAGCAACCCGGCTGATCAAATTGTGTAAAGAGAAATTATATAAGGTAGACGAAGAAGTTAAAAAGGTACTGGAGGAACTGGAATAATGCGTAAATACGTTCTGATCGTTGCCGGAGGGAAAGGGCTTCGGATGGGAGGAGACCTGCCAAAGCAGTTTATCCCGCTGGAAGGGAAACCTGTCCTGATGCATACGCTGGAAGCGTTTCATCGGTGGGATGCTTTGGCTGAACTGGTGTTGGTTCTTCCCGAAGATCATCAGTCTTATTGGAATATGCTTTGTCGCGAAATCGGATGCAAAGTACCTCACCGGATTGCCAATGGCGGGGAGACGCGTTTTCATTCCGTTCGGAACGGTTTGCAATTCCTTTCGGAAGAAATTGGAAATACATCCGGGAGAAATGAAAAAGCCCTGATAGCGGTGCATGACGGCGTACGCCCGTTTGTCTCTTCTGAAGTGATTGCTGCCTGTTTCGATGAAGCGGAAAAAAACAGAGTCGCTATTCCTGTTATGCCGATGATCGACTCCTTACGCGAAACAGACGAAAAAGGCTCTCATCCGGTAGACCGCAACCGTTATTTTGCTGTACAGACGCCGCAAGTGTTTGATGCCGAGCTGTTATTGAAAGCTTATGAACAAGAGTTTTCTGCTCTTTTTACAGATGATGCATCTGTCGTGGAAGCGATGGGGGAAGCCATTCACATGGTTACCGGAAACCGGGAAAATATAAAAATTACGACACCTTTTGATTTACTGGTTGCCGAAAGTTTGATTTTAAAACAAATATCCGATAAGGAGCGGTAAGTAATCTTTCAGGTCTTTTTTAAGAAGCTCGATTGCTTTATTTTTATACCGTTCAACTGTCCGTGTCGAAATATCCATCGATTCGGCTATTTCTCCGTAGCTTTTATCTTCAAAGCGGTTTAGTATGAATACACGGCGATAGTCTTCCGGGAGTTTGTTAAGTGCTTTCGCCAGTAATTCCTGTAATTCGGTCAGTGTATAAAAATCGTCATTATTTTCTGCGTATATAGGAATATTCTCCTGAATGACCTGTTCGAACGATTCTGTTGGCTGGCGGCGGAGAAAATTCAAGCAGTGATTTCGTACGCAAGTCAGTAAATAATTCCTGGCAGAAGTTTGCACAGATATATATTTCCTATTTTCCCAAATAGAAAAAAATACATCTTGAACGATGTCCTCCCGGGTTTCTCTTTCCTTGATAAAGCGCTTTGCATAGAGACATAATGCCGGGTAATAATATTCGAATAATTTACGAAAAGATCTCTCATCATCCAGGGTCGAAATGTTCCGAAATAAGAGCTCAATATCAACTGCGCCAGCGTGTTCCTTTTCCATGATTTGACAAATGTATTTCTTTTTTTGAAAAAAAACGGATTTTGCTGTCGTGATTTTTATTTTCGTGTGTCTCTATTATACAAAGGCTTGGAAAATGGAAAATAATAAAAAAACGATAGAAGAAATAAAGGCATTGACTGAAGATATTTTAGAATATCAGTCAGTAGATGTGGAAAAAGGATATATACGAATAGGAAAGCGGATGCAAAAAAAGCAAGGTCGCCGGATCTATATGCAGACCATTTCCCGTATAGCCGTTATTCTACTATTACCGTTGCTGATTTCTTCGATTGTTTTTTCTTATTTATACATGGATCAGAAAAAACAGCTGGCTCAGGTCACCTACAATCAGGTAAGTTCTGCTCCGGGTACAGTGACCCGCTTGGTTTTGCCGGATCAGTCCGTTGTATGGTTGAACTCCGGAAGTTCGTTGAGCTACCCGTCTGTCTTCAGTAGCAAGGAACGGGACGTGAAATTATCGGGCGAAGGATATTTTGAAGTACAATCGGATCGGGAGCATCCGTTTTACGTTTCCACCGACGGAGGTGTCAGGGTGATGGCTTACGGGACAAAATTTAATATCAATGCGTATGAAGATGAATCCGGCATAGAGGCTGTTCTTGCAAAAGGCAAGATCGACGTGATCAGCCAAAATCAAACGGTTTCTTTGGAACCGGAGAAACAAGCACTGTTTGATAAGGTAACAGGAAAGTTCACCGTCTCATCAGTGAACCTGGAGGAAAAAATAGGTTGGAAAGACGGACGGTTGGTTTTCAGGAATACACCGCTGGATGTGGTATTGAAGAAATTGTCCAAACGATATAATGTTGATATCGTATTGCATAAAACGAGTAACAAGGAATATAAATATCGTGCAGCATTCACGACAGAAACGGTAGAACAGATCCTGAATTACCTGAAACTGACAGCGCCTATTGAATGGACTGTGAAAGGCCTGGAGCAAAATAACGATGCCACTTTTGCCAGGGAACGGATCGATGTGTATCAGAAATAAAGACAAATAAAATATAGTTGTACTTAAATCGAATATGCCTATGGTGTAATAAAGAAATGTGCCTTAAAAAAAAGCAAGAATAAGCGCCAACTTATTCTTGCCCGTGTGAAACATCTTTTGACAGGCGCCAACCTGTCAAAAAAACAATAAATATAAATCATTTACAAAGTTATGAAGTTATTTAAATTACGCAAGAGCATCTATGCCCGATGTTTGCTTAAATCTTTCCGTATTATGAAGTTAAGTGTAGTGTTTTCATTTCTGTTGGCTACTCAGCTGTATGCAGGAGTATCTTATTCACAGACAACTTCACTTTCGTTATCTTTGAAAAACGTAACGGTTGAACAAGCGCTTGACCAAATAGAAAAAGAAACAGGTTTCTCTTTTTTGTTCAGAGATAATACAGTGGACGTAAATCGTATTGTAAGCCTGAAGGTAAACGGAGGCGATATCAATCATATCTTATCCCAGATATTCAACAATACGAATGTTGAGTACAAAATTGTGGACAAACAGATTATTTTGTCTAAAAAAGCAGCAGTAGCAGCAACTGTTCAGCAACAAGACCGTACAATCACGGGTGTTGTTACCGATAACCTGGGTGAACCTATTATCGGAGCTAACATTTCAATTAAAGGAACGACAATCGGTACGGTAACTGATATCGATGGTAATTTCTCGTTGGAAGTTCCTGCATCGGCTACTATAACGATCTCTTATATCGGTTATCTGACAAAAGAAGTTCCGGTAGGAAATAATTCCCGGATTGCTGTCAAGCTGGTGGAAGATACACAAAACCTGGATGAAGTTATTGTCGTAGGTTATGGTGTCCAGAAGAAATCAGACCTGACAGGTTCGGTTGCCAACATTAAATCGGAGAAATTGATGGAACGTCCGGCAACAACTGTTGAACAGGCTTTAGCAGGACGCGTAGCCGGTGTAAATGTATCTACCAACTCAGGTCGCCCGGGTGGACGAACCAGCATACAGATCCGTGGTTATAGTTCTATCAATGCAAGCAGTACCCCTCTTTATGTAGTCGACGGTGTTGTATGGGAAGGCGGAGGCCTAGATGCTATTAACCCGAATGATATCCAGAGCGTCGATGTTTTGAAAGATGCATCTTCTACCGCTATATACGGTACTCGTGGTTCTAATGGTGTTATCATCATTACAACGAAGAAAGGTAAACTGGGTCAAAAGGCAAGTGTCAGCTATGATGCTAACGTATCATTCAGCAAACTGGCCCGTAAGATCGATGTATTGAATTCAGAAGAATTTATGCAGGTATGGGATACCGGTTACAAGAACGCAGAAAAGTTCGACCCGGAAGGTTGGAAATCAGGAAAGTACAACTCATTCAGTCCCGAATATGTCCGCGAACATTATAAAGTAGGCAATACTTATGGCAACCGCGAATTGTTCGATGCCAACGGTAAGCCTTTATATGACACAGACTGGCAGGATGAAGCAACCCGTCTGGCTGTAAGTCAGAACCATAACCTGTCGGTAACAGGTGGATCGGAAAAAACATCTTATGCTGCTTTCCTGAATTATACAGATGATGAAGGTATCCTGAAGTCAACTTATAAGAAACGTTTCTCTGGTCGTCTGAACCTGGATACTGAAATTACCGATTGGTTGAAGGTCGGAACAATGTTAAGTTATAGTGATATCCGCGAAAGCTTCCAGGATCAGGAGCAGGGTTCAGGTAATATCCCGAGAACCATGATTGAAACGACTCCGATCATTCCTACCAAATGGGCTGATGGAACTTTTGCCCGTCCTGCAGATTTTGCCGGTATGGAAGATGCTGATACTCCTGCCAGCCTGGCAAGTGAATTGAAGTGGTTGAACAAGAGTGCTGTATTCAATGGTAATGCCTATGCGAACATTACTTTTATGAAAGGTCTTGAATTCAGAACGACTATTGGTGTCTCCAATACAGATTGGCATGAATTTATCTTTGCTCCTACTACGATCAGCTTACGTACAGGTGTGGGTAAAAACAAAGCGAATGTAAACAGTGAACGCCGCCGTTTCTGGCAGTGGGAAAATCACTTGACTTACAATACGACGATCAACGATATCCACTCGATCAACGCGATGGTCGGTGCCGAGTATCAGAAATATCACAAGCTGCGTACGGAACAAACCGGGCAGGATCTGTCTGACGATTTCTTCAATTGGAACAACCTGGGACAGGCAAAATCACAATCTATTGCTTCCGAATTTATGGGATGGCAGATGGAGTCTTATTTCGCCCGTATCAACTACAGTCTGAAAAACAAATATTTGCTGACTGTGACAGGACGTGTGGACGGTTCTTCCAAATTCGGTAAGAACAATAAATATGCATTCTTCCCATCAGCTGCATTAGGCTGGCGTGTCGTAGACGAAGCTTTCATGGAAAATACAAAAGACTGGTTATCTAATCTGAAACTGCGTTTAAGCTATGGTTTGACCGGTAACTCCGATATAGGCCAGTATCGTTCACTTTCAATGTTGGGATCAACTACTTATGTATTCGGAGGCGACAGAGCTCCCGGTATGATTATCGGTGAGTTGGCTAACCCGGATCTGAAATGGGAAAAGACAGAACAGTGGGACTTCGGTTTCGACTTCGGTGTACTTGACAACCGTCTATCTCTGGAAGCCGACTTCTTCCTGAAGAAAACAAAAGATTTATTGTATGAAGCTCCGGTTCCTGCAACCAGTGGTAAACGTTCTATGATGTCTAATATCGGTAGCATGGAAAATAAAGGTATTGAGTTGACATTGAACACTGTCAATATCAAAACCAACGACTTCCAATGGTCTTCTTCATTCAATATTTCATTCCTGAAGAACAAAATTACCCAATTAGGTGTAAATAATGAAGACAAACTGGTCGATCCCGATTTCCTGGGTAAGAACGTTATTCTGCGTGTCGGAGAACCTGTCGGATCATTCTGGGGTTATAAACTGCTGGGAACATGGGGTAGCAATGAAGCCGAAGAAGCCGCTAAATACGGAAAGAAACCGGGTGACCTGAAACATGAAGACCTGAATAATGATAATCAGATCAATGACGCAGATAAACAGATCATCGGTCGTGGAACACCTGACTTCTATGGTACATTCAATAACTACCTGCAATATAAGAACTTCGACTTCTCTCTGGAATTGCAGTATTCTGTCGGTGCCGATGTATTGAACAATACTAATCACTCTTCGGAAGACCGTACCAGCATTGCCAACTCTAAAAAGACTGTGTTGAATGCCTGGACAGAAGAAAATCAGAATACACCGATCGCACAGACTCGTCTGGCCAGTGCCGGATATACAACGCTGATCGACTCTCATAAGGTTGAAAACGGTTCTTTCCTGCGTGGTAAGAATATCTCTATCGGTTACTCTCTGCCAACAGAACTGATCAGTAAGATCGGTTTCACTAAACTTCGTGTTTCTTTCTCTGCCCAGAACTTCTTCCTGATCACATCTTATTCCGGATACGATCCTGAAGTTTCTACCTGGGATACCGGATTCTCACAGAATATCCAGTTCTATGATTATCCTAAAGCAAGAAGCTACACCTTTGGTCTTAGTGCAAGTTTTTAATTTAATATAATCTATATTGATCATGAAAAGAACAGTAAAACAATTCTATATATTCGCTTTGAGCGGTTTGCTTTTAGCAGGAGGTACCTCCTGTGAGGATTTTCTGGAAGAAAATCCTAAAACTAACTTTAGTCAGGATAGTTATTTCCAGAACATCAACCAGGCTAAGACTGCGGTAGACGGTGCTTACGAACGTTTGAGAGCGTTGCAGGCTTATGATGGTTATGGTGAAGGCCCGTGGGTAACACTGGAGTTATTGTGCGGACATGCAACCACTTTGGGACAAAGTACTTATAACAACGGTTATATCCGTCATACAACAGGAACGAACAGCCCTTCTTTCAAGAATATCTGGGAAGGTTTCTATGAAGGAATTGCCGACTGTAACATGTGTATCACCGGTATCCAGAAGGTTAGTGGCGACACTAAGAGCCTGCTGGGCGAAGTTCATACGTTGCGTGCCCTTTATTATTTCTATCTGGTACGTCTGTACGGCGATATCCCTCTGATCCTTGAACCAGTGACAGCCGACTCTGAACTCCTGTATCCGGAACGTGCCACAAAAGAGAAAGTATTCGAATCGATCCTGAGCGATTTGAAACTGGCAGAACAATCCGGTCTTCCTGAAACCGACCGTACGGGCCGTGTTTCTTTAGGTCTGGTGAAAACGATCATGGCTGATGTTTATCAGTATATGGCAGGTGCTCCGTTGAATAAGGGTGCTGAGTATTATAAGCTGGCTTACGAGAAAGCAAAAGAGGTGCTCGACAAATCTTATTGTGTTTCTCCAGCCAGTGCCGATTATAATGCCAGTGCAGCAGGTTCAGCCTGGTATTCTTTGTTCGATTCTTATGAAAAACTGCATGATGATGAAAACAAGAACCGTGGTGAACTGATCTTCCAGATCCAGTATAAAGAAGGTATCACAACGAACCAGATCACTTCCATGATTGTACCGACTATGAAGCAGATCATCAAGATCTACGACGAGTTCGGTGCTCTGATGCCGACCTGGGATTTCTATAATTCTTACGAAAAAGGAGATAAACGTACTGAAGAAAAGGAAATGTTTTTTACTAAAGACGGACATCGTGATGATAAGACCAATATTATCGAATTCGGTTCACCGGCTTTGTACAAGTATTATGACATCGAAGGTGCATTAAAGACCGGTCTGTGTGATATCAACTTTACTTTGTATCGTCTGCCGGAAGTTATGTTTATCTATGCAGAATCTTATACTCAGGCAAACGGTGCTCCCGACCAGTTGTCTTACGATATGGTCAACGCTATCCGTAGCCGTGCTAACCTGGCTCCTGTTGCCGGATTAAGCAAAGACGATTTCCTGCAGGCTGTATGGAAAGAACGTGCACATGAGTTATGCTTCGAGAATAAAGATTATTTCGATATTCAGCGTACCCGTAAGGCATATAATGTGAAAGCTAACAGTTATGATGCATATGATGGTTTTGCTAACGAAAGCGGTGTTACTTTCGACGAGAAATATCTGTTGTGGCCTATTCCTTCAACAGAGACAGATGCGAATCCGAAATTATTGCCGAATAACCCCGGTTGGTAATCATTCAGTTTAAATAATAGAAAGGGTAAGGGTTTTGGGAATGATTTATCAAACAAGACTTTTACCCTTTTTTATAAAGAGAAATATATGATCAGAAAAAGTATATGTATTCTTTTGGCTGTCTTTTGCGGACATGCGGCTTACCCGCAGTTGTATAAAGATCCGAAAGCCCCGGTAAAAGACCGTGTTGAAGACCTGCTCGGGCGCATGACGCTGGAAGAAAAGGTAGAACAAATGTCGATGACGGGACTAGGAAATTTCCCGCGTTCTTCGGGTGTATATGGCGTTTGCGACAGTCCTTTCGAAAGTCTGGAAAAGATTGTCGAACAATCCGCACAAGCTAAAAAGCATGCCCGCGAAAATACCCGTTTGGGTATTCCTCCGATCCAGATCGCGGAATGTCTGCACGGACAACTGGCCTACGGGGCAACAATATTCCCACAGGCCATCGCGCAGGGGAGCACCTGGAATCCGGAACTGATAGAAGAAATGGCCTCCGTCATCGCCTATGAAGCTTCTGCTTCGGGAGTAGACCAGGCTTTGTCTCCGCTCTTTGACCTGATCCGTGACGCACGCTACGGACGGAACGAGGAATGTTATGCCGAAGACCCTTACCTGGTAGGACAGATGGGATCGGCCTTTGTTATCGGTATGCAAGGAAAACCGGAACAGACCCGTATCGGTATTCCAGCCGGTAAACTGATGTGTACAGCCAAGCATTTTGCCGGATATAGCCAGCCGTGGGCTGGCATCAACCTGGCACCGGCATCATTGGGTGAACGAGAAATGCGATCTCTCCATTTGCCTCCTTTCCGGCAAGTCGTAAAAGACGCAAATGTATATGCCGTTATGCCATCCTATAATGAAGTGGACGGTGTGCCGGCTCATGCCAATCATTTCTTATTGACAGAGGTTTTACGTGATGAATGGGATTTCCAGGGATATGTCTTTTCGGATTACGGAGGTGTTTCGCAGCTCTATAACTTCCATAAGGTAGCCAGTGATAAAGCGGAAGCTGCTAAAATGGCCGTAACTGCCGGACTCGACCTGGAAGCAGCCCGCCCGGATATCTATCCTCATCTGGTTCAATTGGTGAAAGAAGGAAAAGTATCAGAGTCGTTGATCGATAATTCGGTCCGTCGTATCCTGACGGCAAAATTTAAAGCCGGCCTGTTCGAAAAACCTTATCCTGAAGCAGCAAATATAAAGAAAAGAGTTCACCTGCCGGCTCATATAGAACTTGCACAGAAGGTGGCAGAAGAATCCATTATCCTGTTGCAGAACGAGAACAAGACGCTTCCGTTGGAGATCGGCCAGCTGAAGAATATCGCCGTGGTTGGTCCGAATGCCGATCAGGTGCAGTATGGAGATTATTCCTATACGCGTGATAATAAGTCGGGAGTTACCGTGCTGGAAGGAATCCGGCAGGCGGTAGGAGACCGGGTGAATGTGCATTATGCCAAAGGTTGCAATATCTCGGGATTAAGTAAAGAAGGTTTCCCGGAAGCCGTAAGGGCTGCAGAGAAAAGCGATGCCGTAGTTGTCGTATTAGGCGGAACCAGTGTGATCCTTTCGGGACTGGGCTGGGGAAAAGGACCGGGCGAGAACGAGGTAGGCGACCCGTTTACCTGCGGGGAAGGATATGACCTGACAGACATCAATCCGCTGGGCGTTCAGCGTGAACTGGTACAGGCCCTGAAAGAAACCGGCAAGCCGATCATCCTGGTGTTGGTACATGGCCGTCCGTGGAGTATCTCCTGGGAAAAAGAAAATGTCCCGGCTATACTCGAAGCCTGGTATCCGGGGGAAAGAGGAGGTACAGCCGTTGCCAATATCCTGTTCGGCAAGGTGAATCCTTCCGGTCGTTTAAATGCGACGATCCCCCGGTCGGTGGGACATATTCCTGTTTTCTATGATTATAAACCCTCCGCAAAAGGGATCAACCGTGAACCGGGGACAAAAGAAAAGGCCGGACGTGATTATGTGTTTTCATCTCCAGCTCCTTTATTTCCTTTCGGATTCGGTTTGTCTTACACTTCTTTCGAATACTCCGATATGCAAGTTTCCAAAAAGACTTTCGGTAAAGAAAGTGTAGAGGTTTCCGTACTTGTAAAAAACACCGGCGACCGGACGGGAAAAGAAGTCGTACAATTTTATGTGAATGATAAAGTGAGTAGCGTCACTACTCCGGTAATTGCATTGAAACGTTTCAAGAAAATAGAACTAAAACCTGGTGAATCTAAACGTGTTACATTCTCAATATCCTATATAGAACTCGGCTTGTGGAATTCCCGGATGGAATTCGTTACGGAGCCCGGTGAGTTTGAATTTATGTTTGCAAAATCGGCGGAAGATATACAATGCCGGCAAACCGTAGAATACGTAGATAATTAATCTCAATTTTAAATACAATGGATAATAAATGGTATAAAAGATCTGGTTGGTTGGCAGGACTATCGTTGTGCTTGTCGATGGTCGCTTGTAATAAGTCGGACCAGATAATTGTGGATGTCTCCCAGGAAGGGGCCGAAGTGCCCTCTTCACTGTACGGTGTGTTTTTCGAAGAAATTACACATTCCGGAGATGGTGGTTTATATGCGGAAATGGTGCTTAACCGTGGGTTCGAAGACGGTAACTTGCCGTCAGGGACTGTTTACGAGGATGGATATGCCGTATCGAAAGATTTACCTTGCTATTCCAACGACTCGATCAATCATTTCAAGGTAAAATGGCAGGATGGAAAGGCCATGAACGGGTGGGAAGTCGTTTGTGCGGCAGGCCAGCCTGTTTATAAGGTCGTGGATAACCAACCCCTGCATCCGGCAACCCCGCATGCTTTACAGTTGGAACTGGGAAAGTCGGCAGGTGACGTACAGGTTATCAACAATGGATACTGGCATATGGCCCTTACCAAAGGGAGTTCTTATAAGCTGGCTTTTTACCTGAAAGCGGATGCTGCCAGCGATGAAGAAGTGTCTGTCGCTTTAATCGATGAGAACAATCAGCCGGCTGCTTCACAGAGCTTTAAAATCATCCGTGATAACCAGTGGCACCGTTACGACGGAACACTTGTCTCTGCTTCGACAGGAAACAAATACCGTCTGGCACTGACCTTCAAGAACAAAGGAACTATTTATCTGGATTATGTATCCCTGTTCCCGGAAGAAACATTTATGGATCGTCCGAACGGTATGCGTAAAGATGTGGCTGAAATGCTGGCTGATCTTCATCCTGCCTTTATCCGTTGGCCGGGTGGCTGTATCGTGGAAGGCCTGAACATGGCAAACCGTGTTAAATGGAAAGAAACGATCGGCGATCCTGTGACCCGTCCGGGCGAATATAACCTTTGGGGATATCGCAGTACGTATGGTTTCGGTTATCATGAGTTCTTGCAATTCTGCGAGGATGTGCATGCGGACGGTATGTTCGTTTGTAATGCCGGTATGGCCTGCCTGTTCCGTAACGGGGATTTCTGTGACGATAAACAGGTGGATGACCTGATCCAGGAAGCGTTGGATGCTATCGAGTATGCCATCGGCGATACAGATACTTATTGGGGTAAGAAAAGAGCGGAGAACGGTCACCCGGCTCCTTTCCCATTGAAATATGTCGAGATAGGAAACGAAAATATCGGTTCCCGTTATGCTGCCAATTACAAACGCTTCTATGCGGCTATCAAAGAGAAATATCCTCAGATCACACCGATCTGTGCCCTGATGTTCAGTCCTTATCTGCAAGAAGCCGGACCGATCGATATCATCGATCCGCATTATTATGAGACGGCCGACTGGTTCTATCGCAACGGCGACCTGTATGATAAACTTCCGGCCGATTATCCTTATAAGATTTATGTCGGTGAGTACGCCGCTACCGGACGTTCCAGCTTGTATTCTTCATTGGCTGAAGCTGCTTATCTGACGGGTGTGGAACGTAATGCCGATAAGGTACAGTTGGTATCTTACGCTCCTCTATTGGAAAATGCGGACGGACATGGCCGTAACCACCTGATCGTTTTGAAGAACGACTCGGTATATGGCCGTACGAACTATCATATCCTGAAGATGTTTTCAGATAACCGTCCGGATGTCAACCTGAAAACCCAGGTTCTTCCGGCTGAGACGCAGCCTATTTTCCAGACACAGGGAATTCTGGGTATCGGAACTTGCAACACCGTAGCCGAATTCAAAGACTTTAAGGTAACCCGTGACGGTGAAACGGTATACGCTACCGACTGGAGCGACCTGTCTTCTGCCTGGACTGCTTCACAAGGCGACTGGAGCCTTGATAACGGCGTCCTGAAACAGTCGAAAGTGGAAGGTGACTCTTACTTGTGGCTGAACGGCAAAGAACTTGGCGACTGCACCATAGAACTGAAAGCCCAAAAGCTTGAAGGACGTGAAGGTTTCCGTATCTTTTTCGGTTCTAAAGGAGAAGAACAATATTTTATGGCGGATATCGGTAGCCATACGAACGAGTCTGTGATCTTCGGAGAAAGAAATGCTGCCGGCAATGTCTCTTTGTTCGACTATCGTAACGCAACCGGTGTAAATACTTATCGCTGGTATGATGTCAGAATCGAGATTAAGGGAAATCACTGGAAATGTTATCTGGATAACCAGTTGGAGTATGAATATACTTATCTGCCGGTAATCCGTCATTATGCTGTTTCCGGCTATGACAAGCAGACTAACGAGGTTGTTATCAAATTGGTAAATGGTGAGAATACACCGTGGAATACTTCGATCAACCTGTCTAATATGAAATCGGTTCAAGCGGAAGGTACGCAGATCACTTTAAGTGGTGTGGATCCGGATGATGAGAACAGTTTTGCAAATCCGGAAAAAGTCGTTCCGGTAGAAACTGTCTTGAAAGGAATAAAACCTTCTTTCGAAATGGTTTGTCAGCCTAATTCATTTACGATCCTGCGAATTCCTTGCGAACGATAAGCACGATTAGCAAGTAAATATAATACCTGCCGGAATCTTTACAAAAAGACTTTCGGCAGGTATATTTATATCCGGACAGATAGAACAATTATATTAACTATTTGAGGGGAGCTATTTTCAAGTTTTTTATTTCTGTTTGTTCGGAGCGAAGAATTAATTTTTCCACTTTCAAACCCGGACGAAATGATATCATGGTACGTTGGCCTGCAATTTCAGTATCAATTTGTGAACCACCAAATTTATCTTCATATTTGACGATCATACGAAGTGTAAACGGTTTGTCGGTATCGATCAAGTTTTCAATGGCATAATCGCGTGCATGGTTTGGATAACCTCCTTCACGTAAAGTCTTTTCTGCTTCTGCGAATTTCTGCAGATTTCCTTTTGCATACTGTGCTTTCTTTGCTTTGGGACTAACCTGAATTTCACAAGCGTGATCGTTTTCGTCGGCACCGAGAAGTAAAGCTCCGAGTTTTCCGGATAGATCATCTCCGGGCTCAACATCGAATGTCAACATAAATGAAGGATTTTCAATAGTAAAAGAAGATGGCTCTGTTATTTTTTTAGCCAAAGTCTTTGCCTTTTCAGTAGCTGGAATAATTTCCTCCATCCATTTTGTTCCGATACGGCCGTCAGGGTAATGGATCATCTCATGAATGTTTAATGTCCCGCCCCAGTTAACCATTGGAATCCAACCGGCCATCAGGAAGCGCCCACCAGCTATTTCAGTGATGGCGGGTACACACATCCCATTATAAAAATCCAGTCCTTGTTTGACTACATCCGTATATTCATCTTCACCTGCATTAGATGGTTTTGACCATAAGCCAGTAAATCCACCGATTACATAATCAAAATTTCCCCAGCGGAAAAAGAACGTGCAGTCACCTCCCGGAGGAAATCCGGGATTGACAGACCACCAGCCACCATCGATTGAGCCAGACTCCCAGGTTCCTTTGGCTCCATAGTTGGCCAACATGCGTAAACGTCCTTCCGGATCGGTATATACACTTGGGTTTTCGCATGGGTGGAATAATATATGTGTTTTCTTGAAATTGCTTATACCATCCTGGCTGATAGAGTAAGTCGAACCGGCAGGAAATCCGGGCATCGTATCGTAACGGAAGGAGCCTGTTGCACCATGTTCATTATAGTAATCCCATAACTGTGGTAAGGTTGTCTTTTCTTTGGGATAAATACGGGTCGTATGAAGTCCGTAGCTGATACAAAGTTTATCGTTAAAAACAAAAGGCGTACCTGTACCTAATGTTTCCCATTGTTCTTCAATAGGGGTAGCTGGATCGTGTTCAGTCCATGTCTTGAAGTCAGTTGTTGAGATATGCTCGAAATAATGGGCTCCCCTGCCGAATTTGCTGGCATGTCCGCGTCTGTCATACAAATAAAATACATGATAACGTCCTTGGTAGAAGAAAGTTGCTACATCACCTACCCAGGTATTATGCCCTTCAGGTGTCCAGTATTGGATTTCCGGTGAAGTGCGTGGTGTATCTAAATTTGTTTTTTGAGGTTCAATTCCCGGAAAATATATTTCAGCTTTCGAAACAATAGAAGGATCTATTTCCCAGGTTGTTTGTTCTCCCCATTGAGGATAACCTAAAGGGAAGTCATTATCCAGGAGTTCATTGTCGACAAACATAGTCCATCGAACCCCTGAAAAATGAAGGACAATTTCATGTTCTCCTTCAGGCTTATCCAACATTGCCAACGGAATACCGACTGGCATATAGCGGGCTTCTTCCGGTTGAACCGGTAGATGGAGCAGGAGGGAAGCCTCCAATACAGGTACGGAACCGTCAGCCATAGGATAGGCCGGGTAATTTTGTTGTTTGCGGTCTTCCGGATCGTTTCGATATGTATTTAATTCCAATACCCCCGGAATTGTAAGTAACGATTTTTTTGAAGTGACTTTTGTCAGGTTGACCTGTAGTTTAATAGTGAAACTGCTACTATCTCCCGGTGATACAAAATTATTTTTTGCATTCTGCTGCGTGAGGGTATTTAATGGGGTATCCTGGGTTGTAAAATTCCAGGGGGAAGAACGGAGTTCGAGTTGAACCGGCTTTTGTGTCTCGGTACAGCCGATAATACTACTGATAATGAGTATGACTACGGTAAACGAAGTAATAAATTTAGTATTCATTTTTCCAGAAATTTGAGTGTAACAATTATCTGTCACAATCTTTTAAGAGACTGTGACTGTTAGAATTTAATAATTTGTAATCTCTGATGCCTGATGTAAGTCAAAAGGATCAGAGTGTAATTTGTATAATCTTAGAGAAATTGACTGGATTCACGAATCACTATTTCTCCTGTCAGGTTTGCTGTAATGGGAATGTGGTTGTTGTCTTTTAATCTCCGCATCAATAACTCAATGCTGACGTTGGCAATCTCCACACATGGTTGCCTGTAAGATGTCAATGAATGTTTGAGATGCTTTGAATATTTCATATCATCATATGCGCACATCAAAATATCCGATGATATTTTGATGCCTAAAGCATCCAAAGAAGACATGAGCACTGCAGCTGTGGAATCATTAGCACATATAATACCTGTTTTCCCGGGAACAATTTCCATTTGTTTAACAAAATCCAGATCTTCAGGATTCCCACAAAAAATATTATTCTCAGTAAATGGATACTGATGTTTAAGGACAGTTTCACGAACACCGGAAAGGCGTAAGTCTACAGAACTGGCCGAATCAGGACGGTAAAAAAAATGAAGTTTATTGCAGCCCTGATCGATCAGGTGTTTTGCCATGATACAACCGGCACTGAAATTATCCAGGCATACCACATCAAATTCACTTCGTTCGGGAAAAGTCAGAATATCCCTGTCAATAAGAACTAATGGTATATTGGCTTCCCGTATAGCTGCACAGATTTTTAAATTCAGGTTGTATGCATCCGGAACTCTTTCCAGCGGGGAAAAGAAAATACCATCGACCTTTTTATTTATGTAACTTTCACAGCACGTTTCAATAAGTGTTTTTCTGATTTCCGCACTGCTTGCTGTAGCTCCTTCCCAAAGGCAATTGAATCTACCGATTTCGGATTGCCTCAAGAGTTGGTCATTAATAATGGAAAATATTTCCGATTCACCTGCTCCGGGTAAAAGTAAGCCAAATGTATAGGTTGTATTTTTACATTGGTATATAACGACTGTACCAAGTCCTTTCGTCTTTTTTATAAAACCTTCTTCTTGTAACTGGTTATATACCTTAGCAATAGTCGGTCTGGAAACAGAATATTTTTGAGCCAGTGTTTGCTCGGTAGGTAACATAGACCCCGGGGCAAATGCTTCTTTCAATATCTGATCTTTCAATGTATTGTAAATAACCTTGTAGCTTATTTTAGATTCCATAAAGGTGATTTTAAAGTTATGTGCAAATGTAATTATTATTTGCAAATAGTTTGCATTTGTTGGTGGTAAATGTGATTTTTTTTTGTTGGTGGATTAGGAATGTAAAATATAGACCTTGCTGGATGTAAGTTATTCTTCTTGAAATGTTAAAGTGTGACATGTTGGTGTTTACATTTAATGAATGTAATGTTTGTAAGGTTTAAGATATTTTATTTAAAGGTATTTTGATGCTTATGCATTGATATATATACTATTAGGCTGTGTATTGCTTCTGTTCTGTCCTGGCGTCTTATATTTCTGTTTACTCTTTTTTAAGTATTGTATATGACGATAAATGTAATAAATGTGATAAATTAAAATGTGCTAAAATGTAAATTGTTCTTTGTTTATTATGATCTGATCTCTATATTTGCAACGGGAGACAAGGGATGTTTTGTTAGCTAAATGTAATATGACTATCATATTGCTTTGTTATTTACTTTACAACTAATGTATAAAAATTAAATCATACTCAAATGAAAAAAGAACTTTTAGCAACTTTTCTATTAGTTACGATATCTTCTTTTGCACAGGTTGTAAAAGATTATAATCCGGCCATTCAGCGCACTACCCATATGCAATATTTTAAACCGGTAGAAGAACATCTGTTTTCCGGTGATTGTATGCCTTATTATCATAATGGAACATTCTATTTGTACTGGCTACTGGACGAAGGGCATCATGCGGGTCTTGGAGGTTTGGGAGGTCATCAGTGGGCATTGAGCACTACAACTGATTTGATAAACTGGAAACACTATCCGGTTGCTTTAGGTATTGAAAACGAGGAATGGGAAAAGTCTATCTGTACAGGATCTGTAATTGCGGAAGGTGATAAATTCTATGCATTTTATGCAACGCGTGTGAAGGAAAACGAGAGAGTACATGAACAACTGAGCTATGCAATAAGTACGGATGGCGGATATACTTACCAAAAGCAGGAACCCAATCCGTTTTATTATGCTCCAGAAGAATGTATAAGCCGCGATTTTAGAGACCCGAAAGTCTTTAAGGATGAAAACGGTCTTTTCCATTTGTTCATTCCCGGTAATTTGAAAGAGCCCTCTTTAGACGGTTTTGGAGGATATCTGGTGCATCTTACTTCAACTGACCTGAAAAACTGGAAGGAAGTGGAATCTCCGTTGAAAGGACAACGCGGAACTCCCGAATGCGCGGATTATTTTAAGTGGAACGATTGGTATTATTTATTATACAGTATTGGTGGCCACACCTATTATCTTATGTCCAAAGATACGTATGGCCCCTGGATATATCCGGAATCACAGGCCTTGATTGAATATTTCGGAAGTGTCTATAAAACAGCTGGTTTTAAAGACGGACGCCGTATTGCAGTGGCCTATTCTCCCTGTCGTAAGGATGATAAAGATAACGGGGATAGGATTTGGGGTGGAACTATTTTGCTCAGGGAAGTATATCAGGAGCCGGATGGAACCTTAGCAACCAAATTTTTAAAAGAAGTTTTACCGGCTATGCATCCGATAACGACTCCGGCCATACAAATTTCTTCACCCGCAAATATTGTTTCTGTCTCCAAGGGAAATATAACAATGAATGCTTCGGGCGATATCGGTGTAGCTGCTCTTTCCGACCTTCCGGATAATTATCGCATTTCGATGAAGATAGAACCTAAAGGAAATTATGAAGAGTTGGGTTTGTTTTTGCGTGCAACAGACGGTCGGAAGAATGGTTATCGTTTGGAGTTAAACCCGGATAATCAAACGGTTTTAATGCATAATACATCTATTCATGGTGTAAAAGAATTGGATAAACCCATCTTGCTGGATTTGATTGTGAACGGAGAATTTTTTGATGTGTCTATAAATAACAAACGATGTGTGCTTAATCGTTTGCCAGAGCAAAAGGGGAAAAACCTCTTCTTCTATGTAAAAAACGGTAATGCCGTTATCAGAGATATACGAATTCAGGAAATCAAAAATTAGTGTTTATGGGTTTAAAATAAAACTTCAGTTTCTTTCCGTTCGGGTTGAATATGCCCGGAAAACTTATTTGAATATAATGTGTGAAAATCATCCGGATTGTCCGGTTGACAGGGCCCCTTTTGTCTTTAAAAGGTGAGTTTTTGATTGGATATTTTTCTGTCAGGGGAAATGATAGCCAAGTCTGGTAAATGGTAAATGAGTGACAAATTTATATATGTATGAAGAATTTAAATAGTGGATGAATCTGATTTAGGAAAGTATGATAAATACTTTGAGAGCAAAGTGAAAAGGCGAATATTAAAAAGCACCTTAAGTTTAATAACAATTAAAAATCTATTTCATGAATCAAACAACATTTCATGTGAAAAAAGCAATGTGTTACCTGACACTTGCGTTTTCCCTGTGTGCTATTACCGGACATGCATCTGCCGTGGATAAGGTAGGTACTGTCAATCAGCAGAAAATAGTTGCGACAGGTACTGTTTTAGATGAGACCGGCGAGCCTATGCCCGGCGTTTCTATTGTTGAAAAAGATGGAGATCGTAATGGCACCATAACAGATGCCGACGGACGTTTTTCATTAAATGTCGGAAGCCAAGGCACGTTAGTTTTGAGCTTTATCGGATATAAGACGAAGGAAATCCCAGTCTCGACAGCGAAAGATATAACGATCAGATTGGTAGAAGATGCACAGAATCTGGATGAGGTAGTTGTGACTGGTTATACCAGCCAGCGCAAAGCGGATTTGACTGGTTCCGTGTCTGTTGTCAAAGTAGACCAGATTCGTTCAAATATCGCAGGTAATGCTATGCGTGCCATCCAGGGAAAAGTAGCCGGTATGGCTGTCTCTACTAATGGGTCTCCGGATTCCAAGGCAACTATCCGTATACGTGGAGAAGGTACTTTAAACAACAATGACCCGTTGTATATTATTGACGGAACACCTACGACCCGTTCCATGGAAGAACTGTCCTCGATGGATATTGAATCGATCCAGGTGTTGAAAGATGCTTCTTCTGCATCTATCTATGGTTCGCGTGCTGCAAATGGAGTTATCATTATTACTACCCGGAAAGGGAAAAAAGGAACGACAGTCGATTTTAAGGCTTCTTATACGGTGGCAAGCAGTAAGAAGCCTTATGAACTGATGAACACCGAACAGCGCGGTATTGCTCAATACTGGGCGATCAAAAATGATAATTCCCAAGCTGATCCCAACCAGGTGGGTATCGGATATGTGAATGGTTATGGTGGTTTGTACCAATACCAGGATCATCAGGACTCGAACGGAAATTGGGTTTTGGATAATGTTTCCTGGCGAGAATATCTGGACCCGGTCGAAAAGACTATGCGTTCGGCTGATACGGATTGGCAAAAAGAAATTTTACGTACGGGACAGATCCAGCAATACAATGTCACTTTATCATCCGGTACAGATAGTGGAAATGCTCTTTTTGCTCTTGACTACTATGATAACAAAGGTACGATAAAAGGAAGTTATTTTAATCGTTTTAATGCCCGTGTAAATACTGATTACAGTTGGTTGGGCGGACGTGTGAAAGTCGGTGAGAATTTTACTGTATCCAAATGGAGGAGTAGCTCTAATGTCGGGGATGGCAACTTGGGAGGCTGCAAATCCCTGATGTCTATTGTCCCTGTTCATACGGTCGATGGAATTGGTTGGGGTGGCCCTATAGGTGGTATGAGTGACCGTCAAAATCCCGTCCGCTTAATTGAGGATAATGACCAGAACTATCAGGATAACCTGCGTTTATTCGGTAATGCCTATATCAGTATTGAGATACTGAAGGGACTGACTTTCCGTTCTTCTTTTGGAGCTGATTTTGTCGGTTTCTGGAGAAGAGAAATGAATCTGACTTATAGCTCCGGTTTTATGAGTGAAAGCCGTAACAAGCTAACCCAGACTTCAGACTATAATTTCGACTGGAATAACAGTAATATTTTGCAATATGTCTTTGATATAAATAAGCATGGTTTCGATATTATGCTGGGGCAGGAAACAGTGGACCATAGCTATCAAAAACATTGGGGAAGCAGACGTGTATTTGCATTGGAGACTCCTGATTATATGCAATTGGGTGCAGGTGAAGAAGACAGGGATAACGGAGGTTCTTCCAGTTATAATACGCTGATATCCTGGTTTGGTAAATTCAACTATAATTATGGAAACCGTTACCTTGCTTCAGTTACTCTCCGCCGGGATGCTTCTTCTGTATTCGGAGCGAATAACCGTTGGGCAACATTCCCCGCATTCTCATTGGGTTGGGTATTGAATAATGAAGCATTCCTGAAAGATGCATTATCCAACTTCTCTATTTTGAAACTTCGTTACGGTTGGGGACAAAACGGTAACTCACGTATAGATGACTATGCAGCTTATTTGATGTACGAGGCTCTCTACGATCATTATGCGGAAGATTGGAACTGGGGTACGGCTTATGACTTTACAGGGCAAGGCGGAAATAATCTACCTTCAGGTTTTCGCCGGACTCAAAGAGACAATCCTAACTTGAAATGGGAAACAACCGCACAGCATAACTTTGGATTGGATTTTGGTTTCTTTGATTCAAAGTTCGGAGGATCGTTTGATTACTACATAAAGAAAACATCCGATATCCTGATGAAGCCGGGTACTGTTGCCACTTTAGGTGAAGGAGCCCAGATGTGGTTGAATGGTGCTGATATTGATAACAAAGGGTTTGAATTAACCTTGAACTATACCGATAAATTTGGTGATGTAGGCTTTGACGTAAGTGGAGTATTCTCACATAATAAGCAGAAAATAATCCATGTTCCCGATGAGGTAATAAACAATTTTGCAGGTAACGGTACAGACCAGAATATTCTTGGCCGTCCCAAATCTTCTATGTATGGTTATATCGCTGACGGACTATTCCAGTCTCAGGCAGAGGTTGATGCACATGCTACGCAGGTAGGTGCTGCTCCCGGTCGTATTCGATACAAGGATATCAATAAAGACGGAAAGATCGATAGTGAAGACAGAACATGGTTAGGCGATCAAAATCCGGCCCTTGAATATGGTGTTAATGTTGCCTTAAACTGGAAAAACTTTGATTTTTCTGTATTCTTCAATGGAGTATTTGGAAAAAAACTGGATGTCAGCGGATGGAAGTCATGGACTGATATCTATGCGTTAAGTACTTCTGGTGAGAATTATGGAACACGTATGTTGGATGCCTGGACTCCGACGAATACCAGTTCTACCATTCCGGCGATGTCAATTAATAACTATAATGACGAAGGACGTTTTTCTACCTATTATGTGGAAAGTGGTTCTTATATGAAAATCCGGAATATCGAATTAGGATATACTATACCCAAGAATGTGCTGGCAAAAGTGAGAATGAGCAGAGCGAGACTTTCATTGAGAGCCGATAATGTGCTCACCTTGAAGAAAACCTGGGGCGACAATGCCTATACCGGCCTTGATCCGGAAACTCCCGGCAATGGATACCCGTTACCATTCTCCATGACATTCGGGGTAAATGTATCTTTTTAATAACTTCTAAAATTTAATGAAATATGAAAGCGATAACAATAGCCATTTTCGGTTTATCTCTACTCTTCTGTTCCTCATGTGATTCCATGCTGGATACGAAGCCACAGGGAGTTGTGTCCGATGAAGACTTAAATACACCTGAAAGAGTTGAGCAGATGGTGAATGCAGCTTATTCTTTTTGCGGACAAAACCATTTCAATAAACAGATGGGTATGCCCTATGAAGAAGGATCTGTCCGTGGTGGAGAAGCGTATAAAGGTGGTTCGGGTACAAATGACAATGCGGAAAGAAACCGTTGGGAAACATTCACATATATGCAGGCGACTAATGTAGGAGACCTGGATAACCTTTGGTGGGTTCATTACGTAGCGATAGGTAGGATACATGATGCTTTGAGAAGAGTAAAAGCATTGACACCGGAGGAATACCCGCTAAAAGACCAGCGGATCGCAGAGTTACGTTTCTTACGGGCGCATATCTACATGTATATGAAGCAATGTTTCAAATTCTTCCCTTATATCGATGAGGATACTCCGCAAGATATGTATGATAAGGTAAGCAACGATGAGTTGACCGATCAGGAACTTTGGGGAAAATTGATTGACGATCTTCGTTATGGGGTGAGTACTTTGCCTGAAAAACAAGATGAAGTAGGACGCCCGAATAAATTCGCGGCAAAGGCTTATTTGGCGAAAGTACTGATTTTTGCAGCCTATGAACAGGATGAAAAGCACAATGTCGTTAATATAAATCGTGAGAAACTAACAGAAGTTGCAAGTCTGTGTAAAGATATCATCGATAATTCCGGTAAGAGTCTGGCGTCAGATTTTGCGGAAAACTTCTTGTGTGAGTTTGAAAATGGTCCTGAATCTATATGGGCAATTCAATATACAGCAGATACTCCTCAGGGACGATTGAATTCCTGGTTGGTATCTCCCGTTAATTCGGACTATGGCTGTTGCGGATTCCTGCAGCCATCTGTAAATATGATGAACCGGTATAAAACAGTGAACGGAGTACCTGATTTCGAAAAGTTCAACGAAGGCGAAACGCTGGATAACAAAGAGGCTTTTGCTAAGACACCGATGGATCCGCGTTTGATGCATACCGCTTGTGTTCCAGGAATGCCCTGGAAGTACGAACCTTCTTATGTGATGCAGGAGAATTGGACACGTACGCCTGAAGTATATGGTTATTCCATGAGTCAGAAATTGCTTGTTTTACCGACATGCGATTGTTTTAAAAAGACCAATCCGTTTATGGGAGCCGGCTTGAACTGGGATGTACTTCGTTTGGATGAAGTGATGTTGTGGAGAGCGGAAGCGCTGATTCAATTAGGAGAAGGTATGGACGAGGCTCTAAACCTGATAAACCAGATTCGTCTTCGTGCAGCAGCAAGTACAGGTAGATTAAAGTTTGAAGATGGCACTCCTACCGGTAAGTTTGATGTTCAACCTTATCGACCGGGAGTGAACTGCCCCGCATGGACAAAAGACTTTGCGATGCAGGCTCTTCGCTGGGAACGTCACCTTGAATTCTCAACAGAGGGTAAATGGTTCTTCGATCTTGTACGCTGGGGTATTGCCGCAGAATACATGAATGAATATTTCGAAGTGGAGAAGACTCGCCGTTCTTATCTAAAGGATGCGAAGTTTACAAAGAACCGGGATGAATATTTCCCGATCCCTCAGGTACAGATCAGTTATGTGAAGGGATTATACAAGCAGAATACCGGATGGTAATATAACCGGTGATTGTAGGAGCTGTGCTCAGTTTCCTGAGTATGGCTCCTTTTTGCAAATCGAGACTGTATGCCTAAAAGGTTGAAGCCTGGAAACAAAGTAAAAAATATCCATAGAAATAGAAGTTATATGAATAGATTGTTTACATGGGGATTTATAGTGATGTTGTTAGCCTCATCCTGCCGTTCGGAAAGTGTTTTCGACGATGCTGTTGCCGTATGGGCATTCTCTGATCTGAATGATCAGGCGGGAGAAAACAGTATGTTGAAATCTCATGGCGAAGTTCCGATTGTGAACTTAAAAGGGAATAAAGCAGCTCAGTTTGACGGCTCTGCATGGCTGACCGCCGGCCAGGGAGCTGGTAACGAGCTAAATTTGACAGGGAAAGAGGTTACGCTTTATGCCCGTGTGAAGGCTTCTGTCGTGAATGGATATTCTCCGGTTATCACTAAGGCAGGCAACGATCAAAATCTGGCTTATAGCATTGCCCTTAATCCAATAGAAAAAGATATTTACATTGAAGTAAAAATGGGTAGCGACGAAATTGCCGGAACTCATTTATTAAAATATAAATTGTCGGAAGACGAAATAAATGGCTGGCAGGACATTCTTTTTCGTTTTAATGGAAAAATATCCGAATTGTTTGTAAATGGAATATTACGGGATGACGAAGTTACTGTTGGACAGATACGTGATTGGAACTGTCGTCCGTTACTTATCGGCGCACAATATAAACAACCTGACGGATACGCAGAAGTTGCAGACAATGAAGTGGAAGCTACTTTTAAGGGGTTGATTGACCTCGTTGCATTATGGGATAAGTGGTTGTCAGACTCGGAAGTCATGGCATTGTCTAATGTCACGATATTGAAAGACGGCCGGCCGGAATACTACAAAGAAAAATATCGCCCCCAATTCCATTTCTCTGCTAAAAAGAACTGGTTGAATGATCCGAACGGCCAAGTCTTTTATGACGGCGTTTATCATTTGTTTTTCCAGTATATGCCTCCGCATCGCCCGGGAGCGTATAAAGATTGGGGACACGCAATCAGTAAAGACCTGGTGCATTGGGAGCAGATAACAAATCATATCACTCCTCATAAAGTGTGGTCGGGATGTTGGTCGGGATCGGCAGTGGTCGATGTGAACAATGTCGCAGGTTTTCAAACAGGAGATAAAAAAGCAATTATTGCTTTTATCACAAATGGTGGACATCCGGATGCGGGCCTGGGCCCTTTATGCACGCAATGTATCGCTTACAGTAATGATGGCGGTATGACCTTTACTTATTATGATCAGAATCCAGTGATCCGGCATATTAAATATGCCAACCGTGATCCGAAAGTGGTATGGGATGAAGAATCGCAACAGTGGATCATGTCCTTGTTCATGAATGAAGGATATGAATTTGCCCTGTTCGGTTCGAAAAATCTGAAAGAGTGGAAATACCTGAGTACTTCTTCCATTGAGGGAGTAAGAGAATGTCCTGGGTTTGAAGCCCTGCCGGTTGATGGTGATCCGGACAATAAGAAATGGTTGTTTTTTGGTGCTAATGGGGACTATGTGATTGGTTCCTTTGACGGTAAAAACTTTAAGGCTGAAACAAAAGTGTTACGGGGGGATTACGGTACCAATTATTATGCGGCGCAGACATGGAATAATGTGCCAGACGGCAGATGTGTTACCATAGCTTGGATGCCAACATTAAAATATCCGGGAATGCCTTTTGAGCAACAGATGAATTTTCCGACTGAAATTACTTTACGAACGACTTCTACCGGATTAAAAGCCTTTCGTATACCTGTTCGGGAGATACAAAACCTCTATGATAAAGAATATACATGGGAAAATCAAACGATAAACGGAGAAGAAAAACTGGATAAACTGCATGATGATCTTTATGATATGGAATTTGAACTTGATGTAACCCGGTCGTCTTCCTTCGAAATAGCATTACGTAATGTGACGGTAACATACGATGCCGTAAAGAAAGTGCTCTCCTGTGGTGGAACTCCCATGCGCAACGGTATTATTCCCGATAACTGGGTTTCTGGAAATAAATCGGAAATCAATGATACGAACAATCTGGGAAGAGCATTCTTGCCTTCCCGGGATGGAAAGATCCGTCTGCGTATCTTATTAGACCGTAATTCGGTGGAGATATTCGGCAATGATGGCGAAGTCGTGATGAGCTCCTGCTTTATGCCGGAGGATAATAATAAAACGTATGCGATCCGTTCTCAAGGATCACTTCTGGTGGTGAAAGCCGAAGTTTATTCTTTAAAATCGGCCTGGAATATTTAAATGCAATAGTAAAATGAAACAGTTTGCTTTTTTGATTATAGGAATAATAACCGGACTTCTGTCCTCTTGCGGAGAGGGAAACGTTCATATCGGTGAAGAGATACATTTTTCACGGGAACAGAACTGGACCGGAGAACCGGCCGGTTTGATACATCATAACGGGAAATATCATCTGTTTTATCAATGTAACCCGTCGGATATTGTTTCTGGGAATATCTGTTGGGGGCATGCTGTCAGTACAGATATGATCCATTGGGAAGAATGCCCGATCGCAATCGCAGCAGATGAGAACGGCCAGGTTTATTCCGGTAGTGTGATTGTCGATAAGGACAATACCTCCGGACTAGGCTCTGCGGATCACCCGGTTTTTATCGCTTACTACACCCGTTATAAGCCGGAACAAGGTACAGGCAGTAATTCCTCTCCCTATTCGGTTGGAATGGCATACAGCAGAGATGAAGGAACGACCTGGACAGAGGCTGGTGTGGAGTGGGAAGATAATTCCGATAATAAGCGTTATCCCAATGTCTGTTGGAATAAACAGATAGATGCATGGGTAATGACTGTTTCTACAGGACGTACAGTCCGGTTTTATTTTTCACCGGATGCTATCCACTGGAAATGCATGAATGAGTTTGGAGGAGAAATGGATATAACGGGCAGTTGGGAAAATTCAACGCTTAGCCCATTGAAGATAGAGGGCTCGGATGATACGAAGTGGGTATTATTTATCAATGTAAACGAAGGAGTGTCGGATGGGGCACCGGGCACACGCTATTTTATTGGCGATTTCAATAACTCCGGTTTTCATATGACACAATCGAAAGAGTTGTGGGTTGATTATGGTAAAGATAATTATGGAGGCATCTTATGTAATAATTTACCGGATGACCGTACCATCATGGTCAGTTGGATGAATTGCTGGTTATATGCAAATCTGACACCACAAACAGAGAAGCGTGGAAGTATGACATTCCCCCGTGAATTGACATTGGTTTATGAAGGTAACAATTATACGCTTTGCTCAAAGCCGGTGCGTGAACTGAGCAGTTTATACGGCAAGACCCGGAAAATTGAAAATACGGAAATAGCAGGTATTCAAACTATTTTCAATAAAAGATCAGTCTCCCGATATCCTTTCGTTATTCATTTGGTTTTCGATGCCTCCGATCGTTATGCGATGTGGCATCCCCGTGAATATGGCATTCGTTTGAGAACAGTTTCCGGCGGAGAAATAGCCTTTGCATATCGGGCTGAAATGAATTATTACTATATGGATCGCTCCCGATTGTCGGACACTTCTTTTTCGGAAGATTATACAAGTCCGTTAGGAGCAGCCTACCGGGTAAATCCTCCGGTTGATGAATGGTACATTCTTGTCGATCGGGGCTCGGCTGAATGGTTTGCAGGAGACAATAAAGTTGCTATGACCTCTCTCTGTTTTACGGATGAGGCTATAGAATCAATAGATTGCTATACGGAGTCAGGGCATATTAATTTGAAAGAAGCCTCTTTGATAAGTATTGAAACAAACAAATAAATAAACAAATACCATGAAAAATGAAAATGTGATAGCAAAAATTATCCCGGTGATGCTGGTCTTCTTTACGATGGGGTTTATAGATCTTATCGGGATAGCTACGAATTATGTGAAGAGTGATTTTGACCTTTCCGATACGGCAGCCAATGCCTTTTCGGTGATGGTATTTCTGTGGTTCTTGGTCTTTTCTGTTCCTACGGGAATACTTATGAATAAAATCGGCAGGAAAAAGACGGTGCTGCTGAGTCTGATAGTCACCTTTGTTGCTTTATGTGTGCCTTTTGTCGCTTACAGCAGTATTTCCATGCTATTATGTTTTTCTCTTCTCGGACTGGGGAATACATTGATGCAAGTATCATTAAATCCTTTACTAACCAATATCGTAAGCGGGAATAAACTACCCAGTTTCCTGACATTGGGACAATTCGTAAAAGCTATAGCTTCTTTTGCTGCTCCGATTATTGCAGCTCAGGCATTGATTCATTATGGCAACTGGAAGCTACTTTTCCCGCTCTTTGCCGTTATTACCCTGATTGCTATCTTTTACCTCTATTTTACCGATATTAAAGAACATGCCATCGAAGGTAAGACTTCTTCTTTTAAAGAATGTATCGGAATGCTGGGGGATCGGATCATTCTGATCCTGTTTTTGGGTATATTGGTTCATGTAGGGATCGATGTCGGAGTGAATATTACAGCACCGAAGCTACTGATTGAACGAACCGGTATGGAGCTGGCTGAAGCTGGATATGCAACCAGTTTATATTTCCTGTTTCGTACTTGCGGTTGTTTTGCAGGTACTTTCATTCTGGCCAGGTTCTCTTCGAGAAATTTCTTTGTTATAAGCGTCTGTTTGATGCTTTTAGGTATTCTTGGCCTTTACTTCAGCTTTAATGCAATGACAATTTATATATGTGTGGCCTTTATCGGATTAGGAAACTCGAATGTATTTCCGATCATTTTCTCACGCGCCTTAATGTATAAGCCGGCACGTAACAATGAGATTTCCGGGTTGATGATCATGGGAATAGCCGGAGGAGCTGTTTTTCCGCTGTTGATGGGACTTGCTTCCGATAATCTCGGTGGCCAGGTCGGAGCTGTCGTTGTGCTAACAGTTTGTGTGGCTTACCTCGTATTTCTTATGTTGAAGTTTAATGAAAATACGTAACTTTGCATTTAATTGTCTGTACTACACAATTATATAAAAAAATATAAAGATTGGATTTTCCAGAATATACATTTAATGATTAGTAATTAAAGAAATAAAATATGTGCTTTATTGGAATAGATATCGGAACCAGTTCTATCAGTAGTGTTGCTTATGATCTGAAAAAAAATAAAATAGAATCGGTCACAATTACCAACGACTCAACGATTGTTTCGGAGGTTCTTTGGGAGAAAACCCAATCTCCCGGCAGAATCATTGAGATCGTGGAAGAAATAATGGATGATTTCTCTTCGCGTTACCCGGATATTAAAGGCATTGGTGTTACGGGACAAATGCATGGAATACTTTATTTGAATGAACAAGGCGAAGCGGTCAGTCCACTTTATACCTGGCAGGATGGGAGAGGTAATCAGTTATATCGTGATAATAAGACTTATGCAACTTACTTGTCGGATGAAACAGGCTATGCGCTGGCAACAGGTTTCGGTCTGGTGACGCATTTCTATAATCAGGTAAATGGGCTGGTTCCCGGTGATGCGAAACAGATCTGTACGATCATGGATTATGTTGTCATGAAGTTGGCCGGACAGAAAACGCCTCTTACTGATTACTCGAACGGTGCAAGCATCGGCTTTTTCGATACGAAAAATTTGTGCTTTGATCATGCCGCTTTGGATAAAGTGGGAATAGATCTTTCTATTTTACCGGAATTGTCGGAATCGGCCACTTGTTGTGGTTATAATAAGCAGCAGATACCCGTATATTCAGCGATAGGAGACAACCAGGCTGCTTTCCTCGGCTCGGTAAAGGATATCCATCATTCAATTCACATAACCGTAGGGACAAGTAGTCAGATCTCTGTTTACTCGGATAAGTTTATAAAAATACCGGAACTGGATACAAGGCCTTTCCCCGGGGGTGGATACATATTGGTGGGAGCCGCTCTTTGTGGCGGTCAGGCGTTCGTTTTGTTGAAAAACTTTTTTGAGCAGACTCTACGGTTTTTTTTACCGGCATTATCAGATGAGCAACTCCAGGCCGGCGGTTTGGATTTTTACCAGGTGATGACTTCTGTTCCCTATAAAGGAGACGTTAGTGGTCTTCCCATTGTGGAAACTTTATTTGACGGAACCCGTTTTGCTCCGTGCAAACGTGGTCATATTGAAAATATATCTCTTTCTAATTTTACTCCGGAAAATTTGATATTGGGTTTTCTGAAAGGCATCAGTCGTGAACTGTATAATTTTTATCAAAGGCTTCCGGAGAATATCCGTCATGAAAAAGATGTTATCGTTGGTTCGGGGAATGCTCTTAAAAGAAATCCGCTCCTGTGTCAGGCATTTGAAGAATTATTCGGATGTAAGTTGTCTTTTTCTTTGTATCAGGAGGAGGCTGCTTTTGGGGCTTGTTTGAGTGCTGTTAAAGGAGAAGACAGATGTAAAATTGCTTAAAGAGTCAGAATTGAGATTAAGGGAAATCACTGGAAATGTTATCTGGATAACCAGTTGGAGTATGAATATACTTATCAGCCGGTAATCCGTCATTATGCTGTTTCGGGCTATGATAAGCAGACTAACGAGGTTGTTATCAAATTGGTGAATGGTGAGAATACGCCGTGGAATATTTCGATCAACCTGTCTAATATGAAATCGGTTCAGTCGGAAGGTACGCAGATCACTTTAAGTGGCATGGATCCGGATGATGAGAACAGTTTTGTAAATCCGGAAAAAGTCGTTCCGGTAGAAACCGTCTTGAAAGGAATAAAACCTTCTTTCGAAATGGTTTGCCGGCCTAATTCATTTACGATCCTGCGAATTCCTTGCGAACATTGATATTGTAAAATAGATGAACCCCTAATGTCAGAGAAAACATTAGGGGTTTATATTTTTATTAAAAATATCGTTTGATGGTATTGTATATGTAAAAAGGACACTCTACATTTGCCGGCCATTATCGATATATTAATAAGCAAATATCTACTTCTATGAATGCAAAGGTAAAAGGATACGTATTGGGGGCCATAGCTGCCGCCACTTACGGCATGAATCCTCTTTTTGCTCTTCCCCTTTATAAAGCGGGAATGGATCCTGATTCTGTATTGTTTTTCAGATACTTGTTTGCCATTCCGGCATTGGGTGTTATGCTTAAAGCAAGAGGACGAAACTTTAAATTATGCCGGAGAGACCTCGTTCCGTTGATTGTCCTTGGATTCCTGGTCGCTTTTTCTTCGCTTGCCCTGTTCCAGAGTTATAATTACATGGAAGCCGGTATTGCATCGACCTTGTTGTTTGTTTATCCGATCATGGTTGCCCTGATCATGTCGGTGCTTTTTAAGGAGAAATTGACCTTGCAGACTATTCTTTGTATTTTCCTGGCATTAGGTGGTATAGGTTTGCTCTACCAAACCGGTAGCGGTGCGACACTTAGTACGATGGGTGTCCTTCTGGTTATGGGATCGGCGCTCAGTTACGCAATTTATATCGTTGGTGTGAACCGGCCGAGATTGAAGGATATAGCGACTCTTAAACTGACTTTTTATGTCTTGCTTTTCGGTGTTTTGCTTTTCCTGATCCGTGTGGATTTCGGGCAGAGCCTGCATATTCCCAACGACTGGTACCTGTGGGGTAATCTGATCGCTTTGGCTATCTTTCCCACCGCAATATCATTCCTGTGTACCACTCAGGCCATACAGTATATCGGTTCAACCCCGACAGCCATCCTCGGTGCGTTGGAACCTCTGACAGCTGTCTTTTTCGGTGTGACCATTTTCGGTGAAGTACTGACACCCAGATTGGGTTGTGGAATCGTGATGATCATCCTGGCTGTAACACTCATTATCGCCGGAAGTAATATCACAACCTATCTGATCCGTTTCAGGAAATTGTTTCCCCGGCTTCCGTTCAAGAAAAGGAGTGCTTGAATAAAGAATCGTTACGTGTATTGAGTTTAGAGAAGGAAAATATCAAAATGTAAAATGATGTCCTTTTTCTATAGGCTGTATGTGGCCCCGTTCGGCATTGTGCGTTTTTATTTGCTTTACGCGTATGACAAGAATGTCATTGTGTAGATATATACTCGATAATTATTTCTTTGTGGTTTCTGCAGAATTCGTTATTCGGAATCTTGGGTTGGGATGGCTGTTATTTGTGTCGATTTGCTTTGTCGTGTCTGTTCATGTATTTGCTCCTTCTGTAAAAGAAATATGTTATAAAGTATGTATTTGGGCGTAAAAATACTAGCTGAAAAAGATTTTTCCGGGTGTAATTAACAAATATTTACTCTTCGATAAAGGCTAACTTTGTTTTAAATGAAAAAAATTTCGTTTTAAACGAAGTTGTAATTCCTTTTAAATGAAAATTCTGGATTGATCTAAGTTGGATTAATGTTAAATATTGTATTTTATCCTCATCTGGCTTGGTTGTTTTAGTAAAAGGAGTTGATTTTATAATTGTCTAAAACGATGCATTTTGTCAGTTTTTATGGAAGAAATGTATCTTATTGCTGTTTTGCGGAAACGCAATCAAATACACTTACGAGATTTACCTCCGATTGATCAGATACCATCTGGATGGCAAGTATCTGATTGAGAATAATCTGGCAGAAAATGCTGCCGTCATCTATTCTTTGATGAGCTGCTGTAAAGCAGGAGAAGTAAACTTTAGAGAATGGCTGGTGTATGTCCTGAAGAATATATATGGCTATGACAGTTCATAATTATCAACCGTTGATTAGTCGCCATAGTAATTCAAATTAGTACGTATAGTAATTGCAAATAGATAGGCTGGAAAATATAATATCTTCTCATTGTTTGCATATTATAATATTTATTGTACTTTGCACTTTGAATGACACACACAAGTATTGATATGAAAAACGCCTTACTATTATTTATTTTGTCTTGTTTGTTCTTTTCCTGTAAAAAGAACAGTGAAATCCGTTCGAAAATAAAAGAAGCGGAAGAATTGATCTGGATTGAACAGCCGGATAGTGCTTTCTCGCTTCTGGAAGGTATTACGAACCCGGATGTTCTGAATGATAAAGCATTTGCTCATTTCTGTTTGATTTATGCCGGACTGTCTGAACAGTTGGGTGAAGATATGCCGTTTGTCCCGCAGATGGAACGAGCAAATGGGTATTATGAAAAGTATGGCTCTCCGGAAGAAAAGATGAATTGTTTGCTGTACTTGGGGATGTCTTATGAAGAGGAAACGGATTTCGAATGGGCGATGAAATCGTATTTACAGGCGGTGGAGATGGCGAAAGTAGAGAAAAAATATTTGTTGGCAGGGAAATTGTATAACAAGATTGCCGGATTGCATGATTTTGATGATAATTATGATGAGGCAGAACGTTGCCAATTGTTGAGTGGTGAATCTTACTTAAAAGGGAATGATAGCGTGAATTATATTTATTCGCTTCGGAATATAGGGTGGCTTCATGTGCTAAAAGAAGAATATAGAGAGGCTTCGGAGTATTTCCAGAATGCTTATAGATTAGCTTTGCCTTTGAATGACTCGTTGTTGCTAAGCTCTTTAACGAATCGGTTAGGGAATAATTATAAAGAAATGAATAGCTATTCATTGGCAGAAAATTATTTGTTCAAATCGATTGCTTATGATGAAGCAGGGAGTGGGCCAACTTATTTAGCATTGGCTAATTTGTTTACAAAAAAAGGAGAATATGATAAAGCACGTGAATATATAGAAATGGCTATTTTGCATAAAACGACTGACCGACCACTGACCGGTGGAATATTATACAGATCGTATATACTGGAAAAAGAGTTGGGTAATTACTCTTTGTCGTTGGACTATTATGAACGTTTTAACCATTTTGCTGATTCCATTGCTGAATTACAAGCGAAAACAGATGTGCTAAAAGCAGAAAAACGATATGAATATGTTGAGGTTTTGAATGAAAATACGAAATTGGAGTTGGAATATTATCGTTTTTTTGTTGGTAGTATTTTTATGTTTTTGATATTTGTTATTCTTGTCGTTAAGTATAGATATAGTCTTACTAAAAAAAATGAGAAGTTGAGAAATAAACAAAAGGAAATAAATAATGTATTGCAGGAGAAAGAATATGCAGTGCAGGGATTAAGTGAAAAAATATCAGGTATTCGAAAGGGTATATTAGAGAATTCTGATGTGTATAAAAAAATGATTCAGAATGCCCAATCAATAGAGAAAGCTAAAAAGAATCTGTTGACGGATCAGGAATGGCAGGCATTGTATGAGCTATTACGAATGGCATATCCGTTTTTTATGGATGGCCTACAAAAGAAATTCCTTGGTTTGACTGAGACAGAAAAGCGTTTTTGTTGTTTACTGAAACTAAGTTTTAATAATCAGCAGTTGGCTGTCTTTTTAAATATACAACCAACATCTGTCGATCGTAAGCGTTATAGGATCCGGAAAAAGGGAAATTTGGAAAATACAGAAACAACCTTGGAAGAAGTTATTGCAGGGCTTTAAATATTACTTCGAGATGGATTAAACACCCTCTGTACATATGTAACCATGTGTGTAGAGAGTGTTTGTTGTTTTATAATCAGCCTGTTAGCTCGTTTTGTGAAATTGATACTCTGTACATGCTATTTACTGTTTTGCATTGATCGTTTTGTTAATAGACTCCATACCTTTGCTGTCGGAAATAAAACAATTAGAATAATGAAAAGATTTTTATTAATTATGGTGTTGTTATGTGTAACAATGGCTGGTTTTGCAAAGAGGGAAAAGATCGATTTAATGGATCAAGCACGGTCTTTAATGCCTTCGATCGAAGCGTATATCGATGATCGAATGTTAGAGTTGGAAATTTCAGAAGACTTGGGAACATTGGATATATTAATAAAAGATGTTTCTGGGAATGTGGTTTTCAGTTCAGTAATTGATGGAAATCATGTTGCTATTCCTCTGGGTTTGGATTTGAAAAAAGGAGACTATGTGCTTATCATTGTAAATAAAGAAAATATTCTTGTGGGGAACTTTTCTATAGAAGAATAATTACTTGCTTTGGGTAAGTTAGAATTGCAAGGTTTTTTGATATAATATAAAAATTACTAACTAATTATTAATGAAATGAATGTATTTAAATTATGCGTAGCCACAGTATTTTGCTTTACGATGGCTTCTTGTTCAAATGAAGACTTAGACAGTGTCTCTGTTCCAGACCAATTGCCTAAAACAAAATCTGTGGAGAATGTGATAGAGTTATCTACTGTGGCTCAGTTGTTAGCTTCTATGGAAATCGATCAGACAGTAATGAATGAAGTTAAAATGGGAGTAGATCGTTCTTTAGCTTATGGTTTGGATGAAGAATATCGGTTTACTGATATGTTATGGCCCACTTCAAGTAAATTATTGCGGACTACGAATAATTATTCTTTTGTGGAAAAATTGAAAAATATATTAGAATCTTCTTCAATTGTGGAAGCTTATGGATTAAAATCTCCGGATATTCTTGATTATTTGTCTGAAAATGATGTTCAGATATATTGGCCTTATTCTAAAGCGTGGGATGGTAGGACGAAGCCTATCATTACATATCTTTTAGATGGTGATGAGAATTATAGATTGGGGTATATGATAAATGAAACCTCTAATATAGATACTATCAGTTTAGATAAAGAATTTGTAAAGACGCATCCGGTCTGGATAATAAGTAAGAATAATACTCCTTATGATGAGTTACCTAATTTTGAAAATGGGGAATATGTTAATAAAGATGGTGTATTTTTTTATAGTGAAGTGGCCAATCAATGGTTAAAAGAAAAGACTAGAGATGTGAGAACTTCACCAGGGACTGTTCCTGGATATATGCCAGGAAGTGCTGTTTATATTGGATCTATTAATTCTAAGAATAATCATGATGGAGGATTAGCAGGAGGACCTGAGTTTGATTTTATTTGGTGTCATGTAGGCCAGCCTATATCTGGTCCAGATCCTATTCCTTTTGTTAATAGATATAGAATTAATGTTTCAAAATCTGATGTTGGGACGGCAAAACAAATTGATCTGTGTATTCAGCCTAATTGGACACCTCAAGAAATAGATAATGCTTTAATTGTAATTGAAAAAGATGGTGGTAAAGATAAAAATAGAAGTGTTTCTTTGAAATATAATTATATGGGAAAAATTCTTCCGGTTAATGTATCATATAAATATGAGAAAAGGGATGACTTCATTTTAGATAAAATTTTTAATCGTACAGATATATTTGGCGATAATAATAAAACCACAGAAGGTGCTTGGAGACAATATAATGGTGACGAGTTTTGGGTTACTTTGCCAACGAAATGAAATAATTGATACAGTTAATAGGAACTTCTTGGATTCAGAATTGTTTAATATAAGTTGCATTCGTTTAAACTTTTTCTGTTGGCTATAAATTTGATCTTATTAATACTCATGAATTTAAAGTATGAATTGAAAAGTAGGTTTAACATTTGAAGAGTGATCGGTGGTTTCAAAAAATCAGATAACTGTGGTGTGACTTTTGGAGAACCCAGTGTTATACTTCGATTATTTTCTTTATACAATATAATAGTCTTGTGGTCGTTCTTAATAAACGAGACACTTTTAAGTCATGTATTAATATAAATATAATGAAAAAGACACTAGTATTAATTGGCATTACATTATGCTCTATTTTTAATTATGTACAAGCTGCCGATATCGAAGCTCGTACCGGAGTAATGGCTGGCGATGTATGGGGACTCCATGCAGGAGCCTATATAAATTTCCCACAATCAAAGTTATTTTCGATTCAGACCGGATTGTTGTTACATACAGCTAATCAGTGGTCAGTTAGAAATACGGATACGTGGGATATCGATTTTAATGTTCCTGTTTATGCTTCATTCCATATCCCTTTAAGTGAGAAAACGAATCTCCGTTTGAATGGCGGTGCGTATATAGGTACCGGAAGTTCGTGGCAAATAGGAGCGACGGCAGATGTTGGTGTGGAAGTGAAACGGTTGTTTGTAGGTGTAAGTTGTTTCCAGAACTGCATTAATAATCAGGAGTTCTTATTGGGAATATCTGTCGGCTATAAATTCCATTTATAATTAACTTGGTTTGCTATAAAGGGGTTTAATATCAAAGCCTGTGAAGATCTTGTAACAATAAGGCAACAACACTTCGTTTGGGATGAAGTGTTGTTGTTTATTTCTCTGTTGGTTATAAATTTGCATTATGACCATAAAAATAATAAATTCGCTGTCCAAATAGACAGCTATGCTTGATCTCGACAAACGATCCCTCATGTATCTGCCGGGTGTAGGCCCGAAGAAGGCGGAGATATTACGGAAAGAAGCCGGAATATCTTCGTATGAAGATCTGTTGTTTTATTTCCCGTATAAATATATTGACCGTAGCCGTTTTTATAAGGTGGCGGAGATTACGGGTAATATGCCTTATATCCAACTGAAAGGACGTATACTGTATTATGATACGGTCGGAGAGGGGCGGACCCGCCGCCTGGTGGCTAAATTTACAGACGGGACCGGGACGATCGACCTCGTTTGGTTCAAGGGACTTAACTATGTGACGGATAAATATAAGACAGGGACCGACTATATCGTTTTCGGTAAGCCGGCCGAGTTCGGCCATATCTATAATATTCCCCATCCCGACATCGATCCGGTGGAACAGGCAGAGCAGGTGGCCGGCGGTCTGACACCTTTCTATAATACATCGGAGAAGATGAAGAAATCGTTCCTCAATTCGAGGGCGATACAGAACCTGCAATATACCTTATTAAGTGCGTTGAACTGGGAGTTGCCTGAAACACTTCCCCCGGATGTGCTGTCGCGTATCCGTATGATGCCGTTGAAAGAAGCGATCCGGAATATCCATTTCCCGGAATCGGCGGAGAAATTGAAACAGGCACAGTTACGCCTGAAGTTCGACGAACTTTTCTTTATACAGTTGAACATCCTCCGTACGGCCAGTCTTCGGAAACTAAAACTGAAAGGAATCGTTTTCCCAACCGTCGGGGATTACTTCAATACATTTTATAAAGAGTATCTTCCTTTTGAACTGACCGGAGCACAAAAACGAGTCGTCAAGGAAATCCGTGCCGATATGGGAAGCGGACGACAGATGAACCGTCTTTTGCAGGGTGATGTGGGAAGCGGAAAGACATTGGTCGCATTGCTCTCCATGTTGCTGGCTGTCGATAACCATTGCCAGGCCTGTATGATGGCACCGACCGAAATACTTGCCACCCAGCATTATGCCACCGTCATGGAGTTTCTGAAGGATATGGATATCCGTGTTGCGCTGCTGACCGGTTCGACGAAAAAGAAAGAACGGAATGTGCTGCTTCCGGCTATTGCCCGGGGGGAAATACAGATCGTGATAGGGACGCATGCCCTGATCGAAGAGACTGTCGTTTTTTCTTCGCTGGGACTGGCCATCATCGACGAGCAACATCGTTTCGGAGTGGAACAACGTTCGCGCCTGTGGAAAAAGAATGCCATTGTTCCGCATGTACTGGTGATGACGGCAACACCCATCCCCCGGACTCTGGCCATGACGCTGTACGGAGATCTGGATGTCTCCGTGATCGATGAATTACCTCCCGGACGTAAGCCGATCCAGACGATGCACCGGTACGACAACAAGAAAGCCCAGCTCTATGATTTTCTGCGTAAGGAGATCGGATTGGGGCGCCAGGTCTATGTCGTTTATCCGTTGATCGAAGGAAGTGAAAAGCTGGATTACAAGAGTCTGGAAGATGGCTTTGAAACTTTTAAGGAAGTCTTTCCGGAATATAAGGTCTGTATGGTTCATGGAAAGATGAAGGCGGCCGACAAGGATGCCGAAATGCAGAAGTTCATATCCGGAGAAGCACATATATTAATGGCAACGACCGTGATCGAAGTAGGCGTGAACGTGCCGAATGCCTCCGTGATGGTCATTGAGAGTGCCGAACGTTTCGGACTTTCGCAGTTGCACCAGTTGCGCGGGCGTGTCGGACGTGGTGCGGAACAGTCCTATTGTATCCTGGTCTCCTCTTATAAACTGAGTAACGATACCCGTAAACGTCTGGAGATTATGGTAAACAGCAATAACGGTTTCGAAATAGCGGAAGCCGATCTGCGCCTTCGCGGGCATGGCGATCTGGAAGGAACCCAGCAAAGCGGGGAGGGGCTCGACCTGAAAATCGCCAATCTTGCAGCCGATGGCCAGATTCTCCAATATGCAAGGGATATCGCATTGGAAGTTTTGGACAAAGACCCGGAATTGTTGTCCGAACCTAACCGGATTTTGAACGAAAGGTTAAAAACACTCTTTGCCCGGAAGATAAATTGGGGTATGATCAGCTAATATGTTGTGAAACATGTTTTTGTGTAATGCGTTGTTTTTCAGTAAGAATAAATGGTGCTTTTGAATTTCTTTATTTTCATTGCGGAAATTTTTCAGGATTGAATTTTGTCAACTTACTCAAAATAACGAACTTTGGTCGATTTGTAAAAAATAGGGGCTGTTTCACAGCTTATTTTACTCCTGGATTCCGTATTTCGAAAAATGATAAAAATGAAGATAAAAGCACTACTTTTTATTTGCTGTACCTCCCTGATGGTATCGGCTGTATCGGCCAAAGATCCTGAAGGAAAAGATACACCAAAGCAGACAATCCATATCGTAAAGATGGATAAGCGCGTGTCGGAACTGATGGCTGACCGCGTAACGATCAGAAAAGATATGGGACTGAAAGAATTAGCAGAGATTAATGCAAGAGTGGATGAATCACTTGCCGCAAACGAAGATTTATTGTTCCCGGCAGATGAATTATACGGCTCAAACTGGGATACCCGTTGGGTAGATCCTTTCCGCGGAGGTTCCAAGATCGAGATGCCTGACTCTTGTGCTATCGATTGTTCCGCTTTTACCCTTCCTATCGACAGTCAGATTAAAGTAACTTCCAAATATGGTCCCCGTCGTCGTCGTATGCATAAAGGTATCGACCTGAAAGTACAGATCGGCGATACGATCCGTGCGGCATTTGACGGTAAAGTTCGTATCCGTAATTTCGAACGTCGCGGATATGGTAATTACCTGGTGGTTCGCCACCCGAACGGACTGGAAACAGTTTACGGTCACTTATCCAAATCGCTTGTAGATGTAAACGACATCGTACGTGCAGGCGATCCGATCGCATTAGGAGGAAATACCGGACGTTCTACCGGTTCTCACCTTCATTTCGAAACACGCTTTTTAGGTCAGGCTCTCAACCCGGCCGATATTATTGACTTCGAGAACGGAGTTCCCCACCAGGACACTTATGTATTCCATAATATAAAGATTAACGGTCGTAAGAGTAATATCTATACTTCTTCAAGCGACCAGATGGTTTATCACCGTGTGAAATCCGGCGATACATTAGGCAAGATCGCCCGTATGTACGGAACAACTGTGAACGAACTTTGTCGTCTGAACGGTATCAAGAGTACTAGCATGCTTCGTCTGGGACAGTCTATCCGTTGCAGTGCCGGCAAAGAAGTAGCTGCAGCTAAGCCTGCCACAAAACAGACTACGGCAAAAGCAACGACAGCTGCGGCTAAGACTACTAAGACTACTACTGTAGAAGCTGTGACTCCTGTTGCTTCACTGACTGGAAATGCCTCAACAGCTCAGGCAGCAGAGCCGGTTTATCACCGTATCAAAAGTGGCGATACGCTGGGGGCTTTAGCTGCTAAATACGGAACAACTGTCAGCAAGTTGTGCGAAATGAACGGGATATCTAAAACAACCGTGTTAAAATTAGGTCGTTCCATCCGTTGTAAATAAGTTATTTTTAAGATAAAGGAAAGGCACGGATGAAATCATACATCTGTGCCTTTGTTGTTTTTTTACTATCTTTGCGGCATAATAATGTAGGATATGGCTGATACGAAAGAACAGTTTGAGAAAGTGATCTCCCAGTGCCGGGAGTTATTCGAAAAGAAGTTGAAAGATTACGGTCCATCGTGGCGGATTATGCGTCCCCAGTCGTTGACCGACCAGATATTTATTAAAGCAAACCGTATCCGCAGCCTCGAGATAAAAGGAGTAAGTATGGTGGATGAAGGGATACGTCCCGAGTTCGTAGCCATCGTTAATTACGGGGTGATCGGATTGATCCAGCTGGCCAAAGGTTTTTCGGATACCACCGATATGACGAACGAGGAAGCACTGGCATTATACGATAAGTACATTACGGAGACCAAGGAGTTGATGTATGCCAAGAACCATGATTACGACGAAGCCTGGCGCAGCATGCGTATCAGCTCCTATACCGACCTGATCCTGATGAAGATCTACCGTACGAAGCAGATCGAAAGCCACGGTGGTAAGACCATCGTCTCGGAAGGTGTGGATGCCAACTATATGGATATGATCAATTATGCCCTGTTCGGTTTGATCAAACTGGAATACGGCGAAGAATAATATATGAACTATAAAGAGACTGCGATAAAAATACTGACTGAGTGCAGCCGTCTATTGATCGGGGTAGTGTTTATCTTTTCCGGTTTTGTGAAGGCGGTCGATCCGATGGGAGGAGCCATTAAGATTGGCGATTATCTGACTTCTTTCGGCCTGGATTTCTTGCAGCCCTTTACCGTTCTTGCCTCTTTTGCCTTATCGGCGGCCGAGTTCGCGATGGGTGTTTGTATGTTGCTCGGCGTATACCGTCGCTACAACTCCTTCCTGGTTTTACTTTTCATGGCGTTCATGACGCCGCTGACATTATATCTGGCCCTGTTCAATCCGGTTTCCGATTGTGGCTGTTTCGGTGATGCGATCGTTATCTCCAACTGGGAGACCTTCTTCAAAAACCTGGTATTGTCCGCAGCGGCGATTATGGTGTTTATGAATTCCGGAAAGATGTTCCAGTGCTTTACCTTTAAAGTGTATTGGTTTGTTGCCTTGTTTTCTTACATCTTCGGTATCGGGTTCGCTTACTGGAACTATAACCATCTGCCGGTCATCGATTTCCGTCCGTATAAGATCGGGGCGAATATCCCATCGTTGATGGCTATTCCCGACGGAGCACCGGAAGACGAATACCGTTACACCTTTGTTTATGAGAAAGACGGCATCAAGAAAGAATTCTCGCTGGAAGACTATCCGGAGAATGACAGCACCTGGACTTTCGTGGAGTCGAAGACCGAACTCCTAAAAAAGGGATACGAACCGCCGGTGGCCTCTTTCAATATTTATAATGCTGAAGGAGACGATGTCACAGACGATATATTGCATAATCCAAACCCTGTCCTTTTGTTGATCGCACCGAAACTGGAAACAGCGAACGACGAACGTATCGATGAGATCAACAGTGTTTACGATTATGCCCTCGAATATGAATTGCCGTTCTACTGTGTCACGGGCTCTTCTCCGGAGATGATCGACGAATGGAGCGATAATACCGGAGCTGAATATCCGTTCCGCATGGCTGATGAAGTGTTACTGAAGACGATCATCCGCGCCAACCCGGGGCTTGTCCTGTTGAAAGACGGTACCGTACTGGGTAAATGGCATTATAACGATATCCCCGACGAGGAACATATCAAGGCCGAAATCGAGAAGCATCTCGACGCAAATAAAACAAAAGAAAAAGAAGATGGCTGGCTAATAACCATCTTATTAACTTTTACCGTACCTTTGCTGCTCGTTTGGGTATATGACTTTTTCCGTTTCCGCCGGAGACGGAAAGACAAGGCAGAATAGAAGATTTTTATTTATATATTTAATTAATTAAATCATGAGAAAGAATATTGTTGCAGGAAACTGGAAGATGAACACTACTCTTCAGGAAGGCCTGGAATTAGCAAAAGGATTAAACGAAGCCCTGAAAGGCAAAGCTATCAACTGTGATGTAATCATCGGTACTCCGTTCACTCACCTGGCAAGCATCGCTGCTGCTATCGATACAGACAAGATCGGTGTAGCTGCTGAAAACTGTGCAGATAAGGAAAAAGGTGCTTACACTGGTGAAGTTTCAGCTGCAATGGTTGCTTCTACAGGTGCTAAATATGTGATCCTTGGCCACTCTGAAAGACGTGCTTACTATCACGAAACTCCGGCTATCCTGAAAACTAAAGTTGAACTGGCTCTGGCTAACGGTCTGACTCCGATCTTCTGTATCGGTGAAGTATTGGAAGAAAGAGAAGCCGGCAAACACTTCGAAGTGGTAGACGCTCAGATCAAAGAATCATTGTTCGATCTTTCTGCTGAAGATTTCGGTAAGATCGTTCTGGCTTACGAACCGGTTTGGGCTATCGGAACAGGTAAGACTGCTACAGCTGAACAGGCTGAAGAAATCCACGCTCACATCCGTGCTACACTGGCTGCTAAATACGGCAACACAGTAGCTGACGATTGCACAATTCTGTATGGCGGTAGCGCAAATGCAGGTAACGCTAAAGAATTGTTCTCTAAACCGAACGTAGACGGTGGTCTGATCGGTGGTGCTTCTTTGGCTGTTGATAAATTCATGCCGATCGTCGAAGCATTTTAATGACATTATCTTGTAGGGAAGGAGCGGTTCTGCTCCCTCCCTCTCGATTTGAACATAAAAAACAATCACAATGAAGAATTTCCCTTGTATCATTTTATTATTCATGTTGCTGGCCTGTGTGACCGGAGCGTCTGCACAGACAAGTGTCGACGGATCGGTTCAGACAATCTTCGATGATCTCCAGACCTCGAAGCCGGGTAAAGGCGAGGTGATAATCAATCAGCCCCAGGCTCTCCGGGATTTAGTTGGAGTACGCTTGTCGGGTGATAATGTTGAGAAGACGGACAGCACTGCTTTCCTGAAGATACAAGGTTTCCGGACACAGGTTTTCTCCGGTAATAACCAGCGTAAGTCGAAAGACGAAGCGTTTGATAAGGAGAAGAAGGTTAAAGAGCTTTTCCCTGACGTCCCGACTTATGTTACCTATACCGCTCCGTTCTGGAGGTTGCGTGTAGGTGATTTCCGTTCGCACGAAGAAGCGTATCATATGCAGCGCCTGCTGATGACAGCTTTCCCTTCGTTCGGAAAGGAAATGTATATTGTTAGAGAAGAAGTAAAGATCCCTCTGAATTAACAGTGGCGAAAACTCTTTCGCCCTCCTTTATTATATACACAGAAATGATAGAAGAAATAAACGACAAGACCTTGGCGGCACGTGAAGAACTGGCAGGCCATTACAAAGGAATACTCGGTTTGCTGGGTGAGGATGCCGAACGCGAAGGTTTACTTAAGACGCCGGAACGCGTAGCGAAGGCTATGCAGTTTTTAACCAAAGGATATAACGAAGACCCTGCGAAAGTATTGGCTTCCGCCATGTTTCAGGAAGAAGATTACAAGCAGATGGTTATTGTGAAAGATATCGATTTCTTCTCTCTTTGCGAGCATCATATGCTTCCATTCTTCGGGAAGGCACATGTCGCTTATATTCCTAAGAAATATATTACAGGCTTAAGCAAGATACCCCGGGTGGTGGATATCTTTGCCCGTCGTTTGCAGATCCAGGAACGCCTGACGATGCAGATCAAGGATTGTATTCAGCAGACACTCGATCCGCTGGGCGTAATGGTCGTGATCGAAGCACAACATATGTGCATGCAGATGCGTGGAGTGGAAAAGCAAAACTCCCTGACTACTACTTCAGATTTCACAGGCTTCTTTCAGCAGGCAAAGACCCGCGAGGAGTTTATGAACCTTATTAAGAGCAACAGATAGTTGTCATACTAAAGACAAGGCTCTGCCATCCCTATGGCAGAGTTGTGCCACTAGGATGGCAGTGCCCTGTCATGCCTATGGCAGAAGTTTGCCAACCGCATGGCAAAATACCTTTGAGCGTAGGACGGAGCGGCTTCTTGCCCGTACGGCGCTGATATCGATCAGGCGCGCAATGTCTTGTGAGGTAGGATTCCTGTAATTCATCGCCTTATTGTTTTTACTTGTCGTATACTTTGCCGTGTTCCCCTATGACCGAGCAGTTCTGCTGTTCGATCTTAAGCCGTTCGGCATATTTGCGGAGTTGCGCTTTATGCCGCTCGCAAGGAACAAGGTCTTTTTCGATATCGCCGCGCGGCGTGGCTTTCAGACGCTTTTGTCCGGTCCGGATGATCTCGACAGCGCGGGAATACTTTTGCTTGTCGTTCCGTATGCCGTCCAAGCAAGGGCTGACCTCCGGGCGGTCGAAGGATATTTGCGCGGTCAGTTTCCGTCCGTGGTGGTTCAGATCCCATATGTTTACATTGGTCAGTTGTTTCAGTTCTTCTATTTCCTGGTTATAGAGCGGGCTTCGTCCGGCCAGTGTCGTGTCGAATGCCGACTCGTAAACCGGGTAGTAAACACCGTTCAGGTCCATCCAGGTATAAAGGATCTCTTTGTCTTTGGCCGATAACTTTACGCCGTGATGGTCGCCGTCGATCACTTTGGTCAGTTTGCTGGCATGCGATCCCCAGGTGTAAGGTTCCTGTATCGGGGCCGGGCCGCCGCCTACCAACGTGATTTCTTTCTTAACGTACAGGTTTACGTAAGCAGCATTAAAGAACGGGTTCTTGTCTTTTGCCAGTACGAGCTTGTCGCGGTTCTTCGGATCGAAGTCGTGACAACGGACGCAACTTTTATCCAGGATGGGTTGTACCTGTTCCATGAACGAGAAGTTCTTTGGGGCTTTACCCATCCAGCCGCTCAATTTGACCGGTGCTTTCTTCAGGGCCAACGGGGTCGGCCCCATATTGCTCGGTATGCTCAAGCGGTCTTCGTGGCAACCGATACAGCCATTCACTTCACCGGACATAACCATTGTGCCGCTTCGCATGGACTGGATCATCTTTTTATCCTTATCCAGCAACTGGAAGTAAACGAACGTGCCGGAGGGAACTTCGAAGTTGGCGGAACCGTCGGCTTCTACCGGGACTTCTCCCAGGATACGTTTGTTCTCGAAGCTATGCCAGTTTACGGCGGGAGCCTGCTCGCCTTGTCCGCCCCAGCCGCTCTGCGTCCAGGTTCTTTTTTCCGGCGACTCGACGATGCGCAGATATTTTGCGGTACCGGGCTCTATACCTTTCATGTGTGTACCTTGATAAACGTTCTGCACGTAGAAGGTTCCTTTCTTGTCCGTATAATTCCTGTTCGAAGGAATGGCATGCGGTTTGGGACGCGGTTCGATGATCATCGGGTCAAAGAGGCTCTGGTTTCCTTCAACAATCAGTTCTTGTGTGCCGTCTCTTCCGACCAGATAAATTCCGGATTTGGAATCGATGTGCATCCATCCGCCGGGCTTTGCCCAGATTGTTCTTGAGGTCAGGAAGAAGTTCTCATTGAGTGGATAAGGGTCTTCGAAGAAGTATTCGATCCATTTGAAAGAGTCCAGGTCGCCTTTATCCACCAGCTTCAGGCTTTCTTCCGGCCATATTTGCAGAACTGGCTCTACGCCGTCCACTCCCTTTTTGCGGTCGATAATAGCCAGTGCACCCCAGGGGCGGTCGTGGCAGGAACCGAAGATGCAGATAACCTGGTCGGTTCCGGGGATTTGCCGTGCATCGATGACACCACCCGGCGATTTGGTGTTGTTACCGTAATAGATGGAATGCTTTGTCCCGTCTGGGTTTACCGTCCATAATCCCTGGGCATCCCCGAAGTTGCGGTCTACATATTCCCAGCGGTCGTACAATATTCTTCCGTCGCTCAATAGAGAAGAGTGCCCTTCGAATAATGTGCTGACACCGATCTGTGTGATGTTGGCGCCGTCGGCCTCCATCCGGTAGAGGTTACACATAATATGGCGGTTGCACATACAATATTTCGGTTGGCGGGTGGAACTGAATACGATTCCTCCATCCGGTAGGTAAAGCGGATCGATATCGGAAATACCTTCTGCGAAGGTGAGCTGTTTCATACCGCTTCCGTCCACATTCATTTCATAGATATGATAAAAGTCGTCTTTGTTCTTCCGCATGGAGAAGATGATCTTTTTACCGTCGAAAGACAATTCCGGGTCACGAACCACACCGTCTTTCAATTCTATCAGTGTCGTGATATTCCCGCTGTCGACATCATAGATACGCATCGCTCCTCCCGGAAAGAAACTGCTCTCGTTGATCTCTCCTTTTTGGAACATAGTGGCCGTGTTGTGGTGATCCGGTGCATACTGTTCCCGTTCTACATAAAGTATTTGCTTGCCGGTCAGTTGCTCTTTTGCTTTTGGGGTCAGTGTAATTCTTTTTGGGTCCATCTGTTCGGCGGAAAGCAACATGCTTCCTCCGCAAATGAAGGCCAGAAGAATAATTAATTGGTTGTAGTTTCTCATGATATGGTTATTTAAAGAGTGACGATTTATTCAGGAATATATCCCAGGTTAGCGGATATCGTATGAGCAGTCCGGATCAGTTCTTTCGAAATCTCCGGGAATTTATCTTTCGACAACCTGCCGGACGGGCCTGAAGTCCATAACGTAGCAGCAATAGTTCCGAATTGGTTGAAGATAGGGGTTGCGATACAATGAACACCTGCCATTTCTTCTTCCAGGTCTATTGCATATCCTACCTTTTTTATATGTGCCATTTCTTTCCTCAACTGTTTCTCGTCGGCTATCGTATGTTTGTTGAAGACCGTATATTGGATACTTTGTATCGCCTTTTCCCGTTCTTCTTCCGGAAGGTAAGTGGTAAATATCTTACCCGGAGCCGAGGCATGCAGGCAGAAACTTGTCCCCGGACGCAGAAGAAAAGTGAAGTTATGCGATCCCAATACCTGTTCCAGTAATACTACCCGATTCTCCATGAATACTCCCAACATAATACTTTCTTTTATCGTGTCACGCAGGGCACGCATAGGGGCAAGCGACTGTTCTACGATATTCGACTCGCCCAGAGCCGCCAGACCCAGTTTGAGAAACCTTTTGGATAGGGAGAAACGTTGGGTATCGATATTTTTGGTCAGATACCCCATATTGGATAAAGAATTGAGCAGTCTGTATATGGTCGTTTTAGGTGTATCCAATAGGTTGACCATCTCCTGCATAGTTAAACCACTGGGATAATTGACCAACAATTCCAGGAGCTCGAAGCTTTTTTCAAGCATGGGAATGTTATACTTTTCAACACTTTTATCTTTTATTTCTTCCAGAACTATCATTGCATTATAGGTTATATCATTGTTTCTTATGTGGAACTATGTTTCTTATATGGAACAAATGTATGTTTTTCTGATAAACGAGCTCTATTTATTTTGTTAATTAATAATATAATTTTCTCTCTTCGATGTAATTATCCATATTTGTATACGACTGATATAGTAAATAATACGAGAGCAAACTAAATGGATGTACAGCAACAAGAGAAGGATTTTATAGCACTTGTAGAGGATTATAAGCAAGTGATATATAAGGTATGCTATATTTATGCAACCGATCCGGATAATCTGAACGACTTGTATCAGGAGGTGGTGATCAACCTGTGGAAAGCTTTTCCCCGCTTCCGGGGCGAGTGTAAGGCTTCGACCTGGGTGTATCGTATCGGACTGAATACTTGTATCTCCTTTTTCCGCAAATCCAAGTCCCGACCGGAAGTGGTGCCTATCTCGGTCGACCTAGAAGCAGTTGCAGAGGAAGATAAAACAGCCCAACTCCATGAACTGTACCGAATGATTAACCGGCTGGGGCGTTTGGAACGTGCCCTGATCTTGCTCTGGCTGGAGGAAAGGAGTTACCAAGAGATGGCGGATATCACCGGTATATCCCGTACGAATGTGGCCGTTAAGCTTAATCGTATTAAAGAGAAACTAAGAACGATGTCGAACAGTTAAATCAAAAAAGAATATGGAACTGGAAGAATTGAAAGCGAACTGGAATATTCTGAATGAACGTTTGCAAAAGAATGAGATTTTAAATAAGAGGATTGTCAAAGATATGATTACTAGTCGGATATTAACGGCTAGGGAACGTTTAATGTGGAAAATAATAATCGGATACTGTATATATTTTGCTTGTATACTATTGACCGCTTTTAGCCCTGTCCTATTTGGAACTCCCTTGTTTATGGTCTATTGTCTAATAGGCTTTATGGTCGCTATTTTATTGGGAGGACTACCAGCTTTTATCTCTTTTTACGGATTTAATGTGGAGAATCCACTGACAGACTCTTTCCGCCGGTTATTATTTTATCAGAAATTTATGAGATTGGGTTATCCGATTATTGTTATTGCAGGGTTGGTTTTGATGACAATTCTTTGTTGGGATCATTGGAAATTTGGAGCAAACAGAATTACTTTTGTTTATGTTTCAGCATTTCTTATAGCCATTGTCGGCAGTTGCGTCGAATATCGTTGGGATTCTTCGAAAGTGGAAGCAATGAAAAAAGGACTTGAAGAGTTGAAAGAATTTGAGGAGGAGGATTATTTAGAATAAGTCTGAATGTGTTCCCGTATCAGTCATGATCAGGATTAATTCCGTATCATTTTGTTGCCATATCAGAAGCCAGTCGCCTTTGATATGGCATTCCCATAGACCTTCGAATTTACCGCTTAGTTTATGGGGATGATATTGGAGTGGTAATGTCCCATCTTTTTGTAAGAGCTCGATAACCTCCCATAAGAGTTCAGGATTCAGGTTCCTTTTCAGACAACGTTTGAAACTTTTGTCAAATTGTTTGGTCGTTTCTACAGTATACATCTTCTATTGGTTTAATAGATGTCGTTTCAAATCGTCCATATCTTTAGCCTTATAGACTCTTCCGGCTGCAATATCTTCTAATCCTTTTTCTATTCCGGATTTCTTCTTTCCGATACTCCAACCGAACTTTTTGGCTAGTTCTTTCAATAAAGCCATATCTACTTCCGGAATGGAAAGTTCTACTTTTTTGATTGTCGTATCCATATTACTTATTCTTTAAATGATTATAGTTACAAAGTTACGTAATTTCTTTATATCGACAAATTAAAGAAAGATAAACCATTCGTCAACGAACTCCTGTCGTTTGTCACAATAATTTCCCTGCTTGCTTCTGCTCGTTTACTTTTGGATAAAAAACAAAGGGATATGAGTAGAAGCAAATTTTTGTTAGCCATATTATCGGGGCTTTTTTCTCTGGGAGATATATCGGCACAGTTTATTATGCCGGACACCATACCTGATCAGGATATCGGGGAAGTGGTAGTTGTGGCTAAACTTCCGGAGTTGGAAATAAAGGCCGATAAGATGACTTATCACCTGGATGCCTCTGTCGTGCGTAAACAAGGCAGTTTATATGAGGTACTCGAGACGCTACCCGGAGTTGTCGTTACTCAGGATGGAACCATCTATATGAACGGACAGAGTGGAATCAACGTCCTGATGGACGGAAAGCAGACTTATCTTTCCGGACAGGAGCTGGTGAACCTGCTTAAAGCAACCCCTGCATCGATGGCTGATAAGATCGACCTGATCACTCATCCTTCCGCCCGCTATGATGCCAGTGGCAATTCCGGTATTATCGATATCCATACTAAAAAGATCAAATTGCAAGGGTTGAATCTTTCAGTGAACGGAAGTTTTTCCCAAGGAAAGTTCGGCAAAGGAGACGGAAGTTTTTCCTTAAATCGGCGAAGTGGAAAACTTAATTTTTTCCTGACCTATTCCTATTATCAGGGAACCAGCCAGAATGATCTTGAAGTGGATCGCATCTTTTCTACTTCATTTACAGGGCTTGACGAAGAGTTGAATATGCACCAGGACTCTTATCGTGAATCTCCGTACAAGTCTCATTATTACCGCGTGGGAGCAGATATTTACCTTTCACCTCTGACTACCTTGGGGTTTACGGCAAGCGGCAATCTGCTTCGGAGCGAAAATAACGGGACAATGCTTTCTTCTTTTTATATGTTCCCCTTGTCAACGCCTGACTCTACCCTTTCTACCCGGAATCTCAGCGATAGGAAAAAGAATAACTTTTCCGGTGGTGTCAATCTGACTCATCACCTGAACCAGGAAGGGGGATTGCTGGATGCTTCACTTGATTATTTCTATTTTGATAATGTGGAAGATCAATATGTGTACAACGCTTTCCAGAATAAAATCAATCAGTTGACAAGGCAAGACTCGATAAGAGGAGATATTAACGGTAACATCAACCTATATACGGGCCAGATAAATCTGACGTTACCGTTCGAAAACGGATGGGTACTGAGTGCCGGAGGTAAGTCATCTTATGTCTCTATTGATAATGAAGCCTTCTATGCGAACCGGCATGAAGACGGCTGGGTTCCTAATTCCTATAGTCAGGCTTTTTCCTATAAAGAAAATATCAATGCTGTTTATGTACAGGGAAATGCCAAATTTGAGTCTTTATCCGTGCAGGCCGGTTTGCGCCTGGAGAACACCCGTATAAAAGGAAGGCAGATGGATGCAGTCAGCGATTCTTCCTTTAAAAATCATTACACGAATCTTTTTCCTACCCTGCTACTGGAATATCCTGTTTCAAAAGGAAAATTATCCTTGTTTTATGGAAAGCGTATCATGCGTCCGAATTATGGCGACCTGAATCCTTCCGCTTATATCTTCGACAATTATACTTATGAACGGGGAAACACCCTGTTACAGCCGGAGACAGCAGACAATATAGAAGTCGCTTATGCCTTTAAAGAATTATTTAAAGCCGGCTTCCTGTTCTCTTATACCCATGATGCAATCGTAAAAAGTTATATTCTGGAAGAAAACAAACGGGTTTTCGTTACTCCCTTGAATCTAACCAAGGCAATCACGCTCGGACCACGTGTCAATACAGGAATTCTGTCTTTGACCTCTTTCTGGAATCTGAATGCCAACGCTGCCTTTATCTTCAACCGTTATCAATGGTCGGAGGAGCTGGAAAATAAAGTGAACAAGCATGCTACCTGGATTGCCGGACTGAATAATCAGTTCTCCTTTGGTAGAGGGTGGGGAGCTGAACTCACGGCTTCTTACAACGGAAAGATGGCTGCCGGTCAGGCCACGATCAGCCCCATCTGGCAGGTACATGCCGGTTTGCAGAAAAAGATTTTGAAGAACAACGGTTCTATAAATCTTTTTGTAAGAGATATGTTTCACTCTTACCGCTATAAAATGAGCCTTGAAGTGCCAGGACAACGTGCATCTACTTACGAACGTAATGATAACACGGTAGTCGGCATATCTTTTTCCTATCGCTTCAAGAAGGGGAGCGAATCGAAAGAAAGAGCATGGAAAAATGGGACGGATGAAACGAAAAGAGTAAATTTGTGATATGATGGTAAAGAACTTATATAAATGGTTAATGCCGATATTGACAGCATTATTGTTGTTCATCTGCATTCGCTTGGTAACTGATGTTCCTAATCAGCAGTACTATTGGACGGGAAATACTCCTTATTTTATGTTGGTAGAGATAGGTACCATTATAGTATCTTCATACCTGTTGATTATGGTTCTGTATATCTGGTTGAGATGGAACCGCAAACAGAAGAAAGGATTATGGGTGGAATATGGCGGGTTATTCCTGCTTACTACCTGCTGGTGTGTCGGAACCATGCTCTTTACCTGGGGATTAAATGAGCGGATGTTTACTTTGCAGGATGTGGCTATTCCCGAGGTTATTGCCGTCTTGTTTGTTTTCTTAACCTATACTTTTATGCGTAACCAAGCCGTAGAAAAAGAGTATGCCGAGCAACGGTTGCAGTTGGAAAAGATAAAAAATGACCAGTTACAAACCGAATTGAAATTCCTGAAAGCGCAATATCATCCTCATTTCCTGTTCAATGTGCTCAATACGGTTTATTTTCAAATAGATGAAAAGAATAAAGCGCCGCGTCATACCCTGGAAATCTTGTCCGACCTGCTTCGTTATCAGTTGTACAATGCAGGGGATAAAGTGGCCATCCAGGTAGAGATCGATTATTTGAAAAGGTATATCAGTTTGTGCCAACTTCGCTGTTCAGAGCGTTTACAGTTGCAAACATCTTTTGATGAGGCACTGAAGGAGCAGGAAATATCTCCGCTATTGTTTATTCCGTTGGTCGAAAATGCTTTTAAATATGTGGGAGGCGATTATCATATCGATCTGAACATGTCCTGGAAAGAAGGTAAACTGATTTTTGATATGATGAATTCTAAACCCTTGGATCGTGTTCACAAACCAACCAGGCAGGGAATAGGACTAGATAACCTGCGAAGAAGGCTCGTACTGTTGTATCCGGATAAACACAAACTGGAAATAAAAGATGAACCGGATCGTTTTACTGTAAAACTGATTATTGAACCGGATAACGTATGAATATAAAATGTATCATAACCGATGACGAACCTGTAGCCCGTAAAGGGTTGCAGTCGTATGTGGAGAAAGTCGATTTTCTGACACTGACAGGTGTTTGTGAAGATGCCATTCAATTAAATACCTTGTTGAAAACCGAGCGTCCGGATTTACTCTTTCTGGATATAGAGATGCCCTATCTCTCAGGTCTGGATTTATTGGCAACCCTCACTAATCCACCGAAGGTCATCATTACATCTGCTTATGAACAGTATGCTTTGAAAGGGTATGAATTCGATGTAACAGATTACCTGTTGAAACCGATTCCTTTCGAACGTTTCCTGAAAGCAGTGAATAAAGTACATGATCTTTTATTAAAAGAAACACCTCCCGGAGCAGAAGAATTCCTTTTTGTAAAGAGTGAGAAGCAAATGAAAAAGATTTTTTTGAAGGATATTCTTTTTATTGAAGGATTAGAGAACTATATTTGCATTTATACCGTTTCAGATAAGACGTTGGTTCATTCGACGATGAAAAATATATATAGCTCGTTGCCGGAAAGTGACTTTATCCAGACTCATCGGTCTTTTATTGTTAATATTAATCGCGTTAGCCTGATCGAAGGCAACATCCTGAATATTGAAGGCCATGAAATACCTGTTGCGCGTAATTATCGGGAACTGGTTTTTGCCCGGATAATAAAAAATCCCCTGTAGTTCTCTCTAGGAGACCTTACTATAAATTGAATACTGATGATGAAAAAAAAGAATTATGTGTGGTTGGTGTGCGTATTGCTGTGCTCTGCGACTATAATGAATGCGCAAGTACTGAAAGTAGAAAGTGGAATGGCTTTTTCTATGTTGAAGACCAGCGGTTTGGAAAAAGATCAGATTTTTAATAAATCGGTTAAGCCGTTTCAATGTTCAGTGGGTATAGAGTATTTGGATAAGAAGCTTTTTAACCTGTCCAGTTCCATCGGATATCTTCGTATGGGTGGAAAAAATAAAACATATCAATATAATGGTCCGGATCCCACGGACGCGCTGCTTGTAGATCATAAATATTTTATTGATTATCTGACAATAAATACATTGTTTAATCTGAAACGCTCAGTTCGTCGTTTCACTTATTATCTGGGAGCTGGCCCCAGAGTTGATATAAAGATAGGAGAGAAAGAAACAGGAATTGAAAGTATGGAATATGTCGATGGGCAACAGCCTAAGGTGAATGCTGCTGTGTTTGGTTTGAAGTGTGAACTAGGGGGTTGGTATGCCTTGGATAACCATTTTCGTTTAGGAGCTAACGTTAGTTATTTACCAAGTTTTACAAAGGCTTGGACTTCTCCTGTTGCTCCCGATGTTACAATGACTACGCGTTCATTTACTTTAGGCGTGTCTTTAGGATATGTCTTGTAATAATTAGTTATGTAGATAGGCTAAACCTGTCTACATAACCAATATATATGCCCTGTACCGTGTCTCCTTAGTCACCGGGCATAATGATAAATATCCTTCTTTTATCTTGCCGTCCTCGATTATCAGCGGATAAGTCTCTTTCATAAAACGATGTCGTTCGTAAGCCTCTCCGTCTTTATTCTCGTAGGTGACGTGAAAATCCCCGACCGTAGTAGGTGCGAGATATTTTTGGCTTAAGCGAAGGGCCACCATTCCCATAGTATAGCGCATGTTGATCTCTATGCAGGGATGAATGGCATAAGCACCTTTTGAAGTCTTGTAGACGATCATATCTACCCCGAGATAACCCTGGTATATATTCCCATAAACGTTTTTCAACGCCTCCGTTACGGCATTTTGTATCTGGCTGTAAACCTCTTCTCCCACCCAATGTGTGATCTGTTTACATAAATAATCCTGGTTACCCAGCATATTGCCGGAATAACTACCCTGTCGTTCCGTACCGAATACGGAAATACCTTCATAAGTAACATTTCCTTCTCCGTTAGAATAGAACTCCATAGCGAAATCCTGTACTTTATCCAGTCCGCATTCGATGCTGACAGTACCCTGCTTATTGATTGCCCCTTCTATCCATGTACGGTCTTTGAGAGTTAGTTTGCGTTCGGGCAACCAGTGTAATCCGCGTCCGGAAGAAGAATAAGGGGTTTTCAATACAAAAGGAGCATTTTGCAGAATCAGATATTTTTCAACTTCCCTGATCTTTTTGCAGAATTTAGGAGCAACGGGAATCGGCAACTCCGGTAATTGCTGGCGGATCAGTTCGAGACATTCGGCGGCAGTCTGGCGCCCGGTCAGTTTAAAATAATCCTCTTTCCAGGAAGGAACGGATAAGTTTAACCGGCAACTCTTCTTTAAATCTTCAAACAGGCGCAGGCTTTGGGGAGATAACCCCCAGGGAGTTGCAACCATCTCCGGGAGGGCACTTCCTTTTGCTTTTAACTCTTTTCTGGAAATAAGCGTGGCGAACGGCCTGAATTCTTTCGGTTGTAAAGAGAAAAAACGCGGGGAAACGATCTCTTCCACAAAAACAAAATCATCGTTGTTGGCATACCAAACGGGAAGGCATGATAATTCTTTTATCATCCTTTGCACATTGGTTGGAGGAGTATAGTTTTCTGAACCTAATAAAACAGCAGTTTCATGTCCAGGATTAAAATAGTGTATTTGAGATATCATAGGTATAGAAACAGCGAAGCCGTCTGTTAGAGTGAGACGGCTTCGTTTTATTTATTCAAGATTTTCATCTATTGCATCGATTTTTTTGATAATGAGTGCCATCTCATCTTTCAGCTTTTCGATCTTACGCTCCATCTCTTTCACCAGGCCACCTCCGCCTTTCGAGGAGATGCTGAGGAAGCCGATGTTGTTTTCGTATGTCTGAAGTTCGTTTTTCATCCGTTCAAACATTCTCATCAGCTTTTCACGTTCGCCGTAAAGCTTACCTTTTCCACGTTCGCCACCTGCCATGTCGCTCAGATTGCTACGGAAACTCTGCATCTTACGGTCGCTCTGGTCTACTTTCAAACGATCGAACTGACTGTCTACTGCTTCGTGATATTCCTTATAGATCTTATCTTTTTCTTTGAAAGGAACATGACCGATCGTATTCCATTCAGCCATCATCGCTTTCAACTCGGTCATCGCGTCATCCGCACCCAGTGTCTCGTCTAAGTTTTTGATCTTTTCGATCAGCTCTTTCTTGGCTGCCAGGTTTGTCTGTTCTACGTTCTTTTGAGAAGAAACGTTCTTGTTTTTTTGTTCGAAGAAATAGTCGCAGGCAGATATGAAACGTTTCCAAACGGCATCCGAATGCTTGCGTGCAACCGAACCGATTGTTTTCCATTCCTTCTGGAGTGCGATCATCTTCTCCGTAGTGCTCTTCCATTCTGTGCTGTCTTTCAATGCTTCTGCTTTTTCACATAACGCTTTTTTCAGCTCCAGATTCTTCTCCATATCTTCCTTGATACTCTTATAGAAGGCACTTTTCTTATTGAAATAAACATCGCAGGCGGCACGGAAACGTTCGAATATCTTTACATTCGATTTTTTCGGAGCGAAACCGATTGTTTTCCATTTTTCCTGCAAGGCAATCACTTCTTTGTTCTTATCTTCCCAGTCTTTGAATGTTTTCAAAGCATCGAAATCAATACCTTCAATTTCTTCGCAGATAGCTGTCTTTGCGATCAGGTTTTCCTGTTCTTTCGATTTCAACGATTCGAAATGCTCCTGATGGCGTTTGTTGATCACTGTTGAGGCCGCTTTGAAACGTGCCCACAGTTCTTCACGCAATTCTTTTGCTACCGGGCCAATTTCACGCCATTGCTGATGCAACTTCTGTAACTGGTGGAACGCAGATACCACATCCGGTTCTGTTTGCAGTTTTTCAACTGTTTCGCATAAAGCGGTTTTCATTTCCAGATTCTTCTTGAAGTCATAATCGCGGAACTGATTGTTGATCTTGATTATGTCGTAGAATCTTTCTGTGTAAGTCTGGTAACTTTTCCACAGTTCATTCGCATGTTCCTGTGGTACGGCCTTAATTTCTTTCCATCTTTGTTGGATGTCTTTAAAGTCGTTGTATAATTTATTGAAGTCGTCCTGGCTTTCGGTCAGAACCTTTAACTGGTCTATCAATTGGAGTTTCAGTGCATAGTTAGCAGCTTTCACTCGTTCTTCTTCTGCCAGGATTGCAGCTCTTTTTTCTTTGTAAACAGCCAGCAACTCTTTCAGTTTATTTTCATCTTCGTCTTCGGGAACTACGAAATCCTTTTCTTCTCCTTCATTTTCAAGGAATGCCTTTTTCAATTCTTCTACTTCGGCTCTATGGATTTTATAGAATGCCTGCTTCAACGCTTCCACTTCGTTGCGTGTTGCTTCGGCAGCAGCATTTACCAGTCCGGTCAATTTTTCCAGAATTTCTTCTTTTGATAATTTACCGACTGCATTAGCAGTTGCTTCTTCCACTGTTTCGGTTACTTCTACTTCAGCCGCAGTGTTTTCCGGAGTTACTTCCGGTGCTTTAGTTTCTTCCAATTTGCCGGTTTCTTCAGCAGGCAAATTAGTTTCATGAGTGTCATTCATATTCAATCACATTTAAGAGAAGGATAAATACATTCCTATATCAAGTCACAAATTAAAGTAATTATTTTTGGATTACAGCATTTGACGACGATTTATTTATTAGAAAAGGTTAATAAATCAGCAAAAAGGCTGTAATAGCTTGCGCTTTTAGTTGATTTCACAGATAAAAAAATCCCTGTAACAGGTTTAGACCGGATTACAGGGTTTTTTTATTATTTATTATATCTCTTATCCTAAGAACGAGATCAATACCCCTGCTGCAACAGCCGAGCCGATCACACCTGAAATGTTACTGGCCATGCAATACTGAAGCACATGGTTCTTCGGGTCGTATTTCAGTGCGATTTCGTTGGCTACACGCGAAGCCATCGGAACGGCACTCAATCCGGTTGCACCGATAAGCGGGTTGATTTTCTTCTTGGTGAACAGGTTGACCAGTTTTACAAAGAAGATACCTCCGGCGATCGACAAGGCAAAGGCCAGGAATCCGCCGATCACGATACCGATCGTTGTCATGTTAAGGAAAGCTTCGGCAGTCATGGTAGCACCTACCGATAGACCGAGGAATATCGTAGCTGCGTTCATGATACTGTTTGAGGCCGCATCGAACAGGCGGAATGTGTTTGTTCCGATCTCTTTTACCAGATTACCGAACATCAACATACCGATCAAAGGAACTGCACTTGGCACAAACAAGGCCACGACTGTTGTAACGACAATCGGGAAGATTATTTTCAGTACCTGCATGTTCTTGATTTCCGTAGTGGACGGGTACTTCTTTTCCTGCTCCTTCATGTTGATGCATAGTTCTTTTTTAGAACACAGGGCTTTAACAACTAAGGGGATAATAACCGGAACCAATGCCATGTAAGAGTATGCAGCAATAGCGATCGGCCCCAATAGATGGGGAGCCAGCTTAATGGTAGTAAAGATTGCCGTAGGGCCATCGGCACCACCGATAATACCCAGGGCAGCAGCTTCTTTCGGTGTAAATCCCATCAGGATAGCCACTAATAATACGGTGAAGATACCCAACTGGGCAGCTGCGCCGAAAATAGACAGGCGAAGATTACGGAGCATCGGGCCAAAGTCGGTCAAAGCTCCTACGCCCATAAAGATAATAGGGGGAAGGAACCCTGTTTTGATCAACATATAATAGATGAAATTCATGATACCCAGTTCATGCGCAATGTCGTGCAGAGGCATTTCCCAGATGTTCTTCATCACTCCGTGTACATTGATCAGCCCGTTCTCGTCAGCCTGGATCACACCCATGTCGCCTCCCGGAAAGTTGGCTAGCAACACACCGAAAGCGATGGGGACAAGCAGCAAAGGCTCATATTGTTTCTTGATACCCAGATAAAGCAATATAAATGCGATTGCATACATGATCAGAAACTGCGGTTCAGCAATAATGTTGCTGAACGCAGTCATATCGTACAGATTTTGAAATATCTCGTTCATTACTGTATTGTCATTAATACGTCATCTTCAGAAACGGTATCGCCGGCAGCATAATTGATGGATGTAACTGTTCCGCTGAATTCCGAGCGTACGGCATTATATGTTTTCATCGCTTCTACGTAGCAAAGAACATCCCCTTCTTTTACTGTATCGCCTATTCTTACAGGTGCATCCGATGCGTTTTTCACAAGGAAGAATTTACCTTCCAGCGGTGAAAGAACTTCGTTGCCTGCTCCGGCGGGTGCGGGAGCGGCTGCCGGTTGTGCTGCGGGCTGAGCCGGGGCTGCTGTCGGTGCGGCATTGGCGGTCTCTCCGAAAGCAACGGTTACACGGTAAGGCTGTCCGTCTACATCTACGGTCAATACCTGTGGAGTAGTAGGCAGGGCGGGAGCAGCAGCCGGTGCGGTCGGATGCTCTTTTTCCTGTTGAGCTTTTTTCTTCAGGGCTACATCGGCCAGGAATTCAACTTTGGCTTTTCCTGAACGATATGCTTCGTATTGTGCCGGGTGCATAGCGTATTCGAACAGTTCTTCGTCGTCTTCGCCTGTTTCCCACTGCTTCTCGTTCATCATCTTACGATATTTGTCGAGTGCATCCGGATAGTTGTCTTGCGGATTGCCGGTAAAGAATTTGCGTCCTTCGGCTTTTGCTTTTTCGATAATCTCCGGAGCAAGTTCACCCGGTAAACGTCCTGCTTTTCCGAGAAGCATATCCCAGATGTCGTCGGCAATCATGCTCCAACGGGCTTTGCCTTTTTCCATCTGCATTACGTTCATCAAGGCCAGGTTCTTTACGTACTGGCTGAACGGCGTTACCAATGGGGGATAACCTACGCGCGGCCATACATAAGCCACTTCGTCGAACAGTTTGATCAGTAACTGGTCTTGCGACATCAGCGGCTTGTTGTTCTTGATATTGTTTTTATTGATAGATTCCAGATTCTTTTCCAGGTCTGACATCAAGCTACCCATCATACCGCCGGGAAGTCCCGGGCCGATCAACAGAGAGTTCATCAGACGGTTTTTCGGACTGATATACAAGCCCAAGAAATCGTCCATAAATTCCTGGATCATACTGCGTACCTTCATATAAGCCTCCATATTGATCTCCGGTACTTTGTAACCGGCATCTTTCAACATGGCCTGTACAGTCAACAGGTCGGCATGTCCCGTACCCCATGAAAGCGGTTCCATACCCACGTCGATATAATCGCAGCCGGCATTACATACTTCCAGGATGGAAGCCACGTTGAAACCGGGGCCTGCATGGCTATGGTACTGGATAGGAATTTCAGGATGTTTGGCTTTGATATTGGCAACGATCTGTCCCAGTGAATAAGGACGGCCGATACCTGCCATATCTTTGATACAGATCTCGTCGGCTCCGAGTTCGATCAGTTCCAACGCCATCTTGGTGTAATATTCAACCGTATGGATCGGAGAGTGGGTGATGCACAGCGAGCACTGGGAAATCATTCCGGCTTCTTTGGCATATTGGATAGAAGGAGCGATGTTGCGTACGTCGTTCAGTCCGCAGAACGTACGGGTAATGTCGGTACCCTGTGCTTTTTTCACCTTGTAGAACAACTGGCGTACATCTGCGGGAACCGGGCTCATACGAAGCCCGTTGAGGGCACGATCCAGCATGTGTGTCTGGATACCTGCTTCATGGAATGGCTTCGTCCATTCGCGTACGGCTTTATTTGGATTTTCTCCGAATAGTAAATTAACTTGCTCGAATCCCCCTCCGTTGGTTTCAACGCGGGCAAAACAGCCCATCTCAACAATAGCGGGGGCAACTCTGGTTAGTTGGTCTACTCTCGGGACATATTTTCCGGCAGATTGCCACATGTCTCTAAAGACCAAACTGAATTTGATTTCTCTTTTCATGATATTTTGTGTATAGCTAGTATTATAATTTCTCAATTTTGGATACCTTTCCTTGTCCGCCGGTAACCATGCTGACTGCGGCTACGATAGCGGCAGTTGTTTTGCCGGGTATATTTCCGGCTTGTGCAGTAGCGGTTTGTCTTGCTGTTTGTTTCTTTACGACGACTTCTTCAGGTGCGTACTTGTTTACCAGTGTGATTAATCCTTTTCCGAGATAAATAACGATCAAAAGAATTGCAAAAACCGTGGTCATTCCGACTACCATTAACAAAAGTCCAGTTTCTATGTTTTCCATATCTAATTTGTATGTGACTAAGTATCTTTATTATTTTTGAGAGAAGTGACTAAAAAAATCTCCGCCAAGTTATAAATTGAATGCAAAAATAACAAAATCCCACAATTATTCATTTGGTAAGGCTATAAAAAAAGTAAAAGAATGGAATATTTATTCTTTTAAATGTTTTGTTTCGTTGGCTTAATGTGACTTTTTGTGATAAATGTATATTTTATGAGATAAGGAATTAAGGTCTGTTACTTACTGAAATTTATATATGAGGCAAAGAAAAGATAACATGTACGCTTTAGGTGTAATTGTCGGGAGTGGCAGGTTTGATAAAATGAAGTGATATGAAGTAATTGTTAAGCAAAAAGATTCTATTGGTTGACTTTTTGTGACGTATATATTCTTTGGAATGAGTGTTGTAGAATATCGTTAGATACATTATTTAACAATTATCTTCGTGAATACATCTTTCAAGGTTCGTTTTAAACAACTTTCCAACTCGTTTAAAACGAATTTTTTTTCATTTTAAATGAATAGATAATTTGTTTAAACCTAAATTGGTGTTAATTAATGTTGAATGTGACTTTTTTTGCAGCTCTTTTCTATGAAAAAAGCATGTTGAAAAACATTTTTATTTTCTGTGGCAAGGAAAACAGGTGCGTAAATGAAAGGATGTAAATGGTGGTGTATTTGAGGAATATGCAATGAATTATATTGAATTGTTTTTTATTGGTTTCATTGTGTTGCTTTTTTGAATCCGGATACGTTTAAATGTTATTTGCCAAATCCTTGACAGATGCGTGAAAAATAACCGGCCTTGACCTGTTTCCGTGCAGCTTCTCTAGAGACTGGTTAAATTGACAGTTTGATACTTTTGAATTACAATCTTAAAGTCAATCCGGCAGTATATGGTTTACGACATACCGTATCATTTTGTTAGTTGTGGAATTCTTCAGTTCATGCTCAATCGCTTATGAATGGCTTTTCTGTCGTTATTCGGAAAATTAAAGCATGTTTGTGACATGAATGTTACAATCCAAAATAATTGTATATTTGCCCTCTCGAACATAAATAAATAACCATGGGAAATTTCTTTACATCTTTATTCTCTTCTTCAAAAAATGGGGATAGCGCAGAAGAGAAAGTGAAAAACGATCAGAAAAATTTCGACATATTGAAATACGACGGTGTCCGTGCCCAGAAAATCGGACAGGTAGCTTATGCCATCAAATGTTTTACGGAGGCTTTAAATATCCAGGAGGATTTTGAGACGATGAACTACCTGGTGTCGGCCTATTCTATGGCCAACCAAACGGAAAAGGCATTGGAAGTATTGAACCGTATGGTGGAAATGGAACCGGAACATGTACAGACCCTGTTGACACGGGTGAGCGTTCTCTTTATGTTGGATAAGGATGCCGAAGTTATTGCAGACTGCCTGCGGGTGATCGAACTGGACGAATCCAATCATCTGGCCTGGTTCCTGGTGGCTAAAGCCAAAAGAACGACCGGCGACCAGCTCGGAGCTATTGCCGACCTGACGAAAGCAATTGTTTTGAAAGACGATTTCACGGATGCTTATCTGTTGCGTGCGGAGATTTTGCTTGCTTTGAAGCAGGGTAAAGAAGCATTACCCGATATCGAGAAAGCTATTTCTTTAGCACCGGAAGAAGAGACGACTTACCTGGTAAGAGGAAAGATACACGAATCACTGGGTGATCTGGAAGCTGCCGCTGCCGATTATCAGCAGGCACTCGACCTGAACCCGTTCAACGAAGACGCCTGTTTGTTGAAAGGAACCCTCCTGATTACGAAAGAACAGTTGGATGAAGCGATCGCTTTCTTCGACGACGCTATTGAAATCAAGCCGGATTTTGCTAAAGCGTATGCCGAACGCGGACGGGCAAAGAACCTGAAAGGCGATAAGGACGGTGCTTTCGAAGACCTGAAAAAATCCATCGAGCTGAATCCGGAAGGAGAGGAAGCGAAAAAGTTTGAAGGGCAGCACGCTAATTTTGAGAATAAAACATATATGCCTTTTTGATGTTATATAAACAGTAGGTGAATATATGGGGGATAAGCAGTGGCAATATTGCATGAGGAAAACTTGATAAAAGGTTTGCGTCTTGGAGACGAAGCTGCTTATAAAGCATTGTATAAGCAGCATTACAAGGTGCTTTGTGCTTTTGCATATTCGTATGTGAATGATTCTTTTGTTGCTGAAACTTTAGTGAGCGATATCATATTCAATATATGGGAAAAAAGGGAATCGTTATTTATTACCCAATCCCTCCGGGCCTATCTGATGAAAGCTGTTAAAAACAGCAGTATCAATTATCTGGATCATCAGGAACGGCAGGACAATCTGAAACGATCTGTCTCCCGGCAAATGGAGAAACGGCAGGAGTCTTTTCATGAACAGGACTACTATCCGATGTGTTCGTTGCTGGAAAAGGAGTTGGAAGACAAAATTGCCGTTTCTGTCGGTTCGTTGCCTGAACTGACACGTGAAATATACCAGATGAGTCGGAACGACGGTATGAAGTATGAAGAAATTGCCAGGGAAAAGAACCTGACTATCGATATTGTGAAATATCATATACGATTATCGTTGAATCAGCTACGCCATGATTTAAAAGACTACCTGCCGGTCTGGCTGACCATGTTCCTGTTTTTGTGAAAAAAAAGTGATATTTTTTTCACCCATTCCTCTTTTTCGTTTGTCATATTTATAGAAGCACTAATGAATATGCAAATAGTAGATAGGGGATATTGGGATGATCTGATCATAGATCGTCTGTCCGGTAATTTGTCGAAAACAGATGGGGAACTACTGGATAATTGGTTGGATGAATCGGAGGAAAACCGGTTGTATTTCAGCCAGATGAAAGATCTGTGGGATTCTTCCGGCATCGTGAATGAAGGTTTCTCATTTGATTATGAAAGAGCCTATGAACTTTTCCGAACAAGAACAGCCTCTCCTGCATTCAAGTCACAAGGGAAAAAACGCCCGCTTTGGAAGAAGGCTGTGTCTGTTGCTGCCGTTCTGCTTCCGTTTATTTTCCTGGGTTATTATACTGCCTTATATTTCAGATCCCAACAAAAAGAAATTCCTGTGTCTCTTATTTCTGAAATCACTTGCCCGAACGGTTCCCGAACGCAATTGCGTCTGGCAGACGGTTCGCTTGTCTGGCTGAATTCTGGTAGCACACTCTTTTATTCCGATGATTTTGGAAAATCGAACCGTTATTTGAAACTGGTTGGAGAGGCTTATCTGGAAGTTGCCCGGAATGAGCAATTGCCATTGATTGTCGAGGCTGGGGAAATGAAAGTGAAGGTGTTGGGCACTAAGTTTAATGTAAGTGCATACGGCGACAGTGAAGAGATCAGAGTGTTTTTGCTGAATGGGTCGGTCAGTCTTTCCGGTGAAGGAGGAGAGCCGCTCGTTCTGCAACCGATGGAAAAAGCGATCTATAATATCGGTTCCGGGCAATTGGAGGTGTTTGAGGAAAAATCGGGATCGGCACTTAGCTGGATGCAAAACCGGTTGATCTTTAAAGGTGAAACCCTGGCACAAATTGTCCGTACCTTGCAACGGTGCTATAATGTAAAAATAAATATCCACAATGAATTGTTGAAAGAACGCCGGTTTGCAGGAGATTTCAAAACGAATGACCCGATAGATAAGGTGTTTAAAATTATGGCTTCGAGTAATAAATTCCACTATATGATCAAAGGGGATACGATCGATATTTATTAGATTGGACACAATCGAAAAATTGAAAAGAGAGATATAGAACTTTATTTTGTTAACAGTTTAGAATGTAAAATGCCTATGAGAAAAATCTGAATTAACCTGATTCAGGCAAATTGAGGAATGCGCTAACATTCCTCAATCCTGTTGCCAAAAAGTAGAAAATCAATACTGATAAGATTATTAACTAATTAACAACTAACTGCAAATGTATCAAAAAGCATGCAGCATGGGTTCGCTATGTCGAATTATATGCAATAAAAAAAGTCTAAATATTATGAAAATATCTATTATTCTGTTGTTTTTGGGGATATTTTCGGTGTCGGCTACTACCTGGTCACAAGTATCGAATGTTTCGTTGGATATGAATAAAGTGAGGGTAGGTGAAGTATTTGATGCGATACAGTCTCAGACCGATTATTCTTTCTGGTATGACCTGAAAGATGTGGATGTAGACCGCATTGTATCGGTGAAAGCCGAAAATAAATCGGTTAAAGAAGTGCTGGAAACTATTTTTAAAGATAAAAATGTGGATATCCAGTTGGTCGATAACCATTTTGTCCTCAAAACGAAAAGTTTATTGCCCGTACATTCGGGTGTTACACAAGCTTACCGGGTTACGGGACTTGTGAAAGATCATTTGGGAGATCCGGTTATCGGGGCAAATATTGTGGAGAAAGGAACTGCTAATGGAACGATTACCGATATCGACGGACGTTTCTCTATCGAAGTTTCGCCGGGGGCAACACTGGTTGTTTCTTATATCGGTTATTTGTCGAAAGAGATTCCGGTCAATAACCAGCGGGAGATCCGGGTAGATCTGGTAGAAGATACGCAGACACTGAGCGAAGTGGTGATAGTCGGATTCGGTTCACAGAAAAAGGAAAACCTGACTGGTGCCGTTTCTCAGGTGAAAATGACGGATGTGTTGGGTTCCCGTCCGGTAACGAATGCTATGAGTGCCTTACAAGGGACTATGCCGGGATTACAGATCACAGCCAATAATGATGCAGCCGGTCCGGGATCATCGAAGAATTTCAATATCCGCGGTACGACTTCTATTAACGGTGGCGGCCCGTTGGTTCTGATCGATAACGTGCCGGGGGATATCGATATGCTTAATCCGGAAGATATCGAAAGTGTTTCGGTATTGAAAGATGCCGCTTCTTCTGCTATTTACGGGGCACGTGCTGCGTTCGGTGTTATCCTTGTTACGACGAAGAAAGCACAGAAAGGACAGCGTTTTCAGGTGAATTATAATAATAATTTCGGTTTTCAGTCTTCCATCAATGAACCGGGTATAGCGGACGGTATGCAATGGTTGCAGGCCTATAAGGATGCACAATTCGGTTCCGGTAGTTATTTCGCCGGACAGGATATCGATACGTGGATCAACTATCTGGCAGCCTACCGCCAGGACCCGAGCCAGTTCAAAACGTATGGGGATGGTGTTTATACCGATCCGGAAACAGGTGTGAACTATTATCTGAATGAAAAGAATGTATATACCAATATGTTCGATAATTTCGGTTTCCTGCAAAATCATAATGCATCGTTGAGCGGTGGCGGTGAGAAAATCACTTACCGTATGTCGTTGGGATATAACAAGGAACAAGGTATTCTGAAAACAGACAAAGACTCTTATAAACGGGCTTCTGCGAGTGCGTATGTTTCGGCGGATGTCACTTCCTGGTTGACACAGTCGGCGGATGTCCGTTATGCACAGAGCACGAAAAACATGCCGCTCACTTCCACTTCGTCGACTCTTTACGATATGCGTCAGCCCAGCTTGTATCCGGAAGGATATCTGGTCATGCCCGACGGGGAAGAGTTATTGACGGATACGCCACAGAATTTATTGAAACTGGCGTCAGACAACAGGACGATCCGGGATAACACGCGTTTGATGTCGAAAACGGTTGTAAAACCTTTGTCCGGATTGGAAATGGTATTTGAATATACGTTTGACAAAGTGGTACAGAACAATCGTCAGAACCGTGCGATCAAGGATTATGCCAATGTACAGATGGCAAAAAAGCAGACGGCAGCCAATTCTTCTCTGCAGGAGATCAATGAGGCTACCGATTATCATGCGATCAATGCGTATGCTACTTATACCCGCACTTTCAATGAGAAACATAATCTGACGGGTATGGTCGGATTCAATCAGGAGCATAGTAAATATACAAAACTGACGGCTTATGCCTACGATCTGATCAATGACGAAGTACCTTCTTTCAATACGGCTACCGGTGAGACAAAAACGATCACGGATCAATACCGTGAATACACCGTACGTGGGGCTTTCTATCGTTTGAATTATGATTATGAAGGGCGTTATTTATTTGAAGCGAACGGGCGTTACGACGGTTCCTCGAAATTCCCGAAGAAAAGTCGTTTCGGTTTCTTCCCTTCTTTCTCTGTTGGCTGGAACATTGCCCGCGAAGCGTTTATGGAACCTGCTTCCGGCTGGATAAGCGAATTGAAGCTGAGAGGTTCGTGGGGGCAGATAGGTAACCAGGCCATCGATCCGTATAAGTTTACTCCTGTGATGTCGGCTTATCCCAAAAATGAAATCAACTGGATCGTGAACGGGGATAAACCGACCACATTGAAAGCTCCGGGACTGGTCAGCGATAATTTTACCTGGGAGACAGTGGAAACGTTAGACTTCGGTGTCGATATCTCTATGCTGAATAACCGCCTGCGCGGAACATTCGACTGGTATCAGCGCGATACAAAAGATATGTTGGCTCCGGGATTGGAATTACCGGCTTTGGTCGGGGCCTCTGCTCCGTTGCAAAATGTGGCCGACTTGCGTACGAAAGGATGGGAGTTGAGCCTGAACTGGCGCGATAAGATCGGTGCCTGGGGATACAATGTCGGTTTTAACCTGTATGATTCGCGTACGACTGTTACAAAATATGATAATGAATCGTTTGTATTACAGAATAGTAGCGGGGAGAATAACTACTATACCGGTTATGAGATCGGTACGATCTGGGGATATGTGACGGACGGATATTATACGGTCGATGATTTTGAAGATACAAATACCTGGAAGCTGAAAGAGGGAGTTACCTCTATCAACGGCGTAAACCCGCGTCCGGGTGATGTGAAATACCAGAATTTGAAGGACGACGAGAACAGTACCAACCGTATCGATGCCGGTGACGGCACACTGGAGAATCCGGGCGACCGCAAGATCATCGGTAACAATCGGATACGTTTTCAGTATGGTATCAATCTGGGTGTGAATTATAAAGGATTCGACCTGAATGTTTTGTTGCAAGGAGTCGGTAAACGTGACGTATGGATGAGCGATGCACGCAGATGGTCGTTCTCTTCCGGACAATTCGGACAGATCTTTGACGACCAGTTGGATTACTGGAAGCCGATCGATCCGGAAAACGGAAACTGGAACCCGGTAAATCCGGATGCCGAATACTTCCGTATCTATAACCAGCGTGAAAACGCGAGTTCGAATACCCGGGCACAAACGAAATATTTGCTGAACGGCTCTTATCTGCGTGTGAAGAACATCACATTAAGCTATACATTCCCGAAGACATGGATGGATACGATCCATCTGAATGCCCTGAAAGCCTTTGTGAGTTGTGAGAATCTGCACACATTCACCTCTTTGCCGAAAGGCTATGATCCGGAACGCCTTTCCTGGGGATATCCTTTCTATCGCACCATTTCGTTTGGTATAAATGTAACACTTTAAACTAGCAGGAAAATGAAAAAAATACTATATTCTTTGATGATAATGGCAGGTCTTGCTGCCTTACCTGGTTGTAATGACGATTTCATGGAGCGTTATCCGCAGGATTCGTTGACTGAAGAAACGGTTTTCTCTACTTATAGTACGTTTAAAACGTATTCATGGGGATTATATAATGTTTTTACGAACGGGAATATGCTACGGCGTCCGGGTACGGGCGGCGGTTATGCCAGTGCTGTTTCTTATCAGGGGGATATCAATGCGGGTTACCTGATGCGGCGCCTGGGAAGTGGGAATAGTTATGCTTTCCAGACGATAACAGACGTATCTTCCGGGAACGGTTGGGACTTTTCTTTTATCCGTAATGTCAACCTGATGTTGGATAATATCGATAATTCGGCTATGGGCGACGCGGATAAGGAACATTGGCGTTCCGTCGGCTATTTTTTCCGTGCTTATTATTATTCGGAACTGATTGCCCGTTTCGGAGATGTGTCCTGGGTTGAGCATGTACTGGGCGATAGCGATACGGAAGTGGCTTATGGTTCCCGTACGCCGCGTAAAGAGGTGGCAGATAAAGTGCTTGAAAACTTACTATACGCTGAACAATATATAAAACCGGCAGGCGACGGGGATAATACGATCAATGTGCATGTAGTACGTGCCTTGATCTCCCGTTTTGCCCTGTTTGAAGGAACCTGGCGGAAATATCATGAATTGGGTGATTATGAGAAATATTTCGATGCCTGCGTCAAAGCGTCTGAGAGTCTGATGGCTACTTATCCGACGGTGCACAGTAACTTCGGTGAAATGCTGACTTCTGACCTGGCGGGTATTCCGGGTGTGATCCTTTATCAGGAATATATTCCGAGCATCTTTACGAATTATGTATTGACCCATGTGGAACGAACTTCTACCCATAATGTGGAAATGCCGCAGCACATTGTCGATATGTACTTGTGTAAAGACGGGAAACCGGTCTCGACAAGTAAAGAATACGAATGGGATAAGACGGATAAAACGATGTATGCCACATTCCGTAACCGCGACTATCGCTTGTTGGAAACTGTTGTTCCTCCCTATAAGGTGGTGCGCACCAATAACAATAATTCCTGGGAATATACTGATGATCCGGCACATAGAGAGTACATGGATCTGATGGGGGTTACTACTTACACCGGTTATGGCGGCGGACATGGGGAAGCCGGTAAGCATAAGGTCTTTCCGCTGATGAACTGGTCGGCATCCGTACTGGAAGGTGTTCCTCATTTCTCTACGAATAACTGGGGGCAGGGATTTATCGTAGCTCGTAGCGGTAATTATGTATACCGTTATTATAATGTGTGGGACGATTCACGAGAAAATCAGGGAACTTCCGATGTGCCGTTGTTCAGGATAGAAGAAGTGTTACTGAATTATGCAGAAGCAAAATTTGAAAAAGGTGAATTTAATCAGGGCGTAGTTGATGCGACTATCAATAAATTGCGTACACGGGCTAAAATCGCAAACATGGCAGTTGCAGAAATAAATGACAGCTTTGATCGGAAACGCGATCCGTCGGTAGCTCCGGTTCTTTGGGAGATCCGCCGCGAGCGTATGGTGGAACTGATGGGAGAAGGCTTTGGTTTCTATGATGTGCGCCGTTGGAAAAAAGCCGAATGGTTTGTGAACAAGGTACAATACGGTCAGTGGGCAACCAAAGAACAGATCGGTAGTAGCGGACAGTTCATCGATCTGAACACCGGTTTTGCCGATGCATCCGGGAAAACGGAAGGATATGTATATATGTATAACGATCCGGTTAAAACAGGTAAAGGTTGGCTGGAGAAATACTATCTGTATCAGATTCCTACCAATGAGATCGCCTTGAATCCGAATCTGACACAAAATCCGGGCTGGAATTAAAAGAAAAAACTTTCAACTCTTTGTTTATTAAAAAAAAGCCTCTATCTTTGCAGCCCGAATTGGTATATAAGATAATAATAAATAAATATATAGAAAGATGAAAAGAACATTCCAACCTTCCAACAGAAAAAGAAAGAACAAGCACGGTTTCCGTTCAAGAATGGCAACAGCTAATGGTCGTAGAGTATTAGCATCTCGTCGTGCTAAAGGAAGAGCTAAGTTATCAGTTTCTGACGAATATAACGGATAATCAATCCGTTTTAAAGAAATTATTCATAAAGAAAGTAGAGGTTTTTGCTAAAAAGCCTTTACTTTCTTTGTTTTAACGGCTTTGTTTTCTACTTTTGATCCCGCCTACAAATACAAAATAGAAATGAATAACTTTTTTGTTAAACTGATAAAGAATCCGTACGTCTTGAACCTGCTATTGGCAGTGGTCGTGACATGTGGCCTGATTTATGGAACCTTGAAATGGCTCGATAAGTATACGCGACATAACGAGGCAGTTGTCGTACCGGATGTGAAAGGATTGAAGGTGGAAGAAGCTGCTGAATTCTTCAAGAATAACAACTTACGTTATAATGTGATCGACTCTGTATTCTCCAAGGATGTTAGTCCGGGAGCAATTGTGGAGTTGGTGCCTTCAGCCGGATCGAAGGTAAAAGAAGGCCGGATCGTATTTATCACGGTAAATGCATTGACATCGCAGATGGCTACTATTCCCGAGGTGGAAGATTTGTCGTTCCGCCAGGCCTACGCCTTATTGCGTGCCCGTGGATTTGAGAATGTGGAGATCGAATATGTTCCGGGTGACTTTAAAGACCTGGCTGTTTCTGTCGATTTGCGTGGAAGAACGTTGGAAAAAGGCGAGCATGTCCCGCTCACCGCTCCTTTGATTCTTAAAGTGAGCAGTGGCGAGGCCGAAGTCCTTCCCGAAGATTCTTTGTCGACTATGCCCGTCGAGTCGCTGGATAGTGAAGAAGAAAACTGGTTTTAACGATGGATGAATTTTTCGACGAAATGGATGATGAACAGGCTGATGACCTGTTAGGACAGGAAGAGGAGGGTGGAACTCCCCAGCTGTATGAACATTTCCGCTTCGTTGCCGATCGCGGACAGTCTTTGTTGCGGGTAGACAAATTCCTGGTCGACCGTATGTTCGGTGCCACCCGCAACCGGATACAATTGGCAGCCGATGCGGGTTGTATCCTGGCAAACGGCAAGCCGGTAAAAAGTAATTACCGTGTGAAACCCGAGGATGTGGTGACGATCGTGATGACGCGTCCCCGTCGCGAACTGGAAATTATTCCTGAAAATATCCCTATTAAAATAATATACGAAGACGATGACTTGCTGGTGGTTGATAAACCGGCAGGACTGGTTGTGCATCCCGGACACGGTAATTATACCGGTACGTTGGTCAATGCGTTGGCCTGGTACCTGAAAGACGATCCGACCTATGATCCGTCCGATCCCCGGCTGGGATTAGTGCATCGTATAGATAAAGATACATCCGGGTTATTGGTTGTCGCCAAGAAACCGGAAGCAAAGGCTAATCTGAGCCTGCAATTCTTTAATAAGACGACCAAGCGCGAATACCGGGCATTGGTCTGGGGAATCGTGCAGGAAGATGAAGGCCGCATAGAAGGTAATATCGGGCGCGATCCCCGCGACCGGATGCAGATGACCGTCTTTCCCGAAGGAGATCAGGGAAAAACGGCCGTTACTCATTATTCCGTATTGGAACGCCTGGGCTATGTGACATTGGTGAAGTGTCGCCTGGAAACCGGACGTACGCACCAGATTCGTGTACATATGAAATATATCGGTCATACACTTTTCAACGATGAACGGTATGGTGGGCACGAAATTCTTAAAGGAACAACTTTTACTAAATATAAACAGTTCGTACAGAACTGCTTTGCCATCTGTCCCCGGCAGGCACTGCATGCCAAAACGCTGGGATTTGTGCATCCTACTACCGGCGAGGAAATGTTTTTTGATTCCGAGATTCCCGCTGATATGACACAGTTGATAGAGAAGTGGCGGATATATGCAAATACTAAAGAAATATAAAAATGAAAAAGAACATTGCTATTGTAGCCGGAGGAGATTCTTCCGAGATTGTTGTTTCATTAAAAAGTGCAGAAGGAATCTACTCTTTTATTGATAAAGACAAATATAATTTATATATTGCAATCGTTAAGAAAGGCGAATGGGCGGTTAAACTTCCTGGCGGGGAATATACACCAATTGATAAAAATGATTTTAGTTTCCGGGAGCATGGTGAAGTGAAGCACTTCGACTTTGCTTATATCACTATTCACGGTACTCCGGGAGAGGATGGCAGATTACAAGGCTACTTCGATATGATAGGGATGCCTTATTCTTCGTGCAATCAGTTGGTCAGCGCTCTTACCTTTAATAAATTTGTTTGTAATAATTATTTGCATAGTTTCGGTATCAATGTATCTGACTCTATCCGTTTGTTCAGAGGACAGACAGTGACAGACGAGGAAGTTGTAGGCCGTCTGGGATTGCCGGTATTTGTGAAACCGAATGATGGGGGAAGCAGTTTCGGCGTTACAAAAGTGAAGGAAGTTTCACAATTGCAACCTGCTATTGCAAAGGCTTTTGCTGAAGGCAACGAGGTCATACTGGAAAGTTTTATTTCAGGAACAGAAGTGACTTGCGGTTGTTATAAGGTAGGTGGCGGCCCGGAGGCTGCCCGGAAGGAAGTTGTCTTTCCGCTTACCGAAGTGGTTACAAAGAACGAGTTCTTTGATTTCAACGCGAAGTATAATGGCGAGTCAGACGAGATAACTCCGGCTCGTATCTCTCCCGAACTGACGGAGAAAGTACAACGCGAAACATCGAAGATTTATGACATACTGGGCGCCAAAGGACTCATCCGGGTTGATTTTATTATCGAAGCAGACGGTAAACCGAAAATGCTCGAGGTAAATACGACACCGGGTATGACGGCTACCAGCTTTATTCCGCAGCAGGTTCGGGCTGCCGGATTGGACATCAAGGAGGTCATGACTGACATAATTGAAAATGAACTGCAAAAGGTAGGTAAATAATAATAAAAAGATATGGATACAGAAGTTTCCTATAATTTTGACGACATTCGTCCGCTGAACAACGACGAGGTGAAGGATGCTATTGAAGCACTGGTAACCAACGAAGATTTCGAGCGGGCCTTCCGGTACATCAAACCGGATGTGAACTGGGAAGAGTTTTCTGAAACGATGCGTTCGTTCAAGACAAAAGAAGACTTTAAATCGAAGCTGGCTTACGAAGCTGTGATGATGGTTGCCAATAAGACGACTTTCTCACTGACAATCTCCGGACGAAGCCGTCTTCCGAAAGATAAAAAGCCTTGTACGTTTATTTCCAATCACCGTGACATTGTTCTGGATGCCTCATTCCTGAATGTAATGTTGTATGATGTGGGGTATGGTATGACGCAGGTAGCGATAGGTGATAACCTGATGATCCGTCCCTGGATCGAAACACTGGTTCGCCTGAATAACAGTTTTATCGTAAAACGTGGTGTCTCTGTACGCCAAATGCTGGATGTAAGTAAAAAACTTTCGGCATATATCCGTCATACGATAAATGAAACGAAAGAATCTATCTGGATCGCGCAGCGCGAAGGCCGTGCCAAAGATTCAAACGACCGCACACAGGGTAGTGTCTTGAAAATGTTGAATATGAGCGGAGGGAAGGATATCGTTTCCAACATCATGGATTTGAATATTTTCCCGGTTGCTATCTCTTACGAGTACGATCCGTGCGACTTCCTGAAAGCAAAAGAGTTCCAGATGAAACGCGATGATCCTGATTATGTGAAGAGCCAGCGTGACGATTTATTGAGCATGGAGACGGGTATCCTGAATAATAAAGGACGTGTTCACTTCACCTTGACGGAACCGATCAACGACCAGTTGGCTGCTCTCGATAGGAATATGGAAAAGAATGAATTGGTTGCTGCTATCGCTTCTATCATCGATAGGGAAATTTATAAACATTATCGTTTCTATCCTTGCAACTATGTGGCGTATGATATGCTGACCGGTACAAAACGTTTCAGCGGTAACTACGGGTTGAGAGACAAAAAACATTTTGAAGAGTATCTGCAGGGACAATTGGATAAGATTGTCTTGCCGAATAAAGACGAAGCATTCCTGCGCACGAAGATACTTGAAATGTACACGAATCCTTTGAAGAATTACCTGGCAAACCAGGAATAAGAAAAATAGAACCGAGATATATGAAAAGGGACTGTCATCTTCGTGGCAGTCCCTTTTGATTTGTTGTGGTTATTATCCTATCGGTTTTCTTTTGCATATTTCGACGGACTCATTCCGAACTGCTTGATAAAGGCTGACCAGAAATAAGATTGCGAACTGAAACCTACTGCTTCTGAAATCTCGTATATCTTCATATTTCCTTGCAGTAATAATTCCGCAGCCTTTTTCAAACGGCTGATCTTGATCAGGTCGTTGGGGGTGAGGTCTGATATCGCACGTATCTTGCGGTATAAGGTCGGGCGGCTCAGGTGCATCAGGTCGGCAATCATATTGACATCCAGATCGGGATTACCGATGTTCTCGTTGATAATTTCGTTCAGCTTTTCAAGAAAGCCTTCATCGGCTTTGGTGTAGGCCATCGATTTCATATTCGCTATCGGCGAGTTGAAATAGAACTTACGGATATTATCCCGGTTCGAAAGCAAATTGGATATTTGCGCCATCAACAGGCTGGTGGAGAACGGTTTCTCGATATATGCGTCTGCTCCCAGCTCCAACCCTTCCAAACGGGCCTGCATCGTGTTTTTAGCCGTTAACAGAATGACCGGGATATGGCTGAATTCAAGATCTGTCTTTACGCTTTGAAGTAGAGTGAAGCCATCCATGACAGGCATCATAACGTCACTGATGATCAGTTGGATACTTTGTTTTTTGAGTTGTTCCAATGCTTCTACACCGTTGCCGGCGATCAATACATTATAGTTTTCGTTGACTTCGTCGGCGATAAAAGCACTCATTTCTTTATTATCCTCGACAATAAGGAGGGTCGGACGAGTTTCTTCCCAGGTATAAGCGGTTTTTCTGGCTTCCGATTGCGGCTGTGGCTCTTCTTCGGCTGCTTTGACGGCACTAGCCAGTTTGACCGGTAAGGTGATACGGAATACAGTCTGGTTACCCGAAGTATCTGCCAGTTCGAGCGTTCCATGATGCATTTCGGCCAATGAGCGTGCCAAAGGCAAGCCCAGGCCGGTTCCGGGTTTGTCTTCATTTCCTTTGATACGGTAGAAGGGTTCGAATATTCTTTCTCTCATTTCTGCCGGAACGGGAATACCGTCGTTGATAAAGTCGATCGTGAAAGTCTCGTAATCGGCAGACGGTTGCAAGCGGACCACGATACTGCCGGCTGCATATTTAACGGCATTTGAGAACAGGTTGCTCATAATCTTGGTGAGTGCTTCCCTGTCTACAAATACATATAGTTCCTGTACGGTCAGGTCGAGGTTGAGCAGCAGATTGTTTTCTGTGGCCATTTCCTGAAAGCGTTTGGCTGTCTCGGTCAGTAGCGATACAACCTCTGTGCGAACAAAATTCAGGCGGTATCCTTCTATTTCAGTTTTTCTGAAATCCAATAACTGATTGACCAGCAGTAGTAGGCGGGATACGTTCTTGTCCATCAATGTCAGCGAATTGTTCTCTTTTTCACCGATCTTGTCTGATTTCAATAGACGTTCGAGCGGATTCTTTATCAGGGTCAGTGGGGTACGTATTTCATGTGCGATGTTGATAAAGAAATCGATCTTAGCCTGGTAGAGTTCCTTTTCTTTTTTACTTTCAAACATTTGCATATTGTATGCCATGGTACGTTTGTTCTTCCGGCGCCAGTAAAAGATAAAGTAAATGATAATAGTCAGAATGAATGCGGAATATATAATGTATGCCGTAGTGGAAACCCACCAGGGCGGCAATACGGTTATGTGCAAACGGGTTATTTTATCTCCCCAGTTATTGGAAAGATTGGCCGCTTTTACTTCAAAGGTATAGTCGCCGGGATGCAGTTCGGTGAAGTACACGATGTTACGTTCGCCAAGCGGTATCCAATCCTTGTCGAGACTCACCATCCGGTAGGCATATTGTATGGAACCCGGTGCGATGAAGTTGAGGGAAGAGAAGTTTATGTTGAACGTGGACTGACTGTGGTTCAATGTAATATTTTTTACGTCGGAGGAGGAAGAACTGTTGATAATCTTTCTTCCGCCTGTTCCGTTCTGTATGTCGAGCGAACTGATGTGCACATCCATTTTTTCGGCGGCCGGCCTTACATCGGTGGGTTTGAAATGGACAAAGCCTTTTACCGTACCGAAATAAAGCGTCCCGTCGTTATCTTTGAAAGCTGAGTTATAGTTGAACTGCCGGGTGACAAGACCGTGTGCTTCGGTATAGGTCATGATCTTTTCCGTTTGCGTGTTGAGGCAGACCAGGCCATTGGCTGTGCTGATCCAGAGGTTGTTGTTCTCATCCGGCAGGATACGGAAAGCTACGTTACTCGGCATTCCGTTCTTTACGGTATAGTGTAATGACTCTCCGGTCTGGAAGTCATATTTGATGACGCCTTCCACAGTGGCAAACCACATATTTCCGTCTTTATCTTCGCAGGCATCGTTCACGGAGTTGTGACGTTGGGTATTCAGTTTGTCGTATTGCAGATACATTCCGGTGTTGCTGGTCGTATTGAAGTAATAGCTCCGGTTGAACATGCCGAGCCAGATCTTTCCTGAACGGTCTTCATACAGGCAGTTTACGGCAAAGGGTGGAAACTGGGGGGCATATACAAAACGGTCGTTCAGGTAGTCGTAACGGAAAATACCGTCTTCTGTCCCGACTAATACTTCCCCTTCGCGAAGGACTTTGATGCAGCGTACCGTGCTGTTTTTGACTGTCCGGGTGTCTTTCAACAGGTCGTAATGTTTGATCACTTTCCGGGTCCGTATATCCATCAGGTCGATGCCGTGTATTACATGTCCGATCCAGAGATTGTCGCCTGAGGCGGCCAGTCCGCGGATATTGGTATGGGAAAGGCTTTTCACACCGGGAACGGGCTGGTAGTTCGTGAATGTCCCTGTTTTCTTTTCCAGGCAGTTCACTCCGGCGTCTTCCGTTCCGATCCACCTGTTACCATAGGCGTCGCTACAAATGTCGCGAATAACTTCACCTTTCAAAGAATGCGGCTCGTTCCAGGGATAATATACGTTGAACGGGCGGAAGGGTGAGTAATAGTTCAGGCCGTTCTGATGGAAGCAGATCCAAACACCTTCCTCCCGGTCTTCAAAGAGGGCGGAAATGAAATGGCTTGAAAGGGCATACGGGTCGAGGGGGTCTTGCCGGATCCGTTTGCAGGTTCCCGATAATAGGTCGTAGATGAACAAACCTGAATCTGTTCCTATCCAGAGTTCTTCTTTGTCTTTTTCGAGGAAGCAGTTGATCAGGATCGTCAGTTGATTCTTTTCCTGTATATTCAGATCCTGATAGGTTTTTGAGAGTACATTGAATATTTTTACATCGTCATGTTCGAAGGCTACATAAATGTTGGCGGAAGAAGGCGATTGATAGAGCATGGACAGTTTCCGGGATGTTGTAGCCGGGGAATGTGCAAAGAGGTCGTACGAGTCGAGTGTCCCGTCTTCCGTGTTCAACAGGGAAATAAGACCTTCCGAGTCTCCCAGCCAGATAGAGTTGTCGGGCATGATACAAAAAGAGGTATAGGTCTGCCCTTTGTTGCCGGCAAAGATGCGAAACTGTCCGTCGGAGATATTATATTGTATCAAGGTTCCGTCCATCAACAGCCATAACTGGTTGTTCTTATCAAACTGAAAGAGGTCGATCCCTTTATTTTTTGTAAAGGGTACGTGCAGGAACGACTCTTTTGTTTCGTTGTACTGGTATAATCCGGAAAGAGTCCCTACCCATAGATTTCCGTCGTGGTCGCAGTTCAGATGGGTGATCCAGTTATTTCCAAGCGACTCGGTATCGTCGGCATCGTTACGGAATACTTTAAATGTGTAGCCGTCGAAACGGTTCAGACCGTCACGTGTCCCGATCCATATATAACCGCTTTTATCCTGTATGCAACAGGTCACCATATTATCACTTAATCCGTTTTCCACCTGGTAATGGCGAAAAAGGTAGTTGCTTTCATCGGCAAATATCCAGTGGGAACAAGACAGGAAAAGTATAGATAAGATCAACTTCAGATAGCTCATAAATAAGTTTGTTGTTTGACACTGCAAGATATATAAAATTGTATTACGACTTTTCATTTATTGTATCACGGATTTCAAAAATTGTATCATACCCGGTGAGAATGCCATAGAATGAGATAAATACGGGAATTAATGCAACCGGAACGGATAGAGATTCTTTTCAGGAAGGAGTACTTTTGATCAACGAAATTGGAAAACACAACAAGTAACCTTTTTATTCACTATCATGAGTACACTACATTCTAATACAAGAATCGGAACAAAAGTTCAGCTTTGCCTGATGATGTTTCTTCAGTACATGCTAAGTGCTGTCTGGTGGGTGCCACTGGCTGCCTATCTTTCACACACACTTAAGCTGGAAGTGTATCAGGTCTCCTTAGTATTAAGTGCGATGGCTATCGGTGCAATGGCTTCTTCTTTTATCGGAGCGATTGCCGATCGTTACTTTGCCGCAGAAAAGATATTAGCAGTATTGAATATATTAACGGGTGTCTTTCTCTTACTGGCAGCCCAGCAAAAGGATTTTCTTCCTTTGATGTTCTTTGTAGTAATGGCTATGCTTTGTCACATGCCGACACAGAGTCTGACAAGTACGATCGCGATGAGCCATGCTCCGTCCGAGCAGTTTCCGCGTATACGTATGTTCGGTTCGGTCGGTTGGGTTGCTTCGGGGATATTCAGTCTGGTGGCTATCCATTTATTAGGAATGGAAGCGTTCGACGATACGAATCTGCCGATGTATTGTGGAGCCGGTGTCTGTTTCATAGCCGCTTTTGCTAATCTGACACTTCCGCATACTCCTCCCTCGGTAGCAAAGAGTTCAAAGATATCGGTGATGGATATTACAGGTTTCAGCGCTTTCTCGCTGATGAAAGATAAGAACTACCGGGTGTTTATGATACTGACTTTCCTGTCGATTATACCGTTTACACTTTATCATGTATATGGTTCTATGATTCTGGCAGACGAGCAGGTACGAAATATTACGGTGACGATGAACTTCGGACAGTTGGCAGAAATGTTTTTCCTGGTTATCACTACGACGATCCTTGTGAAGTCGGGAATTAAGAATACATTGATCTTTGGTATGATAGCTATGCTGGTCCGTTACGGAGCCTTCTTTTTCGGTGCGGAAACCGGACAACAGTGGTTCTATTATATCGGAATTATCGTACACGGGCTGATTTTCGGATTGTTCTATGTCGGTGGACAGGTTTATACGGATAATGTGGCCCCGAAGGAAATGAAAGCACAGGCTCAGGGGCTTCTTTTCTTCCTGGTATGGGGTGTAGGCTTCCTGATCGGTACATTGTGGAATGGATGGTTGATAGGATTTTTCCGGGATGGTGACAAGTGCGACTGGCCGGTACTGTTTATAATATCTTCTATTTGTACAGCAGTATTACTGTTTTTGTTCATATTCCTGTTCAAACCGGTAAGCCTTAAAACAGCAGATAAATAATACGCATTTAATTCTCAAGACTATATATATTTTTTACGCCAAACATGAAAAAAGGGGACACGAGGGTGTCCCTTTTTTATTTTAATAAGCCACTATCCGCCAGACAAGCTGTTTTCTCATCCTTTGTTTATCCGGCTTTCCTCTTTGCTGAATGCATTTGTCTATTCAATTGTCTATCGGTGTTTTAAAGGTTTTTACTCCTATTTACATACTTTTACTTATCAGTACTTAAGCACTTCGTTCAGAACCAGAAGTAGCCAGTCACGATAACCGGGTACGGTAGCCGTATAAAAATAACTTGTCTGTTAAGATGCGATTATGAATATATCAGTTAAACTTAATAATGTGAATGCTTATGAACACTTTCAAACCAATTTTTGCAGCTTTGGTGTTATTCCTTTTTCAGGCAATCTTCCTGGCTTGCGGCGACGACAAAGAAGATATTATTATTCCCTCGGAGAATAGCATACCCGGACAGGAATTTGGAATACGCCAGCTAACAGTGAAACTTCCCCGTCTGGGACGACTCGAAATACTATTCTCTAAAATTAACTGCCGTATTCATATAAAAGGAGTAGACGACCGGATTACTTATCCTGTCAACACATTCCTTTCAGCTACGGCTGACTCGTTGATTATCGAAGCGGAAGACCCGATACTAAGTGAACTTCCCCACCAGATGTACCATCTGAACTATATCACTTTCCCGAAGAAAGACCTGGCTGTGAAAGCAGCAGAGGTAACTGCGGAGGCAGGCATACAGGATACCGTTTACTTGGGTGCCCGCCTGTCGGTCGAAGACCCGGACAATATCGTTTTCCGTTCGAGCTTCAACCTGGAAGCCGATCAGATAGGCGTGGGGAGTGCGGCAGACCCTATTGCCATTGCGTGCGGAAAAAACTTTTACGATGTTATTTGTACCGAGTTGACTGCCGGTAATGATTTAACAGACAAATGTTTCGAACTCACAGCGAATATCAATTTCCAACTGCCTGAGATAACTACCGATAAGGGGTGGCAACCTGCCGGTAGACATAATGTCAACGGAAGTTCCACCTCCTTTAACGGCATGATAGATGGTAACGGTAATGCGATCGACTTGCTATCCAGCAGCTCTACGGAAGATTATGCAGGGCTCTTCTATACATTAGGATCGCGAGCCTATGTGCATGATATCGAGTTTACCTCTGTTGCTTTAAATGGAAAAGACTATATAGGAGCGGTTGCCTGCCATTCGGAAGAAGGGGCACGGCTTGAAAATATAAGTTTGACCGGCTTTATAGATGGCGCTTCCAATATAGGCGGACTGGTAGGTTCGGGCGATGTCACGGTTACAAACTGTGTTTCCAGTCTTGCTGTAAAGGTAAAATCAGATAAATCAGCATCTAATATAGGCGGGTTGATTGGCTATACCACCTCTTCCGAGATTAAGAACTGCATCCTTACCGGACTGGTTACAGCTCCTAAGGGCAAGAATGTAGGAGGCATTACCGGAACCGGAGGTTCGTTTACCAATTGCTACGTAGGTGGTTCTATTGAAGGTTATGACTATACAGGAGGGATCACCGGAATGGCTGGGGGCACCTTTGCCGGTTGCCGGGTCGGCGCAACGATGAGTTACAATTCGTATGCCTTTCCTTGGGAAGTCTTTCTGACTCAACCGTTGGTAACTCCGTTCTCAATCAGTATTATAGGTCATAATTATGTGGGTGGTTTTGCCGGTGGCGGCTCCCTTACTCTGGAAGGAGAGAATATATTCATGCGTGAGTCGGGGACAACCGCTACCCTAACCGGATACGACTATGTCGGCGGACTGGTCGGACACAGCAATTCTCTGGAAGCCCGCGCTTCGGCCTCTTATATCTCTTACGCTCATATCAAAGCCCATGACTATAGTGGTGGGGTAGCCGGTCGTCTGGAAAATATGAATACCGATGCCATTTTCACCAATCGTGGATCCATTAATGCGACAGGCTACCACTGTGGCGGAATTGTGGGTTGGGGAACGGCTCTTGCATGTAAAGGTACCTGGACTAATGAAGCTACTATCGTAGGCGTGAGAGCGGTGGGAGGTATTATCGGTGATGTGGATAAAATGGATAGCCAATGCGAAATACATATGATCAATGACGGATCGGTGACAAGTACGAATTATTATCTCGGAGGTCTGGTCGGATACAGCAACAGTCAGCTTAACTTTGGTGAGAACAGCCGTGTCAGCCATGAAGGAGGTTCTATGAAAATCACAGGTGAATATTATGTAGGCGGTGTAATCGGAAGCCTTGAAATGGAGGTCGGTTCCAAGTCATACATCATAAACAAACAACCTGCCGTTCATGCAAATATATATGCTCGTTCGTATGTCGGTGGTATAAGTGGTTATATGCGGTTGCGAAATGCAACTGGAGTAACCGGAGTGATCAACGGCACTAATACGTGTAAGATTGTGATTACTTCTTCAAGTACAAGCGGTACTTGCGTAGGCGGAGCGATCGGTTTTATGCGTGCGGAAACCAATACAGATAACGTCGGGCAGATCAAACTCAGCGGGATTACCCAGTTGACCGGCAGTATTACTGCAGCCGGTGGAGCTGTCGGCGGCATTGTTGGACGGTTGGAAAACAATAAAAACAAGAGTGTCCTGATTGAGGATTGTAAGAACTTTGTCAACCTAACCTCTACGGCAACCAGCAATGTAGACGGTTTCGGTGGTATCAGCGGATTACGTGAAGAACTGGGATATGAGATCCGGATTTCTCGTTGTGCCAATTATGCCGATATATCCGGAAGGAATGTTTCTGCTGCAGGAGGAATCTTTGGTCAACAGGAAGAGAACGTCTATATCGATCAATGCTTCAATGTCGGTAAGGTCGATGCAAACAGTGCAGTGGGCGGTATCCTCGGCCGTGCCTTTGATGGAACGACTGTGGAAAACTGCTTCAATATGGGAGAAGTGCCCTGGGTATCGGGCAAGACACTTCTGGCCGGTATCGTCGGACAGAAAGAAAACAAAAGTAAGAAAGACCTTCGGATCAAGAACTGCTATAATGTAGGCACCACTGGCTGGGGTATTATCGGTGGAGAAGACGACAAAAACGTGGATTGCCTGAACTGCTATTACCTCGACACCGCCTCCAACGGGGATATGAAAAAGAGCGGATCTGTATCGAAAAACGCCACTCAGATGCGTCAGAAAGGCACTTATTCCGGCTATTCTACTGACATCTGGTTGTTCGGTACTGACGGGCAAGGCGCTCCTACGTTGAAGAATAATAAGATAGCTTCCGGTTTTCCTAATCCATTATCCCAATAAATATATTTTATACATAGATATTATGAGAATACAGAAAAATCATACATTTTGTTTCAGCCGCTTTCTTCTGTTCCTTCTGGCAACATCTTTCCTGATGCTGACAGGTTGTAAGGATGACGAAAATCAAACACCTGTGCCCGGAGGGGAAGACTACGGGCAGGAGCGACGTATTGAACTGGCTGCCGATCTTAGCAGTCAAATTCCCACGGGTGAAATAAGTTTCCGCCTTATCTACAACAGGGATACTCCATTGGCTGTTAAAGCCATCCATTCGGTCGAGAACGGAAAATCCGTCTTCTATCTCGACTCTCAGCTCCGTGTTGGCCGCTATATTCTGGCTTCCATTATTCATAAGACGAGCGAGGAAATCTTCAGCGAAGCTAATGTAGGCTGTGCTCTTGATGTTTCCACCCGCGCCAATGCCGTTTCGCCTTCCACTTTCGATAAACTGGCAGGCTATTTCGGTACCGGAACGGCTGACGACCCTTACCGCATCGCCTCATCGACAGGTTTCGACGTCATGCGCAAGCTAATCGAAGACGGCAATAACTCGTTCGAAGGCAAATACTTCCTGCAAACCGCCGATATCAATATGGTCGGCTCCTACAATAAAGGCTTCCGTCCCATCGCCCACCAACAGGCTTTTCCATTCAAAGGCTGTTATGACGGGGGAGGACATACTATTTCCTATTGTGCCATCCGTACCCTCGACTCGAAAGAACAGAAGGTCGGGAGCGAGGTACACGCTTCGGGACTGTTCGGCTATGCCTGTGGTGCTACCTTCCGCAACGTCACGATGGTAGACCCTGTCTCGATCGGAGCCAACTCGACAGGTAGCCTGGTCGGTGCCGTACTGGGAACCTCGGGAGAAGTAGAAACTCCGACCTATCTCGATAATTGCCGCGTACGGAAAACGTCTTCTTCTGCTAGCGAAATATACGGTATCAGTTTCGTCGGTGGCCTGGTCGGTGGTGTGGATGCGCAGGCTGTATTGGTCATGCACCGCTGTGTGAACGAAAACCTGCCGGTAGGCAACCGTTCCGACGGCTCGTTTGTCGGTGGCCTGGTGGGCGGAGGAACTATCAATGCCACCGCCATTATGGACAGTTGCGTGAACCAGTCGTCGGTCGTTGCAGCCGGCAGTCGTTGTACAGGTGGACTGATCGGCGGTATCGAAACCGCCAACATCACCAACTGCCTGAATAAAGGTAACGTCAGCGCCACCCATCGGTCGGCTCTCGGAACCGGAGGCATTGTCGGCGGTCTGGGTACATCCACCCTGGCAGTCGTGCAGAACGAAGGCCGCATAAACGGTTACGAAGGAACAGGCGGAATCGTAGGCAGTACCGTAATCAGCAAAGACGACGGCAGCTACAACGACCTTATCATCACCTCCGCCCACAATTACGGAGCCATTCTCGGAACCGACAACTCCGGTGGTATCGCCGGAGAAGCCCAGGCGATGATGACCGATTGCTACAACGAAGGCTCGGTCGAGGCAACAGGCGATTTTGCAGGTGGCTTGGCTGGGTATACGCCTACGGTCGTTATTAACAACAGTTACAACAACGGTGCGGTTGATGCCAACAAATTTGCCGGTGGATTACTGGCCCGTGCCGCCTATTACATTGTGACCAACAGCTCGAATCTCGGTCCCGTAACCGCCTCCCACGGAATGGCGGCAGGTATCCTGACACTGGGTGGTACGACCGGCATGATTAACTTCTGTACCAATTATGCCTCCGTGAGAGGTGCCGTGTACGTGGCAGGGATCATTGCCCATTCCGGCGAAACCAAATCGTTTACCAAACGCGACTTTGCTTCCATCGTTGTTTCCACCGGAAAGGGAACTTTCAAGCTGATGAAGGCGCTGCGAACCCCGCCTAAGAATGTATCCAGTCTGAAAGCCCTCTTCAAAGGCGGCAAAAAGGTCGTGAAGATCGCTTCTAATACCCTGGATCTGATCAGCGCCATCGCCACCCCACCCCTGATGCAGGACATAAGTATGTGGGACGATCTGTATAACCGGAAACTCGATGTGCGTAACGAAGAAATGATAGCCGGCATGCACGCCAAAGTCGCCGCTGCGCTACCTACTACCAGAGGACCTTTGGCAGGTTCGGAGGTACTCCCCGGACTGGTCTACGAAAACTCGAAAGCCTTCTCCAGGAGTCTGGAAGGCGAGGGCGACGACCTGTATGGCGATGCCGTGCACAGCCGCCTGGCGGATATCAGCGAACAGGTTGCCAAAATGGAACAGAATCGTGAAATCGCGATTGCTGCCGTCAACTGCGTCCTGGCGGTGGCAGGCGCAATCTTTACAGGCGGGGCGGCTACGGCAGCCATCGTCGTCTGTTCAACAGCCGTCACGACCGTCGGTATCCTAACCGACCGTATGGATAATTGTATCGAAATATCTCAATGCTGTAACTTCGGAGACATCAACGCCGGAGAAAACGGCTATGGTATCATCGCCTTCCAGGGCGACCACCTCCGGCTTCACAACTGTTTCTCTGCCGGTGCAGCCTCCGGTTATGGTGTGGCGGACACGGCTCTCGACGGCTTGGACGATGTTAAACCGCGTCGTATCATTTCGATCGGGACAATGAATCAGTATCCTTTCAAAAGCGGTGCTGCCGTAGCAAACCAGGGGCTTTTCTTCCTGGTAGACAACAAAGGTTCCCACGGATCGCGGATCGGATACTGTTTCGCCGACGACCTGGCCCGTAAGTCGACTTACACGGATACCGAAAGTCCTTTCGACTTCGATAATACCAGGGCATGGAGTTTCCAAAGCCCCATCGTGCCGCTACCGTACAATAATTTGTATTACAGTTTCAGGTAAAAAACTTCGTAGGGCTACAAAACCGTCACTGCAACCGTGGAAAATCCTTTGTAGCCCTACACTATTCAGTTCGTCTTCAGATACCTGCGGGGCAACCATATCATCCGTAGTGTGTTTCTTAACATATCCCTTTCCGTGACATACTGTCACTCAAATCACTACCTTTGGGACAATGGCTGTATGAAACGCTTACAGTCTGACAAAACAATTAAATCTGAAATAGTATGAGACCGGAAGATTACATCACCCGTGAGGGGAAGTTTGGTGCACACAACTATCATCCCCTGCCTGTCGTTCTCAAGAAAGGAGAAGGCGTATTTGTGTGGGACGTGGAAGGCAAACGTTATTTTGATTTCCTGTCCGGTTATTCCGCCCTGAGCCAGGGGCATTGCCATCCTAAAATCATCCAGGCACTGACGGATCAGGCACAGAAGCTGACACTGGTATCGCGCGCTTTCCATTCGGACGTATTGGGCGAGTATATGGAGTTTGCCTGTAAGTTCTTCGGCTATGATAAATTACTACCTATGAATACCGGTGCCGAAGCGGTAGAGACAGCCTTGAAACTGGCACGCCGCTGGGGATATCGTATCAAAGGCATTGCACCGGAAAAGGCGAAGATCATCGTATGCAGCGAGAACTTCCACGGACGTACCATCACGATTATCTCCATGAGCACGGATCCCAGTTCGTATGCCGACTTCGGGCCTTATACACCCGGTTTTATCAAAGTACAATATAATAATGTAGGAGCGTTGGAAGAAGCCTTGAAAGACCCCGACGTGGTCGGCTTCCTGTTGGAACCGATTCAGGGGGAAGCAGGCGTAGTTGTCCCCGACGAAGGGTATCTCCGCACTTGTTACGACTTATGCCATGCCCATCATGTGCTGTTCATTGCCGACGAGATACAGACCGGCATCGGGCGTACCGGTAAACTGCTTGCCTGCGATTATGAGCATATTCATCCCGATATACTGATCCTGGGGAAAGCCCTCTCCGGTGGTGTCACTCCTGTTTCCGCCGTACTGGCGAGCGACGAGATCATGTTGACGATTGCTCCGGGCGAACATGGTTCCACGTATGGAGGAAACCCGTTGGCTGCCGCTGTCGGAATAGCTGCCCTTGAAGTGGTGCGCGACGAACATCTTTCGGAGAATGCTTACGAGATGGGTGAATTGTTCCGCAGTGAAATGCAGAAGATAGATAATCCGATGATTAAGCAGGTACGCGGAAAAGGCTTACTGAATGCCGTCGTTACCGAACCTCGCGGCGGAAAGGTGGCGTGGGATATCTGTCTGGCACTGAAAGAAAACGGTTTGATAGCTAAACCGACACACGATCACATCATTCGTTTCACACCGCCGCTGGTCATTACCCGCGAACAGATGATGGAAGCGATCGGTATAATAAAGGAAACGTTGTCCCGATTTTTGTAGGGGCGGTTCGCGAACCGCCCCCACCTGACACATTAACACATTATTGTAATATGAAAATAAACGTAATAGGAGTTCCTTTGAATCTGGGTTGCGACCGTGAAGGCGTGGAGCGTGCCCCGAATCATCTGCGCGAACGGGGATTGATGAAGGTGATCCGGAAGAACGGCCATCGTGCCTTCGACCTGGGGAATCTGTATGTCCCTCCCGTTTCGGAAACGGATAAATTTGCCCGTGGCAAGAGCATGAAGTATCTGGACGCCATCGTCGAGGTGAATAATAATCTGGCGGAGCTGGTGTATGACACCTTGCGCGGCGGGGCATTCCCGCTTGTTATCGGCGGCGATCATTCACTTGGGCTGGGAAGTGCTTCCGGTGTAGGGAAATGTTTCGACGATTTCGGGATCATCTGGCTGGATGCGCATGGCGATCTCAACACGAATGAAACCTCTCCCAGCGGGAATATCCACGGAATGCCCTTGAGTGCCCTGATGGGGATGGGAAGCGAAGAACTTGTCAATATCTATGCCCCCGGCAATAAGGTGAATCCGCAGAATGTCTTCCTCGTGGGAACCCGCAGCCTGGACGAAGGCGAACAGGCTCTCATCGAACGGGAACGTCTGAGTGTTTACACCATGGATACGATCCATCTGAAAGGAATCGATTTTGTAGCCGAAGATATTAAGCGGAAGCTGAAGGAAAGGAAAATACGTAATGTCCATTTCAGTATCGATGTGGACAGTATCGATCCGCGGTTTGCTCCGGGTACAGGAACACGGGTCAGCGAAGGGCTTATACCCGATGAATTTAAGGATTTTGTCAATCATATCCTTTTAACAAATCTTGTGAAGTCGTTGGATTTGGTGGAACTCAATCCCGACTTGGATACGAACGACCTGACAACCAATCTCTGCCTCGATATTATCGATTATATAACAGCAAGGATTTAATAAAATATTGATATCAATTTATGGGACTGTCTAACAACAACAAGTTAGATAGTCTCTTTTTTTGTCAAATCACCTTGGATAGTCTAAATTGTAAGAAGTGGGATATCCTAAAAAGGACTTAGTCCGGTTAGAACTAAGTTAATAATGTTGACAAAGGTAGTAAAAGCATTGATATATAGACACAGTAAGCGTAAAAATCAAGCGTTCTTTCATTATTTTAGGTTCAGAATGACCTTTATTGATCTATTTAGAGTGACCGATTTGGTACTTTAGTTATAGTGACGGGAGTAACCTTTCCCCTCTTGAGAGGGGGCAGGGGGTGTGTTATAGTTCCGCCTTATAACTAGCTTTAACACACCCCCTACCCCCTCTCAAGAGGGGAAAAGGTTACCTTCAAACTCTAAAAAACAAGACGATAAGCCGAAAAAACACCAGATTTCCAATAGACGAAGTGATTTATTCAGATTGCCAGCCCCATAGTTCTAACCGAACTCAATAAATTTAATAGGCTTATGGCATCAAATGAACCTAAAAAACGTAGCATAACGGGCAACCTCGTTGCTAACATGCTGACAGAACGTGAAGATGACTTCACTTTCAATGTAACTTATGTAGCTAGCCGTTCGATCGAAGACCTTTGCAAAATCGCGGCAAACGGGAAAAGCAAATTCTCGGCATCGGAATTATTAAGTGCTTACAACGATTTAAAGGCTGTAGCCAAGGAAGAATTATACTCAGCTTCTACCGTTGAATTCGGGCTGACCAACAACTCGCTGGGAGTAGACGGTTCCTTTATCGGCCCGAAAGCCAAATTCGATCCGGCAAAGAACAATGTGACCCTTCGCAGCACCCCGATCGTAGAGATTAAGAAAGACCTGAAAGACATCAGCGTGATCGTTGGTGAAGTAGTAGAAGGCCTCCCGACTATCACCAAAGTAACCGATGTATTTACTGGCGAAGTAAACGCCAAACTCACTCCGGGCAATACCCTCAACGGCGAAGGCAAACGTATAAAGATCGTAGGAGCCGAAGGCAGTTCGGTCGGTTTCTTCTTTGTCAAAGCAGAAGGTGAAACAGAAACTGCCGTTCCGATGACATCCGTTTCACGCAACGATCCGTCTTATTTCTCCTTTATCATTCCGGCATTGGCCGACGGCAAGTACTACCTGGAAGTCGCCACCCAGTATGGCGGCAATACCAAACAATTACTCAAAGAGATTCGCCGTAACCGTTTCCCCTACCTATTGACAGTAGGTACAGACGACGATGACCGGCCAGTCATCGAATAAGACATTATTATACGATCATCGTATGCGCTCCTATACGACAACCGTATGCGCCCGTATACGATGACCGTATCCTCCCACATACGACGATCGTATACGGGAACATACGACCGTCGTATATAAAAGAACCAATTAATCAATCAAATAAAAAGACAATGAAGTATTATTTACAAAAGAGAATTTTCCGGCTGCTATTGGCAGCCGTTATAGTCTGCCTCCTTCCCTTAGCGGCATGGGGGCAAGGGGTACAACCTTCCGGAGGCGGTGCCAGCGTGAGTGATCCCTACCAGATCAGCTCCAGGGCACATTTGGAATGGATAGCGGAGCAGGTAGCAGGAAGTAACGATTTCGATGGCAAGTACTTCAAACTACAAAACGAGATCTACCTGAGCGACAGTCCCTGGACACCGATCGGAAAACCCTACCACAACTCTTTTTGCGGCACTTTCGATGGCGACGGATATAAGATAACCGGACTCTATATCCCGGCGACAAGTCCTGTAGTGTATGGATACTTGGGACTGTTCGGAAACATCGGTGCAAACGGGCATATCAAGAATCTGGGCGTAGAAATAGCTCCGGGCGGCATAGAACTGTATCCCGTCGATTATACATGCGAAGCTGCCGACCTGTTAGCCGGTGGAATAGCCGCATACACAAATGATTGCACGATTGAGGACTGTTATGTTACCGGCGGCGGGTTCTATTGCAACAAAGACTCGGAAGGATATTCCATCATTATGGGCGGTATAGTAGGAGAAGCCAATGGGTCTACAACAATCAAAAACTGTTACGCCACGATAGACCTGACATTTGAATGCGAAAACTTTAAATACTACCAAGCAAATAATCGGAGCGGACTGTCGGGAATAGCGAAGGGAGGAACTATCACGAATTGTTATTATTCCGGGAAATTGAGGGCGCATGTTGGTACCAATACAAATTATAACTGGAGCGTGGGCGGCATATCTTCCGATGGAGCTACAATCAACAACTGTTTGGTTCTAAGTCCGGATATATCGGCTATTGTTGATAATGGAACGGGAACTGTAAGAGCCTACACAATTTCCTCGAACCCAACTGGTAGTTCAAATTATGTCTCACAATACACCACTTTAAACGGAACAGAACCCATCTACGACGATGGAGCAAACGGCACGAAATGGACGGATATCGGGGATGGCGACGCACCGCTTTCTGCTTGGATAGGAACCAGCAATTGGGTTGCAAATACTTATGATAAATACATGACAGTCCTGAAGATGACCGATGGAAATACATTCAAAGAAGACCCATCTAACGTTTTCAAAGAAGTAATCCCCATCAAGACTGCTGCCGAATTAGCAGCGATTAGCGCTAATGCAACATCTTTGGCCAAAGATTACCGATTGGCAAACGACATCGACTTGACCGAGTATATCACCAACAACGGAGGCAGCTGGAAATCAATCGGTAATAACACGACGCCTTTCAAGGGTACCTTTAACGGGGATGGCTACCGGATCACCGGACTGACCATTCCGGAAGGATCAAGTAATACAGGAGACGAGGGCGGCTTGTTCGGGAAGATTGGTACATATAACTCCCCTGATTATATAAAACCCGAAATAGTTATAAAAAACCTGGGAGTAGTAATAGCCGAAAGCGGCATACATATAAATCATAATATACAACGGGGAGGTGGTATTGCATCTTCTATTTACAGTAGCAAAATACAAAACTGTTACGTAACCGGAGGATCTGTTATTGCTGTTGGTAATCCCAATTCTCGAGGAACGCTTAGCATTGGAGGAATAGCCGGACAAATTTACGCAACTATTGAGCATTGCTATTCTACTATTGACCTAAAAGCAGATTGGGATAATCCAAGGGATGGCAATCCCGGTGAGGATTTATATGTCGGTGGTATTGTCGGTGAAGCAAGCAACGGAATTATAAAGAACTGTTTTGCAACCGGAACGATATCAGTCTCTCTCAGTAATGTTTCGGATGTAGGGTTCAACTCTTATGCAGGGGGGATAGCTGCATTTAATACAGGCCATAGTTGTACAATAGAGAATTGTCTGTCGGTAAATAGTGGTGGACTTTCAATCGAAACAGCTATACCTGCATCAGCTTCTATCAACAATATAATTGGCATTAAAGGCACTGGAAACTTTACAGGAAACTATACCCTGTCAGATATTCCGAAGACAGCAGGCGTTACAAGTGACCAAGGGGATGCCGGAACGGATTGGGACGGTGTTGTAGCCTATCCCGCAGGTATCTTCGATAACGGGGAATGGCAAAAACCTGTCACAAGCATTTCTGCAAGTACATTCCCTAAACTCTGTTATGCCGGTACAACCCGGCTTATGCCCAACCAGCCGGATGTGAGACATCCGTACAGGGTCAATGTCAGTTCGGTCAGCAACGGTACGCTTACTACCAATCGTCAGCCCTGGGGGAAAGTGGGCGAGACTATTACCATCACAACCACCCCTGACGGAGACTACGTGACGAACGGCTCCCCGACAGTAACCGGTACAAGTGGGACTATTGCGGTATCAGGCTCCGGTAACAGCTATACGTTTACCATGCCTGCTGAAAACGTTACGGTATCCGCTACATTCATCAAAGTCTATACGATAACCGTCGATGGTTCCATCGCAAATGGAAGTATCGAGGTGAAGAAACCCGATGGGACTCTTCTAAGCTCGGGTGCTAATGCTGATATAGCAAATGGTACTGTACTTAGCATCACAGCCACCCCGGACGGAGGCTACCGCCTGAAACAATTGACTGTGGACGGAAGCCCGATCACGGGAAGTACCCATACCGTTATGGCCGATGCCACCCTCTCCGCCGAGTTCGAGCTGACACCGGTTACACCTCCTGTCGATCCCGATCCAACGCCTCCTGCCCCAACGGTTTACTATACGGTAACCCTCCCATCCGTAGAAGGTGCCGCCACCGATCCTGTAGCCGGAGAGTACGAAGTAGAGGCCTGGGGTAATTTCCGTTTCTATCTCACTTTGGATAAGGAATACGATCAGTCGGAGCCTGTCATTACGACCGACCGTGGCGAAACCATCACGCCACGCAACAGTGATGGTGCTTACATTATCAAATATGTTCGCAACGATGTGGGGATATTCATCGACAATGTCGTGAAGAACCCCGACCCGGTTGCCAACGAAACGATAGCTACAGATGATATCAAAGTATGGGCGGCAAAAGGTTACCTGCATATCAGCAACCCGACAGCACAAAAGGCACAGGTCTACAACCTGACCGGATCGCTGGTTAAACAGGCTGACATCCCGGCAGGAGATACTGAATGGCAATTGCCTGCCGGCATCTACATCATACGGGTAGGCGCTGTACGCCAGACAGTCATTTTATAAAAAGAACTGATTATGACAAAAACTGAATTGATAAAAAAGGTTGCCGACGATACGGGACTAGCAGTTACTCAGGTGAAAAAGACTGTTGAATCGCTGCTCCTGATCATGACCCAAACTTTGAGCAACAGCGATGAAATATGCATCCAAAACTTCGGAACGTTACGTCCCTGGTTACAGAATGGACGCATGGCGCGCAATCCCAAGACTGGTGTTGCCGTTAAAATTTCTCCCCGTGTATCAGTGAAGTTCCGTCCCGGGAAAGCATTATTGAACGAGCTTAATAAATAACTTTAGAGAGCTCAACAAACAAAGAAGGTGTCCCCATAGTCTTACGACAAAAGGAGACACCTTCTTTTTTTATTCTTCCTGTCCGCCGCCTAATGCGTGGTAGAGGTTAATAACACCTTGTATCTCATCGAAACGGTCGGCTACCTGCGAGAGTTCCGTTTGTAGTAAACCTTGCTGGGCAGTCAGCACCTCCAAATAAGTGGTGTTTCCGTGTTGCATCAGTAACCGGGTGCTTTTTACGGCCTTTTGTAAAGCTGTAATCTGCTGGTCGGCGAGTTGGATGCGTCCGCGTGCCGTCTGCCATTGTGTCAAGGCGTTGTTAACTTCGCTTCCGGCATTCAATAGGCTCTGCTGGAAAGCCAGGGAGGCCTCTTCCTGTTGTGCCTTGGCTATTTTCAACTGGGCGATGTTGGCACCTTTGTTGAATAGCGGTTGTGTCAGCGAGCCTATCGCCTGCAACAGCCAGCCACCCGGGTTAGTGATGATCCCCGTTCCGTTATTGGTCCATCCGGCAACACCGCTGAGGGTGATGTTCGGATAGAAAGCACTGCGTGCTCCGTTCGTTGCATAGAATGCCTGTGCCAACGAATATTCTGCCTGCCGTACATCCGGACGGTTGCTTAACAGGGAGAGCGGAACGCCGACGGATAGTGTCTGGGGAAATTCCTGTCGATCCAGTTCTCCCCGTTCCATCCGGTGAGGCACTTCTCCGAGCAGGTTGGAGAGGCTGTTTTCCATCTCGTTGATCTGCTGGCGTAGGGTCAGGAGGGAGGCTTCCACACTCAGGCTGTTCGCTTCCGACTGGGAAACGGCGGCTTCATCTGCCAGACCTGCTTTTTTCAATGCACGCATCGCCTGTACGTTCTCTTTCCAAAGAGAGGCCGTCCGTTCACTGATGACAAGTTGTTTGTCGAGCAATAATAAAGTGTAATAGGAATTGGCTACAGTGGCTATTAGTTGTGTCCGGACGGCCTGTTTGTATGATTTAGTTTGTTCGAGAGCTGCCTGTGCACTTCTTTTTGCATTGGTGAGTTTCCCGAATATATCGATTTCCCAACTGGCAGCTACCGCCAACTGATAGCTTTTGGCGGCTTTCGAACCGTCGAAGCTACTGATCGTACCCTGCGGATTCAGGTTCAGTGCCGGAAGGTAAGCCAGACGCGAAGTCATCAGGGCTGCTTCGGCTTCCTGTACCCGCAAATGGGCGGTGCGCATGTCGGTGTTATTCTCCAGTCCTTTTTCGATCAACGTCTGCAATTGAGAGTCTGTGAAGAGTTCCCGCCAGTCGAGACTGCCGATGCTGGTCGTATCCGTAGCCATCGCCTCGTCCCTGAACAGGTTATCGGGAACGGAGGTCTCCGGTTTGTAGGATGTATAGATGCCGCACCCGCTCAGTAACGAGAGGGTGGCGACGGATAATAGAATGATATTATTTTTCATCTGCTTGATTTCCTTTCTTTTTACTTTCGAGATAGTCTTTCCGCTCGGCGGTTACTTCTACCACTTCTTCCTGGATCTGCCAGTCGTGAGTCGGCTCGAACTGTATCGGGCGCACTTTTTCTTGCAGATACTGGAATACGATGAACAGGGAAGGCACGACGAACAGCAGTGCCAGTGTTCCGATCAACATACCGCCTACGGCACCTGTGCCCAATGAACTGTTACCATTTGCACCGACACCTGTCGCTACTACCAACGGAAGCAGACCGAAGATCATGGTCAACGCCGTCATCAGGATCGGACGCAGACGTACTTTGGCAGCAGACAGTGCGGCAGATGTCAGGCTCATACCGGCGGCACGCCGTTCGGCAGCATATTCAGTTAGCAGGATGGCTGTTTTGGCCAACAGACCGATCAACATGATCAAACCGGTTTGCAAATAAATGTTATTCTCCAGCCCCATGATCTTGGCGAACAGGAAGCTACCCATCAGACCGAACGGAACGGAAAGGATCACGGCAAACGGGATCAGGAAGCTTTCGTAAAGCGCACTCAGGATCAGGTAGATCATCAGGATACAGATGACGAAGATCACGGCTGTCGTATTGCTTTCCTGGTTCTCTTCGCGGGTGATACCGGCAAAGTCGTAACCATACCCTTTCGGCAGGCTGGTTGCCGCTACTTCTTTTACGGCATTGATGGCATCACCGGAACTATATCCTGGCGCTGGCATTGCATTAACCCCGATCGAGTTGTACATATTGAAACGGCTCAGCGATTCGGCGCCGTATACCTTTGTCAGGTTCACGAACTGGCTTAACGGAGCCATTTCGCCGTTTGCCATACGTACAAAAGTATTATCCAGTGAAGATTCATCCAGACGATAATCGGGGGAAGCCTGTATCATCACCTTATATACTTTCGAGAAACGGTTGAAGTTAGATACATATTGTCCTCCGTAATAACCTGACAAGGTGCTTAGTACGGCATCCGGTGTGATACCGGCACGCTTACATTTAGCTGCATCTACCGTCACTTCCCACTGCGGGTAGTTGATAGAGAAGGTTGAATAGGCGGCTGCAATTTCCGGACGTTCGCGCAAGGCCCCCAGGTATTGTTGTGTCGTATTGAAGAAATCAGTCAGATCGCCTCCCTTTTTATCTTGCATATACATTTCCAGCGCATTACCCATACCGTAACCGGGGATCATACCCGGCGACATGGCGAAGATGTTTGCATCCTTGATGTCGGCAGTCCGTCCGTATATCTGGTTGATAACCGATTGTACGTGATCTTCTTTGTCCGTCCGTTCATCCCACGGTTTCAGTTTGATGATGAACATACCGAATGAGTTTCCTTGTCCGGAGATCAGTCCGTAACCGGATACTTTGTTATAATCCTTAATCTGCGGCAGGTCTTTGATACGATTCTCGATGTTGGTCATCACGTCGTTGGTCGTTGCCAGTGAGTTACCGGCAGCCGTTGTTACGTTGACGAACAATACACCCTGGTCTTCATCCGGCACCAGACTGGTCTTCGTCGTTTTCATCAGGAAGAACAACAGGACAACCGAGCAAGCCAGCATCGACCACATCAGCCATTTGCGTTTGATAAAGAAGAGTACGCCCTTCTTGTATTTGGCAATTAGGGCATCGAAAGCAGTATTGAACGCTTTACGGAAGCGGGAGGCAAAGTTATTCTTTTGCGTACCGTCCTCATTGATATACGGTTTCAGTATCAGTGCGCATAACGCCGGGCTCAATGTCAATGCATTGATCGCTGAGATACCTACGGCAACCGCCATTGTCAGACCGAATTGTGTATAGAATGTACCTGAAGTTCCGCTCATGAACGATACCGGAATAAACACGGCCATAAACACCAGTGAAGAAGAGATAATGGCGGCACTGATCCCGTTCATGGCATCCATACTTGCCATGTACGAAGATTTATACCCGACGTCGAACCGGGCCTGTACCGCCTCGACGACGACGATGGCATCATCGACCACCGTACCGATTACGAGAACGAGTGCAAACAAAGTAATCAGGTTGATACTGAATCCGGCAATCGACATGAATGCGAATGTACCGATCAGTGACACGATGATACCTACCAGCGGGATCAGGGTTGAACGGATATCCTGCAGGAATATGTATACCACCAGGATAACCAGTAAGATCGCTTCGATTAATGTCTTTATCACCTCGTGGATAGAGGCGAACAGGAAGTCGTTCGAACTCATCATCTGTACGATCTCAACACCTTTCGGCAGGTCTTTGCGTGCTTCGTCGAGGAAAGCGTCGATTTGTTGGTTTACCTCGGTCGCGTTGGAGCCGGCTGTCTGGAATACCATACAGGAAACGCCGACATGACCGGTCAGTTCGCCGATGTAAGAGTAGTTTTCACGTCCCAGTTCTATTTCTGCTATATCTTTCAGTTTCAGTACTTCACCGTCTTCGGTCGAACGGATCACGATATCCCCGAATTCTTCCGGCTGTATCAGGCGGCCTTTGTACTTCATCGTATATTGGTAGGTCTCTGTAGAGTTCTCACCGAATGCACCGGTTGCCGATTCTATATTCTGTTCGGCCAGTACGGCGGTCACATCCGAAGGGATCAGGTTATATTGCGCCATCACATCCGGTTTCATCCAGACACGCATACTGTAATCTCCACCCATTACCATCAGTTCGCCGACACCTGAGATACGGAGGATTTCCGGCTTCAGGTTAATGCTCAGGTAGTTGGCAAGAAAGCCTTCGTCGTATGAATCGTCAGGGCTGTAAATCGAGAAGATCTGCAACATACTGGTCTGACGTTTGGTAGTAGTGACCCCTACTTGAGTAACTTCTGCGGGTAACTGACCGGTGGCTTTGGACACACGGTTCTGTACGTTTACGGTTGCCATATCCGGATCGGTACCTTGTTTGAAGTATACCATGATGGATACGGTTCCTGCATTGGTTGCCGTAGATGTCATGTAGGTCATATCTTCTACACCGTTGATGGCCTCTTCCAATGGAGCGATCACACTCTTTTGAAGGGTTTCCGCACTGGCACCGAAGTAAGTTGTACTCACCATAACGGTGGGCGGGGCAATATCGGGATATTGTTCGACGGGCAGACTGGTCAACCCGATGATACCCATAAATACTATCACGATAGAGATAACGGCTGATAGTACCGGGCGTTCTATAAAGGTTCTTAATTTCATATTCCGTTCTTCCTATTATTGTTTAACCTGGATCGGAGTTCCTTCGCGCAGCAAACCTACACCTTCGGCAACGATCACGTCACCGGCTTTCAGACCTTCGTTCACGATATATTCCTGGCCTCCGTTCACACGGGTAATATTGACCTGAGCCGATGTCGCTTTGCCATCTATGACTTTATAAACGTATACTTTATCCTGTATTTCGAATGTGGCTGTTTGCGGGATCACGATACTGCCCGATTTCTCTGTCGACAGGATAATGTTTCCGGAACTGCCGCTGTAAAGGATCTCTTCTTCGTTCGGGAATACGGCACGCAGGCTGACTGTTCCGGTGTTGCGATCGATTACACCGCTAATGGTTTCGACTTTCCCTTTTGCCGGATAAACGGATTTATCATTCAGTTGCAATTCGACTTCCGGCATCATCTCCAAAGCTTTCTGCTTGGAACCATATTGGCGAGTGAGTGACAATAACTGGTTTTCCGTTAGGGAGAAGTAGACATACATGTTCGAATTATCTGAAACAGTTGTCAACGGTTTAGGCGAATTGGCGCTGACCAAAGCTCCGACACGGTAGGGTAGTGTTCCGACAACTCCGTTGGACGGACTTTTAACCTCTGTGTATGAGAGGTTGTTGCGTGCACTCAGTTCCTGTGCTTTCATCTGGGCTAGCTGTGCTTTGGCACTTAGCCACGAATTTTCAGCGGTTTGCAGGTCGAAAGCCGATACTACATTTTGTGCATGCAGTTCTTTTTTACTGTCGAACGTCAACTTTGCCGTGTTCAGTGCTGCCTGTGCAGCTTCTACATTCGCAGTCGCTGTCTGTAACGCTGCTTGATAAGGAACCTGGTCGATGATGAACAACAACTGTCCTTTTCTGACAGCTTGTCCTTCTTCCACACATAACTGTGTGATAAATCCTGAGACCTGCGGATAGATGTCGATATCCTGTCGTCCGCGTATCGTGGCGAAATAAAGACTGCTCAGGGTTTTGTCGGTTGTCGACACTTTCAGCACTTTGTACTCACTGTTAACCATTGTTGCCGGTTGCTCTTTACATGAGCTTGCGATAAGGCAAAGAAGCCCTACCCCGATGCCATTGAGGCATCGGGCCATAAAATTTTTCTTCATATTCTGCTATTATTCAATTATAATCCCGGCAGTAGGATTGTTCCAAAATCAAAACATCAACACGGTAATGTCAGAGTGTTGTAAGTTTGCTACTCATTGATATATACTGCCTTAACTAATAACCGGTGCAAATATCCGACTTTTTGAGATAATAGCTGTGGTTGAAAAATGAATATATTTGTTCCAAAATTGAACAGGGACAAGTAAGCTGCCTGCTACTTTTTCTTCTTGGGATCGTTCAGCTTTTTAGCATCTTTTTTCAGTCGTTTCTCTACCTTTTTTATGTCTTCTCCGGCAGGAAATTGTTCGGGAAATATGCCTCTGCTGACCAACATGTCTCTTACGGCCAGGTTGTTATCCACATGCTCGTTTTCGATGGAGGTTTGTCCGTATAAATCGTTTTGCTGCACATTGACAGAGGTCATTTCTGCGGCAAAATCCTTGGCTTTTATACTGATTGTCGGTAGAAAATCAGCCAAAGGGCGGCTGTCGGGTACTCCTAATTTGCGTTTGAGTAGTTTGGTATCAATACGAAACAGTGCTTTATCTCCTTTAGAACGTATGGTGGCAAAGCCTTTGCTGTCTATGCCTCTCTCATATAAAACGCCGGAAAGTAGCTTTTCTGTTTCGGCTAGTTTGGTACGTGCATTGATGCGTTCATAGTCTAATAGACGTTGTTCTATAAGCTCTGCGCGTCTGGTCTGTACGGCAAAATAGTTTTGTGCAAAAGCTATTTCAGGCTTCCGGGGATCGCCATTTTGTGCAATTAAGTAGCATGCATAACGCGTTAGGAGGATGTTATCTACCTCTCTTTCAGCGCCTTTACCTATACTTATCATTTTCTCCACGTGGGGAAAATGATATTCTATAGTTTCTCCTGCATTTCTACATGCCTCTTCCGCCTTATTTATTACATTAATGAATTTATCCCACTTGACATAGCCTAATAGACTTTGCAATTCTCTAGCACTCCAACACTCTACGCCGTTGTAATCACAAACAATACTCTCAAATTGAGTAAATAACTCTTTAATTTCTTCTGTTTTCATAGTTTCCGTTTTTAATTAAATTGCTACAAATATAGAAATAGATATTGAATACAGCATGTGTTTTTTATGATTATTTCTTATCACTTGATTTATATATTGTGCGATCATTTTGCGGGCGTGCGCAAAATGATGTTTTGAATTTCTGTTAGACCATTTTGCTGACGTCAGCAAAATGGTTGTATGAAGACCGACCCAAAGCTGCTTTCGGATATATTTTCTATCTTTGCATCCTTATAAAAATGGATATGGAAGAATCTTTTTTGCAGCTGAGTATTGCGGACTTGCTTCGTTTTAAAATGAATCTGAAGTCCTATCAGGATAAATTGGTTATTGTGAGAATGGATGGTAACAATCATAGGAATCCCGGATTCAAAGAAGATGTTTCTATTCGCCTGGATGCCTTTTCTATTTTTCTGGTTCGGCAAGGAGATATAGAGATTACCATAGATGATTTTACCTATCATTTATCTGATAATCTGTTGTTGAATATAATGGATATGCACTCGGTAAAGAACTTCCGTTTTTCTTCCGATTTCAAAGGCTATCATCTGATCATCGAACGCAATCTGTTTTCCGAGATCATGTTAAACAGCCGTCGTATGCCAGCTGCTTATATCGCTTCCCTGCATAGTCGTCCTATCCAACATCTGAATGAAGAGGAAGGTCTTTTATTGGAGAATTGCCTCTGCCGTATCGAGCAGAATATCGACCGTACGGAACATGCATGGCAACGCGATATTATCCTGAACGAACTCCGTGGCTTTTTACTGGAGATGAATAACATTGTCTATCAGGCAAACCGTCATAAAGTAAATCCGAATCCACCGGAAAAAGATGTATTGCTTTTCCTGTTTATCCAGTTACTGAACAAACATTGCCGGACAGAACATTCCGTTTCTTTCTATGCTGGTGAATTGTGCATTACCCCCGAGTACCTGTCGCGTATAATGAAAAGTTTTAGCGGAAGGACTGTCAACCAATGGATCAGTGAAGCATTGATGCGCGAAGCTGAGATACTTTTGCGGAATCCGGATTTCTCCATTCAACAGATAGCCGACATGCTGAATTTTTCCGATCAGTCCTCTTTCGGGAAATTCTTTAAGAAACACAGGGGGATATCGCCTATATTATTCAAACGCCAGTTTGCCACAGGAAAAGAATAAACTTTTTTATTCCGGAACATAGATGATCTCCCCGTTCTCCAGCTCATACGCAATCCCTACCTTGCGACCTTTTTTGCTGTTGCTTTCCTGGTTTTCGGAGGGGCTGTAGCGGTGGATGGTTTCTCCTTCTTTTGTGATGATTTCCATATTCTCTTTTCCGGGATTTTTCACCAGTGAGAAATCCTCTTTCGAGAAAAGCTCCGTCATATTGAAACGTGTGACGAGAGCAACCATCAGGGCAACGGCAAACACCATCGCCACGTCAAAAAGATTGGCTACCACACCCATCGGGTCGGAGTCTCCGTCTATATGAAGCAACCTATTTCGTTTCATTTCGCAGATTTTTGTAGATGTATTCCAGGTCGTTCATGTCGCGGGCATACCATCGCTGTTTGATTTGCAGGGTGACAACTCCGATCGCAGCAATTACCATACCTACCACCGTAGTCGCAAAAGCCACCTGCATATTATAGGCCATGGAAGCAATATCACCTGTCGATAATCCGACCAGAGCCGGCCCCATCGGAATCAGCGTACCCATCAATCCCAGCATGGGACCCAGTTTGATAAAGGTACGTGAGCGGCCCAGTTCCTTTTCGGCTTCCACTTCGTAGTTGGCCAATAGACGTTCGCAATAAGCAGCGTTCTCTTTGTGACCGTATAATTTCTCAAGACAACGTAGCAACGGGATATTTTTGTTTTCGGGCAGCTGTTTGTAAAGTTCCTCAGCTGTATCGGGTGTCATTTCTTCAAGCATTCCATTCACCTGTTGCTGTAAATGTGTTTTCTGCCAGAACTCACCGAAGAAGCCGCCTACCATCAAAATAGCCCGTACAAAGAAAAGTAGTAACAGCACTACAACGGGAACTAATAGCCCGTTAGAGATCCAGAATAAAGCATTAGAGATCGATGTCATATCCTTGTTTTTTTAATAAATTTCCATATAAATCCGATGAGAGCCCCTGCAATGAAAACCCCCAGCGTAACGATCATTGCCTGTATGTTGACATTGGAGACACTCTGGTAACTGGTACGCCCGTTTTCCGTAGCAATGATCCCCATCAACAGGATAAAAAGATTGGTGACGAACAGTAACTCCAACCGGAGGCTCTCGTCTGCCAGATACTTTTTGAGGAACCATCCGATACCGACTATACCGATCCCCGTTCCACCGGCAAACAGCCAGGCAACGGTACGAAAACTGGTTCCGGGATAAGCAAAGATCAATTGCGTCAGGCTATAAGCCAGAACGATCGTGATCAGTATTCCCGGATATATTTTCAATAAACGCGTCAGTGTCCGTTTGAAAAACGTATCATGCCTGCGTAGTCCGGCAAAACAGTCGAAGCAGAAAGCGATCATCACGGCCGATTCGAGCGTGATCATAACGGCGGCATCCTGCATACGCTCGGGTGACGATAGGAAATCGGCGATCTGTGTTTTCGATTGTTCGGTAGTCCACGGCCAGATAGCCAATACAAACAAGCTGCATCCCAGCCCTGCGGCAAGAATACCGGAAAAAGAATTATAAAACCCTATCTTCAGCAGAAAATTCAGGGCGATAAATCCGAGTAATATGCCGATCACATATTCCATCCGTTATTTTTTCTTCCGTTTCAGTACGAATACCAACATGATAAACAACAAGGTGACCACTACCGCGATCAGGATACCGTTCAGCGTCTGGCTTTCCTGCTGGGGAGCCTGTGTCAGTTGATCCTTTTTCAGAACCACCTGCTGCCCTGTTTCGACAGCGACCTCTTTTATCTCAGTGATATTCCGCTGGTAAGTTTTTGCCTGCTCAGGAGTGACTTGTCCGGCAATAAATTCTTTCAGTTTATCATTATCGCAGACAAATCCGGTGCAGGCCGGTTTGAATTCATTGATCAGCTCTACATGCAATTCGGAAATTTGTTGTAACTGTTCGTTTGTTGCTTTCCAATAGCCTTTACGCGCTGTTTCCAGCATGACCGCTGTCATTTCTTCCAGGGCGGCAGGACTTTCCTTTTTGAAGAAATCATGTATCCCCAACTGTTGTTCGTCGAGAACATACATTTTGTATAACTCATCCCAAAGCTCATTGTCGATGGTAGAAGGTTTCATTACATTCCAGCCATAGGTATTACGGAATGTCTTGGAGAAATTTTCGGCAGTGGTGGCTCCCCCTTTCATCTTTTCTTTGATGTATTCCGGGTTGAGTAACGTCGTGCGGCTTTCCACGCCGATTGCTTCCCGCAGGTTTTGCAGGCGGATATTGTGACGGTTACGGTAGTCTGACAGGTAAGCTTCCGGATCTTTGCCCGTCACGTTACGAACAGACAGGTTCAATCCTCCCATAAATTCATACATGTGGTCGAGGCTTAAGGCTCCCCAGGTATTACTCTGTCGGGGTTGCATAACAACATCCGTATGTTGCAATACAATGCTAAACAGGTCTTTTACCACTTCGCCCCACTTTTCCTGATCGCCATAGATCGCTCCCATATTATTCAGGTAAGTGGATGCTATCTGCGATTCGTTATTCCATGCATCCCCTTTTTCTACCAGGCTGGTGATACCTGTTCCGTAGCCACCGTTCACCGCTCCGAATATACGCATGGTAGACAGTTCGCGTGCTTCTTTGGGAGAGATACCCTTTTCTACCAGCATTTTTTCCGATTCTATGGTACCTTCGGCTACATAGTTGCCATATTGGTCGCCTTCCGATTTGGCTGCCATCGATACGGCTTTGCTTAGCATGGCCAAGCGTGAAGCCGCCAGGTCGCGAAGCTGTCCGGATGTTTGTACGACGATGTCGATGCGCGGACGTTTCAACTCTTCGGAAGGGATCAGGCGGAGGTCTGTGACGCGTCCCATACCGTCGCGTACCGGCTCTACACCCAGCATATAGAGGGCTTGTGCCAGTGTGGCACCTTCCGTTTCGATAAATTCACCGGCCCAGAAAGTATAGCTGACCTTACGCGGCCAATCCTCATGTTTCTTAAAATAAGTCTGTAAAGTAGCATCTGCCAGCGCTTTACCGTTATCCCAGGCACGGGTTCCCGGCGTTGCTTCCGCATTGATAGAATACATGTTCCGTCCGGTCGGTAACGTGTTAGGTGCCAGCACTACATCACCGCCGGGACTCGGGGCGATATATCCCCCGTTGAGGGCATGCAGGATTCCCTGCAATTCCGCCTCCGGTGATGTTTCCAATAGTTGTTTATAGTTCAGTACATTTTTCAGTGTGCGTTCTATTTCCAGTACGGCGAAGGAGAAATCTTTCTCTTCCTGCGGAATTTCCGGCATTTCGGCTTTCTTTCCTTCTTTCTTTGCTTTTTTGCGGGCTTCGATCCGTTTCTTCACCCAATCCGGCATTTTTCCTACTTTCGGCATTCCGGCCGGCATTTTCATTCCTCCGTTTTCGTCTGAACCACTCTCGTCGTTATCGGCGGAGGCCATAGCCATCATCTCACTCATCGACATCTGTCGGGGATTGACAGCCATTTCCGTTGCACGCGCTTTCATCAGGTCGGCACGGGTCAACGAGGTCACTTCCTGCATCAGCTGGTCGCTGTTTTTAGACGGGGAGGCCAGTATCTGTTTGATCTTCGCTTTTACCGGGGTGAGATAATGGCGGGATACATAGGTGTTGCTTTCCAACTGTTCCCGTGTGATCTTTTGGTTCAGAGCATCCAGGCGTGCCAGGCTGTAAGCCAGCGGATCAGCCGACATGGCGATGGCAGTCGATTCGATATCTTCTTTACTATAAGGTTGCCCCAGTGTATAAAGGCGTCCGGTCATCTTCTCGTTGGCGATCTCTTCTGCGAAGTTTTCGATGCGTTCTATCTCTTCCGCCGTATAAGGAGTTCCGGCTACGCTGTCCAGTTGCAGGTCGCGCTGTAAGCCCATTTTTAATACCGTCTCTTTTATCTGAAGGCCGATCTCTTTTTGCTTGCTTTCGGATGCCTGATACCAGGCGTCGATATTACTGAACAAACCGGCAAAACGTCCCCGTGTACGGCTTTCCATAAAAGGCGGTGTGATATGCGACAGCATAACAGCATGTGTACGGCGTTTGGCGATAATGGCTTCTCCTACGTTTGCGATACTGTAATAATAGAAATGCGGCAGGTTACCGATCAGACAGTCCGGCCAGTCCCTGTTGGATAAACCGGCCTGTTTGCCCGGAGTGAATTCCAAGCTGCCATGTGTCCCGAAATGAACCAGGGCATCCGCTTTAAATTCATTCTGAACCCACAGGTAGGGGGCGATATAGGCATGTGGTGGTGCGACGCTAGCGCCGTGTACGATCTGGAACTCGTCATCCCCTTCGGCAGCATGCGGCTGGGGGAAAAGTACGATGTTTCCGAATTGCAGGCGGGCGATGGCCAGCGAAGGTTCTCCGTTGTGTTCGGCACTCAGGTAGTTACCCGGCGCTTCTCCGTACTTCTCTACTACTTCTTTGTATTTATCGGGTACAAGCGTTTTTGCAACCCATTGTTCATAGTCTGTTTTGCTGACCCATAGTGGGTTTCCGTTCTTCATGAAATCATTCTGTGCTCCTTTGGCGTAGGCTCCTAATACAGCTCCCTGTTTTTTCAGTAACAGGTTGAATGCCTCGAAGGTATCGGGTAGACCGTCTACATTATACCCTTCCTGTTTCAAACGTTTCAGTAACTCGTAGAGGGAAGGGGCGACTTCCAGTCCGGCGGCAACCAATGCGGCTTGCCCGGCTGCTTTGAAATAACAGATTGCCACCCGTTTATCTTTGTTGGGTATAGAACGTAGTTGCAGGTATTTCTTTACGTTGCCGGTGAAGTTATCCAGTCGTTCACTTTCGGCGTCAAACATAAAATAGCCGTTCTGATGTTCGTTCTGGGTAGAGATCACCAGTGGGTCGATTCCTCCGTCTATCTCCGGCAAGACGATACGGGCAGTCAGGTAACCGCCTGTCACACCTTTGTTCTTGTCGTCGCTCAGCCATTCTTCCCGGCTCAGCATGATGGAAAGCGGACAGAAGAGCGGGATATTGTTTTGGGTCAGCCATTCTACCGTCTTGTCTCCTCCCAGGCGTCCCATTGGCAGATAGACAACTGCATCCGGGTGAACGCTTTCCATCAGTTCCTGCCGTTTGGCAGCTGCCGCGATGGGATAAACGTTGAATCCTGCATCCGTCAGACGGGTGATCAGGCTGTCCACATAACTCCGGTTTCCTTCCAGCGGGGAAGTCATACCCGATACGAATGCGATGCGTGGTGCATCTTCCTTGTATATTTTCTTTTCACGCAGGTGGTTGGTCAGTTCGTCGGCAGTACGGTAGAATACACCGTCTTCCAGATGGAAAAAGATGTCGGAAGGGATAAGTACCGCTTCTTCCGGTTTTGTTTGGAATAATTTCCGGCTGTCGAACGTGCTGCGGATATAGTGCAGCATATTCCGGTAGTTCACTTTGCTCCGGTTGTTGTAGTAGGTGTCCAGCTGTTCTTGCTGCAAACTGTCTACATGGTGGTTGATGATGGAGCCGGACGAGAAGATAAAGGTGTACACCGTTGTCCCGTTTTTCCCTGCGGCTTCAATGTTTTCTGTCTGCTCTTCCGTCAATCGCAGTCCCGGACCGAACAACAGGATCGCGTCGTATTTCTTCAGTGAAGAAGCATCTTCCGGCTTTACTTCGCTGACTTGTATCAGGCGACTGTCGCTGGCCATGGCTATGTTGGATACCTGATAAGACGGGAAGTTTACCAACGCTATTTGGGTAGGCGACAATAGCAGGCTATAAAAAGCATATAAGCCGAGTACCAGCAAAAGTGCCAGCCCGGCTTTCCATCCTGCAGATTTGTGTTGACGGAGGAATTGAATTACAGACATGATATGAAATAATTAACAAAGGGAAGGGAGATCTCCCTTCCTTTGTGTGATTAACTAATGTTATTTAAACGGATATACGTAGTCAAAAGTGATGTGTCCGGATTTATTATCATCGCTTTTGTATTTCTGCATGATTATTTTTGCATAGTTCTTGCCGTCGGCAGTTTTGATAACAAATACATTTTTGTTATAATGCCATTGCATATCTCCCGTAGGAGCATCGAACCATGCCCAAACCGGATGTTCCAAAACCTGAAATGCTGTATTGGCTGGGCGTGTTTCGAATTTACCCATCACCGTCATCATTTCAATATCGGTATCGACAATGAATCCTTCGGTCGGAACTTTTGTTACTTTATCGAATGCTGTTTCTTTAGTATCCAGAGCACCGCCTTGTCCTTCACCTGCCGTACCGCTGTTAGTACGGATATAGAAACGTTGGAAAGCGATATCCCATGTTTTATCTTTGGCTGCGTTCGCTTTGTCTATTGCTACGCTATCTCCTTTTTCAAAAGAGAAATAAACCCATTCGTTGGCAGCTGTGCTGGTAGATACAAAAGAAAAGGACTTAGGTTCTGCTGGCGTTTCCGGTTCCGGTTCTGGTTCCGGAGCTGGAGCCGGTGTTGGTTCAGGTTCGGGATCATCACTGCCACAAGCCACAAAACAGGTAGAAAGTAAACACAACGTAACAAGTACCATGATCTGTTTCAGACCAAATACTGCAAAATTTAATTTGTTTGTTTTCATAAAATGATTAATAATTATAATGTTCATAAATCGCTATCAGAATTTAAAGATGACGGAACCAAACACGCGTCGTCCCGGATCGTAGGTCGTATAGTTGACCGGATCGGTGTAGTTGAAGATGTTCTGTACACCGGCTGTCAATAGCAAGTTCATATATTTATGTTTCCAGATGCTATACTGCACGGTCAGTTTCCAAAGGCTGTATGCGTCTTGCGGGCTGTCTACCATTTGCTGGATCGTTTCTCCCGTTTCAGGATCGACCACAGTCTTTTCGCGGAAGTTGATTTTCTTCGATGTCCATCGTCCGGCAACGGAGACAGAGGCTTCCCGTTTGAAGACATCGAATAAGAACATCGCGTTGCAACTGAGAGCATGCTTAGTGTTTCCGGTCAGCTGCAGGCCGGTAGCTTTGTCCTGTGCATCCGTAAAGTCGTAAGTTCCTTGAAGGTTTACCCATCGGAACGGTTTATAAGTGACAGAGATCTCCGCTCCACGGATACGGGCATTGTCCACATTTCTGTATCGTAACTGTGCTTCTTCGCCTCCGTCGGGCAGTTCCACGATAACGTTATATGACTGTATTTTATCTTTGATATCGTTCTGGTAGATTTCTCCACTGATATTCAGCTTGTTGAAAGTGTATTCCGCAGAGAAAGAGTAATAATTGGAATGCTCGGCTTTCAGATCCGGATTACCGATATTGTGGGAAACGGAACCCATCTGGAAGTCGGAGAACAGTTCGGTAGCATCGGGGGCTTTGAAACCTTTGCTGTATCCGGCACGCAGGCGCAGATTACCGGGTGAATACATTACGTTGACTTTCGGTGTATAAGCATTTCCGAACACAGAATGATGTGTATAACGGAAGCCCCCGATAATGTCGAGTTGGGGAATGACTTTCCAGTCCAACTGTACAAATCCGTTGATATCGTTTACTTTTCGGGTTTTCATCTTTTCCCCGTATTGCATGATATTATAGTCTTTGTTCCAGTTGAATTCAACCCCGGCTATACCTTGCAGATTATCGAGTGGGTTATAAATATCAGTCAGACGTAGGGTCTGTACATTCGAACTGGCATTCTTTCCAACCGAATCCAGTTTTTCAAAGACAGTCCGTCGGATATAAAAGTCACCGTAATAGATTGCTTTCAACATATTCTTTTCTCCCAGTTTCTGTTCGAGTCCGGCGCGGAATGTTTTGTTGAAACTCTTATAATGTGTCACTTCGTTGCTTAATTTCGGATTCTTTTCTTCGTTCAGGAAGAAATCGGCTGAAGCATTCAGTTTAGTGTCGTTATGTTCCCAACCCAGCTTTTCGGATATGGTCATATTGGCGGATGGGTTTTGCGTATAGTTTGCCGGTGTCTCGGGTGTCAGGTCGTAACCGTCCGTCGAGTTACGGTTGAACAATGTCTGCGAAGTGAAATTCTTATATTTTGTCCCGAAAGCAGCATCCATCAATAACTCATTATAACGTGAGTAGCGCACTTTAGCCCATCCTTCGGCCGGACGTTCGGGAGTCTTGGTGATGATATTGATGATCATACCGATAGCACTCGAACCATACAGGGCGGATGCGGCTCCCTTGACCACTTCTATCTGCTTGATATTGGATGTACTTAGACGTTCGAAGTCGATCGGGCCTCCGGGGGTGGTAGACAGGCGCTCACCATCGACCAGAATCAGGATATATTTGTTTTCCAATCCCTGGATACGGATATTATCCCCTCGCGGATCGCTGTTGAATTGCAATCCCGGAATGGAAAACTCCAGTGCATCCATAATATTTTCGAAGTCATTGCGCTGTAATTGGGAAGCCGGGATCAGTTTGGTCAGTACCGGAGAGTTTTTAATAAGTTTTTCGGTGCGTGTTCCGGTCACCACCACTTCATTCAGATCGAATATACCGGCATTCATTCGGATATCCATCTGTTTTTGTGCTCCGTTGGCATTGACTTTGATACTCTGTTCCATGTATCCGGTCGAGCGTACCAGCAGATTGTAACTTTTTCCTTCGATCAGTTCCAGACGGAAACGACCGTCTGCATCACAGGCGGTGCCAATCAATGTTCCCGGAACATTGATTGTGGCCATTGGTATACCTTCTCCTGTTTCAAAGTCGATGATTCTGCCGGTCAACACACAAATGCCGGTTTGTACTTGTTCTTTCTCGGGTGTATTGTTTGTCATTCCTCCGTCAACAGCCATTGCCGGGGTAAACACGCACACCGAAAGTAAAGACATAGCAATACCTTTCAGTCTCATATAAGTAAGCATATAAAAAATGGAAGAATTTGTATTGAAATTCTGCCTTGTGTTAATTCCTGCTCTTTATCCCGAAAGCATGAATATAAATGATCAGGCAGGTTTTCTGACTTTCCCGGCTTTGCAAAGCCTTCCCGACGGAATAGTTGACAGTTGACAGATAAAATACGGACAGAAAAACTGTCAACTGTCAACTTTCCACTATCAACTGAATCGTCAGTGGCATGAAGTTGCAAGCATTTCCGGCAGGCTGCCGGAACGGGATTACAGCAACGGGCATTGTTCCGGACTTTCACCGGATTCCCTCTCATCACCAGCAGAATGCATCGTGATTCACCTTAATCCGTTACAAAAGTACTAAAGTATTTTTGAATACAAATAATAATTATTCAGGAAAAAATGTTTAAGCAAGATCGGTTTTGTTGTGAATCGTGATTATCAAAATGACACTACCCTACCATGTAAATGGGATTACTATACCGGGTAAATGAAATTACCCGGCCAGGTAATATTTTTTAACATATTAAAGAGCTAGGAGAATAGTCGATTTGAGAAGCAAAATGTAATCTCAGGGGATTCGTCCTCCGAGAGTTTAAAATCCTTTTATGATTTCAGAGAAACGGATTATAATTGTAGAAAACCACTTTCTTTTCTTTCAGTGATTTCTTTACGTCGATCAACCGTTGGTTGCTGCTGCCGCGGAATAATAAACTTTCATCGTGCAAAGCCTGTTTGAATTTCCCGTCCACCAGTACATCGATGTATTGAAGCAACGCTGCCTGTTTTGGGTTTTCCAATAGTTTTTCAAACTTATATCCCGTGTAGCACCAAATATTTTTCTGGCTTTTTTCTTTAATGGCACGAGCCAGTTTGGTAAATTCTTCCGGTTGGAACATCGGATCACCGCCGCTAAATGTAACGTCGGCAAATTCGTCGGCCAGAACTTTGTCCAATATTTCTTCCGTCGGGGTTGGTTTACCTTTCTTTATATCCCATGACTCCGGATTGTGGCAACCCGGGCATTGATTCGGGCATCCGGCAGCGTAGATAGCGGTCCGGAATCCCGGACCGTCTACGGTTGTATCTTCTATAATGTCTATGATTGAAAGCATAAAAAATAATGTGTCAATAAATTAATATGCTAATGAAAATTATCAATTATGAATAATGCGATCATTTAATTCGGCAAGTTTGGCATTGTTCCAGCGGTCGGTTGTGCCTACCAGGTAACCGGTGATACGCTGCAACTTATCCAGATGCTTGCTACCGCACTTCGGACATTCTTCCATGTGGGCATCTGCATTTTCATAACCGCAATCCAGGCAACGGTTACGGTTATGGTTTACCGAGCCGTATCCGATATTATATTTGTCCATCATATCGACCACTTTCATAATCACTTCCGGGTTATGGGTTGCATCGCCGTCTATTTCAACATAGAAAATATGGCCGCCACCAGTTAATGCGTGATAAGGAGCTTCTACCTCTGCTTTATGACGGGCGCTGCATTTATAATATACCGGAACGTGGTTGGAGTTGGTATAATATTCACGATCGGTGATACCTGGCAGTGCTCCGAATTTCTTGCGGTCGCGTGCCGTAAATTTGCCGGAAAGTCCTTCTGCCGGAGTGGCAAGTACACTGTAATTATGCTGGTATTGTTCCGAGAACTGATTTACGCGGTCGCGCATATAAGTGACGATTTTCAAACCGAGTTCCTGTGAAGCCGCATCTTCTCCATGATGTTTGCCAGTCAGGGCAACCAGGCATTCAGCCAGTCCGATGAATCCGATACCCAGTGTACCCTGGTTGATAACCGGGGCGATCGTATCTGTCGGTTTTAACTTCTCACTACCCAGCCAAAGTGAAGTCATCAGCAACGGGAACTGTTTGGCATAAGCTGTTTTCTGGAATTCCATACGTTCGTGCAACTGGCGTGCAGTAATTTCCAGCATTTCGTCTAGCTTGGCAAAGAAGCGGGCGATACGAAGTTCTTTATCTTCTATACTCATGCATTCTATAGCCAGGCGTACGATGTTGATAGTCGAGAAAGAAATGTTTCCGCGTCCGATGGAAGTCTTCGGTCCGAAGCGGTTCTCGAATACACGGGTACGGCATCCCATGGTTGCTACCTCATACATATAGCGTTGTGGGTCGTCCGCTTTCCAGTCTTCATGCTGGTTGAATGTAGCATCCAGGTTCAGGAAGTTCGGGAAGAAACGGCGGGCAGTCACTTTACATGCCAGTTCGTACAAGTCATAGTTGCGGTCTTCCGGCAGATAGCTGACGCCACGTTTCTTTTTCCATATCTGGATCGGGAAGATAGCCGTTTCGCCGTTGCCGACACCACGATAAGTACTTTTCAATATCTCACGAATGATGCAACGCCCTTCGGCTGAAGTATCCGTGCCGTAGTTGATAGAGCTGAACACCACCTGGTTACCACCGCGTGAATGAATGGTGTTCATATTGTGAATGAAAGCTTCCATCGACTGATGGACACGGCTGACAGTTTTATTAATAGCATGCTGTATGATCCGTTTGTCACCGCTCAGGCCATCCAGCGGACGCGTTACATAGTCGTCCAGTTCTTTATTATACAGATGTGAGTAATTCACGCCGTTCAGGTCTTCCAGGTTCTTGATCTCTTCAATAAAGCTGTTACGTACGTAAGGAGCCAGATAGAAGTCGAAAGCGGGGATAGCCTGTCCGCCGTGCATTTCGTTCTGAGCTGTTTCCAGGGAGATGCAGCCCAGGATGCTGGCTGTCTCGATGCGTTTTGCCGGGCGTGATTCGCCATGTCCGGCAGAGAATCCATATTTAAGGATGCGGTCCAGCGGATGCTGAACGCATGTCAGGCTCTTGGTCGGGTAATAATCTTTATCATGAATGTGCAGGTAGTTGTTTGCAACGGCCTCTTTTACCTCTTCACTCAACAGGTAATCGTCGACAAACGGTTTGGTGGTTTCACTGGAGAATTTCATCATCATGCCTGCAGGGGTATCTGCATTCATATTGGCATTTTCGCGCGTGATATCGTTCGATTTGATGTTGATAATCTCCAGGAACATATCGCGTGTTTTAGCTTTACGGGCAACACTGCGCTGATTGCGGTAAGCGATATATTTCTGTGCAACGTCCTTACGGCTACTGTTCATTAGTTCCAGTTCGACTGCGTCCTGTATCGCTTCGACTGTCATTTGCGGTTCTCCTTTGAATGAAATATGATCCGTAATCTGGCGGATCAGCTGCAAATCCTCCCCATTTTCTGTATGCAGCATGGCTTTTCGTATCGCTGTTACTATCTTCTCCTCATTAAATCCGACGATACGTCCATCCCGTTTGATAACTGTTTGTATCATGATAAAATTGATAATATATTTATGTTGTTTTTACTTAGACAAAGGTATGTTTAAACTATATATGGTGTTCTTTTTGGAAAACTTTTAACGAGTTAAATTATGTCAAACATCTGATTGTTAGATATGAAATTAGTAAAAGTGGAAAACTTTTTGATTTTTGAAGTAAAAATGTTTTCCCAAAAAGGATAGTCAAGGATGAGCTCTCTTCTAACTGTTGTATTATCAGCCTCTTATGTGTTCCAATAAAAAATATGCACAATTTGGAGTAAAATGTGTAATAAATTCTCTACATTTGTCGCCGAATCGGTTCTGTATTATCTGGTCGGGTGATACAGATTAAAAGGGAATCGGGTGTAAATCCCGGACAGTCCCGCTGCTGTGAAGCTCCGTTCAACATTCTGAAAACAACTTATGCCACTGACGAAGGTCGGGAAGGCTTCAGAATGGGAGTAAGTCAGAAGACCTGCCATTCATTAAAGGCTCATATCCTCGTGGGTTAGGATACGGGTTCGAAAAGATTGTTTATTATAAAAAATATCAGATCATGGAGAAAGATTGTCCGCGTTGTGGTATCTCCTTTGTTTGCCGGGTGGATGATATATCCGCTTGTCATTGTGCGCCCGTAAAGCTGGACGAGCTTCAGCTAGCCTATGTGAAATTGCATTATCCGGGGTGCCTGTGCAGTGCATGCCTGAATGAAATAAAGAAATACTTCTATGCATGTGAAGTGAATCCTCGTTATAAACGGTTAAAACATTAATATGATTCAAAAAGTATTGGTAGCGAACCGCGGTGAGATCGCCGTACGCGTTATGCGCTCCTGCCGGGAGATGGGAATACAGTCGGTGGCTGTGTTCTCGGAAGCCGACCGGGCAGCGCGTCATGTCTTGTATGCAGATGAGGCTTGTCTGATAGGACCTGCTGCATCCAAAGAGAGTTATCTGGATATAGAAAAGATTATCCGGGCAGCAAAAGAGCATCAGGCAGATGCCATTCACCCGGGGTATGGTTTTCTTTCCGAGAATGCCGATTTTGCCAGGCGGTGCAAAGAGGAGAATATTATATTTATCGGTCCTACAGCAGAAACGATGGAAGCAATGGGCGATAAGATCTCGGCTCGTAAGCGGATGATTGCGGCTGGTGTTCCGGTAGTTCCGGGTACCCAACAACCTCTGCAGGACGCAGCGGAAGCGCTTCGTATATGTAAAGAGATCGGTTTCCCGGTGATGCTGAAAGCTTCTATGGGAGGCGGTGGAAAAGGGATGCGCCTGATTCATAATGAGAATGAAGTGGAGGAGGCTTATAACTCTGCCCGCTCGGAATCTCTTTCCTCTTTTGGTGACGATACGGTTTATCTGGAGAAGTTCGTGGAAGAACCACATCATATCGAGTTCCAGATATTGGGTGATAACCATGGAAATGTGATCCACCTGTGTGAACGTGAATGTTCGGTTCAACGTCGTAACCAGAAGATTGTAGAAGAGAGTCCTTCTCCGTTTATTACGGTTGAGTTACGGAAAAATATGGGAGAAAAGGCAGTTGCAGCAGCAAAGGCCGTTAATTATTCCGGAGCAGGTACTATCGAGTTTCTGGTAGATAAGCACCGGAATTTTTATTTTTTGGAGATGAATACCCGCTTGCAGGTGGAACATCCTATTACGGAAGAGGTATTGGGTGTCGATCTGGTGAAAGAACAGATTAGGGTGGCAAACAACGAACCGCTCCATATCCGGCAGGAAGATATTGTACAGCGTGGTCATGCGATCGAATGCCGTATCTGTGCCGAAGATACCGATGCCGGTTTTATGCCTTCGCCCGGTGTTATACGCCAACTGACAGAACCCAATGGTATTGGTGTCCGTGTAGACAGTTATGTGTATGAAGGATATGAAATTCCTGTTTACTATGACCCGATGATTGGAAAGCTGATCGTATGGGCGACGACACGCCAGTATGCTATCGAACGGATGCGGCGTGTGTTACATGAGTACAAGATCACCGGTCTGAAAACAAATATCAGTTATCTGCGCCGCATCATGGATTCTTCCGATTTTGTGAAAGGGAAATATGATACTTCTTTTATTGAAAAGCATGCAGAACAATTGCAGCATCCGGTAAGTGAAAGTGGCACGGAAACCGAAAATGTAGCTATGATTGCCGCTTATATGGATTATCTGATCAACCTAGAAGAAAATAAGTCCGGGCAGGGATCCGACAATCGTCCGATCAGCCGCTGGCGTGAGTTCGGCCTGCAAAAGGGGGTCTTACGTATTTAATGATTGGCATAGTAGTACATTAGAAAATTATTCGTTATGGAAATACATATAGGAAAAAGAGTGGCGGATGTTTCGCTGGTCAGTAAAGAAGGGAATAAGGTTCAGTTGACGATTGACGGTGTTCCTTATGAAGTCGATATTATGATGGCGGAGAACGGAGCCTGTTCGATCTTGCATAATGGTATTTCGTATAATGCCGAGTTGATTCGTGGTGAAGGAGGCAAGAATTATACGGTGAATACGCATTTCCTGTCATATAATGTTGATATTGTGGATTCGCAGACTAAGTATCTGCGTATGCGTAAGGGCGGTGAAGAACGTCAGGATAACAAAATCGTTTCCCCGATGCCGGGAAAAGTAATGAAAGTCCTGGTGCAGAAAGGCGACAGCCTGGAAGCCGGCGATATTGTCGTAGTGATAGAAGCGATGAAAATGCAGAGTAATTATAAGGTTAGTTCAACCTGTAAGGTGCGTGAGGTGCTGGTAAAAGAAGGAGACTCGGTGGCAAGCAACCAGGTTCTTCTGACGTTGGACGTAATAAAAGATAAGGAAGAATAAAATGGGAAAGGAACAATTGTATAAAACCTTTGAAGAACGTGACAATGCGGCTTCACAGGGAGGAGGGATTGCACGTATAGAAAAGCAACACGAATCCGGACGGATGACTGCCTGCGAACGTATCGATATGTTGCTGGACAAAGGTACATTTAACGAATTGGATAAGTTTGTTGTCCATCGCTGTACGAACTTCGGTATGGATAAGAATAAGATCCCGGGAGATGGTATCGTGTCCGGCTATGGAAAGATAGACGGGCGGCAGGTATTTGTCTATGCCTACGACTTTACGGCTTACGGAGGAACGTTGAGTGCCACGAATGCCGCTAAGATCGTAAAGGTTCAACAACTGGCTTTGAAAAGCGGAGCCCCGGTTATTGCCCTGAACGACTCGGGTGGTGCCCGTATCCAGGAAGGGGTAAGTAGCCTGGCGGGCTATGCTTCCATCTTTTACCAGAACACGATGGCTTCGGGTGTTGTTCCGCAGATATCGGCGATTCTGGGGCCTTGTGCGGGCGGTGCCTGCTATTCTCCTGCATTGACCGATTTTATCTTTATGGTGAAGGAGAAGAGCCATATGTTCATAACCGGTCCGGATGTGGTGAAAGCCGTTACACATGAAGAGGTCGGCAAGGAAGAACTGGGAGGTGCTTATACACATAGCAGCAAGAGTGGTGTGACTCATTTTATGTGCGACACGGAAGAAGAAACGTTGATGAGCATTCGTGAGTTGCTGAGTTTCCTGCCTTCAAATAATATGGAAGATGCGCCGGTGATCTCCTGTACGGATGATATTCGCCGTGAAGAAGAAGCTTTGCAGCAGGTTATTCCCGATGATCCGAATATACCTTATGATATCAAGGACATTATAGAACCGGTGGTCGATAATCATTATTTCTTTGAGGTAATGCCTCATTTTGCTAAAAATGTCGTAGTCGGTTTTGCCCGTTTGGGAGGACGTTCAGTCGGTATAGTAGCCAATCAACCAGCTTTTCTGGCAGGGGTACTGGATATCGACGCATCAGACAAGGCAGCACGTTTTATCCGTTTTTGTGATTGTTTCAATATACCGTTGATCACTTTTGAAGATGTACCCGGATTTTTACCCGGTTGCCAGCAGGAGCATGATGGTATTATCCGGCACGGAGCCAAGATCGTTTATGCTTATTCCGAAGCAACGGTGCCTAAAATCACGCTGATTACCCGTAAGGCTTATGGAGGAGCTTATATCGTGATGTCGAGCAAGCCGACCGGAGCCGATATAAATCTGGCTTATCCGATGGCTGAAATTGCCGTGATGGGAGCCGAAGGGGCTGTCAATATCCTGTACAGGAAAGCGACAGGAGAGGAAAAAGTGCAGGCAATGGCAGAATATGCAGAAAACTTTTCAAATCCGTACCGGGCAGCCGAGCAGGGCTTTATCGATGAGATCATTATGCCCCGGCAGACTCGTTACAAACTCATACAGGCATTGGAAATGGCTAAAAATAAAAGCCAGAGTAACCCGCCGAAAAAACATGGCAATATGCCGTTGTAAAAGAAATTGTTGTTAGAAGTATGAATAGCGAATCTCCTTTTGCCGTGAGGCAGAGGGGGATTTTTTTTGAAATAAAAATATATTGTGATAGTTATTTGTGTTTTATTTTGTAGTTTTGCAGCGAATTGGTTTCGCACTGCCTGTTCGGGTGTGCGAATTAAAAGGGAATCGGGTGTAAATCCCGGACAGTCCCGCTGCTGTGAAGCTCCGTTCAACATTCTGAAAACAACTTATGCCACTGACGATAGTCGGGAAGGCTTCAGGATGGGAGTCAGTCAGAAGACCTGCCGTTCATTAAAGACTTTTTTCCTCGTGGGTTAGGAAGATCGTTCGAAAAAGATATTAATTGTCTAAAATGTGAATTTTATGGAGAAGCTTTGTACGCGTTGTGGCGTGAAGTTTGCCAGCAGTAACGGCGTTTTGCCGGGTAATCAGCATGTATTTACCGGTTTGGACCAGTATCAACGGGTCTTTATCAGAGTTTATTACAAAGATTGCCTGTGTCCTTCCTGTACCTTGTATATAAAGGACAACTTTTATGCATTTGATATTTCTTCCGCTTATTTGAAAAACAAATAATTATGGAGTGGATAAGTGATTTGTTGTGGGGCGAAGGAATAGGGCATTCCATCCTCTTATTATCGCTGGTGATTGCTGTCGGTATCCAGTTGGGAAAGATCAAGGTATTTGGTATCTCTCTGGGAATAACGCTGGTTCTGTTTGTCGGTATTTTACTGGGGCATTTCGGATTTACCATCAATCCCTCTGTTATCCACTTCTTTAAGGAGTTCGGATTGATCCTGTTTGTCTATTCGGTAGGGATGCAGGTAGGACCGGGGTTCTTTTCTTCTTTTAAGAAAGGGGGGATGACCTTGAACGGATTGGCTTGCGGAATTGTCTTTCTCGGCGTTATAACAGCATTAGCTATTCATTTTATAACAGATATTCCTATACCGACGATGGTTGGTATTTTGTCGGGAGCTGTAACGAATACTCCCGGTTTGGGAGCTGCACAGCAGGCATTTACGGATATGACGGGTACATCGGATGAAACGATTGCGTTGGGATATGCCGTTGCTTATCCGTTGGGAGTCGTTGGTATCATCCTTTCCATGTTGTTTGTCCGGTATATTTTTCATATTAGTTTTGAAAAAGAGACAGAACAACTGGAAGCGGAAAATGATGTGCATAACAGTGAAGCTACTCCTATATCGCTCGTTGTGAAAAATCCGGCTCTTTTTGGCCGTAAAGTGATGGAACTTGGCGCCTTTCTTGAACACCGGCAATATGTTATATCCCGTATCTGGCGAAAGAAGAGTAGTAAGGTGGAGATAGTCACCGGCAATACCATTCTGGAAGAGGATGATAAGATATTTGTGATTACGACTGAACATGATGCGGAGACAATAAAAACATTTGTCGGCCAGGAAATAGAAATGGATCGTAAGCAGTGGATTCCTGCAGAAAGTGAATTTGTGAGCCGTCGTATCCTGGTTACCAAACCGGAACTGACAGGTTCCCGTCTGGGGGATTTACAGTTGCGGCGTTTGCACGGTATCAATGTGACGCGTGTGAATCGTGCCGGACTTGAACTGGTGGCTACCCAGGGATTGCAATTGCAGGTGGGTGACCGTGTAACGGTGGTTGGTAGTGAACTGGCCGTCGACAAGGTGAGTATGATATTGGGTAACTCGATGAAGCGCCTGAATGAGCCTAACCTGATCCCTATCTTTATAGGTATTGCTTTAGGTATTATTCTGGGTAGTATCCCATTCACTATTCCGGGTATTCCACAACCGATCAAACTCGGTCTGGCAGGTGGCCCGTTGGTTGTTTCTATCTTGCTGAGCCGGTTCGGATACCGTTATAAATTGGTTACTTATACCACTCAGAGTGCAAATCTGATGTTGAGGGAGATCGGTATAACCATGTTCCTTGCCTGTGTAGGTTTGAGTGCCGGGGATGGATTTGTGGATACGATCGTGAATAAAGGAGGTTTTGCCTGGATCGGTTACGGTTTCATCATCACGATGTTGCCTTTATTGATTATCGGATTGGTAGGACGGCATTTCTTTAAACTGAACTATTATACGTTGATGGGGCTACTGGCCGGAAGTACGACCGATCCTCCTGCGCTGGCTTATGCAAATGCAACGGCAGGAAATGATGCTCCAGCTGTGGGGTATGCAACGGTTTATCCTTTGACAATGTTTCTGCGCGTATTAACCGCGCAACTAATGATATTATTCTTCTATTAAATTTATAAGATTTGGTTGTTAGAATATTGTTCAATAATAATTTTAAAGCCAGAAGCTCCGCCGAAGTGATTTCGCCGGAGCTTCGTTCTTTATAGAGGTAATGAGGTTGTATTATCCCGCTCCTCCCATAATATCCAACAATTCGTTGGTGATGGCTTGCTGGCGGGTTTTATTATATTGGAGTGTCAGTTCCTGGATCAGGTCATTCGCATTATCGTTGGCCGTCTGCATGGCCAGCATACGGGCGGCATGTTCGGCTGTAACGGTGTCGAGCAATGTCGTATAGATATGCAGGTGAAGTACTTTCGGGAGCAACAAGGCCAACAGATGTTCGGATGACGGTTCGAGTATGTAGTTGGCTGATGTATGTGCCGGATCTATTTCCGGTAGGGTGACCGGCAGGAATACCTTTTCGGTCAGTACCTGTTCTGCCATATTCTTGAAATGATGGTAGAGCAATTCTACTCGGTCTGCTTCTCCGGAAGTATAAAGCGTCATCAGCGCAGTAGCCAGCTTGCTGGCATCTTCGTAATTCAGCTTGTCTGAGATCAGCAGGAAACTCTCGTCTGTCTGATACCCTGCTTTATGAAGTTCGTCGGCTATCTTTTTACCGACAGGATAGAGGCGCACAGTGATACCATCCGCCTCATACCGGTGAAGGCGGGCAGACAGCTCCTTCCATATGTTGGCATTGAAAGCACCACACAGACCCGTATTGGATGAAAAGGCGACGATAGCTACCTGTTTTACCTCCCGTTGGGCGGTATAAGGTGAATTCAGTTCGCTTTCGGCTGCCAGGGTTCCGCTCAACAGGGCGCTCAGCTTACTTTCGTATGCAAGCATATTTTCGACAATCGTTTGCGTGTGATGCAGTTTGGCAGAAGATACCATCTTCATGGCTGAAGTGATCTTCTGTGTGTTCCTGATCGACGCAAGACGGACTTTTATCTCTTTCAGTGATGCCATAATTTAGTTTCTATATTCAACCTGCTTTGTATGCACCGCTTACCTGGTGGGCAGTTTCCTCCAGGATACGGCAGACGTCGTCGTTTATCACACCCGATTTCAGTACGTCGAGTACGTCGTGCTGGTGGTTGGTGATCAATGTCTGCAGGTATGCGTTCTCGAAATCGTGAACATGTTCCAGCGGCACTTCCTTCAATAAACCTTTTGTTCCGCAATACAGGATCGCGATCTGTTGTTCGACCGGCATCGGGCTGTATTGGGGCTGGATTAATAGTTGGGTATTCTTTTGTCCCTTGTCGATGGTAAAAGCGGTAACAGTATCCATCTCGCCACCGAATTTGGTGAACGACTCGAGTTCGCGGAACTGTGCCTGGTCTATCTTTAAAGTACCGGCCACTTTCTTCATCGCTTTCAACTGGGCGTTACCACCTACGCGGGATACCGATATACCTACGTTGATCGCCGGACGGTTTCCCTGGTTGAACAGGTCTGTTTCCAGAAATATCTGTCCGTCGGTGATAGAGATTACGTTGGTTGGGATATAAGCGGAAACGTCACCTGCCTGCGTTTCGATGATCGGCAGGGCAGTCAACGAACCGCCTCCCTTTACCAATTCTTTCATGCTATCCGGCAGGTCGTTCATTTCTCTGGCTACTTCCTGCTGGTTGATGATCTTCGCAGCACGTTCCAACAGACGGGAGTGCAAGTAGAAGATATCGCCCGGATAAGCCTCGCGACCGGAAGGACGGCGCAGGATCAGGGATACTTCACGGTAAGCAACAGCTTGTTTGGACAGGTCGTCGTAAACAACCAGGGCATGACGTCCGCTGTCGCGGAAGTATTCGCCGATAGCCGCACCGGCAAAAGGAGCGAAATATTGCATGGCTGCCGGGTCGGAAGCTGTGGCACTGACAACGATCGTGTAGTCCATAGCACCTTTTTCTTGCAGCGTATTGACCAAAGAGGCGACAGTAGAACCCTTTTGTCCGATTGCAACATAGATACAGAAAACAGGATTGCCTGCTTCGTAGTTGCTACGCTGGTTGATAATGGTATCGATCGCGATGGAGGTTTTACCTGTCTGGCGGTCGCCAATGATCAGTTCACGCTGTCCGCGTCCGATAGGTATCATGGCATCTACCGCCTTGATACCCGTCTGCAACGGTTCGTTGACCGGCTGGCGGAAAATAACGCCCGGCGCTTTCCGTTCCAGCGGCATCTGGTATTTTTTTCCTATGATCTCGCCTTTTCCGTCGATCGGGTTACCCAGCGGATCGATCACACGGCCGATCATGTTTTCGCTTACATTGATGGAAGCGATGCGGCGGGTACGTTTTACGGTATCGCCTTCTTTTACCTGGTCGGTCGGGCCGAGTAATACGGCACCTACGTTATCCTCTTCCAGGTTCATAACGATGGCTTCCATGCCGTTGTCGAAAGCCAGCAGTTCGTTGGCTTCCGCATTATCCAGTCCATAGATGCGTGCCACCCCGTCGCTTACCTGAAGCACGGTACCTACTTCCTCCAGATGGATACTGGTATTGATACCTTCCAGTTGCTCGCGTAATATGGCGGAAACTTCACTTACTTTTATCTGGTCTGTCATACGTTTTACTTTTTTAATTTCTTTCGATCAGCTTGTTTCTTATCTCCCGGAGTTGTCGTGAATAACTGGCGTCGATCCGGATGTTGCCGATCCGGAGAACGAATCCTCCGATCAGTTCAGGCCGGAGCACTCCCGTAAACTCGATGGTGTCGCCGGTTTCTTCCTGCAACCGTTTCTTCAGATGCTCCTGGGTCGCTTTGTCTACCGGAACCGGTGTCTTGAACAATACCCGGGTGATCTTCTTATCTTTCCGGTACATATGTATATAGATGTATGCCATGAGCGGTAACAGGCTTTCCCTTTTACGCTGCAACACCAGGCGGATAAAGCGAGCGAACAGGTCGCTTACTTCCAGTCCGGCGGCGGTAGTGAGCAACCGGATCTTTTCCTTTTCGGGAATGATCGGGTTGTCAAGTACCGTTTTCAGTCCCGGTTGTTCTTCGAAACTGACCATTAGCATCTTCATATCATCATATACCCGGGTCTCCTGCTTTTTCTCTTTAGCTAGTGAAAAGAGTGCTTTGACATACCGGGAAGAGATTGTACCTACATCCATATATTATGATTTACTAAACGAAACATTGTCGAGCAGCCTGTTGATGATCTTTTCCTGTTCATCCGTGCGGCTGATTTTCTCTTTCATTACTTTCTCTGCAATAGCGACAGACAAATCGGCTATTTCGGTACGGACTTCACGGATCGCTTTGTCTTTTTCTTCCCGTATATGCCGCGTTGCCTCTTCTACTTGCAGATGGGCTTCAGCGGAAGCTTTCTGATGGGCTTCGCTGATGATCTGTTCTTTTTCAACCAGGGCTTGTTTCAGGATCTCATTCTGCTGCTCCCTTGCCTGGGCAAGGATCTTTTCGCTTTCAGCCTGTATGCCGGCAAGCTGTTCGTTTGCCTGGCGGGCCGATTCGAGGGATTGGTCGATGTATTCTTTCCGTTGTTCCACGGCTTTGATGATCACCGGGAACCCGTATTTGGAAAGAATGACAAAGACAATTCCGAAGGAAAGGATCATCCAGAATAAAAGCCCTGCGTCTGGTGTGAGCAATGACATAGTTTACTTTATTTTATTGGAACAATCCTAAGAAACATACAACGATCGCAAACAGGGCAACCCCTTCTACCAACGCACCCATAATAAGCATGGATGTACGGATATCGCCGGCTGCCGACGGTTGACGGCTGATTCCTTCAACTGCACCTTTTCCGATAAGTCCGATACCGATACCTGCACCGATAGCTGCTAATCCTGCTCCGACTGTTGCACCTAGTTTAGCTATGCCTGCACCGGCTGCTGCTTGTAATAAAATTGCTGATAACATAGTTTTTAATCTTTTAATTAGTAACCTTGTTTTTAATAAATATGTTTGTTTACTCTCTTACTTTGGCCAGTCCGATATAATTGGCCGACAGCAGGGTAAATATGTAGGCCTGCAGACATGCCACCAACAACTCGAGACAGTTCATAAATACGGTGAACAGTACGGATACCACCGTCATTGTCCCGTTTATGGCTACCCCCATCGAGGCGGTGATGAATATCAGGCAAGTCAGTGCCAGGATGATCGTATGTCCGGCCATGATGTTGGCAAACAGACGGATCATCAGGGCGAATGGCTTCGTTAGTATGCCGAAGAATTCCACAAAGGGCATGATCGGCAATGGTAACTTCAGGAACAAAGGAGCATTCGGCCAGAATATCTCTTTCCAGTATTCTTTGGTGGCAAACAGGTTTACCGCCAGGAATGTACATCCTGCCAATACTGCCGTGATGGCAATATTACCTGTAACATTGGCTCCTCCCGGAAAGATCGGGATAATACCGATCAGGTTATTGATCAGGATAAAGAAAAATACCGTCAACAGATAGGATGAGAAAGGTTTGTACTCCTTGCCGATACCTTCCTTCACCACTCCTTCATGGATATACATGACGACCATCTCCATCAATCCGGTAAATCCACCGGGTGCTTCGTAGGGATGCTTCTTGTACCAGCGGGCTGTCCTGAGGACGATGAAAAGCAATATCCCGCAACTGAGCAACAGGGCTACGGCATTTTTGGTGAGCGACAGGTCGAGAGGTTTTACCTCTTCACCCCGGCTGTTCTTTTCCACCACTTTCCCGGCATGTTCGCCTTCTCCCGCAAGATAGTAGTTATGATGTACGTTACCATGATGCAGGTGCGAGGAGAGGAACATGTCCCATCCGCGCTCGTCGCTCTTTACCAGGACAGGTAGCGGTATGGAGATCTCCTTGCCATTCCATTCGGTAATATGCCAGGTGTAGGCATCCCTGATATGGGAGAATACGATATCCTGCACATCTACCTTTCCCGGCTCGTCGCCTGTGGCTGCTGCGTTTATCGGAGCGCTGATACAGGCCAATAGCAAAAAGGTAAACCAAAACAGGTATTTATTTTTTATTCTGTTCATCTTTTTCTCTTTTCTCACTTTTCATTCTTTTCTTCTCAAACAGATACATTGTATATGTTTCCAGTACGAGATAAATGAAATAAAACAACATCATCGTAAATCCGAAAGCTTTCAGGTTTTTGCCGACCATTGCGGCGTATAACCAAAGAAAGACGAGCGCAAGTATGATTTTGCATAGCCGGACTACCATATATGTAACAATGGTGACATCGCCGTGTTTTCGTTTTACATGGTCCAGGAAGAAAGTCATCAACATGGCCATCAACCAGTAGAAAACCGGGATAGACGGGTACCAGTCAAAATAGACAGAAGGCCAGATGGTATATAACAACCCTCCTAAAGTGACACCAATAACTACATTGATAAAAGTGATTAAGCCCATTAGCTTCATTCTTAATCTACCGCTGCTCATGATCGTATTTTTTATTCGATGCATACGGACAGGATATCGTTTTTTATCTCGACGAATCCACTCTGTATTTTTATTTCTTGTTGTTCTGTCTTTTCTTTTGTCTGATACCGGATAACACCTTCTTCCAACGCGGCTATCATAGAGGCATGGTGAGGCAATACGTCGAACGATCCGGCGATACCCGGAAAAGAAACGTAGTCTGTTTCACCTTTGAACAGAATGCCTGCAGGAGATATGATTTCCAGTTCCATACGTTATTAATTTGCTTGTTCTGCCAGTTTCTTTCCTTTCTCGATCACATCTTCAATTGTTCCTACGTTGAGGAAGGCCTGTTCAGGGATATCGTCCGTTTCACCATCCATGATCATATTGAAACCACGGATCGTGTCTTCGATAGAGACCATAACACCCGGTATACCGGTGAACTGTTCCGCCACGGCGAAAGGCTGCGACAGGAAACGTTGTACGCGACGGGCACGGTTAACAGTCTGACGGTCTTCGTCCGAAAGTTCTTCCATACCCAGGATAGAAATGATATCCTGCAGTTCCTTGTTACGTTGAAGGATCTGTTTTACGCGCTGGGCTGTTTCGTAATGTTCCTTTCCAACGACCAGAGGATCGAGGATACGGGAAGTCGATTCCAACGGGTCGACAGCCGGATAGATACCCAACTCGGTGATTTTACGGCTCAATACGGTGGTGGCATCCAGGTGTGTAAAAGTAGTTGCCGGTGCCGGGTCTGTCAAGTCGTCGGCAGGAACATAAACCGCCTGTACGGAGGTGATCGAACCTTTCTTTGTCGAGGTGATACGTTCCTGCATGGCTCCCATTTCGGTAGCCAGTGTCGGTTGATACCCTACCGCTGACGGCATACGTCCCAACAACGCAGAAACTTCGGAACCAGCCTGGGTAAAACGGAATATATTATCGATAAAGAACAGGATGTCGCGTGTTTCCCCTTCGGGTGCCAGGTCGCGGAACGACTCGGCGATGGTTAATCCTGACAATGCCACTGACGAACGCGCTCCGGGCGGTTCGTTCATCTGTCCGAATACCAATGTAGCCTGCGATTTAGCCAGTTCCTCGTGATCTATCTTCGACAGATCCCAGTGCCCGGCTTCCATGCTTTCCCTGAACTCTTTGCCGTAGCGGATCACACCCGACTGGATCATTTCACGCAACAGGTCGTTACCTTCGCGGGTACGTTCGCCCACGCCGGCAAAAACAGAAAAACCGTTGTTCTTTTTAGCAATGTTATTGATAAGTTCCATGATAAGAACCGTCTTACCTACACCGGCTCCTCCGAAAAGACCGATCTTACCCCCTTTGGAATAAGGTTCCAAAAGATCGATCACTTTAATACCTGTGTAAAGAACGTCTTTACTGGTCGTTAAATCTTCAAACTTCGGTGGTTCACGGTGGATGGGGAGAGCTCCTTTACGATCCAGTTCTTCCATCCCGTCGATCGAATCACCGGTAACATTCATCAAACGCCCTTTTACCTGATCGCCAACTGGCATGGTAATAGGCGAACCGCATGAAACGGCTTCCATTCCTCGCTGCAATCCGTCTGTCGTGTCCATAGCGACTGTACGGACTGTGTTTTCCCCAATATGTTGTTGTACTTCGACAATCAACGCTTTTCCATTGGGGCGGGCTATCTCCATGGCGTCATGGATGCGGGGTAGTACTACTTTTACTTCTTTTTCGTTATCGAAGTGAATATCCACAACCGGCCCGATAACCTGCGAAACATAACCTTTTGTTTCTCCCATACAATTCTAATTAACCTTTTCAATCTGTTTTCAAGGTTGCAATATTACGAAAACAACCCGCCGGAAACCAGAACATATTACTTTTTGGGCTTTTTTGCATTTAGTTAAACTTTAAACTATTTTTGGGTATGTACCTAAATAGACCAATAACTTTTGGATATGGAACAATTTGGATCAACATTCCCGTCGAATGTTGATCCATAACTGATCTTTTTTGGTTTCAATCTAATGTGGGACGGATTTGTTTCTTGTGTTTCTCTTTGTTAAAAAATATACTTATTTATCTTACCATTCAAGAAATTTTCCACGTTGCCGGCGTTTCTCCAACTCTTCCTGCAGATACCGTTTACGATCTTTGGCGATGTATTGGCGGGCAAAGATATTCGGAACGGCAACTCCCAGGGAAATACAAAGAATAATAAGTGCCGAATTGATACCGTTGGCAAAAGCATTAGTCACTTCGCCAATGACCCCATGCATATTGATGAATGCGAGTAAGGAGCGATACATCAGTACTCCCGGAACCATCGGAATGACTGAAGGGATAGTCAGTACGTGGTTAGGCACATGAAACCAGTGGACTGCTTTTACGGCAAGCAGACTGACAACGAAACTACCCATAAACGAACCGATCACGGGACCATAGCCCAGTTCAAAATTGACGAAGTTACGGGTACATACGGCGATAATACCCCCTAGGGCTACTACCCAGAGCAGGCGGCGCTGTATATTGAAGATCATAGAAAATCCCATGGCGGAAATCGCTGCGGCAATAGCATAAACGAAGTACGTGTCGTGAGGAACCATGCTTAATTCGCTGAACTTATGGTCGATCGATATGTCGTTCATTACAAGCAGGCGCATAGCAAAAGCGATACCAAAAGTCATTGCCACTACCATCATGGCAGTATTGGCAGCACGGGTCATTCCGACGAGCAGATGATTATCAAGCATATCATCCACGAAATTGATCAGCGGTACTCCCGGCACAATAAACAGGGCGCAAGCCAGCAACGGCTGATAAGGTGTTTCTGACAATCCCGTAAAAGAAGATGCATAAGCAACGCAGGTGGAAGCGAAAGCGGCAAGTGCGATACTCATATAGACATTTAAGCCGGCCTCGATACAGCGGGCGCGTACCCGGAAACCAATAAACGCACTGATGGAAGCAAACAGGAAAGCGATCCAGTCGCAACCGAATAATTTACAGAAGCCCCCGCAGGCAAATCCTGCTCCGATAGCTACGATGTAGGGAAGATAGTTTCTGGGTTTGCAAGCAATCTTTTCCAGTTCTTCCTCATATTGGTCCAGAGAATAATCGTCTTCGATGGCGTGCCACGAAAGATCGCTGATCTGCGAGATCATGGTCATATTGATACCATGTTTTTCACATTTCTGGAATTTGGAGAATGAGTTTCTTTCGTCACTAACATTTACCATGATCATTGTCCACCGGATATCGAGATGTAATTTCTCTTCCGGTATACCCATAAATGCTGCTACCCGTTTCATGTTCCGTTCAATACGGTTTGTGTCGGCAGCACTTTCCATCAATAATTTGCCAGTACGAAGCAAAAGGTCGAGTTTGCGTCGTAATAACAATACATCCTTGTCTGTCATCATTTTTTCTATATTCTAAAATGTTACACCTATCCTAACCCACGAGGATATGAGCCTGAACGAACGGCAGGTCTTCTGACTGACTCCTATCCTAAAGCCTTCCCGACGAGATAGTTGATAGTTGACAGTTGACAGTTTAATTATTCTTTAATCTGTCAACTGTCCTCTGTCAACTGCTTTGCCAGTGGCGTAAGTAGTATTAGGCTGTTAACGGAGCTTCACAGCAGCGGGACTGTCCGGGATTTACACCCGATTCCCTTTTAATCCGCATTCCCGAATGGGGGTACGGAACCAATTCGGGCGCGAAGGTACTGATTTTTTTTATATCTTCACCCTGAGTTTTGTCTCATTCTGTGTGATAGTTTTCGGTTGAGGGAGGCAAAGCGTATATGCTGCGTAATCGGTGTATCCTGAACCGGAATGAAATAAAGAATAAAAAATAAATGTAATTTGTTGTAATTTCGTATTTTTGAGTGATTTAGGATTATAAATAGGATAGGATCACCCATCAAATCAACCTGAAAAACAATGAATTATATTGAAAAACAAATGATCGATGGTTTGAGAAATGGCTCAGTTGATGACTTTAATTCTTTGTATTCAATCTATGCCGACTCTCTTTACTCATTTTCATTTAAAATGCTAAAGTCAAAAAGTGAAGCGCAGGATATCGTGCAAGATACCTTTTTGAAGATTTGGATAAAACGGGAACAGTTGTCTTCCGAGTTATCTTTTAAAGCCTATCTGTATACCATCGCCAAGAATAAGATTTTGACGATATTCCAACAGAGGATCAAAGAAATATTACTGGAAGATTTACAAATTCCGATAGATGAAGATCAGGCCGATGGTACCGATATCGAACAACACATGATTTGCCAGGATATCAAATATAGAATTTACAGTTCTATGTCCAGGCTTCCGGCCTTACAGGCAAAGATATTAATTATGAGAACAGAAGAGGATCTGTCCACACAAGAAATATCCTCCCGCCTTGATATCCCCCATCAAACAGTTAAGAACAACCTGACAAAAGCAATGAAAAGTGTTCGTGAAGAACTGAAACGGTTGAGAAGTATCCTGGTTATTTTTCATTTTTAATCGGAATATGTTTTGCAACATTGTTTTTTTGCGGTACAAAATTCCCTTTCCAAGATATATACTATATAAAACGATAATATGAAAGATCATAAAGACAACATAACGAATGACATCAGAGATTGGATGAATAATGATGTAGATGCAAAAAAGTTGGATCGCTTAAAATCGCAACTAGGTACAGCCTCTACTGAATCGTTGGATGAAATATTATCTCCGATCTGGGATTCGTATGATAATGACTCGATTAATGAACGGAGATATCATGTGCAGCAGGAATCCCGTCAGAAAGAGAAGGTCAGAAGACTCAATTATAAATATCGGCGTTTACAAATAGCGGCTATACTGATACCGGTTATCATGGTAATGGGTTTTGCTGCACTTTATTGGGGAATGGAAAAACAATCAAATTATTTTGAACTCCAGGCCCTGAAAGGAGAAAAGTCATTCCTTAACCTGCCTGACCGGAGTAAGGTGTGGATCAACAGCGAATCCAGTTTACGGTATGCATCTGATTTTAATATGGAGGAGCGGCATTTGTATCTGAAGGGAGAAGGATTCTTTGATGTGGCCCATCAGGTAGGATTACCTTTTACGGTATCTGTCGGTAGCATCAATATTGTAGTTAAAGGAACAAAATTTAATGTGAAAAGCGATCCGGGAGAGGTCGAAATCGCTTTACTGGAGGGAAAAGTGGATGTATTCCATGACAAGACCCAGCTTATCGCTTCTCTGCTGCCCAATCAGATTATCAATATAGACACAAACGATCCGCGAAAGTTTACCATACGAAATGAGCGTGGGGAAGATTATGGTATATGGACTCAGAATATACTGGTTATCCAGAATGAGAATTTATCTGATATATCGAGAAAGATAGGAAAATGGTATGGCGTGAACATTCGGTTGTTTAATGTAGACCTGGATCAGAAATATACATTTACAATTAAGACTGAATCTTTGAATGAGACATTGGGCTTGATGAACCAATTAATGTCAATCGATTATTCGGTAAACGGAGAGGAGGTGGTTATCAGGCAAGACACGAAATAATATAAAAAAGTATGGAGAACCGGCATTCCCCATACTATTGATTGTCATAAGATTGTGCATTTGTCATCTAGCTATTTTTAGTTAGATAAAAGACCCTTATGTATATCTAAAGGCAAAGGTAGTGAAAAATAATTTGTGAACTTATAAATATTAAACTATGTTTAGAAAATGCCTATTATTTGTCTTTTTATTATTCTCAGCAGCTATGCTTTCTCATGCTCAACAGGAAAATATCAGCATAGATAAATCGAATGTAACTGTAAAAGTATTGCTGACAGAAATAGGAAAGGCAACCGATTATTCGTTTATGTATAATAATGCAGACGTAAACGAAAATCAAAAGATCAGTTTTAAAGTAGAAAGCCAACCTGTCGATGAAGTACTGGAAATGTTGGCTAAACAATTAAGTGTTACCTATCAGATAAACGGGAGACAGGTTATCCTTAAAAAATCAGAGTCTAATACCTTGATAACCGTTACTGGAAAAATTGTTGATGTCGTTAATAACGAACCGATTATCGGAGCGACCGTACAGCAAACCAACAGTATGACCAATGGGACAGTGAGCGATATAGATGGAAACTTTTCATTAAAACTTCCTTCCAACGGCTCTTTTACCGTCTCCTATATGGGATACCTGACCAAGACGATCCAGGTAAAAGGCAAGGCCCGGTTTATGGTATATCTGGAAGAAAATTCCGAGTTGCTGGATGAAGTAGTGGTTGTGGGGTACGGTACTCAGAAGAAGGTGAATCTGACCGGTGCCGTAGAAAGTCTTGATCTGGCGAAAGCCAAAGGACGTGCTTATACCAATGCCAGTGCCATGTTGCAAGGGAATATAACCGGTGCTTTTATCAGCCAGATTTCCGGTCAGCCGGGAAATGATAATGCCAAGATACAGATCCGTGGTATAGGTACATTCAACAATACAGACCCTTTGATCATTATTGATGGTATGGAGGGTAGTCTCGATGCGGTTAACCCCAAAGATATCGAATCGGTTTCTGTTTTGAAAGATGCAGCATCCAGTGCGATTTACGGTAACCGTGCGGCGAATGGGGTAGTACTTATCACCACCAAAACCGGTGAACTGGATAAAATGAATATCGAATACAATGGATTGTATGGCCTGCAAAAGGCTACTTCTTTGCCGAATGTCCTTAAAGGCATCGATTATCTGGAACTGAAGGCTGAAGCTTATCGTAATACCAATAACGCATGGCCGACCTGGTATACCGACGAGTATATGGATAATTATCGTAACCATGTGGACGAATATATGTATCCGACAAATTACAGTTGGCTGGACGATACCTATCGCACGGCCCAGATGACGGACCATTATATTGCGATATCCGGAGGTAGTAAGAATCTGAAATACTCGACATCGGCCGGCTATCTGTATCAGGATGGCATTGTAAAAGGCAATAGTTCGAATAAGTTTACATTCAGAGGGAATGTGACGGCTTTCTTTTTTGACCAGAAACTGCAGGTAAATGCAACCATCGCTACCCAGAATAAGAAGATTGAAGACCTGGTAGATGGAACATCCAGCGCAATCTATGGCTCCTATGTAGCACCTCCGACTATTCGTATGACGGTTCCGGGAATCGGTTATAACAATGCCGGATATAGTTTCGGGGCCAGGGATGCCGGAGGCTTTAACCGGACGCGTGAAACTCCTTTGACCATCAATGCCTCGATCAGTGCGGATCTTTTAAAAGGATTGAATGTTACTGTATATGGGGGTATGGACCGGACTTTCTGGGAAAACAAGAACTTTAAGCCGACTGTACAGCTGTTCGGTTTGAATGATAACGGAAGCGTGAGTACTCCGCAGCCCCGTAATTCCGAATTATCGCTGAATTCGTCAGAGTCACAGACGTATGTATTGAACGGCCGTATTAATTATAATTTGACATTGGCCGAAAAACATGCTTTTGCCATTATGGGTGGTTACGAGATGCGGGAATATACTTATCATTCCCATTGGATGTCTCGTAAAAAGTTGACGGTCAATATCCCTGAATTCGGGGTGGGTGATCCTGATACACAAGAAAATGGTAGTAGTGCCAACGATCTGGCGTGGATGTCGTATTTCGGACGTTTGAACTATACTTTTAACGAACGATATATGCTCGAATTCAATCTGCGTTACGACGGCTCTTCCCGTTTCATTGATAAATGGGGACTTTTCCCTTCTGCTTCTGCTGCGTGGCGTATCACGGAAGAACGTTTTATGAAACAGTTCGATTGGCTGAATAATCTGAAGCTTCGCCTCTCCTGGGGAAGACTGGGAAATGAAAGTATCGGGCAATCCTATGCAGCATCCGATGAACTTAGTTTGAATGGGTTAATGAATTTCAACAATACACTGGTGGGTATTGCCGCAGTGACTAAACTGGCCAATAAGAAAACATCATGGGAAACAACCGAACAATATAATATCGGGCTGGATGTAGATGTTTTCAACAAGATATCGACCAGTCTCGATTATTACATCAAGAATACAAGCGATATTTTGATGCAGGTTCCTGTTTCAAGTACATTGGGGATGACAACGGTACCTTATCAGAATGCTGGTAAGATGCGTAACCGTGGACTTGAGATGACTTTGCGCTATAATGACCGCTTCGGAGATGTAGGAACCCAGTTCAGTGTGTCGGCTACCCGTATAAAGAATGAAGTAAGAGACTTGGCAGGTAAAGATGAACTTATTATGGGAAATACGATCTGGCGTGTGGGTGAATCTTTCAACTCTTTTTACGGATTGCAGACAGAAGGAATCTATCAAAGTCAGGAAGAGATAAATAACCATTTGATCTTCAATGATAGAGGAACGGCCGTCAATCCTTACATGGGGATGACTCCGATGCCCGGCGATATCCGTTTTAAAGACCAAATCAACGTGGATACCGACGGTGACGGAATACCTGACTCCCGGAATGGGATTATCAATGCAGACGACAAGGTTATACTGGGGCCCTCTTTTCCGAAATGGACGTTCTCCGCGACACTCGGGCTCGATTGGAAAGGATTCGACTTGTCGATCTTCCTGCAAGGTGTTTCGGGAATCAAAACGTTGAACCAGGGGATCATTACCGTTCCGTTCCATTCCGGGGATGCCAATGTCGGCGACTGGTATATGGACAGATGGACGCCTGAAAATCCGAGCCAGACCATACAGCGGCTTTATTCCGATCCTAACCGTTCGGAGATCATATCGGAATATTACTTGGAAAATGCTTCTTATATAAGATGTAAGAGTCTGGATATCGGCTATACATTGCCGCGTCATCTATTCAGGAATGTTTTCAGTTCAAATAGTTCGGTGCGTTTCTATGTGTCTATGCAGAACCTGTTCACTATCACCAGTATGCGATATGGTTTCGATCCGGAAAAACCGACCAGTACAACGAATACGTTACAGTACCCCCAGTCGAGAATTTATTCATTAGGAGTTAATCTTAAATTTTAGGAGTCGTATGAAAAAGATTAAGAATGTATTATATTGTGTTTTATTCCTTTCGGTATTCAGTTCCTGCAGTGATTTCTTGGACAGGACCCCACTCGATTTCATATCGCCGGATAATTATCTGACGAATGAGAACCAGGCGGAGAAATTACTGAACGGAGTGTATCAGTGCCTGATGGCCAGTGGCGAAGGTAACGACCGTTTGTTCCCGATCCATCTGGCTACGCTCACCGACGACGCATTCGATTCTCAACCCTGGCATTCAACCACCGAATGGCCGCGTGGACAAGGGAATGCCCAGAGCGGATGGCCACAGTGGAAATGGTCGCAGGATTATCGGGGTATCTCCCGGGCGAACGTGTTTTTGAATAGTATAGACAATGCCTCTTTCTCTTCCAGTCTTATCCCGAGATACATAGGGGAAGCCAAATTTCTGAGGGCTTGGTATTATCTGGATCTCGTAACGTTTTATGGGGATGTACCTTTGGTGCTCGAACCCGGCGACCTGAGTAACAGTATGCCTAGCCGTACTCCCAAACAGGAAGTAATAGGACAGATCCTACTCGATTTGGAGGATGCGATCAAGACATTACCACTGGCATACGAAGAAAAAGAGTCGGGGCGCATTACGAAAGGAGCGGCTATGGGGTTAAAATCGAGGGTCCTGCTATATGAAAGTCGCTGGGCGGAAGCAGCCGAGGCGGCACAGGCCGTAATAGACCTGAATGTGTATTCTCTTTTCCCCGATTATCAGGGGCTGTTCCTGGAAAGGAATGAGGGAGCAGCTACTTGCGAGGTTATGTTCCAGCGTTATTATTCACCACAGGTAGATCCATCTTACTTGTATTACCCGATTGGTGAATGGCCTGCTTTTTCACCCACGAAACAGCTTATCGATTGCTATTATATGAATGACGGTTTGCCTATCGGTAAATCTTCAAAGTATGACAGGGCTAACCCGCATATGAACCGTGATCCCCGTTTTTATGCTTCGATCTTCTATCCGGGCTGCAAGTATTTGAACTTTATGCTGAAAGCTCCCGATCCGGCTCTTTCTACCGATTCCATCACGATTTATCAGTGGCTGTTGAATGTCAGCGGATACCGTTCGAAGAAACACCTGGACGGGTATCTGACGGATAGCAAAGCAGAAGGACGTAATACCTATTTCATGCGGTATGCGGAGATCTTGCTGAACTTTGCCGAAGCAAAGAATGAAACGGAAGGTCCGGTGAAAGCCGTCTATGATGCGATCGATATGCTACGCGACCGGGCCAATATGGTTCGACTGTCTACGGTCATGCCCGGTATGTCTAAGGAGCAGATGCGGGAAGAGATCAGAAATGAACGCCGTATCGAATTGGCATTTGAAGGAATGAGATGGGCGGATATAAGGCGTTGGAGAATAGGCGAAAAAGTTATGGTGGATGCCTGGGGACTGGATAATTCCTTATTGAAGGAGGGTATGTATCCGGGAGACGGCAAAGGAGAAAGCGAAAACTGGAAATACGAGTATATTGTAATCGACCAGCGTCAGTTCAATCCGCAGAGAGATTATCTGTGGCCTATCCCGCAGAACGAAATGGATGCGAATGAAAATATGGTTCAGAATCCCGGTTATTAATTAAAGAATGAAGAACAATGAAAAATATATATTTCTTATTGGTTTTATTGCTTACAGTGGCAATTTTTGCCGGATGTGATAAGGATGATGAGGTTCCGGCAATGTCGCGTACAACGGTGATTGCCTACGGACCTGACTTTGCAGACATCCAGGGACGGATTTATCTGACAGGCGGTTCTCCTATTGAACGGAGCGGTGCTTGCTGGGTACTGAAATCGACGGTTCCAGACGATGAAAAAGCCCTGGAATTTGCAACTCTCGACAATACGGTACAGGAGAGCGAAGTGGAAAATCCCGAACCTGGAATCTTCCAGATGAGGGTGATCGGGTTGCAACCTGATACGGTCTATTATGTACGTTTTTTTGCCACTAATAAGCAAGGTACTTTTTATAGTTATCCAGCTAGGGTAAAGACCGGCAAGATATACGATGATTTTTGTTTTGTGGAGTCCGGCATCTATTCGATGGGAAATGCCGGGGGGGCTGTTGATGAAATGCCGGTTCACCAGGTCGAGTTAAGTCATAATTTTTATATATCCACAAAGGAAATTACAAATACAGAGTTCTGCGAGTTCCTGAACAAGCAGGATGTCGGTACAAACGGGGCGAAGAACGGTGAAAAGTGGATAGATATGGGTTCTCCGGACGTCCTTATTACTCTCGACGGAGGTTTGTTCGTACCTAAAGCCGGTGCAGGTGATAAACCGGCAATCTGTGTGACCTGGTACGGGGCAGAAGCCTATTGTAAATCGCGTGGCGGATATCTCCCTACGGAAGCCGAATGGGAGTTTGCAGCAAAAGGTGGCTTGTCGTTTGCCAATTTCAAATATTCCGGTAGCGACCGTGCCGATGAAGTCGGATGGTTCGATATAACGGAATTGCAGGTGGGAGGAGCTAAAAAGAGTAATGGACTGGGTGTATACGATATGTCGGGTAATGTTGCCGAATGGTGTAACGACTGGTATTCGGATAAAGCGTATGAAAATTCAGTTCAGAAAGATCCCGAAGGTCCTAAGTCAGGTGATGCCAAGGTGATACGTGGCGGCAGTTACAACCAGTCTCCTTCCACGGTTACGGCAAGAGGTTCCATGAAGCCGGGAACTGCCTCTCCTTATGTCGGTTTCAGAGTGGTCATTAAATTATAGAGATACGATGAGAAATATATTATTATGCATAGCAGCCGTTTGTTTACTTGTAACCTGTAAACGAGACGAAGATTGTAATCCGGCCGTACAACCTATTGCCCAGACCACTTCGCCAAAAGGTGTCACTTGCGAAAAAGCTATTCTTACCGGAAAGGGACTGAACGGTGGTAGCAATGTTCTGGAACGGGGATTTATCTATATGGAGAATTCAACCGGACAGATCACGGAGAGTACAACGGATATCGAGGCGAACGAGATCCTGGCCGGCCAGGGTACTAAGGTGAGTATCCCGCTCGACGGTGAATTCGAATATACACTTACCGGACTAAAAAAGGAGACAGCCTATTGTGCACAGGCGTATGTGATTGCGGATGCCGGACGATCGGTCGGTTATCCGGTTCTGTTCGTGACTTCACAGGAAGTACCTCCCACCATATCTATCGAAATGGAATATGAGAAAGAGGAAGGTTCGACCAATGTTACAATAACGGCCAGCCTGGATGCGCCGGGTGGAGATGATATTTCCTCAAAAGGACTTGTATGGAGCAATACGAATGCAAGTCCGACACTGGAAGACGGCGAGACAATACCATCCGACCTGGGTATAGGTACATTCACCACAAAAATGAATGACCTGCAATGGTTCAGGAAATATTATGTGCGTGCGTATGCTCAGAATAAATATGGAATATCTTATAGTTCTACGCTGCTGGTTTTGTTTATGGATGATAAATTCATCGATCCGCGCGATAATGAGTCGTATACAGTTAGACAGTATGGAAATTCCGTATGGCTTACACAGAACTTCCGTCATATCCCAGCGAATGGTATAAATAATGAAGTCTGGGTACAGCAATATAGCGGTAATAGCGTGGAAGAAGCGAAAGCGAGCGATTATTACCGGACATACGGTTGCTTATATTCTTTCGGTATGGCCCAACAAGTGGCTCCGGAAGGATGGCATCTGCCGTCGGATGCCGAATGGCAGGAGTTGGAGCTATTGACTGGAATGACTCCGGAGGATGTGGCCCGGGACGACGATTGGCGCGGCAGTACGAACGACAGGCTGAAGGCAGATACCTGGGAAGGGCTTGGCGCATGGAGTAATACGTTGGAGTTCAATCTTCACCCTGCAGGAAAGCAGTGGTGTGGCGGCGCTTTCCAGAACTGTGACGAATTAGGCTTTTTCTGGACATCGACCATCAATGACCATCGTTCCGATGGCCAGTTGAACCCTTATTACCGGTTCTTCTCCAGTGGGTTGGCAACAGGTCGGTTTAGCGACTTCCCTTCTTGTGTGGGCATGTCTGTAAGATACGTAATGGATTAATTTATAAATAACTGACAAGATGAAGAAAAGAGATCATTCTATCAATTATATAATATGTGTATTATTAGCATTCTGTACGGTTCCTCTTTCATGTGCACAGAATACTGAAACGGATATTCTACAATCTACTTATATTTCCCGGCCATCTTTATGGCTGGGGCCTACACTCTGGGAGTCGGGGTTTGCTGTAGAAGTGGAAGTCAGTTCGTTGGGTGCTTATCGCGATCATGGAACGACAATTAAGTCTATCGAAAAACATCAGGTAGGCGAACCCTCATCCAAACTGCCTGATATTAAAGTTGCCGAGTGGGGATATACCGTCCTGAATCTGGCTACGGGGCAGTATGATGGCGCCGGAAGGATGATTAATAATATCTATCTGGATAACCTGGCGGCCATAACGAGCAGGGAACAGGCATTGGGGAAAATTATGGAGTTCGTTAAGTCCCAATATGGATACCGGGTGGATGAGAATACCTGGCATACCATTGATCAGGGGTATCCCTGGTATTCTATGAACGGGCACCACTGCTGGCATCATTATGCCGGTGCCGAAGGGGCGGATGTGTTAGGCAGTGAGATCGGCGAGAATATTCACGGTTACCAGCTTCATATCGCAATGAACCGGGGAGCTGCCAAGCAATATAACCGTCCGTGGACGATCGATTTTTCAGCCTGGCATGGTGCAAGTATTCTCGATTATTCCACACATGGGATTTGGGAAGGTTACAGTGGAGCGAATCACGGGCATTCAATCAGCTTGTTGGAACGTTCCATGCTGATGAGTTATATGGCAGGTGCCGATGCTGTGATAGCTGAAGCTGGTGGAGCGATCTCTTTTTATGAAGAAAAAACATCCGACGGAACTTATGACCTGACTCCTTACGGGAAAGTGTTCCAACGGCTGACCGCTTTTTCCAAAGAGCATCAGGTGGGTATCACTTATACTCCGGTTGCTGTTTTACTCGACCGCTATCATGGTATGGACCGTCAGCCGTCAGGTCAGAAAGCCTTTGGGAAATTTGATTATGAAGAAGCTGATATGCGGACATTCACATTAATAGAGAAACTGTGGCCTGAAACATTTTCCGTGGAACGGAATGGTAATGAGAGAGGGACAATGGTAAACGGGCCGTTCGCCGACCAGTTTGATTTCTTGTTACAGGACGCGCCGCTCGATTTGCTTAATACTTATAAAGTCGTGATGCTTAGCGGGGATGTGAAACTGTCGGATGGGGAACTTGCTAATTTGAAGTCGTATGCTGAAAATGGAGGTGTGGTTCTTGCTGATGCTTATAATTTCCCCCAGTTCGGTTTTGGTACAGTAGGCATCGGGCAAGTGAAGAAGGAGGAATTGGGTAGAGGTTTGATCGTCGGATATAAAGTATCTGCTTTGGATGAGGTTATGGCTGAGTATTTTAAATATGACGTCCCTTTTACCTTTTCCGAAACGGTAGAACATCTCGTCAATGTGAAGGACGGAGCATTCTATGTAACGCTTATCAACAACGATGGCCTGACCAAGACTTCTCATGCCGATCCTGTTACGGATAATTCCAAAGCGAAAACTATCACCGTGACTTATACCGGCAAAGCCTCTTTGGGTAAAATAGAAGAGATATGGAGGGGTAAACCGGTCAGTGTCAACGGTAATTCTGCGACGATAATCCTGCAACCCGGTGAAGCGGCAGTTCTCGAGTTTCCTCAGGGAGAATCGGTTAGTAATAAGACAATCGCCGAACAACAGCGGTTCACAGTGTCGGCTAAAAATAGACGGATGCTGGTTGAGGGGTGCGAAGGTCATCCTCTTTTGGTGTCGGATCTGGGTGGACAATTATGCTACCAGACCCAAAAAGCATCGGAGAATATGGAGATACGGCTACCTTCTTCCGGTATCTATATCGTGAAATGTGGCGATAAAGCTCAGAAAATATGTGTTTACTAAATAGGTTTACTGTCAGGTAAATATCCTTTCGGATCTATGATGTCTTGTGATTCCGGGATAAGAGAAGGCTTTGTCCCGGAATCATAAAATGTAGAAAATACTACGCTCATTAGATATAAATCCGTATTTTTGTCATCGAATTGTGGTGTAGCGGTTTAGCTGTCGCTAATCGTTAGTAAAAGGGAATCCGGTGTAAATCCGGAACTGTACCCGTAGCTGTAAGTTCTATAACCCCGGCAAATCTTGTTGCCACTGACTGCAAAGTTGGGAAGGCGGCCGATCATGGGAGAACGAGTCAGAAAACCTGCCATCATTCGATATGCAATGCCTCGGGTAAGGTATTGATAGACCTAAGATATATGCGGAATTTATACATAATAAGAACTCTATGCCTGTTTGGCGCATGGCTGTATGCGGCTGTGTCGGTCAATGCACAACAGATAGATACTACGACTTATCATCAGCTGAAAGGGGTGGAAGTGGTGGAGAAGGCGCGTCCGTCCACTACCCGCGAAGCGACTCCTTTGCAGGTGATGGATCGTGCCGGTATCGAACGGTTGGGTATACAGGACCTGTCGGAAGCGGTAAAACGTTTCTCCGGTGCTACCGTAAAGGATTACGGTGGGATAGGGGGATTGAAGACTGTTTCGGTGCGCAGCCTGGGTGCACAACATACAGCCGTCAGCTATGATGGCGTGACGATAACGGATGCCCAGAGCGGACAGGTCGATATCAGCCGCTTTTCACTGGATAATGTAGAAATGGTTTCACTTTCGATCGGACAGACCGACGATATTTTCCAGACGGCCCGGATGTATGCATCGGCGGGGGCGTTGAGTGTGAAGACAGAAACGCCGTCTTTTAAAGAGAAGGACTTTAACTTAAGAGGTTTGGTTAAGGCCGGCTCATTTGGAATGTTCAATCCTTCCCTTCGCTATGAGCAAAAGCTTTCCGGGAAATATGTACTTTCTGCGTTTGCCGATTGGCAGCGTGCCGACGGGCAATATCCTTATACTTTTACGAACGGGAATATTGTGACGGAGGAGAAAAGAAAGAATAGCGATATTTCAGCCTGGCATGGCGAACTGAATTTATTTGCCGACTGGAACAAGGCAGGTGCCTTGCAACTGAAAGGATACTGGTTTGACTCCGACCGCGGATTGCCCGGATCGGTTATCCTCTATAACGATTATCATAAGGAACGGTTGAAGAACCGGAATGGTTTCTTGCAGGCAGGCTACGATAAGAAGTTCGGCGACCTGTTCTCTTTCAAAGCAAAAGGTAAATTCGATTATGCCTGGAACCGTTATCAGGACTTCCACAGTCGCCATCCCAACGGTGTACAGACAGATGTGTATACCCAACGGGAGTATTATGGTTCTGCCGCTTTGTTATATCAACCACTGCCAGTCATTTCTTTTTCGCTGGCGGAAGACTTCTTTGTCAATACGTTGGACGCAACAATACCTAAATGCCCGTTTCCTACACGCTATACCTCTTTATCGGCTTTGGCTGCACAATATAAAGATACCCGGCTGACGGCAACCGCTAGTCTATTAGGTACGTTTGCCACGGAAGAACTGGAAATAGGAGAACCGGCAGCCGACCGAAAACGGTTGTCGCCGGCAGTAAGCGTTTCTTACCGTCTGTTGAGAAATCAGAATTTACGTGTCCGGGCTTCTTATAAAGATATTTTCCGTATGCCTACTTTTAATGATCTTTATTATGACCGTTTTGGCAATAAGGACTTGAAACCCGAGAAAGCAACCCAATATAATGTAGGACTTACGTGGAGCGGCAGTTGTCCTGTCATTGGTACGGACTATCTGAGTTTTACGGTGGATGGCTATTATAACCGGGTAAAAGATAAGATCGTTGCTATCCCGACCATGTTTATCTGGAAGATGATGAATATGGGAGTCGTAGAGATTAAAGGAATAGATGCGAACTTGTCGGCACATGTTCTTTTGCCGTTCAGGATGGCGTTGCAGATGGATGCTTCCTATACCTGGCAACATGCCGTTGATAAAACGGAAGAAGGTTCAAAGATTTATGATAATCAGATCCCTTATACTCCCGAGCATACGGGGGTGACTTCCGTAACCCTCGAAAATCCATGGGTGAATGTCGGTTGGATGCTTACAGCTGTGGGTGACCGTTATTCGCTTCCTCAAAATATCGAAACAAACCTGATAGATGGATATGTGGAACAGCAAATAACTGTGAACCGTTCTTTTACATTGGGAAAATGCCAGTTGCGCCTGCAGGCGGAAGTGGTTAACCTGGGGAATGTAACCTACGATGTGATACGTTATTACCCGATGCCGGGACGTTCTTTCAGAGCAAGCATAAAAATTACATATTAATAACTTTAAAACAGAACAAATGAAAGTCAGAAATTTATTATTCCTGTTCACTTTGTGTACATTGTTTACCATCTCCTTTTCATCCTGTAGTGATGACGATGAGGATGAACTAAGTGTGCCTTCGGCCGTAGTTACCAATCTCTCTTTTTTAGATACGGATGAAGAAGTACTGAAAATCGGAGGAACGCTTTCTTGGACTCTTCCTGCTTCCGAAGCCGATATCACAGGTTATGTAGTTTATCTGGGTAGTAGCGCAACTGATAGGACTACAAAATTAGGTGAGGTTGCAACCGGAAAGACCTCCTTTGAGGTGCCGGCAGGTACAACCTATAATACAACTTTATTGGTTGTTGCAAAGAATGTTGTAGGAGAATCAGGAAATGCAGCAAGTATTGCTGTACAAGATATCAATGTCGATGTTCCCGAACCTCAGCCGCAGACAGTAGGTTATTATATACTGAATCGTGGAAATTTCAATGCCAACAATGCAACTATCAGTTATTATGATCTGGCTGCAGGTAAGCTAACTTCAAATTATTATCAGTCTGTTAATGGTAAGGGATTGGGTTCTGATGCCGAACAGATGTTTATGTATGGTTCTAAGATCTATGTATCTGTTACTTCTTCTAACCGGTTGGTCGTTCTTGACAGACAGGGGAAAGAAATAAAAGAATTCACGCCTAAGAACAGTGCTGGCGAAACAATGAATCCACGTTGCTTCACTGCGCTGGATGGAAAAGTATATGTTTCCTATTATTATGGCAGTTCAGTAGCTGTACTCGATACAACTTCACTGGAACTGGAAAAGGAAATATCCCTGGGAATGGCAACTACTACCGATAAAGATGGAAACGAAGTGAAATCCAGCCGTTATCCGGAGCAGTTGGCTGCTGCTAACGGTAAGATCTATGTAGCTTTGTCTGAATATGGAAAGGGTAAGACAGTAGGTGTGATCGATCCTGTCGCTGCTAAACTGGAGAAAGAAATAGAAGTAATTATCAATCCTTGTAACCTGTCGGCTAATAGCAAAGGGGACGTGTATGTCGTTTCTATGGGTGATTATGGTGATATTAAAAACACGGTACAACGTATCGATGCTTCAGACAACGTAACGGTTATCGGTAATGGTTCGAAAATGTCGTTGGTCAACGATAAACTGTATGTGATGTACGCACAATGGGGTGCACCGGCTCCTTCTTTCATGAAGTATGATGCATTGACCGGTGCTGTTGAATCCCAGAACCTGATAACTGACGGTACGACATTGGCGAATCCGAATTCAATCGACGTAGATCCTCTTACAGGTAAGATCTATATTAGTAATGCTGCTTATGGCGAAACCGGTACTATGTATGTCTTTACTCCCGAAGGTAAGAAGGATGGCGAACCATTCGATACCGGTGGTTATGATACTCAAAAGGTTTGTTTTATAACACAGTAAAATGAAACAAATACTGTTATTCTGGATTGCCTGTTTGGTTATGTCTTGTGCACAACCAAACAGGCAATCTGTTTCCAAACAATCCCTCTCTTCCGACACTATCCGTTACGCGCAAGGATTTACGATTCAATATTTCGACGACTACACTTCCGTCGAAGTTCGTGACCCCTGGGACAGTACTCGTATCCTGCAACGGTATCTTTTGGTAGACCGTGAGCAGTCGGTACCGGGTAATCTGCCGAAAGGAACAGTGGTGCGGACTCCTATTCACAATATAGTCGTTTATACTTCTGTTCATGCCGCCATTCTTGATCAGCTGGGAGAGGTGGATAAGGTGATCGGTGTATGCGAACCCCGGTATATGGATACTCCTTCCATCCAGGAAGGTCTGCGTGCCGGACGGATTGCCGATCTGGGAGAAGCTACCTCTCCGAATATAGAAAAGATAATCGATATAGGGGCGGAGATCATCATCGCTTCCCCTTTTCAGAATGCAGGATACGGTCCGGCTGAGAAACTGGGTATCCCCATTATCGAGGCAGCCGACTATATGGAGTCGTTACCTCTGGGACGGACTGAATGGATACGTTTCTATGGCTTGTTGTTTGGAAAGAGTGCGATGGCCGACTCTATCTTCCGAGAAACGGAACAAAGCTACCTGGAACTGAAAGAGCTGGCAAGGACCGTGACCAACCGTCCGACCGTCATCTCCGAAAAGAAATTCGGCTCTTCCTGGTATATGCCTGCCGGCGATAGCTACATCGCCCATCTGTATACCGATGCCGGTGCCGATTATATCTTTAAAGAGCTTCCCGGAGCAGGCAGCACACCTCTGGCTTTTGAAACCGTGCTCGATAAAGCCATCCATGCCGATTTATGGTTAATCAAATATAATCAGGCAAATGATATGACATACAAAGACCTTCGTACCGAGTATACTCCCTACGAAAACTTTGATGCCTTCAAGAACCGTCGGATCTATACCTGTAATACGGGTGTTGTTCCTTATTATGAGGAGTTTCCGATCCATCCGGATTATCTGTTGAAAGACCTGGTGTGGGTATTTCATCCTGAATTACTGCCCGGTTATACACCGCGTTACTACCGGAAGATGGAATAACGTAATTCTACCTAAAAGTTTTTCGGATTTATTTGTTATTTGCAATAATAACTTATAATATCCTGTTTATTAGAATATAACGCCATTGCAAATGCCTCTTTTATTTGCAATGGCGTTTGTCATTTGTCATATATACACAAAGTTTTCAAAAACTATCTGCCATCTGTCACTTGTCGGTGTAACATTCATGTTATCAAATGATAAAGTGTTGCAGACGCTTCTTTTTATCTGCAACTTCATCTGTCACCTGTCAACTGTCACCTGTATCGTTACCTGCATAAGACTATGTATTAATAGCCATGTAACTGCCTGTTAAGAAGGGAGATACTAGTATAAAAGTCCCGACCTGTTAAAACTACCCTGTACAGGGTAGCTTGGCAGGGTGTACGGGCTGGTTTTGTACGGTGTACAGGGTGATTTACCAGGGTGTACAGGGTAGAAATAGTAACTCAGGTCTTAACGTTTAGTCCCTCCTGTCTTAACACATAAAAGTGGCTGAGGAGGCTTCTACTATCTCCTATGAGGCTCCGCCTCATGCCGCAGGCTCTCTTTTGCCGTTTGCTTCAGCAAACGGATATCTAAAAGCTCAGGCTTTGCCGGATCCTCTGTGGGTTTTAACCCCTTTCATATAGGAAAGAAGCCCCGTTAATAAAGGGGCTTAAGCCCACAGAGGAAGAGGCTTTGCCTCCTGTCTTTTATATCCGTCGGTTAAAAACCGACGGCAAAAGAGAGCCTGCGGCACAAGGCGTTGCCTTGTAATGAAAGATAGCTCACATCTGATAATAACTGTCAACTGTCACTTGTCAACTGTCAACTTCAGAAATGAAACATTTCTGACAAAATATGGATATTCTCCCTTTTAACAAGAGCCGACTTTTATTTGGCTTTCTACTGGAGTCATTTGTTTTTGTTTGGTATATTGTTGAGAACTCTTTATCTTCGTTTCAAATAAAGGTGAATGATATGGAAAAGAAAACATCGACTCTTCGTTTGATTTACCCGCAATGGCAGGGAGGGATAGTGGCTCATTGGATGCCGGATATTCCCGCTGATGATGCTTCAAGGGGATATTATCTCGGGGCTCAGCTTTTAAATTTACTGGCACCCGAAAGTTCGCAAAAGACAGTGGTAGTGCCCGTCTCCCTGGATATTAATGACCGGAAAACGGAAAAAGGCGTGAGTGGGCACCGGGTTATTTTGGAGCAGACTAAGGCGGCTCTGGCAAAACTCAGGGAGAATAATCCCGACCGGATTGTAACATTGGGAGGCGAATGCTCCGTCAGTGTAGTTCCGTTTACCTATTTAGCAGAAAAGTATCCAGGGGATGTAGCTGTTGTCTGGATCGATGCACATCCCGACGTTAACCTGCCTTATGATGATTATAAGGGCTATCATGCAATGGCGCTGACCGCTTGCCTGGGTATGGGAGATGAGGAAATTATGAATGTATTGCCCGGAAAGATCGAAGCATCAAAATCATTGCTTGTGGGGCTACGCTCCTGGGATGAAGGGATGAAAGAGCGCCAGAAGGAATTAGGTATAATAGGTTTCTCGCCTGCGGAAGTGGCTGCCGATAGTACGGCTGTCCTGGAATGGCTGAAAGGAACAGGGGTATCCAAAGTAGTTATCCATTTTGACCTGGATGTGCTCGACCCGAACGAAATGATTGCCGGGGTAGGTGTTGAGCCGGATGGAATGAAAATACAGGAAGTGGTCCGTGTGATCAATGATATCGCTGCCGGATATGATTTAGTGGGGCTTACCGTAGCTGAACCCATGCCGCGTATCGCCATTAAGATCAGAAATATGCTGGATCAATTGCCTTTGTTGAAAGAATAGGTCTGCTGCAGCGCGGTAGAAGAACAAAATCCCCGGTCTCAAGAGCTTGAGCCGGGGATTTTCTGTAGTTTGGCATTTGAATTATAGGGAGTTGTTATTTTGGTCCGTTATGCATAGCCGTTCAGCATTCCGTAGAAATACATCGGCTTCAACATGTAAACTTTCAGTAACCAGGCTGCCCATTGTTCTTTTGATGTGTCTAACATCGTGAACGGGAATGAAGTTGCCGGTTTCTTATCATAATCGAACTCGCACAAAAGCACGTGTCCATAGTCTGTAACGATCGGGCAGGCTGCATATCCGTTGTATTTCTCAACAGGCTCTTTGCCTTCCATCAGCGAGATCAGGTTTTTTGCAGCGATCGGCACTTGCATGCGTACGGCAGCAGATGTTTTACTGGTCGGTATGCCGGCAACATCTCCCAAAGAGACAATGTTCGGATACGTTTTATGTACCAGTGTCGTTTTATCGACCATCACCCAGGCTTCGGCAGCCAGCTTACCTTCTGTCCATCCTAGTCCGGCTTCGCGAACAAAATCAGGAGCCGACATAGGCGGTGCGAAGTGGAAGAAATCGTAATCTTCTATGAAAGGAGTTATTACTTTTTCTTCTCCGACTGTTTCTACCTTTTCAAAATGTACTTGTTTGGCTGCTGTATCGACACCTTTTACACGCACATTGAGATTGATCGGAATATTGCGTTCCTTATAAATCTCCAGTAGACGGGGAGTATAGAAAGGAATATCATACAGCTCTTTAGAAGCTGTGAAGTAATCCAGTTTAAGTGTATCCCGTGTACCCTGTTTGCGGCTGTAATCCTCTGTCAGCAAGCAAATCTTTTTCGGTGCTCCTCCGCATTTGTGTTTCGTGTATGTATCGGTGTAGATACCACGGCCACCTGTTTTAGAGAATTCCTGGAGCGCTTTCCAGGTTTTTTGTGCACCTTCGAAATCATATATACTGTGAGCATTTCCTGCTCCTAATGTATCATGTGTAATACCTTCTACTTTTTCCCAGTTTGTCTGCACTCCCGGTGTCAGGACCAGAAAGTCGTAAGGTATCTTTTCTTTTCCGGTTGTTGTAACCTGGTTCATCACCGGGTCGACTGCTGCAACCGAATCTTTAATCCATTTTACTCCGTCGGGAATACAATTCTCTTGTTTTTTCCAAACATCGTCCGGTTGATAAACACCGGAAGCTATCAAAGTGAAACCTGGCTGGTAGAACTGGCGATCGCTTGGGTCTATCAGTGTGATGTCCGGATTATCCAGCCAATGCATCAAACGTGCTGCCATACTGATTCCGGCCGCCCCTCCTCCGATGACTACGATCTTGCCTTTTGCATTACTTGAGAATGCATGGACTTTCTCTGTTCCTACTGCCGTTATAATTCCGGCTGCTACTAGTGTCTTTAGGAAATGGCGGCGATTAATGCCTTGCCTTTCCAACTCTTCAAGTTGTTCTTCCAGCTCGTGTTTCATCGTGTCTTTAGAATTTAAGATATAAATGCACTGGCAAAGGAAGCGTATTTGGAAATATATCGGCTAAAAAGTACTACTACACTACTTGCACAATTAATTTATGGGTTGGAATTAATTGCTACAATACTTTCTCACGCCTGTCTCATGGGTGTATATCTTATTGATATACATTGGTTTGCGAGGCAGATGAATTTAGAAAATATTTTTTAGTAATTCATCAGGAAATCGATAAGATTGGTGTCGCCGTCCAGTGACAGACGCTTTCTTAATCGGTATCTGCGTAATTCTATTGCACGTATCGATACATTTAGAAGGGATGCAATTTCTTTTGTGGAAAGATTCATTCGCAACAAGCAGCAGATACGTAAGTCGCCTGTTGTGATATCCGAATATTGTTGACGTAAACGATCGATGAAATTCTGATGTGCACTGTTGAAGTGGCTTTCAAACAATAGCCAGTCGGCCTGGTCGTTCAGCGATTCTTCCATCAGGCTTTTCATCCGCATATATTGTTTATTCGGATAGCGGTCGCCCAAGGTTTCTTTCTGACGTTCCAGCTCGTCCAGCAATGTCTGTATGGCCTGATTCCTTTTAACAAGGGCAGAGGTCTGCAGACTCAGTTCGTTGTTTTTATTTTGCAGTTCGGCTTCCAGCATTTCACTTTTCATCTGCTGGATCTTCTGTTCTTCCGCCTGTCTTTCCGCTTCCTGCCTGGCCAGTTCTTCTTTGCGAAGATTTTTCAGATGATAACCGAGTACGGCTTTAACGATTAGTGCGGTAAGGATGATATAGGCCAGCCATGCCCATAGCGTGTTGTACCACGGTGGACGGACAGTAATAGGAATCCCTATTTCCATATAAGGACCCCGGACTACATATTTCCGGATTTTCAGGGTGTATTTGCCTTCCGGTAATTGCAGAAAGGATATTTGACCGTCTTTTTGCCAGGGAGACCAATCGGACGATACTCCTTCTATCATGTAGCTGACTAAATGGTTCGGTGTGAAGATAGTACTCCCTACATAAACGGATAATTCCTGGAAGTTATGAGGCAGTATGATCTTTTCCGAATTGACCGGCAGGTTGTGTTCGCCATTTTTATCCACATATTCTATCTCTGATATCTGTAAAGGAGTTCCTGCTCCCAGGCTGCTGCCTATCAGGTCGCGTATGTTTATCAGTAACACGCCCTGCATGGCGGATATCAGGTGCAAAGAGTCGCTGAGCGGAAACATCCTTCTGTCGCGACTGACCATATTCATATTGTAATTATCGAGTAGCAACCTGCATTTCAAAGTCCCGTTGCCGTTTTCATTATGGAATAATCCGGCTTCGTTTTTAACACAGAGCCAGTACATATCATCTCCGATCGGATAGATCTGGTCGGCATGTGCAAAATTGCCTAATGCTTCGACATTATTGAATATCGAACTGATCTGCAAGGTGTCGTAAGCAATTGTTTGTGGCGGGAGATGGATCTGCTCTTTACTTATATCGACCGGTTCGAAGCTGTCGCCGCCTTTTAGCGTCCTTTTAAAATAGCCGGTATTTGTCTGGATATATAATGTGTCGTTACGCAGGGAGGCATTTTTGAGTTTGCCTATTTCACTGCGTTTTCCCAGTCTGACAAGGGATGGCTCGAATGTTATCTGCGATAATCCGTTGTCGAAAGCGATCCATATCTGCTGTGCATCCTGTATACAGATGGCTCGTACGATATTGTCGGGCAATGTCTGGTCCTGTGTGGATAAATGACGCAGGATCGTTCCGTCCGGACTTGTGATATATAGTCCCCGGTTCTGTGTACCGATAAAATACATGTCATCTATGGTCATAAAGACAGATGGCTGGGCATGAAGTATCTCGTCCGGGAGAATGAAGGGGATGGAGGCCGGCGGTTCTTTGAATTTGACTTCGGCCGGTATTTTGTTCAGTTTGTGGTAGCGCATCACTCCGAGGTTGTCGCGTGTCCAGCCTCCGAAAGATCCTTCGCTGATGGTATAAATCGTATCGTTCAGGAAAGTAACGCCGTTGATTGGTGATTTATCCGGTGTCTCGAAATGTTTCCAGGTGTTTCCGTCGAAGGTCAGTAGCCCCATATTGTTGGCTACATACAGTACGCCGTCGGATGCAACGGACAACCCCCAGTTCTGACAACTGGCTTTGTAATCGTCTACAGTAAAGTTTTTTATGAAAATATTGGGAATATCTACCGATCCGCGTGCAGTCAGCACGCTAAGCATAAAGGCCAGGAATATTATCGGTAGTTTATACATCGCTCGAATTGATTTAAACGTGTAGAGACAAGGTAATGCCTTGTCTCTACGTATTATGGTTACAAATATAATAAAAATATTTGCTTATTTATAATCCTGCCAGTCTTTGATTTGGATATCTTTCACATCCATTGTACAGAATGCTTCGATAAATGCACTTGCCAGACGTGCGTTGGTGATCAGCGGAATATTATGGTCGATCGCAGCACGGCGGATCTTGTAACCGTTGGTCAGTTCGCGTTTGCTGTGGTCTTTCGGGATGTTTACAACCAGTTCGAATACGTGGTTGCTGAACATATCCATGATATTCAGGTCGCCTTGTTCATCCGGCCAGCATACGGCAGTCGTATTGATACCGTTTTCATTCAGGAACTTAGCAGTACCGGCAGTGCCGTAAATCTGGTATCCTTTTTCGCTCAGCAGGCGGCAAGGTTCCAGCAGATCTACTTTACTCTTGGCTGCACCTGAAGAAACTAGGACATTCTTTTTCGGAATGTTGTTGCCTACGGCGATCATGGCAGACAGCAATGCTTCATTGAAGTCGTCGCCGATACAACCTACTTCACCGGTAGAACTCATATCCACGCCCAGTACAGGGTCTGCCTTATGCAGACGGGCGAATGAGAACTGAGAAGCCTTTACACCGATCCAGTCGATATCGAAAGCGCTCTTGTCCGGTTTTGTATAGGGAGCGTCCAGCATGATGCGGGTGGCCGTTTCGATGAAGTTGCGTTTCAGTACTTTTGAAACGAACGGGAAACTACGTGATGCACGCAGGTTACATTCGATTACCTTCACATCGTTGTTCTTAGCCAGGAACTGGATATTGAACGGTCCGCTGATGTTCAACTCTTTGGCGATCATCTTGCTTACCTTCTTGATGCGGCGTGCTGTTTCGAAGTAAATCTTCTGAGCCGGGAATACCAGTGTAGCGTCACCAGAGTGAACACCGGCAAACTCGATATGTTCGGAGATAGCGTATTCAACCACTTCGCCGTTCATCGCCACTGCGTCAAATTCTACTTCTTTGGCTCCCTGCAGGAACTCGGATACAACCACCGGATATTCTTTAGATACCTTAGCTGCCAGATCCAGGAATTCGATCATCTGTTCCTTGTTGTGGCAAACGTTCATGGCAGCACCTGAAAGAACATAAGAAGGACGGATCAGGATCGGGAAGCCAACCTTTTCGATGAAGCCGTCGATCTCTTCCATACTGGTCAACTCTGCCCATGCCGGCTGGTCGATACCCAGTGTGTCCAACATAGCTGAGAATTTATGGCGGTTTTCAGCGCGGTCGATCGACAGCGGAGAAGTACCCAGTACCGGTACATTCTGGCGATACAACTTCATTGCCAGGTTGTTCGGGATCTGTCCGCCTACGGATACGATCACACCCTTCGGCATTTCCAGGTCCATTACGTCGAGTACACGTTCGAAAGAAAGTTCGTCGAAGTACAGACGGTCGCACATATCGTAGTCGGTAGAAACCGTTTCCGGGTTGTAGTTGATCATGATCGACTTGTAACCCAGCTTACGTGCAGTCTGTGCAGCGTTCACCGAACACCAGTCGAACTCTACGGAAGAACCGATGCGGTAAGCACCTGATCCCAGGATCACGACGCTCTTGTCATTCTTATAGTAAGGGATATCATGTTCGCTACCGTCGTATGTCATATACAGGTAGTTAGTCAGTTCCGGATGTTCCGAAGCGATCGTGTTGATACGTTTTACGCTCGGCAGGACACCCAGTTTCTTACGCAGGTTACGTACACGGATGTTTTCTTTTTCCATGTTGCCTTCCGGATTTTCTACATAACGTGCAATCTGGAAGTCGGAGAAGCCCAGGCGTTTAGCTTTTTTCAGAACATCTTCGGGCAGATCTTCGATTTTGTTGTATTGAGATAATACTTTCGTATAATCTACGATGTTTTTCAAACCGTTCAGGAACCACGGAGTGATCTTTGACAGTTCGTGGATACGTTCTACTGTGTAACCCTCTTCCAATGCTTTTGCAACGGCGAAGATACGCAAGTCGGTCGGGTTGGCCAGTGCATCGTCCAGGTTGTCGAATTCCAGGTCGTTGTTTCCAACGAAACCGTGCATACCCTGTCCGATCATACGCAGACCTTTCTGCATGATCTCTTCGAAGCTCTTACCGATCGACATGATCTCGCCGACAGACTTCATGCTTGAACCGATCAGGCGGCTTACGCCAACGAACTTGGTCAAGTCCCAACGCGGGATCTTCACGATCATATAGTCTACTTCCGGAGCTTTATAAGCAGAGTTCGGAGTACCCATTTCGCCGATTTCATCGAGGCTGTAACCTAATGCCAGCTTAGCAGCGACGAATGCCAGGGGATAACCGCTTGCTTTGGAAGCCAGTGCGGAAGAACGGCTCAGGCGAGCGTTTACTTCGATCACACGGTAGTCGCAAGTGTCGGAATTGAATGCGTATTGGATGTTACATTCGCCCACGATACCCAGGTGGCGGATTGTCTTGGTCGACAGTTCTTTCAGCAGATCCAGTTCCTTATCTGTCAGAGAGCAGGTAGGAGCCACTACGATACTTTCACCGGTATGTACGCCCAGCGGGTCTACATTTTCCATGCTTACAACCGTGAAGCAATGGTCGTTCTTATCGCGGATTACTTCGAATTCAATTTCTTTCCAGCCTTTCAATGATTCTTCTACCAGGATCTGTGAAGAATAAGCGAAAGCGCTTTCAGCCAGCGTGCGCAGCTCTGCTTCGTCTTTGCAGATACCGCTACCCATACCTCCCAGAGCATAAGCAGAACGGATCATTACCGGGAAACCGATCTTGTAGGCAGCTTTCACTGCATCTTCCATCGTTTCAACAGCCTGGCTTATCGGAGTTTTTACGTCGATTTCATTCAGTTTCTTTACAAACAGGTCGCGGTCTTCTGTATACATGATAGCTTCAACAGAAGTACCCAGTACCTTTACACCATATTTGGCGAGTGTGCCGCTGGTGTATAACTGAGTTCCGCAGTTCAGGGCAGTCTGGCCACCAAAAGCCAGCAGGATTCCGTCCGGTTGTTCTTTTTTGATTACTTCTTCAACAAAATACGGAGTGATAGGCAGGAAGTACACCTTGTCTGCTACCCCTTCGGATGTTTGAATAGTTGCAATGTTCGGATTCAGCAATACGGTACTGATACCTTCTTCTTTCAGTGCCTTTAATGCTTGTGAACCAGAGTAGTCAAACTCTCCGGCCTGTCCGATCTTCAGGGCACCCGAGCCCAGAACAATCACCTTTTTGATTCCAATTTTCGACATAGTAATTGGGTTGTTTTGTTTATTAATTGATTTTATAGAATGTTATACCTTCATATTATCGCTATCCGCGGGACACAAAAAAAATGCGTTAGTAAAAATAACCAACGCATCTTATATTACCAAATGATAATCCCGTAAAGTAAAGAAATGAGCCTCAATGTCCGGCGTTGAACCGGAAATAAACATCGGATTACACTTATGTATCTTATTCGTCATGAAACTCTTCCTCGCAAAATTTCGGCAAAGATAGGGGATATAATTTGAATGTGCAATAAAATAGGAGGGAATCGTGGTTTAAAAATTGTACTCATAATTACGTTGTATTAATGGAAACTTGTTTATAAAAAGGAAATGGTGTTGCTTGTCCGATATTCTGTTTGTTATTTATTCTTGATTATTGTATATTGAAGAAGCTTGTTTACGTCTTCCTTCATTAATTTAATAGTTTTCGATTGATCCTTGGGCTGTCTGGTAAGAACAGAGTAGGCCGCTAACCTGAGTTTATCGGGTTGGTAATAAGAATCGTCCGAATATAACTTTGTCAGTAGATAATAGGTGTCAATCTTTTCCGGCAGGATATGCAGGCATTGTAATAAATACTTCTCGGCTTGCTCATAAAGACCCAGCTGTTGGTAACTTTCTGCCAGTATGTAATAGAATTCCGGATTGGCACTTAGCCGGATTGCTTGGTGACTCCAGACGATAGCATCCGAATATTGTTTACACTGTAACAGGCATCTGGCTCCTTCCTGCAGGAATTCGACCCGGTGGTTGAGACGTGGATATAAACACTGGTATCCTTGTGTGGCCACCTGTTGTTCATTTTGCTGTTTGAGCAGTCGTAATGTTTTCCATTCTTTATAAGAATCGTAATAACCTCTTTGACCGAAAAATAGCATGCAGGCGGCTAATGCTGCAAAAGTTCCGATGTAGGGAAATGTTTTCGGGGAAGGTTTTTGCAACTTACCGGGTATTGTTACACAAATAGCCGAGAAGAATAATAGTAATACCCAAAACGACGGTAATTGTAACGGATAAGAATACATTGAGAAAAAGAGCAAAGCGATAATGCTTCCCGTCGCTCCGATCTGTTTGTTTTTTAGTCCGTAATAAAGGCTGAACCCGATCCACAAAGAGAAAAGTAACAGTCCGGCGATTCCGAATTCGAGTCCCATCTGCAGATACTCGTTGAATGCAAATCTCGGACAACAGGCAGCCTGCCGTTCCATGTCGGAAGCTTTTCCGGATGAAAAGTAGTCGGCTTGCGTCTTCGCATAGGATGTGGAAAAACCTCCCAGGCCTGTTCCTGTCACAGGTTGTTCCAAGATTGCTTTGGTTGTTACGTTCCACATCAGTAGGCGACTGGCCGATTGGTCCGGGTGGATAAAACTACCCAGAGTGGGTAATCCTGCAATGCCCAGGAATAATAAAGCACAAACGATCACGACAGTCTTACTGTGCATTATTACTCTTTGTTTCAGGATTTTCCAACCGGATTTGCGTAAAAAGAATACCCAGCAGCAGGAGGCAACGGCGGCTAGCCATGCAGGACGGCTTGCTCCTCCCGGGAGGGCGATCAGGATGATTAGTATACCGATGACTGACAGGTAAAACAACATGGTTCTGGTTTCCCACCATGCTATTTTATCGCAATCACGGAATCGCAGGGCCAGGTTCAGGCATAAAGGGAGTACGATTGCCAGATAACCGGAAAACGGACCGGGATTAAAAATCAGTCCGCTGCCATTAAACAGTGGATGGTCTTCCGCCGGGTTACCGTGTATATGCCCCATTCCCCACATCGCTTCAAACATGCCGGTCGATATAATGATCGAAATGAAAAAGAGCCTGAGCTCGGGATGTGTCTGTATGACAGCTCGTAACATAAACCATAGCATGGTCAGTTGACCGACAAAGAGCAATCTTTCCGGTTGTGGGTTCAACTCACGGTCGTAGGTGATCAGAATCAGTCCGGTGAAGAGAAGTAGCAGTCCGTCAGGTAGTGTGAATGTGAAACAACTTTTTTTGATGGTGGCTTCCATAAAAAATACACTGAAGGCAAGTAATAAAACAGCGAAATGGAACCAGAAAATTTTGCCGGCGATAGTTCCTTCTGCAATGTCAGGATTGGCGGCAAATACAATGCATAATAGTAACGCTCCACTCGTAGAGAGGGATAATAGCCGTAGGTACTTGAATAAAATTTTCATCTTTAATTTATTTTAGGGTGATATCGGACTCTGCTTTTTGTTTATGAAAATCGATAACTACCTTTTCCGGTTATTACATTAATGGATGTAAATTCCGGAAGAAGATCGATGAAAAAACAAGTTGTGACGTTCTCTTTAGTGCTACTTCTTAGCTCTTAGATTAAACACGCAGAGGACAAGAAGGGTTTGAAAAAATAACAATTTGTCCATTGATATCGCAAAATTAGGAAAGAAAATAGTTTCAGATGGTCTAAATAGGTTCAAGATGGTTATTTTTTTAAGGTAAAAATAGGAAGGTAAATAAAGATTCCGGCAATCGACATAGCTAGCCCTCCGATCGTACCGGCTGCCAGTGGAAACCAAAATGCTTCTTTATCGGGACCTAACATAAACGGAATGAATCCCAGAATAGTGGAAATCACAGTAAGGAAAATTGGTGTTATTTTTGCATTCCATGCTTTCAGGTAAATGCGCCAGAGTGGCATCGAGGGTTTTGCTTCGCGTAGCTGATTGAATTCGTTCAATACATAGATGCTGGCATTTACCGTAATACCGCATAATAAAACGAATGAAGCAAATCCTCCCTGGTCGAAGTTTAACTTGAACCAATAAAACGTCAGGAATACGCCGATATAGGAGATCGGTATCACGCAGATGACGGCTAATGGTTGTTTCAAAGAGTTAAACAGGATACTGGTAGTAAAGAAAATGATTACGATAATAAGCAACAATAACAGATATTGTTTATTATCTTTCGTGTTCCAATCCCAGTAATAGCTTTCCGACTTGGCTGTATAACCCATAGGGAGCGAAGCATTGAATTCCTTCAATACACGTTCCTGTATCTTGTTCCCCTGGTTGGATGCACCGATATATTCGTATTGCAGGCAAAGCCGGTATTGCTGGTTTACCTTGGCTACTTTCTGCGGCATCTGTCCTTTTTCCACAGTTGCCAGTTCTGCTAATTTATAAGACTTGTCTTTGACGGTTTGAGGCACATATTGCATACTCCAGATATCATAATCCTTTGCTTGTCGGGAACTTAGTTTCAGCTTTTCCACTTCATTGTCGACAACAATCGTTCCGCTATAAATATCTTTTCCGAATACCGGATTCAATGAGGCGAACAACTCGATCGGCAGAATGCTCTCTTGGGCCATCCGTGCTTTGTTCAGGTTGAAGTAGAACTCTTGGTAATCGTCTTTCCACCAGGAGAATTCGGAGTTGATAAGCACTTCCTTGATACGTCGGAAGGTGAGAAGTTTGCCTTTTAATTGTTCGGCCCATTCGTATAACTCGTCGTAATTATATCCGAACATTTCGATCCTGAATGACCCGGCTCCTTCCCGTACATCATTGCTGAACCCCTGATCCTGAAGACCGTATACTCCCCAGCTACCGCCGCCCAGTTCTAAAGCTTTACTGATGATCTTGCTTTTCAGGGTGTAAGGGAAGCCGCTCCGTTCGGCAGCTTTGGTGAAGTATATGCGTATACCTGCCTGACGGGCACTGTATACATTTGTCTGGAACTGGCGTATATCCTTGAATGTACTCAGGTAAGCCTCCATACGGGTCATCAGTTGGTTCATCTGTTCCAACGTAGTACCGTTGGGTAGGGAGGCTGTGACGGATAGAACCGTTTCATCGTTGCGGGTAAAGTAACTACCTTCATACACTTTCTGCACAAAAAGCCGTAAAGTTCCTCCCAACGCTTTGTCTATGATGGGTTTTACCTTTTCTTTATAGGTATCCCCGGATACAATCTTGTTGTATTTTTCGATGAATAGCGAGTCGGTAGCCGTGTAAACTTTGTCTTTACCATCCATTTCTATTTTTTCAGGCAACAGGAAGATCGGTAATCCGAATGCTAGGACTAACACTACACAAGCAGTCTTTTTCCATCGGCAAAGGAAATCGATCTGTGCATGGTAATAGCGGTTGAAATAGACCGGATACCGCTTAAGAACTCTGTTACCCCATATTTTGAACCGATTGAATCGGCCACTCTCCTGGCTTTCGGATAATAGGGCTTTTTGCTTTATATTTTTCTTTTGTCCCAATCCCAGTTTGTCTATCATGGCAGGAACAAAGAACAGGGCAACAGCCAGCGATACAGCCAGATTAATAATCACCACAGCTGCGAAATCCTGTAAATTCAATCGTATTTTTTCATCGAGGAAGAAAATAATCACCAATGCTCCGATCGTAGTCAGAGTGGCTGCCAGGATAGAAAGGAAAGCTTTCCGGTTATGGCGGTTACGTATATGGTCGGTCATCACGATCGTATTGTCGATCACCAGGCTTAAAGATATGGTGACACCGGCCAGCGAATAAAGTTGCATCTCCAGCTTTGCCAGGTAAAAGAAGATGACGGCAATGCAGAGGTTTACACTCAGGCTGACAACGATCAGGAACAGGTAACGAACATTCCGGGTGATCAATAGAACGAATAAAAGCAGGATCAGGATAGTCAATCCGGTACGTAAATATATTTTGTCCAACTCGTTGTGGATGAATTCCGTAGCGTCATAACTCGTGTGTATCTCATAGCCTTGCGGCAGTAACTGACGGATATGATTCATCTCCTGTTTTACCTGTTCTGCCAGTTTCAACTGGTTTGCCGTTTCTTCCGCCTGAATGGATAGGTAAATGGAATTCAATCCGTTGATACGATAATAACTTTGTGGAGCCTCTTCCTGGCGGGTTACTTTCAGTAGTTGGTCCAGACGGATTAGTTTTCCTTCTTTATTGGTGACTGTGATATAAGATGCGTCAAAACCATCCCGGCTATCTTCCGGTATCAGGGCGAGGCGGATCCATTCCTCCTGTCCATTCGTCTCTACATTCCCTGTTCCGAGAAACTCTTTGTTATAGTATTGACTGATGGCAGTTTGTATATCGCTGGTGGTAATTCCGAGTGAAACCAGTTGGCGGCTGTCGTACTCTAATCGCCATTCCATCGGCGTAGCTCCCCGTACATCTATCCTGTAAATTCCCGGAATGCTGGCTAGGCGCGGTTTGATCTGATCTTCTGCAAACCGCTGGATAAAGATTGGGGTTGCTGCGGCATTTAAAGTATATGTCATGAAAGGTCCGGACTCCTTGTCATCCGGGCGGCTCATTTCCAGGATCGGATAACTAAGTCCGTCAGGCAGGCTTGGCCAGGTCTGTCGGACGATGGTGGAGGCTTCAAAGCGGGCGGCATCGATATTGGTATGCTTATCCAGTTCTACGGTCACATATCCCCATCCGTTACCGGAAGTCGAATTGATCTCCTTGATCCCTTTGATGCGTGCAAGCATTGCTTCCAGACGAGAAGTCACTTCCATTTCGATCACGCGTGCCGAATTGCCGGGCATATTATAACTGATAGTCAGCCGGGGCAATGTGCGTGAAGGCGATAGCTTGATGGGCAGTAAAGGAATGAATGTTATTCCTGCCAAAGCTATGCAGAGGAAAACGACAATAATCGTAAAGGATGATATTTTAGGAGATGAACTCATTTTATAGCTATTTTCTTACTACGGGAAAATTATAACTCGTTCCGATAATCAAATTCATTCGACAAGGAAATCCCGGTCTCGAAATCATGTAATGTCAGCTTCCTTATCTTAAAATAACTCAGCCAATAGTTTTGCAACGCCGAGATATAGTTACGCTGTGCCTCCTGTTGGCGGTTCAACGACAAAGTCAAGCTGTTGATATCCGCTTTCCCGATCATAAACCGCTGCTTGGTCTCTGCGTATGCCATGACTGCCAGGTCGAGCACTTCTTCAGCACTACTGATCAGGTGCTGTTGAATATTAAAATCACCGACTGTCATGATCACATCCTCTTCCACGGTCAATTCTTCCTGGCGGGCGGATATTTGAGCTACGTTCAGATTGTTTTTGGCAATATTATGTTTCCCTTTCCGTACGCCCCAGTCTATCAGGGGGATGGAGATCGATACGGAAACAACATCCTGTTGCAACGGATCACGGTAAGCATTTTTCAATTTGCTTGACACCTGGTTAAAACCGATGCTGGCATTGACGGAAGCATTGAACATAGCCTCCTTTTTTGTCTTGTCCACTTGTTGTTCCGCTTCCAGCACCTCTTGTTTCAGGTCGAGAAATTTAGGGTTATTCTCCCGGGCAAGCGTTAATGCTTCATCTACCGATATCTGCATATCTTTCGGACGTCCGGGCAAGCGTAACCGGATTTCCGTATTTTTGTCGAAGTTGAGGAAAGAGGCAAGGCTGAACATGGCTCTTTTGAGGGCTATATCTGCATTTTGCAATGTGTTGCGTGCATTGACGGCATCCAGTTTCAAGGTCAGTAGTTCTGCCTTGTCGATAGAGGCTATCTTATGTCGCTCCTGTCCTGTCCGGTAGAGAGTATCGGTCGAAGCGACATTCTCTTTGGCCAAATCGTATTCGGCCTGTGCCATTGCCAGTTGGAAGAAGTAGGTGGTGGCCTGTTCGCTGATGTTTTCTATATTGTATAACAATTCCTTTTTAGCGATCTCATATTTCAGCGGTTCGATCTTTCGCTCCCACCGGAAAGGATTATAGCCTAAAAGATCCTGGCTATAACCTATTCTTATAGGAATAGTCGTGAATTGATTATACGTATTTTCCCCGAAGTTACGCATATATCCCAGGTCCGAATCCAGAAAGAAGGTACCTCCCAGTAAGTCGAAATTCTGCTTGACCCTAAGATTACCACTGGCATAGAATGACTGTTGAGTACGATATTCTTCCACGTTTTTATCGTAATTATACCGCTTCGTAATATCCCGGTAATACTGTGCCGGTGTCAGGTTCAATGTCAGGCTCGGTAGTCTTCCTGCCTTGAATGTTCTGTATTGCCAGTATCCGGCCAGATACATGTTCTTTGTCCTGAATGCCTCCAGCGAACTGTCTGCTGCCAGAGAGATCGTCCGTTCCAGCGACAGCGTCAGTGTCTGTGCATGTAGGGCGGTGGAGGTAAATAACAGGAATGACAATATTATCTTATATATCTTCATAACGGCATTATATAATTCGTTAAACTTCAGTTTGTTTTTCGGTAACATCATGTTTCCGGTAGATGTACCAGTAAATCAATGGAATGATGAACAGACTGACTGCGGTACCGACCAGCATCGCAGAGATCATTGCGATAGATAACGGCTTTTGCAACTCACTACCCATATCGAATGTAAACAACAAAGGTACCATACCGAATATCGTAGTCAGTGATGTCATGATGATTGGACGCAGACGGCGACGACCGGCCTCGTGTATCGCTTCCATCAACGGGACTCCCTCTTTCCTCAGCTCATTGATCATGTCAATTTTCAGAATGGAGTCGTTGATCACAATACCGCAAGTCACCACAATACCGATGGCACTCATCAGGTTAATGGTATGCCCGCATATCCAGAGTATCAGTAAAGCCGCAGCTACGTCGATCGGTATTTCAAGCAACAGGATCAACGGTTGCAGGAAACTCTCAAACTGGGCTGCCAGGATAAAATACATCAACAGGAGTGAAATAAACAAGATCACTACCAGTTCATTCAACATTTTCTGGTTGGAAAAGAAACTACCGGAAAAGTCGATTTCCCAATTCTGTCCGCTTAGTTGTTTTACGTTGTCCATCAGCTGCTCCGGCTTTTGGATATTATAGAAGCTAAACGGGATATACTCACCGTTTTTCCCGGCTGTTATCGTTTTGAGGTCTTCTCCCTGGGTCACCTTGATCAATGATTGCAACGGGATATATTGACTTTTACTGTCTTTGTCCGGTTGTGTTTGCACCAGTGTGTTTTGTAATACTTCATTGATTGTCTGTCCGTCACCTGCCAATGCTATCGGAAGATATTGCTGGTAGGAGCGGAGGGTAGCAACTTCATTTTCTTTGAATGCCGTTTTCAGAAGACGGTACACTTCATTATAATTGACATTATATAAGAGTAGTTTCTGTCTGTCGATCGAAATATTCAGCTGGTTGTCGAATGCCACTCCGACAGGCGCCTGACCGGTGGTCGTTTTCATTTCCGATTCCAGTTTTTGCAGTTCGAAGGCTTCCGGTGCTGTTGCTTTGTTACGTGTATAAAACTCAGCTACCACATCGGCTTCGCCTGTGACAAAGAGTTTTTCAAACACAGTGATAGGAGGAGAAAAAGAAAATACCGCCTGTGGATAATTGGTATCCAGCCATTGGGAAATCTTTTCCTGTAAGGGAGCAATGGCAGATGTTTTTTCCGTTCTGAAATACAACTCGGCTTCGGAGGCGGATAATTCACGGTCGCGATTCAATAAGAACTGTTGCTGTCCGATATAGGATGTATATTCTTTGACATCACCGGCTGTCTGGTTAAAAAGCCGGCTAACCCTGTCTTTATTCTCGTCGATATGAATATTCTCGTTCCATTCTATATGAGCGATCAACTCGTTCTGGTCGATCTCCGGCATTCGCGTTTTCGGTACTTCATAGAAAAGGAAAACACAGAGAGGAAGAGTTAGGGCAGTGAGTATCAGACTCGCTTTTTTATGGCGGAAGGTGAAGTTGACACCTGCGTCATAAAAACCATACAATGCGCTGTCTTTGATCAGATTTTTTATCCTGCGGTTAAAACCGGTATGTTTGATGTCGGGGATACTGTAAACCAGCTTGTACAATACCGGAAGCAGCATGATACCGGTAAAATAAGAGACCAGCAATCCCACTGTTACGGCAAAAGCCTGGTCATAGAATATAGCTCCGGCAATACCACTCATAAATACCAGCGGAAAGAATACGGCGATTGTTGTAAAAGTGGAACTCAACATCGGAGTGATTACTTCTGTTGTCCCTTTGGCGCATGCTTCGTCCAGAGAGAATCCTTTTGTCCGGTATTGCGTGATGTTTTCCGTTACGATAATCGAACTGTCTATCATCATACCCAGAGCGAGGATCAGGCCTGACAGAGAGATGATGTTCAACGACATTTTGAATAAGTAAAAAAACAGGAAGCTGACGATGAGGCTGATTATCATACTCAAACCGATCACGGCGGGTATTTTTATATCTCCCAGGAAGAGGATAGCCACGATACAGATAAAGATAAAACCTAATGTCAGGTTTTGCTTCAGGTTCGACACCGAATAATCCAATAGCTCTGTCTGGTTGCGGCTGACACTGAATTCTATATCCGGGTATATGGTCTCAAAATAGTCTGTTATGCCTTCCAGCGCTTCTTTCATGTTGTCCATATTCTCGTCTGTTTGCTTGATTACGGCCAGTGTGACTGCCCGTTTTCCTCCGGCCAATGATGCCCCGGTCTCTTTTTCAGGGACAACAGCGATTTTGGCCAGGTCCTTCAACTGGAATATGCGATCGTTTTTCCGGATATAAATGTTTTGCACATCCTCCGGTGTACGCAGTAGCGTAGAAAATTTGATATTATATTCGTAGTACCCGTCCCGCACGGTCATGCTTCCCGGTTCGATATTATTCGAGTTAAGTGCCGATTCCAGATCGTCCAGAGTAATCCCCGCCATTTCCAGTATCTTTATATCGGGTACAATCTGTAACTGCCGTTTTACCATTCCGGTGATATCCACCATGGCGACTTCCGGCAATTGTTCAATACGCCGTTTGATCACATTCTCGGCAAACTGGCAAAGGTCGAGGAAAGCAGCCTCGCTTTCACTTGACTTTCCGCTTTCATCGGATTTAAGTGTCAGGTTCAGGCAAAAGACCGGAATATCCGTAGCGCTGGCCTTGATTACCCGCGGACGTTCCACTTCGCGCGGAAGATAGTTCATGGCTGCGTCTATCTTTTCGTTCACTTCGATAAAAGCCAGGTCCGTATTGGTTCCGAAGTCAAAATTCAGACGGATAATGCCGGAGCCGTCACGGGTCTCGCTATGGATATCCCGTAAGGCGGAAACCTGCATCAGTTGTTGACGGATCGGTTTGACAACCGTGTTCTCCAGTTCGCGGGCAGATGTATTTTGTCCGGACACCTGTATCGTAATTTCCGGTATTGCAATATCCGGCAACAACGATATCGGGATAGTGAAATAAGTCACCAACCCTATGATAAAACAGGCAGTAAAAGCCATCAGTACCGCGATAGGACGTTGTAACAAGAATTTAACCATGAATTTTCAAATTTCAATTCTTAATTTTCAATTATCGTAACCGGAGCCTCATGTGCCAGATTGATATTACCGCTGGTAATGACGATATCATCTTCTTTCAGACCGTCTGCAATCGTGTAACTGTCTGCATTTTCCAGGCCGGTATGCACGTAAGTCCAATAGGCCTTTGTCTTTGTGCTGTCCAGAACAAACACCACCTGCTTTCCCGAACGCAGTACAACCGACTCTTTCGGAACGACCAACTGTTTACCGAGTGAACGGTGGATGCTGACACGTACATTCATTCCTTCGAATAACTTGCCTCTGTCCGTAACTGCCGCTTTCACCTGTACCATCCCATTTTCGTCTACCAACGGATTTATTTCGCTGATACGTCCCTCTGCTTTGACATCGCTCAGGGCAAACGGAGTCACTTCTACCCGGTCGCCGTTCTTTATTAAAGGCAGTTCATTTTCCAGAACGGTGAATGCCGCTTCCAGACTGACTGGGTCGATAATGGTACAGAAGACATCGGAGGTGGAAGCTGTATTATATTGCTTGGCAAACAGGTTGGCAACAATGCCGTCGAAAGGAGCGGTCAACACTGCATTCTGCTCTTCATATTCGGCAAGCTGGTATTGGATCAGTGCCTGGTCGTAGCCACTCTTTACCCGGGCAAGCTGCATGGTAGCCGGGGGAACTTTTGCCGAGTCCGACAGCGCATATCCCTGGCCAATCAGTACATCCTGCAATTCCAGTTTGGCACGTTCCAAGGCGTCTTTTGTAGTAGCTGTTTTGTTTTTCAATCGGAAGGTCGATAATTCCGCTAATTTTTGCCCTTTGGTCACCCGGTCGCCATTTTTTACATGGATAATAGCAATCGGTTCGGACGATTCAAACCGCAGGTCGACATGACGGCGGGCCGACAATTTGCCGTTACTGATCAGTTCATGGTTGAAATCAGTAGCCTTCAGTGTCATCACGGTCACCTCGTTGGTTTCGTCCGGTAGAACTGTTTCAACAGTTTCTTCCCCTGTACTGTCTCCTTTCTTTTCACCGGAACAGGCTATCATTCCGGAAAGGATCAGTATTGCCAGCAAATTGTAGTATTTCATATTCATATAAACTATGATTCTGTTTTCAATTTCCAAATATACAAATTAATTATTACGATGTTCTCGTAATTGATATATAAATAAACTAATTACGATTTTATCGTATGTTGTTGAGCATGTTTTTAACTTCTGTTCTCATTTCCCGTATAGCTGTACTTTCCACTTTCGGCTCTTTTTTCAATACGGCATCAGCAGCTTTGATAAACTTATCTTCCTGAAAGAAAGTAGGTTCCGTATAAAGTTTAGTAAGCAGATAATACGGGTAGATCCGTTCCGGTAATATATCGATTGCATGTAGCAATAAATATTCAGCTTCCAGGAAATTTCCTTGTGCCTGTTCGTTTTTTGCAGCCATATAATGGATCATCGGATCGGCACTCAGTTTCATTGCCCGTTCTAACAAACGATTCGCCTCTGCAAACCGCTCCGTCTTACTCAAGCATTGCGCCGTTTCAAATAGTAGTTCCGGCTTATGTCCCATCAACGGTACCAACTTTTCATACCCGTCTGCCGCCGCTTCATAAGCTTTGCTATTATATAACATCTTCATCGTATTCCACTTTTTATACCCTTTATAATACTCCTTCTGCTGCCAGAAAAGCCATCCGCAACATACTGCCATCCCCCCGATTACGGCGACTGAGAGTAACCTTTTCCCCTCTCGAGAGAGGGTAGGGGGTGTGTCAGTGGGAACAGCAGTATCAGCAACCCCCATCAAAACCACCAACACCACCCAGAACTCCGGCAATTGTAACGGATAAGACGCCAGGCTAAACACCATCAACGCCAATATCCCTCCGGCCGCTCCGATCTGTCTGTTCTTTACCCCCCGGAACAAAGAATAACTTAACAACAATACAAAAACCATTAAACCAAACACTCCTTGTTCCAAACCAATCTGTAAAAACTCATTAAACCCGTATTCCGGACATCCGGCCACCAGTTTTTCTGTATCCGGAGTTCTGCCGGAAGAAAAATATTCTGCTTGTGTTTCGGCATAAGCCGCCGGAAAACCACCGAGTCCGGTCCCTGTCCAGGGTTGTTTTATTATTGCTTGCGTCGTTATTTTCCATAAAAGTAGCCGGCCATCGGCAGATTCTTTTTTTAGCACGTAAATACCAGCCAATGCACTGGCTACAAGGATCAGTATCAAAAAAGATGATACTACAGTTAAGGCTTGGTGTCCTTTTATAAACCGTTTAGTCTTTTTCCATCCGATACTTTGTATCCAATAAACCCATCCGCACGAAACCGCCGCCGCGATCCAGGCTGCCCGGCTCATTCCGGCAGGCAATATGACAATAATTGCCAGTAAACTGATCCACCCCAGATAGTACAGGTAAACTTCAGTCTGCCGCCATCCCCCTTTTTTATAGCCGTTGAACCGTAGGATCATCCATAGGCAAACCGGTAGCACCATCGCGAGATACCCCGAATAAGGCCCCGGATTATAAAAATCCCCGGTCAGTCTGAACAGTGAATGGTTCGAACCTTCAAATCCATGTAATTGACGCATCCCTGATATTGCTTCTATCAGTCCGGTCCCTACAATTGCAACCAGGTAAAAAATCTTCAACTGCGGCCATCCGGTAAATATGAACCGCAACAGAAACCACAATATAACCAGTTGTCCTCCGAACAACATTTTCTCCGGTTCGGGATTCAGTTGCCAGCCATAAGTAAATGTAACGATAGCCATTAAAACCAGTACTGCTCCATCTGCTACTGAGAAAGTAAATTGTTTCGCCGGCTTAGTAAGGACGATTGTTGTCAGACTACATAGAACCAGAAACACCATTGCCAGGTGATACCAATGGATTTTTCCTGTGACCAGACCGTTTGCCAGGCTAATGTCTGTTGCAAAAACGGTACACAATAGAAAGAATCCACTGACAGCAAGTAGTGACCAACTTATATATCTTTTATACATCATCCTCTTTATTTAATGAATTACTTTAAATAAACGATCCCATCTAAATTTCTCTGTGTATGGATCTATTGATTTCCAGATAATCCAGGCTTTCCCAACAATATATTCTTCAGGCAATAATCCCCAATAACGCGAATCCTGCGAATTCATCCCGTTATCGCCTGCCATGAAATAATAATTTTTCCGGAAGCGATAGCCGTTGATCGGACTCCCCTTAAGAAAAGCTGTCGAATCCTTATATTGAAGTTCTCCTTGTTGTTCCCATTCGATCAACTTTTTATATAGCCGATAGTTTGTCCGATCCAATGTGATGGAATCTCCTTTTCCTGGAATATAAAGGGGACCAAAATCTTTGATATTCCAACCGATGATACTGTCATAAGGAAAGCTGTGGAATACTCCATCCTGAAATTTATTTGTTATCGATATTTTCTTTTGTGAATCCATATTACCCAAAGGAAGATGATTACCTTTTATATGATAGAATCCGTTTCGGATAGATAATGTATCTCCCGGTAATCCTACACAACGTTTGATATAATATTTTAGGATATGCATTTCAATTTTATCCCAACTGTTCGGATGAGGAAAATTGAAAACAAGGATATCGTTACGATCTATTTTCTTGAAACCAGGGATGCGGTAAATATCTGTTTGCTCGTTTCGCATGGAAGCAAAAATGTTGAATAATCGAGGGCCGATTGACATTTTATATACCAGTACATTATCTCCGATAATTAGTTCCGGTTCCATAGAATCACTAGGAATACGAAAAGATGCAAAAAAGAATACCTGAAAAAATATCCAAAGAGCAATTACAGAGAAACTTATCAGTATTAAATTCAATCCCTGATCAAGCATTTTGTTTATAAATTTTATTGTCATGTTTATCTTTTTTGATCTTATTACCACCAAACCTGTTTTCCGTTTTCGTAGGTAAATGGCCTGTGTTCATTTCCTTGTGTATGATTGTGAATTCTGAATATTACATTCTTGGGTATATCATAATACACTAGTTTATCATCTTTTGCCTGTTGTCGACCTAAAGATATCCATTTGCCATTCCAATAAAATAACTCATATAGTTCTCCTGTCACGATCTTGTTGTCATCGCTTCTTGGATAAAATTCTATTTTTTCAATTTTATGGGCTTGTCCCATGTCAAGAATGATATGCTGTTGTCTTTCGTCCATATCCGGTTGATAATATGAGAGTCGGGATTCATCTGTTATATTTTCCAATCCTACTTTATATCGGCTTTTTGTGCCCTTCCAATTCCCTGTTATAATTTTTTTATCTTTTCCGAACACTTTTATTTCAGCGATGTAAAATGGTTCACCTATTGGATAAACGTTTTGAAAGTCACATACTATATAACGATATTTTTTATTGTCTTTTATTTTAAATGTATCAATATAAAAGGGCGGTTCATTTATCTTATGGACAAAAATACTGTCAGATAAATCACTCTTATTGCATAGATAAAAACGTGTACCAACAGTACTGGCAGCTTTAAGTGCAGTATGTAGACGATATGGTATTTTTGTGTAGAAAGTAGCAATTTTTTCAGTTTTAGAGATTTGTGGTGAAAGACCTTTCAATTCTCCTTTAGTAGTCAGGATAAAGGCATCTCCAGCAGGAATAATTGTCCCTTTGTCATAATAGGCGGGTAAATAAAGAACATTAACTCCCATTTTCTGAAAAGAAGCTTGCTTTTTTTGAGGTATGCTCCAGCTAACAGGATTCCAATTTCCTGCATTATAGCAGCATAAGTAGATATATCTTTTTGGATGAGAACTATTCCACAATGGTACTTTTATGTCTTTGCTTATAACGTATTTATCTGTGATGTCTTCTATTCCTGGATCTCTGAATAAAGCTGGAATTTCTTCTTGTGCAGATAAAACTAAACTGTTATTTTGTATCTCATAGTTAAAGCGAAATATTTTAGACACTGTTCTACAATAATCAATGGTGATTAATGGAGATATGTCTTTTATTAATGGATTATAAGCATTAAACCAAAACATGTCACTGACTAATATGTCATCTTCTGAAAAATAAGGCCTTTGAGTATTATCATACAATTTCCGTATGGGTCTATCACCAATTATTTCAGTCCAGAAATGACTATAACTAAAATTTGCCCACCCTGGGTGTGTATTTAAAACAGCTGGAATACCATTTGCTCGTAGAGCTGTAATTTTATAAATGTTTTGCTCTAAGCAAGAACCCATTTGCGCGGATGCTATATTTTGAAAAGTAGTTGGAAGTAGTTCTTTATATTCTTCATAGATAGGCCATTCCTTTAAGAATGTCGTATCAATATGATGAGATATGAGTTTACCCACTTCTGTATAAGATTTATTTTGAATCGTATCTCTTAATACGGCATACTTCTGGTCAAAGAAGTATGATGCCTGTTCCCAATAGTAATTATTGGTAGTATAGGGAAGGATATATTTATAAAAAGTTTCAGTATCTATGTCTTTACACCAAGGGTATTTACGCCATAAGTTAAAATATTTGTCGATGTGGTGTATTAGGTAATTAGATGATAATATCCGAATATCTTGTAGATATCGGGGAGATATTTCTGTGTTTGAACATAATAGTTTTATGCTATCACATATGGAATATTGTACATTTTTCTTATAACTGCCAAATTTTTCTACATGATTTGTAAGAGCATCATAAAAAGGCTGTATCTTTTTGACGGAATTACTGTCTATGGCCTGTTTGCCAAGCATATTTTTAATAAGAAAATAAGCTCCATTTAACTTCTCAGGCTCGTTTTTATAATGTTTTAGTGTTCTTTTCAGCTCTTGTTTGTTCTCTTTGGCAAGTTCGAGTGTAAATTTCAATTGTTTGTCATTTTGAGAATCACAAGCTAACAGTATCATTGATAATATTGTTAGTCCTATATTAATTAATTTAGTGTTCATCATTTTGAATATGATTAGTTATTTCAAATGCATTATTTGTAATAATGTATTACAGTCTTTTTCATGTCTATCAACTACTCGACACCATGTTGAGTCATTTAAATAGAATAATTTATAATTTGACGATTTCATTTCATCAAAATCGTTTTCTAAATTTTTGCAAACCACTATATTTGTCTTTCTTTTTCGATCTAAAAGTACCCATCTAAATGGATTCTCATTTTCTCCAAATATGAAATATGTAAATATTATATGTTTAGATGAAATACAAAAATCATACATCATTGAGTGCCCTTCCAATTCTATTGGACTTAGATTTGAAATATTACGTACTTTTTCTGGTGATTTTTGTTTTAAGTTTATTGTATATAATAATTTAGCAGAGTCTGCATTTATCAAATAGATATTATCGTTATTTCGATCGTAGTAATATATTCCATCAAAAGTTTCGTTATACAATGTTGAAATAAATTCAAATTCTTGATTATTAGATTTATGTTCTATTAATTGTTTTATGAATTTATTATTAGACGAACAAATCCAAACTCCATTTTTTTTATAAGTCTTACTTGTATATGGTTGGAACATTATATTATACCCCTCTACTGTGATAGCAAAATCCTTCATGAAATATTCAACTTTATCTGATTTAATGAACTCTCCCTGATAAGTATATTGGTTTATTTTGAAATTTATTACGTCATAAATATATATATGATTTGAAATTGTATCAACTGTAATAGCATTTACGTTATGATATTCAGCAAGTCCTTCTCCTATGTAATTAATCTGTTTAATAAATTTTCCATTGTGTGTAAAGATATAAATCCCTTCTCTCTTTTTATCTTGAACAATTATTGTATCATTATCAAAATATATTTTTTGTATTCCTGACAAAAGACAAGTGTCTCCCAGATTTAAAGTAATGTAGTCTAATGATTTTATAAGTTGAGAGTATTTTATATCATTAGATGACTCGTGAAGATTTAAAGGTATAATTGACTCTTCTTTTCTTTTTTGACATGAGCTAATGTACAATATGACAAAAATCAATAATATATATTTCATACATTGAATTGTTAATAGTGTAAATAAAAAGACTCCTAAATTTGTATCTCTTCTAGTATTCTTTCACTTCTTGTTAATGTTTCCATGTTAGTAGAAGGAAGCTCTGATAGCTTAACTTTATTTTTGCTCCGATTGAAGTGTCGATCGGCCGCAATAGCCATAGTGAGTAATGAATACTGTCCCAAAGATCTTTTTTCATGATCTTATTGTTTTGTTTAGTTGTGGATTAATTAGTTTATTTTAATATGTTTTTTTTGAATTAAATAGCTGAACGTTAGAAATTCTATTTTGAACTAATATCATTTTATCCTTAAAAGAGCTACTGAGGAGTTTAGCATAACAGCTGAAACTATAGTGTAGGGTTCTCTTTTTGTTCCTTTAGTATCTAAACAGTATCTTTACAATCTCTAACCAGCTTCGTAATTTTTTGTTCGTAATACTATGATTTTATGTTGAATCTGACGATATAAGGGATATTTCCATATGTTATTGTTTGAGGATTATTATTTATAATTAAATTTTGATATCATAGGAAAGAATGCATTCTTTATATAATCCATTATATCCATATAAGATGTTGTTTACCTCATCGAATACGAATAGAATAGGAGAAATGTCAAATCTATATTCATTAATGTAATTACCATGATTATCATATATCAGCAATTTGTCTTTATAAGGATTCTTCATAAAATCTTCATAATTTAAACCTCTGTATAATAAAAAAATATATGATTTAGAGGCAAATGCATTGATAAATGTGTTTGTATTGGATTTGAAATTATTTATATTAATATGTGGTTTCTGCTTTTCACCCAAGATACTTTTTTTTAAATTGCCATCAAAATCAATGAAATCAATTTTGTCTTTGTAAAAATATGCATAGACCATTATGGAATCATTAGCAACTAATATGCCTTTATTTGAATAGAAAAAACTTTCAGGATGGTCATCTTTAGGGAATGAGTATAATACTTCTGTAGAATTATTGTCAAAATTATATTTACAAATACTTAATTGGAAAATGTTGTTGTATATTAAATATTTATTATACGAATAAACATTGTTCATTGGTTCGCCCGTATTGAATATGTTATATAGATTTTGTTTGTTAATATTGTTGTTTTTTAAATCGTAACCATAGGCATTCTTTCCTCTATTAAATCCTCCAATAAGGAATTGGCTGCTTGTACTTTTGTATAAATGTGGATTCGAAAATTCCATGGGACCTTCACCTTTATGACCAAAGCTGTTTAACAACTGAAAATCAGGTGTCTGATATATGTGTATAATTGTATCAGATGATATTGATTGAAATATTATGTTGTTTTTTACTATAGCTAAATCTGAAACATCAAATATTTCGTTTAAATAAATCTCTTTTACTACTAATTTGTCAATTTCTTTTTGGGAGTTATTTTCACCCATATGTGTGTCCTTTAATTCATTACTATTGAACGAACAGGATGTTGATAAATATAAATAACCTATCGTAATGTTTAGAATTTGAAATATTTTATGTTTCATGATATATCTTTTTTATTATTGAAATCCAAAGTATAGAATACTATTCTATACTTTGGATTTTGAATTATAGGCAGATTGATTTATGACTATAGCTATATGCTTGTAATTCAGTGCATCCGTTGATCCCTCCGCAATATATTACAGAGGAAGCAGGATATCCGCCATGAGAATCTACATATTTATAACATTCTCCTAATAAACTGCCTTCAGATTGTGCTAATGCTTCAATGTTCATTAATGTTAAATCAATACTCTTTTCAGATTGATTAGCAATTGTGATGAAAAAAGAAGCTATAATGAATGATAGAATTGATATTTTTTTCATACAGAATAATTTTAACAATTACTTATATTACTATATAAAACAGCTTTAACAGTTTGACAACCTAAGCAGTAAATAACATAGTATGATGGAAAGACATGCTCAAAAGATAATGTTTGATAACAGATGCCATGGGGGTAAATCCCTTCATCTTGTGCTAAGGCTTCTACATTAGCTAGTGCCAAGTCTGACAGTTCTACTTCATTTTGTTTCATACTGAAATTCCAACTTATCATTAAAGCTATCATAGCTATAATAGTGATACCAATAATCTTTTTCATGGTGTTTATCTTTTTTAGTTTATGAAATCAATTTCTGTTGTTTTTATCCTCTATACACACTCATTGAGTGTGCAAAAAGTAGCTAAGTCTACATGATACACCTCCTTTTCTGGGATTCTGAGAGTTTACTTGTACAATTTATCTGTTGTGCAGTAAACTATTTTTCGTTCGATCACCGAACATTCCCTTTAATTATAACTTTGGCCGGTTGATTGTTCATACTGTTGTATTTGATCGTCACGACTTCCTTGAAGAATCCTATCTCCTTAGGTGTCATCTTAATTTCAATTCCAAGGGATTCTCCTGGCTTTGCAGATCGTTTGTCATGCGTGGATATCGTACAGCCACAAGTTGTACTTACATCCATTATTACAAGGGGTTTGTCTCCTGTGTTTTTTATTTCGATGACTGTTTCTTTTATTTCCGATTTGTTGAAGGTTCCGAAGTCAATCTCCGTTTCCGTAGCTTTGGCGGTTGTTTTCAGCGTATTTTTAGTCGGATTTTCTTTTCTTGTAATCTGTTTCAGGTAGAGGTCTTTTATGGCTGTATTGTGTACTGGATTTCCTATAGCTACTACTTTATTCTTTTTATCCAGCAGAAATGTTTGGAAAGTCATATCTGCCGGAAACTTATTTAGATTGTTTAGTTGATCGTTCATATCAATGCAGACAGGACGGTCAAAACCATCGCGCTTTAACAGATAGTGTATTTCTTTATAATCTTTCGAGTGAAAGAAAAATAGGAAAGGTACTTTCTCTTTTGTAACGGAATCAGTATATTCAATCAAGTCTTTCCATTTATGTAATTGCAGCTTACAACTGGTGCAGCCGGTAGAGTCAACATATATCAATACTTTATATTCGGATTGCAGAAATTTGTAATCTGTTGTATCTGTCAGATAGCGCGTGAAGATCAAGTTTTCAGGAAATACAATTTCTTTGCCCTGCCATTTATTCACCAACTGCGCAATATGTTTTTCTTTCGCTTTTTGATCGTTATTGCAGGAAAAAAAGATAGATAAGAATACTAGTATGATTAGATTTAGAGTTTTCATCTTGTTCTTTAAATTTTGAATTCTATGATCGGATCATCACTTTTTACTTCGGTTGCAACGATCGTATTTGTTTCTTCGTTTATGTCAATACCATATATGGCATGATCGAGGGTATATTTACAAACCGGATTCCCTAGTAGGTCAAAAACATAGATAAATCTTCCTCCATCTTCCGGCCGTTCTCCACGCTGATAGGTGGCTAGCTTGTCTTTAAATTTAACACCTTGAAATACAGCGTAGATATGTTTGGTTGTTACTTTTATATCACTAAATCCCATAATTCCACTTGGGATACCTGAGCCGTCTTTACCTGTTTGGAACTCTGGCTCTCCTGCTGGCCCGTATAGGACTTTATGTGTATTGTTATTTAAATTATAAATTTCGATTGCTTCTCCCAACTGTGTTGCCATAGCTAATACTCCATTGTCTGGATTATAGTCTATAAAACTTCGCCAAGCTTGTGCCAGTGCCGGACGAGATGTTTCTTCATCAGCTGTTTCGCTTGGTATTATACCATTACTGTTTATTGGTTCACCATTACTGTTTACTTCCCAAAAACGATGCTCTCCCATGTAGTCAGGAATTAAAAAGCCCGATTCCATCGTGTGAAAATCCAAAGAACGGACAAGTTTCTTGTCTAGTTTAATCTCCTCTACCCGTTCTGCAGAACCGGTAGAAGGAGATATTTTCCAGCGTGTGATCTCCATCTTATTAGGATCGAGAGCCCACAAAGAATCTAAGGAGTTAAATTGGATGTTTGCTGCTGAAAGCATCTCCTCCGGTGCTTCTCCACGTCTGCCGAATGAAGCAATATGTTTCCACGCCGGATAAGTAAACGCATGTAAATAATGATCTGTATTATGCAGATCCATTATAACGGCAATACTATCCCTGACCGTTATCCGGAACGGGTAACGGAACAGGATAGTATCCAGGTTGATAACCTGTGCACTGAGCGCCTTGGTTTCGGTAAAGTGCGAGTATCTTGGGAAGTGCGTATCCGGAGAACTCGTGCAGGCACCCAGGCAGCTAATACCTATTAATATGTATAGGAGATGCTTCATTGTTTATTCAAGTTTAAAACCTTCGATTTTCATTTCTGCCCAACCTCCGAGGCATTCAACAGAGCCATCGCCGTAGCAGTTAACCCTATCTCCATGTTCACCATTAGCCAATGCCTCTATGTTCTCTAATACAAGAGTTGATAATTCGTTTTTTTGATTGATCCAAAAACAAAAGCCAGCGATCAGGCAAACTATAAATCCTACAAATTTCAATTTCTTCTTCATATCTGTTTTTATGTTTGTGACAGCAAAAGTAGAGAGGCTTTCTCGAAAAAACTCCTAGATTTTACCTAGATTTTGCCTATATAGGTGTTTTTTTATTCGTTTCACCTCATTTTGAGAGGTTCTTTCGTATTTTTGTATTCAAAATAAATATGATAATGAATTTGGATTCATCAAGTCGGTTGTATTTGATTATTGCAGTTTCCGTAATTGCTATAGGGGTAGGGTATTGGTATTCCTGTAACTTACGTACCAAAGTGACTGAAATCTGGAAACAAACTTTATGGGATGACTGCGCGAACAGGATGAGAGAAATCGGTGTAAAGAAGACACATGGATTTTCTCCTGAAGTTTCATCTGGTATCAAAATAGAGACTGAAAACCAAACATTGTATTTTGAAAAGGATAGTACTAAGGTTTTAACTGCTGATGAGGGTGATTTTCTGGCTGATCAATTTTATTTGTCGCTAAAGAACCCTGTAAAAATAGAAGAACTGGACAGTACTTTTCGATTGAAGTTGAAAGAGAATGGTTTTAATTTTAAAACGACAGTGTCTATTTATAATAATGATTCAGATAAAAAGACGTTTTATGGTATTAATAATGTATGTCTTTTACCCGATTATTTAAAATTGACGTATAAGGTGGATATTCAAGATGTCATAGTTTTAGAGGGATATGTTAAGGGAGGATGGTTAGACAGTTTATTGTGGGGGAAAGGTTATTATATCTTATTATCCCTAATTTTTTTTGGATCTCTGGTTTTATTGGTATTGGAAAAGAGGAGGTTAAAGTATTTGAATCAATTTGTTTCTGAGAATGAACAGTCCCGGGAAATACCTCAGACTTTACCCGCTGAATTTGTTCAGCAGGATGTGGAATTTATTACAGAATCCGTAGAGATACATGCACAGCCAGAGTTTAATTTGCGACCAACAAATATAGTTGTCTTTCTGGATGAAAAGAAACACACTTTAGTTTATGCAGATAAGGAAATACCACTTGCTCCGAAAGTGTTCGGTTTGTTTTATCTGCTGGCGCAAGGGAAAGATTATTTCCAATCTTATGATTTTTTGCTTGAAAATCTCTGGTCTGATAAGGAAAGTAGAGATAAAAAACACTTGGAACAAGTTGTTATCCGTTTACGGAAAGACTTGAAAGATGATCTCCCGTGGTTGAATATTGATGTTATACGAGGGAGTGGGTACCAGATCAAAGGGGAAAATAATATAGAAATTACTATTAAACAGATATAATGCAATAATGAGTAATTATATTATTAGAGGATTACGTCCAAACAACAATTTTCTTCCATTGAATGATTCATTCTACAATCGTGTTTCTTTCGTTTGACATATATCAAACGAAAGAAACATATATATGCTTTATTCATTTGATAATTGCCAAATGAATAATTGTATGAGAACAAAATATGAATCTTTTATATATAGCTAGATTTGTTTACCCTTGCTATAATCTTATTTCAGATTTATAATTTGTAATTGAACATTGCAGTTATTTGTTTCATCGTCTAGTATACGGCACCATACTTTATCGCTCAGATAGAATATTTGATCGGAAGATGATTGTACATGGTCGATGTCATTGATAACAGTAGTCGATGTTGTTAATTCGTGCGTCTCTTTATCGTATAAAACCCATCTAAAGGGATTCTCTTCTACGTAATAGTAATAGGTTAGTAGTAGGAAATTGCTAGAATTACTGAAACCCCACATCATTGCAAAATCCTGTAATGGAATTGTTTCAGGATCTTTTTTTCTGAGATCATCTTTTAGTCGTTGCTTTAAATTAATTTGGTATTTCACGATGGCCGTGTCTTTGGTGACGTATGAGAGATTATCCCAGTTCCTGTCATAGTAATAAAAGGCTTGGTCCGATAAATTGGTATATAAGTTTACGAATTCGAACTTGTCATCTTTCGGAATATCAAAATTTATTTTCTTGATGATGTTATCTTCTCTGTCGACCGTCCATATTCCATAAGGTAAATTCTTTTCGTAGTAAGGTAAAACGCACAATCTTATTCCGTCTTTTAATATAGCAAAATCTCTAACGTATAAAGTTGTCTTTATCGATTCTATAAAATCTCCATTGTAATTGTATATGTTTATTTTCTGTGAGAAAGTGTCGAGTATGTGGATCCGATTAAGAACCGGATCAATCGTAAATGCATGTATTCTGATAAACTCTTCCGGTGCATTCCCATAGTGATTGATCTGGTTGACGAGTTTACCCTCTGACGTGAAAATCAGAATGCCGGCTTTCTTTCTGTCTAGGAGTATCAACGTATCATCGTCTAAAAAGATATTGCGAACACCGGATACTATACATGAGTCGTTTGTGTTTAACTCAATATAGTCTAATGACTTGGCAAATTGAGAATATAGGATCGCATCTTTTGTATCGTCCAGGTCGATAGCTAGTTCAGGAACATTACTTGTCTTTTCCTGACTGCATGAAACAGCCAGACCAATAAATAAGAGAAGTAAATATGTGATATGATTGATTTTCATGGGATAATATGGTGTTATTCGGTTGTGCTTGATTGTCTACATTAGGTGATTTGCTTATTCCATAATCATGCACTGTATATAGTGCAAATAACGCTAAAATTTGCTTTATATACAAAGCAAATGAGTTGTTTTTATTTTATAAAAGTGTTTCTTTTGTTTGAGATATATCAAACGGCCAGATACATAAGCTAGAGAAGTTCTCACGACAACGCTGGTTTGTTTATTCGATAAGCCATATTGTTCTGTCTATTGAACAAAAATAGTATTATTTGTTCAGTAAACAAGACAAAACATGATTGATTTTTATAGACTAATATGTTAATAATTAAGTCCGAACTGCCATAAAGGGATTACATTCATGTAGCCTTGTTCTATATTGTCTTTTACAACGAAACCGTTCTCAATTCCTTGCAACTGTTTTTGCTTTTTGTTCTTTCCTCCTACTTCGAAGGTGTAGTCTGCTATTTGAAAGTCAGAAACAGCCGAGGTAATAACATCTTGCTCCACGCGCATTTGATTCAGGAAAAATGTTTCTCTGATATTCCCGAGATTTGTAGTATCTTGTGCTAAGTTGTACATAAGGGTTGTATTGTCTAAATAGACTTTGTCCACTTTGCCTAGTCCTCTGATACCCCCCGTGTTGTCACGTAATTGTGAGATTAATCCGGCTTCTTCGAGGTAAAGAAAGTGGTCGGATAAATTATTACGGCTTACTCCTAACATGGTTGCAATACTGCTCATATTGGGCTTGAACGGTACGCTTCGGGCGATGATAGTGAGCAATTGCTTTAATTTTCGTGCTGTCGACACACTCATTTCGGAATATTGTGGAATATCGACTTCCAACGTTTTGTTTATTACTTGTTGTAAACGTATATGAAACTGATCTTCTTTGGAGAATGGATAATAACCCTCTTCCAGATAGGATTGGAAATAGGTATAAGGACGAAATTTATCAGGAAGTTCAATGTGATGTTGTATGATATCAATCAATGGATAGACCGGAATTTCCATATGGTGAAACATATTCAGGTATTCACGAAACGAAAGCCCCTGCATAGAATAGATTATCGCCCGTCGGCTTAGATCTGCCGATCCTTTGTTAATATCAAGAATGGAAGAGCCGGTAAAAAAGATCTTTAGATCTGCATGATAGTCATACATCAGCTTTAACTCGCGTGCCCAATCCTTGTATTTATGAATCTCGTCAATAATAAGATGAGTTCCTCCTCGCTTCACAAATTCATCAGCCAATTCCACTAGGTGGTGAGCAGAAAAATATAAATCGTCAGCATTGACGAATAGAGTCGTGTTCCTGTTCAGCTTCTCCTTGGCATATTGCAACATCAACGTAGTTTTCCCTACGCCACGTGGTCCGACCAATCCTAACAGACGGTTGTTCCAATTAATACGGTCGAACATATATCGATGAAATGTGGTTGGTATGGAACGTAACATTGCATCGAAACTTTGTTGTAATTTATCCATGATTCTTATGTATTTCTGCAAATATAGTCAATTGCACTGTAAAAAGTGCAATTATTGTGCATATTTGCACTTTTTACAGTGCAAAACAAAGTTCTCACGACAACGTTATCCATAAAAAAAGTCCCAGGTTTTGGCCTGGGACTGATCTGTTTATTCGATAACCGGTCTGTCATCCTCGTTGTCACCATCTTCTTTCACGGAGGGCTGTGTTCCTGCTTTTTCGAATTTGGTGTCTTTGCGGGCCTGGCGCAGAGCGGAACCCGGACTGAAGATGATACGTGGGGTTTTGATCATTGAGTTATCAAAATTCTTTTCCGTATCGGCTCCGGCCGAACCTAGCCCATAACGGAAGTTTCCGAATTCACCGAACTGTACACGTCGTCCGGCAGCCAGATGTTTTCTGAACAGGTGGTTCATACGGTCGGCTACTCCTTTCACCTGATTGGAAGGAATACCGGCTTCGCTGATCTCTCCCAGCAACTCCTCGAACTTTACCAGGTCTGAATAGAGTGGCTGTGCATACAATTTTTTCGGGGTTTCGTCTTTGTCCTTACCCAGGTTGTTTCTCTCTACTAAACGATACTTTACTGACATAATCTTTTAATTTTGAATGTGAATAGATAATACTTTGTTTGTTCTCGAAAACATGACAAAGATATATCCCACTAAAAACTGCAAATCGACTTAGGTCTGTTTAGTACGGAATAGGGGGAATTAAGTGGAAGAATGGCACGTTAGAGAGGGCTACATGTCATCCATGCTGAAAATTTTTGTTTCAATTTTGTATTTAGAGAGCACTTTGTTTCTGATTATTTCTATCTTCTTGTTGAATTCGTCCGGATTAAAGTTCTTACGCTGCCGTTTTACTTCGGCAACTAATGCAGATTTGTCATCGATATGAATTCCTACGATGTCAATCTCGCATGGCTCCTGTCCTTTTTTGACCTGCCACCATGAACCGATATTGCTGTATTGTTTACTTTCAGCCATTTTTTGGCGGAAGTACATTTCAAGCGTCAATCCTGAATAAGTAGGATAATCTTTTTTGATGATTTCCCCCAACTGTTCCAGATTATCACTTTCGATGAGATAATGGTATTTGATGAAGTACCGGAACCAAAATCGCAGGAATAGGTCGGTTATCACAAAACGGATGGTTTGTGTCCCCTCTTTAGCAAAAATTGGTCGTTTCTTTGCAATTAACTCATAATCTTCTTCCAATCTCCTGAGATGCCCGGCTATGCTTGTTTCCCCCATGTTCTTTTCAATTTCCGGATACGTATTTCGCCCGTTGGCAATATCCGACAGAATAGCGAAATAATTACCATACTTCTTCCCGAATTCCTGTATTAGCAGTGCTTTACCTTCATTTAGGAATGGTGAGTCGGGTTGTACGATGTAATTGATCATACTGTCAAGGTCGGTACATCCTTTTTGCATGAAAAGATCGATATATTTAGGTACTCCTCCGGTGAAAGTGTAGAGGGCCAATAGATCTTCCGGCGTATAGTCTGGCTTGTAGTCTGATAGAATTTCTTTTAATACAGTGGTCGTAAACGGCTTTATCTTCATAATACTGTCACAGCGACCATATAACGGTTCTCTGGCATTTTGGAATATCTGAATCATGAGGGTGTAGACAGATCCGCTTGTAATCAGGTTGACGTGTGTCGTATCCTTGTATCTGTCCCAAATATCCTGCATTTGGCTGTATATGGACGGATTAATATAGAAAAATTCCTGAAATTCGTCTATCACCAGATTATAAGATCTATTTCGACCAATCCCCATCAGCATTTCGAATAATCCGGCAAAAGAGGATATTTCCTGCGGTATGTAGGTATCCAGTTCTTTACCGGCTATTTGGGCAAATTGGCTGCAAAGTTGTGCTTCATTGCTTCGTCCGACAAATAAATAGACTGTTGGTGTATCCTCACAACTTTTCAATATAAGTTTGGTCTTTCCGATACGTCTGCGTCCTGTCAATACGGTCATTTGTGAGTGGTCGCTAAAGGCAACCTTCTGTGTCTCATTTAATAACTTTAATTCTGTCTCACGATTATAAAACTTCATATCCAGCAAGTTAAGTTTATTTTCCTGAAATTATACGGCTGTAAGTTTTACCGTCGTATAATTTTGTAAAGATAGGACTTTTTCTTGCGTAATCAAATTATACAGCCGTAAGTTTTACCGCTGTATAATTTGGCTGGCATTAATCGTATCATATACAAAGCAAACAGGTGTTTTTTATAAACAAGTCCCAGGTTTTAGCTTGGGACTGATCTGTTTATTCGATAATCCTAAAGGCGTGTAGATAATCCCTTGAGATTCGATCTTCTTTTTCTTATATGTCTTTGTCCGGATCAGAATAGCCCCGGAAGAGGACGGGATAAATCGGTATTTAGCAAGATCGCTTTTTCGGTAGCTGAAAAATGATTTGAAGTATCTGGTTTATTAAAGTAACAAAGCGTTTCCGATACTATTTGGTGCTGTTCATCCAGTAATATTCCGGTTATCAGTCCCTGATGGTGATGTGAGAGCTTAATGAGACCTTCTTTGTTTTGGTGGGTGACGGTTTGTTGCAGGCAAATTTCTCCCCCATGAAAAAGTATGAACTGGTAGGCTGTCTGGTTTTCCGGTGTGAATAGAATATTATAATGCAGCTGTGCGTTGTTCAGATTCAGTTGCAAAGCAGGTTTACTACTTGCTGGCGGACAAGGATATGACTGATCTCCAACTTGTATGAAATAGTGTGACGATTTTTCAGGGATGAAAGAAAAGCGTCCGATTCCATGCTTATCTGTCTGTAAGGCAGAATACACTGTGTCGCCCGAGTTACGGCATAATGCTACGGTTGTCTCAACAGGAAATCCTTTTTGGTCGACGATCTCAAAGGCTACATTCTGTAATGCACCGGTCGTGAGGTGTCCTCCTTCCGGGTAGAAGTGAACTTGTTCTGTCTTATTGCCGGAAGAACGGATTACGACCTTACAGCCCACAGGTATGACAAGGGTCGTGAAAGCGGTAGGCGAGTAATTGCACATTAATCTGGTATATGCCCGAATATAATAGTCGTTCGGGGATATATCCGGATCCAGAGGTATCCGGCTTGTGAAACGAGCAGAGTCACAGACTAGCTTCTGTCTGGTTAACACGGAATCATTCCTGCCGAGTAGTTCCACATAGGCATAATTGCTGTAAAGGGATTGTTGCAATGTATTTGCTTCGAGTAGTATACCCGACAAACAGATTGTATCTCCCGGATTATATTGTGTTTTGTCAGTGGATAATAAAATCTTTTCGCTTCGTAGTTCGGCCGACGAAGCGAAAAGGTAGGGAATATTCAACAGTATGAAAAAAATGAAATACCTCATTCTGTCTATGATCCTGTGACATTTAATTCAACAATATTTGAATTTGTTATAAACAAATATAGTGAAATATATGGATGTATAGGTACTGATCCCCGGAAAATCGGTTGTTTTCGGTGAAATTATCTCTTGATATTATATTAATTACAGTTATACAAATCTATCCCATACCAGTTTCTGAACTTGGGTTGATAGAACATGTTGAACAGGCGTTCGTCGCTCATCTCTTTTTCTTCCGGCAGTTCGGTAGATAACAGATCCTTTTGGAAAGCTCCGTATAGCAATAGGCGGTATTTATTGTCATCGCCCAGCAGGTGCCAGGGAGTAGCAAGGTTAGGGAGGTCTTCTACTGCTTTCCGAAGATACTTTTCAGCCACAGATTGGTTACCGCACCACCAGGCGATATAACCCAAACGCGCATAATCAGTAGGGCTGTCTTCCGGAGACGGTGTTAAGGCTGATAAATGTTGCTGTAAGGTGTTATAAAATACCGGATCATTTTGTCTCAAAAGGCGAATTCGTTTGCCGGTCAATAGGCGGGGGGTATAACGGATGGCATTTACCAATGGCTGCAAAGCGGCCTCTTTCTCTCCTTGTTGGTACAAGATATTCGACAAGGCAGAGAGGTAGAGTGAGTTTTTAGGATAATCAGTAGCCAGTTCTTCTATTATCTGCCGGGCTTTCCCCGATGCTTTATTATCTATGTAGAGACGTGCTTGCAGATAACGGATTTGTATGTCTTCCGGTTGTTGCAGCCGGGCTTTCTGCAAGACCTCTTCTGCCACTTGTTGATATTGGGGATTTGCTGTTTTATGGTAATATTGCATATACAGTAGTCCACGGTTGATCAGGTTGGGCGTTAGTTCCTTTGTCTGTTCCATCAGGCGGATAGCCTCTGTGAACTGCCCTTTTTTCCAGGCTATTATGCTTTGTTGCTGGTATGATTTATCCTGATTTTGTATAAGGTTAAATATAAGCCAATTTAGATAACAGAATGTTATAATGCAGGGGATTACATAGGTAGAGGTATATTGTTTACTGTCCCTTTCATCTAAAGTGAGTTCTTTTTTTTGCAAAAAAGCTAGTAATATGTATATCATAAGCAATGCAAAAGGAGTATGGAATAACGTAGCCTGTGTCATTTCTTTAGCGGTTAATGCTAGGAAAAGGCAACCTATTTTATAATTTTCGGGTTGTTCTTGATGTTTTATAATTTTTCGACAGATAGCTAGAGCTAATAGTAAATAAAATAAGCTACCAATGATACCTTTTTCTATCAATAGCTGTATGATAATATTAGGCGAAATTGAAGTCTTTGAATACGTACTATCCTGGTTAAGTGCTCGATCAACAGCAAAAATATAGTTTCTGTTTCCGTATCCGAGTAGTGGCTGTTTCTGAAAAATATCCCAACTAGCTTGTGTTGCGGTAATACGTCCTTCTGTACTCCGTTGTTGTGATGTGGTATGATTCATTAGTACAGTAGTTCTCATTTCGTTAGGAAAGAAAATGCCTGTTAAAATGATAGCTGTAATACAGATTACAAGCAAAAACCATTTTTCGTGTTTGGGTTTTACAAGTAACAACCAACTTATAATATAAACGGCTAATGCAATATAGGCACCTCGAGAGAAAGAAAAAAGTATTGCAATGACTATCAGGAAAATAAACCATCCCGAATAACGATGCGCAATGCACATCCAGCTTAACATTACAAGTAATACTTCTACCCATATATTAGTAATGTAACCTAATGGGTGAAAGAGAAAGCGGAAGTGATATATGTCCTGAAAACCAACTCCTAAAATGGATTGTCGAAACAAAAAAAAAGAACATAGCGAAAGGATAAGGGAGATACCAATAGGTAAATAGCTACTTTGCAAAACAATTCGTGTCGCATGCTTCGATGTAAAGAGTTTTCGTGATACGAAATAGGTTGTACAACAAAGCATAGATAAAAGTGTGCCATGGATAGCCGGAACTAGACAATGTGCATATAAGCAGGTTATAATATCATAGACTGTTATTAGACAGATGTATAGATCTATTACTGTCCATTGCCGTAAAGGAAGCGGATGTATTATCAACACACTACCCAAAAGTAATAATAAGCAAAGCTGATAGCTGTCCTCTATCTGAAACAAGAGAGTTGTTATTACTGCTACAAGTAAAATCGCTACGCCAGTAAATTTCTTATCTGGAAAAATAGACTTATTTTTTGACATGTTTCTTTATCAGTGGATTGATAACTTTCCATAATAAAAAACCTAGTAATCCTAGAAAGAGCATTTGTGTACCAATATTTCTCAGAAGAACAAATGGTGGTGTTATGTTATTGGACAAGTAGAGGATCAACTCGTTTATCTCATCGGGGAAGCTACTAACAAATCGGTATAGGAATTTGGGAATTATATAGAAGAAATAGAATCCCATGAATAGATTTACTACAATGGAGTATACCAATAAACCATATTTCTCAGTAGAACGCATTTGTAATAGATAAGGGACTTTATGTATTGGCAATTTGTGTAAATAGCTATACCAATATCTTAATAGTTCTTTCGAACGAGAACGCAGGTTAGGAACTCCCAATAAATCTGAAGCAATCCAATAACCGTCGAACTTGAAAAAAGGATTCAGTGTCATCAAGAAACCGAGATTCATAATCAAGATAAGATAGCGTAAAATATCATTATTTGTCAACAAAAAAACTATCAGCATAAGAATCAGCCAATAGCACTGGAAGTATACACCTGCAATATTTACTATGCAACGTTGTCTTCGATCGAGTTTCCATACTTCGGTCACTTCGGTATATAGGACTGGGAAGTTCAGGTATAGTCCAAATCCAATGCAACCATGGTGTATACCAAAGTATTTACAAGCAGAAGCATGCCCCAATTCATGGAAAAAGGAAGAGGTGAGCATAAATATGAATAATCCTACTACCATATATATATTTACTTTGTTATTGAATAGCAACAGGTCGTTGGTTGTCAAAAAAAAGTAGACATCTAGTACCGCGGTGATTATTAGAACTATTGCCATATATACTTTGTTGAATAAAAAACTGAATGTGTCTGAGAATTTGTCGATAGACGCTGGACTGAACAATTCCTTTTCGTAGAGAAAAGTGAGTTTCTTTTTGGGGGCAGCAAAAACAGGCTTGATAAACTTGCTGATAATCCGCTCCACTTGTTCTTGAGTATATTTCCCCTTTTTTCGGTTGATATAAGAAGTGATAGCTTCCTCTTCTGACTGTTTTTCCTGTAATTCTTTTACTAATTCCACAATGGGAAAGTTTGCTTCATAATATTGTCCATTATAGGATAATAAATAATGCTTGTTTTTCGTAGAAGATGCAAGAGGATGAATAATAATGTTACTATAGTCGTTCATATTATTTTACTTTTAAAATGGCACTATTAATATTTTTATCCATATTATTAGATTCACGAGATATTTTCTTCCCAAAATCAAAAGTATAAGCAATTTTCACATATCCTGTTTGTTGATAAATACGGCTAGTTTGCATTTGATTATATTTATATACTCCATAGTTACCATATTCCCGGTAATAAATATGTTTTGTAAACGGGTTTTCTGTACCTATTTCTGCCATCCAGTTATTTTGATTGTAACGAATCGAAAGTCCATAAATTCCAGGAGATTTTATAAAAGCAAGAGTTGTATTATTTAAAATTCTTTCTGGTGTTTTTGCATATACATTGATTGTGAATGATTTCAGAAAGTAATTTATATCTGTTGAAAATATAAAATTATTCTCCCTAAATTTTGATTCTCCTGGAATATTCATGTATTTGTATATTAAATTAATGTTTGCACGTAGGTTCTCAGAAATTCGGTAAGATGCCAGTAATTCAGCTTTTAATTTGTGAAAAGAGGAATTAGAGCGATAACTGGTAACCAATTTATTACTTTCAATATAAAAATCAGAGCAGATATTATTGGAATAAATGAAATACCCCAAATTGAACTGTAAGTTCACTGGTTTTATTTGAGCATTATAAGTTAATAAATATTCATATAACTTCGTATTATCTAAATTGGGATTTCCTCTCTTGATCTGAAGAAAGTCAATAGTTTGATCCATCGTGTTTAGATGGCTAAGTTCTACTTGGTCGTTTCCCATTGCGAAAGCGACAACTATTTGATGTCTTGGATTGATACGATAACGAATCCATGAGTTAGTCCTGAACGTATGGAAACGATGGAGTTCATCTCCATGTAACTTATACTTTAGTAGAGAGCCTCCAGGAGAGAATGTGAATGTAAAATTTTTGCCGATATCCTGTGAATAATTCAGAAAAAGGAGAGTTTCTCCCTGCCACAAATGTTGCCATGAAGTATAATCTCCACTATATGAGGAAGAGGTAATGTTATGGTGATGTTGAATATTACCTCCAAACGAATTATTATGTTTTAGTTGAATGTTGTAGATACCAATTGCACTGAATGAATATAAGTTTTCATTTACATTTGTAATAGACAGTTGTTTGCCCTCTGTATAATCTCTGCTATAAGTATTCTGAGTATATGAACTGTTCAGTAAAACATGTATTCGCTGATTTTCCTTTGGATGGAAGACCCCGTCCAAGCTTATAGCAGGCTTCAAGCTCTGTTGGTCTATTTTTTCATATGACTGTATGTTTTGATCTTTATACCCAGAATAACAGACGCTTTCATTTCTGTCATTGTCCGGTGTTATGTTACGAACGAAAGAAATGAACCCGAATAAGTTCCGTTTTTTGGTATTGTTACTTATTTTGAATTGGGCATATTGTTGATTGTTACTAAAATTTGCATTATTATTGGTTCGATTTCGTTTTATTGTATAATCAGGAAAAAAGATTTCCTCTTTTTTATCTTGAGCTATTCCATCATATTTTTTCATATTGTAACCACTGAAAAAAGTATAGTTGGTATTATTATGTGCTATTTTAGTTCCTATATCATACTTTCCGGCCAGATAGCCTATATTTTGTTCTCCATCCAAAGATATATACCCTCCAGTTCTGTATTCTTTGGTTATATAGTTTATAGAAGCCTTATCTCCTAGATATTTACCCGTAGGCTTATCATAATATTCTACTTTTTCAATGTCTTTTGGGCGTAAATTTTGAACTTCCCGAAAGTCTGCTCTCACTCCGTTTATATAAATGGTTGCTGCCCCTTGTGAAGTAGATACTGTTCCTTCGCGACGATTGACGGTAATGCCTGGTATCATAAGATTATACAATAGATCATATCCAGAATAGGCATGCTTTATTTGTATTTTCTCTGGTATGACAAGCAGGTGATCTTTTTTGTAGATAGAGGAATTACCCTTAATCTCAACCGCATCTAATAAGATATTGTCTGCTTTTAAAATAATCAGTGGCAATGTTTGAACTTTTTCTACCATCTCAAAATTCAAATATTTATTGATATAACCGATGCAACTAATAGCTAGAATATACTTTCCTTTTTCTATGTTATTAAATAAGAACAAACCCTTATCGTCTGTTGTCGCTCCATTAACAAATGCTGAATCCATTGTAAGAATTCTTATAGTCACAGAAGAAACTCCTTTATTAAATTCATCTTGAATGATTCCTTTCAAGATATTTTGGGCTTGTATTAGGGGGGCGAAAAAACAAAATATGAATGTTAATAAAAATAGCTTTTTCATGAGATGAGATTCTATTATGTATTTATATGGATTGCTCTATTTTTAGAAACGAATGCTTCATAGTAAAAGTTGCATCAAAAAGATTCACCTCATAAATAGAAACAAAATCTTCAGAATCAAAAAAAGATTTGTGTGGTCATATTTATGAGGTGTTTTGTTAATGTTACATCTTTATACACTAAACATATTAATGTATATTACAGTCCATACCAGCCTCACAATGAATACATTCAGATGAACTAAGGTTTGTTAATGACATATCTCCCGAAGAAGCCATATCCAATAAACCTCCTACAGCCAACGGATCAGTTTCTAAACGCTGTTCCAATTCTTGCAAGCTAAACTCAGTTAATTCTGAATTTAGAGAAACAAGTTCTTTTTTTTCTAAATCCTCTTTTTTCATGATTTGAAAATTAAATGATTAAATATTTATTTTAAATTTAGCATAAGCCCTATTGACTTCTATGCTGAATTTTTTTCGAAAAATAGCACATTGAATATTCTCTCCCAACATATTATGATAAGGGCATCCGCCACCACATAAAAGCGCGTATTTACAATGGTTACATGGTTTTTTCTGACCAATGTCTGTGTTTTTCCATTGATTTAACACTTCGTGATTCCATGTAACTCCTTCTGAGGAATAGGTACCTTTAAGATACTTTTTCTTTCCAATAACCTCCCAGCATGGATAAATATTCCCCAAAGGATCAAGTACACACCCATTTGCTTGAGCGGCACAACTTATCGATCTAAAAGTGATAGGAGTCTTTTTCGATAGTGCATTATAAATATTTTGATACATATCAGAATCTCTATCTTGATCTTTTTCTTCTTGTTGTCTTTGTTTATCAAAAAATGATTGCGCTGATAAAAAACTGAGATTTTTATGCTCTAAAGGGGATACGGAATTATTATCTTTTAATATGGCTGAATAGAATTCGAATTTAGAATAACTGTAAAATCCTTTTTCTGAAAAATAGTTTTTTAGTTCAGTATATTGTTCTATATTCCGATCGTCAGAATTCATTCTAACAACTACTTTCACCTCTTTATCTAAGGCTAATTTTACATTTTCTACAATTTTGTCAAAAGTATCATGATCTTTGTGATGTATCCTTCGTGAATCATGAATTCTTTTAGGACCATCTATTGTTATTTGGAGTTTGTAAATACTATCTGGTGCTAGTAAATTCAAGAAATGGTCTATTTCATATCCGTTAGTCACGGCTACAAATGTATAGCCCCGTTTACGTCCTTCTTCTACAATGTAGTTTACAACTGCTTTATTTTCAGCTAGCAAAGGCTCTCCTCCATAAAGAGTTATTACATTCTTTCGTAGTTTTTTGTGAGGTTGGATTTTGTCTTGAACATCATAAGCAATGTTTACTTGTTCCTTAGTGAAAGCGAGTTGATTTTTTCCATCTTTTTTGTCTCTACCCTCAAAGCAATAAGGACAGCGAAAATTACAATTGTAGGTTACCACCCATGTAAATGTTGTATATAAAATATCGCATTCTCTGTGTAATGCTTTTGCTATTCTTGCAACATAAGCATGTTCTTCTTCTTGTGTTTTTGTTGTTAAATATCCTCTTTTTAATGCCAAATAACTGTATTGTTCTTTATTTCGAATATTCTTTCTTCCTTTCCTTTGGTATAATCACGAAGCCAATATAAAGCTCCTGTCGGTATTTGTTTATAAAGTAGCTTATCATCTTCTGTTGCTGTTAATTTTCCTAATGAGTCCCAATTTCCTTTGTTCATATAAAAAAGTTCATATTCATGCCCTTTGCGAATGCCATTGTCGTCATTGCGAATAATAAAACGTATTTTTGAAATAACATTTGCTTCTTTCAACTCCAATCCACCCCAGCTAAGTGTGTCATTTGAATGGAAGAATGTCAATGGGTCATTGTCGAATAACATTTCTGCTCCATACCGCGGATAATAAATACTAGGTTCATAATTTCCAATAACTTTTCCTTTTAATGGGTTTTCTGAATTTGCAGAATAAAATTCGACTTCAGCCATATTTCCCCATGTTTTGTCTGAGGACAGATAACGTACGTATTTCACCGCTTTTGAACTTTCAGATGCAACAGTAGTATATTTGAAATTCGGATTTCTGGTAATAGTATATAATGTAACGGGATTTTTAAATTCTTGGTTGTCTGCCCCTTGAAACTGACAACCATTCATTAAAGGTGGGAGGTAAGCCAAATAATTGGGCTCTGCTTTTTTTCGTTCGAGTACATAATTTATTTTTTCTATTTGTGGTGTGTAATAGGATATATCCCCTAAAGTATCAACCAAGAATGGGTTACCTACTAATTCTAACTTCTCGTTAGCATACAGTGCAGCATGATAAACAATGTTGGGTCCAACTGCTTGAAACTGTATTTTATCTTTTTTTATATTACCCCACCCAACAGGTGTCCATCCATTTGGATCGAATACACATAGATAGGCAAATTTACGGTTTGTTTTTTCCGGTAACGGAATGCTTATATCTTTCGATTCGATGAATGGATAATTTTCTGTTACATCTGTCATATAAGCGTTTTTGAAAAATGCTGGGATATCTTCGTTTCCATGAAGCATTGCCAACGAATTTTTATGTTTACCAAAAGTTTTTCTATATACTTTGGGAATTTCGTTCTTAAAGCGAATCAAATGTTTGTCTGGATTTTGTTCTGCGCCCGAAAAATCATGGAATGTATGATTGTTGTCATATACGACATTAAATGCATGGGAGTTATTCCCACGTCCCCAATGCGGAATAATTTCTATTGCTACTGGTATTCCTAAGGCTCGCATTGCAAAAATTGCTAAATTAGCATAATCTCCACATAGTCCGAATTTGATGTTTGCTAATGTACTCGGACGTAAGTTAATTGCTAAAACGGATGTCGTTGCAATATGAATCGGCAGTTTTATTAGTTCATTATTGATAGCAACACAAGCTTGTTTTGCTGTTTGAATAGTATCTGATTGCAAAATATCTTCGAAGCGTTCCTTATATAGTTGTCTCCAAGTTTCTGGTATTTCTATTCCTACGCGATAAGGCAAAATGAACTCACAGAACTCCTCAAAATTTAAATGCTGGTTCCACGGTCGATTCCAAATAGCAAATGCTTCTTCAATATTCCTAATCAGATAGTTTGCAGATAGGGTTCGTACATCCTGATTGATAGTAGGCTTTTCTTCCGAATACTTGTTTTTTCTCCTGAACTCATCATAAATTGTTGGAATATCATATTCTTCCTGTTGGATCTGATATACAGAGTCGATAAATGCATAATATTCGTCGATTGCTTTTCCGGTATAATAGAATTTATCCGTCATATTCTCAATAAGGAAAAGAGCTGCTTTCAGTTTTAATGAGTCCTCTCCATTCTGATAATGTCGGATCACCTGAAACAATTCATCTCGGTTACTGCCTGCTTTTGATAGTGCTTCCTCTACGCCTGGAGTTGGTGTCGGCATCCGACAACTTCCCAATAGTAGAAAGCTTATTCCTACATAACCGATGATATTATGAACATTCATTTCTTTTAAATAAATAGAGTCTTGAAAAGTTGAAATCTAAACGAGTAATATTATTTCGTTAAATACCAGGTTACAGGTTGGTTGTCTTTTGTCAGTATAACCTGATAATTACCTTCCGGCAGATACGATAAAGGAATTGTCAATTCTTCTTCGGATGGAATGGTTATTACATCGATATAGATTGTTTGACCATCCGGATCGATCATTTGAATACCTATATTATCCCATTGTTTATCGGAATAAATATGGAGGTCGTTCTTTTCTATGGATAAAAAGATGGAAATGGAACGACCATCTTCTGGGTACCAATTCTCTTTATCAGCTTTAGCATTTACAGAAAAAAGAACAATCGAAATTGTTGCGAAAAATAAAGTAGTTATGAATTTTTTCCTATCCATTTTGCATTTGTTTTTGTTTACGAATGCAAATGTAGAATTAATGGTCTATTGAATGGATAAAACTGAGTTCACAAATACTTCACAAATAGTTCACAAGGGTTTAAGGCTTATAAATCAAGGATGAATTTATCTAGCATTTCCGCTTTTCCCTCTTTCCCATGTATCTTTTTGTATAGTCGGGTACGTGAGTTGCTAATAGCTGGTAAGCTAAGAAGAAGGATTTTTGCTATACCTTTGACGGGTATCTGTATTTTGATCAGGTAACAAATATGGAGTTCGTGTTCCGTTATTTGTGGATATAAGGCATACAGCTTTTCTGTAAAATTATTATAAGTCGCATCAATGATTTGTCGTAATTCTTTCCAACTCTCTTCTGTTATAGATTTGGATTTATCTTCTTGGTGGATTGCCTGATGGAATAATTGATATATGTCCGATTTGTTAAGGGATAACTTTAATAGATCCTTTTCATTTAGCCCCATTTGGATTTTTTGATTCGATACTTCCAGTAATTCTTTTTGTGATCGGATTAGTTGTTTTTTTAATGTGTCCTTTTCTCCTTCTACTTGTTGTAATAGAATGCCTAATTCCTTAATCCTCTTTTTATTATCAAGGATATAGGCTTGGCTATTCTTATATTGTTCATCTTTTAGTTGAAGTAATCTTTTTTGTTGCTCCAAAGCGATTCTTTTTTGTGTTCTTGTATAGTTCGTATAAAAAGCAGCTGAACCTATAAATATCAGCAAACAGATAATTAGTAGATAGTTTTGTTTTTCTTTCTGTTCGTTTTTTAATAATAGTTGTTGATTCTCTTTTTCTGTATGCCGATAATTATAAAGGGCATGTATTTTTCCTATTGCTTCTGTCCGGGTAATTTTTTTTATAGAATCTTCAAGTTTAAGACATTGTTGTGCATAATCGAAAGCTGAATTGAAATTTCTTTTTTGTGCTTCTATTTTTGCTAATGTATTATTGACATAACTTTGCAAATAAATATTCTGTGCTTTTCTATTATCTTGCAATGCTTTTTTGAAATAAAATTGTGCAGAATCAAGTTGTGATGTTAACAGAAAAATAGAACCTAACCCTTTTAGATATATGGCATCATCTTTTAACTTCGGAATTTTTGAGAAAACTTTTTTAGCCGAGTCCAGCTTTCCTAATTCGAGGTAAACATTACCTAACTCTGATGATATCGAATTAATCAATTTTTGATCCTTTAATTCAGTGGCTTTACTATAAGCGGCCTGGTAGTAATATTCTGCACTATCAGGTTGGTTTAACGATCCATGCATTCGCCCCAAATTTCGTAATGCATAGATAAGATTAGGATTTTCTTTTTTTTGCTTTAGCCTACAAACATAAGCTATTTTGTAAGCCTTCAAAGCATCTTCATACAACGACTGATAAGCAAATAAAGTTCCCATCTGTTCATAAATCCGCCCTAAAACCTCATACCTCTGGCTATTCTCCCCAACATCCGCTGCTTGCTGAAAAATAGCTATCGCTCGTGGCGCATCCTTCATATCCCGATAAACGGAGCCTAAATAATAATAGGCTTCCATTAGTTTATCCGTATCACCATAGGATTCATAAAAGCGAACCACTTCTTTCATCAGTGAATCGGATTTGTGTGGGATATATTTTTTATCCTTGGCTTTTGTTGTAAGCAATCCATAATACATCCGTGTTTCTTCCGGTTCGTGCTGTATGACGGAGTCGAGCGAAGACAGATAAGTAAGCGCACTATCTGGGTATTGTTCGATACAACGTTTAGCCTTTAGCATCGCTTCCGGATAGGGCCTGTCTGTCCGACAGGAAAAAAGCATGATTAGTCCGGCGAATAATAATATGGGTTTAAGTAATTTCATCCGGTTACAAAGATAGGAGAAAATATATATTTTTCGTTTATCGAATTATCAAAATGTAACTACTATACCACCCAAATCGAGTTTCTATACCGGGAAAATGAAATTACCTGACCGGGTAATGTTTTTTAACATATTAAACTGTTTATAATAACTCTTTAATGTTGGCATTTTGTCAAAAGTCCTATCTTTGTGGGAAAGAGTCTAAAGGTTGAATTTTAAACGAAAGTTTGGAGTTCAACCTTTGCTGCTTTTATAACGCCATGTGTTAACCTGTGAAGCTTCTTCTCCTTTCTTTCGCACCGGATTTGTTAACCGTTGGTGCTTCAGGTATCTAACAATTTAAAATGTATAGTTATGGCGCGTCCATTAAAAAAGGGACTGGGGTATTTCCCGTTGGATACGGATATGTTGTCCGACCGGAAAATACAACGACTGTCCCATCGGTACGGATGTAAGGGCGTCTGTACGTATCTGACCATTCTCTGTGAAATATACGGGGAGAGAGGGTATTACATTCCTTACAGCAATGATTTTTGTTTCGATATCGCTTTTACGCTTGGCTTGGAAGAGGCGGTGGTGAAAGAGATTGTACTCTACTGTGTGGCGATCCGCTTGTTCGACTGCGAACTGTTGGAATGCAGGCAGGTATTATCGTCGGCCGGTATCCAACGCCGTTTCCGGGAGATCAGCAAAAGAAATATGGCTGGAATAGATCCGGATCTGGAAATTCCCGACGACTCGGTGTATGGAGGTATTCCTGCGGCAAAAACAGCCGATAATGTAACAGAAACTCCGGTAATTGTAACAGAAACCCTGGTTTCTGCTGCAATAACCCCTGCAAATGGAAATGAAAATAAAATGAAAACAACAACACAACATGGAAAATCAAATGAAGCTCAATTTTCAAAAGATAACGGAGAGTCTGCCCGACGGGAAGAACTTATCCGTATGGCAAAAGAAGCAACAGGAGGTTGCTGATATGCATACGCGTTACGGGAATGCGGAAAAATTCCTGAATACGTTTAACCCTGATATGTAGGTGGCCACTGCGCGTTATGCCGAGCGGGCCTATTTCGGGACGGCTCCTTCGCTCGAAACGGTCTGCCTGGGGTACGGGGAGCAGACGGCTATTGTATGGAACTGTATCCAGCTGGAGAACATCAATCTGTTTGCCGGTGTAAAGGAGAAGATGCCGGTAGCCCGGCAGAGAGAGTTATCGCGGTTGATGATGGCTGAATATCCGTATCTGAAGGTGACGGAACTGTTACTCTTTTTCCATCGTTTGAAGTGCGGACGTTACGGTCGTTTTTATGGGATGGTGGATGCGCTGTTTATTACCAGTGCACTGGTGCAGTTTATGGAAGAACGTCGCACGGAAACAAAGCGTTTCCTGGCGGCACGGATGAAGGAGGATAAACCGGAAGAAAAGACGTCCGGCGGTATCACGTATCAGGAATATTTATTGCTCAAAGAAAAGAAACAAAAACCGGAAAATCATGGATAAGAACAGATCGTGGGGCCATATGGAACTGGCTCTGTTATATTTCCCGAATATTTTACCCAAATCGGCTTCTTCGCAGTTGTCGCAATGGATCCGACGGGATGAAGAGTTGCTGGCCGACCTGCTGAAGGCAGGATATAAGAAAGGACAGCGTATGTATACACCCCGCCAGGTGTCGATACTGATCGATCATTTGGGTGAACCGGAAACCTGGAAAATCCGGTAAATAAGTAACGAAGTCCCCGCGATTGGCCAGCTCGGGTTTGACCTTTGTTCTCTTTTCTTTCCTGCATTTTCGTAAACCTCTAATAAGTGAATCCAAACATCCATAATGGGATTTTATGACCGAACCCCGTTTCAATGTTGTCCATAGCAATAAAGCTATTTTTCAGATTTTGAATTTGCTTATAGTTTTTTCCTTTCCCGCCAACTTCAAAGATATATTTCTCGTCAATCATAAAGTCACCTTGTTTACTAGCCGTTAGCTTGTGATTAGCTGAACATTGGTTAGCAAAAAATGTTTCCCTAAGATTTCCTTCATTTATACTGGAAGCTGCCAATGAATGAATCAGATTTGTGTTATCCAGATATATTTTCTCCGGCTTATTCATCAGGTTCATACCTTTACCGGCTGGAGCCAATAATTTAATGAGGCCTGCTTTTTGCAAATAACCGAGATATTTAATAGCAGATGCCCTGTTGGTTTCAATTTCGGTACTTAAAGAAGTTAAGTTTGGGGAAAAAGGAACCAATGAGGATATTATCATTAGCATCTTCTTGATTTTCAGAATAGTGTTGTATTCTATTTTTTCTACCGAAGGCAGGTCATTGTCGAGTATGATGTTTACTATATTTTGCAGACGTAAAGAATATGATTCTATTCCTTCTTTGTAAAAAGGGTAGTAACCGTATTCAAGGTATTTTTTGAATTCCGGAAGAACTTTTATTTTATTAGTGATCTCTGCAGCAATGTTCATGTGATTACATATTATATCTTCCAGCGTCAATCTGGGATAATCTGTGTTCGTTTCCATAGCTAAATATTCCCTGAATGAAAGCCCATATAAGTGATAACTTATTGCACGTCTTGATAAATCCGCGTTGGATTTATATATTTCTAATATGGATGATCCGGTAAAGACTATGTGTAAATCCGGGTAACTGTCATATATGTTTTTTATTTCGATAGACCAGTTTGGATAGCGATGTACCTCGTCTACAAATAAATGAGTTCCACCAAATGTATAAAATTGATTTACTAATTCTATTAAACTGTTTTTTGTGAACCAAATGTTGTCTAAGCTCACATAGAGAGCTTTGGACCTATCTTTGAATGTGGTTTTAATATGTTGCAATAACATGGTCGTTTTACCAGTGCCACGACTACCGGTTATACCGATCAAACGGTTTTCCCAATTTATTTCATTATAGAGATATCGAAAAAAACGACTATCTGTTGCATCCAGTAGACGTAAATAGATCTGATAAAGTATATTTTCCATAACCTGTTTTATTTAATAATATGGCAAATATACCAAAAGTGTTCCGTCTGTGGAACACTTTTGATGTTAAATCGTTCCCTGGAAGGAACGATTTTGTCAAATATGATTGACAAAATATAGGCTTCGGCTCTTTGTTCTCCTCCTTATTCCTAGCTATCCCGATTGATCTCCTATTTGTTTTTATTACTCTTGATACTTTTGGCTTTACATAAAGTATAAACTAAAAAAACAGGTATCATGAGAAAAATTAATCTGATTGTTTTGCATTGTTCGGCTACCCGGGAAGATATGGAGTATACGCCTGAACAATTGGAGCGTGACCACAAGGCACGCGGATTCCTTTCTGCCGGTTATAATTATTATATCCGTCGTTCGGGAGAGATCGTTTCGATGCGTCCACCGGAGCAGATTCCGGCACATGTGAAGGGTTTTAACCGTTTTAGTCTGGGGATTTGCTATGAAGGGGGATTGGATGCCGGAGGACGGCCGAAAGATACGCGTACAAAAGAACAGAAAGAGTCGATCCGAGTTTTGTTGTTATTGTTGCTTGTCAGACATCCGGGCTGCAGGATTTGCGGACACCGTGACTTGTCCCCTGACAGGAACGGCGATGGAAAGATCACACCGGACGAGTGGTTGAAGGAGTGCCCTTGTTTTAATGCGGAGGAAGAGTATGGCAGGTTATAGGAAATTTGGGGCGATGGTCAACTGTCAGTTGTTGATCGCCGTATTGTTGTCGTTGGCAGGAGTTGTTTTATTGTTCATGGGGTTCTGGTGTAGCCCGACCGGGGAGATCCATAATTCGGTACTGGTGGGTTTCGGGGAGGTTTCTACTTTTTCCGGGGCGTTGTTCGGGGTGGATTATAGTTATAAATATAAGTACGGAAAAGATGAGAAACAGGAATAATATCGCGTTGCCAGTTGGTTTATTGAGCGTTTGTCTGTTTTTATACGGTTGTGGAGTACGGAAAAAAACAGAGTCGGAGCGGAGGTTCACGGAAAGAGATTCTTTGTCGGTCGAACGAATCGATAGCATACAGATGGGACGGCTGTGGAAGTTGGATGGTGAAACACATATCTCCTGGGAAGAAATAACCTTGTCCGTTCCTGACAGTAACGGCCAGCAGCATATTTCCAGTGTCCGGACGGCTGTGGTCGGAAACCGTTATGCTCTGACACAAAAAGATACTTGTAGCGTACAGAGGCGCTTGACTAGTGACCATTCCCGTCTGCTTCATGCCAGGGAGCAGGCAATGGCTCTTCCTACTCTCAACAGAAGAGGCTGTTGGTGGGGGATAGTAGGGTTATTTGTTGTCGGTGGGGTAGTATTGAGGATCTATAATCGTAGAAAATAGTTTTATTCGTTATAACTGATCTATTTCATAAATATAATTTGCCGATAACGGCAAAATTACCTCGAAAAATCGTGTGTCAGATAACTTCTTTATAGCGGAACACATGGGTTTTCACGTGTTCCGCGTTGTCTGTGTTTTCTTAGAATGCCGGATACCCCGGATTCTGTTTCAGGTTTTGATTGGTTTGCCAGGCATCCTGCGGGATGGGAAACAGGTTTCTGTAATCTTCACCTTTTGTATCCGGTTTCAGGAAACGGGCATTCTGGAAAGTGCCGAAGCGGATGCAGTCCTGACGGGAGTAGCATTCCCAGGCAAGTTCGAGCTTACGTTCCAGGGCAATTTCATCGAGTGTGACAGATGCATAATTGTGCTCCGAATTCTCGAACCCTCTTTGGCGGATCTCATTCACCAGGCGGGTCGCTTCTCCGTTGTCTATACCCATACGTACCAGGCATTCGGCTTTCATCAGATAGATATCGGCCAGGCGGAACAAGGCGAAGTCGTTCTCTACGCCGTCTACAGTCGATTTGTCGAAAGGCCATTTGATGGCACGGCCGCCATCTTCCTGGTTCACATCCCCCCAGGCTGTACCGTCACGTTCCGTTCCTGGGATGATCGTAACGTCTTCCGTGTGGATCAATGGACGGTCGTGAGCTGTAATGATTACTTTTCCGGTAGCCGGGTCGATCATTTCACCCAACAGGAAAGAGCCTTTTTTACGTATGTCGGCATCGTCGAACAGTTTTACATAATCCGGCTGTCCGCAGACGCCGTTGTCACCTGTCACTTTCAGTCCGAGAACCAGATTGTCCTTGTAGTGCAGGGTCCAGGCAAACAGTCGGTTACGGTAGTCTGTGTTGTTTATATCCTGATCGTTTGCACTGAAGCAAATGGGGAAAATCGTTTCCATAGACGACTCGTTGTTGCTTACGAAATTGGCTTTCCAGTCCGATTCGAGGGTATAGCCGAGTTTCATCACTTCATCGCAAGCATCCGCAGCTTCCTGCCAACGTGGAACATCGACACCCCATGCTTCGGCATTCAGATACATTTTTGCCAGTAATGCGTAGGCGGCACCTTTTGTGAATTTTCCGTAAGAAGCCGTACTGACGTCCTTCCGTAAGACATCTTTGATCTCAGTAAGCTCTTTCAGGATAAAATTATATACCTCTTTGCGCGGTGTCACGCTGGGAAGGCTGGTGTCTTTGAAATCGGTGGTAAGAGGAATGTTTCCCCAGTTATCCATCATAATGTAGAACCAGACGGCACGTACGCCTCTGATCTCGGCCAATGTTCTTTGTTTCAGCTCGTCGCTGATGAAGGTGTTGCTTTCAACGATACTGTAAACCAGGTTGCAGGTAGAGATGGATTTGGTAGCCATACTCCAGCAATTCTTTATCTGGTTGGTGTTGGCTGTCCAGGAGTGCATATGCAATTCGCGGTATTGTCCGCCATCGTACCAGTCGCCTCCTTTGCGTGTCGGGACAATGGCCATATCGCCGCTGCATTCGGACAAAGCCATGAAATTGTAGGGGACATACTGGTTTAAGCTTCTGTAAACCGGTCCGACTATGGATGCTATCTCCGCTTCGTTCTTGCCGAACTGGCCGGCTTGTACTTTGTCGTAAACAGTCTCGCCCAGGTCCATACACGAGGGCATAGAGCAAAAGAGAAGGGTTGCTCCGGCGAGTGATATTATCAATGATTTCTTTTTCATAAGAATGTGCTTAATTAGTAAGTTAGAATGTTAAGTTAACGCCTAAAGTGAAAGTTCTTGATTTAGGGAAGAACTGGCGGTGTTCGATACCCGGAGACAGGCCGGCATCCGCATCTGTGATTTCTCCGCGGAAGATCTCTACTTCCGGATCGACACCCTTGTAGCCGGTAATTACGAACAGGTTTTGTCCGGCCACGTAAACACGGGCTTTATCCAGCCAGTTGATCTTTTTCGTGTTGAAGGTATAACCCAGAGATATGTTGTCCAGGCGCATGAAGGAAGCATTCTCGATGTAGTAGGAACAGATACGGGAAGACTCTGTCAACTGGTGAACCAGCGGGTCGTTCAATGCATTGGTTCCGATCAGGAATGTATTATTGCCATAGGCGGCGCGCGGATTGTTGAATACTTTCTGGCCGATGGAACCACGGAAGAAGAAACTCAGGTCCCAACTTTTCCAGCTGAATGAGTTGTTCCATCCGAATGTAAGATCCGGTTGTGCGTCGCCGCAATAATCACGGTCGTCGTCTGTTATCTGTCCGTCTTTATTCTTGTCTTTGATGATGTATTTGCCGTTTTCGTCGATTCCTTCGCAGATCAGCATATAGAATTGTCCTACCGGACGACCTTCTTCAATGACGTGTGAGGTAACGCCTGAACCGCCGCGCAACCAGGGATCGCCTGTGTAAAGACGGCTGGTCGTATAAACGTCGCTCGACAGTTTGGTGATCTCATTCTTGTTGTGGGCCAGGTTTAATGACATGTTCCAGGAGAAGTCTTTCTTGCGGAGGATATCCATGTTCAGCATGATCTCGATACCCTTGTTGGTCATATCGCCTACGTTGGCCTGCATTTTATTGTACACGAACGGGGGAGTCGGAACTTCGTAATTGTACAGCATATCGGATGTTTTCTTGTTATACCATTCGATGGTACCGTTCAGGCGGCTGTTGAACAAGGTGAAATCGAGGCCCACGTTCAGCATGGCGGTAGACTCCCATTTCAGGTCGGGGTTGGCATTCTGGTTGATCTTATAGGCCGTCTGCCAGCTGCCGTCATTATAATAGATACCTTCCGATCCGTATAATTCAAGACTTTTATAAGGTTGCAGGCCGTCCTGATTACCGGTTACACCGTAGCCGATGCGGAATTTCAAATCGTTTACCCACTTGACATCCTTCATAAAGGATTCCTGCGAGATCCCCCAGGCTGCGGATGCGGAAGGGAATGTACCCCATTTATGGTTGGCTCCGAATTTAGAAGAACCGTCGCGGCGTACCGTTGCCGTAATCATATAGCGTTCGGCATAGCTGTAATGGGCGCGTGCGAACATGGAGATCAGTTTGTAGGAGTTTTTGTCTGACGACACGTCGCCGGTTTTCAGGCCAGTACCTGACTGAAGGTTATTTGCTCCCAGGTCGTTGGTCAGGAAGTTACGGTTCTGTGAAGTGAATGAGGAGTAATTGTTATCTTCCCAGGAGTAACCTATCATACCTTGTATCTTGTTTTCTTCGGCGGCTCCGAATGTTTTTTCGTAGTCGGCTGTCCATTCCATCAGGTTACGGTTCCAGGTGCGGTTCCGTTTTTGTGCATATCCGTTATTGCTTTGTCCCTGCTTGGTTTCAGAGTTGTCATATCGGCTGAATTCGCTGGAATAACGGCTTTTGTATAAATTGGCTTTCACGTTCAGGCCGTCGATAATTGTGAATTGTATATCTCCTGCGCCATAGAAATAGATATTATTCATATCTTTTCTGTTCAGGTCCTGGTTTTGCACGGGGTTTCCCTGGTCGTACTCCGTATTTACTTTGGTGAAATAAGAACCATCGGCATTGTAAACCGGATAAACGGGAAGCATGCTATAAGCTAACACGAAATTGTCTCCGTAAGGGATACGTGCATCCGTTAAGGTGGCTGATCCGAGCAAACCGATACGCAGGCGGTCGTTGATGGCCCGTTGCTGGAACTGGAAGCGGAAGCTGTAACGGTTCATGTCGTTGTCGCGCATGATACCGTTGCGGTCAAGATAGGTGAACGAAGCACGGTAATTACTTTTAGAACCTCCTCCGGAGAGGGAAATGGCATGGTTCTGCGAAATACCTGTCCGGGTTATGGCATCGAACCAGTCGGTATCGGCCCCATATTGGTCGTATACGCTGGCGTCCTGCCCTGATTCTTTGGCGTATGCTCTCCATTCGTCGGCATTCATCAGGTCGGGTTTGTTTGCCAGATGATCCATGGCCACGTATCCGTCGTAAGAAATCTGTGTTTTCGAGCCTGAACCTCTTTTCGTGGTGATAAGGATAACACCGCCGGCTGCACGCGAACCGTAAATGGCGGCTGAAGATGCATCCTTCAGCACCGATATCGATTCGATATCGGATGGTGCTACGGTTGTCATATCACCTCCGGGGATACCATCGATAACGATCAGCGGTCCCTGGTCGTTTTGCAGGGTAGATGTTCCGCGCAGACGGATGGTTGAACTTTTGGTTACGTCACCGGAGCCGGATGTGATTGTCAGACCGGCCACTTTGCCTTGCAACAGGTCGGAGGCATCCCTGGTTACGCCTTTGTTGAAGTTCTCTTCTGAAACATTGGCAACGGAACCTGTAATTTCTTTACGTGTCTGTGTTCCATAACCGATGGCTACGACTTCACCCAGATTAACAACAGACGGAGCCAGCCTGATATCAATTGTCTTTCGCCCTTTTACGGCTTCTTCCGTTGTGTTATAACCGATGAATGAAAACTGAAGAACGGCTTTCGACAGGTCGTTCAATGTGAGCGTGTAGTTACCGTCTACATCTGTGACAGTACCATTGGTCGAACCTTTTTCTACTACATTTGTTCCGATGATCGGTTCACCTAGTTCATCTAAAACTTTTCCTTTGACAGTGCCCGATTGAGCAAAGACAGTTGTCATACAAAGTGACATTAATACTGAAAGTATCCCTACCTTGCAGCATTTGAAAGAATTATAATCCGCAAAACCACCCGGACGAATTTTTAAAACGAAACGGTTCGGTTTTTTCCGGGGGCTTAAAACGAAGCGGTTCAATTTTGAGTAAAAACGAATAGCATTAAAATGGCACTTGAACGCTATTTTAATGCTATTCGTTTTTTTGTTGTTTTGTGGAAATAAGTCATTCTAAAAGTTGCGTATGTCGCATAAAATCATTACCTTTATAACAAATAAAGAAAGTGTGAAATCTCTTAGGCGGCTATCTTATCAAGTAGTCTAATGATATTCGCTTTTATTTTTGTATTATCCCTAACCCATTCGGTTGGTTCTTCGCCTTTATCATACGCTGGATAAGGTTGCGGGTCGCGAATGAACTTAAACTTTTTGCAAAGTGGATATATGTAGCGGTACGTCTTTACCCGAAATATCTCCATGTCACCCAACAAGAAGGCCATATTTGAACGTAAATAACCGCTTGGTGATGTACTATTAGTAAATATTTGTTCGTGTGTTACTTCGCCCGTGCGCTTGTTACGGCAGAATTTGGTATAATGAAAGCCGTAATATGTAAAGTTGGCCGCCTTATAAATTGTGCCACATCCTAACCGTCCATCAGCAAACGACTGCACCGCTACACAGGTCGGATCATCTTTTCTTAGCAACTTGATAGACGCAGCAATCAATATACTCTCTGCATTATGTCCCAATTCATCATCTATCCACATGCGGTTCAACTCGCACATCCAAGCATCCGGATTCGGGTGGGTGAACAGTTTAGCATTTGGGTTCTTCAAATAACCGTACACAGCAACGCCCAAGCATTTGTCCGGGGCTTCTTCCCGGAATATACCATAATTGAACTTACCAAAACCGCCATCGTTCCACTTGTGCGAATAGTGGTGTTCTACAATCAGTTCTTTTGCCAAAGCCTTCGGAACTGCCTTAATAACTAAATTACCTAAAGTTGTCCTTTTTAATATTTCCATGCCTTATTCGTTTTTTGTTTACACAAAGTTGCATGAAAACAGGTACAAGGCATAATTTTCGTATCGGGTTACACTGCACTACTTTTGCAGTCTTTCCCTAAACGGCCTATGACGGAATAAACCTGCCTTTCACTAACATTGTACTTATCGGAAAGCATGGCAACAATATAGGTCATTTTATAACCTGTATCACGCATTTGCAGATAGTCGTTATACAAATCCACATACACACAATCATTCGCTTTAATTCCTGTTGCCATCAGGCGGCGCAATAACTCCTTATTAAAATTAAGTATCTCAAAAACTGTCATAACTGAATTTATTAGCGTATATTTGCAATGCCAATCATATTTATATAAAAAACGACAGTGTCGCGGAAGAAGGTTATTAGCCCTCGGCCGCGCGGCACTGTCGTTTGTGTATATAAATATGATTGGCGTCTATGTATATACTGGCCGGGGGCTTTTTTACACCCTCCCCCGAAAGGCTTCAGTGTTATTCCTGATATGGTACAAAGTTGAATGTATCCTTTTTCATCCAGCCTTCTTTCAACGTGTCCTGAACAAACGCTACCGATTTGATATAAAAATCAGTCAGTTCGTCAAGTGCTTTAAACTCGTGATAGACCGGGGTTTCGTCCGAACCGAATTTAAAAGTAACCGGCAAGGTTGTTCCATTCATTTGTACGGCAAGGTCGTAAGCCGCTTTGTAGTTAAATTGATTTTCGGTAGATAACCATACCGGATAACCATTCCACACAAAGCCGGATAAAATCTTTTCGTCAATTGACTGGTTGAACCACCCTGTAATCAGTTCCTTTATTTCCGGGAAGGTCGGTTTACATGAAAATTCTTCTTCCATGTAATTGACACCCGTTTCCGGTTCGCCCTTTTCGTCAGTTCCGGCATTTGCCTGAACATCCCAACGGACACGCCATTTATTTGTTATAGGGTTTACACATTCAACCAGCGCAACCCCGTCTGTTCCTTTAATTCGTTTCATAATTTACTAATTAAGAAAATACATACTTAGTTTTATTACCACCGAATGTTTCGCGACGGATGGTTGTTTCAAAAGGAAGTTCGCCCAGTTCCTTGATTTGGTCAAGAATGTTCTTCATTTCGTCTGAAGCTGTGATAAACTTGCCTTTTTGCCCGTCAAGTTCATATTGAACTACATACCGGCCTTCGCCTTCCTTCGTTTTGATATCGGTTTCAAAATCCAAAACACAGATTTTGCAGTTTTAGAGTTGCCCCAAAGGGGTTAGATTGCCCTCAAAGCGTTTCTTTCCGTCTGCGGGCTTGTACACGACGCCTAAATCTTTAAAACTTTTCATATTTGTTAATTTAAAAAATAAATGTGTTCCATTACAATGCTTTATCCATCCCCAAAAAGAGGCGATAACAATGTACTTTCGTTTCTTACTTTTAACCTTGTGCAACCTACGAGCAACACGAACTTTTATATGTTTGCGAACCAACACATAATCATGCCGGATAACATAACCTAAAAAATCAATGCCTCGCGCTTCTACCGGGAACACCTGATAATTTGACTTGACGGTAAGATGAAGCCGGCCTTCTATCACAGTCCGCATCTTTTCCAGTATAGCATGTAATTCTTGTTTGGATGAAGATAAAATAACAATATCATCGCAATAACGAAAGTAGTATTTTACCCCTAAGTCCATTTTTACGTAGTAATCCAACAAACACAGATAGAAGTTTCCAAGTAGCTGGCTGGAATGATACCCGATAGGTAAACCGGTGTCATAACTCCGAATAATACCTATAAGAATATCCATCATCCGGCTATCCTTTATTTTTCTACCAAGCAGTTTAATCAATACATCTTGGTCGACAGAGTGGTAAAACTTTTTAAGGTCGATTTTCAGGCAATATCTTGTACCCGGCTTATCTTTTAGAGCCTTACGAACACGCATCAAACCGTCGTGTATTCCACGTTTCGGAAGGCTGGCATAAGTATCGCGTATCAACATACCGCCGAAAATCTTACCTAAAATGTTCATTATGGCGTGAAGGGCGATACGGTCTTTAAAAGGAAGGGATTGTATCTCGCGAACTTTACCATGTTCCACCACGGTAAATTCACGATAACCGGCAAGTCTATATGTACCGGCCTTTATTTCTTCCGCAAGTTCTGCAAGTAAGCTGTCCCGGTTCTTTATCAGATAACGAACGGTGCGGGTGCGCTTCTTTCCGCGCATCACAGCGTCGAAGGCATCTGTCAGGTTGCCTTCTTCAATCACTTGTTCTATTAAATAACCATATCGTTTCATATTAAAATCGCTTTCAGAAATCTATGTGCTTCGACTATTTCTACCTACCACACACATTTTTGACTGTTTATTTTCTGCCAAGAGGCAAGGTGCATTTCCCTGTGGAATGTCCGGGGACACGTCCCCATCAAGAGCCACATAACAAAATTCTTTTTCCTGAATATGAGGCGCGAACCGATATTCGTGTTCGAGTTCGACGCGGCGTTATTCGCATTCGAGTACGCAACACCGCCATTCGTATTCGACGAGTTATAGGAGCGCAACAAACAGAAGGGCCGGGAAAATCTACCTGTTTATCTTCATCTTTTTCTAATTATTACGTCTTTAGGTTACACATATTTTAAATCATTTGCAAAATTAATAAGTTTCAAGCGATTCAGGACGGATCACTGAATTTTCTAAAATTTTTCGACCGGCTTACGCCGGTAAGAGTATCAAAGCACTGACAGTGCTTTGAACGCATTTACGCTTTCCGCTTCACGAATAACGCCCCTGAAAGCGAGGCGCGAACCGAAACTCGTGCTCGAGTCCGACGCGGCGTGAAACGCAACCGAGTACGCAACACCGCCACCCGCACTCGACGAGCCACAGGAGCGCAACAAACAGAAGGGGCCGCCGGTTGTTTGATAGTAATGGTCTGAATAATGTGTTGTTTCAGAACCACCAACAGCAATCGGAACCATATCAAAAAACGGGCCGTTTTCTGCCGCTATTTTCGTAATCCATCCGCTTTCCGTTCCCGCATTGACATTCCTTTGCGTTCCGTCCGGGTCGGTAATAGTCCAAACCCTATCTTGAATTGATACATTCTGAACCCATTCGTACTGGCCGCCGAAAACACCTTCAAGCCCCAGCCCGTTTACATAGCCGGACGTTTCGTTTACGGTGTCCCTGTTGCCCTTTTGATTGGTTGTGCCGGTAGTAGTGGCGGGGTTATAAGTTGCGCCGCCAGCCCCTAATACGGCTTGCAAATTTCGGTTGCCATACTTCGCGTAAAGCATAAAAGCAATAACGCAATGTTGTTGGAAATCAATCAAACGGTAACCCGCCCCGCGAGCCGCTGCGTAGCTGGCAAAATTTGTATAGGTTGTGCTTGTTGTTGGTGTTACGCCACTACGGCTATAAAGTTTATTTCCGGTCTGATAGGCTTTATAAGCCCCTACCAAACTACGCGGAACATGCTTGAATGTGCCGTCAACATTATATTCTGCGAAACGGTAACGGAATTTATTTGCGTCGACCTGTTCCCATTTATAGTAAAATTCGGGAAAATCAACCATTACGTCACCTTCATTTCCATTTAGTTGCGCCGCTGTGCCATCTTCATAATAATTACTGTCTGTGTCCTTCAGGTAGGCGATGGTAACCTGTCCGTCGGCTGTCTTTTTACACAGGCAACGACGGAACTTCGATAGAATAGTGGCAAGAACGCCGCTGTTTATTTCCCCCGTAATATTTTCCGGGTCGCTGATTGACTTATTGAATGTAATGCCGGCATCCACAATCTTTTCATACTCAAAATTGACTGTACGGGTCACAGCATTCGCGGTAAAAGTTTGTTCCGAAGGTGTTAAATAACCGGCAAATTCATCAACAGACACTTTATAACTTATTCCGAAAGGTACTTTTATAACCACATTCGCACCGGTTCCGGTTCCTATGACTTCCGAATTTCCACTGTTTACAATTCTGACAGTCCGCCCGGAACAGTCCGCCGCATCATTTGTCGATACATTTACGGTTACTTCTTCAGTACGATAAACAAGGCTTATTTCCCTTTTATTGCCACCTACGGCAACATAAGTTTGTGTTTCAGGGGAAAGATAACCGGTAATATCAGCGGGTATTACCTGATATTCTACCGACATCGGAATAGTAGCGGACAGTTCCGAACCAGACCAGACAAGGTCGGTTTGCTGACCGGAATACTTAATAGACACGACAGCACCGTTAAGGGCGGCATCGGCTCCCTGATTGCTGGATAATACAATTTTTACCGTTTCGGAAAAAGCGGAACCATCAGAACCGGCAATCTGCCAGTCGGCTTTGCCTTCTTCCGTAATATCATACAACTGATAAAAAACATACTTTTGATTTTCCGTATCAAAGACGCGGCACTGTTGACCTATCGAAAATGCACGGGTTACTTCGCCGGATTTATACGTTAAGGTTTCCTCTGTTGGTTTTTCCGGTAAAGTGGGTGTTTCCGCAAACTTGCCGTCCAGCGAAGCAACCAAATTCTGAACTGTTTCTATTTTCTCATCCAACAAGCCAAGAGAAACATAAAATTCTTCTTTTGTTCCTTTGTAGCCGCCAAGCTGTGCTGCTTCCCACGCGCTTAACCCGTATTCGTCCAGTTTGCTATAAGGGCGAAGGCCGTCTGATAGTTTGGTTATGATTTTACCGTCTGTCCTACGTTCAAACAGCCATACATTTTCGACAATAATAGACGTGTCGGCCGCCCATTCCGCTGTCGTTTTTACAATTTGTTGGTACACATACGCACCTGTTGTTGCACTTTCACTCATGATAAATAACCTTGTTTAATTAATATACTCGCTTTTGAAAAATTCGTTTGCCCGGTCAGATATACCGCACCGCCATAGCTTCCGCCACCGCCGCCACCTTCACCGCTTGGCTTCCAAACGGCCGCGCCTTTGATGTTATCGTGGCACTTCCAAAATGTTTTCGCTCCATTCTCGGCGATAGTCCAAACCTCTACGCCTATATCATAGCCATCATCCGTAACTGTCGGCTTATGGTCTAAAAACGAAGGCATCTTTTTTTCAAGTTTGGTAAGCCGGTCACCGGCTTTTACATCAAACTCCTGCAATGCCTTAATAGCTTTCCAAATGGCATCATCATTTTTTGCCAGTTCTTTCAGCCGGTTTAATATTTCCGTCAGCCACGTTGTTTGTAAGCTATCGAAAAAGCGGGGCACACCGTCAGCCGCAACCTCTATGTATTCGCCTGCCGGTTTTTCCTGTACCTTTTTGGCATAATATTCTACTACTATATCCCGAACCACATCATCGGCATATTCGCGCTGGACATGCTTTTCATCCTTTACCAAGTACACCGGGAAAACTTCTATGCCTGTTACGGCTTCAAACGGCATAATCATTCCGCCAATACTGACCAAGCCGGAAGAAATACCGTTTTCCGATACTTCGCAGCCCGTTATAACACAGTTGCCATATTGAGAAAAGAACTTATCCGCAATCAAAAGCCCTTCGCTTTGCAACTCAATCAAATCATCGCCCGACCACTTCCGTATGCCGGGGTACTGCACGTGTCGTTTCATTTTCTTGTTACTATTTTATAGGCTTTATCAGCCAGTTTGTATTTTTCTATTTCGGCGGATAACAAATTTAAGTCTATGCCTTCAGGCGCGTAGACAATAAAATCAACATCGGAAAAACTCTGCCCGCCTTCACCTTCCAGCGCAATTTCCTGCATAGGTTCAAAAATTGCCCAGTGCGCCGGTTCAATATTAAGCCCGATATCCAAAAACTGGTCGTTATAACTTTTGATGATAATACCGCCACCGAATATATACTTCAAATGCCCTTGCAAGGCTTTATGCTGGCTGGTCACATGTGTTTTATACCGGTAGTAATCCCGCCACGTTGAAAAAGTATCATATACGCCCTGCAAATCCACAAGCGACCAAAGCCACTGCAAGCGTGCGGAACCCCGGCGGTGCGGGGCTACATATTGCCTTACCAACTCTTTAAAGTTTAATATTATATTCATGGCTATATGTCATTAATGGATATCAGTGTCAGCGTACTGTCTTCGGTATAATTGTAATAGCCGGCATGCAGATAAGAAATTGTATCTATGTCGATAAAATCGGCATCTTCCGTCCCTTTGCGGGCAAGCGAAACAAGTTTGGCCGTTACAACGCCATTAACGGAAGTGACAGCTTCCAGCATTTTATGCCGGTAGATAACGCCCCCGAATTTTTGCGAAGTCTTAAATTCTTCCAGCGCGGAAAGAACATTGAGCCGAACTGTTTCTACCGGGTTGGCCGGATTATGGTAAACAGTCAGTTGATAACGCACTTCGTCCGCATCCGTCGAAATAACGGTCGACTTTGTGCCGGCGAATTTGATTGCGTCAATATAGTTTTTGAAGTTAAGCAGCTGGTTACTGGTTATCGGAACAACTTTGCCTTCTTCGTCTTTTGTGGCGACACGAAAAAAGATAGTGCCGTCCTCGGAAACATTCACCGATGCAATTTTTATAACGCGGGCCGCTTCGTCTGCCTGTTCATACTCCAACAAGCCGGTAACAGTATCAAACACAAGTTCGTGCCCCATCTGAAATTCATAACACTTGTCATTATACCAAGTCAGCGTGCCGGCAACCTCTTTTTCCGCATCCGCATCCATTTCCGCTTTGAATGCGTCGAGTACCAATTCAAACATATAGATAGCGTATGCGACACAATGAACCCAAAGCCGCCATTCTGCCGCCGCCGAAGTGGAAAGGGTGAAAGTTGCTTTCAGGCTTTCCGTAATACTTTCTTTTATCTGTTCAATCGTTCTTGCCATTGTTCCGTCATATAAGTGTTTACATCATTCTCTATTTTTTTGACTACCGTTTTTATCATGGTACGGCTATCATCATTAATTTGCAGCGATTGCCCGACCTGAAGTTTTATATCAGGGTAAAAGCTACCTAATTCCCGGCCGACAGACACAAGGGCTTGCGGTTCGTTCCTGATACCGGGATTGTTTACCAGCAGTTCGCCGACAGCTTCCGCCGTCCCGTAATATTGCAGGGCTATATCAAGCAATATCTGGTTATCTTTTACTTTAATCGTTTTCATAACTTGCCTCGGTTTCCAAATCATCACTATAAGGCGAAAAGGCAACCTTTTTAACCTTCATTCCATCCGCTGTAAATTCCTTGCGGGTTGCCCGAAGCAATGCTTCAGGTTCATTGTCTAAAAGGTAATTGACAGCCCCCACGCCCGCTTCGGCCTTATCCCGGATATGCCCCTTATCAGACAACAGCAAATCGCGCTGGTGCTGGTAAGTACTTTCAGTTACGACCAAATCGCCGGTAGAAAGGTCTAAATCTCCCTTATCAGTCTGTTTGTAATCAAGCATAAATCATCCTTCTAAATAGTTAGGTAAATCTGATTGTATCGCGGCAAACTTTGCCGCATTGACAGGAGTTCCCGATATGCCATGTGGCGTTGGGACGGTTAATGCCTGAATAGCCGTAAGCATATCATCAAGTGTCTTTTTAAGGCCGGAACTGCCGCGGGTAATTGTCACCCCACCGGTCGAAGTCTTAACGGTCGTACTGCCAGCGGTAACCGTCAAAGCCGAACCCTCATGCAATACATTGACTTTGTCGTTTGTTACTTCCAACTTTTCCTTATCAACATGGACGGCTATTTTATCACCTTTCTTTATGTCGATATTATCCAAATCAACCACCAGCTTCAAATCATTGTCGGTAAATATAACCTTGTCTATTTCGGTAAAACAGCAAACAAAAAGTTCGTTGCTTTTTCCGATGCGACACACAAGCACAACGCTTTGAAGCCGGGGGATGAAGGCAAAGCCCTGCAAATCGGCATTAACCAACCCACGCAGGCGGACATCGAAGAAATCAACCTGTTCATCCCGGCGGACGGTACAGGTAAATTCATCTTCGTTCACATCAGTAACAACAGCCTGAAAAACGGCGTCGCCATCATTACCGAACACGCCCTGAAATTTCCGTCGTATTTCTTCAAGTTCCTTACTCATGCTTTTATTCCTAATTCAACGACACGACGACCGCCACCGGTTCCAAACTGTACTTCTACCGTTTCAATGAAGTAATCGCCGCTTCGTTCATTATATACTTTGTCTTCAATACTTGCAACCATTCCGGGAAGCGCATAGGGAAACAGGAATGTTTTAATTTTGCCACGGTAGCCGTCAAAAGAATACCGCTTTAATTCTTCCTGTGCCAGCGTTTTTAATTCGCCGGCGTCTTTTACGTCATAGTAGTAAAATGTGCGTTGTTCGCCGCCATCTTCGCCCAATTCGCCTTCTATTTTCGTACCATCCTTGTAATAGCAAACAGCCTTGACTTTCAATTTTACATCTTCGGCAAGTTGGTACTTCAGTTCGTCGTCGCTGATTACATTTTCACGAAGCCGGTATTTTACCGTTTCGCCTTTGACATCGTTAGCCTTTCCAACGTATAACTTTCCGTTTATATCAAAGTAGGCGATCAGGCCGTATTCTTTTTTAAGGTAGCCAAGAACCCATGAACCGGGTTTATTATTTATTACGAAGTTTTTTAATGTCAGGTCTACCACATTGCCGAATGTTATACCTGTTAGAACGGTATTCAAACAGTCTTTTAACGTCGTTTCCTTTTTGCTGAAAACACAGTTTACAAAACGCAGCTTGTAATATTCATCTTCGCATTCAATTTCAAGCGGAACCTTATAATTAAGCCGTTTTACATACCCGACAAACTCGGTGTTCAACGTATTGTCATAGCCCAGCTTAATTTCAACCTTATCACCCACCTTGACCGCCTGCGCCGTTTCTATGTGTGTAGGCGGTTCACCGGCATGTTTGAGCACAGCGGTAACCGGAACCTTTACAATTGCCGTTGCGGCAAGGCTGTAAAGGCTTCGCTTTATCTCTACATTGTGAACGCTCTTAAAAGAAACGCCACCGATTTTTATTTCTGCACATAGAACAAACATATCATTCAAGTATTAATTCAAAACTACGGTCTGTAACTAAATTCATTTTAAAGACTTGCGCCGTTTCACAGCCGCGCATTTCCTGAAAGTCGATGCTTTTTAAAACAACCTTATCTTCTTCCTCTAAAAAAATATCTGTAAGGGCACATTTCAATGTTACCGCCTCATTGATATTATACAGGTCGTTCAATTCTGCAATCTGGCTGTCGGGGAAATCACTGTCCAAAGCCACACCGGCAATGTTTATTTCGTAATCATCTACCGATATAAGTTCTTTGACCGTCCCCTTCCTTCCAACCATCGCAGTTTCCACAATCGTTTTTTTTCCGTTAATGGAAATAACGGCATTCGGTATTTCGTATTCCTTACCTTTGTGCTCCAACACCACCGGCATAAAATACCACCGGCCCTGTGCGTCTTTCTTCCTGAGAACACTACCCAAATCGGAATAAGTCTTTTCCGAAGCCGCATCGCCGGGGTATTCATAGCCTGAACCCTTATACTGCGGCGGCTTATCAGGGAAAAAACCGCTGGGGTAAGGAATACCTTTGTAACCTATAAAGCTGGCCAATATGCCGCCTAAACTAAATTTACTCATCCTTCTGCCAATTCGTCTAATACGCGCATAATTTCAGCACGTATGGTTTCACTTCCTTTATTATCCGTATTTGCGACATGTATAACCACGCTGTCGCAAACCTTTCCTACATGCACCGTCTTGCCGGTTTCTACCGTAGTGGTGTTTTCAGATATAAAGCTGCTTTTTTCCGTTGTTTTTTCCGGCATGGAATAAGCATCGGAAAGCTGGGGTAACTTTACATCAGGAACGGAAGACGCCGGAAATTCCGGTACATTTACTACCGGTTCATCCAATTCAATAGCCGGGCTTACAATTGGGGGAACATTTACCGGTGAAACAGAAACATCGGGAACGGGAGCCTTCGGAAATTCCGGCACATTTATCACCGGGCCGCCCAGCTGAACGGCCGGGGATTGCGCTACAAGTTCAGGCGAAGCTAAATTAACAACGGGCTGTTCTGCCCCCTTTACTTCAGGTGAAGAAAGGGTAACCGCTAAAGGAAGCATAACAGCCGCCGCAATTTTCCGAACATTCGACAGAATATTAGAAAGGTAATTTTCCTTTTCCGGCTCATAACTTTGTGTACGATCGTCCGCTTTAGCCGCAAAGGTGGTTTTTGCGTCAATAACATTGCCGGCGGGTAATACCTTATTCGTTACCTGCTCTTTTGCTTCTGTCGGCTTCAGGCTGACTGTAAGTGGGGCCAGCTTCCGGGTAACAGCCGTATAAACAGCCGTTTCGTTCAGGTTTTTTACATCATCATCAAGTTTAAGAACTTTCTTAGCCTTCGCGCCCTTCTTATCCTTCCCCAATTTAGCCATCAGGTCATTAAAGTTCGTTCCCGGCATATTACCCGGTTCCGGTAATGGTGCAGGCGTTGGAATAAGTTTATCCATCGTTGATACATCATCCGTCTTTTGCTGGGACGCGGCCCAACTATCACGCCCGGCCTGTTTGCCTTTCTCCCACGCCTGCGAATAATTGCCGTTTTGGGCCGTATCGTACAAAATTGACACAGGATTAGCACCCAACACGCCTTCACCAATATTTTTAAAACCATCCTTAGCCGCGGCGGCCGCTTCTTTAAAATTGCCTTTTACAAGGTTTACAATAGCCGAACAAACCCCACCAATACCGGAAAGCACCTGCTTAAATGGCTTTACAACGCTATCCAATAAAGTAGCCCCAAATTCTTTTATCACACCCCACACGCCAAGTATAGCGACGCGGAAGCCCTCAAATTTTTGCCAACAATATGTTACAGCCGCAATAACCGCACCTATCGCCAAAGCAACCCAACCCAAAGGAGAAGCATAGAACGCCGCATTTAACGCCCATTGCGCTGTCGTCAGCCCCCATGTTGCAGCGGTTTGCGCAATATCCATTACTTTTTTTATACCGCCGATAATGACAGATTTTTGAGTAATGGCGTAATTTGCTCCCATCGCAATAGAATAAAAACCTAAAGCAGCCGTTAGGCCAACAACAAGCGGGTTCCCTTCCCGAAGTAATGAATACCAAGAAGAAAAAAAGCCAACCACAATATTAAGAGTAGAAGAAACGCCGGTCAACACCACATCGGCAACACTCAACCCGGCACTAATAACCGGTAGGATTATTTCGCCGACAGTTACACCGATATTCTTGAATTTGTTCCAAACCTCTGTTAATCGTTGTACGCTGTTTTGTGAGTATTCCAAAGCCTTGTCGGTTTCTCCGGAAGAATTAACAACATCTTTCATAGATGCGTTATACTTTGTAATATCAGAGGTCAAAATAGCGAATGCGTTTTTTGCTTCTTTATCTACCATTCCCAATTTTTCAAGGAAGGAAGATTTTTGTTCATCATTCAATCCGGCCATAACGCCTTGCAAATCGGAGAAAATATCCACAAGGCTTCTAATTTTACCGGCTTCATCAAACACCTTTACACCGGATTTTGCCAGCTTGTCGCGTACCTCGCCGCGCCCCAAAATAGAAAACGCATTTTCCATCAGGACGGCAGCACGTTCCGCGCTTTGCCCTTTCCCCGTCATATAAGCAAATGTTCCGGCAACTTCTTTGTAGGCTACTCCTAAATTCGACGCGCCCGCAATCAGGTTCGGCATATACCGGGCAAAGTCGGAAAACTCACCGGCCCCCACACGCTTAGCCGCAAAGAATGTATCCAAGACTTCCGCGGCCGTCGTATTTTCTTTGCCGACAATAGACAGGGTTTGAGCCAGTGCGGCGGAAACAGTGTCTAATTGAGTAAAACCGGCCTTACTGCCTTTTAACGAAGCATCCAAAATAGAAAGTGACAAATCAACATCGTTAAGCTGTGAGTTTATCTGCTCAAACCCGACAGGTGCTAAAACAACATCTGTTTTATTGTCGTCCGCAATCGTTTTAAGTTTCTTTTTCAGGTCAGACAATCCGGCTTCATCCAGTTGTGCGGTAATATTCACTTTCGCCATGCCTTCGTTAAAACTCATTCCGGCTTTACCAGCAAACCCGATAGCCGCCATTCCGGTAACCAGCGGGTTTTTAAGAAGGCCGGCACCCGGTATGGCCTCGAAAGCGTCGGAAGCCCATTTCTTAAATTTGCCCCCGCCGCTGGCCGTTTCCAGCGCATCAATCTCCTTTGTCAACCGGGAAATTTCTTTGTTATACTCGCGTATGGCGGGCAAATTATCCGCCGGTATCCATTCCCTTTTCGCCTGAAGCGCATCAACTTTCCTTTTAAGCGAACCTACGGTTTTACCCGTATCTTTGCATACAGCATCGACAGAAGCAACCTTTTCACGTACACCGGAAAGGGCTGTTACCGTTTTGTCGGAAGTGGCTGTAATACCACCCAATTTCGCGGAAATCTTATCCTGCAAGCTGAATATGTATTCTATTTTGTTCGCCATAAGCTAACCATTAAATCTTGTTTAACCCATTCGGCCATCGCTATTTGATGCGNGGTATCCATTCCCTTTCCGCCTGAAGCGCATCAACTTTCATTTTAAGCGAACCTACGGTTTTACCCGTATCTTTGCATACAGCATCGACAGAAGCAACCTTTTCACGTACACCGGAAAGGGCTGTTACCGTTTTGTCGGAAGTGGCTGTAATACCACCCAATTTCGCGGAAATCTTATCCTGCAAGCTGAATATGTATTCTATTTTGTTCGCCATAAGCTAACCATTAAATCTTGTTTAACCCATTCGGCCATCGCTATTTGATGCGCCCATTCTTCATCCGTGAGTTCTTCGGGGTTCATGTGCAAATAAGCCCGGATAAGGGTATCGGCTAAAAACATCCATCCGGGCTTGTCTGCTACGTTTGTTCGGCTTATAATTTTTTTAACTCGGCTTCCTTTATTTCGATAAGGTCGGCCAGTTTTGAAGAAACGCCCAGGAATAATTCGTCGTTAGTTTTTATTTCTTCATCACCACCAAGCCTGCAGTTATTCAAAAGCACCTCATTATACTTCATCGGGTCGGTTTTCCCAAGTACGGCAGCCGCACTCAACGCCTTGCGGTCGGGCTTTTTCAGATAGGCCGTTTTGCTGTCAACTGTTACACTGTACACCGAGCCATGTTTCTTTTTCCATGCCTCAATCTGTTCTTCTGTAATTACTTTTTCTTCGTTCATTGTTCTTTTTTTTATTATACAACATTCGGTTCTACATCACAGGCAATAAACGGGAGCGCAATTTCCTGAAACAAATCACCCTCTTTCATCCCGTATGGGGCTTCCGTAATAGATAGATTTACTATCTTATCGGTCTGCACAACACCGCTTTCAGGAACATAGGACACAATAGCATCAAATTCCAAGTCGGTAACATCGTCATACCCTTTCGCCTTTGCGGCTGTCTGCATGGCTATCAATTCGGATTGAAGAACAGTAATAGTACCTTCATACTCCTTTTTCCCAAGCTGAATGCCACGAGCCTTTTTACCTGTGGCGAAAAGGGCTTCTTTCTGTCGCTTCATTTTATATTCAATACCGCGAAGCCCGGTAACAGGTTTACCAAGCATAACAAGCGTTACATCAATCCAAGCGTATTCCTTTGAATTAAAATTATCCATTATTCACTTGTATTATAGGGGTTATTAAATGCTAAATCCACATTTATTTCTTTCAGCAGGGCAGTAGGCACAATTTTTGCCTGAACGTTCAACCTGCCGGAAGTAATCAAATCCTGTTTAGGGTCAATATAGGCGGTAAATCCTGAAATTTCACCTACCATATTGGTGTTAACCGCACGTGTAAGCAACTGTTCGTAATACTTACACATCGGGCTTGGAACCTGTCCGGTTTCGGGGTCTACTTCGATACTGTCCAAAATTTCATCAATGTACGTTTTGTAACAGATAACAAGAGCTTTTTGAATAACGCGGATAAGGCAAAGGCGGTGGTAGTCGTCCGTCGTTGCGATTGCCGTTGCATCATCATTCAAGTAATAACCGTTTTTTCCGATATAGGTACGATAAAAGATATAGCCGGCATCATGCAGGATATTCCAAAGGCTGTAATCTTCCTGTGGCGTTTTTCCGTCGGTCAAATAGCCCGTTGCGGCAATGCTGCCATCTTTGACGCGGCCAATGGAGATATTAACCGCACAGGTGGCCGCACGTCCGAGAACTTGACCGATTGCGGCCGAATACAATTTACTTTCGCCATACTTACCATCCGAAGCCAGTACAATAGACGCACAATTATAACTACCTTCCCTCGGTTGATACAAACCTTCGGTTTCACCGCTCCAACCAATGGCCGGAAGAAGGATAACAAAGGGGGCAATTTTACCCATGTACGACTTAGCAACCGACTGCGCTTCATCGACGGCAGTAATAACATCTTTGTCAATGCAATTTTCAACCGTAGGCGTATAAGAAGCCGGAGCGTTACGATTAACACCTACAAGGCGAATACGTCCAGCTGCGGAGTCAATCAGCTTTTGAAGGGGCGAACCGGGTTCAGAGGAACAAATTTGCGTCAGCGTACTTGCTTCACTTACTACAAGCAAATGCAATTCCGCACCATCGCCGGCCGCTTTATAAAAGGCTGCCACATCTTTATAGACCAAAGGGTTGTTTTCTTTGGTAATGCCGTATTTCGACAGGTCATTGCTGGAAGAAAGAACGTACACTTTGTTAAGGGTAAGTTTTTCCTCTACGGCCTGACCGGTCAAAATAAGCCCGGAAATACCATCGTCAGAAAGGGTTACCGTACCAATATTACCGTTACCCAAAACTATGTTTACATTTGGTAAACTCATGCTTTCAAAAATTAATAAGTTTTTAACTCTCCTTTTCCCACCGTTTTTTGGTGAGAAACGGCTTTATCGTATTCGTGCGACAGGAATACCAAGTTATCACCGGTCACATGAAATTTTAAACATTCCGGGTATGCCGCCCGATATTGAGCCAAAAAGGCGGGTTCCTGTTCTGTTATGGGAACCGGTGTTACTTCCGGCTGTCCCTGTTTTTCTTTTGCCATTCTAATTGCGTTTTAATAGTTTTAAAATAGCCTTCCAAAGCAAAGGCAGATACTTGATCAAAAGGATAACCGCAAACAATCTGCCTATGTATATCCACGTCTGCTGCCACCATGTAAGCCGGTTGGTATAGACCGTATCGCCGGGAACGGGCAGTGGCACATAAATAATAGAATCTTTTGCCGGTATATAAATCGTGTCACGCTTGGCGTTAGCCTTGTAATCAAGTTTGCCATTATCAAAAGAAAGGTTACTTTCAACACCTGCGCTTTTCAATTCATTATAAGCCTTCATTATAACCTGATTATTGCTGTCACATTCAAACAGGGCTGTAAGAAGTGCCGAATCAGGCGACAAATAAACCGGAACCAGTCGTTCCGTTACAAGATTATCCGGTAGGTTCGCGGGCGTGCCCTTCGCATTTCTCTGCGTGCCGCAACTCGTCACGTACAGGACAAGCAATATCAGCGTGGGGACAAGTATTAACTTTTTCAACGGCCCGGCGAAACCGCGCCAACTCTTTCCGTATTTCATTTATTTCTTTTTTTAGCGGCTCGACCACCTCTTCCATCAGGATGGCCATTGCCTTTTTTACATTTTCCAGTTCATCGCCGCGGGTTTCCGCCTTTGAGGCTTTTACTTGCGCCCGAAGTTGTTCGACTTCCACGTCATACTTCTTTCGCAGTAATATAGCCGTGAGCCACGCGCTTAACGGTGCGGATATGATTGCGGCGACCAACGAAATTATTCCAGACAATTCCATCCTGACTTCTTAGGTTTACTTTAATAAATTCCAGCCCGCATATACATCAGCCTGCACGGCAGGAATGCCGTTTTCTACCTGACTGATAGCCGCTGCAAAATTGCACATAGTCGTTTTGTCGTTCACATCCGGCACATAGGTCGCAGTAACTTGCATTTCGCGGCAAACTCTTTGTATATACGCAGCTGTATCATTCTCTGTTCTCGGAGCCCACCGGCTAATAAAGTCCGCAATCGTTTTACAATTATGCTTTTTACGATAGTTTTGAAGCAACTTAATCAGGGCACGATAACCATGCGCCATATCTTCAAATTCTTCAAAAGCATTATCTTTCTTTTCCGATTTTTTTACTTCACCCTGCCAATCGGTAGCATCCGAATTTCGGATGTTACCGGGGTTATTATTTCTTATTCCGCGTGGTGTTGTCATGCCTTAGCTGCTACATAATCCGACATGATAGCCGCCATCGCGTCTTTTTTCTTTGGCAGCACAATGAAATAATGACGGAAGTTTACAAGGCTGCGCTGGTTCAGCGGGTCAGTTTTTGCCTCACTGTAATACATCGTAGTAGAACCGGAAGCCTTGAAAGCACGCTTTGTATAGAAAGCGACAGAAGCTTGAAATTCATTTGCGCCGGCAGCAGTTCCAAACTTGACCTTTGTTCCGTCGGCCTTATATACAGGGTTGGCACAATATTCGAAGACTTCAAAACTATACAGATTGGATATTTTACCGGTTGTATAGTTATAGTATTGGTCTTTGAACTTTTGGTCTGTCAGCAATAAATCGTTTACATGGTCGGAACACAATACCAAACGGCGGCCCTGCAATGGTATTTGCGCTTTATCAAAGGCATCTTTCAGTGCGATAATATCCGCAACCTGTAATCTGCGCCGGCCCGTTTCCCCGCCGTCTACTATTTCGCCGGTTGTTTTCAACACAGGTGTTTTTGCCGTTGTCTTATCCGGTGCAAGGGCGTGAATTGCTTTTGCATATTTAGAAACTTTGATTGCATCAGCATGGCGTTCCTTCAAACTTGACATTTTGTCGTAAGAGGAAGCATACAGTTCGTCGTCTGTTACCGGGGTCGCTTTAGTCTGGAATTTATCCAAGCTGAACACCGCATCAACATCTGAAATTTCCTGAACGGCGATAGGGTAAGTCATATTATTGATTAATACGTCAGGGTCGCCGCCTACATCTACCATGTGAATAACATCATTTTCGGCGTATTGGCTATAATCCGGAATGCCATCCAAGAAGGTAGCAACATCACCCGCACGAAGGGTTTTAATCAATTCACCTGTCCAAATTTCCGTAAGCACACCGGCGCAGGCAGCCCCTTTGGGCATAAAGTTTCCCGCTAAAGCGGACACGCCAACGGCAGTGGCCGCACCGGCAGAAGCGGGAACACCAACTGCAACGGCAAGAATAAGCCCCATAGTTGCGCAAACCAACACACGGGAAAATAATTTAAATCCTGTTTTCATTTAATACCTGTTTTTTTGATTAGTAATTCGGGCAATCCACACCATATTCAGCCCGGTACAGCTTCATATAAGTATGTTTGTCGTTGTTTCTTATTTCTTCAATCTTATCCGCCGGAACATCAGACAATTTTTTATAGTCCAACGCCATAGAACCGCTTGACGGCTGGTTAATCAAGTTCATCGGCTTTTGAATGGGCGTCATAGACTCAAAAGTCAATTTTAAACTTTCAATACCGACCTTTTTACCCAATTCGATAAAATGCGCTTCCTTTTCCGGCACAATCAAGTGTTTTGCCGTAGCTTCTTTTACCGTTTGAGTAATGGCGGATAACTGCAATTGTTCTTTCTCCTGTTGTAATTGCTGGTTGGCCGTTTTATAGCCAAGCAACAGGTCAATGGAAGAAAGAATTTCATTTTCTCCGGCCGTTTCCGGCAACCCCAATTTCAGGGCGATAGCTTTGTAATCCATCTTTTCTTCGTCTTTTTGATTGTTGATATTAGTGAGTAATGGCAGACCGTCCGAATTTTCACCGGCCGCCAGTTTTAGTTCCTGACCTTTAAAAGTGAGTACCATCGGCAAAGCGTTGTCATTTCCGCCTATGTCAACCATACTTGTTTCAATTAGCTTGCTTCGTGTAGCAGTAGCCCGGTATTGGCCCGGCTTTATCAGTTCCGGCGCGTCGCTGGTTTCTATTACCTCAAAATTAGCGGAAGCCATTTTTAACGTACCCTTATCCCATTGCTGCTTTGCAAGTTTACTTTCATCGCGTACTTCATCAAAGTAAGGTTCGCCGGTGATTTTGTCGCCTTCCTTTTTTATATCTTTGATGCAGCCGATAATAATACCGCGCCAGTGCATCCACAACAACACAGGATTACGTTCGTATTGCGAAATATCAACGCCATCGGTTTTAACCCACGTTCCGTAACAGTTTACGGACTCATCACTTATAATTATTCGCTTTGCCATTTGCTACATGTTACATCGTTTTTATTACTGCATTTCTGCGCTTTATCCGGTGCAAACATAACCCCCTAAAATAGTCCGCACAAAAAAGTGTGCAACCGTTACTCACTTGTGTGAAAGCATTTTATAATAGATGGAAAGCGTTTCACACTTAATTGCCTCACCCATCCATACTTTACAATTTTGCCCAAAAGTAAAGCGATAATTATGTCAAAAAAGGAACTGGAAAAGAGCAAAGAACTTGCGCGCCTGTACTATCTGAATGGCGACACGCAAAAACTTGTGGCCGAAAAGGTCGGGGTTAGCCGCGTTACGATAAACAAATGGGTTTCCGACGGTGGTTGGGATACTATGCGTATGGCTAAAAGCATCACCCGGAAAGAACTTGTAACCAAAATGATGCAAAAGGCTAACGACAAACTGGAAGAAGGCGATATGTCTTTTGATGAAATGGCAAAACTATCCGCTTCTATAAAAGAACTGGATAAACAGACAAATGCCGTTACCATTTTGGAAGTGTTAACCGCATACAATGAATGGCTGGTTGTCCGTATGCAGGTCGATAAGGAATTAACGACGGATTTAGTAAAGACTATGAACCGTTATCAAGATATGTTTTTAAGCGAACAGATAGGAAACAGCAAATCGTTATTCAATGGCAACTAACACTTTAAAACAGGCACAGGAAAGATGGAAACAGTTGTCGGAAACGATACAAAACATGTCTACCGTCAATGCCGCCGAAACAAAAGCAACCCAAATCGCACGTATCGAGCGTGCCCGAAAAGATTATGCCTATTTTGTCGAATACTATTATCCCCATTATTGCACGGACAGGGAAACGGGAAAAGTAACACAATCCGCAAAATTCCACATAGAAGCCGCAAAGAGGATATTAAAAACACGCGATTTAAAAGCTGTATTCAAGTGGGCACGCGGGCATGCCAAATCCACACACATGGACGTAATGATACCTATGTGGCTGATGTGTCAAAAACAACGGCAGATACACGTAATGGTATTGGTTGGAAAGTCCGAAGATAACGCAAAAACGCTGCTCGGGGATATACAGGCGGAATTACAATACAACAAACGGTATATTCACGACTTCGGGGCGCAATACAATGCCGGGAATTGGCAAGACGGTGAATTTGTAACCCGCAACGGGGTTGCTTTCTTCGCCCGCGGCCGCGGACAAAGCCCCCGCGGGCTTCGCTACCGGAACCGCCGCCCGGATTACATCGTTATTGACGACCTCGACGACGACGAACTGTGTGAAAATGATACCCGCGTTAAAAAGATTACCGAATGGGTGAAGGAAGCCTTGTTCGGGGCTTTTGGGGCGGAAGGCGGCCGTTTTATTATGGTGGGTAACCTTATCAGTAAATGCAGCGTACTGGCTAATATCGCGGCGTCAAAAGGCGTATTCGTCAGTCAGGTGAATGTACTGGATAAAAACGGCAAGCCCTCCTGGCCGGAATACTGGACGGCAGAACGTATCAAGGCCAAACGTGAATTTATGGGGTACAGGGCATTTGAAAAAGAATACATGAATAATCCCATAAAGGAAGGTTCGGTTTTTCGCAAAGACTGGATTAAGTTTAAAAAGATGTTTCCGCTTGACCGGTACGACAAAATCGTGGCTTATTGCGACCCGTCTTTTAAAGGTTCAACGCAAAACGACTACAAGGCGATAAAAGTATGGGGTAAGATTGGTACAGAATTGCATCACATCAAAGCATTTGTTCGCCAGTGCAGCGTGTCGGAAATGGTACGCTGGTTCTACGACCTGCACGAAAGTTTGCCCGAAGGGGTTATTTGCGAATACTACATTGAAGCCAATTTTCTTCAGGACATTCTTTTGGATGAATTTACAACGGAAGGAAAGCTACGGGGCTACCAATTACCCATACAGGCCGACAAGCGTAAAAAGCCGGATAAATTCGGCCGTATCGAAGCAGTTTCGCCCCTTTGGGAGCGTGGCTTTGTCTTTTATAACGAAGCCATGCAAAACGATCCCGATATGTTGGCCGGGATAGAACAGACCCTTTCAATCGAAAAAGGAAGCCGGACACATGACGATGCACCGGACGCCGACGAAGGGGCTATTTATATCCTGCAAAAATATACAAGAGTACAAGAGTATCAACCCAGCTTCGGTATGCGCCGGAGCCCTAAAAATTCATGGTAATATGATTAAGTTATTCAAAGAAATTATTCTGAATTACAGAGTAAAAAGAGCCGTCAAGATGGCAAAAGAATTATCACAAGTGAGCAAACGCAAGTACATCGTTTTGATGGTGGCCGGTGTTCCCAGAGTCTATTCCAAACAGGAATTAAAAAGCCTGATTGCAAGGCGTGTTTTTAAAAAAGGCACTACTATTCAAGACTTGGAAAGACGTGCAATTCTTATAACCGCATAGCCTATGTTTCTAACAGAGAACGACTATATCGTAACATCGGCGGACGCTCTGACTATCTTCCAACAAAGTACGCCGGAAAAACGCGAACAGGCCGAAAAAATGGCTGTCGAAGAAATTGCCGGTTATCTGCGTAGCCGGTACGATACCGACAAAGTATTTTCCGCGGTAGGCAAAAAACGGAACGACATAATCGTTATGTACGCCTGTGATATAACGTTGTATCATCTTATCTCATGGCTGCCAAATAAAATGGGGCGCGAAATAAGAAAGGAGCGTTACGACCGCGCGATAAAGTGGCTGGAAGAAGTACAGACCGGAAAGGTCACACCGGACTTGCCAACCTTCACCGGTGAGGACGGCGAAGAAGATATTTATAACCCTGTAAAATGGGGGTCAGGAAAAAGTAACACTTACATTTGGTAACAATGGGTAGTAAAAAACGCAATATAAACAACAGCCTGTCTATTGGCGGGTATAATCTTGCAAGGGAAAGCGACCGGAAACGGCTTAATTCCATGCTGGTGGAACTGAAGCTGCAAGCCGATGCCTTGACACAAAAAGACCTGAAAAACTGGCGTCAGGCATGGCAAATGGCATTGAATATCGAAAACCCGCGACGCGGCCCGCTGTATGATATTTATACAGATATAGAGGCTGACCTTCACTTGACCGGTTGCGTCGGTCAGCGCAAGGGCTTCACGCTGAAAAAAAGTTTCAAGCTGGTAGATGCGAAGGGTAAGGAAAAGGAAGAAGCTACGGCCCTGTTTGAAACAGGCTGGTTCAAAGATTTAATCGGCTATATTTTGGATAGCCGCTATTGGGGGCATTCGCTTATACAGTTGGGCGATGTCATATCCGTCGACGGAAAAATGCGCTACAAAGACGTTGAATTAGTGCCGCGTAAACATGTTATTCCCGAATACGGGGCTATCATCCGCGAACAGGGTGACGAATGGAAAAACGGTTTTGATTACCGGGAAGGCCCTTTGTCCGATTGGGTTATTGAAGCCGGAAAACCGAAAGACCTCGGATTATACCTGAAGGCGGCACATCAGGCAATTCCCAAAAAGAACATGCTGGCCTATTGGGATCAGTTCGGAGAAATATTCGGCATGCCGATTAGAATTGCCAAGTCAACGGCACGCGACCCCAAAGATCGGTCGCGCATTGAAAACATGCTGGCTTCTATGGGAGCCGCCGCATGGGGCTTGTTTCCCGAAGGAACCGAAATAGACATAAAGGAAACAACCCGCGGCGATGCGTTTAACGTGTACGATAAACGCGTCGAACGGGCCAACAGCGAAATAAGCAAGGGGCTGCTGAATCAGACAATGACAATCGACAATGGCAGTAGTTTGTCGCAGTCTGAAGTACACCTTGAAGTATTTGAAAATGTTGTCGAAAGCGACGCGGATTTGGTCAAGGATATAGTAAACGACCAGCTTATACCGCGTATGGTTAAGCATGGGTTCCCGATAAAAGGGTTACGTTTTATATATGACGAAAGTATAGACTACACGCCGGAACAGCAGGTTTCATTTGAAACAATGATTGTAGACCGGTTTGAAGTCGACCCCAAATACTTTATAGATAAGTATAATATCCCTATCATTGGTAAAAAGCAGGTTCCGACACAACCACTTTCAAGACCTTTTTTCGACTAAGCCCCACCGATTACGTGGGGCTGCATGGTAGGGCGGCAGAAGTGTACAAAGGTGGCGACCTTGTTTTATCCGCAAAGGATTACCCGGATATTTCAGGTGTTGAAGCGGCGTTCGACAAGGCGATAGAATGGTTGCACGATAAACGCGTATTCGGGGCGGCCATGCTTCGCGACGACGCAATCGCCGGGCTGATTGAGGAAACAGCGTCTTTTCTCTCCAAAGGCATAGAACGGGGGTTGGGTGAAAGTTCGCCATCTGAAGCAATGGTAAACAGTTTACACGAAAGCGTTGGTGTTTTCAGCGGGTTCAAGACATTTCACGAAATGAAAGAAGCCGCAGGTATGTTGCTGGACGAAAGCGGAAATATAAAGCCGTTTGAACAGTATTATAAGGACGTTCAAACATTGAATGATACTTATAATAAATTCTACCTGAAAACCGAATATGACTTTACCGTAGCAAGCAGCGAAATGGCAGCCCGCTGGGAAGAACAGCAGGACGACGGAGGCGGTCGGTATTTACTTCAATACCGGACGGTAGGGGATAACAAAGTAAGAAAGGAACATCGCGCTTTGGAAGGTATCACCCTGCCAAGCAGCGACCCGTTTTGGGATAGCTATTACCCGCCAAATGGCTGGCGTTGTCGCTGTACCGTTACAAAAGTACGTGCGGCCAAATATCCGGCAACCGATAGCAAAGAAGCCATGACGGCCGGAGAAAAGGCGACTGAGGGGAAGTACGCCGAAATGTTCCGCTTTAATCCCGGAAAGCAAAGGGCTGCTTACCCGGCTTACAATACATATACAATCAGCAAATGTTCTGTATGCAAAAAAGGTAATGTGAAGCTGGGTAAAGTACCAAGCAATGAACTTTGTGCCGCGTGCCCGATCATCCGGGAATGCGCCGGAGATATGGCCAAATCACAGACTGCCATTGAGCGTAAGCACTACCTGAGGGAAATGCAGCCGCTTCTAAAAAAGAAAGTCACGCTGGAGATTGACGGGATGCAGAAAAGTATCGGATTCCGAAAGGAAGGGAACGAGCATCTATATAGTGATACGTTTGGCCGATCGTCAGTCCTAAAGAAAGACCATTTGTCCGAACTGGATAAAGTGCTGGAAAAAGCGGTTTATGTGAGAACGTCGGATTCGCTCAGCCATGAACGAAAAGATAAAATCAAACGGTTCTATTATCTGAAATCAGAGATAGAAGGCAAAACTGTTTATTTGAATGTGGCAGAAACGGACGAAAAGTCGAAAAAAGGTGTTATTTGGCACAATCGCTTCCTGTATTCGATTACGGACAAGATAAAATGAAAGCACCCATTGGCGCCGTCTTAGGTTCCAAGACCAGGTGTGGCCACACAATGAATGCTTTCATAGCGCAAATATACAATTAATAATCTAAAACCCAATCTTATGAACGGAAATTTCAGAAAAGAAGTAATCGACCGGTCTTTGGATGATATAAAGGTAGAATTAGACGAAGAGTTCGACCGAAATTTTGAACGTAAATCTTTCTTTGATGAACAGAAGTGGCCCGAAAGGAAGTTTGACGACGGTGTCGGCTCATTAATGCAGCGCACCGGCGGATTACGCAAAAGCATCAGTTCCCGGAAGCGGGGAGCGGAACTGGCGTACACTTCACACAAACCATACGGACGCATTCACAACGAAGGCGGAGAAATAAAGGTTACCCGTAAGATGAAGGGGTATTTCTTCGCAAAGCTGAAAGAGATTGAAAGCGGGTACAGCTATAAGAAAAACGGCGAAAAACGGGATAACAAACGCAACCGGACGTTATCGGATAAAGAAAACTTTTACAGGGCTATGGCTTTGAAAAAGGTTGGTTCTACAATCACCATACCGGAACGCCGCTTTATCGGCAATAGTAAAACAACAGATAAGATTATACGCGAAATCGCAGAACAAAATATTGACGATTATTTTAAACGGCATAATATTATTACAAAATGAGAAAAGATGTATATCAGGCATTAAAAAAACGCCTTAGCCGGCTTATTATTGATGAAGGGGGAAATATAATATTTCTATCAGAAGAACGGCTTCAGGCTGTTATAGAAAGTGGAGATAAGCCAAATTACGCTATAAAACACATCGCCCTTTGGAACAGGCAGGTTGAATTTATAGAAGAAGAAAGTATATTTGCCATGCCGGCCGTTTTCATTGAATTTGGTAAAATTAGCTGGCGGACACAAACCAACGGATTACAGGACGCAGACCTTACAATAGGGCTTCATGTGGTAACAAACGCTGTACCTGAAGGGTTCGACGGTGACACTTTCCATCTTGATTTATTGGATAAAATAAACCGTTGTTTATACGGCTTCAGTACAGAACAGTTAGGTTCTTTGGAACGGACGGCTTCTATTCCGTGCCACGACCACGAAGAAATATTCGATAATACGGAAGTCTTTAAATGTTTGGTACATGATAATTCGGCAGTCAAAAAAATGATGAAGCTACCCACTATGCCGAATATCGCCGTTCATTAAAACAGGGACAGTTGCAACGCTTCCTGTTTAGCAATAACAGCAGGGTTTGCGGCCGCATTTATATAGTTATAGAAAGTCTTTTCCGATATACCATAAATAGGCCAAATATACTTGCGCCAAATCGCCCGGTTGGATAAACCGGTTTTTGCGTATTCGTCGTATATTTCATTTACTTCCTTAACGCGTTTTGCGTATGAACAGCCTGTTAAACTCATGTATTGCGGATTTAGAACAAATACAAAATTATCAATTAAACGCCGTACCACAAAAGAAAAGCGGGATAAATTTACTTATCCCGCTTTCCGTAAAGTGGCAACATCACTTTAAAGCATCAGAATTGAATTATACGTTGCCATTATAGCGGCTATTTCAATCCAAAACATCCAGTTCTTTTCCCGGCTAAATCCGGCAACACATAAAAAAAAGGCAAAAGAAAGCAGGGACAACCACCAAAAGTCGGCCGCGAAACACCATATTTGAGAAAACAGACAACAGATAACCGCCGCAGTATAATGCACTGCATTTGTCAGGCTTTCTTTGAATTGTGCCGCCGTACCAACGAAAGCCAAGCCTGCGGCAGAGAGAAAGCAGGTAAACTGATAACCTTCCGGTGTCACATTCAGCCAACCGGGTAGCAAGAAACCGCCAACACCGTAACAAAATGCAGTAAACAGCCAGCCCAACCCTTTTCTTTTTTCCTCTAAAAGATAGTAGGTGTTGCTAATAGACCACGGAATGCCAAACATAAAAACAATACTGCCAATATACAGCAGAAATATTGCTATTGATGCGAAAATTAAGTTCATGGGATTATTATTTTATTGCTTTGTTGATATTAGTATTCTTTCCGTCACAATAACCATTGTAAAAAGCCTCTGCTATATCTTTCTTTTTCGTTTTAGGGGCTTTTCTTTCGACAGATGCATAACTACGCATATAGTCATTTATCAGTTGATTATGACAAACAACAAGCGATTTTTCCTGCACTTCGTTTGCTTTTGCTTCAATGGTTAGTTTTTCCCTTAGTCCATAGGCACAACCATTCAGGTACGAAATAATATATTTGCGTTTATACTTTTCTGTTCGTATAGCCCCACGTTTGCCGTTTGCAAATTCTTTATACCTGACCGGAGCCAATTTGCGGAAGATACTGCGCAGCATATCATATAAATAGATAACCGTTGAAGTATTTGCTTCTGTTCCTACTACAATCATATTTGTTTGACCGGAAATCAGGAAAACTTTGCAGTAATTAAATTCACATATAACATTCATAAGCAAGCGTTTCCAAAGGCCGTATGTGTCTTTAAAACTAATATTTCCGGTTCTTTGTACCCGCAAAGACTCTTTTCTTTCTTCCGGGTTAATATCCATCAATGACAAATTATATTGTGTCAACAGTCGACTAATCGCAGCCGCAGCGGCATTTGCTTCACCTTCTGACCCGATTTTTTGGGCTGATTGTTGAAGGCGCATTAACTTTTTCAGTCTTTCAACTATTTTATTTGGTACTTCTGTTTCCATTTTATTCCTTTTAATTTTGCTTATATTCGCTGTTTTTTAGGGTTAAACTATCAATTTTAATCTATATCCAAAATCTTTCGTATTCTCATCTTTCCCTATCAAATGGGAATATAATTCATCCATGATGATATAAAATATCACTTTGGGTAGAGGCTTTTGAAGGTAATTCAAGAAGGCTTCAAACAATATATGTTTCGGGATTACTTCTTTTGTCTCTTCAAAACATTCATTCAGTGGCTTAAATGATAAGCCGTGCTTTTGGGGATTTGTCAGCAATTCTTTGTATGCGCTGACTGTTTCGGGTGATAGTACCATTTTCGTTATTTTTTAGTTCATAACTTGTTCCATCCATTCGATAGCCTCTTCGATGGAAGTAACCATCCTAAACTCTCTGGTAACACAATACCTCATATACTGACAACAAAGTTCCGCGTTATCGTCAAAATAAATGTTGTATGCTCCATTATCGTTCGCTCCGGTACAGGCTATCCCCAATTCCAAAGCCTTTCGCACATTATCTTTATCACAGGACATATAGGCGTGGAGATCTCTACTACAACCTTTGCAACCCCTTAATCTTACCAATGGCTCCATATTCGTTATTTTTTAAATTAAAAGTTTAGAAAAGCATATACGCCTGCGTTACACAAAGTGGCAATAATTAACCCCCTATCGCCTTCTGCCGGGCCTATATTCAAACTTTCGCTTACACCCGAAGGGATGGTAACAATTTCATCCCCACCAATCAAACAGAAGCCGGCAGAAACAATTTTCATTCCTTCTATATTCACCATATTATGTGTTACATGGTCGGGAAAAAGAACCGGCATTTTTAAGCCGGTTCCTTCTTGTTCAAATATGACATACTTCATATAAGCCTATTTTAAAGCGTTTCCGGCACGAATGCCATCACATAGGTTACAACATCACAGGTGACTATTACGCGCCCTGAACCTTTGCATTGTTCGCAAATATGGCCGTCTATGATACCGCGGCCGTCACACACCTTGCAAGCTACTACATGCGGCGGAATAGTCCTTGTTCTTTTTATCCCTTTGGGTTCTTGCGTTTCCTTTGGCTTTCTAAATCTGTCTAAAATGTTTCCCATATCGTTTTATTATTTTAATATTACTATTTATTTTCATCAGCTACCCAGTTGATAGTCACAACTGCTTTTAATTTCTTATATCCCTTACAAACCGGGCATTCTACCTTTACACTTTCATGTGTCAGTTCATCCATTCCCCAAAACCAACCGTTCCCATGACAATACCCGCAGAGGACACCGCCGAATACCACCTGTTCTGTCGGGTGTTCTTTTGGGAAAAGCGGCGGCGATATTAATAACATTGGTTGTTGCTTGCTCATGCTTCTGTCATTCCTAAAGGTACACAAACCCATGCGCCATTCTCATTTTTTACTTCAGCCCGGATAAACTGTTTGCTTATCGCCGGTTGATAGGCTTCTTCTATTATTTGAACGCCTTCCATAAAACGGTCACTTCCGGTTTCTTCGGCAATCTTCCGGAGTTGCACTACACGGCTTGCCTTTAATGTGCCTTTCGCATCGCGGGCCAGCAAGCGAAGCACCATTTTAACAAGTGCCTTTGTTTTTTCATCACTGGCAAGCCCTTCGATGTACTCTTTAACGATTGCTATGCCATCTTCTACCGTATCGCGATAACCGTCCGTTGTATAGACACCGATAGTTATCCGTTTATCACCCTGTGAGTTGGTAAACGTATCGCTGCGCTGACCGTCTTTTTTCAACTTTAGAACATCGGCTTTCATTTCAATAACGTGCCTGAAATCATCCAAAATCGACTGCTTTGTTTCCTTAATACCTTGACTAAGGCACATTAAGGCCGGAACTGTCTTGTCAATGGTTTCATCCACCAAATCGCGGTAAGCCTCACGATCTCTTTTAGCCTGTTCTTTGGCATTCTTTTTAGCCTGTTCGGCCTTAAATTCATTGAACTGCTTCAGTTCCTCGTCCGTCATTTCAACGGCTTTCTTTTCTTCTGTCATAACTTTATTAATTTAATTGTGAATAATCCTTGTTTTTATCATTTTTCCGCATTATCAACCGCAATTTGATACACAGAAGTTCCAATTCTTCAACTGTCAATTTTCCGAACTCCTTACCGGAAATTCGCGGGTTTTTACAGTAGGCGTTTACGCGGTTCCAGTCGGTTGTGTCAATTCCATTCTTTTGTAAAAGAAGAAGGGCCGCCGACCGTTTGCGTCTTAGTTCCTCTCGTGCAATTTCGCGGGCTTTATATCCGCCTACCTGTCTTTGCATACCGTCACACATGGCGTCGTATTCTTTATCGGTCAATTCCTTCAGGGAAGTTGTACGGCCGTTTGTGTATTGCCGTACCAATTCCACTTTTAATTCTTCTTTGTCCGATGTGGGCATCCGGTTAAGAAGAGTATAAAACCGGGCATAATTTCGTTTCATATACAATCTTCTTCTGTTAGTCCATATTCAGCCATCAGAGCGTCGTGTGAAAGATTAGTGAGGCGTTCTGATACTTCACTATAAATAAAAGACTGGTCGCTGAAAGAAAAGCCTTCGGCCTTCTTTATCGCACTGTTTAAAATTGCTTCAATCACATCATCCATGACTATGTATTTAAAATTGTTTATTATTCATTCCAATATTGCGCAGCACCTTCAGCCCATATCGTAAAGTGATTGCCCGGCTTTGTGATAAACCGGCCTTTACAAATTGCCCGGAAGCCCTGCACGAATATTTTTACATCAGCATCATAAGCCACCTTTTTTGCTGCCCGGCCTTCAGGTTTTACTCCTTCGGCATGGCTAATAAATATCAGCAGCTTATTACGGTGCTTTTCCTTCATTGCCTTGTAGGTCGCATAAGTAAGCCCGGAGTATTGAAAACTATCCACAATGGCGATACCGGCACTTCTCCGTTTTAAAAGGCGTTCAGACAGTTCATTCATTGGTTCCCGGTCAAGTATCTGAAATCTCCCGTTAACTTCATCCATGCGACACCGGTTCAAACTGTTTTGAAGCGAAAGCCCTGTACTTTCTTCCAAGCTGTCATAAATCACCTTGTCAAACTGGCATAGATACTTGGCCAACTGCATAACGAAACTACTTTTGCCATTACCACTGTCACCCCAAATAATCCAAGTGCCTGTGCGGTCAGGCGTTCCGAATGCAGCTTCCCATTCATCGGTAAACGGGAAGCTGGGTATATTCATAGATTGTATCTCTTTAGGAGAATAAGCCCGTTTCATCCTTTTGCGTATCTACATGCAACCTTGCAACGGGTCGCGGTTACTATTTTGTTAGCTAACTCCAAATTATCCAGTTCAATAATTATCAAACCGGCTGTTTTCGCCCGACGTACACAAATATCACAGGGATATTCACCTTCATTCCACAATAACAGCACATGCGCGGCATATTGCGGCTCCATTCCGAGTTGATAAATCTTTTTCATCATACCAAGCCCCCTTTTCTTATTTTTTCAATTTCTGTATACACCCGGCGAAGGCTTCCGCCGGTACGGTTTACCACTTTCATAATTTCAGTCCCTTCAGGCGCATTTAATTTGGCGACCATTGCGGCTTGTGCCTTCAGGAAGGCTTCGCGTTCTTTCCCGTCTTCCGGGGTTACTTTACTGTACCTGTCACCATAGCGGGAAAACATTTCGGTATAACCTACCTTTTTGCATTCGATAGACCGGTTCATTTTTTCTTTCAGGCCGTCAGCCCCCATCATGTACCAAGCGCAACAACGTTCCGTAGCGTTCCAAAGGGCTTTCAACTCCAAAAAGGCTTCATATTGCAGGTCGCCCCCTTCATCAAGAATAATTAAAGGGTGTTCCAGCGTTTTCAGATAAAAACACAGGTCGTCGTAAACGTCGCAATACCTGCCGTTGTTGTTTACTCCAAATTCTTTAGCTATGAAGCGTATCAGGCGTTGTTTGGTCTTTACCTGCGAACAATCGACATATATGGCGTTCTTGTGGTTCTTTACATACAGGCGGGCCGTAAACGTCTTACCTATATTCGCCATATCGCATAACACAGCAGAAACACTGCTTTCTTGACACATTGCCAACTGTTCGGTTATATAGACAAAAGTCGGCGTTTCAGCCGCTTGCCACTGAATTTCATTATTCAGCGATACATTCAAGCGACGGGCAAGGCAAATCCAATTTGTATCGCTAACCTGTTTGTCAATTTTCCTTTTTTTCAGTACATTGTACACGCTGGCCGAAATGCCAAGTGCGGCGGCGTGCTTGTTATCCGAAGGGTAATTTTCCCGGTTTACCGTAATGGCTTCGAGAATACGTTGTTTAATATCATTCGTTACTTCCATGTTATAATAATGTTTTAATGTTATTCTAATACTGTTATATACTTGCTACGCCCCGGCCTTTGTAGTCGCTGAATTGAGCTATCAGGCTATCGGCATCCGTTTCTACATTATCAACCTGTATCGGCTTCGCCGTTGCTTTCGCTATCTTTTTGGCGGTTTCTGCTTTCATCACCACCACCGGGGCAATAGCTTCTTTCTTAGTCATTGCGTCGAACTGGCTGATTAGCTTGTTTTGCTCTGTCATTACCTGTTTGTCCTTATCTGTCTGTTCGGCTTCCGATGTATTGAAGGTTCCGACGTTGCTTAACTTATCAAGTAGTACGCCGTTTTGGTAGATATACACATCGCCCATGTTTCCTTCTTCATCCGGCAGGTAATAGGCATCCACTTGGTTATTATTGGGGGCAAGGCGGTCGAGAACTTCCGGACTGCTTAACCAAAGGTCTGTATAGTTTACGCGGCAATAACTGTTTCGTCTGATACTTGTTTCTACGTGTTCACCAATGAAACGGTATAAAATAGCCTTATCAACAGGCTGCAAAGTCGGGTTCATATTACTTTCAAGCACCTGCCAGCGCGTCATACCGGGATATTTCTTTTGATTGGGATGCAGGGAATGATTAAATTCGTGAACATCCGCAATATCTTCCTGAATAAGCTGCTCCCATGTGTAATACTGCTTTTCTTCGTAAGTGTCGTTATATTCGTCACTTATCTTTTTACTTTCTGCCCTGTATTTCTCATTTTTGGCATAAAAGCGGCCTATTCCTAAATGGTTTTTGTGTTCAACACTGCGTTTCTTTGCGCCGTTTAATGGTTCTGCAAACTTTTCCTGTGAGTTTAGCGGGGCACAGAAACGAACAAAGGGAAACATCGTACCGGCTTTTAAAAAACTATCTTTCCACTGGCTCATAAGGTGGTTTTCCACTTCGACTTGCGCCGGGCAATTCCAGCCGTTACGCTCCATAAGACGGAACATATCGCGGAAACAGTCTACCACTAAATCAACGTTCTTATTACGGTTGTAAGCAAGACCGACTACACATTGGCTGGTTACGTCATAGGCATAATAAGCCTTTGGACGTTGTTTGGTATCCTTCAGCTTACGTGGCAAATCGCGGTCGTCGAACGAAATCTTACTGAAAGAAAATTCCGGGGCGTGGCGGTGTACATGCGGGCGTTCATTGTGCATGAATGTGCTCCAACTCATAAGTCTGTGATTTATCAAGACCTGATTTTTAGGCTGGTTCAGATAGTTGTTTATAGTGGATTGACTAAGCCTGATCGGGTTTCCTTTCTTATCCACAAATTCCGCCGGGTTAAATATCTCGCCGGTTTCCGGATTGCAAACAGTCAACTCACCGGCTATAAACATGTTGTACATTTCCCACACGTTTTTATTCCACGGCTTGTTCGGCAATGTCGCCAAACTAAGCAGTAAACTTTCAACCTGCACATTGACAAGCCTTGTGTTCTGATTACCGAACTTTTTGCTTATCAGGCTTATGTAGCTGTTTTCTTGAAAGTCCTTCACTTTCTTCTTGAAGCGGTTTACCGAAAGCGGCAGACTATGCCCAAACTCTTTTTGAAAGAAGCTGATCGCACCGGCCATTTCTTCCCAACGTATTTTGTTGTTCTGCATGACAGCCCGTTTCATCCTGACATCATTCATCAGGCGGACAACTGACTGTAAAGCGGAAGCATTCAATGTATATTCCTGCTGTTGTTCCGGTTCCAGAGGCTTGCCGGAAGGCAGACGGAAGCGGGAATAAAAGCTGCGGGCATCCGCATCCACTTCCCAATGCGAAGCGAACCAGTTTCTTAAAATCTCAGCGTCCATACTTCCGTATTTTTGTTCAACTAACTTTTTATATTTATCCGGCAGACTATCCACGGAAACAAGGGATTTTACCCCACGGCCTATACCTTTACGAATCACCTGTATTATTTTACGATAAACCAACTGATCGAAACAGCTAACTGTCATTATAGGAGCTTTCGTTACATCTAACCGATAGTCCCCTAAAAGCGGTCGGTCGTCACGTGTTAGGTCATCTTTTGATATACACAATATTTTTCCGTAGTACTCCATAGTGATACTTTAAATTCGGGGGCCGTAGGCCATTCTCACAACTTCATCCTGAAGGTTCATAAAATCAGAAATCATCAAACTGCTTTCTACTCTCTTCACTTCTTTGCCATTTATAAAAGCAACGACTAAAGGAAAATCATTATGTGATATGATTTTAACACGTTTCCCGAAAGTCTGTGTCATTGTATGCTCTGCCGTTTGATGGGTTGTTTCCCAGTCCATAGCAAAACCGTCATTGATGGTAAAACCGCCTAATTCCTTTATTGCCGTATAACGGATTTTGCGAGCCAGCTCACTGTCGCTTTCAAAAGTCAATGCTTTCCATATCATCACATCCGTACAGTCAAATATCTGACGCAATTTGCCTTTGCCGGCCCTGTCTAAATAAATATGCTTTTTCATCGCTATATTGCTTTATTGTTAATACTCTGTTTTAAATACCTTCCGCTATTCTCACGAACCGCGGAAGTTTTGCTACATTTGTAGCATGTCTAACTAAAATTCAAATATCATGAATAATGAAAGCTGGGTTAAGAACCTCCAAAAACTGACCGATATAACCAATCTGGCTACAGAGAAACAGATCGGATTTTATCAAAATATCCTTGTGGCAGGAGCCAGCATCTTGGGCATTCTGATAAGCCTTCAATCCACACAGACATCTTGCCTATATATCCGTCTGGTATTTCTTCTGTCAGTATATCTATTATTATCGGGAGTCCTGCTCGCTGCAATAGTGCTACATGATTTGTCATCTCTACCAGGGCAGGTACAGAAAGCCTTTGCGGAAGAACTTCGTAAAGTATTGCACAAGGATATAAATCCGAATCCGATAAGTGTTCCGAAGAAAAAAAGAACCATACGTTGCGAAAAATGGTGTTTAATATCCTTGTCAGCTTCATTGTTTTCACTTGTTGTTTATACGACTTTATTACTTTTCTTTTGACATAACCGAAAAAGTACTTGAATGGCTCAGCGAATGAAGTATTCGCCGCGACTCCCTTCGGGCGGGTAGAAGTATTCTTTCTTATACAATAGAATGCCGAATAAGCGGTATTCTATTGTTGAACTAATAACATAGCTTCCCCTAACTTCACATCTGAATGTTTTTCTGATCATAATCATTCCTCCTTATTTAATTATTTCAATCGTACAATCATCCAATTTCCCGGCAAGGACTGCCCTTACATAAGCCATCGCACATTCACCAGAAGTGGCTACTACAAAATCTGTCTGGCCTGTTCCCGCAGCCGCTATATCCTCGTGATTGTTGAATTTTTCTATCAGGTTCAGCATCTTAAACTGTTCCGCTTCATCAATAAATACTTTGATTGCTTTCATAAATCACTTCTTTAATTATTGAACTGTCGAGCGTTTTTCTTATATTTACCGCCCGTTAATATCTTTAACACGCTGCAAATATATACGATTTGTAGATATAAACAAAACAAATCGTAGATTATTTTACAATTTGTAGATGTTTTATTTTAGAACTATGGATAAGAAACAAATGCTTGGAGCTATAATAGACTATTATACAGGTGGAAATAAAGCTAAGTTTTCCGCAATATTAGAAGTGTCACCGCAAACTATAAGTGCGTGGATGGCAAGAAATACGTTTGACTCCGAACTAATATATACAAAATGTAGTGATATATCTGCGGAATGGTTACTTACAGGCAAAGGAGCCATGCTAAAAAATGGAAACTCTTCATTAGCGGATTTAGTACGAACAGACCCAACAAAAAACATTAATTACATACCGCCTACAACCCCGATAGGCAGTATTCCAAATGAACCCAAAGCTATACCGTTTGCAGAAGCCGCACGCAACGGCTTGCATCCAATCCCTTTAGTGACACAAAAGGCGGCAGCAGGTTTTGGTAATGGTGATTTTTCCATTGAAGAAGCCGACGTGAAAGAATACTATGTTATTCCTAAATTCAAATACTGCCATGTTGATTTTATGATTGAAGTTTCCGGTTTATCCATGTACCCGCATTTTAATCCGGGCGATGTTATTGCGTGTTCTATACTTCGTAATACTCAATTTCTACAATGGAACAAATGCCATGTAATAGCCACACGCGAACAAGGTATATTGGTTAAACGTATTATGCCGGGTGAAGATAAAAAGCATTTGCGTGCCATTTCTGACAATAAGGAATATCCACCTTTCGACATACCCGTTGACGAAATAACCGGTATCGCCGTTGTTGTTGGCTCGGTTGGCCTCGAATAGCACATATTATAGTACGCGCACGCAGTTTTTCTCCAATAAATAGGCGCATATTGATGTAATACACTGATAATACGTAATTTATAAACAAATATAATATTCTTTTTCCTGTTATTTATGTGGCTTTTTCTACCCATTTAAACGGCTTTTTCTGTCAAAACAAGCCGTTTTATGTTGTTTTTATATATTTTACAAGCATCATATTACATGCTTTTGTAAGTCTTTTGTAAGTGTTTTAACATATATTTTATATGTGTTTTATGTAGGTGTTTTTGTAAGGCATTCAAGTAAAACAAGATGTTAGAACACCAATAAAAAAGCCGTTATAATACCATATCAAAGGCATTCTAACGGCTTCTAATATTCAATGTAGTAACACTTTAACTTCCGCCTCTAATAAGGTGGGATTGCTTTATAATAGCTTTTCGGGTAGGCAAGGACGTTCCATCACTTAAACCGGCATGTAGAAGGGTACTTTTCCTAATACCGATACGTTCTTCGTCCAATGTTTTGAATATGGCAGATATACTACCAAAGTAGAAATCTTTTTTCTCAAATATCAGGTGTACATGTATCACCTTTGTTTCTGTCTTTCCCATGCGTATTTGGAATTTTATTTTTGCAAAACTACCAAATAGTTATTATTTGGTAGTTTTTATATCGTTAAACTTCCAAAACAGAAGAAAGAAAAAGAACACAAGAAATAAAACCGGCGAAACCTTATTTTGGGGCGTTCTGTCGGCTTTATTATTTATTTCGAGTAATGATAAGCAGAGTAAAGAAGAAAGTAAATGGCGGCCCGTATTTACCCTTAATAGAGGCTTCCGGGTGTAAAGCAGAAATAAAGCAAAAGTAAAGCTCAAACCGTTTCGTTTTAAACCGGCGTTTGTGCTTTACCTCTCTGAAACGCCTATGAATAAAGGCTTTCCGTAGTGTTTTCAATATTCAGAGTTAAACCGCTTCGTTCTGTGCCCCATAGAATAAATCGCTTTCTTTCGTTGCATAATCATTTAATTTTTTCTTGGTTAACACTTATACTAGTTTCTGAGAATTATTACGCTCAAATATAACTTTATTTTTTTTCTAAAATAAACAAATATAAAGAATTTAATTTATGAAAAACATGGCTTCCGTGTAAACTTGTTGTTTAATTTAATGAAAAACGCTGTTTTTATGTGTGGATTTTGGGTGGATGTACGGGCTTTACTGCTTGATAATAAGATGTCTATCTTCTATTTTTCAGAAACGTTGATTATTAAAGATGATGTAAAATCAGTCGGAGGGATTTTAGAAAAAGTTTATTCGTTCCAGCCGATTTTGAAGTATCTGGATAATGAAATGTTGCATGGGTATAAAAAGATTTTTTCTTATACCCGGCAACTTGTTATAGGAAGTCTATTATTGAATGATATTTCCTTCTATCGTAACATTTTTACATTCCTGAGTCTTTATCAACTCATCTAAGGTGAAAGTTTTGGGAGTTAAGAACAGATTGTCTGTGATTTTCAGACCGTCGACCGATTTGGCCGAAACGGCATCGGCTCCTGTCAGTTGGAAACGGTTGTTCGAGATGGTGATGTTACGATGTACGTAGCCTCCATTTCGGTCGTTTTCGGGAGCAATGAAGATTACCGGAGCACCACATTCGATGAAATTATTATTGCGGATGGTGACGTCGCGTGCCATGCCCGATTCAAACCAGCTACGAGCGTCGTCGGCGATCAGGATACCGCTCATTTGCATCCGGAAGAAAGTGTTATTTTCTATAATCACTTTGCGGCGAGTAGATACCAGGATACCACGTGTGGGAATACGGGAGAAATAGTTACCACGGATAACGACCTCAGGAGTATAAGTTACATTTTCGATGACAAGACCTTCTGTTTCTCTGAGCTCGGAGGTTATTGGTTTGTCGATGGTAACAATAATTTCCCGTTCATTTTTCATTTCGGCTTTTTTTATCCTGGCGGATGCGAGAGGCATCAGAGAGTGTGGCTGAATGAACTCAATCGTATTGCCCGGTAGGAATGATTGGAAACCAAACGTTTGATGATGCATATATCTGACAACAACCTGGTTGGAAGAAAGAAATTCTGTTACAGCCAGATGGGTTCCATGTATGTTGATAGGATCGTCGTGTGCCCCGGAGAAACGGGAGTTTTCGACGGTGATTTTTCCTTTACAGCCGGACATCTGTACGAAATCGGCAAAGCCGGCGCAGGTACGTCCACTTCCGGCTTCCGGTTCGAAAGTCATATTGCGGTAAGTAATGTTTTCGGACATTTGCCCGACAATGCCGAAATTCCCCAGGAAAGCCAGATGCAAGTTTTCTAATGTGACATTTTTGCTATATTGGATCAATCCGCAAGCCTCGTCGCGTATGCCGTCGCGCATTTGGAAAGTTAATCCCGGCTGGGCTTGTGGAGTGCCATCGTATACGAAACGGAGTAAATTGGGTTCGAGCTCGATTGCTTTACGAAGGCCGGTGAGGGGTGACCAGCTGCGCCAAGTTATATCCTTTTCCGGGTCGTAACTCTGTGCGATACCGTCGGATAACGACCAGCTGTCGCCTACAAATGAGAATTTACCGTCATTAATCCGGTAGCGCGATTGCGGGTGGATACGTACGGTCATATGATGTTCGCCAACTTCGGTAACGGTCAGTTCCGGTACGGTTGGATCGGCCGCTGTAACAGTGAGGTTGCGGAATGTGATGTTTTCGCATTGGTCGATCACGAAGCTCGTCATTTCGCCATGTGTGATGAGATGGGCTCCTTTTCCGTCGATCGTGATGTTTTTTAATCCTTTCAGCCATAATCCGATATGCTTTGTCTGATCCGGATTCTCTTTTTCGGATGTTGTGTTTGATATATGGTAAAGTATCTGCGACGAACTTTCCCTGTGGATGTTGTAGTTGGCATTTTGCAATTCGATAACAACTGCTTTCCCGTTGTAACTTCTTGCCTGCTCTACCGCTGCCTGGAGCTTCTTTGTCATATCCCCATTTTCGGGACTTACTTTAATAATATTTTGTGCCGTAGCAGTAAGCACAAAAAATGAACAAATGGTAAAAAGAATTGATTTTTTCATGGTATTTTTGTCTAATTGAATTAAAAACTACATTAGTACAAATGTATAGGATTGGACTTTGTCTACCAAATTAAACCAGATAAAAATGAATTCGTAAATAGCTGTATATCTTACTTAAAATAAAATTTTACCAGACATAAATTATCATCTTCCTGTATGTCTTTTATTTTTGTAATTTCTTCTGCGGAAAGACTTTCTTTATATGCATCGATCTCTTCAGGTGAAATAATACTGACCATATATTCGTCTGTAAAAATGCGAGTATTCTTTATTTTGGCGCCGCCAGTCAGCGTGTCGAATACATACGATTTACCATCTTTTTTTCGGTAAAAGACGTTACGCCATTTGTCGATGCTCCAACTTTCCAATACAGTATAATAATATTCTTTGTTTTGATACTGACAAGAGAAGTAATAAGGAATTTCAAGCGTTTCTGTCAGTTGTGGGAATATATTCGGATCTTCTTTCACTCTTTCTTTATAGGGGACTAAATCCAGATTTTCACTCCCAAAATCCCATGTATATGCCAGCTCTACCGTGTCTTTAGTAAATCGATAGACTTCATTTGCAAACTGAGTTGAAAAATAGTTTTCGCCTTTGTATTGATAAAATACGTCAATACACATATTGCTCATGAATGTGTTGTCTGTATCTTTCCAGAACCCTCCAACGGTTTTACCTGTGTTCATATCATAAAATGTAACTTTGTCATCCGGTGGTCCGAACAGTGTCCAATAAGCGATAAGCCCATTGTCGATTTCTATCATATCCTGTTGGCCTCCAATTGGCAAAATGTCTTTTTTTATAAAGTTCCCTTCCATATTGTAGGTATATATGGCTCCCATTGGACTTAACATATAAATTAGTTTTTTTCTGGTTTGGTTATCATTTCGTAAATCAGATGATATTCATCAGGACCATTCCCATTCTTATCTATCTTATATAAAAAAGAGCCTTGTTTATTGAAACAATATAAAATAGACTGCTGAGTGTCAAGGATATAATATTGGTCTTTATATTCTGTTATTCTTCCTATTGTTTTAATTAAGCATTGATCGGATGTCTCTAAAGGTATAATTTTTATATCTTTAAATAGAGTGGAAGCCGTTAATTCTTCAGGTTTGAGAGGAACAGATAATATATTTTGTTTAGACTCGTTACTTTTTTCTTTGCAGGAAGGAAATAACAAGCAGAGAAGAACTATGATAAAAATGTTTGTAGCTTTGATAAGGAATAGATTTCTCTTATTTGCAGAATGTTTTTTCATGATAATTCTCTGTTTTTGTTTACTTTGCAAATGAAGTTAATTCTTTGTACTAAATGAAATATTTGTCGTGCAATTATTAATTTTGGATTGTTAATACAGAAAGTGCAATTATGGAACAGCTAGAAAACAAGCCTGGATTTTTCCAGAAAATCAGAAACAAGATCAACGCTTTTCTTCATAACAAGAAATTGAAGGAGAAGCTATATATTATTATATTCGAATCAGATACTCCTAAAGGGAAGTTGTTTGATGTTTTTCTTATTGGGTTTATCATTGCTAGCGTGTTGGTGGTGATATTGGAGAGTGTCGTGACCTTTTCCGATCGTTTCAAGCTGATCCTTCAGATACTGGAATATGTGTTTACTGCTTTCTTTACTTTCGAATATCTGGTGCGGATTTATTGTAGCCCTAAACCGAAGAAATATATATTCAGCTTTTTCGGAATTGTGGATTTACTGGCTACATTGCCTTTGTATCTTGGCTTTTTCTTTAGGGGGGCACGTTACCTGTTAATTATAAGAACTTTCCGTTTGATCCGGGTGTTTCGTGTGTTCAAGTTGTTTAATTTCCTGGAAGAGGGGAATTTGTTGCTGGTGTCTTTGCGGCTGAGTAGTCGGAAGATCTTTGTGTTTTTCTTTTTTGTCCTTATCCTGGTTACTTCGATTGGGACGATCATGTTTATGGTCGAGGGTACGCAACCGGATACCCAATTCAATAATATACCCAATTGTATTTATTGGGCGATAGTTACCATGACAACGGTCGGTTATGGAGATATAACGCCTGTTACCCCTGTCGGACGTTTTATCTCGGCTTGCGTGATGCTGATAGGTTATACGATCATTGCAGTCCCGACGGGGATCGTTTCGGCTACGATGATGAAAGAGCATCGCAAACGTAGTCTGTTGCAATGTCCCCATTGTTTCCGGACAGGACATGAAGAAGAAGCTAAGTTCTGCAAGTATTGTGGAGGAAAGCTAGATGATACAAAATAAAATTGGTCAACTTTCTTATCGTTTTAACTAGCGCGTTTCGTGAATATTTTTATATTTGCGCATATGAAAACACTATTAGCCACTATTGTAGCAGCATTGCTTATCACTATTCTGTTTTGTGCCGGAGGATATAGCTTATACCGTATTGAAGCTGATCCGACATTGTTTATTCTCGTTTTGGGGATTGCCTGGGCTGTTTCGCTCTGGCTGCTTTTTTCCACCGTGTTCAGTAAAAAGCGAAAGAGATCTATTTCTTTTTTAAGGCATTGATCCCGGAAAGATCAAATGAACATAATCCGAAATCATCTTCATAACTGAAACCGATCAATTGCTTGTCATCTTCGCTGATACAGATGTTCATCAGGTTGATATCTGTTTCCAGTTGACAGACAGGATTACCTTCCCAGTCGTAGATGAGAATATGTCGGGCACGTAAAACATCTTCAAGGCCTCCCTCTGTTTTCTTATTCCAATATTTTCCTGAATATAGAATGTAGATGAAATTATTCGTAGTCTTCATATCCAGGCTACCGAAAATGTCGTCCTTTTCATGTGAGGTCCCGAATCCTCCGGGGATATTTATGTCTTTATATTTTGCATAAATTTCATGCCTTAAAGCAATGGGGCGTATACTGTCTTTTCCTATTTCGTAGATATCCAGAATGACCCCGTTGCGTGTCGCGAAAGCTATTCGTCCGTTTTGTCGGTTTCCAGCCATTGAACCTTGGTAGGCGAACATTTTGAGTGCGTTGGATAATTCTATCCCGTCGTTGGGGAAATCTCCGAACGAACGTATTACCTGACCTTGCCGATCGAGCAAAGTGTATCGCTCGTCCGCTTTGTTTTCATATTTATAGTTGAAAAGCGATGTGATGAAAAAGGTATCGAGGCGGATTACATTAAAAGGAGTATTGTCGATCTTTAAGGAAGACAGTCTTTTACCGGAGGGGGACAAATTATGTATTTTACGTGTTCTGCTATCAATAGCCAGAATCGAGCCGTCGGGCTCTTTTTCAGAAATTTGTAAAAATAGAAAATCATCCGGCCCTTCTCCTAACCGGGCGATAGACACAACGCTGTCTGCATTGTAATAAATCTTATCGATAAGAGATTCCCCTTTAAAATTATCCTTAATGAGGAATCCTTCTTTTTCGTATAATATCATATTTCCCTGGGACGGTAATTTTTCAGGTGTAATATTCAACTTTTTGTGTTTGATTGAGTATACTTCCGAAAAATGATTGAATGGTATATCTTTTGTGGATTTTTGGGAACCGGAAGAACAAGAGATAAGGCATCCGAAGAGGATAAAGTATATAATGTGATGAATTTTCATATCAATCTTTTGATTTACTGTTTATATCTTTCAACGTATCTTTTATAACGTACCATATAACGCAGACGATCATGACCAGCATGATGGCACTGCCGCCTACACTGATTATTGTTTTTATGTATTGATCCATCTTTTGAAAGGCATTAGGTTTATAGATATAGTTACTACTTGCTAAAGATAGGCATAAGAATATTAATAATTGGGTTATCCGCGGAATAATTATATTGCCGTGAAAAGAAAAATAGTTGTTGTGGTCTAATATTGTTTATATTTGCGGTGTTATGGATGGAGATCGGGAATATGATTTACGATTATTATGAACATTGTATTGGCACAGAATCCCAATTACAAATAACATTAAGATATGAACAAGTTAATCAATAATCGCGGACTGTTTCTTTCCTTAGGAAGCTTGGTCGCTTTTAGCAGTTGCGCTCAACAACAAGCGCAAGATCAGAAGAAACCTAATATCGTCTTTATCTTTGCAGACGATATGGGATATGGGGATGTATCGGCGTTGAATGAGAATTCGAAGCTGAAGACAACGAATATCGACCGGATTGCCAATGAAGGGGTGATATTTACGGATGCCCATTCCAGTTCGTCTGTCAGTACCCCATCCCGGTACAGCCTGTTGACAGGGCGGTATAACTGGCGGTCGGATCTGAAGGACGGTGTCCTGTATGGTTACGACAAGGCACTTATCCCGCAGGATCGCCGGACGATTGCGAATGTCCTGGGAGAATGCGGTTATCAGACTGCTGCTATCGGTAAGTGGCATCTGGGGTGGGACTGGAATAATATCGAGGCAGGGCCGGAAAACGTCGATTTCAGTCAGCCGATCACTAACGGGCCGACTACGCGTGGCTTCGACTATTATTATGGGATCTCGGCATCTCTCGATATGGCTCCTTACGTATATGTGGAAAATGACAAGGTTACGGCTTTGCCCGACCGGGAGACAGTCAATACCGGCATGGGATTCTGGCGTAAAGGACCGACCGGAGCGGATTTCGATCATGAGCAGACACTTCCGCACCTGATCGATAAGGCGGTAGGTTATATCCACGACAAGTCGAAGGAGGATAAACCTTTCTACCTGTATCTGCCGTTGCCAGCCCCTCATACCCCGATTCTTCCGATCAAGGAATACCAGGGCAAATCCGGCCTTAACCCTTACGGAGATTTTGTTTTGATGGTGGACGATATGGTTGGTAAGGTGATGAAAGCGTTGAAAGATGCGGGTGTCGAAGAGAATACGATCATCGTTTTCAGTACGGATAACGGTTGCAGCCCGCAGGCTAAATTCGATGAACTTCAGGAGAAAGGGCATTATCCCAGTTATATCTATCGCGGACATAAGGCCGACCTGTTTGACGGTGGCCACCGTATCCCTTGCGTAGTGAGATGGCCGGCTCAGATAAAGCCTCATGTGGTCGACCAGACCATTTGCCTGACGGATTTCTTCGCTACATTTGCCGCTGTTGCCGATTACCAGTTGAAGGATACGGAAGGAGAGGACAGTTATAATATCCTGCCTTTATTGTTGAACGAAAAAGAAAGCAATGTGATCCGTGAAGCGACTGTTCATCATTCTATAAACGGTGAATTTACAATCCGTAAGGGGGATTGGAAATTGTTGTTATCACCGAGCTCCGGCGGATGGAGTTTCCCGAAGCCGGGTACGGATGACGAGGTGATCAAAACGCTGCCGCTTGTTCAGTTGTACAATATGAAGGAAGATCCCGCAGAAACAAACAACGTTTATGCCGAACATCCGGAGATTGTAAAAGAACTGAAAGACCTGATGGTGAAATACGTCAAAGATGGTCGCAGCACTCCGGGGACTCCCCAGAAGAATGATGGGCCCGAAGTCTGGAAGCAGTTGAGCTGGATGGAATAGATCATCGGATCTTGATTATATATATCCCGGATAGTAACCTTATTATCCGGGATATTTTTTGTCTGTTTGCCTGGTATTACGCAAACGTTTGCGTAAATTTTACCGGATAATATTTCGTATACAAAAGACAAAGGCGTATTTTTGGTAACTCATTTACTAACTTCAAATCAAAATGCCAATCATGAGGAAAAGAATTGTTTGTTTATTTGGAAGTCTACTTTTCTCTGTAGCCCTTTGTGCACAGGACAATGGTATGTCTTTCCGGAATACTATTAAGATCGAACCCGGCGACAGCCACGAAGTCATTATTGAAAAGGCCGCCCATGTTGTCCCCTCTCCGAATCAGCTGAGTGCATTGCAAAATGAATACATCGCGTTTATTCACTTCGGACCGAATACGTTTACTCGTAAGGAATGGGGAAACGGCATGGAAGACCCGAAAGTGTTTGACCTGAAGGAACTCGATACCGACCAGTGGTGCGAGGCCATGAAAGCGGCCGGGATGAAGATGGTCATTATTACGGTAAAGCACCATGACGGATTTGTACTGTGGCAGAGCCGCTACACAAAGCATGGTATCATGTCGTCGGGCTTTGAAGGCGGCAAAGGCGATATCCTGAAGGAATTATCCGCTTCCTGTCAGAAATACGGTTTGAAACTGGGCGTTTACCTCTCTCCGGCCGATCTGTTCCAGATAGAAAGTCCGGCCGGCCTGTATGGTAATCTCAGTAAATATACTAAACGGACGATTCCGCGCGAAGTTCCCGGCAGACCGTTTGCCAATCCGACAAAATTCGAGTTTGTGGTGGACGATTATAACGAATATTTCCTGAACCAGTTATTCGAGTTGCTGACCGAATACGGCCCTATCCATGAGGTTTGGTTCGACGGGGCGCACCCGAAGCGCAAAGGGGGACAGACTTACAACTATCCCGCCTGGAAGAAGCTGATCCATACCCTGGCTCCGAATGCCGTTATTTTCGGTCGCGAAGATGTGCGTTGGTGCGGTAACGAGGCCGGAGGAACAAGGCCGACAGAATGGAACGTGATACCTTATCAGGCCGACCCCGATACCATGACGCAGTTTGCCGATATGACGGATGCCGTACTGGGTGGCCGCGACGAATTATATAAAGGGAAATACCTGCATTACCAACAGGCGGAAACCAATACTTCCATCCGCGAAGGCTGGTTCTACCGGGATGATACGCACCAGAAGGTGAGAAGTGCCGACGACATGTTCGATATATATGAACGTGCCGTGGGAGGAAACTCCACTTTCCTGTTGAATATCCCTCCCAACCGCGACGGTCGGTTCTCTCCTGCTGATGTCGCTTCGTTGAAAGAGGCTGGAAAACGTATCCGGGAAACCTATGGAACGGATCTTTTGCAGGGGGCGCAAGGACCGGTACAGGTACTGGATGGTAAATCCGATACCTATTTATTGCTGGATGAAGGACATAAAGAGTTTACTGTGGCAATGCCTGCTCCGGTTACAATCAACCGTATCATGCTCCAGGAAGCTGTGGCAACAAATGGAGAACGTGTAGAAAAGCATGCCATAGATGCCTGGATAAATGGAGCCTGGAAAGAGATAGCCGTCTCTACCAATATCGGTTACAAACGTATCCTCCGCTTCCCGGAAGTGACAACCGATAAACTGCGTTTCCGTTTACTCGAATCGCGCCTGACACCTGCTATCAGTCATATTTCCGCTCATTACTATACAGCCCGTCCGCCGCAGTTGAGCTTTAAGCAGGATGTGGATGGCCTGGTGACAATAGAACCTAAATTACAGGATTTCGGCTGGAATCCTCACGGCCAGAATGCAGCCGGTAACCTGAATGTCGGATATACCATTTATTATACGACCGACGGTACGGAACCGGGTGAAACGTCTAAGGAATATAAAGAACCGTTTAAGACGGATCGCGGCGAGCTGAAAGCCGTTGCTATTCTGAAAGGAGAAAGAGGACCTGTGCATACCGAGCGTCTGGGACTAACGAAGAAAAACTGGAAGTTGCTGGAAGTAAGCAGCGAAACCAAACGTAATCCGGCTATTGCGGCATTCGATGCCAAGCCGGCTACTTTCTGGTGTTCGGAAGAAGGGGCCCTGCCACAGTTCATTGCCATCGACCTCGGTTCGAAGGAAACATTGAATGGTTTCGCTTATACGCCCCAGACGCGTAACCCGGAAGGAATGATGGCGAAAGGTGTTATCAAAGTCAGTGACGACGGCAAGAACTGGAAAGAAGTAGAGTCCTTTGAGTTCGGTAACCTGATTAACGACCCGAGCAAACGTTATCATTACTTCAAGCAGCCGGTATCAGCCCGTTATATCCGTGTCGAAGCGACCGAGATAGCGGCTAATGGCAAGGTTGTCTCTGTTGCCGAATTCGACCTGCTCTGATTGAAAATACTTTAAAAGCTTTTGATGTCTCCGGAAAACAACTACTTTTGTTGTCCGGAGACATCTTTTTGTATTTAATACCTAATTATCATGAATATACGCTTATTATCTTCCCTTTTCCTATTATTTTGTTGTCTTGCGTGCGCGGAAACACAAAAGAAGGAGTCGCTCGTTTTGTGGTATGACGAACCTTCCGAAAGTTGGAATGACGCTCTTCCCGTGGGGAACGGTCGTGCCGGTGCAATGGTGTTCGGCGGTGTAGACAAAGAACAGCTGCAACTGAATGAAAATACCTTGTACAGCGGGGAACCTTCCACTACATTCAAAGATATTAAGATCACTCCCGAAATGTTCGACAGGGTAGTCGGGCTGATGAAAGCACAACGGTACGACGAGGCCTCCGATCTGGTCTGTAAACATTGGCTGGGGCGTCTGCATCAGTATTACCAGCCTTTCGGCGACCTGTTTATCGAGAATAACAAGCCGGGTGAAGTATCCGGTTACAAGCGTGAACTGAACATCTCGGATGCCATAACCCGTACGGTTTTTCAGCAGGACGGCGTACAGTATGAGCGGGAAGTGTTCGCATCTTACCCCGACGACGTGATCATTCTTCACCTGAAGAGCAGTACGCCTGAAGGCCTCGATCTTTCTCTGAATTTTACCTCTCCCCATCCTACGGCCAGGCAGTCGGAAGGTTCGGATCGTCTGGTTCTGCACGGACAGGCTCCCGGGTATGTGGAACGCCGTACTTTCGAGCAGATGGAAGCATGGGGCGACCAGTATAAACATCCGGAGTTGTATGACGAGAAAGGAAACCGCAAATTCGATAAACGTGTGCTCTACGGCGATGAGATCGATAACAAAGGTATGTTCTTCGAAGCCCAACTGAAACCTGTCCTGCCCAAAGGGGGAGACTATGAGATAACCGATAAAGGCATACATGTTTACAATACCGGCGAAGTCTATTTCGTCCTGAGTATGGCTACCAGCTTCAACGGTTTCGACAAAAGTCCCAGCCGCGAAGGTGTAGACCCGTCCGCAAAGGCAGCCGGTATCCTGGATAAAGCCCTGGCTTATGATTATAAACAGTTGAAACAACGTCATGTGACCGATTATCAGAGCCTGTTCGACCGGGTAGATTTGCAATTGCCTTCTACTCCCGAGCAGAAAGCAATGCTGACCGATCAGCGTATCCGGCAGTTTGAAGCTGTTTCGGATCCCGATCTGGCAGCCCTGCTGTTTCAGTTCGGCCGTTATCTGATGATCAGCGGTTCGCGTCCCGGCGGACAACCGTTGAACTTGCAAGGTATCTGGAATAAAGATGTTGTTCCTGCCTGGAACAGCGGATATACGATCAATATAAATACGGAAATGAATTACTGGCCGGCCGAACTCACCAATCTTTCGGAATGCCACGAGCCGCTTTTCCGTCTGATCGATGAATTAGCGGTTTCAGGAGCCGAAACTGCCCGTAATATGTATAACCGTCGTGGTTGGGTAGGCCATCACAATACTTCTATCTGGCGCGAGTCGGTTCCGAACGACAATGTACCGACCGCTTCTTTCTGGCCGATGGTACAAGGTTGGTTATGCAGTCATCTGTGGGAACACTACCAGTACACACAAGACGAAGAGTTCCTGAAGAACCGCGCTTATCCGTTGATGAAAGGTGCAGCCGAGTTCTTTGCCGACTGGCTGATCGACGATGGCAACGGCCGTCTGGTAACTCCTGTCGGTGTCTCTCCTGAAAATCGTTTCATCATGGATAACGGCAAACAAGGTGCTATGTCGATGGGGCCGACAATGGATATGGCGATTATCCGCGAAACATTCACCCGTACGCTTGAAGTGGCGGAAAGATTGGATCAGGATGAACCCTTACGTACTGAACTGAAAGATAAACTTTCACGTCTGTTGCCTTATCAGGTAGGCGAACGCGGCCAGTTGCAGGAGTGGATGTATGACTTTAAAGAGTGGGAGCCGAAACACCGTCATTTCTCTCATTTATACGGCCTTCATCCCGGCAATCAGATCACAGCAGATGCCACTCCCGAACTGTTCGATGCAGCCAAACAAACACTGATCCTGCGTGGCGATGAGGCTACCGGCTGGTCGATGGGCTGGAAGATCAACTGTTGGGCGCGTTTGCAGGATGGCAACCATGCTTACAAGATCGTCTCCAATCTCTTCAATCCTGTCGGCTTCGGTAACGGACGCAAGGGGGGCGGACTATTCAAGAATATGCTGGATGCCCATCCGCCTTTCCAGATCGACGGCAACTTCGGTTATACCGCAGGTGTTGCCGAAATGCTGCTGCAAAGTCATGCCGGGTTTATCCAATTGCTGCCTGCTCTTCCGGATGTATGGAGCGAAGGAGCTGTCTCCGGTCTGAAGGCACGTGGCAACTTTGAAGTCGCAATGAAATGGCAACAAGGCAGTCTGTCTGAAGCTACTATCCTTTCCGGAAGTGGGAAGGAGTGCCGGTTGAGAACGTCCCTTCCTATTGCGGTGAAACAGGGTGGTAATGCAATAGTAACTTCTTCCCCGGTTACTTCCAACGGGAAAGAATACTATGAAACGGTCTTTGCTACGGTAGCCGGGAAGAGCTACCAGGTAAGTCCGGTCGCTCCTTGATATAGTCTCTAATGGCTGGGGAGTATTTATATTTACCTACCGATGTAATCTGTTGCCGACACTGTCGATAATATTGTTGACACTGTCGAAAGCTTTGCCGACGCTGTCGTTTATTTTGCCGACACTGTCGGCAACAAGTCGCATCAGCAGGTAATCAGGATAACCTCCGGTCTGACAGAAACTTACTTCCTGATAATTATAACAAACAAGCGCATAACAAAAAACAGATATCTTATGAACAAAAAATTAACCTTATTAAGTACTGCCATGTTATCGACTACGAGTTCGTTGACCGCAGACGAAAGACAATTCGACTTTCTGGGACGGATTTGTATTCTAAAATTACTATCTTTGCGGCTGTTTGAATAAAATAAAGAATTTAGAAATGGAAACAGTAGTAAGTGGCATCAGGCCAACAGGTAATTTGCATCTGGGGAATTACTTCGGAGCAGTAAAGAGTTTTCTGCAAATGCAGAATGAGTATAATTGCTTTTTCTTTATTGCAGACTGGCACTCCCTGACTACACATCCGCGTCCGGCAAATATCCGTGAAAGTGCAAAGACGATCCTGGCCGAATACCTGGCTTGCGGTATCGATCCGGAGAAGGCTACCATCTATATACAGAGCGATGTTCGCGAAGTGGCAGAGTTGTATCTCTACCTCAATATGAATGCCGGTATCGGTGAGTTGATGCGTACGACCTCGTTCAAGGATAAAGCGCGTCAGCAACTGCATATCGACCGTGTAAATACCGAAGAGGGTGATGTCGAGAGAGAGATCTTTAACGAAGGAAACAAGCATAGTGTAAATGCCGGTCTGTTGACTTATCCGACTTTAATGGCTGCCGATATCATTATCCACAAGGCTTTGAAAGTGCCGGTAGGAAAAGACCAGGAGCAGAATATGGAGATGGCGCGTCGTTTTGCCCGTCGTTTCAATTCTACCTATGAAGTTGAATTCTTCCCCGAACCTGCTTCTTTCCACCTGACAGAGAAGGCTGTAAAAGTGCCGGGTCTGGATGGTTCCGGTAAGATGGGTAAGAGCGAAGGCAACGCAATCTATCTGATCGACGACGAGAAGGCTATCAAGAAAAAGGTAATGAAAGCCGTTACCGATGCAGGTCCTACGGAACCGAACAGCGTGAAGCCCGAACCGATCGCCAACCTGTTCGCGATGATGGATATCGTATCGACAAAAGATACGTACGATTTCTTCAACGAGAAGTACAATAACTGCGAGATCCGTTACGGTGATATGAAGAAGCAGCTAGCCGAAGATATCAACAATTTCTGTGCTCCGATCCGTGAACGCATCTTCGATATCCGTTCCAATGAGGAATATATGGAAAAAGTAGCCCGCATGGGAGCTGAAAAGGCTTCAGCCAGTGCAGCTAAAACTCTGGCAGAGGTTCGTGAGATTATCGGTTTCCGCCCGTATTGATATTAATACAGAATAAAATAGGAAAGAGGTTGTTTCGAAAGAGGCAACCTCTTTCTTTTTATTAAATATGTGATAAAGAAGCTGAAATTCTACCTGATTATCAAGAAAACTCTTTTACTTTGTAGCGAATAGTTACAGATAACAAACGTATGGCAACCATTTCCAGTGGAGAGTTTGAGCGGTATTTCAAGGATTTATATAAACCCTTGTGTCTTTTTGCGCTCCGATTTACTGAACGGTTAGATGATGCGGAGGATATTGTTCAACAGGCTTTTGCCGATGTATGGGACAAAAATATCAATAATATACTGATTGATAATCTGAAGTCGTATATGTATCAGGCTGTACGTAACCGTTCCCTTTCGCTTGTTACACAGCCTGCCGATTTGCAGACTACCGACCAGCTTCCGGATATGGAAGACTCATCGGAGGAAGAGCAGGTCTACAATGCAGAACGCGATGCCCGCCTGTGGAACGCGATAGACGGCTTACCTCCCGAACGCAAAAAAATCTTTTTACTTTCGAAACGCGACGGTCTGAAGTACCAGGAGATCGCCGAAGAACTGAATATCTCAATAAAAACGGTTGAGAATCAGATGGGGAAAGCATTGAAAGCATTACGTGAGACGGCAGTACGTATCTATAACTTTCTCTTTGGTCTGGCGTGATCAAATAAAAAAGTTCTGACCGGAGTAGGGGTTTTTTCAGACTTCTCTGTCTTAGAGACAAAAGGTATTACAAATTTTGTTTCACTAAGAAAGAGAATGATGATGAAAAAGATGATGATTTTTGGAGTGATGTTGATGATGATGTTGATGTGTGTGACGAGTGTTAGTGCACAATGGTCTGTAACTCCTGAGGCCGGAATGAATGTGACGAAGTACAAAAATGCATCTGCCGCTATTGGTTTTAAAGCCGGTGCGGCTGTGAGCTATACTTTTGGTTCAGGATTGTTTTCACTTCAATCCGGCCTGTATTATGTACAGCGGGGAACAGGGAAATCTTTTTTCGGAGGAGCCTATGGCAAAGCTATGGATAAAGAGGGAAATATGGTAGATCATTATTTAAACTTTGCTCCGGGTTTTTTAGGTAGTTATAATTATGGTGATTTCATAACTTCCGGTTATTCCGGAATATATGGAGGAGAAGGAGGTTTTCCGATTGATATGCGGGTAGATGGTATTCGTTTGAGTGAAGGAAGTATTCGTCGGGATTATTTGCAGTTGCCGGTTCTTGCCCGTTTTAACTGGAAGATTGGTGAAGATGTAAAGTTTCATATAGCTGCTGGTCCTTATCTGGCTTATGGAATTGGAGGAAAGAGAAAGTACAAGGCAATGGAAATGTCCGATAAGGGCTTTTCAGAAACAGATGAATCTTTTAATCCATTCAAAAATTCCAGTTACGAACGTTTCGACTGGGGATTGACATTTAATGCCGGAGTTGAAGTAAAACGCTTTACGTTTAATGCTTCTTATGACATGGGGCTGGGTAATGAGTATAAATATGATGGTATAGGTTTAAAATATCATACCGTAAGTCTTACAGTAGGGTATAGATTCTAGAGAATAAAAGCAAGCAGATAGGTCAAGTTTATATTTAAAGAATAAAGAAGATGAGAAAGCTTATTTTGATGATGTTGAGTGTGTGGATGATTGGCGGAATGGCGAATGCACAATCCCGTTGGAGTTTGACTCCGGAAGCAGGTATGACGGCCGTTCAACGTGTTGGCTACGGAACGTGGAGACCGGGAGTGAAAGTAGGAACAAGCATCGGTTATCAGTTTAAGCCGGAATGGATTGGACTGAAGACAGGTTTGTTTTATACCAACCGTGGTTATTCAATGGGTGATTATCCGGTGACAAGTCAGTATTTGGACGGTACGACAACGTTTGAACTGATTGGTGGCAGTATTACACAGCATTTCCTGCAATTGCCGGTAATGGCTGATTTCTCCTGGAAGGTAGGAGACAAGGTGCGGATGCATTTAGGGGTTGGTATGTATGCCGGTGTCTCATTATCGAATCATTGGAAATGGGGTTCAAGCATGACGACTGTCTCCAAACCGGATCCAGGCGTGGAGCAAAGGATGATTTCGTATCCTTACCCTTATCCGGGGGGAAATTATGAAATGGCCTATGATACTAATCCATTCGGTGGGCAGAGTTCTTTTGATTGGGGGCTGACTACTTCCTTTGGAATAGAAGTTGACAATTGGATAATTAATGTAGGATATGAATTATCTTTGGGTGACGAAGGTGATAGTTATATGGTGAGGGGAGATAATTTCTCGTTTATGGATGATCGGAGCGTAGGTTCCAATTACAACACCTTGTCGCTCTCTGTCGGTTATAAGTTTAAATTAGGAAAATAATATATGAACAACGAGCAGGAACATAAACTGGAAGAACGCATCCGTTTCGTAGCGAAACACTACGAGGAAGGACGTCTGGATACGGATAAGGCCTGGCAGCAGTTTGCCTCCAGGCATCAGGTACGCCGTACGGTCTCTTTCCGCCGCTACTGGATGGCTGTAGCTTCGGTCTTATTACTGCTCATTGGTTTCAGTACTTATTATATAACAGAACGTAATTTCCCCGAATGGGTAGCGGTAACGACTACCCCGGGACAGCTAAAAGATGTTTACCTACCTGACAGTACTCTGATTTCGATGGCTGGAAATTCCTCCATTCGATATGATGCGAGATCTTACGGAAAGGAGCGGCGTGTAGTGGAGATGAAAGGAAAAGCCTTTTTCCAGGTGACGCGGAACGAAGCACGCCCCTTTTCTGTGTATACTGAACGGACGGAAGTGACCGTATTGGGTACCAGTTTTCAGATAAACGAACAACCCGGCGGAACAGACGTGAATGTGATGACCGGTAAAGTAAGCTTTGGTGCTACCGGAAGTGAAACGGACAAGGTTATATTAACAGCCGGTATGTCGGCTTCGTTCTCTATGGAAAGCAACGGAATAACAATACTCGAAGAAGAAGACCTCAATAGCCTGTCATGGAAAACCAGACAGTTGCGTTTCAATGATACTCCGCTTGAAAAGGTTATCGACGATTTGAATGAATACTATCAGGTAAAAGTAATCAATAAAACAGAAACCCCGAATCTGAAACTGACGGCCACTTTCAATGATCTTCCGTTGGAAGATGTTTTACTGGTTATCAACCAGACGCTGGATACCCGCCTGGCTCCTGATCCCAATAAATAAGTTTACCTATGGGACGTATATGGATATTGCTGACAGGAATTCTTATGCTTTTTTCGCAGGTAAAAGCCGGGGAACTGGCTGCTGTGGTTAAGCTCCCGGTCGAGCCTACACCTACGGTAACAATGGAGATGCGCCAGGTTTCCTTGTTGGAGATATTGCAGGAGCTGGAAAAGCAGACCGGGATCTTTTTCTCTTACGAATCATCTATGCTCGATGATTTCCCGAAGATGTCGTTTAAGGCCCAGGACGAATCACTGTCTTATTGTCTCAGGAGATTATTTTACTCTTTGCCTGTTACTTACCGGATGACCGGGCAGATCGTGATTTTGAAACGAAAGCCCCGGCTGTATACCATAAGTGGTTTCGTACGTGACTCGGTATCCTACGAAAGTCTTATTAATGCTTCGGTATTCGAACGCAATACCAGGAGCGGAACAACAACAAATAATTACGGCTTTTACAGTATTACTCTGCCTCCCGGGAAGGTTACTTTACGAGCCTCCTTTGTCGGTTATGATGCGAAAGAGGTCACTTTTGAGTTATCCCGTGATACATTGGTCGATATACCTTTACATGCTATCGAGGCATTGGGGGAGATTGTCGTGGAGGGCTTGAATCCCCGGTCGGAAGTATTAAATACACGTACGGGGGTAGTGGAGGTGCCTTCCCGGCGCATCAAGTCGATGCCGGCTTTGCTGGGGGAGACGGATGTGGTGAAAACCCTGCAACGACTTCCCGGCGTTGCAGTAGGGGTGGAAGGGATGACCGGTCTCCATGTGAGGGGAGGCAATGCCGACGGAAACCTTTACTTGCTTGACGGTAACCCGGTTTATCACACCAATCACTTGCTTGGTTTCTTTTCAGCCTTTAATCCTGATGCCGTCAAGAATACGACATTTTATAAGGGGAGCTTTCCTGCCGAATACGGAGGAAGGCTCTCGTCGGTTGTAGATGTGAGGACGAATGATGGCGACCGTTACGAATATCATGGAAACTTCTCTATCGGTTTGCTCGCTATGCGGGGGAACCTGGAAGGCCCTATTATAAAAGGAAAATCTTCATTCAACGTTTCCGTCAGACGTACCTGGATGGAACTTTTCACCTGGCCGATACTGAAGGCAGTAAATAAAAACAGGAGCGATAAACTGAAAGGCGGGTATCACTTCTTCGATATGAATGCCAAAGTAAACCACTCCTTTAGCGACCGCACCCGTCTTTATATGAGTTTTTATATGGGTAGCGACAGTTATCTCGATGGAGAAGAGTATAGCTATGGAGATCGTCTTGGTAAGGATTTTCGTTGGCGGTGGGGAAATCTGATCGGTTCAGTGGGAGTGAATCATGTATTCAATAATAAACTGTTTGCCAGTTTTACGGCGGGATATGCACGTTACCGTTCACATATCATACAAGATAAGGCAGATTATGCACAGTCTTCCAACGTTAATGAAGAAAGGGTATACAACCAGGAAAGCCACTATCGTTCGGCTATGGAAGATATGAGCCTGCGTGCATCATTCGATTACCGTATACATGAGAAACACCGTCTCCGTTTTGGTGGTGATTATCTGTTTCATAATTTCCGTCCTGAGCAGAATACGATGAAGAGTTGGTATAAGGACTCGGTAAAATCGCAAGAGACAAATACGATGTATGCCAATTCGCTGATTCACGGCCATGAAGTCTCTTTGTTTGCCGAAGAAGAGATGCATGTGATGGAACGTCTTAAGACGAATGTGGGTTTGCGATATACGTTATTTACTGTACAGGGGGAGACTTACCAGTCTTTTCAACCGCGTTTGTCGATACGTTATCTGCTGGCCCGTAACTTCTCTGCTAAACTGTCATATTCCAAGATGAACCAGTATATCCATCTTCTTTCCAACAGCTATATCAGCCAGCCGACAGATATCTGGGTGCCCGTAACCCGTAATATCCGTCCGATGAATGCGCATCAGTATACCGCTGGGCTTTACTATACGCTTAACAGGCTGTATAACTTCTCTATCGAAGGATATTATAAACGGATGAACAACCTGATCGAATACAAAGATCGTTTTCCGGTAGGGATCGATTATTCCAATTGGGAAGAACGGGTAGGGGAAGGTCATGGCCGTGCCTACGGAATGGAACTTATGGCGCAGAAGAAGACAGGGCGTTTGTCGGGCTGGATCGGTTACACATTATCCTGGTCGGATCGCCTCTTTCCGGATGGAAGTGTAAATAAAGGCCGGCGTTTTCCTTCCAAATATGATAACCGTCATAAGATAGACGTCGTGGCAACTTATAAACTGTCTCGTAAGGTGGAACTGACTGCCGCCTGGATGTTTGCCTCCGGTAATTATATCACGATCAAGGATCAGGTATATCATGGAGGGACGGGACAGACGAATAACGGCTATTTACACGGTAGTGGCATCATTTCAGGGGGAGACGGTTACGATTATGCATCCAGTTCCCGAAACAACTACCAGTTGGCTCCTTATCACCGTCTTGACCTGGGACTTAACTTTTACCGTTATAAAAAGAAGGGGCGTATGGGAATCTGGAATCTTAGCCTTTGTAATGCTTATTGCCACCCGAACCCGTTTAGTGTTGAGACAAAATACTATACTGATCCCGTTACCGGAAAACGCGAGATCTATCTGGAGCAATCTATCTTATTCCTGTTCCTGCCTTCCGTATCATATACCTATAAATTCTAATACGATGAAGAAGATATTATCCATATTACTGCCACTTTTGCTTTTATGCATTTCTTGTATACGTGATGTCGTGCTGAAGCTCGATCCGGTGCCTCCGGTATTGGTGTTGAATGCCTCTATCACACCTGAACGTGAAGTGGCTGCATTTCTTTCGAAAAGCTGGTTTTTACTGGATAGTGTTCCTGAATACGACCTTCCTGATAAGGGAGTGAATATAGATGTGTATGTAAATGATACTTTTCGGGGAAGTATGGAACGTTCGGATAATCCGGCTGACAGTACCGAATACAAAGGACAGTTTAAGTTGTCCGGTTGCCATGTAAAGGCTGGTGATAAAGTGAGGTTGGAAGCCGGGGCATCCGGTTTCGATCCGGTAGCGGCAGAGACGGTGATCCCTCAGAAGACGGATATTATTTTACTTGACACAGTGGGATTTCTCAAACCGAATTCTTTTAGTTCTCATCTTTTAAGGATGTATATTACGTTGCACGATAAACCTGCTGAACGTAATTACTATCGTCTGGTTGTGGAACAATTGGTTGAATTTCATAAAGGTGACAGTGTGATGTGGGTGAGTACGTTTTGTGATGAAACATGGAGAAATACCATTACCGGTGATGACCTGGTGGATACTTTTAATAAATTCTCTTTTGACAGTTTTCGGTTGACTTATGACGATCCGGTATTCCAGCCCGATATCCCTTCACTTGCTTATTATGACGGCCCTTATTGCCGGGGTATTTTCCCGGATGATCTGTTCAATGGAAAGGATTATACGGTGACAGCTTCGTTCGCTCCCAATTATTCATTTGTCACCGACACCTTGTCGGCCACCGTCTATTACGATGTTCATCTTTTGTCGATTTCGGAGGCTTATTATAACTATCTGAAAGTGATCCGTAACTTCTCCATATCGTTGGGAGATGCTAATATGGATGCTTTGCTGGAACCCACTTCCACCTATTCAAACGTAACCGACGGCTTCGGTGTTGTGACTGGCTATCAGAAAGCAACACGTCGCATCACCATGCCCATCGGCAGTGTACCTCCTTATTTCGAATGGTAAGAACTTATACCATCGAGGGGTGCAATCTTTTGTAGTTTTCTATACGAATCTCTCTTTCCTCGGGGGAAAGATGAGCAGGAAGTTCAATCGTCGTCCTTGGGCTGATAGCTACAAGAACCACTTCGCCTACGCTTTTTTTATACTCTTTCAGTGAATTCTCTATTAGCTGGTTTGTTAAACTTCTTTCTGATCGCATATTCTTTTCTTATTAAATGATTGTTTATTAATCTTCTGATGCCTCTTCTACGGCGGGTAATTCGTTTTCCAGGCGAATGTTGATCGCATTCATGCCTTTTAAGCCGCGTTCGAGGTCGAATGTAACGATATCACCTTCGGTTATTGCCGAAGACAAGATATTGTTTACATGGAAAAAGTATCTTTCACCTCCTGAAAGTTCTTTGATAAAACCGAATCCTTTCGAGGTATTGAAGAAGTCTACTTTTCCTTTTAGGATAACCGGTTCCTCTTTCTCTTTTTTAGGTACCGATATCAGTATCTCTTCCTGTTTGATCTCTTCTTTTTTGACATTTTCTTCCGGAGGAGTCGAGGTAATCACCCCATTCTCATCCACGTAAGCTATCATATCCTCAAAGCTGTTCGCTTTAGGGTTTAGCTTCTTTTCTTCTTTTCTTTTTTGTTTTTCTGCTCGTTTTGCGAGTCTCTTTTTTTCATTTTCACGTTTGTCTACGGTAACGGATCTTGCCATGTAATTATTAATTTTATTATAAGATAAATACTAATTCGGAGTAAGGAGTATTATTAAAGGAGAGGCCTGCTTAATATAATGTGTAAATAAGGAGAACTGTGCAATAATGATTCGTAACTCTAACTCTTTCACAAAGATAAGAAAATAAATTGAAGAATCCCTCTTTATAGGCTGATTTAAAAATAAGAAACAATCGTTGCCATATATTAGTGGAGCGTATTTTCGAATTATTCTATTATTTTTGTCCTGCCCGATAGGGGTATTTCCGTAAATCCTGTCTAAGGGATAGATATCAACAATAAGTAAGATGAAGAAAGTATACCCTGCAAAATTATTTGCCCGTGTTACAATGGTTGTAGTGATGATGATGTTAGCTTTGTCCGCCCTCCAGGCGCAGACAAGAGGTGCGGATGAGACACGGAAGGTTACGTTGAATATGCAGAAGGCCTCTATGCGGGAAATTCTCGACGAGATCCAGAAGCAGACAGGGGTAACCTTTTCCTATGAATCATCTTTGTTGAGAGAGCTTCCGAAAACCAGTTTCAAAGCAGAGAGTGAGGCATTACCGGATTGTTTGAAGCGTTTATTCGCAAATCTACCGGTGGTGTATAAGTTGACAGGAAATGTGGTGATCCTGAAGCGTAAACCAAAGCAGGTAACGGTCAGTGGTTTTGTGCGTGATTCAAAGTCCGCCGAATCTCTGATCGGAGCCTCGGTTTATGAAGCCCATACCCGGATGGGGACGGCTTCGAATAATTTTGGTTTTTTCAGTTTGACGCTGCCTGCCGGAGAAATAAAGATACAGGCGTCTTATATCGGATACGGAAGCCTGGTGTATGATCTGGAAGAATTGGACCGTGATACAACATTGGCAATAGACCTGGTGCCAACTGCTTCTTTACAGGAAGTGGTCGTGACGGGGGCGGCGAATAGTAAACAGTCGGTACTCAGTACGCAAATGGGAGCTTTGGAAATCGATCAGAAAACAATCAATGCAACACCGGTGATGTTCGGTGAGGCGGATATTATCAAAACCCTTCAGTTGACACCTGGTGTGTCTGCCGGTACGGAAGGTACGGCTGGTATGTATGTACGTGGTGGTAATGTCGATGAAAATTTATTCCTGATAGATGGTAATCCTGTATATCAAATCAATCATATCGGAGGTGTTTTCTCCGCATTTAATTCGGAGGCGATCAGCGGTATGGATTTCTTCAAGGCTGGTTTTCCGGCTCGTTATGGCGGACGTTTGTCGTCGGTAGTCGATGTACATACCAAAGAGGGGAATATGAGAGAATACCACGGAAGTGCTACACTCGGTTTGATTTCCGGCAATTTGAATCTTGAAGGACCTATTATAAAAGATCGTACCTCTTTCCAGATCGCTTTACGGCGTACCTGGCTGGATGTACTTACTGCTCCGGCTATTGCCATAACTAACGGGATCATCAAGAAGGATGGTTCGAAAGTTCGCGGACGATATGCTTTCCATGATTTGAATTTAAAAATAAACCACCGTTTCAGCGACCGTAGCCGGATGTATCTGAGTCTTTACAATGGTAATGATGTGTTGAAAGGTGGAGGAAGTGATTTTTCGACTTCGGATGATGAAAAGGAAAAGTTCAGGGATGATACCGATATCTCTCTTCGCTGGGGAAACCTGATGGCTACGGCAGGATGGACGTACGTGTTCAATAATCAGTTATTCGGAAAAGTATCGGGTGTGTTTACCCGTTACCATTCCAAATTGAAGAATACGGAGAAATATGTAAATGGTGAGGAGGGAGATGATGAATATTATAATACATTTAATGAAACGTCTACACAAACGGGGATTATGGATGTCGGTTTACGTACTTCGTTTGATTACTTACCACTAGCATCCCATCATATCCGGTTTGGGGGTGATTATCTGTTGCATCGCTTTCGTCCCGAATATAATGAAGCCGCTTCTTCTGAAACAAATATCCAGGATACGACTCGTATAGGTAAGGTTTTTGCTAACGATTTGCTCTGGGCGCATGAAGCCGGTGTTTTTGCGGAAGATGACTGGACACTTTCTTCTACTTTGAAGTTGAATGCTGGTGTGCGTTTCAGTTTGTTTAATATACAGAATAAAACGTATGCCGGTTTGGAGCCCCGTGCTTCGTTTCGCTGGTTGATGAAAGATGATCTAAGTTTCAAAGCGTCTTATGCGCGAATGAACCAGTATGTGCACCTGATAAGCAATAGTTTTATCAGTTTGCCTACAGATGCATGGATGCCGGTGACACGTACACTGAAACCGTTGGTAAGCGACCAGGTTTCGGCCGGATTTTACTATTCATTGAACAAAGAGTATAATTTCTCACTCGAAGGATATTATAAACGAATGAATAATCTGCTGGAATACCGTGACGGACATACCTTTACACCCTCTTTCCAGAATTGGGAGAAAAAGATGACATCCGGTAAGGGACGTTCCTATGGAGCTGAGTTGATGGCACATAAAGAAACCGGGCGTTTGACCGGTTGGGTGGGGTATACTCTTTCCTGGTCAGATCGTAAATTTCCGGAATTAAATAAGGGTGAACGTTATCCGGCTCGTTTTGATAACCGACATAAATTGAATATTGTGGCTATGTATAAGATTACTCCAAAAGTGGAGTTGTCGGCTGCCTGGTCGTTTGCTTCGGGTAATCATACGACACTTTCATTGGAAAATTATGAGCAGTCAGGAATCCCGGATCTCGGTTTACCGCCTAATAAATATTATGGTGGAGGCTATAATCCAAGTGATAGTCGTTTGGAAGCTGTTGATTACTATGAGGGACGTAATAATTATCAATTGCCTTCTTATCATCGCTTGGATCTGGCGATTAAGATTTATCGCCCGAAGAAAAAGGGAAGGATGGGCATCTGGACAGTCAGTATCTATAATGTATATTCCCGCATGAATCCATTTATGATTTACAAATCAGAAAAAGTTGTTCCTGATCCTGATAGTAAATGGGGAAGGTTTGTCCCGGCATTCAAGCAGGTAGGTATTATGCCTATTATTCCTTCTGTTTCCTATACATATAAATTCTAATCAACTATGAAGTATCTTATGAAACATACTATTTTATTTATCCTGTTGTCAACAATCTTTTCTTCGTGTGTGAAGTATGTCGATCTGGAAGATCTGCGTCCAGATCCAAAGTTAGTGTTAAATTGTGTGGCGCAGACAGGAATGCCGTTGACAGCAACGGTTTCACGTACCTGGTTTTATACAGATGAAAATCCAAACATAATAATAGAGGATGCAAAGGTCAGTCTTTATGTGAACGGACAATACCGGGAAGATATGACATGGCATGTGGAAGAGAGTGAATATAATTCAAATAGTTACTACCGGGCTTCCTATGTTCCGTCTGAAGGTGACAAGGTACGTCTTGAGGTAGAGAAAGAAGGTTTTAAAGATGTTTCGGCAGAATGTGTATTGCCGGTAAAGCCAGAATTGCTGAAATTGGAGGTTGTGCGGGAAAAGTATACCGGGGAATATCAGTATTATGATTACCAAACTATATATAAAACAACATTCAAAGACAAACCTCAGGAAGGAGATTGTTATTTGGTGTGTCTTGCAGTGGGTAATCCTGATTCTGAGTTAGACTTTGAGACCGGTGAAGAGATTTTTTCGGGTATGTATAATTGGGGTACTATTCATCCGGACTATTCGTATGAACCGGTATTTAAAAATAAAATATCTGTGTTGGATGAATTGTTTGGTAATGATTGGTTATCAGGAAATGGTGGCCGCCCTTTCTCCGATGAATTAATTAACGGACTGGAATATACGTTGAAACTAGTTACTAGTTCCTACAACTACGGATCAGGTACGGGTAATGAGGAACTCCCCAGTAATAAACCTCCTCGCTATGTAAAGGTTTTTCTGTATACTCTTTCAGACTCTTATTATCAGTATTTGATGGCATTGGCAGAATTGGCCGATCGTTCATTTAACAATGACCTGGTGGATGCCGGACTGGCCGAACCGATACGTGTTCTCAGTAATGTAGTTGGAGGAACCGGCATATTAGGTGCGGCCAGTGTGGATACGCTTACTGTGGAAATTCCATACAGATACTAACCGGATAATGATCCGAAATCCCTTCCAGCTCCTCTCCGTTCTGAACAGCTGCATCGATGCATTTGGGTGTTAAAGCCGGTGAAACCAGGATATAGTCCAATCGTTCGCCAAGCATTTTCAGGCGTGGATCGCCCCATTGCCATTCGTAGAGGGTAGCGGCAGGATACGACATCCGTTGCTCTGCCGGGACAAACATCTTGACGGGATCGGCAAAACCGATGGAGAGGAATTTGGACAATACCGAGTAATCGAACTGTTCACCACGCATATTGCCATATTCAGGATGGCTTTTGTCCCATCCCTGCATATTCTGTCTGAGTTGGGTATGTGTTTCGACTTCGTCGGCATCGAAAGGGGAGTAGGCATTGAAGTCGCCCATGACCATACAAGATTCGAGTTTGTTTTCACGGATATATTCTGTGATCGCTTCAGCCTCTTTCAAGCGGTATTTCCATTCGAACGGACTGAGGTGCGTAACGATAATATCTAATCCGTAAGTTTGTGCATGCAACATACCATGCCAAAATCCTTCCACCTGTTTCTTGACTACATCGATGGGTTTACGGGAAGTAAGCCCTACCGGATAACCCTCCTCTTTCACAATGGCTACATACGGATGACCATAAGAAGCGGCCAGTGCCGAGAGATCTTTCTCGTTGATTCCGACAAGTTCCTCCAAAGCAACGATATCCGGCTTTTGCTGATTTATCCATTCGGTGAAACGGGCCTGACGTGCCGCATCTTTTTCAAAACCGTTCCAGATATTGTATGAGATAACCTTTATAGTATTTGTTACCTTTTCCTGGCTGATGCCTTTGAGTGCGAATAAAGAGAATAGAAGAAGTAAGCCTAGTGTTTTCAATGTTTTCATGATAATTGTTCCCTTGTTTTATTGATCCGGTAAAGGTAATAACTCTTTTTGTATCCCTACTCCAGGCAGGGGGATAATTATCCCCCTTTATATTGTTTGTTCCGGTCTATCAATTCATTGATCTTAGCCACCGAGGCAGCAGACCGCAGGCCGTCTTCCGGCGTATTCATACAATAGTCGACGAGTAGTTCCACGGTCGAAACCGCCACATGCATCCGCGTATCGCAGGAAGCGTAGTAAATAAATACCGTACCATCCTCATCGGCTATCCATCCGTTGGAGAACAAAACGTTGGATACGTCACCGATACGTTCTTCCCCTTTCGGAGCCAAAAAATAGCCGCCGGGCTGTGCGATAACCTTTGTGGGGTCGTCCAGAGCCGTCATGTACAGGTACAGTACATAACGAAGCCCGGCGGCACATGCCCTGACTCCGTGGGCCAGATGTAGCCAGCCTTCGGGAGTCTTGATGGGATGCGGACCTTCCCCGTTTTTTACTTCTTTGATTGTATGATAGTAGCGTTTATCGATAATTAATTCGGAGAGAACGTTGGCATTTGCCATGTCGTCTATTAATGTCCATCCGATACCGCCCCCGCTACCGGCTGCTATAAAGCCATCCTGCGGACGGGTGTATAAAGCATATTTACCGTACACAAACTCGGGATGCAGGACAACATTGCGCTGTTGGCTTCTGGTTACCAGATCCGGTAATCTTTCCCAATCGACCAGATCTTTCGTACGGACAATTCCCGCTTTAGCCACGGCGGCCGACAGATCTCCCGGCGGTGCATCCGGATCATGCCGTTCACTGCAAAAGATACCATAAATCCATCCGTCCTCGTGTGCCGTCAGGCGCATGTCGTATACGTTGGTTTCCTCCGGAGTGATATCCGGCAAGTTTACCGGACGTTCCCAAAAACGGAAATTATCCACTCCGTTCGGACTTTCGGCAATGGCAAAGAATGATTTCCGGTCGCACCCTTCCACACGAACCATCAACAGGTATTTCCCTTTCCATTTGATAGCCCCCGAGTTCATACAGGCGTTAACCCCGATCCGTTCGAGGCAGAACGGATTGGTTGCCGGATTTATATCATACCGCCATTCCAGCGGGATATGATCTTTGGTAACAATCGGGAATGTATATCGGCGGACGATACCGTTCGTGTTTTCCGTTAGCGTATTGGGGCGTTGCAACAGGGCTTCCTGCTGCTGTTGCAACGTTTGTAGTTTTTGTTTAAAGAGATTGTTCATATATCGTTTTTATAAATTGTCCGGATATAATGTGATACGGTTGGCTCGTTGATAAACAGCTGAAGATATTTCCAACTCAAATACAATTTGTTGCGTATCTGGATCGATTTCGACGACACGTCCGCCGCTGCTACCGTCACTGAGCGCATTACTCATGCCCGGACAGAACAAGCGGTTACCTGTCTGCGGCAGATACTGAACGGAAGACCGGGCCGGTGCATAGTACTTGTGAGCTCCTTCTTTACCGAACTGCCATACCTGTCTGACCGTACGTTGTTTCTCATTTACTTCATATTCGACAGCCCGGCTGTAAAGCGATTGGTCGTCGAACCGTGACAGGACGAAATTACGTCCGTATCCGTTGTCGAACACCAAGATATTTCCGTTAGGTAGGGTGATGGCGGTATGTGCTCCCCAGGGCCATTCGAAGTCATTACCGCTTTTTTCTCCTGAAATAATCTCCGGATCGGTGATAGGAGTGCCGTCGGCATGTAACGGTTTCAATAACAGATTCTGATATTTGTCATGCCAGCCGCGATGAGGCGAGATGATCCATTTGACACCTCCTGCATGGTTGAATTTGCATACTCCCTGGAAACGTATGGTAGCGAGGTAATCATCCCCGACTCCGACGATCGCATTGTTATGTGCCCAGTTCGACTGTGTCTGACCGAATGCTGCTCCCGGCAAACTAGGGTCTGTCAGTTCGTAGCGTGCCGAGTCGATCATGGCGGCCAGGTCCCATTCCTGTGTTATGGTGCCTTTCACCGGGTCGAGTTCCAGCATATAATCATTATAACGTATATCTTTCCCATTTGCCAACCTGGCGGATATTTTGCTGACCGTAGCCAGTAATTTCCCGTCTGCATTTTCGGCTACATCATGATGAAAGGAGTATCCCATAGCTCCCAGATCCCAGCTTTGTACGATCTCTCCTACGGTATTTACTTCTATCAGTTTGTTCCGGTATCCATCTCCGTTCAGATAGTTTCCGCTTTTCATCCGGGAGAGTCCGCAACCGATATCGATATGGTTTAATTCTGGATGGTTTGCCCAGTCCAGCATCCACCGTATCTCTCCATCGGCATCTATCATATAAGGGATGGCTGTATCAGCTTCCGATTCTCCCGGCGAACTGATCAGGTTCATTCCCGGTTCCATCCGGGCAAGGTTGGCTGTGACCACATTTGTTTTTTGAGGCAAATGAGGGTTCTGGAGTTTCCCTGTTTGAATATGAATGATGGAACGGGCATGTTCGTTTCCGTCTTTATCTGTGTAAATCAGAGTGACTTTATTGTTATAATCCGGGTATAATCCCAGGATAGTCACTGTTTGTCCTTTTTCAATACTTCTGAAAAAATGTGTTATGTCTGGCGTCCGGTATCCGTCTTTACTGTGGACGATCAGTTTCATGCGTCCTAAAGCCGGAAGGTTCATAACCGCATAAGCCGATAGCGGATTGTATCCGGAAGGATTGACAATCACGTTGGTAATCAGTTTATCGATTGAAGTGCCTATACTGGGTAGGGTGTAAGTGCTGCCATTGACAAAGGTTAAGGTCGATTTCCATTCATCTGCATTTGTTGTCAAGCTTTGGACTGTGTTTGAAGGGAGTGTGATGGTTTTTGTTTCGAAGTTAAGAACATAATTATCTCCCTCCACTGCGGAAGATTTCAACAGGTCGCTTTCCTGCAATTGATTTTGGATACTTTGTATGGCTATTGTACAATCTACATCATCATTCTCACTGCATGCTGTTGTTATGAGAATAAATGATAGGAATGTAAATATGTATATACTTGCTGTTTTCATAATCCTGTGTTTTTCAGAAGATAATATGTATAAGATATTGCAAATGCTTTATTATGAGAGTGTGTCAAAAGTTGAGGCTTTTGACACACTCTTTTACTTTATTGCCAGTCCGTTTTCTGTTCCAGATTGAGGTTGGCATCTACTTCACTCTGCGGGATCGGGAAATATAAATGCTTCTTCTGGAGATTGCTGAAATTCTGACTGTCTATGATCTGTCCGGTAAACCGGTAACCGGTGATCATACCATTTTCCCAGATCGGTTCCCAAACCTTCGTATCGGTCTTGCGTGCTTGCATGATCGATTTGAACTCATCGAAGCCGTACCAGCGAACCATATCGTCCCAACGGACATTCTCACCTGCGAACTCCAATAGTTTCTGGTTGCGCAGTTCTTCCATGATCGCCGATTTGTCTCCCAATTGTTTTTCCGGTAGGCCGGCACGAGTACGGATACGGTTGATATCCCGCATAGCACCGGCATTATCACCTGTTTCCAGGCAGGCTTCCGCATGTAAGAACAATACTTCGGCAAAGCGCATGATCCGGTAGTTGGTGATACGTCCGGAATTATTCGAATACATCGTACATCCTGCCTTGTTCCACCACGGTGTATGCTTCTTCATCAGGAAACGTCCTTCTTTACCTTCGATATCGGGATAAGCAGGGCTCATGCCGCTCTTGATCCTGTATTTGTCGTCGCCTTCAGGAAGCGCCGTATATTTGAAAATACTGTCGAAAGGGAAAGAGTCGAAGAATGTCTCATCTTCTTTCACATCGTTATAGTCGGAGTATTTGAAGAAACAGGTCGTATATAAACGTTTGTCCCATTTGGTGTCGGAGCCTGAAGGACGAGGTTCTGAAACAAACTGTTTGACCAGGAATGGAGATGGGTGCATTTTATACCAGCCACCGCCCTGGTTCAGACCCGTTCCGGCTCCCCCTTTCAGTGTCGGGCCGAAATAATGACCGATCACATTCCCCATGAAAGCATTGTCGCCCGTACTGCTACCCCAGGCATCTCCGGAATCACCGAATGCTTCAAAGTTGATTTCCCAGACAGACTCCTGGTTGAACTCGGTATCGTCGCGGAAATTCTTTTCATAATCGGCCATCAGATCGTAGCCGTAATCATTCATTACAGACTCCAGTTCGGTTTTAGCCGCAGCAAAATCACCTTTCCAGAGATAAGCTTTCCCTAGCATAGCACTTGCCAGTCCTTGCGTCACGCGTCCGGCTTCTTCGCTGGGACGCGTTTTAGGCAGACGTGCCTTTGCCTCTTTCAGGTCGGCAATAGCCTGATCCAGGATCGCTTCGGCAGAAGATAACGGGTGGGCTTCCGGATCCGCATCCTGAGGCAGGGTACGGAGAACGCCTTCGTTAAAATCGGTACGTACACGGAAGTACCAGAAACCGCGCAGGCAATAAGCCTCGCCTAAAAGCTGGTCGAGTTTCGTTTTGTCCATATCTACGTTCGGAGCCCTGAACAAGAACTCGTTGGCAAGCTGGATACCTGTGTATATATATCCCCAGCAACCGTTTCCCGTATTCGGGGTATTGGTAAAGGCCAGTGTCTCCCAGGTGCTGGCTTCTTCGCCGCGGGTAGGATACATGTCGTCGGCTCTCATCTGGTAGTGCAGGATACCTTCATAACCTCCGTAGTATCCCCAGCTCATACGGCGTATCGGGTTATAAGCGGCAGACAGCCCTTTCATGACATTCGCCTCATTCACCCAGAAGGTGGCAGGTGTCTGGTTGTTGGGATTGACTTCATTCAGGAAGCTATCGCTACAGGAAGTCATAAGTATCGGGACTATCGCCAGCGAAACTATATATTTCTTGAAATTCATATTCATATCGTTTTAGATTTTACATAATTAATTAGAAGTTCAACTGCAGACCGAAAGTGATGGTGCGTGCTGAAGGATAACGGCCGTCGTCGCAACCGCGGGTCATGATGCTGGAGTCGCTGTCGGCTACACCCAGGTCGGGGGTATATCCTTTGTAGCTGGTGATAGTGAACAGATTTTCCATAGCGGTGTACACTCTCAGGCTCTGCATTTTAGCTTTCGATACCAGGGCTTTTGGCAATGTATAGCCGAGTTCCAGGGTTTTCAGGCGAAGGAACGAGCCGTTTTCGAGCCAGCGGTCGGTGTATCCCCAGTTCGTACCGTTGTTGTCGTTGCCCGAGACGTAGCGGGGCACGTCGGTGTTACGGTTGTTCTCGGTCCAGCTGTTGGCACGTATGGCATACTGGTTGGCTGTCACTTCATTGTAAACAGTCGTGAAGTACTGCGCGTTATAAATCTTATTACCGAAGTTACCGTCGAAGAACAGGTTCAGGTCGAATCCTTTCCATTCTGCTCCCATATTGATACCCAACGTCACTTTCGGGAAAGCGCTGCCGCAATCCTGGCGGTCGAGGTTGTCGATTTTACCGTCACCGTTATAGTCTACATATTTTAAATCACCCGGTTGGGCATTCGGCTGAATCATGTTGCCGTCTTTATTTACGTAGGCGTTGATCTCTTCCTGGGTTTGGAATATACCGTCGGTCTTTATGATATTGAAGTAGCCGATGGGGAAACCAGTCTTTGCATAGGTGATGGCACCTTTGTCATGCGGGTTGAAGCCGGTCCATTCGTCGCGTGAACCGTTTACTTTCGTCAATTCATTTTTGATGAAAGAGGCGTTTACTCCTACATGGTAGTAGAGTTCACCTATATTGTTACGATGTTTGATGGCAAGTTCCAGCCCTTTGTTCTCTACCGTACCGGCATTAACGACCGGTGTTTCTCCCAATCCGAAGCTGCCCGGTTGAGGCATCGACAATAACATATCTTCCGTTTTCTGTATGAAGTAATCTGCACTCAGGGTGAACATATTGTTTAGGATACCCATGTCGAGACCGATATTGATCGTTTTAGTCTTTTCCCAGGTAACGTTCGACGGTGAAACCCAATTCACTCCGGTGATAGCTCCTTCCCAGAGAGAGGAACCCACTACGTTGTTCAGGCCTGTGCCGACAACCGATTGAGTGGCATAGTTACCGATACCGTTCAGGTTACCGAGCGTACCGTAGCTGGCGCGTACCTTCAGCTCGTTCATTGTTTCCCTTGCATTTTCAAAGAAGCTCTCATTCATCACATTCCAACCGAGAGAGGCGGAAGTAAATGTTCCCCAGCGATGACCGTCTGCAAACTTGGACGAACCGTCGCGACGGATAGAGGCTGACAACATATAACGGTCGGCATACGAGTACATCACACGTCCGAACATGGAGATCATTGTATTAGCCCAGGCGCTGCCGCTGGTGGTTTGTGTGGAAACAGAGCCTGCTCCGATGGTGTTCAGTCCTTCGGGTAATCCCGTACGACCGGCACCGAAACCGCGCTGGCTGTTTTTCTGTGAAGAATAACCTACCAGGCCCGATACGGTATGGTCTCCGAATGTATTATCATAATTGATCGTGTTCTCGATCAGCCAGCTGTTTTCCCAACCAGTGTCTTCACTTAATTTGTAATCAGGGTTCTGAGAGGTGGAACTGAATACATAAGGAACTGTGTAGTTGTAATTGCGACGGGTATACTTATTGATACCGACGTTGAATTTGTATTTCAGTCCTTTCAATCCGAGGTCTACTTCGGCGAAACCATTCAATAGGATATCGGTACCATGATTCTGGATATCATACGCTTCTGCCCAGCCTACCGGGTTGTCGCCACGTGTCCAGGTCGGAGCTTGTCCCCAGGAACCGTCTTCATTATATGGTTTCCACATCGGAACCGCTGTCAGGGGAGAGGTGAAAGATACGCTTTCTTTATCTTTCTGCCAGAACTTCATCATGATGGTCGAACCCATGCGTACATGGTTGTTGAACAGGGAGAATGTATTCTTGGCACGAATGTTCCAGGCTTCATAGCCGGTCGTCTTAACGATACCGTCCTGTTTCAGGTAACTGCCGGAAAGGTTATAGGTGGAAGTTTTGTTACCTCCGGATACGTTCAGGCCGACTTTGCTTACCATGGCTGTGCCATATAGTTCTTTCTGCCAGTCGGTTCCTTTGCCTCCGTTCCAGTTGACCAGTTCGTCGGCTGTGCTGTAACCTGTCATCTTGGCGAAATCGCGTAGCTGGTTACCATCCATTACGTCGATATATTTGGCTACGGACTGTATACCGGTATAAGCGTCTACGGAAATACGGGTCGGCGTTTCCAAACGTCCGCCTTTGGTGGTGATCAGTACAACCCCATTGGCCGCACGCGAACCGTAGATGGAAGCGGCGGAAGCATCTTTCAATACTTCGAGGGACTGGATATCCGACGGGTCTACCATATTGATATCTCCGTATACACCGTCGATCACATACAACGGGGTAGTAGAACTCATTGAGCTGATACCACGGATGTTAATATTCATGCCTTCACCGGGTTGTCCGTTGGGTGTCGATACGGTGACACCGGCGATACGTCCCTGCAGGGCGGAAGATGCACTACGTGCGACACTGGCCTGCAACTCTTTCCCGGAAACGGAAGCAACGGCTCCTGTCAGGTGACTTTTCTTTACTGTACCGTAACCGATAACGACTACTTCATCCAATAATTCGCCGTCGGCCATGGTGATGTTGATTTCGTTTCTGTTACCCACCGTCACGGTCGACGGTTGCATACCTACATAGGAAAATTCGAGCACTTGTCCCGGCTCTGCCTGAATAGTATAGTTACCATCGATGTCGGTAGTGGTACCTTGCGTGGTTCCTTTGATAACAACTGTTGCTCCAATGACCGGATTGCTGTCCGAGTCTTTTACCGTACCTTTTACGGTCATTGCCTGCTGCGCCCAACTCGCGAGTGTGAATGCGCCCAGCAATAATGAGAAAGCTAGTTTTCTGTTCATAATGTTTATTTAAAGATTAATTACTATTTCATCTGATGCAAAGATAGAGGGGACAGGTGGGCGAAATCAAGTAGGATTTTTGCGATTAGTAATGATTATTTATCAAATTTTTAAATAAGTAAAACGCTTGCTTTAGGCTTTATTCACTGAAAAGACGGAGTGTATGGGGGAAGGATGAAGGAAAAAAGAGAATTGGGGTGTTAAGATTTTATCAGGTTGTGATAAATTTGTATTGTGTTGTTTAACATGGAGATAAGAGAGCGGAATGCTGTATGTGTTATTATTTGGCGTGTGTGGCTTTGGCTTATTGTAAGATGTATAATGAAAGAAAGTATGAGCTGGTGCGGATGATTCACCTTTAGAAAAATTTGAGTCTTTTTTATGAGGCTCCGCCTCATGCCGTAGGCTCTCTTTTGCCGTCGGTTTTTAACCGACGGATAGATTAAATGCTCCGGCTTTGCCGGATTCCTCTGTGGGTTTTAACCCCCTTTGACATATAATGGTAGTCCTTGCTTTAAAGGGGCTTAAGCCCACAAAGGAAGATGCTTTGCCTCCTGTCTTTTACATCCGTCGGTTAAAAACCGACGGCAAAATAGAGCCTGCGGCACAAGGCAATGCCTTGTAAAGAAAGATAGCTCATATCTGACAATACCTGAACTATTTCATCTACCGATAATCCTATCTTGCTACCGAAAACTCTTCCACCTTCGTCTTCTGATAAACCCTGCGGATGTCGGAAGCATCGAAAGGAACAGGAGTAGCGGACAGTTCCGGGATGTTATATGATTTGAAGGTATAGTCGTAATGCTCCGGGTCTTTTTGTGGCAGGACGAAAGGCTTGCCGGCTGTTCCGTCGGGAGAGATATAGGCAAAGTAAGGTTTGCCATATTGCCCATCGCCTCGCTTGCTGGCGAAAACAAACCAACGACTGTTCGACGACCAACTGTGGTACGTATCGGAACGGTCGGAGTTGACTGTCGGTAACGGATCGATCTCACCTGTTTGTAAGTTCATCAGTTTCAGGTCAGTTTCCCTGTGCCAGATGGGGAAAGTGCCGTAGTCGGCTACCGAATAAAGCAGGTAACGGCCATCGGGCGAGGCTTTCGGGAAACAGACAGAGCCGTTATGAGTCTCCGCATTCCAAAGCGTATCGATTTGCGTGCCCCATTCTCCTTTTTCTGCATCGAAAGCGATGCGGCAAAGGGAGTATTTGAGCTGGTGGAGGCTGTCCGGTAATTCCACTGCCGGAGAGGCACAGTAATAGACCCAGTTGCCGTCTGCAGAGAAAGTCGGGAAGGTTTCGAATACTTCTTTCCGGGCTATCTGCGGGGCGACGATCATCCGGTTGTTGTCGAAATCGGCAATAGCCAGGTCGGAAGCCGTATCGTACACTTCCAACCGTTTGTTGTCGTGGGCATGGTAAGCCGGAATGATGATGTTGGAAGAGAAAACACCGTAACGTCCCGACGGATGGAAATCACCGTATACGGCACCCGATACCATCTGGTCGTCTTTAAGCGATAACTTGCGCAGTCCGCCGTTACGGTTGAGGATCGTGCCGCCGTCTTTTCCACGCAGATGGAACAGAGAGAGGTTGCCGTCCTGCTTTCCGTAGATATGACAGTTCATACAACTACCGTCGACCAGGTTGTTGTCGGCAATCACTTTCTCTTCAAAACTTTCGATGTTGCGTTCGCGCAGCTGAATGGTGTTCCACACCTCGTAACCCGGTTCTATCAGGCGATAACTTAAGAAGCCGTCTATCTTTTCGGGAGCAACCAGCCAGGTGAATGCCGGGTATCGCAGCCATTTGCCATCTACCTGGGCTGTGACGGTGACGGTCAGCGTCTGTCCTTTTTCCGTTTCCAACAGGTTCTTCCATTTGTGAAGCGGGAAACAAACTTTCCGGTCACCGTTGACGGTCAGGCTTTCTTTTTGTCCGCTGACGGTCACCTGCAAAGCGGATGCATCGTTGCGGAGCAGGAAATTCAACGGGGCGATATTGTAGGGGATGGTGACGTCTGCGTAATCGGGATAGATGGGAGCAGGTTCACTCACTTTTGTCACCTGTTCGGGTTGGGAAGCACATGCGGTGCATACCAGCCATACTACCAGTCCGATAACTCTCTTTATATTGTCGATCATCTTCATTTTCCTTTATTGGTTTTGTGCATAATGATAATAGAACCAGTAGGTCTTCCCGAATTTGCCGACCAGCGCCTGCGGATCTCCTTTTGACTGCCGGTGCAGCCGATTGTATTCTTTGAAATCCTGTACGACGGAAGGATCGACAATCGTCTCCCGTATCTCGTCGCCATCGGCCTGGCGGCGCACTAAATCAATCATCAACGCTTCGGCATACAAACGTTTGGGGGCTTTCCCCGGTTCAGCTACATAGTCGTCTATAAAGGCAGGCAGGTTCTTTGCCAACAGATGCAGGCAAAGCAGATAGTCGCGTGCCATCTGGTTGTTCGGATTGGTAGCCAACAGGAGGCGGAGCGATTTGACTACATCGGTTGTGGAGACGCGCACTGTATCCGATTGCGGGATAAAGGTCCTTTTCGCCTCCAGCCATTGCTTGACAGGTTCGCTTTCCTTTCCGGGGATTCTATCTTTTGCCCATTGGCTGTAGAATTTCGTTTTCGAGAGAATACGCAGGTATTTCATGGCGGCCTCGTCGTCACCGTTTATCAGGTTGATTTCGGCCATGCGTTTCACCATGCGGCTACCTGTGTGGTTGGGCGAGAAAATCATTCCCAGGATGGTGGCATGTTCGGACATCGTCATGTCGCCTAGATGAAACCAGACTTCGTTGGCATACAATGAAGAAAGGTAAGAAGAATTAGAGTTTATCGGGATGAACAGTCCTTCCACTCCCGGCTGATAATAATTCATCAACCCTTCGGGCAGTTTGTTTTCGGCAGCATTTGCCAGGTTATAATAATAGGAAAAGGCACTGATGTGTTCGTCGGGGAAAGAGAGTTCACGGACTTTTTTCCAGTGTCCGGCTTCCGCTTCTATATCCACGCCTATCAGCCGCTCGTATAGCGGATTGGGTTTGTCCCACCAGGCGGTTGCCGGATATTGGCAGGCCTGGCTGTATGTCAGCAGATAATACCGGCTACCTATTCCCGGCAAAGCGATGGCGACAATGATTGTCAGACCGGCCCACACCATCTCTCTTCTCTGTATCAGCGAAGCAATCACTTGGAAAAACAGGAAGACAAACATCCCGTAACCAAACAGCCAATACCCTAGAATGACTCCGACAAAACCGGCACTTATCCGCAAATAACTGTTCTTTATCCAATCATACAGAAGAAACAAACCGCCGCCCCCAATCAACGCCAGGGTAGACGACAGCGGATAAAGCAATCCGCAAAAGCGCATCACTTCCCAACCTACAACGAGCAATGCCGGTATGATAGCCAGCCAGCCGTTCATCCATTTGCGGAATACGGCATAACAGACCAATCCCAACAGGCACATCACACTCCCCATACAAGCAGAAGCAGCAACCGGACTGCGGAAAAACTGTGTCAAATAATCCCCGGCGAGACACGATAATACGGCAGGTTTATCCAGGTAAGAGGATAATGCCTCCGTTGCATAAACAAAGAGCGTTGTCTGCTCTTTATGCAGCAGATGATAAGGGCAGGTATGCAGGAAAAAGAAATAACAAGCAATCCCCACCGGAATAAAGGCTAACCAGCCGTATTTGTGTGTGTCTTTCATTTTCTGTGATTATTTTGTGAGCTGGAATGTAGCCAGAACGGCTTTATGGTCGGTAGGCCAGATTCCCAGCGGTTCGATAATCGGGTCGGCTGTGTTTTCAGTCACCCGTTCGCCGCGTAGGATATCGCCTTTAGGTCCGACGATCGTTACGTCTGTCAGGCTCAGTCCTTCGAAAGGAGCATACATGATAAAGTCGATGCGGTCGCGGTCGTCGGCTTCGGGTGACCAGACCAGTTTTTCCAGTGCGATATCAGGGCAGTCTCCCGGACAGGTAAATCCCGGGTGAGTAACCGGATCAGGATATTTTTCGCGATAAGAATCTTTGTATCCGGCTTTTTCCAGCATAACGGAAACGTCCCAGGGGATAGCCAGTCCGTAATGGTCGCGCATATCTTTTGTTGCTTCCGTCCAGTCCAGATGGGAAGGTTCGTTGAAGTCGCCACCCAGAATAACGATACGGCCGGCAGCTTTATCTTTTTCGGCAACGCTGACGAAACGGGCCATTGCGTCGTCTCTCACGGAGGCACGGTTCAACAGCAGGATAGAGTCGAGGCTGATAACAGGTTCTATCTTTTCCCAGTCGTTACCGTTATATCCGCGTACATCGTAATAAGCACAGTTACGGTAGTCCAGATGGGCTGTATAGACGGCAAATTCCTGATCGCCTTTCTTTGTAACCAGGCGGTAAATACTACCCCGGTCGTCATTCAGGGGATAAACGGTACTGCTGTCGCTGATCGGATAGCGGCTCAACAGGCCGGAGTCTTCGGTGTAGAATGAGTAGTACGTTTGTCCGCGTTCCTTCAAAGCCTCGACGATACGGTCGCAGAAACGGGTATTGTGATAATTACGCACTTCGCTCAATGTAACGAAATCGGCATCGCTGCGGACAATCTCGTCGGCTATGGCGTCGAAGCCACCTTTTACCACGGCACCTTCCTGCCAGATATTAAATTGCAGGACTTTAAATGTCTCTGTCTTTTGACAGGATGAAAAACAAAAAACGGCAAGTAACAACACGAATGCTGTAAATAAATGCTTTTTCATGATATGTGTCTTTTATGTATTTTATTTAGCTCCGCGAAATTAGTTATTTTATCAGGGTTGAACTAAACAATTACCTTCTTTTTTCGATAGTTTTCTCTAAACTCTGTCGGTGGCATCCCCTTTTTCTTTTTAAAGATACGGTTAAAGTTCGACAGGTTATTGAAGCCGCAGGCATATCCGATTTCTGCTACCGATTGCGATGAGTCGATCAGGGCACGTATGGCAAACCCCAGGCGGATATCCGTTAGGAAGTCTACAAAACTTTTCGAAGTGCGTTGCTTGATATATCGGCAGAAAGACGGTTCGCTCATATTGATCAGGTCGGCTACGTCCGACAGGCGAAGCTGTTTGTCGTAATTCTTATTCAGATAATCGATCACCTTATTGATACGCGGATCTTTTTCGTGAGGCTTTTCCTGGCGGATAAACGAATGGCTGGCCAGTTCACGGGTATCTTCCGAAAGGGAAAGCTCATGCAGGATCATCAGTAACTTCATGACGGAGTAGAAACCATCGGTCTCACAGGTGATGGTCTTCAGTAACGGACGTACTTTGTTGATCGCCTGCGTACCGAATGCAACCCCCTTCTGTGCCCGTTCGAAAAGTGTCTTGATGCTCTCGAACTGGCTCCTGTCCAATAATTCGTCCGGCAACGACGAACGGTGGAACTGGATGGTTATCTCGTGTATACTTTGCGATTTGCATTCGTGGTTTACCCATGCATGTTCCAGTTTCGGATTTGTAATCAATACCAACTCATCGTCTCCAATCGTTTCAACGGAATCCCCTACTATACGTTGTGCCCCTCTGGCGTGTTCTATGAAGTTTAATTCATACTCCGGATGTACGTGGATTGGAAAGTTGAATGTAGATTTGAGACGCTCGATAACGATAAAGCAATCTTTGGAAGATAGTGGCGATACTTCCTTAAATAATTCGGTTCCAATCATATATTATAGTATTTCGTATACGCAAATATAACTAAAAATCTTATCTTTGCAAATTACAATCAAACACGACGCATCATGGATGGTAAGAGAGTCTTTGTAACCGGTGGTGCCAAGGGCATAGGGGAATCAATTGTTTCTGCATTTTGTAAAATAGGAGCCCGGGTTGCTTTTTGTGATACAGACGAAAAGGCGGCTGAACGTTTGTGTGATCTTATGCCGTCATATGTGCAGTTCTTTAAGGCTGATGTAAGTGATGAAAAAGCTCTTCAAGAAGTTATCAACAGACTTATCAACATGTGGGGAGACGTGGATGTGATTGTTAACAATGTGGGGATCAGTGAGTTTTCTCCATTGGTTGATACAAGTATTGAACAGTTCGACAGGATACTATCAACAAACCTGCGACCGGTGTTTATAACTTCACGCGCACTGGCTATTCACCGGAACAATGAGGAAGGAAAGAAACGTTACGGACGGATCATCAATATTGCTTCTTCCCGTTATCTGCAGAGTGAACCGGGCTCGGAGGGATATGCCGCTTCCAAAGGTGGAATTGTTTCCCTAACGCATGCCTTGGCGCTTTCGTTCAGTGATTATAATATTACAGTAAACTGTATCAGTCCCGGTTGGATACAAAACGAAGACTACCGTTTGTTGAAACCGGCCGACCACAAACAACATCCTTCCGGCCGTGTAGGCCGTCCTTCCGACATTGCAAGTGCCTGTCTTTTCCTGGCTGCCCCTGAAAATGATTTCATCAACGGGCAGAACATCGTTATCGACGGGGGAATGACAAAAAAGATGATTTATGTAGAATAAATCAATTAAACCCGATTCTTATATTTTTGTTTTTTAATGCAGGGTAGATGAGGAACTGGGGATCCATCCGCTTGTTCCACGGATTGTATTCGAAGTTTACACCGATACCGATGCCGATATCATCTTTCACTTTGAATTCGAAAGCACCACCTACGCTCGTATGATTATAAAACGGATTCAGCAACATTTGCGGATTGCTTCGTTCTTTTTTCTCGTAAAAGGTATATTGTGCCCAACTTCTGAGAGTCAGCCAATCGGTTGCCTCATAACTGGCAGTCGCATTGAATCCCCCCATAAAGTCGGGGCTGGGATTGAATGGTGTGAAATAGCGTCCGGCAAAGGCCCCTCCTGTCAGTGTCCAGCGATCCTGCTGCCATACCAACGATGAACTGATCTGGGTCAGACCTCCTGCACCGGGCCAGGTATATTGTTCACCGACTGTCAGCACACCGGTAGTCTCGCTGATTGGAGTGAATGAAAACTCCTGGAAATCGAATGCCATCGGCGATACACGCCGTATCATCGGAGCAAATACATTAAAGAAAGGACGGTAAGCAAGAGACAACACTTGCATATCCATTGGACGCTCGTCCACCTGGGGAGGAAAGTCGGGGGTAAATTCCCTGAGCTTCTTTTCCAGTTCCGTCCGGGTAGACGGAGTATATGTTTTATAGGAAAATTCCGGAATATTGAAGTCAAATTGTTTAAACTTGGGAACAGCCGTAACTTTCCCTTCACGATTAAGAACAAAGTCCATAGTGGACTGGGCACGACTCTGAAAAATACATGCCACCAATACTACTATTATAAAATATCCCCGCTTCATACACAACATCATTTTATTGTTGCGAAGTTAGATTATTTACTTTAAAATAAGCAATTTATTCAACCCCTATTTCTCTAAAAAATATTTATTTTGTATTTTCTTCATTGTTGTTGCAACTTTCGGGAGAATGTTTTCATCATACAAATAGAGAGTAATATTACCTATGGACGAACAGCTGTTAATTGCCGGATGCAAGCGTGGGGAGTCGTGGGCTCGTAAAGAATTGTACGAGCAATATGCCCCTATGATGATGAGCGTATGCATGCGGTACGTAAATAACAGGGAAACTGCTCGCGATTTGTTGCAAGACGGATTCATTAAGATATTCACCAAGATAGGGAGCTATACAGGTACCGGGGCGTTTCCCGGATGGGTGCGGCGGGTGTTTGTTACAACAGCTCTTGAATATCTGCGAAAAAATGATGCAATCCGGTTGAGCGTTAATTTCGACGAGTGCGGGGAGTTTCCGGATGAGGTGGATGTATCGGTCTTGGACCGTTTATCCGCCGACGACCTGCATGCCTGTATCGCTCGTCTGCCAAATGGATATCGGACGGTCTTTAACCTCTATGCCATAGAGGGTTACTCTCATAGCGAAATAGCCGAGATGTTGCATATCAGCGAAGTTACTTCGCGGACGCAGTTCATTCGTGCGAGGAAAGTGTTACAAAAAAGTGTTCAATTATTAATCATGCATGAAAATGCGCAGTGATACGGATCATAGAGAACAGTTGGATGATTTCAGCGAATTCATGAAGCGGAAACTGGAAGACCACCGGTTGCCTGTTGATGATCTTTGCTGGGAGGAAATCGAGCCGCGTATGAAGTCCCGCCGGCGGAACTTCGTCTGGTGGATCGGTAGCTCTGTGGCTGCTGCCATCGCTGTAATGCTGTTGTTGCTCCCTTTTCGGATGGAGGAGAAACTGAGCGAGAAGATAAATGAACAGGTGATTTCTGCATTAACGGAAGAAGAAATAGTACCGGATAGTATCGAAGTTTCTCCGGATGAAGCAGTAACTTCTGTCGATAAGACAGTCCGCACAAAGAAACTGATCGCCGCAGTATCTGTAAAACAGCCTGCTGTAGAAGTGGATGAACAGCCGGATAGGATTGTAACAGACCTACAGCCGGAAGTGGAGCAAGAAATAGACAATATTGAAGAAACTTCTGCTGCAGAACCTGAAAAAGAAGAGAAAAAAGAGTCGAAGAAACAAATGGATTTAAATAATTACGATTCGAAAAAATACCGGTTTGTTTCGCCGGCTAAGGAGAAGAAGAAAAGAGACTGGTCGCTAAATGCTTCGTTCGGGACGGGGGGAGATGTCTCTCTTAATCTATTGGGTAGTAAGGATGATGTTTATTATGATTATGCGAACGGTGGTATTAGTCCCGGTCCTCCTATTATTCCACCGGTAGTCGATCCTCCTTATACGAATAACGGTATGCTTCCTGCAGAAAATTATGGAGATATAGATTGTTCGTTACCGCTTTCTTTCGGTATGACCGTACGGAAAGATTTCAGCCGGTATATCGGAGTAGAGACAGGTTTGATATATACCTATTTATCATCGCGTATGAGCCAGGGCGGCAAAGTGTCTTATACTTCCAGACTCAATCTGCATTATCTGGGTATACCGGTCAATCTGGTTGTCAACTTATGGGATAATCCGAAATGGAATATATACATGTCGGGAGGTGTGATGCTGGAAAAAGGGCTGAGATCAAAACAGATGCAACATACATATTCCCTGAGTAACATGGAGACATTGGTGGAAAAGAAGGCTATTTCCGGTGTACAATGGTCGTTGAACGGATCAATAGGTGTTTCCTATCGCCTTTACCGGGAGTGGAGTCTCTATCTTGAACCGCGTATTTCCTACTATTTCGATAATGACCAGCCGGTTAGTATCCGTACCGAGAACTCGGTAATCATTGGATTGGGGGCCGGTTTCCGCTTTGAATTCTAAGAGTATATTATATAGAATATTAATCAACAAAATTTGTATAAGATGAAAAAACTAATGTACCTGTTTTTTATGTCGGTGATCTGTATGTTGTATGGGTGTAACGACGATATGAAAGTGAAGGAAACGATTACCCTTACAGTGAATAAACCGGTTTTAATGTCTGCGGATGCTTTTCGTTCTTCTGTGAAGGTGAAAACCCAGCCGGAAGAGATCACTCAACAGGGTAAGATCTGTTTTTATGAGGGTTATCTCTATATTTCCGAGCCGGGAAAAGGTATCCATATCATTGATAACCGTAACCCGTCGTCTCCGTCTCCGGTTGGTTTCATTGAATTGATCGGTAACGCTGATGTGGCTATCCGTAATAATATGTTGTATGCCGACTCGTATGTCGATCTGATTTGGTTCGATATCTCTAATCCGGCCTTACCGGTATTAAAGAACCGGTTGGAAAATGTATTTCCTTATGCATTTCCTCCTATTGAAGAAGGAACGATCGATTATCCGATGTGTGAAACGGCTGCCGCAAATTCACAGATCGTAGTGGGATGGACTCAGGTAGAGGAGAGTTATACAACCGAGCGTTATAAGGATCAGGAAATATATTATGACTCTATGGTTAATTCGTCTGGTGGTAATTCTGGTGTTTCAACCAGTGTGAACGGTTCGATGTCTCGTTTTGGCTTCTATCAGAATTATCTTTATGTAGTGTTAAACAACCAGATGAGCATCTTTGACCTGTCGGGAGATAAGCCTATAAAAGCTGTTGATAATATGCATGTCGGTGGTAATGTGGAGACTATTTTCAGTTATAAGGATTATATGTTTATGGGAACTCCTACCGGTATGCTGATCTATTCTGTTGCCGATCCGTTAAAACCAGAATATCAGTCGATGATGTGGCATGTATATGGTTGCGACCCGGTAGTTGTCGAGGATGATATCGCTTATGTGACTGTTCATGCCGGTAATAATTGCGGACAGAATTTCAATGAACTGATTATTCTGGATGTGAAAGATGTAAAGAATCCCCAGCCGATTGTCTCTTATACCATGACCAAACCGAAAGGCCTCGGTATCGACAACGGAACACTCTTCCTCTGCGACGATGGCCTGAAGATCTATAATGCCTCCGATCCGCAGACACTGATGGCAAACCGCCTGGCTCATTACTCGGGTATGGAAGGATACGATGTGATTCCGCATGATAACGTATTAATGATGATTGCCGATGACGGTATCTATCAGTACGATTATTCGAACCTGAAAGAGATCAAGCAGCTGAGTAAGCTGGCGGTGAAGAAGTAATAACGACTTGATACAAATTACAAAATAAGGTGAAAACGGAAAATTAGAAAAGATTTTCTGTTTTCACCTTATTCTTTTTCTTTTTATACATAAGCTATGAAGTGGCTATTAAATTATAAGCCCGGACGAGACTATATTATACGTTTATGAAACTATAATATACTATGATTATTTGTTAACTATCTGTTTTGTAGTGATTTAATAAAATATACCTTCTAAACCATACAAGAACGTTTTTCTCTTCTCCATTCCTTAATTGTATACCTTTGTCAAATATGTTCTATAACACTATATACCCCTTTGAGAACATTGTAGACTCTTCCCGGATATTAGTCCTCTACTTTAGCTGTAGAAATCTGACTAATTTATATTATTATGGATATCGCTAAAAGATGTGAGCAAAATCCGCTACTTGCTCCGAAAGATTTAAAAGCGGGAATTAATGGGATGGAGATAACTTGTTTGTTGAATCCCGGAGTTTTCAAATACCAGGGAAAAACCTGGCTGCTTCTGCGAGTAGCCGAACGTCCTATACAAAAAGAAGGAGTTATAAGTTTTCCTGTATATAATAAGGAAGGGGAAATAGAAGTGGTTTCCTTCTCCAAGGATGATCCGGATCTGGATGCTTCAGATCCGCGGGTAATAGGTTATAAAGGAAAAAACTACCTGACCACGATGTCTTACCTGAGATTAGTTTCAAGTACAGATGGTATTCATTTTAAAGATGAACCGGGGTATCCTGCCATTTTCGGTAAAGGTGAACTGGAAGCTTTCGGTATTGAGGATTGCCGGGTGGCGACAACGGAAGACGGTTTTTATCTTACGTTTACAGAAGTATCTTCTGTTGCCGTTGGCGTGGGTTTGATACATACTTCCGACTGGAAAGATTATACCCGGTATGGAATGATATTCCCGCCTCATAATAAAGATTGTGCTTTGTTTGAAGAAAAAATCAATGGAAAACACTATGCTTTCCACCGTCCGAGCAGCCCAGAGCTTGGAGGCAATTATATCTGGCTGGCCGAGTCTCCCGACAGGTTACACTGGGGAAATCATAAATGCGTAGCGACAACCCGTGACGGAAAATGGGATTGTGCACGCGTAGGAGCTGGTGCCGCTCCTATCAGGACGGAAAGAGGTTGGCTTGAGATTTATCATGGAGCAGACTTTAATCATCGTTACTGCCTGGGTGCTTTGTTACTCGACCTGAATGATCCTTCCAAGGTGATTGCCAGGAGTGAAGAACCTATAATGGAACCTATTGCCACTTATGAACAAACCGGATTTTTCGGGAATGTGATTTTTACCAATGGGCATCTGGTTGAGGGAGACACCATTATAATGTATTACGGAGCAAGTGATGAAGTGATTTGTAAAGCACAATTGTCTATTACGGATATCTTGAATACTTTAAAATAAATCCGGCCTGAAATGAATAAACTGAAAAAAGAATATCTGTTCTTCAAGCAACAGGCACCTAACATGCAGACACTGTTGATGACCAATATGCTTTATGCATTGGTTTTACCGGTAGTCGAGATTTTTGTCGGTGCATATATCATGAGGAACACCAGCGATCCGGTAATGGTTGCTTTCTATCAACTGGCAATGTATATCGGTATTGTTGTAACTTCTCTGGTCAACGGTTTTCTATTGAAGAAATATAGTATAAAGACGCTTTATTCTGTCGGTATCCTTGTCAGCGGTATCTCCATGTTCGGGATGATGGCCATCCGTTCGCTTGGATTTATAGAACTGGGACTGGCTGGCTTTTTTATGGGAGCAGCTTCCGGATTTTTCTGGACTAACCGCTATTTGCTAGCCCTTTATAATACCAATGACGATAACCGGAATTATTTCTTCGGACTGGAATCGTTCTTTTTCTCTATAACTTCTATCGGTGTCCCGTTAATCATCGGGGCTTTTATCAGCCAGATAGACGGAAAAGAAATTCTAGGCTTTTTATTTGATGTCAATGCATCCTATCGGGTAGTGACGATCGTGGTGGTTTTCATTACCATTCTGGCCTGTATGGTGCTATGGAAAGGAAAATTTGAGAAGCCGAAAGAAACAAATTTCCTTTATTTCCGTTTTAATATTCTTTGGAGAAAGATGCTTTGGTTGGCGGCACTGAAAGGAATGGTACAAGGTTTTCTGGTTACGGCACCTGCCATCCTTGTCCTGAAGCTGGTTGGGAATGAAGGCGCGTTGGGCTTAATTCAAGGGGTTAGCGGTGCATTGACGGCTATATTGGTCTATGTCTTGGGACGTATAGCCCGTCCGCAGGATCGTCTGAAGATCTTTGTAGGGGGATTACTTATTTTCGTTGTCGGGACATTATGCAACGGCATACTTTTTTCTGCAATGGGAGTCATATTGTTCGTGCTCTGTAAAGTTATATTCCAGCCTCTGTTTGACCTGGCTTACTTCCCGATCATGATGAAGACTATCGATGCTGTGGCTAAAATTGAAAACCGCAATGAATATGCTTATATTTTAAGCCATGAATTCGGATTATTTTTCGGAAGAGCCTTCGGATTGTTATTGTTTATTTTCCTGGCTTATTGCGTCTCCCAGGATTTTGCATTGAAATATGCACTGATAATCGTTGCCGGATTGCAATTATTGGCGTATCCGTTAGCTAAAAATATAACTAATCAAACTAATGCTGTTGAACATGAAAGTAATGAATAAAAGTGTCTGGACACTGATTTGCTGTTGTCTCCTGGCTTCTTGTTCTGAAAAAGAAGAGGCTTTCGGAGAGAAGGTTGTACAAACTCCTATCGGCAGGGTAGAGGTTATGCCTGACATGCCGGAGAGTTATCAAATGTTGGACTGGAAGGAAAAAGCAAAAAGTTATGACCAATTTATTTTTGATTGGGATAATAAGAGTGCGGTCGGTCCTCTGATCTGGCTGGATGATAGTCGTAGGAATATCGACCAGACGACATTCGGCTTGTATACCGCCATAAAAGATATCCGTCAAGGAAAAAATGCGAATAACGGGGAGTTCCATGAAAGCCTGAATTCTCTGGCTGCGATCCTGGGGGCCGGCCTGGTTGGCATCGACAAAACCAATCAGGGAGGATATAATTATGTAAAAATGGTACAGAATTATTTCAACTCGGATAATGGCTGGAATATAATTATGAATAATACGAACCCATCTGTCGCCTTATTAGGTGGAGGATATGGTCGCGACTGGTGGTATGATATTCTTCCCAATGCACTTTATTATGCGGTATGTGATGTTTTCCCGGGAGTAGAGGGGGCAGAAGATATACAAAGGAGCATTGCCGAACAATTTGTCAAGGCTGACTCTGTCTTAAATGGCAACTATGACTATTCCTATTTTGATTATGCACAGATGAAAGGAATGGTAAATAATATCCCGTTACAACAGGATGCGGCCGGTGGCCATGCCTATGTATTGTTGTGTGCTTATCATAAATTTGGAGATCCACGTTATTTGAAGCATTGTAAAAGTGCTGTTGAAGCGTTGTTATCTCAGAAAGAGAGCCGTTTTTACGAGGCTCTTTTACCTCTGGGGGCTTATACGGCTGCCTGTTTGAATGCAACCGAAGGAACGAATTATGATGTACACCGATTACTGGATTGGGTGTTTGACGGTTGCCAGAGCCCGACCGGCAGGACCGGCTGGGGGATCATAGTCGGAAAATGGGGTGATTATGATGTCAGCGGTTTGCAAGGCAGTATAACCGACAGAGGCGGGTATGCCTTCTTTATGAATAGTATCAAACCGGCATGGCCTTTTATCCCGATGGTCAAATACCAGCCTCAGTTTGCAAAGGCCATAGGTAAATGGATGTTGAATAATGCCAGTGCCTGTCGCTTGTTCTATCCGGGCAATATCGATGAAAAGCACCAGTGGGCACCTGAGTTGAAGGATATAACGAACAATAATGTATCCTATGAAGGGTTGCGTAAAGAGGATGATTACGGGAAAGAAGAATTAAAAGGTGTGAGCCCAGTTGCGATCGGCGATGGCCCTAAATGGATCGAAGGTAATCCGACGGAGAGCATGTTCAGTGTGTACAGTTCTTCCCCTGTCGGTATACTTGGAGCTATTGTCAATACGACGAATGTAGAAGGTATTCTGCAATTGGATTGTAATGCAACAGATTTCTATACAGAAAAGCCTTATCCGGTCTATCTTTATTATAATCCTTATGGCGAGTCTAAATCTATTCATTATAGGTCTTCGCAAGCATGTGATTTATTTGATATTGTAGCAAAAGAATACGTAGCGAAAAACGTAAAGACAACAGGCTCTTTTGACATTCCGGGCAAAGAGGCCAGGATTATCGTGCAGTTGCCGGTGGGAACAACATTGAGTTTAACAGATGGTAAGATTATTGCCAATAAACAAAATATCATTTCATATAATTAATCTAACTAATTTATTATGAGCAAACATTTATTATTATTAGCTTTTATTCTTTTGTTTAGCTTAGATGCTTTTGCACAGCAAACGAAGAATATCTCAGGTACGGTATACGATAGTAATACCGGCGAAGCTTTGATCGGGGTTACCGTTCTCGAGGTAGGAACGACGAATGGTAGCGTAACTGATATTGATGGGAAATATGCTTTTACAATCTCTTCAAATCAGGTCTCATTCTCTTATGTAGGTTATCAAACAGAGACATTGAATATTGCAAAAAGTGGAGTCTATAATGTTAATCTTGTATCCGACAATAAGTTGGACGAGGTGGTTGTCATCGGTTATGGTACTCAGAAAAAAAGCGACCTTACCGGATCGCTGGTATCTATTAACAGCAAAGATATTAAGAACTATGCCGTTTCCAATGCTTCCGAGTTATTGACAGGTAAAGCAGCCGGTGTATTTGTTGCTGCCAGTTCCGGACAACCGGGATCTGACGCGGTAATTCGCGTCAGGGGATTAGGTACTGTCAATGATAACAATCCGTTATATGTTGTTGATGGACAGTTTATGGATAACATAAGTAGCCTGAATCCTTCCGATATTGAACGGATGGAAGTATTGAAAGATGCCTCTGCCTGTGCTATCTATGGTTCAAGAGGTTCGAACGGGGTGATATTAATAACGACCAAGGGAGGCGTGAAAGGTGAGACAATCGTCACACTGGATGCTTATGTCGGCATTAAAAACAGTTATAAGGCTCTGAATATGATGAATAGCGATCAGTACTATAACTTCATTATGGAAGCTTATAAGAATGATGAAAGTTTCCAGTCTTCTATGAAAAACCTGTTTACCAACCAATATAAGAAGGGGTATAATACAAACTGGTGGGATGAAGTTACCCGTACGGCTTTTAATCAGAATTATAATTTGAGTATCCGTAAAGGAACCGATAAGTCCAGGTCGTCTCTTAGCCTGGGATATGTGGACGATCAGGGTGCTCTTATTACTACTGAATTTAAAAGACTTTCATTGAAGCTGAATCAGGAATATGATATTAATGATTTTATTACGGTGGGAGCGAATGTCAATCTGGCAAAGATCAAGAAACGGGATGCAGGCGCAATTCCTTCGTTCGATTTCATCCAGAAAGCCGACCCTTTTACCCCTGTTATAAATCCATTGGTAGATCCGCTTTCGGAAAATTACGAATATAATAAGTACGCTCCTACGGAATGGTCTTATGATCCGAATCCGGTAGCCATGCTTGAACTTCCTGACAGATATAATGATATATTTAATGCATTTGGAAATGTATTCGCACAGGTGAAATTATTAAAAGGATTGAGTTACCGTGTACAATATAGTTTTGAAAGATATCACGACACCTTCAAGGATTTTCGTCCGGTTTATTCATCTATCTTCTCTGACGATAATCTGGCAAACAAGGAAAGTAAATACAGTACCGAGACCCAGTTGAATAATAATAGTTCCTTGACGTTCAATTATCAGGTTGAACAGCGACTTAACTATAATGCCAGTGTGGGAAAAAGTAAATTTGACGCTTTGGTGGCAATGACGTATGAGAAAAATAGTGCGGAAAGCATCAATGCTTTCAAAAGAAATGCATTGGGCAATGATGATATTTATCATATTCTGGATGCACAGACATTGGGTGATAAAACTTCTGGTAATAAAATAACTTCTTCCATGCTGTCTTATTTGGGACGTATCAATTATGTCTATGATGACAGATACCTGGCTACGGTGAATTTCCGTGCTGATGGTTCTTCCAGATTTGCAAGTAGTAACCGCTGGGGATATTTCCCGTCGGTATCGTTGGGGTGGAGAGTCAATAACGAAGCTTTTTTCAAGAATTTGAATATTGAAAACACGATTTCTAACCTAAAGGTACGTGTAGGTTGGGGACAGAACGGTAACCAGCGCATCGACAGGGATGCCCCGCTGACCCTGATTGGGACGAACGACGAAATGCAATGGTATTTTGGTAATGGTTATGCACAGGGATATGTTCCGACCTATGTGGGAAATAAGGATATCAAATGGGAAACCAGTCAGCAAACCAATGTCGGTCTGGATATGTCGTTCTTCGGAAATAGCCTGGATATGAGTCTGGACTTTTATGTGAAACAGACCAAGGATATGTTGCTGAATATGCCTATCCCTTCCTTCGGAGGATTTCCCAATAGCCCGTTCTTTAATGCCGGTGACTTGAAAAATAAAGGCCTGGAATTAGTTCTCAATTACCGTAACCAGATAGGTAATGACTTCCATTATAATGTTGGTTTAAACATGTCCACTTATAAAACCGAAGTGACTAAACTGACATCCGATTATTTAAGTGGAGATGTCAGCCGTACGTATGTCGGTGGTCCGATCGGACGTTTCTGGGGGTATAAACAGATTGGTATATTCCAGAATCAGGCGGAGATCGACAATTATGTCGATAAGAATGGAGCGAAGATACAGCCTAATGCACAGCCCGGTGATTTCAAATTTGCCAAACTGGGAGAGTCCGGTGCATTGAATGATGATGATGACCGCACATTCATCGGTGACCCGAACCCGGATTTGATTTATGGTTTTAATTTAGGGTTCAGCTACAGGAACTTCGATATCAGTATGGCATTTCAGGGAACTATCGGTAACGATATTTGGAATGTAGCGAAAGGAAATCTGGCTTCAGCAGGACGTCAGAATGCATTGGCTGATGCTTATACGCAGGCATGGACTAAAGATGGGGACTTCAGCGCTGTCTATCCGCGTATAACTAATTCCAGTTCCAATAATAATATGAGAAGTTCTTCTTTCTATGTGGAAGACGGTTCTTATTTACGTCTGCAGAATATGCAAATCGGTTATACGATACCGGCTGCTGTTTGTCAGAAAACAAAACTATTCTCCAGTTGCCGGTTTTATGTAAGCGGACAGAATGTGTTTACTCTGACTGGTTATTCCGGTCTTGATCCTGAGTTAGGAATTAACAGTCCGTTGAATATGGGAGTTGACGCAACCCGCTATCCTTCTTCGCGAACTTTTACTTTCGGAGTTAATTTACAGTTTTAAATCTATGCTAAAAGAAAAAAAGTATGAAAAAAATAATATTAATAATCTGTTGGGCACTTGCAGGGCTAGGATTATACAGCTGCTCTCTTGATGAACCAAGTTATGGTAAAACGACAAGTGATAATTATTACCAGAAAGAAAGTGATATTGAACAGGCGTTGACTGGGGCTTACCTGCAATTGCGCACAACCTGGAACGAATATGCATTGAATCACTATTTTATAGGAGATTGTACTACCGATGATGCATTAAAAGGTGGCGGTGGCGACGGTGACCGTGGTGAAGTACGCGACTTGGCGAATTTTACGATTTATACAACCAATGGCGAGGTAGGTCGCCGCTGGGAAATTTTATATAGGTTGATTAACCGCTGTAACGATGTTATTCATTATGCCCCGAATGCAATAGGTGACAAAGAGACGTTGACCCGTTATGCAAATGAGGCGAAAGCATTGAGAGCATTTGGTTATTATTGCCTTGTCACTACATTTGGTGAAGTCCCTTTGTTGACAGAACCTATGCTGCCCGCTGAAATTCTGATGGTTCCCCGTTCTCCGGTAGAAAAAGTATACGAATTTATTATCGATGACCTGACTGCTGCATCTGAACTTCCTGCAAAAGGATTTTATGGGGCGGAAGATGCTTATCGGGTGACACGTGGTTTTGCAAAGACTATGCTTGCAAAGACCTATATGTTTAAAGGTGATTTTAGTTTGGCAGAAGCTGTATTGCATGATATTGTCGAGGTAGATAAGGATTATAGCCTACTTTCAGATTATGGAATGAATTGGCGTCAGGAATATGAAAATGGTACGGAATCTGTGTTCGAGATATCTAATAAAGTCTATGACAAGACGATTGCTACCGGGACAAATGTTCCTCATTTCTTCACCAGCCGTCGTGTAAGCGGTTATCAGGGATATGGTTTCCATGTTCCGACACAAGACCTCTATGCTGCATTCGATGCAGATGATCCTCGTATTACTTATGTCTTTACTCAAACCGGCGACCGCTATGTGGGCGATACGGAAGATCAGGATAATGCGGAATCACAGAGCGGATATCACGACTATAAGATGACTGTTCCTATGGTTGAGAAAACGGGATTTGATGTGTGGATGATCAGTTACAATATCCGGTTGATCCGTTATTCGGATGTTCTTTTAATGTATGCCGAAGTTTTGAATGAAAATGGCAAATCGATGCAGGCATTGACTTACCTGAACGACGTCAGGAGAAGAGCCCGTGAAACGAATCCTTTGGACCCTCGTAGAGATAAACAGGCTTACGTACCGGCTGTTACATCATCCTCTCTACCGGATATTACGGAGACCAACAAAGAAAAGCTGAAAGAGATCATCTGGCATGAACGCCGTTGTGAGTTGGCAATGGAAGGATGGCGACGTGATGACCTGATGAGGCAGAAACGTTTCGGCGAGGTCATGCGCGGATATGCTGCCAAGTACAGTACGGATAAAGGTGCGAACTTCCAGGATTCAAGAGACTATCTCTTACCGATACCACAAGGGGAAAGAGATAAGAGTCAGAATGTTCTTTCACAAAATCCGGGATATTAAATCTAATTATAAATAGAAGGGCGGATTATATTCGCCCTTTTTTAACCTTCTAATCATGAAAAAGATCGTATTGATTTTATTGGCCGGGATCTTGTCGACCGGCACATCCGTTCAAAGTCAGGTGAAGCAAAAAGAGATTCGTCTTGTACAGTATATGCCGAATATGCCTTTCCCTTATAAGATGAAAAACTGGAAAGATATTGCCACACAGCAGGATAAGTTATTTTATGATTTCAATGCTAAAGGGCAAAACCTTCCTCTTATCTGGTGGGATAACTCGCAGGTTAATTTCCCTTTCCGGACATTCGGGCTTCCCAGTTATGTGGATAAAAGGCGTTTGGGAGGAAACACCTATGAATCGTTGCCGACAATGGGTTCCCTGATTAGCGCGAGTTTGCTCAAGATAGATAAAAGTAACTATCAGGGAGAAGATTATGTGACAATGATACGTCAGTTCTTTAATAAGAAGAATGGGACAAACCTTATTCTAAACGGACTGAACAGGAAGGCCGGCGAAAGTTTCTGGTATGAGATATGGCCTGCAATGGCTTATTCCATGCTGGTCGATTTATATCCGGCCAAAGAAGAAATGCAGGAGCCGATGAAAATAACTGTGGATAACTGGCTCGAAGCAATCGATGATTTAAGCCAGGGAAGAGAATACCCTGATTTTAACTTTACGGCATTTGACTTTAAGAACCGTAAAGGGTATCATAATAATGTATGGCGTGAACCCGATGCAGCAGCCGGGCTTGCATGGCTGCAATATATTTCCTGGATAAAATACGGTGATCGGAAGTATTTGGATGCGGCTCGTCGATGCATGGCTTTTCTACAGAACCGTCAAGAAGCGGAAGGAACCTTTTATGAGATCATGATGCCTTATGGTGCATACCTGGCTGTCAGAATGAATGCAGAACTGGGTACTCATTATGATGAGTTGAAAATGTTGAACTGGTGTTTTGACGGAAACAATTCCGATCGAGATGGATGGGGAGTAATGTGTGAACGTTGGAATAAATATGATGTGCATGGACTGGTAGGACAAAAGAAAGAAGAACAGTATGCCTTTGCTATGAATACTTTCTCACAGGCTGCAGCACTCGTCCCTATTGTCAAATATAATCCGGCTTATTCTGCAACAATCGGTAAATGGATTTTGAACCTGGCTAATGCATGCCGTTTGTTTTATTCGGATGAACACCCCCGTAACCGTCAGTCGAGTTCTATCTGGCTGGGAGACCCTCAGCATGTAATATGTTATGAAGGTTTGAGGAAGGATCTGGAACATGGTAATCATTTCGAACCTTTTCAGGGGTTATTGGCTGAAGAAGGTCCTTATGCGATAGGCGACCAGGTAAAAACAATGTCGTCTGCGACAGATATCTGCCTGTATGGTTCGGCATGGGTAGGAATGCTGGCGGCTATTGTCGACACGACCGATGTGGAAGGTATTCTTCAATTGGATTGTAATGCCACCGATTTCTATTCCGACAGGAAATATCCGACCTATTTAATCTTCAATCCTTATTTTGAAGACAAGACCGTTACTTTGAACCTGGATGTCGAAGCACCTGTCGACCTGTATGATTTGGTGTCGAAGCAGTATCTCCGGAAAAATTGCCAGGGAAAAGTGGCCATTTGCTTACAGGCCGATCAAGCGGTAACGATTGTTTGCCTCCCTTCTTCGGCTGTCAGGACAAAGAAAAAAGGAAAGTTGATGATCGGTCAGGATGTGATCGACTATTCTCTGTAACATATTTAGCCTATTTATTCTAAATATATTCTTTATATTTGTCACTGTTCTAAGTGCCATAAATAAGATACACTTGCATGAAAAGTTCGCTGGTAATAAAAATATGTTTCATTCTTTTTGTTTCATGTTTCTCTCCGGAAAATATCAGTGCTTCTAACCTTTTGAAATACATTTCAAACATAGACGGGTTGACAAATAATTCGGTTAATTGTATTTTAGAGGATAATGAGCATACTATCTGGGTAGGAACATGGGATGGACTGAATGCGTTCAATGGGAGAGATATACTCACTTTCAGATATAGTAAAAGTAATCTGAACTCGATCAGTAATAATATTATCAGGCAGCTCATAGAAAAAGAAGATTATTTGTGGATTGCAACAGATAATGGTATAAACCGCTTGAATAAGAAGACACATCAAATAACCCGCTATTATCTGCAAGCGGATAATAAAATACCCAATCAGGAAAAATCATTTATTCTGGGAAACATAGGAGGGAAAGAGATCATTTGTTTTGTCAGGGGGAAATATTTGTTTCGTTACGATGAACAGACAGATGAATTCAATCCGGTAAAAACGACTTTTACGGATACGGTAAAAGATTATTGTACGGATGATACCGGGAATATTATATTCTTGTTTGAGAATGGAAATGTAAAACAGTTGAATTACAACCGGATACAAGGTGAGCTTAAGGAGGCGGATTTACAGTCTGTCTCCACGGCTGGCCCTGTAAATAAGATATTCAGATCGAACGGCACCCTCATTTTGAATGAGGGGAATATCCTGTATCTACTCAATCCTGATTTTACTGTTTCACATTGTGTAGAACTGGATATTCGTAATTCGGTTTCACAGACGGTATTATTAGGTAAGAAGCTTTATATTAGTTTTATAGAAGGAGGGTGTATCGTCTATGATCTGGATGGAAAGACCTATTCGTATCTGGATGAACTGCCCAGGCAGCTATCTGTGTTTACTATTTATCCGGGTAGCCAGGGTATATTATGGATCGGTACCGACGGGCAGGGATTAGCACAATTGTACTCGTATAATTCTATCTTCCGGACGGTTCACACGCTTCATCCCGTAAGAAGTTTCTGTGAAGTCGATGATAATATATTGGTAGGAACAAAAGGTAGCGGAGTAAAATTACTGAATACGGAGACAAAGCGACTGTCTGATTTTCTGGATGAGAGTAAAGGGTTGATATCCAACTCTGTGTACACGATGAGGAAGAACGGATCAGATGATGTATTTATCGGTACGGAAGGGGCGGGTATTAATATCCTGGAGGCTGGAACCGGTCGATTATTGAAACTGAAAGTCCCGGATAAGTATCCGGCGTTTAAAGCCGTTTACAGTATTTGTTTTACGAATAACGACTCGCTGCTCTGGATAGGAACTTCCGGTTATGGATTAATTAAAATGAATATTTCGAAAGAAAATGGTGTATATAAGGTAGATGGTTTCCGGCAATATACTTCATCCGATAAAAACAGTTCATTGAATAATGACGTGGTTTATGCTATTACCTCAAGCCCCGATGACCGTTTTTTATGGTTTGGTACACGGGGCGGCGGATTGAACCGGATCGATATTCCCAACAACGGAATCTGCTCACTGGAAGATATCGATACGAATATTTTACTGACCAATAATGACGTATTGTCTTTATTATATGATGAGAATAATATCTGGATAGGAACTAGTTATGGGTTAAACAGGCTGGATAATCAGGGGGGGGATCTTCAACTTTTCCAATATGCCAATGAACAGCTGAACAACAAGACAATCCATGGCATATTGAAGGGAGATGACGGGAATATCTGGTTTAGTACGAATCAGGGATTATCCAATCTGAATATCCCGGATAATAAGATTGAAAATTATACATTTAGGAACGGACTGCAAAACGATGAATTTTCGGATGGTGCTTATTTTAAGGACAGTAGAGGATTTTTATATTTTGGAGGCGTAAGTGGATTAAGTTACTTCAATCCGCAAAATATGCATTTACGTGAGTTTACACCTCCGCTCGTCCTCAGCAGTCTGAAGATTTACGATAGTGTCCAGAATATCCATGACAGGATAAAACAGGATGTCTTGAAACTCAATTATGAGGAGAAGTTCGTGACTTTTACGTTTATCGCTAAAGACTTCATTAATAATGATAATTGTGAATATGCCTATCGGTTGAAAAATCATTCGGATAACTGGATTTATGTAGGTAATAATCCCAATATAGTTTTTACCCAACTTCCACCGGGAAAATATCAGCTTGAAGTGAAGAGCACCAATGGCGATAAAGTTTGGGGTGACAATACTTATAAGCTGATTATAAAGATGGGATATCCGTGGTGGTTCAGTATCCCGGCTTTGGTTGTCTATGGGGTCTTGTGTTTAATTCTATTTTTCATTACCAGGTCTGTGATAAAGAATCGCATCCGCTTAAACCGCCAGGTGTTGATTGCACAGATAGAGAAACAGCATGAACAAAAGTTTTACGAGTCGAGACTGAATTTCTTTACCAATGTGGCTCATGAATTCTTTACCCCGTTGACATTGATCTATACTCCTGTCCAGTATTTGTTGGAACAGTCGGGGCTGGATAAAGAGACGGAGAAATATTTGTTGATTATAAAAAATAACGCAGAGCGGATGCAAAAGCTGATTAGTGAACTTATGGAATTCCGTAAGACTAAGTCCGGTAATATGGATTTGCATCCAGAAAATATGGAGGTCGAGTCATTTATAGAGTCTGTATCCGGCAATTATGTGGATATACTGAAGGAAAACAAGATCGATTTCAAGATCGATATACATGATACCACTCAGATCTATTCGGACCGGAATGCTTTGGAGAAGATTGTTTTCAATCTTTTATCCAATGCTTTTAAATATACTCCGGGTTATGGATATATCCGTTTGGAAGTATTTCAGGATGCGACTCAAAACAATAGACTGCATTTGATTATTCGAAATTCGGGGAAAGGGTTAACCGAACAGCAGATGTCCGAAATTTTCGATAAGTTCAAAATCTTTGATACGCCGCGTTTGAATAACTCAGTCAGTAACGGGATCGGTCTGAACCTGACCAAAAGCCTGACCGAATTATTGGGAGGAGAAATAAAAGTAAATAGCGAATTGGGTAAGTATGTCGAATTCCAGGTAAGTATTCCATCTTTATCTGTGGATAGTTCTTCTATTATAATTGATGAAGAAGTCATACAAAAAGAACAAAAAATGGGAAAAGAGCCGGAACTTCATAAGGAAGTGAAGGTCCTGATCGTAGAAGACGAGAAAAATATCCGGAGTCTGTTGAAGGATATTTTATCGGATTATGATATACGGGAGGCAAATAATGGCCTGGAAGCCCTTAAGGAAATAGAGAAAAATCATCCGGACATCATCATTAGTGATATGGTTATGCCCGATATGGACGGAATCACTTTGATCGACCACCTGAAATCTGATGTAAAGACAAGCTATATCCCGATTATTGGAATATCGGCGAAAGCATCGGTCAGCGATCAGGTCAATGCTTATAATCATGGGGCGGATGCCTATATAGGAAAGCCTTTCCATCCGCGGCAAATCATATCGACCATAGAGAATCTGTTGTCGAGGCAGGCTCTTTTAAAGGACTATTTCAATTCGAGTCTGTCGTCTCTGAAGGTCAAAGACGGATTTATTCTTCATCCGGAAGACGAGGCTCTTATCCAAAATGTAACTGATTTTATCAATGAGAACATAGATGACGAGGCGCTTAGCCCTTCTGCTGTTGCCGATTTCATTGGAGTAAGCAAAGCTACTTTATATCGTAAGTTTAAGGAAATAATGGATAAAACTCCCAGTGAGTTTATTAGAAATATCCGATTGGAATATGCTGCTAAATTATTGCGGAGTACAAAATTTACCGTATCGGAAATTATGTTTAAATCCGGATTTTCCAATAAGTCTTATTTTTATCGTGAATTCTTAAAACAGTATGGCGTATCTCCTAAAGATTATAGGAATCAGTAAGAAACAAAAGAAAAGAGGAAATCCTGTTAAAGGATTTCCTCTTTTGTATTCATTACCAACCGGTAGGTTGGCTGATGTTCGGGTTGGCTGTCACTTCCTGTTGTGGCAGTGGCCATGAATCGTATTTAGGAAATATACAATTACGTGTTTCAATTGTAACGTATGAATTGTCATTGGGGTTCCAGGCTCCGTAAATTGTGCCTTTCATCACTTCGTTTCCGATGTTCCAACGGCGGATATCATCGTAGCGTTTGCCTTCGAAGCTAAGTTCAATACGGCGTTCGCGACGGTATAATTCACGTACTTTTTCCTGTGTATTGTAAACCGATTTATCCATATTCGGCATACCGGCGCGATGGCGGATCATATTAATGTATTTTTCTACATCCGGATTTTGCCAGTCTCCTGTTTCTACCAGGCATTCAACGTAATCCAATAACACTTCTGCGTATCGGTAGATCATGAAATCAAGGCTACCTCCCGCTGATGCGCGATCTTGCTCGTCGATATACTTTTTTACTAAATAACCGGAACGGGATGCTCCACTCTTTCCTATGTAGTCACTACTATTGGGATTAAACGGCTCAAATGTGTAATTGGAGATCGACGTATTATCGTTCGGCAGTAAAATCGTTGCATACAAACGAGGGTCTCTTGCTTTATATAACGGATCTTTTTGATATTGTTCGCGTTCTGATGCCGGAAGAGACTGGATTGTTTTTCCATCAATTGTTTCGTATGTATCGATCAATGATTTTAATGGTGCACTTACGCCCTGTCCTCCCAGTATGGTAGACATATTTCGAAACCATATATTATCCAATCCGTTGGATTTGAACATTATTCGTTCTTTGTTCTGCTCGCCCACATAACTGAACAAATCGTGGTAGTTTTTACCGGGATCATCGTTTTCCGAAGATGAATAATAGAGTTCAAAAACACCGGAGTCGATTAATTTTTTTGCCGCATCTTTTGCTATATCGTATTGATGGAATTGTAGGTTAATATCCATTTTCAATGCTAAAGTGGTAGCTTTTGACATACGATCGCGACGTCCTTCATCCCATAAGAAAGGAAATACATCATTATCTGTAATACTCAGTACTTCATCCAATTCACGATTGATAAATTCCAGACATTCGTTGACGGTATTACGAGCTTTGTAGATGTCGACTGGCAGCAATGATTCTTCTACAATAGGTATACCATCGTTGCGGCCATACCAGTTGAGTAAACGGATATGGTACCATGCACGCCAGATCTTAGCTTCAGCCTTCATTCTTGTACGTTCTCTTTCATCTGCAAAATATGCATTATCAACGTGCTCCAGAAAACGGTTACAGCGTCGTATGCGAAGATAATAGTTTTTCCAGGCATCAAAATAATACTCCCAACCGGTCGGTTTGTTGTTGTCTGTGGGAGGTACGAGCGAACCATTACCTAAGTTAACTATACGTTGGTCGAAATTAGAATAAAAGTACATGTTATCGGTTGCTCCTTCCAGGAAGACAAGGCTCAATTCATCGCCTCCCCACGCACCTTTTATCCAAAGCTTGCATTGATCTAATGCCGCAGAGCATTCGTTCATGGTGGCCCAAAATTGGTCGTCGGAAACCTCTGTTGGATGATTTCTTTCCAAAAAATCATTACATCCGCTAAAAATTGACATTGTGCAGGATAGTAATGCTATTTTTACTGTTGATATTGTATTCAGTTTCATAATTTGAAATTTATAATCGGATTAGAAATTAAGACTTACACCCGCAGAATATGTCCGGACAAGCGGATAAGAACCTCTTTGACCGCGGTTTTCCGGATCTGTTAGCTTTTCTTTTGCAAAAGTGAATGGGTTTTGTGCATTTAGATACACATAAATATTAGTGATCCCAATTTTCTTTAGTCCCAACTGATCGAATGTATAGCCTAACTGTATGGATTTAACACGGCAGAAACTGGCATCAAAATACCAGAAGTCGGATGTGTGATAATTATTTCCATAAGAAGAATTAGGAGCAAGTCGCGGATAACGTGCATTGACATTTTCCGGAGTCCAGTAGTCCAGTTGTGCTTTCAATGGAGTAGATCCGTCACCGGATGTGTTCAGACCAAATGAAAAAGGTTCCGAGTAATAAGCATCCACACCCGTTACACCCTGAAACAATACATCCAGACTCCATTTTCTATAATTTAAAGAAATATTGGCAAAGTAACTTAGATTTGGTTGTTCCGAACCTCTGATTTCCCGGTCACCTGTTGTAATTTTACCATCATTGTCTCTGTCAATGTAATGAATATCACCAGGCTGCTGGCCATCGAAAATAACAACACCTTCTTTGGGTATCCATTCTCCGGCTTCATTTTTAGTGAAATCACTTTCTTGTAGTAAGCCGTTGGTAGGATAAATATAATAACTGTCTAAAGCGTATCCTATCTGATTGATTCTATTTCCCTTGTCATAAGGAGCTCCGAATAATTCTTCAATTTTATTCTTGTTTTGGGATAGGCCTCCATGAATGTTGAAACCAAAGTCTTTTGTTAGTTGTTTTCCATAATTCACATCCAGTTCCCAACCTCTGTTACGTACCGTTCCTGAGTTGATAGGAGCAGAGCCGATGCCACCGATAAAGGAAATAGGAGGTTCTATAATCATATCGGTTGTTTTCTTGTCGTAATATTCGAATGTAACGGCAAAGTCTCTGAATAAACGGATATCTGTACCGATATTTAACATATGTACTGTTTCCCATGTGATATCCGGATTTCCGAATACTGTTTCATTACCATTTGTCCCATCGATAAGCGTCTGATATTTGTATAACCCGATATTCTCATTACCGAGTAATCCGTAAGAAGCTCTAAGTTTGAATTCGTTCAGTTTACTCTTGAGTGGTCTCATGAATGCTTCTTCATGAATATTCCATCCGGCTGCAACAGAGGGGAATACTCCGAATTTGTTACCTTTATCAAAACGGGAAGAACCGTCCCGTCGAATTGTCCCTTCTATCAGGTAACGACGGTCGTATGTGTAATTCGCTTTTGCAAATAAAGAAGCCATGGCCCATTGATCCCAGTCACCGTCGTTCGTTAACTCCTGATTGTATCCTCCGATAGCGAACAGACGGTGCTTTTTGCGTTCTAAAGTATATTCTGCAGTAGCTCCGATATAGTAGTAGCTGGAACGTCCCTTTTCCGCTCCGTGATAAGCCGACCATGTTTGCAAGAATGCTCCGGAATTGTAATCGAAGAAATTCCAGGCTGCACGTTCCTCTCTCTTGGCACTACTGCTTACCCGATAAGAATATTGGCCACGTAAAACTAAATTCGGGATCACTTCCCAACGGGGAGCAATATTGATACTGACATTGTCTTCCAGATAATTTCTGATACCTCCACGTTCCATCAAAGCTGCCGGGTTTCGTTGTTCCGGACGGTTTCCATAATAGACTTGATTGTTACCCTCTTTCATCGGATAACGTGCTACTGTTGTAGGAGGTGTTGAATACAGATAATCCAATACGCCTGTTAATGGTTCGTCCCGGTTGGTACGGTATGAATTGAAGTCCATGTTTACAGATAAATTATCTAACAGGCTGACAGACGTGTTTGCCCGAATATTCAGTCGGTCTGAATTCGTGTTATCTATCAATGCGTCATTTTTCAGATAATTGGCCGTCAAGGCAAAACGTGCCAGGTTACCACCTCCCGATACGGAAACGGAATGACTTTGAACAGAACCGTTTTTAAACATATAGTCAGTCCAATCGGTATTCGGATAATTGATAGGATCTTCTCCGGAAAGTGTTTTAGTGATCGCATCGTCGCTAAAAGTCGGCGAACCTCCGATATTTTTCTGGGCTACGTTGACCATTTGCATGTATTCTGCCGCATTGGCGAATTCCGGAAGATAGGTTGCTTTCTGAATACCGTAGTAACCATTGTAAGAGACATTAATCTTACCCGGTACACCACGTTTTGTCTTTACGACAATAACACCATTTGCTGCACGTGAACCGTAGATCGCTGCTGCCGCCGCATCCTTCAAAACGGTAATACTTTCAATGGTGTTTGGATCCAAGTTATTCATATCCATGGGGACTCCGTCGACCAATACCAACGGATCGCTGCTTCCCAGTGTAGAGATACCACGTATTTTAATCGAAGCACCATCTGCTCCCGGCAGGCCGGAACCCTGTGTCACATTTAAACCGGTGATACCACCCTGTAATGATTGCGACAGATTTGTGATAGGGCGGCTGTTCAGGTTTTTGGAAATGTCTAACGAAGCGACAGAAGAGATCGAGTTTAACTTCTTTTCTTCTGAGAATCCCGTTACAATCACTTCGTCCAACTCCTCTGTGTCTTCCGACATGGAAACAGTCAGGTTACTGATTGCACGGTTGACGACATATTCTTGTGGTTTGAAACCAAGATAATTGAAAATCAGAATGTCACCTCGTTTGGCCTTAATTGAAAAATAACCGTTCTGGTCGCTTACTGTGCCTAAAGAAGTGTTTTTAATAGTAATATTTACGCCGGCCAAAGGAAACGGAGGTTCCGAATTTTCCAGAACCTGACCCTGAATAGTCCAGGCCCTGTCATCTGTCTGGCTAACGGCAGGTTGTTCGTTTTCTTTTCTGGCGATAGCAATATAATTATCTATCTGTTTGAAAGTATAGTTGTTACCGAGCACAGCCGTCAATGCCTCTTTTATGTCTGAAGTACGAATATTGACAGATACGCTTTTATCACCTGCCAGCTCTTCCGTACTATAGGCGATTTTAATACCGGATTGCTGCGATATAGCATCCAGTATTTTTTCTATCCGTGCATTTTTGAAAGATAGGTTTAAAGGATGATTTTGTTCTAAAAGCGATTCAAATGCATGTGCACTAAAAGAAACTGTTGATAATAAGCCACTAAGTAATAATAAAAATAATGATCGTTTTAAGACTTTTTGTGCTTTGTAAAAGTCTTCCGATATTCTTTTTTCCATAAATTTGTAATTTACAGGTTAAACGAAAATGAAACTATTGTTTTTAATCTGTTACAGAGGCGGTATCTGATCCATACTGCCTTTGTTGTTTTTCATAATAAATATTTTCTACGTCATTTCTCCTCCTTTATTTTTTTAATGTTAATAGTATTAGTTCCTGTTCTCTCTAGCTTGACTTCTGAAGTATAACTGATAACTTCCAGCAACTTGTCAAGGTCTGTATCTTTTTCGGCAATCAGTGAGTAGCGGTTGTTTTTCAAATTCTCATCCTGATAAACCACTGTAAAGTCATACCAAAGTTGAAGTTTGTTGATTATTTCATCCAGTGTTGCATGTTTGAAGATGTATTTGCCGTCGATCCATGAGGTATAAAGTTCGGTATCCACTATCCGGATATTTGTCCGGTCGTTTTCTTTGTTATAGGTAAACTGTTCGGAAGGTGTGATTATCTGTGTGTCCCCCTGATTAGCACGCACTGAAACAGAGCCTTCGATTAAGGTTGTACTTATTGTTTTGTCTTTTGCATAAGAACAAACATTGAAAGTCGTTCCCAATACGTTTATTTCCATTTCGTTGGCTTTTACAATAAATGGTTTCTCCTTGTCTTTTGCTACTTCAAAGAAGGCTTCGCCTATTAAAGTTACTTCTCGTTTGTTTCCTGTAAACAATGTCGGGTAGATCAATTCTGATTCGGAGTTTAAATGAATGTGAGTTCCATCGGAAAGGATCAGTTGATACGTTTTTCCTTTTGGGATGATAATATGATTATTCTGTATTTTATTCTCAGCAATTTTGTCTTTTGTTTCATAAACGAGCTTTTTTTCAGCATCATTTTTTATGGTGATATGTTTTTGTTGTCTGGCAAACGATCCTTCGTTCAACTTGATCGTTTCTCCATTCTCCAGTAATAAAGTCGGTTGGTCATAATCATTCACATTGACTTTACTGATAGGAGCTGTTTGGTGCTCATTGGTAAAGAATACGATGCCTATGGAAAGAACAATGGCAAGCATTGCCGCATAGCCCAGCCATAAAAATATGTTTTTCTTTTTATGGACTGTTTGTTTTTGGATGTTTTGCCAGGCTTTGTCTACATCATACGTTTGTTCTTTTGTTTTTAGTGACGTTTTCTGATACAATCTTTGGATTTTTGCATACTCTGCCTGGTTCGCGTCAGACTCCTCCAACCATTTTGACAGGCAGAGCAGTTCTTCTTCAGTGGCTTCACCTGCCAGGGATGAGAGAATTATTTGATATATTGTTTCAGATGTCATTTTCTTCCTTTTTGTATATTGACAATTGAGGAAGGGAAAATGGGTAGGTGAAATCAGAAAAAAATCAGAAAAAATAAAAATGTGAGATGCTTTAGTTCTTCACGCATGATTCGGAAAGCTTCTCCTAAATGATATTTTACAGTGTTTACAGATATTTCGGAAACATCGGCTATCTCTTTATAACGTAGTCCACTGACGCATTTCAAAAGGAATACTTTCCGGCATTTATCAGGAAGTTTCTGCAAGGCCAGTTGTACCTCTTTCTGATATAAAAAGTCCTCTTCTTCATTTAGCTGGTCACTCCATTCATCCGTCAGAGTCGCGATGAAATCTTCTTTGATGATCTCTGATTTGTAGTAGTTTATACAACTGTTCTTTATAGAACGGTAAGCGTATGGTAAAAAGGTCTCCTGTGATATCGAAAGATGTTTTTTCTCCCAGACAGAAATGAAAAATACCTGAACAATATCTTCCCTGACTTGGCTGTCGGCAATATATTTGCCGGCATAATTGCAAAGATGAGAATAATATTCCCGGAATAATTTTTCAAAAACTTGTCCGTCTGCTATTCGCATAAATAGTTTGTTCTCTAATAAATGTGTAACAATCCGTAAGTATTAGCTACAATCTTTAGCTGTGCTGCTTTGAATTTCTGTTGAAATCGTAAACTTTCCTTATACTTTAACTGTGTATATTTTTGTGTTATTTATATTAGTTCTATAAGAACTAATGCTTATGCATGGATGTAACAGTCTGATAACCAATAAATGATTTGTTGGTTGAGTAAATTATTATCGTATGAAAGTTGTTAGTTTATATGATCGTTAACAAAAGAATATTACAAGGTGGGATTATTCTTCAACATTTAACCTATCATTTCAAAAATAGACTATATTTGCATACTGTGGTACATAGTTCTTATAGAACTATTGCAATTCGTCCCTATTGATATTATTTATTTACCTTTTGTAAATAATTGGTTTCTAGGTAATAATATGATATAATTCGCTTTGTCGTATTCTTTCTTTGTACCTTGGCTGTTTATAATTTTCTATATTAATCTTTTTCAACATTCTAAATAGCCCATCCGGAAATAAACTATACGACAGTGAATATGTTATCTAAATAGAACCATTTATAAACATATAAAACATGAAATTTTTTATCGACACGGCGAACCTGGATCAGATTCGGGAAGCAAACGATTTAGGCGTATTGGACGGTGTTACTACCAACCCGTCTTTAATGGCCAAAGAAGGGATCAAAGGAGTGGAGAACCAGCGTGCACATTATCTAAAGATTTGTGAGATCGTAGACGGTGATGTCAGTGCGGAAGTAATATCTACCGATTATGAAGGGATGATTAAAGAGGGTAAGGAACTGGCTGCCTTGAATCCGCATATCGTAGTGAAAGTTCCTTGCATAGAAGCCGGAATCAAAGCGATCAAACATTTTTCCGATGAGGGAATTCGTACCAATTGTACATTGGTCTTTTCCCGTGGGCAGGCTCTTTTGGCGGCAAAAGCAGGAGCGAGTTATGTTTCTCCTTTCGTAGGCCGCCTGGATGATATTTCCAGCGATGGTATCGAACTGGTGAAGAAAATCGTAGAGATGTATACCTATTATGGATACGAAACCGAAGTGCTTGCTGCTTCCATCCGTAGTACACAGCATATTATTCAGTGTATCGAGGCGGGAGCCGATGTGGCAACCTGTCCGCTGGCTGCTATTAAAGGCCTGTTGAAACACCCGCTTACAGATAGCGGTCTGGCTACTTTCCTGGCTGATTATAAGAAAGTGAACGGATAACAGAAACATATCAGACTTCATGAAGGTGTGTTCGGTTTATTTATTTTTGACACATCTTCATGAAGTATTTATGCAAAATACAACTTTCAAAATCACTTTTCCGGATCGCGTTCGAACTTTATTCCTTTCAACTTTTTGTTGATTACTTTGGAGGCACGGAAATTAAGACCTTTCACTGTGATAGACTCCGCACGTATTTCATTCTTCTTTTCGGTCGGATCACTTTCAGCCGAGACGGAAAAAGTCCCGAAATCATTCAAGCAAACATCAAACCCTTGTTCCAGGAGGTCGATAATACTGTCCTCGATCAACGTCCATGAATATGATAACTGAGCCCGAAGAGGAATCGAACCGTGCGAAATATAGTCGAAGAACTTCTCTTTGTGGATCGTTCCGCGGCTGATTACCTGTGGATAATAGCCTTTTACTTTTTCCCCTTCCTTATTCAGGTTGTCACAGATGGGGGTAAATTTATACCTTATACTCATTGTGTCATATCTATATTAGATTATACAAGTTCTGTTTAACAGATTAACTACTGCAAGATAGGCTTTTATTTTCATAACCCCGATAAATATTCATATAAATCCCGAAATCTTTAAGTGTATAGAAGTGTTCGAAATTGTATAGCGAAGTAACCGGAAGTGTATAGGGAAGTATTTTCCGGTATGTAGACAAGTACTATATATACTGTACACTATATACTATATAAGTAGTACATAATACTTATGATAAGGTGTACAGGTTATTATTTATAAATAGTACAGTATATATAGTAGTTATCTGCATGAAAAGAAATACTTCTTTATAGAGTAAAAAGCAGTTCTTTATAAGGGAAGAGTTAGTTCTTTGAAGAACAGAAATTATGAATCCCTTTACCAAATCAATCCTTTCCCGGATATTCGTATCCGGGAGCGTACCCTTTTTGATTGGTGTTATTCTGTTTTCAGCGAATTGACCGGATTTCCCGAAGCGGCTTTGTAAGTATGCCAACTGACAGTCAATAACGTGATGAATAACACGATAATGCTACTCAATAGAAAATGGAAGACCGATATATCGGTATGATATACAAAGTTTTCCAGCCAGCGGTTGAGAAAAAGCCAGCTAATAGGAACGGCTATAACGAAAGCTATTCCGATCCAGCCAACAAACTGTTTGTTTAACAGGTACATGACCTTTAGCGTACTGGCTCCGTTCACTTTCCGTATACCAATTTCTTTCTTGCGCTGTTCCGTGGCATATAGAGCCATACCGAACAGGCCGAAACAAGTCAGGAAGATACTGATCAGCGAATACATGATCATTAATTCCGCCAGCTCGGTTGTCCGGCTGTTGCGTTGCATAAACTCCTTAAAGACATCCTGGTAAGTGAAGTGTTGTCCCGGATTCATCTCTTCCCATATCTTTCCGATGGCAGCGATGATTTGCTGACGTTCTTTCCCCACTTTGATTTCTGCAAAGGAATATCTTTTGTCGTCATCCTGCCCAATGTAAATAATGCTGGGGAAAACATCTTCTTCAAGCGAATTGGCAAATATATTTTCGGTAATGCCGGCAATAACCGGTTGGGGAGAATCACTGCTCTTTCCATATTGTTCATTATCCTTGTCGTATTTGCTTAGTAGCTGACCAACCGGGTCTTCTCCGGGAGGAACCTGAAGGTCTGCATATTTTCGGGTGATGTAAACCGGAGTTTGGTATTGTACGAGTGCCCTATCCGGCTCTATTCCCTCTATAAGATTGATTTTGAATGTTTTCAGAAAGTCACGTCCTCCCATATACTGTGCTTTCATATAAATGCTTTCGCTGCCGTCGGGATTCTTGACATTCACGGTAGTAAGTCCCATATTTAGTAAAGGACCGCCGCTGAGTGTAACATTTTCTACTCCGGGTAACTTTTTGATTTCGTGCACAAATGCCGGTAAGTAAGAATTGTCTGTTCCCCAGTTGCCTACCTCTATCAAGTCACGATAACCTTCTCCGCCTTTTTGTGTAAAACGAAGCTGGCTGTTTACCGTGAACGTCGCGATGATCAATCCGATGGATACGGTATATTGTGCGATGGAAAGAGCGGTAACAATCTTTCTTCTTTTATTTCCAGTGAAAAACTCACGGTAGCCGGAGGCGGACAACTTACTTATCTTCCGGCTTATATAAATGGACGGAATCATGGATAAGAGGAAGATAAACAGGATGATAACCGGAAAAGCCTGCTTGTTGAAGAAGAAGGAGGTATGTATATTTCCGGAGACGATAGAGTTGAATACCGGAGTTAAGTCGTGCGTAATCAACAGAGATAAGAGGAAGGCCGTAATAACAGTCAGGAATGTATCGAGGAATAGCTGTTGGTTGATATCCTTTTTCGTCGCACCCATCAGTTTCTCGGTATGAATCATTCGCACCTGTTGCAATAGGCGGGAGAAATTGAGATTGATATAATTGAAGCAGGCGATCAGCAGGATTAGAACGGCTGAAATCATTCCCACATAAAGCAATGTCTTCTGGCGGCTGTTGAGGAATGTGAAACCTTCCTGTGTGTATTTTCGGAAATAACTTTCCTGTAAGGTATAAAACTGGTATTTCCCATCTGGGACAAACGTATGCAGTCCGTCTTTATTTATCTGTTCGGCAAACTTGTCTGTGTCGATGGGACGGTCGGTCATCAGGAGGCATAATCCGCCGTTGGTTGTGCCTCCGTTTCCGGTTAATGCCTCGAATTTGAGGTAAGACTGGTCGTGCGATTGGAGGACGGCTGCAATCTGATAGCTCGTTTCGTTGGCTTCCGTTTCAATGGTGCCGTCTTCTTTGTGTACCGTGGTCGTGCTGTTCTGGCCTGTGGTGATTATTTGGCCGATTGGGTTCTTGCTGCCAAAGTATTTTTGGGCACAGGCTTCTGTCAGCGCAATCTTGTTCGGTTGTGTCAGCGCTTCGTTCAAATCTCCCGTTACTACTTTGTAAGGGAAGAAACGGGGAAAAGACGAATCTGTTGTCACAATTGTGATAGGGTCGAAATGGTTGTTGTCTACCTTTATATAATCCATTCCGATATTATTTAATCGCAGATAGTCGATTACTTCCGGATATTTCTCCTTTATTTCGACAGGAATACTGCCGACAGTGAAGCAAACCCGCTCGCCCGGTTGCAAAGGGGAATCCTGGTCCATCATGTAGATATGACTGCGGTTCGGATTATCCGCTTCCAGGTTGTATTCATGGATGACAAAAGCAGCCAGCATATTCGTACAGGCAATGCCGATTGCCAGACTGATGATGGAAATGATGGAGAAGGTCTTGTTTCGCCACCAGCTTCGCAGGACGAGTTTAAATGCAACTGCTTTCATATTCTGATTGATATTTAGTTTATTCACTTCTTAATACTTTCACAGGATTGGCCGAGGCCGCCTTGTAGCTGTGCCAACAGACAGTCAATAAGGTGATGAACAGGACAAAAAGCCCACTTATCAGATAGATACCGAGACTTATATCTGTACGGTAGACAAAGTTTTCCAGCCAGCGGTTCAAGAGTAACCAGGTGATAGGAATGGCAATGATAAAAGCGGAACCTATCCAGGCGATAAACTGACGGTTGAGCAGTAGCATGATCTGCGGGCTGGTCGCTCCGTTCACTTTCCGTACGCCGATCTCTTTGGTACGCTGTTCGGTTGCATAGAGTGCCATTCCGAAAAGGCCGAAGCAAGTTAGAAAGATACTGATAACGGAATACATCAACAATAGCCGGGAGAGTTCGGTTGTTTTCTCGTTCCGTTGCAGGAAAGTCCTGTACACATCCCGGTAAGTGAAATATTGACCCGGGTTTACCTTGTTCCATACTTCCCGTACGGTGGCGAGAGCCTTTTCCTGATTGCCGTTGAGGCGTATATAGATATAATTGAAGGCATTGTCCGGACTGTTGTTGATCTGGATGGTGAACGGGTTTACTTCCTGTTCGAGTGTGTTGGTGTATAGATTATCGACAATACCCGCAATGGTGGAGACCGGTAGGTTGTCAGTATCGGTATAGCTTTTGTTGAGATCTTTATCGATGGAATTCAATGGTTTACCGATGGGGTCTTCGCCTTTTGTGACCAATAGTTCGACAAATTTTTCGTTGACGTAGACCGGACGTGCATATTTCTCTACTGCCTTGTCGGGAGGAAGTCCTCTTTTCAATTTCAGTTGCAATGCATCCAGAAAATCGGATTCACCGAAATAGTTGATTTGCGAGGTGTATTTTTCGTTGCCGTTTTCATCGGTGAGGACAACCTGTTGTATCCAGCTGTTTAGGATAGAACCTCCGGCAATCGATGCCTGGGCTATTTCCGGGTGTTTTTTCAGTTCGCGGGCAAAAGGACGTATGTACGAACCGTCTTCCATCCAGTCGCCTATCTCGATCAGGTTCTTGTAGTTATCGCCTCCCTGGCGGATAAAATGGAGCTGGTCGTTTACCGTCAATGTCGCGATGATGAGTCCGATGGAGATAACGTATTGTATTATGGATAAAGAAGTCACGATCTTTCTCTTCTTGTTTCCGGTAAAAAACTCACGATAGCCGGAACCTGAGAATCCGGATATCTTCCGTCCCATATAGGCCGCCGGAACGATGGATAATAATAGGATAAAGCCGCAGATAACGGGTAATGTCTGCCAGTTGAAAAAGAAAGAAGTGTGTAACCGGCTGTTCACTATCGAGTTGAATACCGGTAGCAGGTCATGTGTAATCAGCAAAGAACAAAAGAAGGCAATGATGACTGTCAGGAACGTATCCAGGAAAAGCTGCCGGTTGATCTCCTGCCGGCTGGCACCCATCAGCTTTTGCGTATGAATCATCCGGACTTGTTGAAGCAGGCGGGAGAAGTTGAGATTGATATAATTGAAGCAGGCGATCAATAGGATCAGGATGGCGGAAATCAACCCTACATAGAGTAATGTCGGCTGCCGGTAATTGATGAAATCCAGTGTCTGTTGTTTGGCTGCATGAAAATAGCTTTCCTGTAAAGTCGCCAGGTAATAGTTGCCTATATCTCCTTGTAAAGTAGGGACTTTGTCTCTTTTCAATTGTGCTTCGAAAGTTGCCTGGTCGATGGCTTTGTTCATAAGCAGTAAGCAGGGGCCTCCAAAGAAAGAATCGGTAATTCCGGTTACAGCCTCCAGGTGTAAGAAAGACTGTTCCCTGTCGGCAATGACGGCTGCAACCTGGTAAGCGTGCTCGGTGTTAGGGTTGTCTTTTGTGCCGAAGTCATCGTTGGGAAGACCGAAATAAATGATTTTACCGATCGGGTTGGCTTTCCCGAAAAGTTTCCGGGCCGTTTCTTCCGTGAGCGCCAGTTTGTCCGGTTGCGTCAAAGCCTCGTTCAGATTACCGTTCAGTACTTTGTAAGGGAAAAAGTCTGTTAAAGACGGGTCGACAGCCGTAAGGTTGATCGGGGAATGTTTTACTTGATCGACAGAGATATATTTGACCGATTGACTTGCCATCCGCAGGTAACTTTCTACTTCCGTATAATTTTCTTTAAGCATAGGCGGGATAGATTTGTCGGCATACTGTACCTTTTCTCCGGATGCCATCGGCGAATCTTGGTTAAGCATCCATATACGCTCTTTATTGGGATTCCCGTTTTCTATGCCGTATTCGTGAATGGTAAAGACGGTTAACAGGTTCGTACAGGCAATGCCTATCGCCAGGCTGGCAATAGAAATGATGGAGAATGTCTTATTCCGCCACCAACTGCGAAATACAAGTTTTAATGCGACTGCTTTCATAGATTGTATATTGTGTATTTCATGCTCTTCTTTTCAGAATGGCATTTCAAATCTATTCCCTTTCTTTCTGCGGGGCAAGGAATAAACGGAAATAATCAGGGTTCACGGTAAAATTGTCTAAATATTTGACAATGGATTATATGATAATTTTTCAGTTGACAGTTGACAAGTGACAGTTGACAGATGGGTTTCGCGTTCGGAGATAGAAAAAACTGAGTCTTTTATGAAGCTCTGCCTCATGCCGCAGGCTCTCTTTTGCCGTCGGTTTTTAACCGACGGATAGATTAAATGCTCCGGCTTTGCCGGATTCCTCTGTGGGTTTTAACCCCTTTCATATAGGAAAGAAGCCCCGTTAATAAAGGGGCTTAAGCCCACAGAGGAAGAGGCTTTGCCTCCTATCTTTTATATCCGTCGGTTAAAAACCGACGGCAAAAGAGAGCCTGCGGCACAAGGCGTTGCCTTGTAATGAAAGATAGCTCATATCTGATAATAACTGTCAACTTCAGAAATGTCTCATTTCTGATAATATTTGAACTTGACATTTTTCTCTCAATTCATAAATATGGGAAAGATTCAATGTATCTTTGTTGGTATGATAAACGGTAAGATTATAGTAGTAGATGATAATGAGGCAGTGCTGAAAACGTTGCGGGTGATTCTTTCGCGTGAGTTTAAGACGGTTGTCTGTGTCTCGGTGCCCACTTTGTTGCCTGCTTTGCTCCGGGAGGAAGATGTGGATGTCGTTTTGCTGGATATGAATTTCGGTACAGGAAAGCAGAGCGGGGGAGAGGGATTGTTCTGGCTGGATCGTATCCATGAACAGGCTAATCCGCCGGAAGTGATACTGATCACTGCTTTTGGCGATATAGAACTAGCTGTTGCTTCATTGAAAAGAGGGGCGGCAGACTTTATCGTGAAACCCTGGGATAATGAGAAGTTATTATCTACTGTCGTAGCAGCCTGGAACGCTCGTTCCGGGAGAAAACAAAATTCCTCTCGAAGGGAATCTGAATTTCTCTCGGGAGAAACTGATCCTGTCGTTACTCTGCTTGTCAATTCTCTTCTCCGGAAATATGCGACGGCCTATGGAAAACCATTTCCCGGTATTACCCCCGATGCATTACATAAATTGTCCGACATAATTCTCAATGGAGATCTCACTCTTTTGCAGCAGACCATAGAGCGTGCCGTTCTCTTATCCAACTCCTCTTTGTTGGATAGCGATGATTTCTATATGGAAGATCCGGTTTCGGCTTCCCATCCCGTTACGTTGGAAGAGATGGAGAAGCAGTTTATCCGTGAAGTATTGGCTGATAAAAAAGGAAACCTGACCCTTTGTGCCCAACAACTCAATATAAGCCGGCAAACGCTTTACAATAAGATGAAGAAATATGATCTTTCTTATTGAAAAGATCTTTAGTTCACTTTACTACGATCATCACATACTGATTTTCCTGTATTCTTTTGTTATCGAGGATATCCAGTAATTTTTGTTGCTTCGGAGAACCGGTCCGTTCCACACTTTCGCGCATTTCCGTCAGGGTGCGGATCATATAGAGATAACCGTCTGTTTGACCGTCCGGCCAGAAAGTCATTCCACCGTCGAGGTCGTTGGTAAAGCCTTGTTCCCTACGTGGAAGTACATACGTTTCCCCCTTTTCTTTTAGGTAAACGGCCTGATAGCTCAGTGTCGGTTTATATTCATATTCGAAATTCAGCCAGGAGAGGATTTTCGGGCCTTTCTTCTGGTATATACCCATGAATAAGCCTTTCCGGTTTTCGTATAATGTACGTAGCCACATTTTTTCATCTTTCACGCCTTGCCCTTCCGTATACTCTGAAAAGATGCCGGATTTTCCGAAATGAATATTATATAACGGGACGACTGTTTGCGGATCGCGTAACTGATATACCGTATCGCAGAAAGGGATCATGAATGTCATTTGATCCTGTGTTTCATTCCAATAGGCGGTCTGGAAAGACGGAATGTTATTCGTCTCTTTTCTCGAGAGTGTCGATTGCTCTTTTAACTTGAATTTGCAAAGTGTTTCCCCTTCCAGATTAAACGTCAGCAAGCTGTTTGGAATACCGGTTGAATCTTCATAATGGCTTAACATATATCCGGAAGAGGAGAATCCTACCAGTTTATCGTTCCCCTGGTTGATCAAATATTTCTTTTCTACTGTTTCCGGAAAAATATACCTGTCGATTGTTAACATTGTATCCAGAGGCGGTAGTTCGACGATCTGCGGATAAAAAGGATCCTTGGTTCCCCTGTTATTCTGATCTTTACCGCTCAATGCACAATACATGCGGGAGGTTTTTTTGTCGTAGAACAGGTTGTGTCCGTTCATTTCATTATTCCATTTGTAGGCCAATGCTTTGAACCCGTAACGTTTACTCGGTCTTCCGTTTTTCCGGTAGTAAATACGCGGATTATTGAATGTCAGGAATGCATTGCTATCCGGTATTGCAATAGCTTGCGTGACTGTATAATTGCCGTCTCCCACAATATAATAATCTATCTCTGAAGCAATTTGGCTGAGTTTTAATGGATTCCTGTCTTTGTTGAGTGCCTCTTCGAGGTCTATATGGATTGGAGTAACAGAATTATCGACCTTACCTTCATACTTAGGAGGAGTGACCGGACGGATGTTTGTCTCACTTTTTTCTTTACAACTACTTAACATACTGATGTATGCAAGACATATACAGATAATGGTAAGATAATTTTTCATGGTGTCGTTTATTATGATCGCTTCAAAAGTAAATATTATTTATTTCTAAAGCAATCATAGAAGTACGGATGATTCATATTTTTACGAAAAAATAGTAAATATATTGTTTCTTAGTGATTTAATTGTTTTATTTGTGTGTAATAATCTAAGAAAGAGACGCATGAAAACAGGTTTGAAACTCTTAGCCGGATTGTTAATCATATTAGCAACCGTTTCTTGCGGTACGGGAGGCAGTAGCTCCGGGAGCAGGAATGTTTTAAATGATTGTCCCGTAGTTGGGCAATATGTGCAAGTGGGCGACGACAAAGTTTTGTCGTGCGACCAGAAACTTCTGACAGATACAGTCCGGATCCCCCTTAGTTTTTTTGCGGAAGATATGGAGTTTGTAAAACTGGATAGGCGGGACACTGCCCTGATTGGCGAGTGCGGAATCAGCCTTTCCGATAATTACATACTGGCACATAGCGGATATCCTCCTACGGCTTTTAAACTATTTGACAGGAAAGGTAATTATTTGACGAATGTTGGGGCCATAGGACAAGGGCCCGGTGAATACGAATCCATTTATGATGCTCAGATCGATGAGAAAAACGGCCGTATATACCTGATGCCGTGGCAGTCGGATCGATTGTTGGTTTTTGATATGGAGGGAAATGCTTTGGAGCCGGTGATGTTGGGAATCCGCTGTCCGAAGGCGAAGTTTAAAGTGGACCCCGATAAAGGAACGGTAACGGTGGCAACACTTCCTTTCCCAAACATGCCGGCAGTTATCTGGACACAGGATTTGTCGGGTAATCATATTCAGGAAGTGGCTCCCGGACATTTGGGGGTTCCATGGACTTTCAATAATGAGGTGTTTTGTGATTTTAATCTCCCCGGCGTATTCGATTTTAATATAATGTGTCTCGATCCGACCCGTGTCGATTCTACCTATCAGTATGACGTGGAGAATAACCGCCTGCGTCCGACTTTTACGTTTAAACATACGAAAAACGATCCTATTCCCTGGCACGGGTTTAATGAATGGCCTGATCATTTTACCGGACATTATTCCGGTCCTCCTGTTGTGCAGCAGGTTGAAGGCGGTTCTATTGCTACCCCCGGAGAAACCTATCATTATATTATAGATAAAGCAACCGGTAAGGGGGCCTATTTTACAATGTATAATGATTATTTCGGTGATCAGAACATCGAATGGCCCAGTTCGATATTTGGAAGGGGATATTATCTGCGAAATATGGAGCCGGGTAATCTGTTGACTGATATTGAGAATCTATTGAAAAAAAGTAATCTCTCCGAAGAAATGCGGAAGAAGCTGACAGATATGCAAAATTCGATTGACGATAATGACAATAATTATCTGATGATTTTCCGTCTTAAAAGATAGAGTAAGGGGGGAAATTCCCCCCTTAGTTAGTATCCTAATTTAAACTCCTGATCGACAGCCGGAACACCTTCGCTCATCCATTGAGGCATCGGTTGGCTGTTTAAGTAGTGTTGGAAGAACTGGAACATACGTTTCTGGAAATCGATACGGTTTGCCAGGCGTAGCGGCCAGTGTATTTCTCCTGTATAATTGAGCATCCATACCGGTTTTTGCAAACGTTTGAGTGCTACAAAGTACTCGATACCCTGATACCAGGGCACATGACCGTCGTTGTCATTGTGCATGATCAGGATAGGAGTCGTTACCTTATCCATATTGAAGAGAGGAGAGTTTTCCATGTATTGCAACGGAGAATCCCATAAGGTACCTCCGATACGGCTTTGTCCGTGCTCGTACTGGAAAGAACGGTTCAGTCCTGATCCCCAGCGGATCCCACCGTAGGCACTGAACATATTGACTACCGGTGCACCTGATTCTATGGCTGAGAACAGATTTGTGCGGGTGGCCAGATAAGCAACCTGATAGCCACCCCAGCTATGTCCCTGGGCTCCGATAGCCTTTTCATTTACATATCCTTTGGCAATCAGCGAGGTGATACCCGGCATAACGCAGTTGAAACAGCTTTCTCCGGGATAACCGTCTACATAACGTACGTCCGGGTTGAAAATGATATATCCGTTGCTGGTATAGAAATGATAATCGATCGTCGAACGATGTGGCTCCGGCATGTGATAGGCGTAAAGGGTTTCCGAATTACGTTCGTAGAAATTCACGATTACCGGATATTTCTTGTTAGGATCAAAATTTTCAGGTTTGTAGACAACACCTTCCAACGGTATGCCGTCCAGTGATATCCATGAAACCAATTCTGCTGTACCCCAGTTTATTTGAGCTTGCTGTTCGCCTCCGTTCGTCAGGCGGACAGACTTTTTGAAGGTCAGGTCAGACAGGCGGACATCCGGATATTGTTCGAATGTTTCAGAGGTATAGATCACGGCATCGGTTTCTTTCGCTTTTACCGGAGTTTTCAACATGAAATTACCGGCCAGCAATGTTTTGGGGATGGCCGGAGTCGAAAAGCGGGCATTGTAGTATCCTGTACCTTTTGTCTTTTCGTTGAAAGCCAATAATAACTGGGATTCAGCTAAATCGATGAATTTCTTTTCCTTATCCAACCGGACTACCCGGTAGGATAACTGTTCTTTGCGTCCGTTTACTGTGAGGTTGACAGGAGAAGTCTGGGCTGTAGGATCGAATTTCCAGATGTCGTAACGATCATAGATCAGCAAAAAACGGTCGCCGGCTGTCCATCCTGCCAGTCCGTGTGGGGAGGGATAGTCAGGAACGTCATTGTCTTCATCCCAGGCCGCAAAAGACTTGGGAGTTGTCAGGCGGTATTCTTTACCATCGTTCATCGAACGCGTATACCATGAACTATCCTGGGCACAATACCAGTAGGCAAATGTTCCTTCCGGAGAAAGACGCATACTGGTATTTGCTGCTTGTTTGATCTGTTGGCGGTTACCTGTTTCCAGATTTACCGTATAGATATCGTAACGGCTTCTTCCTTCCCACATCTGTTCAGTGGCATAAGGCAGATTGGTCGACAGCAATGCGATCGGCGCATCTCCTTCTGCGGCGGTTTGAAGATCCGGTATTTCTATGTTTGCCAGTTGGATCGATTTGTTATCGTTGATGTTATATACGGCTGCATACGTTTTTTTCAGGTCCTTTTGCTTGTTATATACCTGTTGGGTGTACTGTACCGCTTCATCCCATTTCCATATCTGTACATCGGGACGGTTTTCAGCCAGTATAGTCGTGTCTTTCTGTTGGGGAGCCGGTGCAGTACCGAAGAAAAGCCGTTCGGCATTTTTTGAAAAGCGGAGGTCGCCATTCTCGCTGATAACCCAGCTGTCAGGGATAAAACTTTGTTTGCGGTCTGCAACCAGACGGGCAGGAGCTTTGTTCTCGGACAGATACAGGGAACATAGTGTGCCGATGGAATCTTTGTCAGGACTATGCAGGAAAGCGATTTTGCTTCCGGCTTCATCGAATGTTACTTTTTTGATGACTCCTTTTCCTTCGAAAATCAATGAGTTACCTTTGTCGGGAGTAAAAGTGGACAGGGTGGAGTCGGTTGTATAATATAAGATATTTCCTTTTTTAGCGAAACCGAACTCTTTGACATCGGCCAGCAGTACCTCTTTGGCTCCGTCCAGTGAGCGGACATGCAATACGCTATCAGATTTACTGCTTCTTTTATAGGCGATCCAGTCTGTTGTCTCTGATAATTTGTATGATTTTAAAGAGTCGATCGACTCCTTCTTATCCGGAAGATTGAAGATAACCAGTTCGTCGGCAGGCATCTCTTCTTCTTTTACTTTCTTTAGTTTTAATGCTTCTACAGTTTCCAGTTCCGGCTTTTTGGTGACCAGCAGATAGCGGGAAGAAGCAGAGAATTCGGCGTGTCCGGCAGGACGAAAGGATGCAGTCATTTCTCCTTTGGCGTTATAAACCAGTATGCTGGCATCCCCTCTCCAGGGTTCCATTTTGCAGGCAACCCATTTCCCATCGTGTGAAATAGCCTGTTCGGTGATCCGTTTCCAGCTAACCATCTCGTCGAATGTCATTGCCTTTTTGGCCTCCTGCGCAGAGAGTGTGCAATAAGCACTCAGGCAGATTAAAAATGCCAATTGTTTCAGATTCCTCATATGATCGATTAAGTGTGTTATGTTTATGAAATGCAATATTACGCTTTTTTAGTTTTACCACAAAAAAAGCGGGGACCTTTACCGGGTCTCCGCCTTCATAAAATGTGATATTTCGAATATTATTTTTTCAATTCATCCTCGATCATCTCTTTCATCTTCTCTACTCCCATAAAACCTACCTGGAAATGAACCGGTGTTCCGTCTTTTGACAGGACCATATACGAAGGTACGCCATTGATGCCGAATTTCTTTCCCCAGAAGTCCCATTGGTCGGAAGTTACGCGGTAGTGTTCCCCTTTAATATCCGGAATCATCTGTTCCCAAGCACCTTTAGGCGAATTTTCTCCGGCAAGATAGAGGAATACGACATCTTTTCCTTCGAAATCTTTCTTTACAGGCTCTGATTGCTCCATAGCCATACGACAAGGGCCGCACCACGTTGCCCAGAAATCAACGAAGACGACTTTTCCACGGTAAGGGGTTGTAATGGCATTGAATAATTCTTCTGCAGGGACATCGGCGATATTAACCCGGTCGACCGTATAGCCGGATTTCTTTTTGTTTTCTTCGATAGTCTGCTTGAGTTTGTTATTCATCGTTGTCAGTATGTTTTTAATGACAGGAGATATCTTATCCGCCTGAGCCAGTTCTTCGTCGGTAAGTGGTTTGAATTCCTGGATAGGACGTGCCAGTCTTTGAGCTGCTATCAAGTCGAACAGGATGCCTTTGTCTGTGCCCATTAATTTGGCAAGATCTGCTGTATTGTCCGGGAATTCTTTTGTTCCTTCCGGAAGAGGCTGTCCGGAGATGTTTGCATACTGGAGGCTTCTTATTATGTTACTGTAATAAGAAGCATATAACCCGATGGGATCGTTAGGAACCAGGCGCGGAACAAAGTCATAATATCCGGCAGTGATAACCGGTTGTACGAATCCAACGGCTGCCGAGTCACGCGGAATATTGTTGGCTCTCCGGTAGGCATATTCCAATACATAGTACCCCATTAATTGCATTGCTGTTTCCATATCGGCATTCAACACCAGAATTTTACGATATGCATCGCTGATATGCGGATATTTATCGAGTTCTTTCAGGCCTTTCTCTCTACGGTCCAGCCAGTACTGTTTGAACTGATCGATGTTCATGGTAGCTACATCCTTAAACATTTGATCGTAATCTTCCTGCGAACTGATACCTACCGGCAGACCACGCAGCGGACTATTGCATACTTCATTGTTTAATGCTGCCAGAGCACCGCTGAAATAGTACTTTTCTCCCAATGACGGTTTATCTTTCTGTAATTTTGATTGTGCACGGCATATCTCGGGGAAGTTTATTTCGACAGAAGTCGTTTCTCCCGGTTTCAGGTAGACCGGAGCCTGCATGAAATTGGCAGATATATTAACCACTGAGATATGGTTAAGAGGCAGTTCCAATGTAAAATCACCCTTATTGTCTACCGATATTTTATTTTCATCCACATCACCGGTCACCGGGTTATAAGCCCATGTAGATCCCTGTAATTTCATTTCCGGGCGGAAGCCTGCGATATGGCCTTTTAAAGTGGCGATACCGGATTTCAGTTCCGGAGTTTCCAGAACAGGGGACTCTTTCGGGTTCTTTTTGCCTGCAAGAGGTGAAAAAGCCGGTTTCCCATCTAAATGGATTCCCCAGATGCTGAATGAGCCTTCGAAATCTCCTTCGGTGAAATCGACAATTGTTGTATTTTCAGGTAGCGGTGGAAAAATCATCTGGAAGGAATACGTCCCCGATTCCGGCATCCATATTTCTTTATCCGGTTCCATGCCAATACCCGACAGGAGCTTGTATTGTTTTCCGTCGGCTTGCAGATAGCTGTCTTTAGCGATCTTTATCCAGTTGTGGGGACGATAAAATGCGTCGATATAGACTGTTGTTGCCGTGTCGCTTAATACGATCTTTTGAATTTCGATAGAAGTGGAACTCCATGCGTCAAATGCCGGTAATTCTACTACTCTTTCTTTTGCTTGTATCGTTGTACAATAAAGGAGTACAATGAGTAATGATAGGATTTGCTTCATACCTGTAGAATTTAATTAGTGTTTATACAACAGATTCCGTTACAACTTGACCGTCGAACAGATTAATGATGCGTGAAGCATATCCGGCATCGTGCTGGCTGTGAGTTACCATCACAATGGTAGTTCCTTCTTTATTTAACTCACTAAGCAGGTTCATTACTTCCTGGCCATTCTTACTATCCAGGTTACCGGTGGGTTCGTCGGCAAGGATCAGTTTGGGGTTGGCTACTACGGCGCGGGCAATGGCCACACGTTGTTGTTGCCCTCCGGATAATTGTTGGGGAAAATGTTTCTCCCGATGAACGATAGCCATACGTTCCATAGCCTCTTTTACCTTTTGTTTTCTTTCGGAGGCTGATACGCCCATATAAAGCAATGGAAGTTCGATATTTTCATATACGTTCAGTTCGTCTATCAGGTTGAAACTCTGGAATACGAAACCGATAATTCCTTTACGGAGTTTAGTTCGCTGTACTTCGGTATATTTGGATACTTCCGTTCCGTTCAGGTAATACTCACCGGCAGTCGGGTTATCCAGCAGACCGAGAATGTTCAATAGCGTAGACTTGCCGCAACCGGAAGGTCCCATAATAGCTACAAACTCCCCTTCTTTCACTTCAATATTCACTTTATTCAAGGCCCATGTTTCCACTTCTTCTGTGCGGAATATTTTCTCTAATGCTACTGTTTTAATCATGAGTAAAAGATATTTAATTTGCCAGAGAAAGAACAAAAGTTGTGCCACGTTTATAAATAACTGGTATATAATGAGATGTATGCTTTTGTGTTATTGGCGTTTGTGCATATCCGCACGAATTCAGTTCGGAAACGCACATAAATAACATCGAATAAATTTAATAAGTGGAAATATCAGAATGTAAAGATAAACAGATGTTTTGTGTTACTTTTGATGTGTTAAAATATATTACCCGGTCGGGTATTTTCATTTACCTGGTATATTAATCCCAATTACATGGTATACTAATATCATTTTGATAGTTAGAAAAAGATGGATCAGCGGAACTTATTCCGGCGGAAAAGGCTGTCGTGTATTTTTGGGGACTAAATATATTGTCCCTGTCACTTTTAAATGGTAACAGGGCTTTATAATATATCCTCATACAAATTATATAACCTTTTCCGAAGGAATAATACTGCATATCGTTTCCTGGAAATCAATGTATTGACCGCTATTCCGGTCGATTCCGCTATCTCTTTGAACGGAATACCTTCCAGTTCTGTCAGCTCAAAGACAGTCCGCTGTTCATCTGGCAATTCGAGTAAAGCATATTCCAGTTCTTTCCACACGGTGGAGCGGATGAAATCCATTTCCGGCGACTGATCTTCATCGGGCATCAATTCGGAAAGCTCTTTCAGAAAAGTACCGTCGTCTTCGTTAGTAGAGAGATACGGCATTTCTTCCTCACGGCGTTTCCGGCTCCGGTCGATGATCTGGTTGCGGGCAACTGAATACAACCAGGCGGCAATCTGTTCGATCGGGTTTTCCTCCTGGTCGCTTTTCATGAACTGGTAGAATACGTTTTGCAAAATATCTTCACTGTCCTCCCTGGATGAGACCCGTTTGTTGATGAAGCCTTTCAGCTGCGCCTGATATTTCCGGAAGATATCTGCAACGCGTGTATTTTGCTCAGTACCGGCAGATGTATTTGTCGATAACTCTTTCATTGGGGCTGATTGCCGGGTGTGGGGTCTTGCATATCAAATCTGCCGTTACGGAAATCTGCCATATGCTTGCGGATATGTTCCCGGCGTTCTTCCCATGACATATTTTTCATCTGTTCCCGAATCTGTGCTTGTCCTTCTCGATTACCGGGGAAAAAGCCTCCCGACCGGGGATCGAAAGGACCGAACTTCCCAAAGCCACCCAGTAACAGACGGGTAAGTGCCATAAGGCCTATAGCCTGCCAGTAATTGATTACCGACCAACCGATAATGGAAGGGATCAGCCAATTCCATAAAAACATGACTGCCAGTGCTGCCAGCGCAAATACGCCTATAAAAAACAGGAAAGCAAGCCCTCCTCTGAATTTACCTGAATTTCTCATTGTGATATAATTTACATTGTTTATTATTCTGTTATTAACTCTATGGCATGTGTCCGGCAGGATTTTACACAGTTCCCGCATCCGACACAGTTTTCCGGATTAAGTACTGTGGCATAGCTGCAACTACCGTTATTCACCATCTTCAACACTTCCCTCCGGCATCTCTTTACACAATCGCCGCATCCACTGCACTCATACGCAAAGACTTGTAAAGATATGACTTCTTTTCTCTTTCTTCCGAACATTTTCTGTTTCCATTTTAAAATTAAAAAATCTATTTAGTGAGACATGCCTTCTATTCTTGTAGACGATCGGCACGGAAGAATATTTTAAATAGAAATCTTTTTTTTGATGTATGTTTTACATTAGTCAGTATATTTGTATCGTTCAAAAGTAAAATGTGATGAGCGATATAAATAATACACCTGTATTTTGGTTTATTTTCTTCAACGACCAGTTACTGCTTCAGAAAAAAGGTGAAACATATACAATCCCTTATAGTGTCAATCCCCCTGTTCAAGTCGGAAATGTGTTGGAAGTCGGTTTACTTCAGGATATTCCCTGTCGTACTGCATCGGTGGATACACCGTTGGAAGAGACTTCCGGTTATCAGCCGATGGGATTGCGTGCTTCGTACGATTTTCTGGATGGTGCTTTACATAAGATGGCAGGGAAGGCGTATGAATTGGTCTATTGGGATCAGCATAGCCGTTTTTGTCCTTCATGCGGAACAAAAACAGTGATGCAAACAGCTATTTCCAAGCAATGCCCTGCCTGTAAATACGAGATTTATCCGGCTGTGTCCGCTGCAATTCTGGTATTGATCCGTAAAGAAGATTCTATCCTTTTGGTTCATGCCCGTAATTTCAAAGGTTCTTTTCATGGATTAGTAGCCGGTTTCCTGGAAACAGGGGAGACATTGGAAGAATGTGTAAGACGCGAAGTGATGGAAGAAACCGGACTCGAAATCAGCAATATAACTTATTTCGGAAACCAGCCCTGGCCTTATCCAAGCAATTTGATGGTCGGATTTATCGCCGATTATGCCGGAGGTACTATCCGTTTACAGGATGAGGAATTGAGCGAAGGAGCGTTCTTTACGAAAGAGAACCTGCCCGAACTTCCCCGAAAACTCAGTCTGGCTCGTAAGATGATCGACTGGTGGCTGGAACAGCCCTGATAATGATAGTTGTACAACCTAAAATAATAGTATTATGTGTAAAAAACTTACCTTTTTTTGCTGTTTGGGACTTTTACTGTTGGCATTGCCCATAGTAACCATCACAGCACAAGTTACCACAGCAGATTATCTGCGTGCAGATACATTCCTAAAGTGTTCCGGTAAAATGTATTCTTCTGCAGTAATACCTGCATGGCTTGACAGTTCGCATTATTTCTGGTATAAAAACCATGAGCGGGGCGGCGATTTCTATTATCTGGTAAATGCAAAAACCGGGAAAAAACAGCGGGGTACGGATAAAAAACAACTTGCCGCTTTCTTGACCGGCAAGCAGAAGCCGTTGGCCGAGATCCTGTTGAAGGAGGAGGATGAGAAGAATGCAAACTACCGGAGAAACGGAGAAGAAGCCAAGCCGGTTATATCGCCTGATACTAAATGGGAAGCCTATATCCGGGATAACAATGTATATATCCGTCCTACCGGAGATGAAAAAGATAAAAAGAAAGGGGAAATTGCCCTGACAACCGACGGGACGACAAACCTGTTTTATAGTTCTTATATGATCTGGTCGCCCGACTCCCGTAAACTGGCCACTGTCAAGGTACGTGGTGTGCAGGAACGCCGTATTCCACTGATCGAGTCGAGTCCGGAAAGTCAGCGTCAGCCAATTTTACAATGGCGCGATTATGCCAAACCCGGTGATGTGATCGAAGTATGCCTGCCTGCCTTGTTCGATATAGAGTCACGTAAGCAGATCCCGTTGGATGTGGAACCTTATGCAAATCAGTTTACATTGTATCTGACCGGTTGGCGCAAGGATAGCCGTGCTTTCACTTTTGAGTTTAATCAACGTGGACATCAGCGCTATATCGTCGGTGAGGTAAATGCTACCGATGGAACGATCCGTCATCTGGCCGACGAACAGTCGAATACTTTTATCCATTATTATCAGAACTACCGTTACGATCTGAACGATGGTAAAGAAATGCTTTGGAGTTCGGAACGCGACGGTTGGCGGCATCTTTATCTGATGGATGGAAATACCGGCAACGTAAAACAGCAGGTGACTCAAGGGGAGTGGGTTGTCCGCCGGGTAGATTTTGTGGACGAGACCAACCGTACGGTTTATTTCTTTGCTTCCGGTTTCAATAAAGGAGAAGATCCTTATAATCTTCATTATTGCCGTATTAATCTGGATGGGACAGGATTTACCGATATGACACCTGAAAACGGGAATCACCGGATCTCTTTCTCTAAAGACCGGGCTTATTTTGTGGATACTTATTCACGACCGGATCTTCCGGCTGTCAGCCAGTTGAAAAAGACGGAAGATGCTTCGGTTGTAACCGTACTTGAAAAATGTGATGTCAGCGACCTGGTGGCTGAAGGCTGGCAGATACCTGAGGTGTTTTCAGCAAAAGGAAGAGATGGGAAAACGGATATCTGGGGGAATATTTACCGTCCGACCGGTTTTGATCCGTCGCGCTCTTATCCGGTTGTTGAGATGATTTATGCCGGACCGCACGATTCGCATGTGGACAAAGACTTTAAACCGGCTCACCACCTGATTTCCCGTTTGGTTGAATTAGGCTTTATCGTGGTTTCGATCGACGGAATGGGGACATCCAACCGTTCTAAAGCTTTTCATGATGTTTGTTGGAAGAACCTGAAAGATGCCGGTTTCCCGGATCGTATTGCCTGGATAAAAGCGGCAGCTGAGAAATATCCATCGATGGATACCTCGCGGGTCGGTATTTACGGCTGGTCGGCAGGCGGACAGAATGCCATGGCTGCTTTGTTGTTCCATAATGACTTTTACAAGGCGGCAGTTGCTTTATGCGGTTGCCATGACAACCGAATGGATAAGATCTGGTGGAATGAGCAATGGATGGGATATCCTATCGACGAGTCTTACAGTGCTTCATCGAATGTGGATAATGCTTATCGGCTGAAAGGTAAGTTGTTGCTGATTAACGGCGAACTGGATGACAATGTAGATCCGGCTTCCACATTGCAGGTTGTCAATGCCTTGATGAAAGCGAATAAAAAGTTTGAACAACTCTATCTGCCGGGTAAAAGCCATTCTTTGGGCGGTCCGTACGAAATGCACCGTATCCACGATTTCTTTGTTAAGAATTTATTGAACCAGGAACCTCCCGAGTGGGAATAAAATAAAAATGGCACAATATGAATACTGAGCGTTAATCGTATTCTTATTGTGCCGTAAAATGTTGAGTTGGTTGTCTTATTGATTTTCCAGTGCGTCTATCCATATATCCAGGCAAAGTTGTGGATATATGTAAAAACTTTCTTCGAGAGTGCCTGTCGCTTTCATCTTTTCGGATATCTCGTCGGCAATTGCCGGCTTGGAGTTGATAAGCAGGTCGAAGATGATATAGGAGAAAAAGCCCGGTTTTCCTTTCAGGAACTTATCCATCACTAAATAATAGACATTGGGAGAGGCTGATAAAACGAAATCTTTAAAATTCTGATACTCCTCCGTGTCCATATATACGTAAGGATTACTTACATAAGCCATTTCATCACATTTAATGAGGAATAGTTCGAATTTCTCATTAAATTGTTTCTTTTCGGATTTGGAAGGGAGTTTCATCCCCATATTGATCCTGGCCCGCAGGTCGGGCGTTACTTTATAGACATCCGGTTCCTGATAGTCTTCACCGTCACAGGATGTAAAGAATATCAGAGCGATTGAGGCAAGCAGGAGTGCCAATATTTGTAACTTAGTCATAAATGTCTGTATATTTTTATTTTATTTCTTAATCATAAGACGCAATACCACAGCAAAAAGCTGCACTTACCACGTTTTATCTGTCTTTATTAATAAAACGGATAAAAAATAAAAATACTGCATAACAAACAAAAAATATTTATTTTTCTTATGCACGCACCTCTGGAGTGAAGATTATTCCTTTCTGTAAGAGCCTTTATTCGATTATCTAGATCTGAAAGCCTGTATTATAACCTTTTCCCTCTACTATTTTATATCTGAAAGATAGTAATTGTAAAAAAGTATAGTATTTGTTTCATTTATGTAAGGTATGCTCTACATATATGTAATGCTTGCCTTTCATTTGTGTAAGGCTAGCCTTACTTTTTTAAAATATTGAAAGAAGACCCTAAATTATCCTATCTTTTCTTTTGGGTATTCCTAATGAAAATACTTAGTTGCTTGGTGTCTGGGTCAGTGACATAGAAAAGTGCTGAATGGTTTCGGTTAAGTATTGTTGTTTTATTTGTAATATTCTGATAGATAGGTTTTTATTTGATCGTTTTAGCATCTGTGTAAGTTTGAATAATACTAATATATAATTAATGTACGCACGTACATTATTATATTATAAAGAGAATGTTATATAATGGAATAAGTGGTTGTATGGTATGAAAATCAATTAGAGAATCCGTAAACGGAGTGACTAGAGAAAACGATCGTTTATTCTCGCCAACAAAATTAGGCATAAGTTTTGAAACTGCAATTATTTTGCAAATATTTTTTATGTCGTTATCTTCTTTCTTATCAAGAGAATAGCAAAGTATGTACAAAATTGGATATTTCCGATACCAACTCTTTAGATGTAAAAAACAGTGACTAAAATAAACGATCGTTTTAGCTAGTCATTCATGTCTGACTAGGATAATATAAAGAGTTTATAAGAACTAATTTCATTAACACTATTATTAATATTAAAATTTAGATTTATGAACAGAAAGTTTTCTACTTTGATGGCCATCGCGATGTTGGCCACGGGAGCAAACGGATGGGCACAGGTAACAATTGATGCTGGAACTACCACAACAGATGGTTATACAGTACAAGCTTCTGCGGCCGGTGCACTGTTTGATCAGTTTGTCCAGGAAAATGCAAGTAGCCGGGGGAATAAACTTTTTCCTACTGTGTCTCCGTTTGAATTAAAAACGGTTTATGGTGCAAAACCTATATCTTCATTGCAACATATAAACGGTGTTGCTGATGGTCGTTATTTTCAGTTTGCCATAAGTGAGTCTTTCCATGCAGTTTCGGCTTTAGCTGGTGATGGAAAAGAAGTCCTGACAATGGTTTGGGTGGATGCAGACAACGCTGTTTCAGGGCAAGGACATTTTGAAGTACAGGTTGAAAATGTAAATAACGCGAATGTTTCTAACAACCGTATTACATTAGATCGTACTTTGTGGAAAGTTACTGCAAATAAAGATGCAGCAGGTACTGTTTTGTATTATCAGTTGCAGAACAAGGCTTCTGAAGCCATCATGCAGTTGTCTATCGATAAGGTAGTTGGAACTCCTAATGCTGCTGGAGAAGCTGAAATTGCATTGGAAGTGGTTAATGGACAAACAAACTGGCGTTGGGCTGACGGACAGGTTGCTTCTATTAATTCAAAGATTGAACCTGCTGCTGGAACTGTTCTGCAAAATCAATTGCGTGCCCAGTATAATAATGGAATGACTATTCGTTTAGCAAGAAAAGTTGCATCTGGCGGTAAAGTAACTTTAGGAGCCGTTAAAATGAATAGCAACAAAGCATTTGCGGTTAATACTGATGCCATAACAATTAATGGCGCAACTTTTTATCCTGTCACATTTGAAAGTTGGGAAGCCAATCCTATCATCCTGACAGCAGATCAGATTAATGCTGAATTAGGAAATGAAGTTTTATTGACAGAAGATAAGAAAACTCCGAATCGTTTTAACTTTGTGTTTGATCCAGATGTTCAGGGAGATACAAATGTAATGTTGTCGGGTGCTTTCAAAGCTGAAAGCGCTAAAAGCGGTTTCGACCGTGTACCGGGTGATGCTCCTGATGGTTATGTTCGTTTCGTTACAAACGCAACGAAAAATGAATCATCTGAATTTAAGAAAGAATATCTGCATGTAGATACTGCTTATTATGATCCGACCCCCAACGGTCGTTACGATCTGAAATTAACAGTTGGTCAGATCTTATATCCGAGATATGCTGTTGCTGCTGATGGTAGAACTGTAAACTCAAATGGCGAGTTGATGATTGGCAGTTCTGTAATGACTGATGCTCAGAAGTATGGTGATTTGTTTACTACTACGTTAAGTCAGGCTCCTTACACAATGACTGCTTATACACAGTTGAAACGTCAGTCTAACTTCCGTCCTATCTTCTATCCGTCTACTCAGAGCTTGCGTTTGCAGGCAGAAATGCTGTATAAAGCCGATAAAAATGATCCGACTTGCTGGTGGGGACAAATGGCAAAGGATGCTGCCGGAACTTCTGCCGGAACTTCTGTAGCTGCTAGTTGGACGGCTGGAACAGTTGGGACAGATTATACGATGCTTATCGCTAAATGTGCTGCTGATCCTACAATTGATCCGGTTAATGTGCGTGGAGCTGCCAGAGGATACTATCCTTCTTATGCTCAGGATATTAAAAATGTTGAACAGGGTAATCGTTTGTTGTATTATGCTTCTCCATGGGGTGTAACAAATTTGACTGTTGCTAAAGAGCGTAATGGTTATGCTACAAATGGTTTGAGTGAAGTTAATGTTTTGTTGTGGAATGCAGTAGGGAACGTATTACAAACGGATAAGGCTGCTGCTGTTGCTCTGGCTACAGCTTTTGATGCTGTTCCTACAGGTAATCAAAATGTTTGGGTAATAGACCCGGCATCAACAGTTTCCGCTGGTAATTTGGCCGAATTTAAAACAGCTGTTGGTGCTAATGAAGTTGTTCCTGCTACAACTGGACTTAAGCTGATCTATGCACCTCAATATGCTACAGCTCATAGTAACTTAGCTCGTTTGGTTACTTTGACTCCGACTCATATTGTATTAACTGCTGGTCCTCACGATGTAAACGATGCTAAATACAGCGGTTTGTTGACTTATATCACATTGAAGACAACTAAGACTGAATCGGATCTGAATGAAGTTGCTGATATTGCAGAAGGTTTCTATTATATTCGCAACGCAAAGAAGATGTCTTCTGATCTGACACAAGAAGGCGATTATCGCTATGAAGATTTAGCTGCTACTAATGCTACATTTACTTATTGGAATGCAATGACTCAGAAATGGGATAGAGGTGATGTAGAAAATGGTAACAATCCGAACAATGACGGTATCAATGCTGCAATGCATCTTAACGATTTGAGCAATACCGGTAATCTGGTTTACTCTTCAGATAAGAAAGTGATTCCTTCTGCTCAGTGGTATGTAAAAGGTAATGGTGGTTATTATACGATCATTAACCGTGAGTCAGGACGTACTTGGGGTACTAGCTACTGGTGGAAGACTTCTGAACCGAATACTTATGCGAACATGGCTACTTATTACGATGCAGCTGGTTTGATGCAGACATACCGTGATACTATCCGTATCGAAATGATCCCGCAGGCAGAACTGACTAACCGTACTATGGGTTATCTGGATATGACACAGGCTGAAGCTATTGCTGATACCAGTGTATATGCTATCGGTATGAAGAACCTGGGTGATACTCACTTCTCTCTGACAAGTGTAGACGGTGTATTGAAACTGGTTCAGGATGCTAAGGGTGAATACAAAATGGAAAGAGTTCTGGTGAAAGATAAAGATATCTATTCTCAGAAAACAATGGGTACAGATGAGTTGATCTATGGCTATGTTCCTACAAAGGGAAATGCTGTCGATACTGCTAAAATGTTGGTTCGTGCTAAATACTATATCTATAAAGATGAAGTAAATGCAAATTCAGGTATTGAACCTTCAAGTATCAAGACTCGTCAGTATATCACACTGGAAAGTGGTAAATATCGTTTGACTTCAATCCAGGTTAAGTTTGATGATAACTTGTTCTCTACTAATCTGGATGCAGATGAAATGTCAGGAACAGAAAATGTGAAGAACCGTCGCGCATTCTATGTAAAACAGATCTCTACTGAAGATCCTACTCAGTTCGTATTGGTTGATCCGCTCGTTGTAACTCAGACTGGTAATGGTACTTCTACAAAGGTTGCTTATGGTGCACGTTTGTTCGTTAACCAGATGACAGCCGAAGTACAGCCAAGCAGCCTGATTTCTGATGGATATGCTAACAGCTATGCTTCAAGTATTTTCAGTGTTGAAAAACAGCAAGCATTCAATTACAAAGATCTTCGTGGCGAATTCAGCCGTGATACTTTGGAATTCTTCAAAGCTGACGATGCTGCAGGTAACTACCTGTTGAGCGAAAACACTGTCAAAGGTGCTAACGTTGGTTTGCTGGAAAGTCTGGATAAGAATCTGAATAAGAACAATGCTATCTTCCTGGATACAGCTAACGTATCTCGTCCGGAATGTCCTCGCTTCTTATTGGGTCTGCGTAATGTCGATACTTACGAACAGAATTCAAGTATTGCTTCACACAACCGTCATCTTTATACAGATGCTGCTTATCTGGTGAACATGATTGACTCTGTTAGTGCAAATCCTGTTTACATGTATAAGAACATCGATCAGAATGCAACTAAGTACTATCGTCTGGGCTTCGTTAATGCAAGACACGAAGGTTCTAAATTGACATTCGATAAAAGCGGTGCTGTTTACGACCTGAGTGATGCAGCTCTGGGAGCAAATAACTTGAACTATGCAACATTCGCCTTCCGTTATTGTGATGCAGAACGTGAAAACTTCTATATCGAAACAATGTACGATAATAACACTCGCGGTTGGTTGAAGACTATTAACCACGTATTGGTTGTAACTCCGGAAATTCAGGAAGCTGAAGTATTCCAGGCTAAGAAGTCTGAAGGTGCTCCGACTGCTAACGAAGAAATTACTGCAAGCAGCGTAACAGTTGTAGGTGGTAACGGTATCGTAACAATCAAGGGTGCTGCTGCTAAGAAAGTGACAGTATGCAACGTACTTGGCCAGACTCTTGCTTCTACAGTTCTTTCTTCCGACGACGCAACTATCGCAGTACCTGCCGGTATCGTAGTTGTAGCTGTTGAGGGCGAAGCTGCAGTAAAGGCAGTGGTTAAATAATAAAGGATTTTTTATAATCAAATAATTCTAAAATTGTCATGTGGTTAAACACCAAGTATCCCGTGAGGGCGAACAAGTGGCAGTATTAATACTAAAGTAATAAAATAAAGTTCATCTGCCGGTATCGCTGTGAAGCGAGGAAGCAGGTACAAGACAAAGCCCCGGCAGGTCGTTGACCGGCAGGGGCTTTTTTCAACTAACAGGGTAAAATCCTTATTATAAAATCACAAATTTCTTTCATAAATAGATTATAAACTAAAAATATCATGATTATGAAACAACGATTACTTTATGCGTTCCTGATGCTGTTTGCTGTATTGGGGATGGCGAGAGCAGCGGATGTAAATATAAAAGTGACTTCTACCGGTGGTATGCCGGTGACGGTTAAGTTGGATCAAGCTGATGCGGTAATAGTTAGTGCCGGAACACATGGCGATAATGTTAAGCTCAGTACTGATAAAAAAACAGTTACCCTTGCGCAAGGGTACCAAACAGAAGTTGAAATAACTTCAACTTCTGCTACAACTGCTACTGTGACCGGTCGGATGGATAAGCTGGAAATAGCCGGTGACAGTAAACTGAAAACTCTCAATTTGAGTAAGGATAATTATGTAAAGGAACTGATCGTTTCCGGTTCTGCATTAGAGTCTCTTACTTGTTCCGGGTTGGGAATGGAAACGTTGACTTTAAGTAGTGCATCTGTTTTGAAAACGTTGGATGCATCTGATAATAAGTTGATAACATCAAACTTGAACTTACCAACAACTTTGGAAACTCTGGATTTGTCTGATAATCTTTTAAGTGGGGGGACTTGGAATATTGGTTCCTATGCTGCTTTGAAAGATTTAAATGTATCCAAAAACCAGTTGACAGATTTATTAGGGCTGGCTTCTTTGACCAGTCTGGAAAAATTAAATCTTTCGGATAACCGGATTAAGACGTTGACTGCTAATCCGGGAAAGGCCGATTGTGCAATAATCTGGGGCGTACAGACTCTGACCATTACTACTATGAGTTATGGAACCGATGCGAATAAAGGTTACCGTATCTCTAAATTGATTGTAGATGCCGGTATTACTACGGATAAGAACCAGGCCTTCTCTGATGTAAGCTGGCAGGTAAAAGATGGTACGGTTTATAAAAATGATAATAATAAAACGGCTCACCAGCAATCGGGAGCCTGGGCCGATGAATATCGTTTCTATGACGCGACAACGAAAGAGTATATAAAAGGCACTTATCAATGTTCGCTAAAGACGGGTGGGCGTGAGTATAAAATTACAGATCTGGAAGTCTGGACTGCCAAGTTCAAGCTGAAAGGTGTGACACCGACAAATGCTACTGATTTTAAAGTTTCGATTGATGGTGCAGGTGCAGTAAATGTATCGGACGAACCAGAGGTAAAGCAAGGTGCTAAGCTTCTTTTCTCCGTTACACCTGAAGCCGGCTATGAGACGGCTGTTTACACGATTGAAGGTATGGTGCCGGCTGTTACCGGACAACAAGCTCCTTATAAAGGAACTTCTTTTGCTTGTATTGTGAAGGGACTTTATAAATCGCAGGCCGAAGATGTTTCACCGAAGATCTCTGCTGTTGTTTTAGGTAAAGAGCATGTTGTTTCTTATGAGAATAAGACACAGAGCGGAGGTTCTTTTACTGTTCAAAAAGTATCCGGAACAACCACATCCTATTTGGCTTCCAATGATAAGATTTCTGCCGGTGACAAATTGCTGATTAAGATCAAACCGAATACAGGCTATGATTTTGTTCTTACTATAAATGGTGCAGATAAAACTTCGTCTGTAAAGCAAAGCGGAACTGATGCCGATTATACTTATGAAGAAGAGGTCGATAATACGACATATCCGGGAACATCAACGATTACAGTATCCGTTACTTTTAAGAATCCGGCGGTAAAAGCATCTGTTTTGGTGGATGGAGCAGACCTTAGTGTTGCGGTTACATCAATCAAAAATTATACGGTAACTATTCAGAAGCCGGATGGAACTGGAGAGACAGTAAATAGTAACGCTACGGTTGATTTATTACCGAATACTACTTATCAGGCAATTTTCTCAACAGTCAAAGTCACTGGTGGAACTACTGTTGTTTATCGCCTGAAAGATATAACGATCAACGGAGGTGAATTGAAATCTGTCAAAAAAGACGACAAGGGTAGTGATGAAATGCAGTATACGGTAGCATTTACGGTGCAAACATCAGATGTGACGCTTTCTATCACTACAAAGCAGATGAAGCCTGCCTCTATTGTGCCGGTAGAGAACAATGGTGGAGCCAATCTACAGAAACAAGTCTATGATGGAAACGCGAAGCCTGTCTTATTCAGTACTATTCCTGCCAACTTGGATGAACATGTGAAAGTAACTTATGTAAGAACTACCGGCTCTGTTGATATGGGTACAACGGAACCTGTCAATGCCGATACATATACCGCTACTCTTAAGTTTGAAGAAAACGATTATTATATTCCAGATGCAACGAATGGGGAAAAGACAGTTACTCTCACAATATCAAAGGCTCCGCTGACTATTGAGACTTTGCCGACAGTAACGGTAGATAAAGCTGGTAAATATATTATAACAGGCGGAAAAGTGAAGTTTAACGATGAAGAGATAAAAGGAACTTTTAGTATTACTCCGACTACTCCGTCAAACCCAGGCGTATCTCATACGGCAGAAGTTGCCTATACGCCTACAGCACCCGCTGATGCAGCTAATTTTGAAGTAGCGAAAGCCACTGTCAACGTATTGGTACCAGGGAGTGAGCTCCCGTTGTATAGTGTGACTATGGCTGAGTTGCCATCTTCGGCTTACAGTGTTCAATGGATGAACGGTGATAAGCCGATCGATATCTCAAAAGAAACTTTTGCCGATGGTACTGTTCTGAGTGCAATAGTATCTTATCCCAAAGGAACAAAAGGAGTTGATTTTACTCTGACATCAACAGGAGGAAATAGTGTGGTTTCTCCGAAATCATCAGAAGATGGTCGCTTGGTTAAAACTGTTACTATAAAGGAAAACACAGAGTTTAAAGTAGTTGCTGGTATCGGTGATACTTATAAAATTACTTTTAAAAATCAGAAAACCGATTTCACGGGCGAACCGCTAGCATATAACCCTGAAACGGGATTGACGATCTCAGATAAGAATGATCAGCCTGTTTCTTGGGCTACTATTGGTTCTTCTGTATCGGTAACTTATAAAGATGCTTCCGGTAAAGTAGTTGCTCTGCCTGTCGATGCTGGTACATATACTGTTTGTGTGTCGATTGCAGCAGATAAAGTAACAGGGTACGTGGAGACTACTGCTGAAAGTGCCTCTTTTATTGTCAACAAGATTAAACCGGTTATTTACACAATGCCGAAGGCTTCCGTGATTGCCAAAGGACAGGCTCTTTCTTTGTCTGACCTGACAGGGGGGGCAGCCAATATTCCTGGTAAATTTACCTGGAAAGATGGTACGAAATCTTTCTCTGTTGCCGGATCTTATAAACAGCCGGTAGTATTTACTCCGGAAATTGGCTATGATAAGAATTATCTGTCTGTGGAAACCGGGGGGGAAGGTACCACTGTGCAAGTCGATTATGTCTCCGTTGCTGTTTCCGATCTGCAAATAGTAACTTTTGTACAGACGGAAGGAACAATAACCGTAACCAATCAGTTGGGACAAACATTGCCTACCGGTAGTGCAGTAACAAAAGGTGATGTATTGACTATTAAAGTTGAGCCTCGTGAAGCCCTGGAATTGAAATCGCTGAAAGTGAATGGTGTGGATAACAACGGAACTTATACGGTTGGAACTTCATCCGTAGCGATCGAAGCGATCTATCAACCGAAAGTGGTAGAGCCCGAACCTGAAGATCCTGTTATCGATCCCAACAGTCAGTATGCAGTAACCTTACCGAAGGCAAATGATGTTCGTGGTGTTCTTATCAATAAACCGGGGGTGAATGCAGTGTTGAAAGACAAGCCTTTTAACTTTACACTGAATACTTTAGCTGCCGATGCTGAAAAGGTTGTAGTGAAAGTGAACGGAACAGAACTGAAACCGGTAGACGGCACGTATACGATTGCATCGGTAACTGAAAATACTACTGTTCAGATCTCATTGGCTAATCCTACTCCGTTGAAAGTTTCTGTGGAAACTGTGACAAAGAATGACAATGGTTATGTCATGGGGAAAGTACAGGTAGATGGTCCGTCGGATGGTATTTGCTATTATAATGACGAGATCACGCTGGTTGCCTATCCGGAAAGTGGCGTTATGTTTAACGGTTGGTCTGACGATAAAGAGGTGAAGAGTCAACTACGCAAACTGACGCTTACGAAAGATGTAACGATTGCGCCACTCTTCAGCGGTGTACCGACAGGCATCGAATCTCTTTCGACAGCTCGTATGTATACTACGGAAGGAACCCTTGTTATCGAAGGTGTAGCCCAGGGTTATGTAACGATTGTCGGCATGGATGGTCGTATACAGCGTCAGCAGATCAGTGGTGATAGCCGTATCCAGCTGGCTAGTGGTGTGTATGGTGTGATACTTGAAGAAGGTTCGAAAGTGATCCGGACTAAAGTGATCGTGAAGTAATAGATAAACATCCATAGGGTAAAGAATACCCTGTGATAAAAAAGGATAGCTCCTGGAAGTTTGAGATAAACTTTCAGGGGCTGTTTTATTATAAGATTTATACTTTAATACTGCCGGTAACGGTTTGTTCGGTTTCCGCAAAAAGCTCTGCGAAAGGTTTTCCTTTCACGGGGATAGGATCGTGGATGATGAGTTCGATTCGATTACCGAGTCCCAAAGGAAAAGTACCCCATTTCGTCATCTTCCATGAATTGTTGATAGTTACTGGAACCATATAGGCTGACGGTGCATACTTACAGAGGATTTTCAGGCCGTTTTCGGCAAAAGGGCGAGGTTTACCTGTTTTGCTTCTTGTCCCTTCCGGAAAAATTACTGCCGAACGTTTGTTCGTTTCGATATATTCAGCCATTACGCGGATAGCTGTCAAAGCTTGCTTCGGGTCTTTCCGGTCGATAAGTACCGATCCGCCATGGACGAGGTTGTATGAGATGCTGGGAATCCCTTTGCCTAGTTCGATTTTACTGATAAATTTAGGGTGTACCTTGCGCATGAACCAGCAGATGGTGGTAATATCATACAGGCTTTGATGGTTCGAAGCAATTATCAGGGGAGAATTAGTCGGGAGCTTTTCCAGTCCGCTCACTTTGTATCTTGTTCCCAACACGTACGTGTTGAATACTAAGAAAAAACTTAAGACATCCACACTTTTTTTGTGTGCTTTGTAGCCAAACAGGTTGAAGCATATCCACTGTACTGCGTGGAAGAATACCAACGTAATTCCAAATAACAAATAGTAGATAACTGAAAGTGGATACGAAACGATTTTTTCCATCTTATCCTTTAAATTGTATATTCATAAATTCGACCTTGCACCTGTAAATAATGCGACAAAAGTATGAAAAAATTATTCTACTATGGTGATTAGGGATAATTATTGTAGTATTTCTGTGTTTGCCAGCGTTGTGCATTTCTCCTTTTGGAGCGCGCACTAGGCATAAAAACTTGTTGAAGCATATCGTCGAATGAGATGCCTGAAGGTTTTTGAGCGTTAGCTCTGATATCGGGGGAAACATAGAAGGAGCCGAACATTTTGATCCGGGGTAGGGGCTTGTCGAGTCCGTAGCGCATAAAAACAGCAGGAGGCAAATCTTTCAGTGCCACTTTTCGGTTGGGGTTGTGTTCTTCCACATCCTCCGGACGTACATATTCAGAGAAATCTTTCAGTACGTATGAAGCAGGAGAGGTGGATGGTGCCATGATCATGTTTGACGCCGGTTTATCTGTGTTGATGAGTGTTCCGGATTCTATTGCTTTCAACGCTTCCTGATTCAATTCTATCTTTTCTTTGCCGGAAATGACTTTTTGAAGCCATACCGAATCCTTTTCTGTCCATTGACTGTATACATATTCTGTACCGCTCAGGCAGATCAACATCCATATAATTAATCTTTTGCTCATCTAAAATCGTTCAGCTTCCCGTATTTTATTTATAAAACGCGCGGGAAGCTGAAATACTGCGTGGCATTTATGTTTATTTAGTTTCGATCACTTCTTTTACCTTTGCTTTTAAATCGTCACCACGCAGGTCGCGGGCTATGATCGTGCCGTCGGGACCAAACAGGATGATATGGGGAATACCGTTGATACCGTATAACTTACCGGGAGTATCTCCTGCATTTAAGATCTGAGGCCATGTTATTTTCAAATCAGTTATGGCCTTTTGCGTGTCGGCAGTGCGATCCCATACGGCAACACCAATAACCTCTAGACCTTTATCTTTATATTGTTTATATACCTCTGCCAATACCGGAGTTTCTTCACGGCAAGGGCCGCACCAACTAGCCCAGAAATCGACCAGCGCGTATTTCCCTTTTCCGACATAATCGGATAAAGAAGCTTTACTTCCATCTTCTGCTTCGATTGTGAAATCGACAAAAGGTTTTCCCTCGGCTGTTTGTTCCAGTGCTTCAATCTGTTGTATCGTTTCCTGCATATTCGGAGTATTGCGAACCGTTTCACCAAGCAGTGCTATTCTAGGCTTTACCTGTTCGGGAGTAAGATAGATATTCAGATAATTCAAAGCGATTGCTCCGATCGGATTATTTGAGTTTTTATTGAGGAAACTGTCGAGCATAGCGATAAAAGCTGGTTTCCATTCATTCTTGAAATAATCGCTTTGTTGCTGCATACGCTCTTTTTTGTCCTCTATTTGTTCCATTAACTCGCGTTGTTTGGAGTCGATCATATCAGACATTTTATTTTGGGCGGTACGGAAATTAGCTAATTCTTTATTTAAAGATGTTCCTGATGGAAGTTCCGGCTTGCCTAAATCAAGATTAATCGTCCCGTTTTCAAGAATGAAAGATACATAATATTCCCGACTGGCAGTGATCTGGCAAAAAGCAGGGGTGTCTATCTTTCCGGTGAAAGTGAAAGTCTTTCCCGTGATGACAGTACTGTCTATCTTATTATTGTTGTTGTCGCGGTTAACAATATAAATCGTTTCACCATCCAGCGAATTGTCCGGAATCGTACCGTTTATGGTATAAGTCGTAGCCGACTTTTCCGAACAGCTGCTGAGTAGCGTTAATCCGATTAACAATGTAAATAAAAAGTTTGTCTTCATATAGTCGATAATTATAAGATTTATACATCTCATTCAAAAAACTATACAAATGTATAAAAGAATCTTTCATATTCAGTCTGATTTTCTTTTCCTTACTTTTATTTGTTCTATTATCATCAAACGGATAGAACACAATCATCAAATGAAAGGAGCATATATGTGTTTTATTCGTTTGATATATATCGAACGCAAAAACGTACGAATACTAATCTGTGTTTGAATAGGGAAAATACATATCATACCATGAAAAAACATCTCCAGCCATTGCGATAAATAAAAAACTATTATCTTTGTTCCGTTACCCGCTATTGGGCAACAGACCATTAAAACCATTAACATATGGAAAGATACGTGAATATCATGCTTGATGAGGGCTTTAAAACAGTCTTCGGAGTAAAGCAAGTAGCCATTGACTTTATCAATGCCGCCCTCCTGGGTGAGCGCCAGGTGAAAGACTTGACTTATCTTGATAAAGAAATCCAGCCGGAAGTAATAGAACAACGCACGGTAATCTTCGATCTCCTTTGCGAGGACGTGGACGGAAGTAAATTCATCTTGGAAATGCAGAATTGCCCGCAACGTTATTTCTTTAACCGCGGATTCTATTATCTTTGCCGAATGGTTTCCCGTCAGGGAAAGAGCGGACGGGACTGGCAATACAACCTGCTTCCTGTTTATGGTATCTATCTATTGAACTTTAGTCTGCCGGAATTACACAGCTGGCGAACAGATGTAATCCTGGCTGACGAGGCAACAGGTAAAACTTTTGGCGAAGTCAAACTGAAACAGATTTATCTGTCGTTCGACTTGTTCAATTTAACGAAAGAGGAATGTAAGACTCCTCTTGAAAATACGATTTATATATTGAAGAATATGAATTTATTTGATATGTCTCCATTTAAGGAGAAAGAGGATGCCTTCAGACGCCTGCTCGACGTGGCGAATCTCAATGCCATGACGGATCATGAGCGTGCCGTCTACGAAGAGAACCTGAAGATTTACCGTGACTGGCATGCTACGACGGAATATGCGGTGGAAGAGGCCGAGAAAAAAGGTGAGGCGAAAAAACAGCGCCATATCGCTACAAAAATGAAAAAGCAGGGATTCGCTATTGAAACGATTGCTGAGTTCACTGAATTGCCGATAAAAGAGATCGAGGAATTGTAGTTTCTTATTAACTATAAAATAATTTATCAGCCAGGTTGTTTTAACATAACAATCTGGCTGATTTTGTTTTTGGCTTTACCTTGTATTAATATTTCAATTCTTATTAGAAATGAATGCTTCATTTATTATCAAATGTGAACCTATTAGCGTCACAGTTAGCCCTTCAGGGCATTAACGTCACTAAAACAAGGGCGGTTCACAAACCACCCCTACAGAGGCACCGATCGCGAAGCCTAATTTTCAATTAAAATAGTCTCCTTTCTTTTTGTCCAAAGGAAATATTCTATATCTTTGCCGTACCGCCTGTTATTGGGCGGCAACCAAAATATATAAGCTATGGGGAAATTTATCAATCCCTTCACCGATTTCGGTTTTCACCGGATTTTCGGTCAGGAGGTACACAAAGAGTTATTAATCGATTTCTTAAATCAACTGTTGGAAGGCGAACGCCATATCAGCGATATCACCTTTCAAAACCCGATCCTCCAACCGGAAACGATCGAAGATCGGGGAGTGATATTCGATATTCATTGTAAGGATGATAAAGGCGGTTGGTTCGTAGTGGAAATGCAGAACGGAGCCCAGCCCTACTTTTACGACCGGGGTATCTATTACTTATCGCGGGCTATCAGTAACCAGGGGGAGAAGGGTAAAGAGTGGAAGTTTAACCTCTGCCCGGTATACGGTATCTTCCTGTTAAACTATAAGATGGGAATGAACTCCAAATTCCGCACAGATGTTATATTGGCAGACCGTGACACCGGACGCATGTTTAGCGACAAGATCCGGCAGGTATATCTGGAGTTACCCTGGTTCACGAAAGAAGCAGATGATTGTGAGACAGATTTTGAACGTTGGTTATATTTATTAAAACATATGGATACATTAGACAGAATGCCCTTCAAGGCGCAAAAGGCCGTATTCGACAAACTACTCGAAGTGGCGGATGTGGCTAATCTGAGCAAGGACGAGCGTGTCTTGTATGATGAAGCCCTGAAACGTTACCGCGACTATAAAAATACGATCGACTATGCCGAAGAGAGAGGGATAGAAAAAGGACGCAAAGAAGGGCGCAAAGAAGGTATCGAGATAGGAGTGACCAAAGGACTAAAGGAAGGACGCAAAGAAGGCGTCGAGATAGGAATAACCAAAGGACGCAAGGAAGGCGTCTATTCCGTGGCAAAAGCTATGAAAGAGAAAGGTCTTTCTCTCTTGACAATTGCCGAGGTAACCGGCCTCAGCGAGGCAGAGATAGAAACATTATAATATTTAGAATAAATAGGTCACTAAACAAGGCAGCTTGGAATGAAGCTGCCTTGTTTATGTTAGAAGTCTGTTCAATTATTATCAGAAATGAGCTATCTCTCTTTACAAGGCAACGCCTTGTGCCACAGGCTCTCTTTTGCCGTCGGTTTTTAACCGACGGATATAAAAGACAGGAGGCAAAGCCTCTTCCTTTGTGGGCTTAAGCCCCTTTAAAACAGGAACTAGCATTATATATCAAAGGGGGTAAAACCCACAGAGGAATCCGGCAAAGCCGGAACATTTAATCTATCCGTCGGTTAAAAACCGACGGCAAAAGAGAGCCTGCGGCATGAGGTGGAGCCTTGTAAAAAAGACTCATATCTTGCTAAATTTGCACATCGACTCATTATTTCTATGTACAATTGCGAAGTCTAACTATTAATTGAGACTTGAAGGCTGGCATTAAGTGTTTTCAAAATAAACTATCACACTATCATTGCTTTAGTATACCGTTTGAATATCAAAAGATGAATCAGTGATAGTTACCCGTTTTAACTATCATTCAACTATCATAAACTATCATAAAACGATCTGTTTGAGGTAATGCATCGTAAAAAAGGGGATTAAAAACGATCAGATGCCTACCGTTTTCCGATAGTCCCCTATATATTTAGTTCAAATATGGCAGTTATTTTCACGAAAACTACTTATTCTCCTCCTTGAGATCCCCTTTTCAGGCCTTTTTACACCCGGGTTTGAACGATGCTAAGATCCGGGTGTGAAGGGTACTGGGACCCGGGTCTCAGAAGAGAAAAGTGCCTAATTTGCTGAAAATAAGTCATATACTCCGTCAGTTTTGCTAGGCTATTTTATGATAGTATGATGGTTAAAAATGGAACTATCACACGTCCTGTCATAGTCTGAGGGCATTGTATTTCAATGCGCAAGAGCTTGAAAATGATAGTGTGACAGTTCTGTTGGACAATATCCGTTTATGTATAGGTTCAATTCCTCCTAGTTATGAACCTGTAATAAAGCCTGCCTTGTTTATGTGACATGTATTGGATACATTACCTGGAAGGCTTCCATTTTATAGGCTGCTGTGTATCTTGTCATGTTTGTCCCCTAAATCGGGGAATATGTTGCATAAATAGTGCTGTTTTGTTCTATAACCCATGTATTTTGGAAAATTATAAGCGTTTTCTCTTGTTGATTCGGAAAACCTCTTTACCTTTGCAACAGATTCCGTAGCGAGCAGCGGCTCGCGATGAACGGTTTCAATTACATATTGTAAGTATTTTACGAAGATTATTCCAACTCAAAAATCTGGTAAATTTTTAGCTAAACGGAATAATGGACAGTAAATGCTTGCGCTGACTACGTATAAGTGTATCCACCATTTTATATGGGAGGATTGTATTATATCGTATAAGCGCGGGCAGTTGTTCTATTATTGTTTAGCGGGCTTACCAGAGCCTTTGAGTTAATAATAGGCAACTTGCCCGCGTTTTTTTATGCCCGTTCATGATCATTCGCGGGGGTTGTTTTTACCCCTTCGTAAAATTAGTTGTTGGTTTTTGAACCCTATTTATAAACAATTAATTTTAAGATTATGAACAAAAAGTTTTCTACGCTACTGGCAGCGTTCCTGGTTGCCGGTTTTTCTTACACGGTAGAAGCGGGGGTGGTGAAGGTGACCGACCCTACAAGTGGAAGATCTTATCTGATCGCCGCGGATGGTTTGAAGGATGTTTCGTCAAATGATGTACTTCAGTTAGTGCGTTATACTGATGACATTAAATCAAATAATTCTTCTTCCGCTGCTGTACCGGTTGTATCTGATGATGCTCAGTGGATTTTCTCTGGCTCTCTTTCTTCTTTTACTTTGAAGAATGTAGGGAAGGCTGAATTTATGGAAGATTATAGTTCTACAGCTCGTTTTACAACAAATGGCTATAACTATTCTTATTCAGAAGATCAGATTATTCCGAATGGTGAAACTGCTAAGTCATTGCTCTTGACGACAAATGCTGCTGCAACCTTTACTGCAAAAGCTGCTGCAAATAAGGTTTACTTCTATGCCGTTACCAAAAAAGTAGCAGATGTAACCCTTACTCATTTGAAGTTTAATGGAAAGTGGTTGATTGCAAAGAATGCTACAGATGTAGAATTGGTGGATGATGCTACATTGGAAGCTTATAAAACGGCTAATCCAGAAGCTGCTCAGTGGAAAGTTACATCTGGCGATGGAAAATATGCGTCTGTTTCTCAGTCGGGCAAATTCCTTAAGGTTGATGCTGGTGTTTTTGTATTAGATGGAACAGGAAATGTCTTTGAAGAAAACACCGCAGAAGGTTTGTTTGGTGCAACAAGTACTTCTTCCAATGTATTTGAACAATTGATCCAGACAAGCACCGGTGCTATTCAGTTGAAAGAGACTCCTGCTGATACAGATGTAAAACTGGCATTGGAACGTGCTGAAGTAACTCCTTCAGCCGAAGCTGCTGCGACTCTTACTGTCGGTGGTGCAACTTATGATCTGGCAGAAAGCATTGCTAACGAGTATTATTTGTTGACAAGCAAAAGCGCTACAGGCAAGTATATTTCTCAGAAGAGTAACAATGATCTTCCGGAAGTATTGAGCGCAACACCAGATAAGTATGCTTATTGGAAAGTTTCAGGAAACAAAACGAATGGATATATATTTACAAACAAGGCTGGAGTAACATTGAAAGTCGGTGGTGTATCTGCATTCAAATCTGATAATGATTACAATAATGGATTTATAATATTCGGTTTAAACACTTCTAGTACTAAACAATATTTGGATTTAACGAGTGGTGGTGCATTGTCTCTTCAGAACGGTAGTTCTACGGATGCTGATAACGTTTTCGGTCTTTACAAACTGGGCGATCTGCCTTTCTCTGCCGGAGAACTGACAACAGCTTACAATACTTACTTCGACCTGTTATTGAAAGATACAGAAAACGGGACAGATGATTTGGAAGGTAATCCGTTTGCTGATTACAATCTGGTGCCGATGATGATTGAAGATGTAAAAGATGCCGTTACAGGTGCACATTTGTATTATGACTTGAAGGAAGCTACAAGCACTGAGACTTCTTACTTATTCAAGAGAAGCGATGGTTTCTATATCGTATTGGATCTGGATAAGACATGGTCGAAAGCCGGTATCAGTAACCATGTAAATCAGGGTGGTTACAAATTCGATATCTTATCAGCTGAAAACATGAATAAGTATATCAACGGTGTAGCTGCAACTGAATTGCAGAATCGTAACCTGGCGTATAAATTCCAGGCAACCCACGCAAATTTACTGAATGATATCAAATCGATTTCTGTTATCGACAAAAATAACAAGTATAACTATCTGGTGACTTTCAATGCAAATGGAAAAACTTACCTGACAGTTAATAATACATTGAAGAATGGTGTTTATGCCGCTCTGCAGAAAAAGACTTTGGTTCATGGTAGCGATAAGGAGAACAATCCGCTGAATGATCGTTATGTAAATATATCATTCGTTAATCACGAATCGATCAAGTATATTACTGAAAACAATTCCAGAGCGATATTGAATGGTAAAGTATTAGGTATGGATCGTCCGGGGGCTAATCCTATGCCGATGGATGCCGCTAAATTCCTGGCAGGCAAACCGGAAGGACAATGGTTTGTTCGTATGACTAACATCGGTAACAAGACTGCCGAAGAATTGAAGAACGGACAGGAACTGGATGCAGACAATGATGTTGCTTTCACATTTGTAAACCGTGAAAATCCGAACGTTACTTATGATGTTGCTCGTATGTTTGCATTAGGTGACAATAAGTATGCTGTTGAATACAACTACGGTACTTCTTTCAGTCAATATGGTGCAGGCCGTGATACATTGTCTATTACTCCGGTCGATATCGATATGAATGCCCGCCAGATGGATGGTTACAGAGATTACAGTGACGAAGAAATTCTGGATGTGGAATATCGTTTGGCTGTTGCGTCTACAAGTGATGTAAATTACTATGTAACAGAAAATCACGCAGGTCGTCATTTGTTAGGTTTGAGCAAAGACGTAGAAGATGCAACAAACTGGAAGCTGGTACGCATGGATCGTGCACGTCAGATGGATAAAGACGGTTACTTCAAATATGCTACCGACTCTGTTTATGTAGTTAATCATCCGCAGTATTACAAATAACGGTAAATACTATGCAAGCAACGATACGGTTGCCATGGTTGCTTATGCTTTGCAGAATACAGCGAACGGTGAATATATGACTTATGAATCTCCTCAGAAAGAAGACATCTTGTCAATGGTTTGCTGGCCTAACTCTGAAAATTATGTAAAACATTCTACAGACAGAGTTGCTAACGAAGGTTTGTTAAATAGTGTCTTCCGTTTCGTTATTAAAGAAAAGGCTGACGGTAAAGTTAATTTACTGGGTGTAACCGGCTCTGAAACAGGTAATGCTAACTACTTCGTTAATTTGAATAACAAATTGTATGGTGCAACAACCGAAGGTAATGGTGCTGTTCAGGTAGAAGGTGCTTATACACAGATTAACTCTAACGATTTATTTGATATCCAGAAGGTAGAAGCTCCTGAATATCGCAAAAAAGCTCAGGGTGATGTAATTCGTATCTTCCGTGAAGAGAACGATCATGATGTAATGTATGAAAATGCTGAATTCCTGAACTTAGGTAATATCTCCCAGTTGACAGATATGACTCCTGGTTTGTATGTTGATACAGCTTATGTAAGCCGCGGTCATAACAATCGTTATCAGTATCTGCTGGTGGTTAATCCGAAATATGTTCCTGAAGAACCTTGTACAATTCCTGGTCACCCGACTATTCATCCGGATACTACTTATGGTCGCTTCCTGGTTAACTTGATCGACTCTGCTGTTTATACTAACAAGTATGGTGAAATTCATGCTAATAAATTTATTAACGATAAGGAAGCTGATGAAACTTACGTTAAGTTAGGATTTGTTTGGGGATACCGTACAGGTGATAATCTTTACCTGACCGAAGGGCAGAACTTCAAGAAAGTAAAATCTGTTATCGACCTGAACAGCCGTGACTTTAACATCGCCAAGTTTGCATTCCGTTACGTAAATGCTGCTTCTAACGATGAAAACGGAGCATTCAAGATCCAGACTCGTTACGTAGATTACAACTCTGCAATCAAAGTAAAAGATCAGAAAGACCGTCGTGAAAACAACAATGGTTATCTGAAGACTATCAATGGTGTGGTAGTTGTTACTGAAGGTGTTGCTCGTGGTGAAGAATTCAACCTGGCTGCAGAATCATCTGCTCCTGTTGCTAATGAAAGCATCGATGCATCTGCTGTATCAGTAATTGCAAAAGAAGGTGCTGTCATCGTTAAGGGTGCCGAAGGTAAGAAAGTTACTATCAGTAACGTTCTTGGTCAGACAATTGCTAACACAGTGATCTCTTCCGACAATGCAACAATCTCTGCTCCTGCAGGTGTAGTAGTAGTTGCCGTAGAAGGCGAAGCCGCTGTAAAAGCAATCGTAAAATAAGCAATTTTTTATAATCAAATAATTTAAAATTGACCGCGTATCGTAGGGGCGGTTCGTGAATCGCCCCATGATAATTACCCCGCGAGGGCGAACAAGCAGTCGGTATTAATACTAATAATAGTGAAAATAAAGTTCTTCTGTTCTGCCCCCTGTGAAGGGCAAAGACAGGCAAAAAAGTTCCCTCCAGGTTCTCCTGGGGGGAACTTCTTTTTGCTTGTAACTTTATTCCGCTTTTACCGCTTCAGCCGGATTTGCCTGTGCCGCTTCTTTCACCTGGCGGAAGATAGATAACAATACAATTATACAGGTAATGAATAATACGGCTATGAAAGGTCCTGTCGTCAGACTGATATGATTGGCATAGGTCTCCAGCCATCGTTGCATCAGGATAAATCCCAATGGCAGGGCGAACAGGTTACTGATGATAACCAGTATGAGATATTCCCGGAAGAAGAGTTGCAGGATATGCAGGAAAGTGGCTCCATTTACTTTGCGGATGGCGATCTCTTTTTTTCGTTGTTGTGCAGAAAGAGTGACCAGTGAATAAATGCCGAAAGTGGAAATCAGGATACAGAGGATCGCAATGATACTGAATACGCTGAAGATCACTTTTTCCGGGCGATTGAATTTGTCGACCAGATCGGTTAGTTTTATACACAGACTTTCTTTGCTGACTCCATGGACATTTAGTTTCTGGCTCACATTAACGATATGATCCAGTACTTCTTTCTTATGTTCCGGAAGATAGCGGACATAAAAATATTGCACAGGCATATATTCTTTTACATCCTGATCCGTATATAGCCGGAAGAAGGTTTTCTGCACAGGGTATTGCATAGGGGCATAAATATAATCCTTGATGATACCGGCTACTTTCTGATTCGAAATGCCTTTACTATTGTATATGGAACGTTCCAGTAAATCTTCATACCCCAAGTCTTTAAAACCGGTTTCGTTGACGATATAATCATCCGGATTACTTTCGCTAATCCAGCTTCCTTGCTTTAAAGTCATTTCAAAGAAGGAGAAGAATTCTTTACTGACGATCATTAAATGATCCCTTCTTTTGTGATCGGGTTCAGTAGGGTCGAACGATAAATGAGTGTTCATAGAACCGTACCAATCTCCCTGTTCTGTGAATATCCCGGAATTGGTTGCCGTATAACAAACGTCCGTTACATACGGATGATTTTGAAGTTCCGGCATCAATACTCTCAGATCTTGCTCATACGCGTTTTCGTATCCCATATCTACCTGAATCACATTTTCATAATTCAATCCCTTATCTTTTGTCAATATGAAATGTAACTGTTGGAAAAGGATAAGTGAAGTGATAAAAAATAACGAACCGATAAATATCTGACTGACAATTAACCCTCGTTTAAAGATCACTGGGTTAGTATTCCGGTTGCACAATATATTCCGTATAGGAAGAATAGTGAGTAACCAGAATATGACGGTACTGGCTACTAAGGATATGATTACATTTGAAAATAACGCGGCTTTGTCGATTCGTCGCGATATCCCCTCGTAAATTCCATAGTGATTCCAGGCCGTATAGCTTTCGTAGTAGGGGAAGATGGCTTCTATCAGGCAAAATGCCAGTAGATAAGCCATGAACATAGGGAGGAATAATTCGATCCAGCCTTTCAACAACATATCTTTAGGAGATGCTCCGATACACAGATAGGTCCTGTTTTTGGTTTGTTTGCGTTGTTGTTGTCCGATAAATAAGACCAATAGATTCATCAATGCACTCAGGAAGGCCATAAAGCCGGCTAATGCCAGAATATGGATATTTCGTATTCTGTTTTCCAGTTCGGGATGGCAATATAAATGGACTTCCGGGAGTGTCCGCAGATTGATTTTCCACCGGTCGATATGCTCTGTACCCCACGGGTCATCAGCATGACTTTTATAGGTTGCAAGTTTCTCTTTTACTCTATTCGTATTTGTTCCTTTCATCAGCCGGATATATGTTTTATTCCGTCTGACGTTGGGGATTGGCTTTACTTTGTTGATTAATAGGAACTGGAATATTAAATCCGAATTGTCCGGATAGTTTTTTATGACTCCGGTGACAATCGGGTGGGTTTGACCATTCAGTTCGAATGTTCTACCGATACAATCTGTCGTCCCGAAAAACTTTTTTGCTGTACTTTCGGTGAGGATAACGGATTCCCCGTTCGGGTAGGTGCCTTTATAAGTTCCGGTAATGAAATCTGCCCGGAAGAAGTCAAAGAAGGAATGGTCGCATATCAGGCCGTATAACATCTGGCTACTGTGGTTACGTTTTATCGTATAAAAGCAATCGGTAAAGGTGCAGACTTTTTCAATTTCGGGTAACAACTTCTTTATCTCTGCCAGGTCGTTTACATGCAACTGGTCGAGATCAGCATCGGCACCAGTCGCTTTTTTTACCAATCCGGTTGTTGTAAGGCAATAAAGGCGGTCGCTGTTGGGATGGAAGTTGTCGAAATGCGTTTCCCACCACAACCAGTATCCGCCTAAGACAAAGGCTGTAAAACCGATGGCCAGGCCAATGATACTGATAATGGCTTGCGTTTTATATTTAAATTGTTCCCGGATGGATACCTTAAGATAGTGTTGTATCATGAATTATGTTCGTTTGTCAGATTTTTCTTTTCAGATCATATTTTACTACGTCGCGTCCTCCTTGTTCGTTCGGTGACAAAGCTAATAAGTATTTACCTGATTTCTCCGTGGCGATCTTACGTAAATTGCGATCGGCTTGTAAGGTGGCTTTATGTTTTCCGTTCCAGTCGAATACATAAATGACCGAATTGCCGGTGAAGTCTGTCGAACCGTCGAACAGACAGAATACATATTGGTTTGAGCTACAAATATCGATAAAACATTTTTTGCTCTGTTCGGCGTCCAGGTGCTTATTGGTGATGTCGGGAACCGGGATGGTGTAGTAATCGGCAAAAGAAACAGAACCTGTCATCTCGCAATTAAGATCGTAGAAATTTACGCAATCGATAAAGCGAAGAGCAGCTACGATCACTCCCTTTTCTTCATTGACTACCAGGTCGCTGGCGTAAGCTTCCCTGCGTACGTTATCGGGTATGGGGACGGTGATTTTCGGATAGGCGGGTACTGCATATTGTCCGGAAGTACCATTGGAAGAATAAAATACTTGCGGTTTTCCCGGGCTGAACGATACGGCATACAGGTCGTTTGCAGTAAGACAACAATTTGTGAATCCGCCTCCCGGATTATATTCCGAAAGTGAATTTGTTTCACCGGATATGAAAGGGGAGGATTGTGCCTGATTCAAGTCGATCCGCTTCAATAGATGTGAGTCGTTATCCCAGATCGTGATTGCATTTTTTTTATTTTTGTCGGCATAATCGTATTTAGTAAAAGACGGGTAGGAGATAAGGAACGTATCTTTCTCCTTCATCTCCATCTGGTGAAGGGAGAAGTCGTTTTTGTCTCTGACCTGCAGGAGCGTATCACTGTAATAGTCCATAAAAGCATAGTAATCGTCCGTAATGCTGATGTCGTAATAAGTATGTATATCTTGTCCGGCAAAGACTACCTGACCTGATAATGTGTTTGTGATGTCTGTATCGACCTTATACGTTTTTACGGCTCCTTTGTTCTTCGAATCAGAACAGGAGAGAAATACGGATAGACAAGTGAGAAAGCATACTAATTGTTTCATATCTGTATTGTTTTAAATTTATTCGGATTTAATTGTTTCCGCCGGATTCTGGTTGGAAGCCCTCCATATCCGCCAGCTTGTGCAGAGTGTGATAAGAAGTATCAGCGAGAGTAATATGGCCGGATATATCCACCAGTCGATACTTGTTTGAAGCACGTAATTCTGTACCCAGGGTTTCATAATGAGATAACCGACCGGGAAAGCGACAGCGGAGGCGATGAACAATAGCAACATATATTTCAGGAGGAAATTACGCATGATATGGCGTGTCGTTGCACCATTCACCTTCCGGATGGCTATTTCTTTCCGGCGTTGTTCACAGTCGAGGGTGACAAGTGAAAAGACACCGAACAGGGAGATCAGGATACATACCAATGTAACAAAATCGAGCATCAATAACAAAGCATTCTCTGATTTCAGGAATTTGGCATATTCCTCTTCCATATTCCCTACATGGAAATATTGATTGTCCGGATTCAGCTTCTTCACCAGCTGTTCTATCCGTTGTTTGCATTGAGGCCAGGTGCCTTCCTGGTATTTGAAAAGAGCACCTTCACCGTTGCCGGAATTGAATTCTTTGGGGAATACCAACATGATCGGTTTGGTAGGGACGGTAGGAGGGGCAATATAGAAATCTTTGACTACCCCGGTAATAACGTATTGCGATTCTCCTTTCAAAATTGTTTTCCCGACAGGATGATTCATATTCAATGCCTTTATTCCAGTCTGGTTTACCAGAATCTGATTGCCGGCAGCATTGGAGGGCATGGTGCCTTCGACCAATTTCATTTCGTAGAACCGGAAGTATTCCTGATTACAATCGATCAACTCGAAATTTACGACAGAGGTGGAATCTTGCCGTCCCTCCCATTCATCTACGCCTCGGAAAGAGCGGGCATAGCGGGGAAAGATAGCAGACAGTTTATCCGGGAACACCTCCGTAACAAACGGTATCTTACCTATCTCCTCTTTCAGTCCGCCAGTGGGTGGATAGACATTGACATTTGCCCGGTTAGTCCGTTCGAGTCCGTAGTCCGCCTGGTTCAGGTGATAGATCTGTTTCATCAGTATGACAGAACAAAAGATGAAACAAATACTGATTATGAACTGCGCAACCATACTGATCTTCTGGAATACGTTTTTGTTTCTACCTCCGGCAGAACCTTTCAGTATACCGTTTAAAGTCTGACGCCTAAAATAATAGATCGGATATAAAGACAATAGGAAGGATAGAATAACAATGATCCCGGAATACTTCACCGCCGAAAGATAAATCGCAGTGTTTTCAAGTTTTATCTCAGAAAGTTCTTTAAATGTAGGCAATGCAAGCTCGATCAGTATCAGACCTGTAAACAGAGCTAATACCAGCGTTAGAATATATTCGACGGCAAACAAGACGAGTTGGTTGCTATCCGATGAGCCGCATACTTTACGGAGGGCAATTTCCCGGTTGCGCATACGTATCCGGGTAACGAAGAGCGTCAGATAGTTAAATAAGGCACAGAGGATAACTAAGCCACCGGCCGAAGCGAATAATAGGATATGTTCATATTTCACTGTAACTTCCCGGTTGGGGCGATCGTAACGCATTGCCGTGATCGGCGTAAGTTCTGTCTTACTGATTGAAAAAGAAGGATCCTTATCTGCTTTAAACTCTTCCAGTTTCTTTTCGAAAGACTTTATATCGACGCCTTTCTGCAACTTAATGAAAGTCTGCCAGGAGGATACATTCCACTCTTCATCGTGCCCGTTCGAAATGAGGATTTCAAAAGGCATATTACTATGTATGTCCCAGGGCTTTATGATGGCACAGATCTTCTTGTTACCGTAGATGTCGATCTCTTTACCGATCGGATCTTCCGTCCCGAACAGTTTGCGAGCCAGCTGGTCGGTAATGGCTATCTCTTGATTATCGTGAAGCATGAAGTTGCGGTTCCCGTTGATCACATCAAAGCGGAACATTGCCATTGTAGCCGAATCGACTCCTATTTGATACGAGCTATATTTAGCTCCTTTATATTTAAACTGGCAGTTCCAGGCCTGCATATTGCAGGCAGCTTCTACTTCCGGGAATGTTTCTTTCATAAAAGCCGCCAGTGGATAAGGGGTAATCTGGGATAGGCCGTCGTTATACATATCAGATGTTATTCGTATCATATAGATACGGTCGGCACCGTCATGAAAAGTATCGTAAGTCTGTTCGTAGCGTATCCATAAAGTAGCCAGTGCAAAACAGGTAAACCCTACCGCCAGGCCAACAATACTGATGATGGATTGCGATTTATATTTAAGCAGGTTACGAACCGCCAGTTTAAAATAGTGTTGTAGCATATTCATTGTTGTGCGAATATTTATTGCAAGTTTACTAAATAAAAAGCAAAATACATGCCAAAGGGATAAGTGCTTGAAAACATTGTTGTTATGTGTATTTATTATACTTGTTCATCGTGTGTATTCGCACGTAATACGTTCATTATCGCACTGTTTTACAGGGTCAATCGTTTTTATTCCGTTTTGACGGCTATTGCCGGATTGGTTCCGGCAGCTTTACGTATCTGCCAGATCAGAGTGAATAGGGATATGCCGCCGGTAAACAGAAATGCTACGGCAAAGAGCCACCATGATAACGGAGCTTTATTTGCGAAGTGTTCCATATACCTGGTGATAACCAGCCAGGAAACCGGGGTGGCTATTATAAATGAAAGCCCCAGAAGCCTGTAATATTTTCTTAATAGCAATTTTATGATAATTCCCGTCGTAGCTCCGTTTATTTTGCGGATTGCTATTTCTTTGTACCGTTGCTGAATGTCGAATAATGATAAGCTGAATAACCCCATTGAAGAGATCAGGATGGAGATCACTGCAAAGACGGAGTAGATACGGGTAACTAACCGGTCTTTTTCATACATGGCACTGATCTCGTCTTCTACAAATGTATATTCGAATTCTCCCCCGACAGTTCTGGCATGAAGTTCTTTCAGAAACCTGATTGCTTCCCGGCGTTGCCCTGGGACAATAGAAGCCATTAGTTTGCCAGGCCAGAAAAGCTCGTCTTTTACGTCTTTTGAAGTCATTATGATCGGCTGGTTCTGTTGTGAGAGATGCACCACCTGGAATTCAGGAGTGAAGCCTTTGACCAGGTAGGATTTGAGGCCGTTGTATGACTCCATTTCCAACTCGCTAGGTACTTGTCCGCCTTTACTGAACAATTTTTTAGCTGTTTCATTCATCAGTATCTCATTCTCATTTTTCGGTAGTATTTCTTTTGATACCGGAATTTCATATACGTCGAAGAAACTATTATAAATTTTCACATGAAGTACTTCCTGCCATTCTCCCCCGGGGATACGCATTTTCTGTTTATTGAATTGATCGTTCGGTATTTCGTATGGACTCAGCCCGTAACTGTACGATTGAAACAGGGGAGACGCTTTGATCGCTTCCTGCACATTGAATGAGATCTCATCGGATCGTTGTTGATCTTCCGGTCCGTAGCTCATTTGGGAAGAAGGACGTATGAACCATACTTTTATAATATCCCTGGTACGATATCCCAGGTCGGCATTCAGCATGAAGTGTAGTTGTTTCATAAAAAACAGCGAAGAAATAATCAGACAGCAGGTGATACCATACTGGATAACTAAAAAGATGGAACGGGTACCCATTTTATTTTTCTCCGGGACAACCCCCTGAAGCGAATGGATCGTCATCCGGAAATTGTAGTTGAAAAAGGGATATAGTGTAATAATTAATGGCAATCCTAAGAGAATGCCGATGGATAATAGCGTATTGAAAGACGAACCGACGATGGTGGAGATACCGAGCAGGCTTATTTGTAGCGGATCGGTAATCTCGATAATCATCCAGCCGAGAAACAGGGCGATGGCTGTTAATGCCAGATTTTCTACATACAACTGGATGAACAGCTGGGCCGGCCTGGCCCCGAATACTTTTTTCATTCCTAACTCCCGGTTACGCTTAATGATAACGACTGAACTGATATGGACAAAGTTGAACAGGCCAATCAATAAGAGAAGGATGGCAACAAAAGAAAGAACTTTCAGACTATCGGCATTTCCTTGCCGGAAGGTATCCTGGCCCTTGTCAACGGTTTTGTCCATATATAGCTTGTCGAGCGGAATAACCTGGAAAAGAACATTTTGTTTACCGGCTGCATCGTAGCTGGCTTTTAGTTTGTCATTGATCCGGGTGATGTCGACATTCGGGGAAGCTAATGCGATACTGTAATAATTGACCGGTGGCCAGCGCCATTGCAGTTCTTTCGATATCAACAGGTCGAAGTGTAATGAACTTTGTGTTTCTGTATTTCCGGTGATACCTTTGATTGTCAGTATATTTCCATTATATTCAATGTTCTTACCGATTGGATTTTCTTTGCCGAACAGTTTCTGTGCGAACCGGCTGGTAATGACAGCATCTTTAGGATCAACCAGCAAGCGGTCACGGTTTCCTTCCAGTACCGGGAAATCCAATAATTGCAGAAAGATTGTATCCGTAGCCAATACATGTGCATTGAATTTTTTCTCTTCTGCTTTGATCTCTACGTTGTTGAGGGAGACGAAGGAAGTTCTTTTTTCTATTTCCGGTATATCCAGCGGATTGGTATACTCTTTCTTCAGAAGGACATTATCTGTTGTACACAGGAGTGGAGCCCGGTCTCCGTTTTCCCAATGGCGCATACTCAGATACAACCGGTCATGATTTTTGTTGAAATGATCGGTTGTCGCTTCGCTGTATACGTACCGGCTGATAATGATCACGCAGGCCAGGCTTAAAGCTAACCCGAGTATATTAATCACAGTATATAACCGGAAACGCATCAATGAGCGTATGGCAAATAAAAGTATTTTCATGCATAGAGCTTGTTATAGTGTTATTATTCTGCTTTCATGGCTGTTGCCGGATTTGTTTGTGCTGCTTTCCGTATTTGCCAGATCAGTGTTGCCAGAGAGATTCCGGCTGTAACGATCAGGGCTACAGCAAATATCCACCAGGATACGGAAGCTTTGTTTGCAAAGTTTTCCAGGTATCTGAAAATTGCCAGTAGCGAGATCGGAACAGATATTATGAATGCCAATCCCAACAGTTTAAAATATTTACGCAACATCATTTTCATAACAACATCGGTTGTTGCACCGTTTACTTTGCGGATGGCTATTTCACGGTATCGTTGCTGTACGTCGAATAACGACAGGCTGAATAGTCCCAAAGAGGAAATCAGGATAGCTATGACCGTGAATATGGAATAGATATAAGCCGCTTTTTTATCCTCTTTATACATGGCATTTACATCGTCTTCTACAAATGAGTATTCAAAATCTCCCCCGATGGTTTCGTCGTGTAATTTTCTAAGAAAGGCGATTGCTTCCTGTCTTTTGCCTGGCTGAACCACTGCTGTTAGTTTACAGTTGTAAGGTCTTGATTGCGCGATGGATATAACAAGAGGCACAGCCGGCTTTGCCAAATGGGTATATTTAAAATCTTTCACAATACCAATGATTTGATAGGCCGGGTTTTGAGACATTAATTCCTCGTCTCCATTCCACCATAGACGTCTTTCGGGCTGCAGTAATGCTGTTTCCAGATTGGTAATACCGAAGAGTTTTTGCGCAGTTTCATTGATGATGAATTTATAATCAAGTTCCGTATCTGTCGAATCGTTCCAGAATCGTCCTTCCTTCAATTGTAGTTCGAATATTTTTAAATCGGTACTACTCATACTGGTAGACTTAACTTCCTTAAATTCGCCGTCGGGTGTTTTTATCCGGCTACCGTAATCCTGTATTTCATTCGGACTTTCACCAAACGTCCAGGCGGAGAACAAAGGGGAACTGTTTAATTTCTGTTTGATCTCCTCATTCTTTTTACCCAGGTCTTCAAAAAGCTTCATTATTTCTTCCTGGGGTAATGTATGGGCGGTAGGGGGGAATTTAAGAAATTGTGCTTTGATAATATCTTTTGTACGGTATCCCAGATCTGCATGCAGCATGAAGTTGAGTTGTTTCATGAAGAATAACGAAACAATGATCAGACAACAGGTTATAGTATATTGGAAGACCATGAAAATAGTTCTTGATACAACAGAATTTCCACTAATATTTACTGATCGTAATGATGATATAGGAGTAGAATAGTTATATTTTATGAATGGATATACCGATGTAATGACCGGTAGTACGATTAATATGGCAAGAGACAACAACAGGTCGAATTTAATATTATTCACTTGTGTAATTCCCAGTAAGTTACTTATTGCTTCTCCGCTTATTTCGATCAGTAGCCAGGCAATGAATAAGGCTCCTCCTATCATGGCCAGATTTTCGCTAATCAGTTGTACCAACATTTGTGTTGCTTTTGCTCCAAAAACCTTTTTCATGCCCAACTCCCGTGCCCGTTTGAGCATCAATACCGTGTAAATATTGATAAAGTTAAAAATACCAACCAACAGGATCAGAAAGGCAACACCGGATAGTATCATTATATTGCCAAAGTTTCCCTGTTGAAAGGAGTCGGTGAACCGATTGACGCTATCATCGAAATAATTGTCTTTTAAAGGTAATAGCTGGTAGAGGTTTACTCCTTCCCGGTCATTGGTTGCCAGTTCTTTATTGAGTTTTTGTATATCTGTGCCTGGATTTAACAGTAAGCATGCGCTAAACATATATCCCCAGTTTTTTTGTAACTGGTAGGAGACCAACATGTCAAACTGTATGGAACTTTTTTCTACAGGCTCTTTGAGAACCGCAGTTACGGTTACCATCTGGCCGCCGGAGCAGAGTATTTTTTTACCAATAGCGTTTTCTTCGGAACCGAATAATTTTCGGGCATATCTCTGAGTTATGACAGCATCCTGCGGGCCTTTTAATAGGTTTTGTTTGTTTCCTACCATCACATCGTATTCCATTATCTGAAGAAATACGGTGTCGGTAACAATAATGCGAGCAGTATGTTTTTTGTTGTCGGATTCTATAATATCCTCCGGTAAAGTGGAAAAGGCGGTTATTTTCTCAATGGACGGATTGTTTTCAAGGACAGGATCGCCTGCTCCGGTTCGACTATTGAAGCTATAAGAGAACCGGGGTTTGATCTCACTGTCAAAATGCTGTGTACCCAGGCAAATACGATCCAGATTCTGATTGAAATGATCGACTGTCAGTTCCCGAAATACGTAACGGGATATAATCATGACACACGCCAGACTCATCGCCAGTCCCAATATGTTGATAATCGTATAAAGCCGGAAACGGCTAAGTGAGCGTATCGCAAGCAATAATATTTTCATGGTATCTATATTTCTTATTTTAATATCAGTTCTTCCGCGTCTCCAAAAGTACTGTATCCGGTGACAATAACCTTATCACCCGGTTGTAATCCGCTGGTTATTTCATACTGTTGCGGGTTTTGACGACCGATACCGATATTTACTTTCCGGGCTTTCGTACCGGCTTCGTTCAGTTTATAAATCCATTGTCCTCCGGTGGTCTGGAAGAAATCGCCACGTGGGATGACCAGTGCTTCTTCCGGTTGTCCGAGTTCGATCTGTACGCGGAAGCTTTTTCCTATACGGACATTCTCGGGGGAGGCTTCGGTGAAGACCAGATCGACATCGAAGTTACGGTCTTTTACTTCCGGAACGACTTTGGTGATACGCAGCGGATATTTTTTTCCTTGCCAGCTGATGGTGGCGGGCAGGCCGGTCGTGATGCGGTCGATATAGTATTCGCTTAATGCCGTATGCACTTTGAACTGATCCAGTACTTTTATTTCGGCTATCGCTTCGGTACTCTGTACCTGTTGGCCGGGTGTGACTTTTACAAAACTAAGCTGGCCGGCCAAAGGGGCACGGACAATTAAGTTGTCCATACGCTCTTGTGCACGGGCGTACTTTTTCCGTTCGCGTTCGAGATCGTTTTTCATCAGTTCTCGGCGAAGGATCGTGGCGGCACTGTCATGGCGCAAACCTTCCAGTTGGAGGGCCGTACTCTGGGTCTTGTAGGCAAACTCGTCGCGTTGTACGTCCAGTTGCGCTTTACTTTTTACCCCCATACGGAATTCCTCTTCGTCAAGGGCAAAGCTCTTTTTCAGGCGATTGAGTTCGTACGTGGTTTGTAAAGTCTGTTTTTGAAGGTCGAGGCTTTTTTGTTCCATTTCGATCTCTTTTTCCTGATAAGAAATCAATTGCTTTTCCCATTCGTCGCGTTGGTCGTCGATGGTACGTACCAGGTCCGGATTTGTCAGAGTCAGGATAGTATCGCCGAGTTTCAGCATGGTACCTTCCTCTGCGACGATACGTTCTACACTCCCGGCCTCCCGGGCATTGATCTTAATGGTCAGGATCGGTTGAACCACTCCTTCCACATCTACATATTCCAGGAATTTATCGGCTGTCGCTTCACCTATGATAAGGTTTTCAGCCTCGGTACGTAATTTGCGTCCGCCGGAAGCGACGATCGATACATAGACCAGCAGGATAACAAAAGCTATACTTCCGGCAATCTGCCAGCGGTAACGGTAATATACGGGTTTCTTTTCAATAGGTTTGTCCATTATCTTATTTCATTAATTGTTCGTAATTGAATGTCAGTTCCCGGTCTTGTTCAAAATCATAACCGGTCATGCTGCGCAGGCCATAATACAGGCTCCAGTAATTATATAAAGCAGTAATGTAATCCCGTCGTGCCCGGTCTTTCTCACTGATGGAAGCGTTGAGGTCGAGGATGGTCGATTTACCCAGGAGATATAACTTTTGTGCCACATCGTTCCTGCGCCTGGCTGTCTGATCTGTTTTTTGTGCAATCGTTACCTTGTCGGCCTGCAGGTTGAATTGTTTGACCATCTTGATTACATTCAGTTCAAAGTCGTTGCGCGATTGCTCTACCTCCGTATATATTTTGTCGCGGTTGCTGAGGGCCACTTTTACTTTTCCCTTGCCGACGCCCCAGTCGAGGATGGGAATCCGGATACCGAGGCTTATCAACTGTTGATCCATCGGGCTGCGGTAGGCTTCTTTCAGATGTTCGTTTGTCTGGGTTAGTCCGAATTGCATGTACAGGTCGGCTTTGAACCCCCGGGATGCTTTCGCTTGTGCTACGGCACTTTCACTTTCAAGTTGGCGACGTTGCAGATATTCCGGTTCGGGATTATTTTCGTAAGCGAGTGACAGGGCCTGTTTTACATCGACAGTGAAATGAGGAATTTCCCCGTTTGTTATGGAAACCAGCTCCGAAGCGTCTTTGATTCCGAGGTAGCTGCGTAACGACTGGATACAATCGTCAACTTCGATACGGGCATTCATCATATTGGTTTGTTCTGTCAGGAGATTCAATTCCAGTTGCAGCATTTCATTCTCTGTGATAGTACCGATATTGTATCTTCCCTGTGCATATTGATATAAGGTGTCGGCATTTGCATAATTATATTGGGCTATTTCCCAGTTGGTCTGTGCAGTGGCGAGCTGAAAGAACTGTGTCGTGGCCTGTGCTGCTACAAGTTCTAACGTCTCTATCAGGTTCTTGCGGGATTCGGTGTAACGCAATGGTTCTATTTTGCGGTCCCATTTAAATTGATTATACCCGAACAGGTCCTGTTCGTATCCCACTACGACCGGACTGCTGTTATAAGAACTTGTTTTTTCAGAGAATAGATCCAGCCGTTGTAGTGCAGTCTTGACGAAGAGGCTACCTCCTGTCAGCGAAACATTCTGGTTGATAGTAAATCCAGCATCCACCATCAGTTGATTCCGGTGTACGAAACTTTCTCCCCCGTCAGGTAAAGTAACCGAACTGATCGACCGGTTCAGAGAAGGGGTGGAGTTGAAGGTCAGACTCGGTAACATATTGGCACGGAAAGATCGCCAGTTCCAGTAAGCAGCCCTGAATGAATGGCGGGCAGCGATAGCCTGGGGAGATTGTTCCTGCGCTATGCGGATGGTTTCGGACAATGTCAGGCGTAACGTATCCTGTGAATGAGCCGGGATAACGGTCAGTATGGCAAGGATAGCGGATAATATGTATGTTCTTGTATGTGTCATGTCTTATTAAAAGCAAATAACATGCCACATTTTTAAAATATTGATAATTAGCGTATAAGGTACAGGTGTGTTTTAATGGTCAGTGCGTCAGCGCACAAAGAATGTGCGTAGACGCACAGCTGATACGATCAGTCGTTTTCCTGCCAGTTGTATAGATTCACTTTTTTATGACGGCTTACCTGTTCTTTTACTTCGGGGAAGAAACGGGCCAGGATATTATATAATCCCGGATCGTACCGTTGTAGTTCTTCACGGGTATTGATCTTGTTGTGTTTACCGTCTCCTCCGTCGTTATCGACTTCAGCATTTACATTAAACCAGTTCTGAACACCTTCCGCCCAGTATTCCTCAATATTTGTCGAGGCATATACATTTTTCCAACGTCCTTTGGCAAGGGCAGCATCGAGAGAGGCCTGCAGTTCATCGTTGAACTCCGGATAGACAGGACGAATGCCTACATTATGTATTGTATGGGCAAATTCATGGATCAGAATGTCTTCTGCATGATATTTGTCGATCTGGTAAGCCAGGATATTTTCTTCCGCGCAGGTGGAGAAAGGCATGTGAAGCGTACCACCTAACCCTCTGGCCCGCACATCCCAGTTCAGGGTCGTATCACTTACCAGGAATGCATGTTCGGGAATATCCGTAGTCCCTTCGTAACGCGCCATGATCCCGATCCGGGTATCCCGGCTGGTCATCGATTCAAGTACTTTTTGGGGTAGAACATCGGTTAATGCTTTGATACTTACGTAGGCCGCATAGAAACAAGAGTCGGGTACGCGCCAGGAACTGACTACATGGATACCGTTCACATTCATGTACTTTTTGTAAAAGGGATCGAGTTTTAACCGGGCCGGCGGTGTCGTAATCTGAGGAGTGTCGATCAGAACAGCCATTACTGTTTCTTCTGTAGGCATGTCTTTTCCGGAACATGCACCGCCGGTTTGTGCCGGTTGTTGGCAACTAAACGTTACGAGTAGTGCCAATAAGCAAGGAATAATAAGATGGATTCTTTTCATAATGAGAGTTTAAATGATTAATTGTTGCTTGTACAAATATAAAGATTTATTTGATCTGTGTGTGTTTTTCAACTGATTTTATTATAATTGATTGTCTTAGATGTCGCGTGCAATATCGCACGAAAAACGTTCGTATCCGCACATGCTTCCTATTGTTTTAATCCTTATCTTTACCCCCGTTACCAGGTCTGTCAGGAGACTAAAAACTGATGAAAGGAATATAGATTATGAAACAGGGGAAAATACTTATCATCGACGACAATGAGGATGTCCTCTTTGCCTTGAATTTATTGCTGGAACCTTATGTGGAGCAGATACGTGTCACCACACAACCCGAACGGATTGAACATTTTATGGAGAGTTATGCACCGGATGTGATTTTTCTCGATATGAATTTCCGTCGTGATGCTATCAGCGGGCAGGAAGGCTTTTTCTGGCTTGAAAAAATAAAAAAGGTCGACCCCGATGCTGTCGTTCTTTTCATAACTGCGTATGCCGATACCGAAAAAGCCGTGCGTGCCATCAAGGCAGGAGCTACCGACTTTATACCCAAACCTTGGGAGAAAGAGAAATTGCTGGCAACTTTATCGGCTGCCCTGAAACTTCGTGAAAGCCGGACCGAAGTACGATCCTTGAAACGTCAGGTTGCAGCACTTGAAACAACGGAAGAGGCCGGCTTTGAAATTATAGGCGAAAGTAATGCTATGCAGGATATTTTCTCTACTGTTGAAAAGTTACGCTATACGGATGCCAATATCCTGATCTTGGGTGAGAACGGAACGGGCAAGGATCTGGTGGCCCGTGCCCTTTACCATCATTCGCCACGTGCCGGACAAGTTTTTGTCGGGATCGATCTGGGGAGTATACCCGAACAACTTTTTGAAAGCGAACTTTTCGGTTATGAAAAAGGTGCTTTCACGGATGCCCGTCGGGATAAACCGGGACGTATGGAAGTGGCCACGGGTGGTACTCTTTTCCTGGATGAGATAGGAAACCTGAGTATGCCCATGCAAGCTAAATTGCTTACTGCGATAGAGAAGCAACAGATCACCCGTCTGGGAGCTACCCGGCCTGTATCCATCGATGTTCGCCTGATATGTGCAACCAATATGAATATACGGAATATGGTGGAGGAGGGGACTTTCCGTCAGGACTTGCTTTATCGTATCAATACGATCGAATTGCATATACCGCCCCTTCGCGAACGGGGGAATGATATCCAGTTGCTGGCCGATTATTTCCTTTCCCGCTACGCCCGTAAGTATAAGAAAGAGATCAAAGGTCTGAGTCGTGATGCACGTACCAAGCTGCAAAATTATGAATGGCCCGGTAATGTCCGTGAATTACAGCATGCTATTGAACGTGCTGTTATCTTGTCCGACGGGCAAATGCTGAAACCGGAAAACTTTATGCTCCAGCCCTCTGCTTTAAAGAAGAAAGCCGACACTGAAGAACTAAATCTGAGTATTCTGGAGAAGGAAGCGATCGAACGTGCCTTGCGCCGTGCCGACGGAAACGTGACCCGTGCCGCTGAATTATTGGGTATTACCCGTTTTGCCCTGTACCGGAAACTTGATAAGCTGGGCTTATGAAACGTTATATCGTCTTGATAAAGATCATATTGATTGTGCTTTTGTCGCTGGCAATTGCATTCCTATTACTGAAAGGTCTTTATTTTACGACAGTCATGGTAGGAGTGATTCTGATCTTGTTGGCTTGTTCTTTATATTGGGATCAGAAGAAAACAATCCGTAGAATGGAACACCTGATTGCTAATATACATTATGGCGATCTGAACCTCTCTTTCCCTGTTCCCTCATCGGGTGGGGCGGAGGCGCAGCTCACCCGTTCTATGAATGAGGCCTTGAACGCTTTCCGCTCAAGGCTATACAATTCTGTCGTGGCTGAAGCGGAGACAGAAGCCTGGCAGAAACTGATCCGTGTGTTAACTCACGAAATCATGAATTCAATTGCGCCTATCATTTCTTTGTCGGAGACGGTAACGGAGCGTGCCGAATCGAATGGGATGAATGAACGCGATTATGGGATTATGCTCCAGGCTATACAGACGATCCACCGTAGGAGTAAGGGCCTGCTGGACTTTGTGGAGAACTACCGGAAATTAACCCGTATTCCGGCACCTACCATGCAGTTGTTTCCGGTATCGGCTTTGTTTGACGATATACAGAAACTGGTGCCGGCTAATGATGTCCGTTTCGTTTATTCTATCAAGCCTTCCGAGTTGAGGTTGTATGCCGATCGCGGTATGATCGAACAGGTACTTATAAATCTCTTGAAGAATGCAGTGGAAGCTTGTAGCGAAAGTCTCTCTCCGGAAGTTCGTGTAGAGGCTTTCAGGCAGGACGGGATACCTGTTATAACCATATCGGATAATGGGAGCGGAATCGTACCGGAGGCACTTGACAAAGTTTTTGTCCCGTTCTTTACCACCAAGCCCGGAGGGTCGGGGATCGGGCTCAGCGTGTGTCGACAGATTATGAATCGTCATGGAGGTAATATTACTGTTATTTCCGAAATGGAGAAGGGAACCGTTTTTACGATGCTGTTTCCCGGAACGCGTGCTTTATAAGCCTGTTACAAAAGATCTGTAATTTTCTTTTTCAGATCATTCGGTTTGATCGGTTTTGCTACGTAACCATTGAATCCGCTATGGCTGACCCGTTGTTCATCTTCGGCAAAAGCAAAAGCGGTAACGGCAATGATCGGGATAATCGTATTGTCTTTACGTATTTCCTGGGTAGCCTGATATCCGTCCATAATAGGCATCTTAAGATCCATGAGAATCATGTCCGGATGATATTTACGGTATAAATCTACGGCTTCCTGACCATTCCATGCATGTAGCAGGTTATAGTCTTTCAGAATAGCTTTGATCAGGGTATAATTACTTTCGTTATCTTCTGCGATCAATAAAGTGGAGGCTTTCTTATCTGTCTGGTTCTCTGTATTTATTTCTACCTTGTTGGAGCTAACGGGAGCTGTGTGTGATTCTTCTATAACCGTGTCGGGTAATGTAAACCAGAAAGTAGACCCTTGTCCAATCTCAGACTCCACACCGATCTCACCACCCAGCTTCTGCACGATCATCTGGCTGATAGACAGACCGAGTCCTGTACCCTGTGCGAAGCTATCCAGTTTGACAAAGCGTTGGAATACGCTGTCTTTTATTTTTTTGTCTATACCGCAACCAGTGTCTGAGACAAAGAAAATCAGCTGATTTTCTTTGTGCTTGTACCCGAAGCGTATGCTACCTTCCTTGGTAAATTTGATAGCATTATTAATAAAGTTGGTTATTACTTGCGACAAGCGGTTTTTGTCTGTTCGGATAATGCAATGAGGCAGTTTCTCGACGAATGAAACCTGTACACCGTCGGCAGCTTTCAGACGTGATGTTTGTTCGATATCGCATAACAGCTGATTGATATCGATATCAGAATAAACAAACTCGAGCGTGTTGGCTTCTATCTTTGAGAGGTCGAGGATATCGTTGATCAATTGCAGCAACAGTTCATTGTTGTTATTGATAATGTTGATGTATTCCTCACGTTCCTCACTCTCTTCAGTCATAGCCAGTAGTCCGGAGAAACCGACGATAGCGTTGAGCGGTGTACGGATCTCGTGACTCATATTGGCTAGGAAGGCAGATTTCAGATGATCGGATTCCTCCGCTTTTTCTTTAGCCAAACGTAATTCGTTTTCCGCCAACTTCTGTTTGGTGACATCCTCTTTCTTGAAAATAACTCCCAATAAGCTGTTATTCGAATCGATGATCGGATTGGCAAGGGTATGTATATATTTGCCCGGTTCGCATTCTTTTACTATGTCGAAAGGCGTTTTATTTTCCATTGCTGAGATCAATACGCAATTCTCACAATAAGGCTTTTGGCCGTCTTTTACAATACAGCAATTTTTCGGACCGTATTTGGGGACACATAACATTTTGATCTCATTTTCCCATTTCACGGAATAGTCGGGCTTGATGAAACGGATGGAGGCCTGAATGTTGTTCATAATGATCTCGTTGTCTTTTTGAAGGTCCATTAGCTTGTCTTTCAGTCTGTTGGTTCTGAACAGGAAAAGAAGGATCATCAAAAGGAAAACTAGCAATATGCAGGCGATGATCAATAAGATTTCAAACCTGTATTTTACAAACAAGTTTCCTTCCGTATTGATCAGGATAGAATCTTCCGGGAGTATGTTCTTGTCGATATTGAACTCTTTCAGTTTTCGTGCATCGAAAGTATAGGCATTGGGGATATTTATCGCACGCAAATCTTTTTGTTGCACTTTACCGGTCAGGATATCGATAGCCTGTTTAGCCAGGTCTTTTCCGATAGGCCTGTATTGAGGAATATACCCACCGATCGCCCAGTGACTTAATCCGGTGGAGGTCAGGGTGAATGCCGGTAAATTCGGGTTACTCGACATCATGGTGTATGTAGCATTGCCTACATAATAACCATCGTTCACGTCGACGCGCCAGGTTCCGAGCATGATAGCTGTTTCCCTGGGAAGCTGCTTGATTTGCTCAATAATGGTATATATATTATTTTTCCGGCCATCCAATAAAATAAGATCCAGGTCAGGGAATGATTTTAAATCTTTTTTCACCAGGGCTTGCAGGGCAATACCGCCATAACTGTTGTCTGTTACCAATGCTATGTGTTCGGTGGAGGGGTAAAGATTTCTGATCAGTTGGATATTCCTGTTAACATCATACGTATAAAGGAATCCCGACAAGAAATGTTCCTTACTGATTTGGTCTTGTATATCGATGCTTTCAGGGTCCCAATCGGAGAGTGTCACACTTGAATCCGGCAATATGACCGCATTGCTACTCACCATTCCACATAAGATAGGAATACCTTTTAAAACAGGCTTCTCTTGCGATAAATAGGAAGACCAGGCCTCCTGTCCGAGAATGATGGTGATCTGTGGGGTATTCTCATTTTTGTACTTATTGAGCAGGGCCTTCATTTTCCCTTTCCATAGGGGAGCTTCCGGCAAACTTTTACAGTTCATGTTCTCTATAATAACGGGGGCGGTACCTCCCAGCCGTTTATATTCTTCCATGAATTCGGAAATGTTCTGTGTGGTGTTCCGGGTATCCGGGTTATAAGAACTGATAATGAGAATCGGATGGACTTCTTCTGCTAGCGTCGGGACAGACCACATCAGGCATACAAGTATGAATAGAGTTTGTATGTGGTGTATAATATTTATTAGAACTGCTTTATGCATTGACTTTTCCTCAGGCAAATTATTATCTGTTTTCCCGGCTACAAAAATAGGAATAATTTGCTATCTATTGCAGAACTATGGTTAATAAAAACAGAAGATAATCAAGGGTATTATATTTCGATCATGATTCCTATGCTGGGCAATAATGTTCCGGTCATGCGTTCTATTGGTTTTAATTCATACTGTTGCTTATCCAGTGGAGCTTCCGGATTGAGTATTTTCCCTGTTTTAATATAGACATCCTGTTCTTTGTACTTGGAATTAAGCACATTCTGTATGTCGATATAGAACCCCAACATTATATTTTTCAGATAAAATGTTTTGTCGATACGCAGGTCCAGTTGGGTGAACGGTTTCAGACGCTCACTGTTGAAGCGGCTGTAATCGTAGTAGAGGCTGCCACTGGCATCCCATGCATTTACATAACTACTTTTTTCGACATCGTAGGGAGTATAAGGTGCACCGCCTACTACCCTCAGTTTTGCTCCCACATCCCAGTTTTTAGGGAGTGAATAAGTACCGCTGAAAGTGAGAAGATGCTTGTTGTCCCATGCGGAGGGTATATATTTACCAGTATTTCTTCCGTCTTTGTATTCACTGCGGACATAAGTATAAGAAGCGATGAATGTAAGGCCCTTATAATTATACCAACGCCCCATCAGTTCCACGCCGTAGGCACGTCCGGTGGCGGTGGAGGTGACAGCCTCGTTCCCCAGTACACCGTAGTCTGTCCCTTTGGAAGCCAGGGGGATACTGTCGATAACCGACATCGGGTAATAGTTATAGTGTTTATAAAATCCTTCAGCCGTAAATTTAAGGTAGGATGAAGGGCGGTATTCCAGTCCTAATCCGGCCTGGTCGCTACGGATGTATTGCAGTTCGTTGGCTTTATTTATATACTCCCCGTTATTGTCTTTGAATCCCATCACGGTGTAAGGAGGCAATTCGTAGTAACGTCCCAGGTTGGCATTCAGATACATGTCTCCTGCCAACCGGTACGATAGCGATAGACGTGGGGATAGCTGGTCGAATATATTATTCATTTTCGATGAATAATCATTGGCATCCGTCCGGAGCCCCAGTGAAGCGGTAAAACGTTCGTTCACGCTTTCATAGATAGCCGTAGCGTATAATCCCCATTTCCAGAGTCCCAGATCCGTCTGATAATTGATTTCTTTCGGAATGGTGGTGAATTGTTTCTGGAATGTATTGTTCGTATATTCCGAATAATCGATATTCCCCCCTACATGCAGTTGTATATAAGGCAGGCGGAAGATATTTTCAGTGCGGAATTTATTTTCAATTTCATCCGACCGGTAATTCAGGGTGAGGTTGGCCGGTGAGCTTTCATCGTTATCGCGATATTTTATGTTTTTATTGTTCATCTGGCTACGGCTGACGATCAGAGAGTAGATATTACGCCTCGTATAATGCTTGTAGACGGCACCCAACGTATATGTCTTCTGTTTTACAACCGGCAGGTAGGCAAGGATATACTGGTTCTTTTCGCTCATATCCTTCATTCCGGTATTTAGTTTCATATCGTCGATCGCACCTAGTCCTATAAATGTCAGTTCATTCTTCTTGTCGAAAGCATGTTTGATCTTGAATTGAGCATCCGTGAAAGTCGGAAGAAAAGGTAAACCGATCATATCGAACAGGAATTGCAGATATGAACGGCGCACAGACACCTGATAGGTCGTTTTCTCTCCTAACGGGCCATTGGCCGATACGCCTACATCAGAGGCTCCGAGCGTACCCCGCAGAGAAAACTTTTCTTTATTCCCATCCTGCAACTTAAAATCTAACACAGAACTAAGAGCATTCCCTCTGGCGGCGGGGAATGCGGCCGAATAGAAGTTTACTTCGCGTACAAAATCCGGATTGATGATTCCTACCGGTCCTCCGGAAGCCCCTTGTGTAGAGAAATGGTTGATATTCGGTATTTCGACTCCATCCAAAAAGAAACGGTTTTCGGACGGACCGCCACCTCTTACCATCAGGTCGTTTCGGAAGGCTGCCGTGGAAGCCACTCCGGGAAATGATTGTACTACGCGTGAGATATCCCGGTTACCCCCGGCACTCTTCTCTATCTCCTTGAAACCGATGACACGTAATCCCAACGGACTTTCTGCCGTTTTACGGAAAGGAGAGGCTACTATGTTTACTTCCTGTAAGCTTTCGCTGGCAGTTTCGAGTTCGATCTGAAAATAGACATCTTTATTAGCTACACGGAACTCAGCTGTTACAGTCGGTTTGTAGCCGATAAAAGAGGCCTGAAGTCGGTAACTACCAGGACTAACCCCTGTTATCTCAAAATTTCCGATGGAGTCGGTAGCTGTACCCTGGGTGGTGTTCCATATCAGGACAGTAGCATAAGGGATCGGTTCGCCACTAACCGTTTCTTTTACGATTCCTTTTATGGAATAACTTTTTTGAGCCGTTATTACTTGCGGGTAAATAACGGAGAATATTATGAAGCAAATGATTTTCCAGTACATCAGCCTGTTTTTTTACAAAGATAATATTTTTTCTACCTTTGCGATATTAATACGAATCAGTAATTAAGTAGTCAAGTAGAAATGACATATATTAATCGAGAACTACAACAGACTGCAGACGGTAGTCATACCCTGTTTATCCCGGAGATGGACGAGCATTATCACTCGGTGAACGGGGCGGTGCAGGAGTCGCGCCACGTATTTATAGAGGCTGGATTGCATCATTTGTCCAAGAAGGATATTACCGTTTTTGAAATTGGTTTCGGAACAGGGCTGAATGCCTTTCTTACGCTCCTGGATGCGGAAGAGAATGACTGCCATGTAAACTATTATTCCATAGAACTGTATCCGCTTGAACCGGAGCTTGTACAGGCTTTGAATTACGGGATAGTGATTTGTCCTGAAAAGAAGGACTTGTTCGACTCCCTGCATGCAGCCGTATGGAACGAGCCGGCAAATATCACCGGGCGGTTTACATTGCATAAGATACAGGGTGATAATAACAGTTGCGAACTTCCCGAGGGAATAGACCTCGTTTATTTCGATGCCTTCGCACCTGATAAGCAGCCGGAAATGTGGAACCAGGAAATATTCAACAGATTATATGCACGTATGACAGATGGAGGAATTCTCACCACTTACTGTGCCAAAGGAGTAGTACGTCGTATGATGCAAGAGGCCGGGTATTCTGTTGAAAGAATACCCGGCCCCCCGGGAAAGCGCGAAATGCTCCGCGCTATGAAGTAATTATAAAAGTGCGTCGATCTTTGCAACAAACGCAGGTTTCTGTGCTGCACCTACCTGTTTGTCTACCAACTTTCCGTCTTTGAAGAACAATACAGTCGGGATATTACGGATACCGAACTGAGCAACTACGTCATTGTTGTTGTCAACGTCCATTTTTCCGATTGTAACTTTGCCTTCATATTCAGTGGCCAATTCATCGATGATCGGACTTACCATACGGCAAGGACCGCACCATTCTGCCCAAAAATCAACGACCATGGGCTTGCCTGAGTTTACCAACTCCTCAAAATTTGCATCTGTAACTTCTAGTGCCATAATTATATATCTAATTTAAATTGTTCCCTTTTCGAGGTGTCAAAAGTACTAATTCTTTCTACACCGTACAACTTTAGCCGTTAATTTTGAAATCAATATTTTCGTTCTCCTGCAGGAATTCCACTAACTTACCGGTTACATTCAGCCGGATATTCTGCGAAAAGAAATTTTGTGAAATGTTATGTTCGCCATCAACCACTCTAAAATATAACAAGCTCTGTCCCGGATTGTTTTTGATCAACACCGATAATTCATTGACTGTAGGCTCGTCGAGGTCGTGGATCGGCAAGGTGATACTGATCTTTTCGATCAGCTTGTCTTTTTCATCCTGCAACAAACGGATCGAACCGATATTGAAATCGAGTTCATTCTCATTCCAACGTCGGGGCTCTACGCGGGCATTGATGAGCAGATACATACCCAGTTTGCAATATTTACTGTATTCTATATAGTTGTTACCGAATAAAGCAATCTCCCCACTGCCGGTAAAGTCTTCAATTTTAACCACTCCATAAGGCTTGCCTGTCTTGGTCATTCCCTCACGGAAGTCGGTAACGATACCGCCCAGTAGTATTTCGCGCCCTTTCAGGCTTTCCCGGTCGTTGATCTCTGCCATTCCCGTATTGCATACATAGGTTAATACGATGCGATATTCGTCCAGCGGGTGAGCGGAGAGATAGATACCTACCAGTTCCTTTTCCTTATTCAAACGTTCCAGGTCGCTCCAACGCTGGCAAACCGGAATTTCCGGTTTGGTAATGGCTACCAATAGATCGTCGCCACCAAATAAAGAGTTGGCGGCAGAACTTTTATCCATCTGGAACTTATTACCATAGCGTACCAGCGTATCCAGGAAGAGTTCACCTTTGCCTGTTTCGGCAAAGAACTGTTCGCGCTGGATGCCGAAGTTGTCGAATGCACCCGCCAAAGCCAATGATTCGATGTTCTTCTTATTGCACGATGTCAGGTTGACGCGTTCAACAAAGTCGAAAATGTTCTTATACGGTCCGTTTTTCTTCCGTTCTTCAATGATATTCAGTACGGCCGACTCGCCGACACCTTTCACGGCTCCCAGTCCGAAACGAATATTCTTGTTTTTATCGACGCTGAACTTCAGGATAGATTCGTTCACATCAGGCCCCAATACCTGTATCCCCATCGCTTTACATTCATCCATAAACTTCGTGATATCCACGATATTGGACAAACTTCGGCTCAGTACGGCTGCCATGTATTCGGACGGATAGTTCGCTTTGAGGAATGCGGTCTGGTAAGCGACCCACGAGTAGCAGGTGGCGTGACTTTTGTTGAATGCATAAGAAGCAAACTTTTCCCAGTCGGACCAGATCTTTTCAAGTGTCTTCGCTTCATAACCGTTTGCCTGGCCACCTGCCATAAACTTCGATTTCAGGTGGTTCATCTTGTCGATCAACTTCTTACCCATCGCCTTACGCAGGGCATCACTCTCACCACGGGTGAAGTTTGCCAACAGACGCGACAGAAGCATGACCTGTTCCTGATAGACTGTAATGCCGTAGGTGTCTTTCAGGTATTTTTCCATGACGGCGATATCATACTCGATCGGTTTACGCCCGTGCTTACGGTCGATAAAGTCGGGTATATAATCCATAGGCCCCGGACGATACAGGGCATTCATGGCGATCAGGTCTTCAAACTTGGAAGGTTGCAGCTCTTTCAGGTACTTTTGCATACCGGCGGACTCGAACTGGAATGTCCCGGTTGTTTTTCCGGTGCAATACAATTCGTATGTTTTCGGATCTTCCAGGCTGATATGGTCGATATCGAGCTCGTGTCCGGTCGTCAGACGGATATTTTCGATGGCTTCTTTGATGATGGACAAGGTTTTCAGTCCCAGGAAGTCCATCTTGATCAGTCCGGTTTCCTCGATTACAGAACCTTCATATTGGGTAACCAGCATCTCTTCGCCGGTTTCTTTATCTTTTGCGGTACTTACCGGAACGACGTCGGATATATCATACCGTCCGATAATTACACCACAGGCATGTACACCCGTATTACGCACGTTACCTTCCAGCATCTGTGCATATTTCAAGGTATCGCGTGCCAGCGGATCGCTTCCGGTGGCCGCTTCGCGCAGTTCGGGTACGTAATTGATGGCATCTTTCAACTTAAACTTCTTCATATCCGGAATCTTATCCGGCACCAGCTTGGCCAGGCGGTTAGATTCGGAAAGCGGTAGTTTCTGCACGCGGGCAACGTCCTTGATAGCCGATTTGGTTGCCATTGTGCCATACGTAATAATATGTGCTACCCGGTCGGCTCCGTATTTCTCCGTTACCCAGCGCAACACCTCGCCGCGTCCGTCATCATCGAAGTCGGTATCGATATCGGGGAGGGAGATACGGTCGGGATTCAGGAAACGTTCGAACAGCAAGTCGTACTTGATCGGGTCGATCTTGGTGATCCCCAGACAGTAAGCCACTGCCGAACCGGCAGCCGAACCACGTCCCGGACCTACCGATACACCCAGCTCTTCGCGGGCTGCTTTAATAAAGTCCTGCACAATAAGGAAGTATCCGGGGAAACCCATTGTCTTCATAATGTGCAACTCGAAATCCAGACGTTCCCTTACTTCTTCCGACAGATCTTCACCATAGCATTCTCTGGCTCCGTCGTAAGTCAGTTTCTTCAGATAGTCGGCTTCCAACTTGATACGGTAGAGTTTATCGTATCCGCCCAGTTTCTTTATCTTGTCTTTTGCATCTTCTTCGCTCAGTACCACATTCCCGTTCTCATCGCGGGTAAACTCATCGAACAACTCCTGTTCGGATAACTTTTCGCGGTATGACTCTTCCGTTCCGAACTCTTCGGGAATAGCGAAGGTCGGCATGATAGGGCCGCTGTCGATCGAGTAGAACTCCACTTTGTCGGCAATCTCGAGCGTGTTGCTGAGGGCCTCCGGTATATCGGCAAAGATGGTATTCATTTCGGCTGTCGTTTTCATCCATTCCTGTTTGGAATAGCGCATACGGGTCGGGTCGTCGAGGTCTTTTCCGGTACTCAGGCAGATCAGGCGGTCGTGTGCCTCGGCGTCTTCTGCGTTTACGAAATGGACGTCGTTGGTGGCGATCAGCTTGACGTTATGTTTGTGTGCGAGTTCGATCATTACCTTGTTGACTTCCTGCTGTTTGGGATAGGTGGTACAGTCGGCATTCGGGTCGTGTGTTTCGTGCCGTTGCATTTCCAGGTAATAATCTTCGCCAAACAGATTTTTAAACCATTTGATAGACTCTTCCGCCTTGTCGATCTGGCCGTGCATGATGTGCTGTGGAATCTCTCCTCCCAGGCAGGCCGAACAGATGATCAGATCTTCATGGTATTTTTCGAGCAATTCGTGGTCGATACGCGGACGTCCGTAGAAACCTTCGGTCCACGAAATAGATACCATCTTGATCAGGTTCTTATAACCGTTCATGTTCTTTGCCAATACGATCAGGTGGTAACCGCTACGGTCTTCCTTGAGGCTTTTATTATGCCGGCCGTTGCGGGCGCAATAGCATTCGCAGCCTATAATGGGTTTGAATATTTTTTTCTTTTCAGCATCTATTAAAGCCGGGATCTCTCCCAGGCGTGCCTGTTCTTCGGCAGTAAGTTCTTCTTTCCCTTTGAGTGCTTTCTGTTCTTTTTCCAGATCTTTGATAGCACCGAGCGGCTTCCCGTTCTTTTTGGAAACCTTGTTGAAGAACTCTTTTATACCGAACATGTTACCGTGGTCGGTAACGGCTATTGCGTTCATGCCGTCTTTTTGCGCTTTGTCGATCAACGCATCAATAGAGGCTTGACCATCCAGTAACGAGTACTGGGTGTGTACGTGTAGATGTATAAATGGTTCCATATATGATTGAAAAACTTTTTATTTTGATCTAACAAAGGTACTATTTTTGTTTGGAAACGAGTGCCTCAATCTCTAAAACAGATATGCCTTTAACTATCCTGTTCGAAAGTTTTCTCACGTCTGTATATTTATTCACGCATCACGTGTCACCTGTCACGCCTTACAACAGCTTGAGTGTTAGCATTATCCGGTGACACGTCTCTATGAAAGCCCAAAATGTCCTCCTGATCTTTGTATCGACCGGCCGATCCGGTCGCTCTTTCCCGGCCTTTGCCCGCAACTAAGGCTCTGGCACAGGAAGATGAAGCCTCCGGCTCCTGATATTTAATATTTTTCCTCCTTACTTTTATATTTGTAAGGCTTGTGTTTCGAAAAGGTAAGGTATGCCTTACATATTAGCAAGGCATGCTTTGCATTTACGTAAGGCTAGCCTTTATTTTATAAAAGTAAGGAGAAAAGGAATTATTTGTCATGATGTAAAACTTTAGTTTTCCTTTGCTAATTGCTTAATTCTTTTGAGCAGGAAAGACTGGGGGGCAAGAGGGCCTTTTTCCCCTCCTGATGTAAAGTTAGGATAGAAAAACGACAAAGACGGGGGTGAAGCCGGAGGTGAAAGCAAAAAAACAGTGTGGTGTCACTGTAATAGATTGTAAAATAGTAAGATATAATGCGTGTGAAAGGTGAAGGCTGAGTTGTAAGAACGCATTGTAAGGCGGAAATAATGGCAGAATGGTCGGTAAAAGCTCTGGTTGTTGCATCGCTTTAAGGAGAAACGTGTGCTTATACATTATTATATATAATAAAAAGGGGAGGTGAGGAGCGAACGAGTATATTATAATTGATAAAATAGGGTGAAGGCTTTGATATATAAAGAATATATAGGAAAAATCAATGACTAGTGAAAACGTTCCTTTTTTCTCGTCAGCAAAATTACTGATAAGTTTTGAATCCACAATTAAAAACAAAAAATAATTTCCAACTGTATATACTTTCTTATCAACAGAATACTAAAATGAGTACGAAAATTTGGTTTTTGACAACTAACTCTTCTCTCCTTCCAATGAATGACGAGAAAAAAGGAACGTTTTAGCTAGTCATTTAGCAATAGGCAAGGTTGAAACATCCTCTCTGAAACAGGCTTTTTAAGTAACACTATTATTAATATTAAATTTTAAATTATGAACAAAAAGTTTTCTACACTTATGGCAGTCTTTCTGGCTGCCGGTGCAACATTCACGGCGGAGGCCGGTGTGGTGTTGGTGAAGGGTGCTGATCTTGCTGATAATGATCAAGTGATCATTGTTAATAAGGAAATACCAGGAGATGGTTCTGTGGCTAAAGTTTTAACTGTTGGTTCTGGGACGTTAAGTTTGGCTGATATTACGAATGCTACGTCGGAAAGTGATTTGCAAGCCTTTCTTTGGGAAGTTGGTGGAGCTAAAACAACTCTTGTTTGGGCAAATGACGGTACGAGAGGTCTAAATTATGCGGCTACAGTTTGGTCTTATGGCGCTGCCTCTACTTTATCGCCAGCTTTGGCTGCAGCTACTGATCCAAAAGGAACTCTTGTTACAGGTGCGTCTGGTAATTATTTGGATATCAAGGGCGGTGCTGTTGCAAATTCAACATCAGAGAAAGCCGTTTACTGCTACATGATTACTACCCCTGTGCTTAAAAATATAGAAGCACAGCCTATTTCAATTGAAACAAATAAGTATTTAGTAGCATCTAAGGATGGTAAAACGGCTTCGATTGTAGACTGTAGCACTGCTAAAGATCTTTTGTTCTTGGGTTATGAACCGTCTCAATATCTATGGAATGTAGATGCAGAAGGCGTAATTTCTTTAGCTGCAAATCCTGATGTGAAAGTTTCAGGTATAGCCCATTCAGGATCTTATGCAGTTACTTTGGGAACTAATGGTGCTAAAATAGAGCAAAATGGTACTAAATTATTTGTTGTAGTCGATGGAACAAGCTCTTTAGTAACAAATGGAGTTGCAACTGATATTACTAGCAGTAGTGCTGTGACATCTACGGCTCAACCGGATGCAACAAACTATGGTGATGGTGTTCCCTTTGCTGAAGGTGAAACATTTATGATTCATAGAGCAGATGGTGGTAATTCTAACACTGTTGCTGCAAATAAATACCTCTCTAAAGCAAGTGGAGCAGCTCTTACAGAAACAGCAGCTGGTGAGAATGCTTATTGGACAGCAGAAGCTGTAAATGGTAAAGAAAATGTATATCGCTTTGTAAATGCATCAGGACAGGTACTTGAGTTGGCTAATATTCAGGAGTTTCGTATTGTAGCTGTACCTAATGGAAGTAACGGTGGTAATTTGTATTATTTTGTAAATGCTGCCGGTGAAAAGGTTATTACAAGTAATACAGCATTAGGCTTTTTTGCTACAGAATTTGCAAGTACAACTATTATTGGATCTGGAGTTGCTAATACAAATCCTGCTTACTTCTCTTTCCACAAAGCCGCATCAACCGCTTACACAGCTGGTACTTTAGTTAAGAAATTAGGTGACGGTTTCACAATGACTTTGGCAAACAAGAAAGAAGGAGTAACTGATTTGCAGGGTAATCCGTTCCTGGGTAAGTTGAAAGTTGTTAAGCCGAAGATGGAAGGAACAAAAGTTACAGGTTTTGAATCTTATAAATCAACGGATAATGTAACATCTTACATGTTGGCAAATGATGAAGGTATTATTGTACTGAATCTGAACCAGGATGAAAAATGGTCTGTTGAAGGTATTACAGAGTTCAACGGAGTAAATGGTGGTTTCAAATTCAAGACAATCTCTGTAGATGATATGAAGACTATCATGAACTCTAAATCTGGTGATGCTGCTTATGCTGTAAGAAAACAGATTGCATATACTTTCTCTGTCAACCATAGTGCTGCAGATCTGAATGAAATCAGCTCTATTCAAGTACATGGTGTAGCTCCTGCAACTAACACAAACACTTATAGCGTTATTTCATACAATAATGACGAAGGTTATTTCTTGTCTGCCGGTAAGACCTCACCGTCTCAGGTTGGTGTATTGGTTTATGCAAGCTTCGGTAGCGATGCATTTGTTTTGACAACAGATGAAGCAAACAATCCGTTGAACTATAAGTATGTAAATATGACATTCATCTCTAAAAATGCCAAAGTAAACAATAAAGTGTTGGCAATGGATGAAGATGGTGATGTTGCTGCTGTACAGGCTAGCAAGTTCTTATTCAACAAACCGGAAGGACAATGGGCTGTAACAGCTACAAATGGTGTAAAGAATACTGCAACGAAGAAAGCTGATGCTTATGCCTTTACATTTACAAATCGTGAATCACAGGAAGTGATAAATGTGAAAGACATGTATTCACTGGGTAACGACAAATACGCTGTAAGCTATACAGGTCGCAATCCGTTCGGATTCTCAACTGTTTCACGTGATACATTGGTTATCACTCCTTCTGCTGCTTCCGAATTGGATAACAACACTGTTCAGATGGATGGTTATGCAAACTTCAAAGCACTGGATGTACAGGATAATCAATATCGTTTGGCTGTTGCTTCTACAGAAGAAACTAACTTCTATGTTACAGAAAACCATTCAGGCAAACACCTGCTGGGCTTGACAAAAGAATTGGAAGGTGCAGCTACCTGGAAACTGGTTCCGCTGACTGAAAAGGCTACTTACGGTTCATTTGGTACTTTGAAAACTCCGACAGATTCTATCTATCAGATCACTAAGGTGGGTTATTATGATGCTAAAGGCAGATATCAGACTTATAATGATACATTGGCTATCATTAGCTACGCTTTGCAGAATGCTGCTAACGACGAATATCTGACTTATGAAAATCCTCAGACTTTGGATATCCTGTCTATGATCTGCGATAAGGATTCTAAGAGTTATGCAACTTCTAAAGATCTGGGTAAAGCTTACCGCTTTGTTTTGAAAGAAAAACAGAATGGTCTGTATAATCTGGTCGGTGTATCTCAGAATGATAACAAATCATTTGCAATGGATCTGAACAAGAAGCTGTATGGCGCAACTACAACTAAACAGGGTGCTGTAGAAGTTGAAGCTGCTTACGAACAAGTAAATTCTAACGACCTGTTCGATCTTCAGTTAGTTGCAGCTCCTGAATATCGTTTGAAGAATATGGGCGATACGATCCGTATCTTCCGTCAGGAAAACGAATATGATCAGATGTATGAAAACGGTGAATTCCTGAATCTGGGTAATAAAGCTCAATTGAAAGATATGGCTCCTGCTTTGTATGTAGATACAGCTTATGTGAACCGTGGTCATAACAGCCGCTACCAGTATCTGTTGGTTGTTAATCCGAAGTATGTACCTGAACAGGAATGTACAATCCCTGGTCACCCGGCAGTTCATCCGGATACAACATACGGTCGCTTCCTGGTTAACTTGGTTGACACTGCTTATATTGCTTATACAAAGGGTGCTATCCATACTAATAAGTATATCAATGTAGGTGAAGCAGGTGAAAACTTTGCTAAGTTAGGATTCGTATATGGTTTCCGTACAGGTGATAAACTGTATATCACAGACAAGAACTATAAGAAGAGTGGAAAGACTTCTGATGTAATCGATTTGAGCACAAGTGCTTTCAATACAGCTAAGTTCGCATTCCAGTATATCAATCCGATCAACCATGAATCAGATGGTTCATTCAAGATTCAGACTGGCTACTACGATTATGATGCTTATGTAGCTAATGGCAAACGTCCGGATGTATCTAACAACGGTTATTTGAAGAACATCAATGGTGTAGTAGTTGTTGCTAAGGGTTACGAAGCTGGTGACAAGTTTGATCTGGCTGCAGAACATTCTAATCCGGTTGCTAACGAAAGTATTAACGCATCTTCAGTAAGCGTAATTGCTAATGAAGGTTATGTCACAATCAGCGGTGCACAGGGTAGGAAAGTTACTATCAGCAACGTACTTGGTCAGACAATCGCTAACACAGTTCTTTCTTCTGACAACGCTACAATCGCTGCTCCTCAGGGTGTAGTTGTAGTAGCTGTAGAAGGCGAAGCTGCTGTTAAGGCAATCGTTAAATAAGAAACTATTTATAATCAATAAATTTAAATTGACTGCGCGGTTCTGTTATGAGCCAAGTATCCCGTGAGGGTGAATGAGCGGTCAGTATTAATACTAAAGTAATGAAATAAAGTTCTTCTGTTCGATCTCTGTGAAGAGCAAAAACAGACAAAAAGTAAGTCGCCTCGGCCTTAGGGTCGGGGTGGCTTTATTTGTCAGTGTATGTCTTGAACTCTTCAGTAATTGAATCATACGTTAAATTCATAGAATAAGTATCATCATTAGAAAAAAAAACTATCTTTGTTCGGTAGAAAAGAGCATTTAGTATGAAAAGGATCGGATTGGTAATAATATTGGTGATGTTGATGATTGTGCCGGCTGGCGCACAGATCACTTGGGGAGTACGTGGCGGTTTAGCTTATTCGTCACTGGTGCAGAAAATAGATAATAATTATCAATCGGGAGCCCGTTTCGGATTCAGTGTGGCCGGGTTGGCTCAGATTCCTTTATATAAGAAATTGTCATTGCAGCCGGAAGTCGCTTTTGTGAATCAAGGTGGTAATTATCTATCCAAAATCTCGGACGGAGAAAGTCCTGAACTGGCTTATCCCAAGACTAAATGTAACTACTATTCTATTCTGGTACCTGTAAATCTGGTCTATACATTTCAGTTTACCGATGTCTATTTCAGCGTGATGGCCGGTCCGGCTGTCGATTTCTCCCTGTTTGGGAAGATGAAAACAAAGGAAAATGTAAATACCGATATCGTTTTCGGTCAGTCCGGCGAAGCAGACCTTAAAACCTTTGACCTGGGAGTAAACCTTGGTTTGCAGGTCGAATATTCTAATTTCTTCTTCTCCGTATCCGCCCTTTGCGGAACGCTCGACCGTCGTACGTCGAAACACGTTGGTGAATCGTCTCTTTATCAAAATAACGTAACTTTCTCTCTCGGCTATTATTTCCGCAAATAAGTATCCTATCTCTCTTAGCGGTTCATAATGAAAAAGATGTACAAATATTTTGTATTTCGAAGAAAAGCCGTACCTTTGCAAGCCGAATATTATCAAATTGTACTAAGGGTTTAGTTTTTAGCACATTATTACGTCAAGTGTCCGTAGTGATAATGGTAGTGAGAAACTGAGCGCTTGTTTTTTAGAGTTATTAATTAATTAATTTATTAAGCAGTGGATACTTTAAGTTTTAAGACCATTTCTGCAAACAAAGCAACTGTAAACAAAGAGTGGGTCATCGTTGACGCTGATGGACAGACTTTGGGACGTCTTTGTGCAAAAGTAGCAAAACTTTTGCGCGGTAAGTATAAACCCAATTTCACTCCTCATGTTGATTGTGGTGATAATGTAATCATTATCAATGCAGATAAAATCGTTCTGACAGGTAACAAATGGAACGATCGTGTTTATTTGAGATATACCGGATATCCCGGTGGACAGATCGCATATTCTCCTGCAGATTTGATGCAGAAGGGCGAAGATCGTCTGTTCAGAAAAGTAGTAAAGGGTATGTTGCCTAAAAATCGTCTGGGTGCAAAGTTACTGGGTAACTTATATGTATATGCAGGAACAGAGCACAAACACGAAGCTCAACAACCTAAGTCAATCGATATAAACTCACTTAAATAATAACTATGGAAGTAGTAAATGCAATAGGAAGACGTAAAGCAGCAGTTGCTCGCGTATTCGTAAGCGAAGGAACGGGAAAGATAACTATCAACAAACGTGATCTTGCAAATTACTTTCCTTCTACAATCCTTCAGTTCATTGTTAAGCAACCGCTTGCAAAGCTGAATGTTGAAGAACAATATGACATCAAGATCAACCTTGACGGTGGTGGTTTCAAAGGTCAGTCAGAAGCTGCTCGCTTGGCTATCGCTCGTGCTTTGATCAAGATTAATCCGGAAGATAAACCTGCGTTGAGAGCTGAAGGTTTCGTAACTCGCGATCCTCGTGCTGTTGAACGTAAGAAACCGGGTCAGCCAAAAGCTCGTAAGAGATTCCAGTTCAGCAAACGTTAATGTTATTTGTGAGTTTCTTACAAGGACAAAGCGTTTAGTATCTAAATTGTCGGGATTTCTTTTGCATGCAGACATGCCGGAGGACTACCTGATAGTTGAAAATTAAACAGAAAGTAAACGATTTAAAAAGAAAAAAATGTCAAGAGTTAATTTTGATCAGTTATTAGAAGCTGGTGTACACTTCGGACACTTGAAGAGAAAGTGGAATCCCGCTATGGCTCCTTACATCTTTATGGAGCGCAATGGTATTCATATCATTGATTTATATAAAACAGTTGCTAAAGTAGACGAAGCAGCAGAAGTAATGAAAAACCTGGCTAAGCAAGGTAAAAAAGTACTTTTCGTTGCTACTAAAAAACAAGCAAAACAAGTTGTCGCTGATAAGGCTGCTTCTGTAGGTATGCCTTACGTTATCGAACGCTGGCCGGGTGGTATGTTGACTAACTTCCCGACTATCCGTAAAGCCATCAAAAAGATGACTACTATCGATAAGATGACAAAAGATGGTACATTTGATAATCTGTCGAAAAGAGAAAAACTTCAGATCACTCGTCAGCGTGCTAAGCTGGAAAAGACTTTAGGTTCTATTGTAGACCTGACTCGTCTGCCGTCTGCTTTGTTCGTTGTTGACGTGATGAAAGAACATATTGCAGTTCGCGAAGCCAACCGTCTGGGTATCCCCGTTTTCGGTATGGTTGATACTAACTCTGATCCTAACAACATTGACTACGTGATCCCGGCTAACGACGACGCTACTAAATCAGTAGAAGTTATCTTAGGCGCTATCTGCGAAGCAATGAACGAAGGTCTGCAGGAACGCAAAGCTGAAAAGATCGATACAGAAGCTGCCGGTGAAGGCGAAGGTCCTAAAAGAGAACGCAAAGGAAAAGCTACTGTAAAGAAAGAACGTACTAAGAAAGAAGACGAAGATGCTTTGAACGCTAAAGTCGCTGACAAGTACGCTAAAGATATCGAAGAATAAATATAATTGACAATTGACAGTTTGCAATTGACAATTAGAATATAAAACAATGGGCAATTGGCTTTTGACAGTAATTGTCAACTGTCGATTGTCCATTGTTGTTTTAGAATAGTATAAACAATTAAATAAGGAAATTAGATTATGGCTGTAACTATGGCTGATATTACCAAGCTGCGCAAAATGAGTGGAGCTGGTATGATGGATTGTAAGAAGGCTTTGACCGAAGCTGACGGTGACATCGAAAAGGCAATGGAAATTATCCGTAAAAAAGGACAGGCTATCGCTGCTAAACGTTCTGATCGTGAAGCTTCTGAAGGTTGCGTGTTGGCTAAGAAAGACGGTGAGTTCGCTGCTGTTATCGCTTTGAAGTGCGAAACTGACTTCGTAGCTAAGAATGAAGACTTCATTGCTCTGGCTCAGGCTATCCTTGACGCTGCTGTGGCTAACAAGTGCAAGACTCTGGACGAAGTGAAAGCTCTGCCGATGGGTAAAGGTACTATACAGGACGCTGTTACCGACCGTAGCGGTATCACTGGCGAAAAGATGGAATTGGACGGCTACAATGTAGTAGAAGGCACTTACACTACTGTTTACAACCACATGGGTAAGAACATGCTTTGTACAATCGTTGCTTTCAACAAGGAATCAGACAATGTTGCTCATAACATAGCTATGCAGATCGCTGCTATGAACCCGATCGCTATCGATGAAGATGGTGTTCCTGAATCTGTAAAAGAAACTGAAATCCAGGTAGCTATTGAAAAGACTAAAGCTGAGCAGGTTCAGAAAGCTGTTGAAGCTGCCCTGAAGAAAGCCGGTATCAATCCTACGCATGTTGATAGCGAAGATCACATGGAAAGCAATATGGCTAAAGGCTGGATTACAGCTGAAGATGTAGCTAAAGCGAAAGAAATCATCGCTAAGGTTTCAGAAGAAAAAGCTGCTAACTTGCCTCAGCAGATGATCGAAAATATCGCAAAAGGTCGTCTTAGCAAATTCTTGAAAGAAGTTTGCCTGTTGAACCAGGAAGACATTATGGATGCAAAGAAGACTGTAAGAGAAGTAATGAAGGAAGCAGATCCTGAATTGAAAGTTCTTGCATTCAAACGCTTTACTTTGCGTGCTGAATAATTTGCGTAAGCAATGAAATAAAAAAGGGACTCCGAAATTTAATCGGAGTCCCTTTTTTGTGTTATAAGACTTTACTTTCCTTATTTTAAGGCAGCCAAAGCATTTTTAATACGTTTGATAGCTTCTACAATGTTTTCATCGCTGGTAGCATAGCTCATACGGATACATTCGGGAGCACCGAAAGAAGTACCGCCTACGCAGGCAACATGTGCTTTTTCCAACAGGAACATAGCCAGGTCGTCAGCATCGTTGATCGTATTTGTACCGTCTGTCTTTCCGTAGTAGTAGCTACATTTCGGGAACAGGTAGAAAGCTCCTTCCGGTTTGTTGATCTCGAATCCCGGAACTTCCTTAGCCAGGTTGACGATCAGGTCGCGGCGGCGCTCGAATGCTTTACGCATATCTTCAACCGGCTGCTGTGAGCCTGTATAAGCTGCTTCTGCTGCTTTCTGTGATACAGAGCAAGGACCTGATGTATACTGTCCCTGAAGTTTGTTTACGGCTTTAACTATCCATTCCGGTCCGGCAATGAAACCGATACGCCAGCCTGTCATCGCGTATGCTTTGGAAACACCGTTTACAATAACGGTACGATCCTGCATACCTTCAACAGAGGCAATGCTGTGGTGTTTGCCGATATAGTTGATATGTTCGTAGATCTCGTCGGCAATAACGATGATTTCCGGATGTTTTTTCAATACTTCTGCCAGGCCGGCCAATTCTTCAGCACTGTAAACAGAGCCTGTCGGATTGGAAGGAGAGCAGAGGATCAATGCTTTTGTCTTCGGTGTGATAGCTGCTTCCAGCTGAGCCGGAGTGATCTTGAAATCCTGTTCGATACCAGCCGGAACAATTACCGGGTTACCTTCAGCCAGCTTAACCATTTCGGGATAACTTACCCAGAACGGTGCCGGAATAATTACTTCGTCTCCCGGATTTACCAATACCAGAATCGTGTTACAAACGGATTGTTTAGCTCCGTTCGCACAAGAAATTTGATTGGCTGTATATTCCAATCCGTTTTCATTCTTCAGCTTGGCAACGATCGCATTACGTAATGCCGGGTAGCCGGGAACTGGTGAGTAACGAGAGAAGTTATCATCTACCGCTTTTTTTGCAGCTTCCTTAATGTGATCGGGTGTGTTGAAATCAGGTTCTCCCACACTCAGGTTGATAACATCGATACCTTGTGCTTTGAGCTCATTGCTCTTTTGAGACATCGCCAATGTTGCCGAAGGCGATAAACTTGCTAAACGATCTGAAACTTGTGTCATGACACTGCTGTTTGTATAGGTTATTTTAAATAGTTGCGACAAAAGTAATTAATAATCGGCATTCTTGCAACAAATTGCTAATTATTTGATATTGTGAAGTACATGTCCCATACGTTCCTTCTTTGTCCTCATATAAAACTCGTTATATTTGTTGGGAGTTACTTCGATAGGAACATTTTCCACAATAGTCAAACCGTAGGCCTCAAGGCCGACCCGTTTTATCGGATTGTTCGTCATCAGGCGCATTTTAGTAATGCCGATGTGTTTCAATATTTGTGCTCCGACGCCATAATCGCGTTCGTCGGCCTGGTGTCCGAGGTGCAGGTTGGCATCTACAGTATCCAAACCTTCTTCCTGGAGCTTGTAGGCTTTCATTTTATCCATCAAACCGATGCCACGTCCTTCCTGGTTCAGGTAAACAATGGCTCCGCGTCCTTCCTTTTCGATCATTTGCATGGCTGTATGCAGCTGTTCGCCACATTCACAACGCATGGAACCGAAGATATCTCCGGTGGCACAGGATGAATGAACACGGACCAGGGCGGGTTCTTCACCGGATATATCGCCTTTTATCAAAGCGATATGCTCCAATCCGTTACTTTTCTGACGGAAAGGAATCAGGTGGAAATGGCCGTATTGTGTAGGCATATCTACTTCCACGCCTTTGTCAACAATAGATTCTGTTTTCAGGCGGTAAGCAATCAGGTCTTTGATACAGATAATTTTAATATCGAATTTTTTGGCCACTTCTACCAATTGAGGCAGGCGGGCCATTGTTCCGTCTTCATTGATGATCTCGATCAATGCTCCGGCAGGGAAAAGTCCGGCCAGGCGAGCCAGGTCGACAGCGGCTTCCGTATGTCCGGCACGGCGAAGTACACCGCGGGAACGGGCACGTAGCGGGTTGATATGTCCCGGGCGTCCCAAATCAGACGGTTTTGTCTGGGGATCGGCCAAAGCGCGTATTGTTTCGGCACGGTCGAACATAGAGACACCGGTAGTACAACCGCCACCCAGTTTATCGACAGTTACAGTGAAAGGTGTTTCCAGCATAGAAGTGTTTCTGGCTACCTGCATATCCAGATCGAGTTCCTGGCAACGTTCTTCCGTGATCGGGGCACATAGTACACCACGACCGTATGTCAGCATGAAATTTACTTTTTCGGGAGTTATCTTTTCAGCAGCAACAATAAAGTCACCTTCGTTTTCGCGATCTTCGTCGTCGACAACGATCAGGAATTTTCCTTCGCGGAAATCTTCAATTGCTTCTTCGATCGTGTTTAATTTGAAATCACTCATATCGTTTTAATTTTTAGTTTCTAAGCTCTTGATCATCTCTTCCAGTTCGAGGCTTGTCTTTTGTACTACTTGTACATCATGGCGCAACAGCTTGCGCTGATACGTGGCAAGCAGATAGATCGGCAGTCCGATCGGCAGGAAGATTCCGAGTGCCAGTCCGATCTTTCCGTTCAGGTTGGCATTCAGTTGGTTATATCCGCCTATGACCGGATAGTCCATTAATTTGTTCAATAACAGGTTCTGGTCGGAGTTGGCCAGTTCCTCGATGATCCCTTCCATCTCTTCAGCCAGTTGTTCGGCTGTATAATCTTTTCCTCCCTGTTTCCAGAAAGTAATATAATTAAGCCAACGTTTGTGACCTTGTAAATAGGAAGCACAGTCGTTTGCCAGTTTTTCCAGGCGTGGAAGAACAGATACATAGTTGGGGGTAAAAATGATTACTTCTTTCTTTTCCACCTTACGTCCGGAACGTTTTCCGATAAGATTTTTCAGAGCGTTCAGGTATGTATCTGCATTTAGTATCACACTATCGTTTACGGCTTTGTAAGTAAGGAATATCCCCAGCGGAGCCAATACGGCTGAACTCAACCACATTCCTTCCCAGGCAGCCCATACACCGTCACGGGCCATTTTAAACCCGATGTTATCAATAATATAATAGAAAATGAACAGGATCACAGAGATTACAACCGGCATACCTAATCCCCCTTTACGGATAATCGCTCCCAGCGGGGCCCCGATAAAGAAGAATACCATACAGGCAAATGACAGGGTGAATTTCTTGTGCCACTCAGTCATGTGGCGGCGTACCTTCGAGGCTTCATCCCCCATAGTTGCCGCTTTAAAATAGTAATCGGCCTTTACGCTCTCTATATTCGACTTTGCACGTACAAGTAAGGCCGCTTTACCGCTGGGCGCTTCCGCCTGGTATAGACTGTCGAAATTGATGATTATAGCCGGTTCATTTTGTTTGTTGACGAGTGAGTCCGTATTTGTCTCCTGGGCTGTTTTAGCCACATCAGACTCTGCCCTTCTGGGTTTGGAGAATGAACGGCGATAAGACATGTCATAAACACTTTTCGCATTCAACGTCTTTATGCTATCGAGCCTTACGGTCATTGAATCGATGGAGGTTTGCAAATCGTGCAATTTTTTCCCCATATACTGGTTGGCCATGAACGATTCGTCCGTACGGGTGAAGTTTGCATCGAATTCGATAAGAATCTCTTTGAAACTGAAACTTTCCCTACGATACGGAACAGCTGTTTTTGCTCCCGTACTGGCCTGAGCCTTCAAATTCTCAAACGATTCGCCGTTAAAGAGCGACAATACTAGAAATAATTTATCAGCCGATGTTTTCAACCGGCCGGAATCGGCCACGATAACACGTGCATTGTTGAAACCTTCCGAATAATCGTAGATCATCACATCTTTCAGCAATCCCGTCTTATTGTCCTTTTCTTTTACATATACATTATATCCGGTGATTTCACTATAGAAAACCCCTTCCGGAATATCCAGTTCCGGTGATTTCTGCCGCATGGAGTAGAGTAGGGAGTATAATTTAACCTGGACTACAGGCATGGCGTTGTTCTGGAAAAAGAATGCACCGATGCTTATGATACCGATCGTTATCATAAGCGGTCTCATTATATGTATAAGTGATACCCCGGCCGATTTCATGGCCAGTAATTCCAAGCGTTCGCCTAGATTTCCGAAAGTCATCAGAGACGCTAATAAGATGGCTAATGGTAAAGCCATCGGTAGGAGGAATAAAGCAGCATAAAAAAACATTTCGCCGAGCACAGGAATTCCCAACCCCTTTCCCACCATGTCGTCTATGTACCTCCAAAGAAACTGCATGAGTACAATAAACAGACAAATACCGAAGGTCATAATGAACAACGGCAGGAAAGTCTGCAGCATAAATGTATATAATCGTTTTATCTTCAACATTACCTATCCGGGTTGACGGGGCAAAAGTAGTGTAAAAAACGATAAGTACATGACATAAATCTCTAAAACAACCTAAATACCGAGTGTACGTTTCAATTCATAGACTTGCGAGTCCCACAAATTGATCGAATCTTTCTTTTCATCCGGCTCGGCAAAGTCGGTAATTTCAAGAGCGGTTGCTCCGGTGAGCTCAACAGTGTGAATTAAAAATTCGAAGTAAACATTGTCATCATCCTCATCTGCCCAACGATAACGGATACTTATTTCCGGTTTTACGGCCAGTACTTCGGCTTCCTGCTCATCTCTGTCCCACTTAAAAATATAAGTGTTGTCATTGATTGTTACATCATCTGCGAACCATGCGGATAGTCCGGGAGGTGTGGTGAGGTGATTCCATAAACTTCGTCGCGAAACTTTATCGAAAACGTATTCGATATGAAACTTCTCTTTTTTCATCTTTCAAGCTATTATTTGCGCAGCAAGATAGGCAAAAGATTGCTATTTGCCAATATTCTTAGAATAAAAAAACATCTAATTTTTAAAGGCTTAGCTGAAAGCCCCGAAAAATAAACGATTTTTTTTCGCGAAACTGTTGCATAATATAAAAATAACCTCTACTTTTGCAGCGTCAATAAGGAAAATTGACAACATGATGGCGAGATAGCTCAGCTGGTTAGAGCGCATGATTCATAATCATGAGGTCCCCGGTTCAATCCCGGGTCTCGCTACTTTGAAAATCAAGCAGTTACAACAATAAGTAACTGCTTTTTTTATGTCTTTTCAGATGGTTTTTACCTGAATTTTCGTGGTTTTCAGAGGCAGAGTTAAACCAAGAGTTAAACCAAAAAATGTATGAGTACAACGGTTAACGTCTTGTGTTACAAGTCTAAAGTTTTAGCAAATGGCGAAAGCCCTTTAATGCTTCGTATCTGTAAAGATGGTAAAAAGAAGTATAAGAGTATTGGAGTTTCTATTAATCCTATCTATTGGGACTATACAAAAGGTAAATTGAAAAGGAATTGTCCTAACTACAACAGTATTCATTTGCTGATAACAGAACAGTTAAATGAATATTCTAATCAGATTGTTGATTTCCAAGTCTCTAAGAAAGATTTTACAGCTTCTTCATTAGTTGAAAAAATAGATCAGCCAGTAAGAAAAGTAACTGTAAAGGCTTTTATAGAGAATGAAGTTGAACGTTTAAAAGCAGAGAATCGGATTAATTATGCTTCGTCGCATAAACATCTTCTAAACTCTTTGTTGTCATATAAAAAGAATCTGGAGATTCCTTTTAGTGAAATTGGTGTAACTTGGTTGAAAAGCTATGAATCTTTTTTGAGGCAACAAGGACTTGCGAATAATACGATAGGTATTCGATTACGCACATTGAGGGCTGTTTATAATCGTGCAATAGAGGAAAATCTTGTCAAATCGGAATGTTATCCATTTAAGAAGTATAAGGTGGCTAAATTGCAGGAAGAAACAGTAAAGCGTGCTATTTCAAAGGACGATATAAAGAGAATCATGCAATATCGATCTCCTAATCCGTATTTGAGATTCCCTATAGACTTATTCCTGTTTTCCTATTTCATGGGTGGTATAAACTTTGTTGATATTGCTTATCTGACAGAGGATAATATTATTGATAATCAATTGGTATATGTTAGAAAGAAAACTAAAAAGCGAATTAAACTGCCGTTGCAACCTATTGCTATTGAGTTGATTAATAAATATAAGAAGGCTGACAATCTCTTTTTGTTTCCAATTCTTAATGATTTTCACAAAAGTGAACAACAAAAAATCAATAGAGTAAGGAAAGTTATCAAAAAGATAAATAAACGTTTGAAAGAAATAGGAGAGGAATTAAACTTGCCTATTGACTTGACAACATACGTCGCCCGTCATAGTTTTGCCACATCATTAAAGAGATCAGGCGTGAATACCTCTTTAATCTGTGAGGCTTTAGGGCACAGTTCAGAGAGAGTAACTCAAATCTATCTGGACAGCTTCGGTAATGACCAGATGGAAGACGCAATGAAAAAACTACTCTAAACCAAAGAATCCTGTTTCCAGAAATGGGGACAGGATTCTTTTCCTTTCACTACTTTGTTTGTTACATTAAGTTTTTTATTTACTTTGTGTATTATTTATTTTAAATCTTAGTGTAATGGAAATCACAGACAAAGATCGCATTTTCGCTATATTTTCCAATGGTGAATTTGTAAAGAAAAAGAAACTGGAGGAATTAGTAATGCTTCCAGATGTGGAATTTTATGTAATACAAAGACATACAGGAATATATGAGAATAAATATCTTTATCAATATTTTCTAATTGATAAGGATGGTAATTCGCAAAATATTAAAACTCAACATTTTGAAGTTATATATATAAATGAAGATAACGATGAAAATGGTAATATAAAAAATATAGATTACTTTAAGTTCAGAGAAATTTATATTTGCGAAATCCAAACAGGAAAAAGATATAAATTTGTATCCCGAATTAAAAGTATTGATTTTATCAAACAAGAAATAATGCCTCTTTTAGAAAAATTAGAAGAATATGGTTCATGGGAATCTTATCAAGTATCAATTGAAAATGAACGTCTCAAAGAAGAACTAAAAGAATTAAAGTCAAAGTACGAAGATTTGGATAGAGAATATCGACAGCTTAAATCTCAGAGCAAAACAGAATAGACATGATAAACTTAACAAAAGAACAGTACATTAAGGTATTAGATACTCACCGTACTTTGCATATCGTGGATTCCGCAAAAAGAGTAAAAGAGTATTACGATCGAAAAGAATATGCCATTCAATGCGATTCACCCATTTTGAAAGAACTGTTTGAAATGGGGAAACTTCCTATTGATGAGCGTTATGTTAAATTACAACAGGGAACATACCAGATTTTGGATATTCGTAGAAAGCCAATCGAGTTTAAGGGACAAACCCGTATGGCTGATATTGCATACGTCTTGTACCGTAAAGAAAGGGCTGTTGAAAAATATGAAGAAATAGAGGGTAAGGACAGGCGTGAAATATATAGAGAAGAGCGAAGAAAAACAATAGAAGATTTCGATTTCTGGTTTAAAGTCTACCAAGTAAAGATATGGCCTCTGTTTAATGAAAACTCAAAAGAGAGCGAAGGTAATTCCAAATTGCAGGAATTAATAGGCAATCAGATCATTGTGCATAAAATAGAATTAGACCCCGAAACACGTACTTATAAGGTGGACTGGTTCAATATGGCTAATTTTGAAAACTGGATTGAAAGTTCAGCCCATATTAATATGATGTTGGAGCAAGAAGCGGAAAAAGAGGCTGCAAAAGAACAGGCATTCTTGGACAGTCTGGAAAATCCTATAGACTATGATCCTGAATTATATGCAGGTGATCCAGTAGGTTTCCAAGAGGATTTATTCTGTGAAGAGGATTTCATAGACTGATAGTCTGTTTATATGAGGGACAATTTTTATTTTTGTATTTAATATAAGAATAAATTTTGTCCTTTTTTATTTATGAAAGAAGAGATCATATACATAGACAAGGAAAATGGCTATCTTACAGGCTCTATTCCTGTAAATGCCATTATCTATAAGAAAATAACAGGAATCGGTGCGACAACTTTAGAAATAGCCTGTAAGCGTAATTCCATAATCATAGAACCTAATACCCCTGTAATAGAAGGAAAAGCGAAAAAGCATTCCAATCTGTTAGGTGTATATGAGGGAATCACTACCAACCAGATCATTTCTTATTTACAGGATAGTCACATTTCCTATAAAAAGATAATGACCACCCCTGAATCATTTGGCAAGGTAAAGAAAGCATTCAACTTTCTTGATGTAAATATGTATCAGGATTACTTCCTCTTATTTGATGAATGCCATAAACTGACAAGCGATATAAGCTATAGGGAAACAATCACTCTGCCAATGGCTGATTTCTGGAAATTTGAAAGACGTTCCCTAATATCGGCTACAATCACAAACTTTACTACTTATCCCATCTTCCAGAAATATGGATTCAGAAATATCACCATACAGCCAAAATGGGATCATTCCTTAAAAGTGAATCTATATTCAAGCAATAACATTCTGCAAGATGTAAAGTCATATTTAGAGACACTACCAAGTAAAGAAGAAAAGGTATGCTTCTTTATAAATTCGATAGACATCATAATCTCTTTAATTCACGCACTGGGAATCAATGGGGATTCCAATATCTATTGTGCGAATAAGAGTGTCAGCAAATTAACACATAAAGGATTATCTCATATTCAACCAGACATAAACAATTTGAATCACTACAACTTCTATACAAGCCGTTATTTCTCTGCCGTTGATATTATTACAGATGATAAGCCTCACGTTGTTGTAATATCGGATGCTATCAAAGCACCCCAAACCCTGATAGAACCCGCTTTGGAATCCCGACAAATCGCAGGGCGTTTCAGAAATGGAATATCATCATTCACCCATATTGCAGGACTTGACAATAAAATCCGATATAAGACAACAGAAGAACTTCGTACCTTTATGCAAGAACAGCGAAAAGCCTATATCCAGTTGAAAACACTGTATAACTCAGCTTCGGAAGAAGGTGTTAGGCAAGTAATGAAAGAAGCCATTGAAAGAATAGAGATCAGCAAGTATATGGAAGAGGATAATTCTTTTAACTATTTCATGAGTGAGAATTTATTAGATGCGGAAGCTACCAAATCCAGATACCAGAACTGGGAAAATTTCATTCTTTCTTATTCCTTGGACGAAGAGTTTTTTGAGATCATAGATCAATATAACAATCAATATGAACAGGATAAAGACAGGATCAGAATATCCGTATCAAACAGCCGATTGTTAAGAAAGGAGATTGTCGATCAATTCTTTGCAGCAGGATTAGATAATGGAGCGGAAACAGAGGAACAAAAAGCATTATTGGAAGAACTGCAAAGGCAAGATGAGTTTATCGTGGAAATTTGCCAAAACTTTGATAAAGACTTTATTATCCAGAAGAATTATAACAAGCAACAATTAACCTTAGCTCTTATCAAAAAACAAGTAAAAGAACAATGTCTTAGTTTTCCCGTGATTGATGCGGTTTCTCAACTGTTTAGAATCGGATTTGTCTATTCGGAAGAAGAGATAACATCTACCTTGAATAAGATATATTCCGAACTTGGAATTAAAAGAGAGGCTAAAGCGACAGATATAAAAGAATATTTTGAAACGTCTCCCAGAAGGACTGTCAAACAAAAAGGAGCATTCAGGAAAGGATATAAGATTTGTAAATCCAAATTTATCAATAAAATTTCATAGTTCAATAAAATATATATATATTTGAATGTTAATACTTTAAATATAGATAAAATGAAAGATAAAACTATTAATTATGTTACTATTTCTTATAAAGACACTGAAAATAGTAAAGATCACTTTTTTAGTAACCTTACAGCTAATACTACTTATGAAGATATTAAGCAAAGTGAAAATACTTATATTAATATAAATATCAATGGAGGAAAAGAATATTACATAATAAATAATGAAATCCTTGAATTATGTAAAAGATTAACTACTGGTATTGGAGAAACAACTATCATTGATCGGAAAAATATAGTTTGGGGAAACGATTCTCTAATAAAAGCAATTGATTATATTTTGATGATAAAATAATTAGATACAAATATGGAATAAAAAATAGTATCAACCCATATAGAACTAGGGAGTGATTTTTAATCAGTTTTTGACTATATTTGAAAACCTAATCTTGGTTTAAACCAAGATTAGGTTTCTGTTGTTTTGAGTTTACACAAAAAATTGTGGATAGTTCCTGATTTCTATAAATCATTAAGCACATTATTTTCTACAGGATTTGTATCCTTTTCCTCCTTGGCTTTTTTTTCGTTAATATTGTCAATATAAGTAATTGACAGGTCTGGGCTGCTTTTAAGTCCTGATTGAAGTTTAAGTTCTATTCTTCCACTTGAAGTTTTAAAAAAGGAAAAAGTTGTACAGGGAATCTTTTCCTTAAAAATATTTATCTTTTGAAATGTAAACTTTTCCATTGATTTGTATGGATTCCCATATTTTTTTATAAGCATTTTTTTGAAGTACAAATAATCTTCTTTCATTGCTTCGAGGGATTTATCTTCTCGAAATCCCACACTTACCTCATAAACGGTAAGAGAAACGTTAGAACTTGAAATATTTACAGTAGCATCTCTACCTGCAAACTTACCTTTCAATATACAAATAGGACTATTAGAAGAAAAAACAACGCACTCAAATCCTTTTAATTTATAAACAAAAAATGCTATGTTACCAGTAATAGGTATATTCATGAATTTTAAATGTTCTTGAGAATATGAATCAACAGCATTAAAAAATGACAATATAATAAATAATAATAACTTCATTATTACCTTGTTACAATAAATCATATTTATTTACATTTATGTTAATGTATACTTATTACATGACAAAGATAGCAAAATATTCAAAATAAAATGGGTAATCTCTAAAAATATCCATTGGGATATATATAATTATTCATGGCAAAATGAATAGCTCACATTATGAAAGTATAATCCAGTGTCTCCTTTTGAGGTGGATAACGAAAATTTAGTACCCTAATAAAGTATTCCAGACTATGAATCCGCTTTTCTGTAAATTGTCTGTTATCCAATTTGTCAAAGAAAAATGAAGATTCAGGACAGTTGTTAAATATGACATACATTAGATCGCTATCGTATCGAGGTGGAATGATTCGCCTCTTCCTACAATAACAAACTATCTCATTATAATATCTCTGATAATCAGAAGGATTATTATCTCTTACTTGGTCGTCATAAATAAAACGGTCTGTGATTCGATAACCTGTTTTTTCTTTGGACAAGACAAGTAAACGGATAGCCTCCGCATTCAGTTTCTTGATGGTGGACAAGCCTATATTAAGAAACTTCTTTTCGGCTATGCGATTCAAACTATAAAGAACTGAGTTACTTCCCTGATAGCCGATACATTTCAGAAGAAGCAAATAGCCCTTGATGTCGGCAGGAATATCCTCTAATAGAAAATCATACTCAACACGAAAATAATTAATGGTTGGTTTCTTTACTTGGTAAGTATTACGGTAAAATACTCCCTTTTCTCCTTTTACTTGGTTGGTTGTGACAGATAACAGACCTGTTTTTTCAAATTTCTGGATATAGGAGGATATGGTTCTTTCTGCATATCCAGTCATTTCAACCAATGTTTTTTCCTTTATATGGGAAATGTAAGTTTCTTTATCTGTATTTAGTAATATACAACAAAAGGTATATGCCTCTTTATTTGTCAGCTTTAATAGTAAGTCTTTAAATATTAAGCGATAATTCATTAGATGCGATCCAAATGGTTGTTAAATAAAAAATCTGCGAGATCACCCGTTTGGAACTCTGAAAGAGTGCCAAACCATGATTAAGTAATAAATATATAAGTAATAAACATGGTGGCGCAAAAAGTAACCCGCCAACCCGCAAAAAGTAACCCACCCGTTATTTTCGGTTTAGGCTCGTATCTTCTTTGTTGATGGGGATCAGGATATTCAGCTCCATCAGTTTCTTGTATTGGGAACAATTTATATTCAATGCTTTCTTGCATTCTAATCTGTTATTGAAAATTCGGTTGTTTGGCGTGTATAATACCATATTCGAGAAATTGGATTTATGGAAGGACAAAATTCATTTACCTATTAGATATAAAAACAGGAATTGTCCTTGCGGTTTGGATAAAAAACAAGTAATCTGGGAAACTTGGAAGTATATCTGAAATGGATTTAGATTTTATCTTATTGATATATACAAAGATACGAACAAACAACCATCTAAAAAAGTAAATAGGCAGGAACTTGAATATCATACTACAAGTATCAATATTTATTATCAGTTTATTTTATAGACCTATATCCTACATGCCATTATATAGAGAGTTTCTTTTTAGGCGAAAAACAAAAGACGGACATTCCCATTTCTGGAAACATCCGTCTTAAAACACTTAATTATCAATGCAAAATCGGTTAGGAGCTTTTCTTCTTTTTCCTGATCCGATTTTTAACAACGGGAGCAGGTATATAAGTCTCTGTTGGCAAAATGTGTCTTTTTTTAATGGTTTCCACAATTTCCCTGTAAACTTCGATTCTGTCAAATGGTCTATATTCGTGCATAATGAGTTTCTTTGGAATGAATATTGGATTATCTGGAAACATGGAGAATCTCTTTAACTTGGAAGAACATACGAAGTTACAGATAAATAGGAACTTAAAAAAGTGATTTGTGAGTAAATCCAAAAAGAGAGAAGAACGATACTTCCTGTTTGATTTTTCCAATTGAACACGTATCTTTGTGGTAAATAGATAAAAGAATATGAAATCAACAACTGAATATATAAACATCTTGCGTGACTATATGGCGAAGAACGCTTCCAAATATAGCATTACCCGTATGGGGATATTCGGTTCTGTTGCCAGAGGAGAACAAACAGAAGATAGTGACGTTGATGTTTATTTGGAAACATCAAAGCCGAGTATGTTTGCATTGGTACATATAAAAGATGATCTGCAAACCCTGTTTGGTTGTAATGTCGATATTGTCCGATTACGGGATCACATGGATTCTTTCTTGAGAAACCGGATTGAGAAGGAGGGTATTTATGTGTGATACAGAGTTAATCCGTTCTTCTTTGATAAAGATACAAACGGCTTTAGATAGAATATTAAAGAGATCGGAAACAATACTTTCTCCAGACGATTTCTTGACGACACCAAGCGGAGTTGAGAGGTTGGAAAGTATTTGTATGCTGTTGATTGCAATCGGAGAAAGTGTCAAACGTATTGATAAAGCCACAAATAAAGAACTTTTATCGCATTATCCTGAAATTGATTGGAAAGGAGTTATGGGAATGCGAGACATTATAGCACATCATTATTTCGATATAGATGCAGTTATCGTTTTTGATGTAATGAAAAATAACCTGCCAGCCGTAAAAATGACTATTGATAAAATGTTATCTGACATTTAAAATTCTCTATACATTATTATATATATTCCTTTTACTTGGGTAACGTCAAAGAGTAAGCCTAACCAAGTAAGAAGTATATTCTATGCGTTCATAAGTCCACTACCTTTTATGTCCCCCACCCAGTAAGGAGAAGAAAAAAGGAATATCCTACACAAAAGCCTACAGGATCAGCCGATCACGATTTCATGTTCAGACGGGTACACTACCATTCAATCCAGAATAGAATATATTTAGCTGATTGAATTTACTATCTGACATTGAAAAGATAGGCTATATCTCTTACTTGGTGGTATTCCTTTCATTCTTGCAAATCCGTAATTCATAATCAATTAACTTATTAAACTACAAACGTATGGAAGGAATGTATAAGGTATGTGACGTTAAATTGACGTACAACACGAAAGTTAAGAGTTCGGAAAGGGCTGTTATCAAGGATTCCAACAGTGCTTATTCCTTATTAATGAATCATATATATGATTCTGAGACAATTCAATACAGGGAGTATATGAAACTGATCCTGTTGAACAACGCTAAAAGGGTATTGGGGATTGTACATATATCAGAGGGTGGATTGGATTCGACATCTGCCGATATACGAATCATTATGCAGGCTGCGATATTGGGAAACGCTTCTGCAATGATCCTTAGCCACAATCACCCATCTGGGAATAAACAACCAAGCAACCAAGACGATTTATTAACGGACAGGGTGAAAAAGGCTGCAAAACTATTTGATATTCAGTTGTTGGATCACATAATAGTGACAGATAGCGGATATTACTCTTATTTGGATGAAGGGAGGATATTATGAAGTGGTTGGCTTTCTTGGTGGTTCTTTTTTGTTTGATTGGGAATCCTGATTTATATCCGATCATAGCAGCACTTTTTCTTCTGTTTTATGGCTGTTTGTTTCTCTTTTTCTGGATAAGAGAAAAATTCAAGGATAAGTAAAGATTTTTCATTCTCTTACTTGGTTGATGTATAAACACTTTTTGTAACTTTGTGGTAATTCTACACGTTCATGGCGTTGAACCTCTGTGGAAGGACATATTTAACGAAAGGTGTTATTGAAATTATCTTCTTGTAACAAATCTCGCAAATTTGAAACTGGAATGAAGATGATAGCAATAGCACCCGCATCTTTTGTTATAGACTTACCTGAAAGGGTAAACTATATCTCAATGGGTGTGGGTTGCTGTTGTTTTATCCATTCCAGAGGCTATGCGAGAGCCTGTTACAAGGATAAAGCAAATACAGTTCCCACACCTTTTTTATTTAGTAATACTCTGAAGGGAACAGGAGATAGATATTTATAAAATGAAAACAAACAGATTTTTTACAGCCATTCTTTCAGTGGCTTTGTGTGTGAACTTCGTTTCTTGTGGTGACGATGATGATAATAATATCATTGATCCAGAGAATGTGACTAAACGGGTGGCAACTTGTACGAAAAATGAAACTTCTTATGCTATTAATTATGATAATGACGGGAAAGTTTCAAAAATAGTTTGTCAAGATGATGGGGAATCTTATGATTATGACTTTTCTTTTTCAGGGAATGAAGCTGTTGCCACTTCCGAAGAGAAAGATGGTTCATATACCTATATTGATAATATTAAGTTCTCTTTGAATGGAAACGGGTATTGTACAAGTGCAATATGGACAGCTATAGAAAAAGGCAGTACCACTTATGAAAGCACAGATAATTATAAATTTACTTATAATTCAGACAATCAAATGATAAAAGCTGATATTGATGGTGAGATTGAAGAATATGTATATAAAGATGGTGTGATGGTCAGCAGTGGTGTTGCAGAAACAATCACTTATACAGATATTCCAAATATAGGTAATTTGTTTGTTGCGTTTAGTACAGATTATAATGATCCGTTTGAAGAATGGCGTCTTGCAGGTCTATTAGGAAAAGCCTCAAAGTTCTTGCCCAAAACAGCTACATGGGATGAAGGTATGGAAACATACAATTACGAATTGGATGAGGAAGGGTATGTAAAGACAGTAAAGGTAACGTTCCGTGATACAAAGGGAAGTGAACGTTCCTATTCCTATAAATACACTTACGAAAATATCAAGTAAGATACTCATTCTTATTTAAGGCCCCCTTCCAGTAGCAAGGATATAAAGAAGATCACCCAAGCGAGCAAAGAGTATTCTTGTTTACTTGGGTGATTTTGCGTATATTTGAATTGAAAATGAGATAATTAACTAATTTATTAATCAGTATTGGTATGGCTTTGACAGTTAAACCATGAGTTAAACCGTAAAAGATATTATAAGCTAAGTTGTTGTAAATGAGATAGCTCAGCTGGTTAGAGCGCATGATTCATAATCATGAGGTCCCCGGTTCAATCCCGGGTCTCGCTACAAAATAAAAGGTTTACAAGAAATTGTAAGTCTTTTTTTTGTTTTTATACAATGACTTATTATACATTATTATTATAGTCTCTCCTAATCTCTCCCGATTCAAAAATAGATTTTTTTATAAAAACAGTGCGAAAAGTTTGGAGTAACAATTTTTTTTATACCTTTGTCATATACAAATAGTACAATGTTTGTTTAATATAATATGAAATTGTATGATTAAGTTTTTATTAGATTACTCCAGCGGCGTACCGGTCTATCGTCAGATTATCGATCAGATTATATTTGGCATAGCATCAGGGCAACTAAAACTAGGTGAGCAACTTCCTACGGTCAGGGCGCTAGCCGTAGAGTTGAAGGTGAATCTGAACACGGTATCCAAGGCGTATAAAGAATTAGAAATCAAAAATATATTGGAAACCCAACAGGGTACAGGAACGTTTATCAATAAAACGGAGAATGTAATACAGGAAAAGGAGAGGGAAGATAAACTGAAAGAAATTTGCATACAGTTTTCTTCTGTGGCCTTCAGTTATGGTTTTACTCTTAGTGAAATCATACAGGAATTGAAAAATATTGAAACCTCTAAAAAATAATACTTATGACAACAAATGTGATCAACAAGGGATGGTTTAATCCTATTTCTCTTTCTGTATTGCTGGTACTGATTTTTTTATCAGTCGTTTTGCATAGTTTGCATATTGTGAATATGCCGGTTTTGTTGTTCTTGATTCTCATTTCCAGTTTGTTGGCTCTTTCAATCCGTGTGGCCGACCAATGGGAACGGGCAGTGGTGTTACGTATGGGTAAATTTAAGGGTTTAAAAGGTCCTGGGCCATTTATGATTATTCCTATTCTTGATAGCGTATCTGCTTATATCGACCAACGGGTACGGGTAAGTGCTTTTAAAGCAGAACAAACCCTGACGAAAGATACAGTACCTGTCAACGTGGATGCTGTTGTGTACTGGACGGTTTGGGATGTGGAGAAGGCGGCTTTGGAAGTGCAGGAGTATCAAAAAGCCATTGAACATATAGCCCAGACAGGGTTAAGGGATACAATCGGTAAACATGAACTGTCTACTCTTTTGCAGGAACGCGATAAGATTGCTGAAGATTTACAGCATGTTTTAGATAGAAATACAAATCCCTGGGGAATTACCTGTCAAACTGTTGGTATTAACGATATTGCTATACCTCAGGATCTTGCTGATGCCATGAGTAAGGAAGCCCAGGCTGAACGCGAAAGAAGAGCCCGTGTCATTCTGGGAACGGCGGAAACCGAGATTGCCGAGAAATTTGAGTTGGCCAGTAAAAAGTATACTGATAATCCAGTTGCATTGCACCTCAGAGGAATGAATATGCTGTTCGAGGGTTTGAAAGAGAAAGGTTCTATGATTATAGTGCCGAGTTCGGCACTGGATACTATGAATTTGGGAGCTATGGGAGGACTAGCATCGCTCGCAAAGAGTAACGAACAGTAATCAGTGTCATCGGTTAAAAAATAACTTTACATCAAAGGTTCGATCATGCGAATTTCTTTTTTAGTATTCATATTATATTGTGGTTTGACTATTGGATGTAGTTCAACAGATCATGGTTTTCCCTGTGAAGAAACATTAGTACAGGAATTAATGCCTTTGCAGGGGATAACCAATCCTGTAAAAGTGGAAATAAAACCTCCGTTTTTGATTTTTGAAAATTGGAAGCGGAGTGACAGCCTGTTTCACATCTACGATCTTACCAGTCATGAATTGAAAAGTACTTTTGGGGTAAAAGGAGAAGGTCCGGATGAGTTTGTGTCTCCATCCTTGTTTCAGGGACCGCTTTCCGATTTTCTGATTGGCGATTTCGGCAAAAATCAAATATTTCGGTTTGGTATTGATAATGAAGGATTACCCATATTCAAAGCAGCTGAGACATTTGGTTATGACAATGCTTTGTATGACGCTGCCTTTGTCAATGATTCGTTATATATAGCAGATCCTAAATATATGTTGCAACCCAGCCTATATCTTTTGGCCTTACAAGATTCGTTACCCCGGAAAATATGGACATACAGAAGTTCTGATATCATGGATTATTCATTAGACCCGGATATGGGTAATGTATATGCAAATGAAAGTCGTATAGTATTCTGTTATGGATATAAGAAGCAGATTGACTTTATGGATACCAGTTTTAATCTCATCAAAAGGGTCAAATTCGATTTTGATACTTCTGATGCCAGTATTTTGGCAACTGGCAATGAAAAGATAAGTTATGCTTATAGCTATTTAGGTAAACGCTATCTATATGCTTTGTTTTTCGGAATGTCATGGAATGAAAATAGAGCAAAAGATTCTTTTGGAACTATTCTTGAAGTATTTGATTTAGACGGTAATCCGGTAATCAGATACTATTTGAAAGGTAAACGTCCGGTTTACTTTGCAGTCGACGAAGAAACCTTTACTCTTTATGGAACGATAGAAGATGGTGACCCGGAAGATAATCTATTGATGTATAGGTTAAAAGGTCTTTCGTGATCCTATTCTCTCGTATACCACATTTTAAAAGCGGGAACCCGGCCTCTGCTTACGAATATTTTGTCGGAAAACGGGATGTGGAGATTTATGGCAAGTTTCCCCATGAACCAGACCGATATATCTTTTATCGCCTTGTGAGCTACGATATACTGCCTGTTGACCCGGAAAAAGTTTTCTTCATTTAAATTTCTCATCAATTCATCCAACGAATAATCCAATAAAAAGCTATACCCTTCAAAAGTGATGGCCTTGGCTACTTTCATTTCAGCATAGAAGAAAGCAATATTATCGATTGCCAGAGGGAGCAATTTATCTTTATGTGGAACCAGGAAATGTGTTTTCCGGTGGTTTTGCTTTTCATCGAGCGACTTGACCAGTTTTTCTATCAGTTGCATGTTGTTATTCCTGAAGCTGATATTACCGAACTTCATGATCGCTTTTGTCAGCCTGGCCTTGTTGATCGGTTTCAGCAAATAGTCGATGCCGTTTACTTCGAAAGCTTCCAGGGCATACTCATCGTAAGCTGTTGTGAATATAATGGGAGAATCGACATTGATTTTGTCAAAAATAGAAAAAGAAGATCCGTCTGCCAGATGAATATCCATAAATATCAGATCAGGCATAGGATGTGAACCGAACCAGCTGACGCTTTCCTCCACTGTCTGCAATATCGTTTCTATCTGAAAATCACTGCGTATCTCCATAATAAGTTTTTGCAGGTTCTGAGCTGCAATAATCTCATCTTCAACAATGACTACTTTCATAAGCTTATAGTTTTATCGGTTTCATTTATCAAAGGTATTTTCACACTGAAAACTCCATTGATATTCTTGATTTCTATTTCTTTCCGGAATAAGAGCTTATATCTTTCGGATAGATTGACCAGTCCCACCCTTCCGATACTTTTCTCCGGTCTTAAATTAATAACATTGCTGACTATCAGATATCCATCATTATCTGTTTCGATAGTGATTACCAGCGGGTTTTTGCCGTGAATGATATTATGTTTGACGGCGTTCTCGACCAACAGTTGTATGCTGATAGGCATAATGGCATAACTACGAAACTTGTTGTCTATATAATATTCAACCCGCATACTTTTGCCAAACCTGATTTTAAGAAGAGAGACATAAGCATTCACGAATTCTATCTCATCTTCAAGTTTTACCATATTCTTGCTGTGCAGTGTATACCGGAATACAGAGGACAAGTTATCCACATATTCATGTGCCTTCTCTTCATCCAGGCCGATCAAACCGTCGAGTGTATTTAATGAATTGAATAAAAAATGCGGGTCCAGCTGATTCTTTAGAGCTTCATACTTGACCTTTATATTCTCTGAGATAAGTTGTTGATTTGCAATGTTTGTCTGTTCCCGTTTATACGATTGCTGCATCGTTTCCGTAATCAGGATAACGACAAAGCCTGCAATCATATCTTTCACCAGGCTGAAAAGAGTAAATTGTGCGATACTGCCATCGTCGCCTCCTTCAAACAGATACAATTGAAGCTGTGAGAGTGGCGGACTTAAAAATAAACAGATAACGATTGTTCCCAAAATTGCTTTTAAAGCAGTCCGTTTCGACTCCGGTTTCTTTTTTGTCAATAGAAAACAGAATAAGAAAAGCACGAAAAACAAAAAAAGATTGCAGGCAAACTGCAATAAGAAGAATAACATATAACCGATGCCATCCTCTTTGAGCACTGAGACCAAATCGATCGAATCATCATAAACCATTCCCATGATCAGAATGACATTGACGGTCAAACTAACCCAAAGAGCAGCTTTGAAAGCCTGAATCTTCGTGAACGGACTGTTTTTTGTTATGTTATTCTTCATCTGAATTTGTATGATATACTGAATAAAAGTAATGGTTTTTGATTATAAGTGCGTAATAATGAGTACGTTTTATTTGTTAGATATAACTAAGGCCCACAGAGTGCCAACTGTGCAACCTTAGTTATTCAACATCTGCTTGAACAAATTCCGGACTCTTCTTACCGAATTATTTTAGAACCTATAACCAACACCCAATGAAATTACTTCCGGAAGCATCTTGCCATCACCTTTATCTATTGCATTAATTATGCCTATTTTGTATCCGGCATTTACCTGGATCTTATTGGTAAACTCGTAGCCGACCATCACCTTGAAGCCAAAGTCCCAATGTTTTAACGTATCGTCCTTATATAGTTTTTGCTTCGGCTTATCGAATTTGGCATTGAAGCCGTAACCGACGTAAGGTCCTAAACCTACATAAAAACGATCCCCACTGCTTGTATACCATTGTCCGACACCATATACAGGAATCTCTATGCCCCAATATTCAAAACTCCTTTTCTTCCCGTTTTTTTCTTCCATCTTTGAGTTTTGGAAATGGAACAACATTTCGGGCTGGAGAGCGAAATTACGGATGACGTCTATCTTGGCATAACCACCCACACTGACTCCGACCCCCATTTTGCTACTCATGCCTTTCATATCCGAAAGGAGGAAATTCGACATATTTGCTTCTGCTTTTACACCTCCGCTGATTAGTTGGGCATTTATCTGTGAAGTACCCATACCTATAAGTAAAAGAACTCCTAAAACAATCTTTTTCATAATGATCAATTTTTAGTGATTAATACTACATGTTTATCCTTTTGATATTACAAATGTAGCTCGGGGAACTGTCAGAGCATTATGAAAAATGACCGGGAGGACTATTTAGAATACCGAATCTCTTCTGGAAGGGACCGAAATGTCGTATCAGGTGTTGTCGTCCGTTCTAAAGAATATTTTGAACATGGTATGCCCGTTCTCTGTCGTCAAGCTGAATTTGCATCGATGGTTGGTCAGAACTTCCCTGACGAACATCAGGCCGATCCCTTGTCCGGATGATTTGGTGGTGAAGAAAGGGGTGAAGAGTTTTTGCCTGGTTTCTTCAGTCATACCGGGGCCGTTATCTTCTATGATAATGGATAAAGGGGAGTGATGTGTGTATATCTGTATCTTACCGTTTTTCCCGATCGCTTCATAAGCGTTTTTGATAATATTGACCAGTACTTGTTCGAACTGGATACCGTCTACATGAACGTATTGGTCTTCCGCTGTCAGCGATAATGTCAATTCGATATTCCTTTGCCGGCATTCGGCACTCGTTAATGCATAAACAGAACGCGCCTGCTCATTCAGGGAAATAGGAGAGAGGGTAGGTTCGGGGATACGGATTACCTGCGATAGCTTGCTGATAAAGCTTGCTAGATTTCCACAACGGTCGAAGGAAGCCTCGACGGCCGGCAAAACATATTCCCATTTACTGTTCTCATCCTGTTTAAAAATATCCGTTACGACATTTAAGGTAGAACTGATTGCCCCGACCGAATTGTTTACTTCGTGGGACATCATACGGATGATGCGTTCATACGACTCTTTTTCTACTTTGAGTAACTCCTGGGTGATCTCTTCAATCAGGATAAAAGGATGATTGAATCCCTGGTCGATGAAAGACGAACGGATACAGTGAAACACGGTGTTTACCGTGCTGCGGATCATCACATCGTCTCCCTGCTTTAACTCAGCCAGGGCCGGAGCCAGTTCGAAGGTCGATTCCTGGAAAGTTTTCCCTTTTATTTCAGAAATATCCCCGATATTCAGTAGTTTTAGTCCGGAAGGATTGATGTCGGTGATCTGTTTGTCAAAATTCAGGATGATGATACCTTGCGGCGAAGCATGGATAAGCAAATCGAGAAATTGGTTCTTCTCCCGCACTTCGATCCGCTCGGAACGTAATTGTGTGATCATCCGGTTGAATACCTCGATCAACTCGTTGGCATCCTTGTTTTGTACCGGGCGCAGTTTGGTCGAAAAATCCTGTTCTTTCAACAGTTGCATCCCGCTGAGTAGGATGTGATAGGGTTTGATGAGTTTTTGATAGATAAAAAGAGAAAGCAGGATGGAAAATACCGCTATGCATTGTATGACCCAGAAAGGTAACGGCTCGTCGCGGAAAAAGAAGAAGCCTATACCGGTCGATATGCATGCGATAAGCACGATGATTATTCGAAGTATCCATCTTGATTTCATGCTGTGGTTCTATTCGGGAAGTTTTATATTGTATTTTTCCATCCGGCGATATAAAGTTTGCCGGCTTAGTCCTAATGCCGTCGCTATCTTCGAATGATTGCTGCCATATAACTCGACAGCCTTTTGTATCATGTTTTTCTCTACATTTTCGAGCGACTGGATAGAACCGTTGTCAGGTATCTGATTTACGGGGACTTCGATATATTGCTTTTTTAAATCCTGGTCGGTAATAATACGCTTTCCGGAGATCAGGATCGTACGGTCTATCAGGTTTTTTAGTTCCCGGATATTGCCGTAATACGGTAATTGTTTCAGGTAGCCGAATGCCTCGGCAGATAATTCCACACGATCCATATTATTAAGTTCAGCCTGTTTACCTGCAAAATGTTCGACCAATAGCGGTATGTCTTCGATACGTTCCCGTAAAGCCGGCATACGGATGGTGATCAGGTTAATCCTGTAAAACAGATCTTCCCGGAAAGTACCTTGGGCGACCATACCGGTAAGGCTTTTGTTGGTCGCACTGATCACCCGTGTGTCGACCTGCTTCTGTTTGCTGTCGCCGAGTGGTTCGAATGTCTGGTCTTGCAGGACTCTCAGCAACTTTACCTGGCAAACCATATCCAACTCACCGATCTCATCCAGGAATATAGTGCCCTTATCCGCCATCTCGAAACGTCCGATCCGGTCGTGGCGGGCATCCGTAAACGCTCCCTGCTTGTGTCCGAACATTTCACTTTCGAATAACGACTGGGAAATGCCACCCAGGTTGACTTTAACAAACGGTTTTTTATTCCGGTCGCTGTTTTCATGGATAGCTTCTGCAATGAGTTCTTTCCCGGTTCCACTTTCGCCAGTGATCAGTACAGAAGCATTTGTCCGGGCAATCCTTGAAACAGTGTTTAAAACCTGTAATAACAAGGGGGATTTCCCAATGATCTTCTCAAAATGCCCTGTGTCCATAGTGAGATCACCTGCCGTTTTTATCTCTTTTTCGCTACTCTCATTCAGCGCGATAGCCGTCTTTATATTATTCAGTAAAGTCAGATTATTCCAGGGTTTTGTGATAAAATCGAATGCACCGGCCCGTATGCCCTGCACCGCCAGGTTGATGGAACCCCAGGCGGTGATAAGAATAACAGGAACAGCCGGGCAGAAGATCCGTACTTTAGCTAGAAGCTCCAGCCCTTCCTCTCCGGTCGTTGTATTCGAATAATTCATATCCATCAGGATCAATTGCGGGCATGTACGGCGTACAAAGTCTATTGCTTCCTGCTGGTTAGAAGCTGTCGCTATTTCATATCCGGCACGCTTGAGCACAAGCGTGAGGGAAGTCTGGACAGTAATATCATCATCACAAATAAGTATCATAGAATTATCTCTTAATGATCTGTGTATTTATATTAATGTAGTAAAGTTACTAAATTTATTCATCCCGTAATGCCTCTGCCGGAGGAATCTTTGCTGCTTGCCGGGCCGGATACCATGCGGCAACCAACGATATAATAGCCAGTAAACCAAATGTCAGGGCATAGTTAATGAATTCCTGTTCATTTCCGATTCCACCCTGTACCCTGTTGGATATCGGTATGTCCAACGTCTCCAACAGTACTGTTTGGCCTATATTGACACATATATTGACTCCGACTATACTTGCAATAAATAAAATCAGGATCGTTTCCATGAATATCATTGCCTTTACTCCGTTTTGGGTAGCCCCCAGCGCCAACCTCAGACCGATTTCGCTGCGGCGGGTCTGCGTGCGGTACCAAAATGTGCCGATAATCCCTAGGAATATATTAATGAACAGGAAAGTGGTGATTGCATATACCCCTTTCAGCGAGTTTAATGTCTCGGTCCAAGTCTTTTTTATGTCTTTATGGGAGATGACGGACGCCAGGAAATAAGGATCGAGAGCCAATTGATCTCTCATTTGCCGCTTAAACTCCTCTTCAAAGTTTTTACCGGCATCCGGACTTACCCGCATGTAAATTTGTAATTCCGACAGGTCGTAGTCTTGTTTCTCCAGCGGGAAGAGCATACAGCTGAAATAAGTTTCGAAATAGCCGTCTTTCATTTTGTCCGCTGTCCCTATCACGGTATAAACACTGCTGTCTTTATCCGTTGAAGTCAGTTTCTTTACTTCATTCAGGGGAAAAGCCGCTTCCGGATAGGAACCGAAATATCCATTCCTGTCGGGAGTAATTATGACCTCTTTCGAACCGGGTGTTCCCCATCCCTGCAACCCTTTTGCCGGTTTGTTGATTTTGAATACATCGAAAAAGCCGTCCGAAATCCACCGCATCCGCAGGCTAACCATATTTGTATCCGTATTGATATAATAGCTGCTTATATAATTCCAACCGGCAAAAGGAGCCGCATATTTCGAGAAACTGACGCTTTCCACGCCCGGGTATTGTTTTACCCGGTTCAGGAAGGTCATTGCAAGTGCTTCCTTGTCGGGTGTTTCTTTCGTTATTTTGCCCATATCGATCTGGTAGATATTTTCTACATTAAAACCGGTCGGTTCGAGATAAGATTTTCCCATATAGTACAGGTAGTCGATGCAGAACCAAAGGACACAAAACACCAGAATGTATTCTAGCGTGATCCAGCCGTTTGTTTTGCGCTCGTTCCAGATAATTTTTAATAAGTGACGTATCATAATTATTTGTCATTTTGATTGAGTGAATTAATAATCTTCATCCGCGAAGCTTTGTACGCCGGAATCCCTGCAGAAAGTAGGTTGATAACCAGGCAGACGGCAAACACAGCCAGCAAAACAGGGATAGAGATAAGGGTACTTACCGGTATCATGCTGCCTTCAGGAACATCCAATAGCCAGTCGCGCATCTGAAAGACAACCAGATACGACAATATCAGACCGATAATACCTCCAAGAACCGAAGTGATCAGGTTTTCAAAAAGAACCTGTATCAGGATCGTATATTTCTTCGCTCCGAAAGCTTTTCGGATGCCGATCTCTTCCGTACGTTTTTTTATGCGCGAAAGGCTTAGTCCGGAAAGATTGATGGCCGGTATCAGAAGCAGGATCAATAGGATGAAAATTAATTTCCTGTTCTTAATAGTCATGTTTTCTGCTATTTCCAGGACAGTATTTCCCCTGATATTCATCTGGTAGGCTTTGTTGGTTAACGGGCCTTGCAGATAAAGTATCCAGGGAGCACGTTCTGTGGCATATTTTTTTTCCATGGTTCTTGCCTCTTCTATTATAGCCGGGATATCCTTGGTGTTTTCAGCAAGGATGATGGTTTCAAAATGCAGGTCCTCTTTTTGGAGCGATGTATACGGGATCCATAAATCGCCGAAAGCATGTTTGAATACCGGCGATACATCTTTTACGATGCCTATGATCCGGTAAGGCTTGAAGTTGATTAAAATGGTTTGTCCCATCGCTGTTTCTCCTTTAAATACTTTTCTTGCAGTCGTTTCCGTTATAACGGCAACAGGTATTCCCGATTCGAATTCTTCCTGGCTGAATGGCTTCCCCTGTATGAATGAGAAAGAAAATATTTTCCAGTAAATCGCGTCGGAAGCCCTGAGATGCATATTTGTGATATCATTGGAACCTTCTTTGCAGACCAATGTAGCCGGGACATCAGTCCTTATGTTGGTGACGCCCGATACATACTGAGGCGTTTTCAGCGGATAAAGATAATCCTTAAGGATGTTATAGGGCGGGGTACCCGATTGCCAGCTACCCTTGGTCGTATCTCTTTGAACCTGGTAATTCACATATAATGTACGATCCCTGTTTATTTCCGGTGAAACACTTATGTTTTGTATCTCATCGGCGACAATGATCGACATGATCATCATAATTGCCAGGGCGGTCCCCATGATTGCAATGATGCTGATAAATTTATTTTGTTTCAGCATCAGCCATGCCTGTTTGAAATATAGTTTATACATGATAATTCTCTTTTGTGGTTTATTCAACCCGTCTTCCGTCGAAGAAGCGGACAATTCGTTGGGTAGATTCGGCAATTCGTTCATCGTGGGTAACCATTACAATGGTTGTGCCCTCTTCATTAAGACGGAACAATAGCTCCATAATGTCGAATCCCATTTTACTATCTAGATTTCCTGTCGGCTCATCGGCCAGTATGATTTTAGGATTGCCGATAATTGCCCTGGCCAGTGCTACTCGTTGACATTGCCCTCCCGATAGTTGGGTGGGGAAATGTCTCATGCGGTGTGATAGTCCTACCTTTTCCAGTACATTTATAGCCGCTTCCCGACGGCTTTTGGCTGTCGAGTTCCGATAGAGCAGGGGTAGTTCTACGTTATCGAGTACATTCAGTGAATTGATCAGGTGGAAACTCTGAAAAACAAATCCCAGCATTTCATTCCTGAATTCTGCCATCCTGTTATCCTTCATTTGCGTGGTCTCTACGTTGTCGATGATTATTTTTCCCTGATCCGGCAGATCCAGCAGACCCATAAGGTTAAGTAGTGTACTTTTCCCACAGCCGGATGGCCCCATAATAGAGAGGAATTCTCCCTCTTTGACTGTCAGGTTCACATTTTCAAGAGCGGTTGTCTCGACTTCTGTTGTGCGGTATATTTTAGTTATACCCTCTACTTTGATTATTTCCATATTATATATTTTTTCCCGCTATTTTGTCTGCAATGGGTATGCCAGATTTTTATTCTGTTGAAAATTAGAGGATGCGATTATTGTGGGCTGTCCGAAATCGGACAAATCTGTCCGCAAGATACAAAAAAAGCTCCCACTCTCCGTTTGTCTGTAAAAAACAAATAAAGAGTGGGAGCTTTATTAATTATGTAACCTCCCGGTTATGTTAATTAAGGTTTGCTTGTAGAATTAAGGGATTCTGACAAGCAGAGTATAGGGTAAAATTTCACAAATTGTATTGTGTCCACAAATGTACTTGTATAGTTATATAATAGGAGTAGGTATTCGTATCACACGTAGGCGGTGTTTGCGTCAACCCTTTAGTTTGTTGACTTGTGTTGATTTTGAAGGAATTATTAACAGGTGTATAGCTATCGTGAATAGTGGTATTCCTATCACGGAGAATCGCATATATGAGAAAAAAAGCGGACATTCAGAAATATCCGAATGTCCGCTAATATGCATATAAAAAATTGAGGGTCGAAATTAATCGATAGTGACGTGCTGAATAACTGTACCCCAGTCTGTAACAACAATATTGCCACTATTTCTGGAAAGATCGAAAGTCATTTCTGACAATTCTCCTTCGTTTACAGACACTTTCTCCAAATTTTTGACATTTTCGGAAGAAAGAATCATAGTATCGTCTTTGTAAAGCTCTACAACGATATTGGAAGCCGGCAGGATCGTTGTATTGTCAGCAACAACATTTCCTTTTTCATTTAAAGTAGCCGGAATGATATATTCAATATCTTCTCCTATCAGTTCACCGTTGTGATTAAAAGAGCTTTTTGTTTTCTTTACTTTATAATAAAAATTACCTTCTTTTGAATCCAGGACTTTGATGATTCCCTTTGTGATCAAAGAAATAGAAGATACTTTACGTTCGATTTTTAAAGTTTCAGAACTTGATTTAGTTGATGTGTTGCTTTTCAATGTAACCTGTCCATAGAACAAATCACCTGGTAAAGAAGCTGCAACGCCATTGTTTTGTTTCAGGCTCACCTGTAAATCGGAAATGATGTTAGCCTGGTTCATTGCACTGATAGTTTCGTTTTCACCGGAAATACCGGCCCATGCTACCACTGTGATCTGTTTTGATCCCGGGCATGCAATTTCGATCGGTTTAGCCTGCAACAGATACGTTCTGTCGACATTGATTTGTTTGTAGAAATCACCTTGCTGATCGAATACGAACAGAGTAGTCTGGTCTACGTCACCTTTTACAGTGATATCTTTATTGTCTGAATAAGCTTTTAGAACTACGGAAAAAGAAGAGTTTTCTTGAGAAGTAGCATTTTCAATGATGCTGTTATCAATACCATTAGAAGTCTCTCCGTCTGCAGAACAACTAGCTAAAGAAATCATAGCGATCAGCATGCAGACAGAAAACAAACAATTTGTGAAAATTTTACCCTTTTTCATGACCTTAATTTTTTATATGCTTAATTTACCCTATACTGTCGAAGAGATTTCCCCTTAGGTTAAGACCCTCATCAAAACCTTTTGTCTCTTGTCGACATTGCAAATGTAGATACAAAAATGACATAAGAGTCAAATATATGTGAAATAAAAGTTAAAATGATCAAAATAGTTGCTGTAAATATCAAAATGGCATGTGTGAAACTCTCAAATGAGGGTAAAAGTATCATTTAATACTCTTTTATCGGCACAGAATCGATTCGTAAAAGTGCAGCTATGAACTTTGTTCATGATCTGAGTATATGTTATGTTGATATAAAAACATATTATGATGATAGAAACACCGCTATAAATAAAACACGCCTGGTTGCAGGTTCATTTGATAAGGGGACAGTTTGTATTTGGAAAGATATGAGCTTTAAGTAGGAGCAATATTTGAGTCTTTTTTATGAGGCTCCGCCTCATGCCGCAGGCTCTCTTTTGCCGTCTGCTTCAGCTGACGGATAGATTAATGCTCCGGCTTTGCCGGATTCCTCTGTGGGTTTTAACCCCTTTGATATATAATGCTAGTTCCTGTTTTAAAGGGGCTCAAGCCCACAAAGGAAGAGGCTTTGCCTCCTGTCTTTTATATCCGTCGGTTAAAACCGACGGCAAAATAGAGCCTGCGGCACAAGGCGTTGCCTTGCAATGAAAGATAGCTCACATCTGATAAAATGTGAGTTTATAATGTAGAAAACATGAATCATATTTGACAAGAGTCGTCCGTGCACCTGGTTCTTTGTGTATGATAGGTAAAAATATCATACATGATACCTTTGCCTATTATCTTGGATGCTGTATCTAAAGAATCTGATTTTGTAACATGTATTTACAGATGTATGACTATCAAATAGGGTGGTATTCCTATCACGGAGAATCGCGTATTTGAAAAAAAACGGCGCACACGCGGAACAATCCGGATGTACGCCTTTATGCATATAAAAAATTGAGGGTCGAAATTAATCGATAGTGACGTGCTGAATAACTGTACCCCAGTCTGTTACAACAATATTGCCACTATTTCTGGAAAGATCGAAAGTCATTTCTGACAGTTCTCCTTCGTTTACAGACACTTTCTCCAAATTTTTGACATTTTCGGAAGAAAGAATCATAGTATCGTCTTTATAAAGCTCTACAGTGATATTAGAAGCCGGCAGGATCGTTGTATTATCAGCAACGACATTTCCTTTTTCATTTAAAGTGGCCGGAATGATATATTCAATATCTTCTCCTGTCAATTCACCGTTGTGATTAAAAGAGCTTTTTGTTTTCTTTACTTTATAATAAAAATCGCCTTCTTTTGAATCCAAAACTTTGATAATTCCTTTTGTAACCAAAGAAATGGAAGACACTTTGCGTTCGATTTTCAAAGTTTCAGTACTTGATTTTGTCAATGTGTTGCTTTTCAATGTAACCTGTCCGTAGAACAAATCACCTGGCAAAGATGCTGCAACGCCATTATTTTGTTTCAGGCTCACCTGTAAATCAGAAATGATGTTAGCCTGGTTCATTGCACTGATAGTTTCGTTTTCACCAGAAATACCGGCCCATGCTACCACTGTGATCTGTTTTGATCCCGGACATGCTATTTCGATCGGTTTAGCCTGCAACAGATACGTTCTGTCAACATTGATTTGTTTGTAGAAATCACCTTGCTGATCGAATACGAACAATGTAGTCTGGTCCACATCGCCTTTAACCGTAATGTCTTTGTTGTCTGAATAAGCTTTCAGAACGACTGAAAAAGAAGTATTTCCTTGATTAGAAGCATTTTCGATGATGCTGTTGTCGATACTGGAAGTGGCATCGCTGTCTGCAGAGCAACTGGCTAAAGAGATCATAGCGATCAGCATGCAAACAGAAAACAAACAATTTGTGAAAATTTTACCCTTTTTCATGACCTTAACTTTTTATATGCATTGAAATTACCCTATACTGTCGGAGAGATTTTACCCTTCGGTTAAGACCCTCATCAAAACCTTTTCTCTCTCAGAGATATTGCAAATATAGTTACAAAAACGAGATGGGTGACGAATATATGTGAAATAAAAGTTAAAACGATCAAAATGATTGCTGAAAATGTCAAGTAAGCGATTGCAAAACTCTCAAACGGAAGTGAAAAATATCATTTTAGGCTTATTTCTCTCCTGCTCTCGCTGGCTGTTTGGTAAAAGCGAGTGATACGAATAGCACTGTTGGTGATAGGAATACGCCATGTTTTAATTGGTGTGTGCCCGGACAGAAGTGGTTGTGTTATTTTTTGAGGCGATGAAAAGTTCTGTTGGGTAATACCAATCGTCATAAATTACCGAAATAAATATGATAATCATGTCTTTTAATGAAAAAAAGGAGCCGTTGATGTTCGAAAAACGGAATATTATTGTCATATTTGTGCATGGATTATGCAGCGATTAAAATTTACAGTTGTGGAGGTCGGGGTATAGAATAATCTTGGAACTAAAATAATATAATCAATTATGAATAATAATAGAGCTTTGTTCAGGAAATGGACTGTGTTTCTTGCTTGCTTTGTTTTGTGTGGGCAACGCGTGTTTGCTGCTGGAGAAGCTGTTGGTACTATCGACATTATTGTACTGGTGTTCACTGTTCTTTTAGCAATACTTTTTATCTCTGCTTGTTTTTATTTGAAAAAGATGTACACTGGCTTTACGGGACAGTCGAAGGTGATTGCGAAAGAAAAAGAGTCGTTGATCCGGCAGAGGGATGAAGCTGTGGAGAAGAGTAAAGAACTGGAAGTCGAAAAAGCGGCTCTGGAAGAAAGTAAAGATTCCATCGAAGCCAGACTCTCTGAACTGGAATCCCAAAAGAGCGAGTTGGCAAGAGTGAATGAAGAGCTTACCCAAAAGCTGACCGAGAAAGAAACAATGATCTCTACATTGAACGGCAATAAGAAAGATCTGGAGCAGATGCTTGTTGCCAAGATAAAGGAAAGTGACTCGCTTCAACGTGAGGTGGCCGATAAACTGTCGGAAGCGGAGCAACGGTTGGTTGAAGCCGAAAGCATTCATGATACTTTCTTTATCGAAACGATTCACGAAATGCGTACCCCTCTTTCGCTGGTGTTAGGTTCGCTGGCCCTGATCGTGCAGAATAAAGATGAAAATCAGGAAATGTCGACTCAGTTACTTTCAGCCTATCGAAATACACTGGCCCTGCAGGACCTTGCCGACCAGTTGATCGGGACCAGGCGGGCAAACGATGTCGCCAATTATTTGCGTATTGCCCGTTACGACTTGGTGGAAATATCCCGCCAGATTTGTGACTTGTTCGTAGACTGGGTTGCAATGAACAATGTCGACTTTCAGGTCAACACTCAAACGTCTGTACTCTGGATATGGCTCGACCGTCGCAAGATGGAATATGCATTGCGTACATTATTATCTAATGCATTCAAAAATACTTTCGCTTACGGTAAAGTATCTTTGAACCTCTCCGTTGTTCAGAAAGACGGCAGAGCATATTGCTCCCTCTCGGTAGAGGACGAAGGATTAGATGAAAATGCCGGTACTCGCCGCGGAATACGACAGGTTTCCGATATGGTAGATGATATTGGTGGTATTTTCAGTAATGAAACGACTACGGCAGGTACTGTCTATACCTTATTAATACCGTTAGGCAAACAACACCTGCTCGACCGTCGTGTGGAATTTGTGGAGCCGGAGGCCGACCTAGTGAGATTGAACGACCGTCAGAAGGAAGAAATTGCAGAATTTATCCAGATTATCCCGCAAAAGAAGACAACGGGAAAGAAAATACTGGTGATCGACGATAGCGACCAGATCCGTTGGTTCTTGAAACATGTCTTTGCCAAGGAATATGAGATATTCGAAGCCCGCAACGGTGAAGAAGGGGTGCAGGTTGCCCTGGCTACCTTGCCTGACCTGGTGCTTTGTGATGTCATGATGCCGGTGAAAGATGGTTTTGAAACTTGTAAGATACTGAAGAATAATCCTCGTACTTCCCAGATCCCGATTGTCATGCTGACAGCCAAGGTAGAAAGTGAAGATGTCATCACCGGAATCGAGGCCGGGGCCGACGATTATATCACCAAGCCGTTCGATGTCGAAATACTTCGCAGCAAGTTGAACAGCCTGGTTAAACGCCGTGAACAGTTGAAGCAGTATTTCACCAGTAATCTGGCTGGCAGTACCGTAGTCGATGCAGACCAGAATGAGCCGGCCTTACCCAGCAATCCGTTCATGGATCTGGTCATTAAAAATATCGAGATGCACCTCGACGACTCCACCTTTGAGGCAAAGGTGCTCGCAGACTCATTGAACATGAGTCTGCCGACGCTGTATCGTAAGATCAAACAGTTCTCCGATTGCAGTATCCTGGAACTGACGCGTACGATCCGCCTGAAGAAAGCCGCCGAATTGATTCAGACCCAACAATACTCCGTGCAGGAAGTAGCCGAAATGGTCGGCTTCAACGATACGGCCACTTTCCGTAAGCGTTTCACGGAGCAATACGGGACGACGCCTTCGCAGTACGGGCAGCCGTAAGGATTATGACAAAACGATTTGTAAATTGCTGAAATAGTAGCAGTATGTTACAAATAAGCCCGTCCTTGTGACGAGCTTATTTGTTTTAATCCGGTTCTGGAATTTGCTTGAATACAATAATTAACGGTTGATGTGCCTGATAGTTCTTTATAATCTCGTTTTAAACGAATTTCAATTTCGTTTAAAACGAAAAAAAATTCCTTTTAAACAAAATGTAGTTTGGTTTAAGGTTGAAAATATGTTAAATGCAGTTCGGTGAAAATGAAAACAGGCTTTTGTAAGGTCAAAATTATGTGCCGTATAACATGTTTTTTGTGTGGATTGCTTTGTTTTAAGGATGAAACGAAGGTGTTATAAAGGAACGAAATGGCTTTGTTTCCGATTTTTGGCTCATAAAGTATCAAGAAAAGTGTGAAATAGGAGTATAAATATCGTTTTACGTATCAATGTGATAACTCTTTACTTTCCTACAATTTCATGAAATAAATCATCTTCGTACCACGATCCATATAGCTTTGGCAAAAATAGGGTAAAATAGCATTTTGCTAAATGGTTTATTTGTTCACTTATTATCAGATTTGAACTACCTTTCTTTACAAGGCGTTGCCTTGTGCCGCAGGCTCTCTTTTGCCGTCGGTTTTTAACCGACGGATATGAAAGACAGGAGGCAAAGCCTCTTCCTTTGTGGGCTTAAGCCCCTTTATTAACGGGGTTAAAACCCACAGAGGATCCGGCAAAGCCGGAGCTTTTAGATATCCGTTTGCTTCAGCAAACGGCAAAAGAGAGCCTGCGACATGAGGCAGAGCCTCATAAAAGACTCACCTTTTTCTATATTTTAATAACCTCCCTTCTCCCGCAAAGATATTTTCACCCCTCTTTTGAGAGCAACGCACATGTTCTTAAAAATTTGTTTTTTGCCTTAAAAAAAGATTTAGAGTTTTACCTATTATTATTGAGACTGATACCTATCCGCGGTTTTTCAGGGTGGCTATACCTTTGCATTGTCATCAGGAAACAAATTATCGTATAGGGTAAAAGTGATAATTCTTCCGAGGCTAAAACTAGTATTTATTAAACGTATTATATAACTTCAAAATTTAAGAATATGAAACTAAGAAATTTATTGTATGCAACAATGGTTGCATGTGCATTCGCTTCTTGCTCGAATGATGACGATCCAATTGATAATGGTGGAGGAAATGAAACTCCAAATGCAGAAGCTGCTTTGGAAGTAAAGGTTGCAACACCGGCATTAACAAAAGCGGACGTAACAGATAAAACAATTTCTTCTTTAGCAGTATTGGTCTTTGATGTAAAAACTGGACGTTTGGAATCTAAAGGTGTTGATAAAGAAGGCAAAGCGGGAGCTTCTTCTGTGATAGCAGAGAAGATTACTGCCGGTGCTAAGCATGTTTTGGTGTTAGCTAATGTTGAAAGTAAAGTTAGTAGTTATACTGCTGGTTTGACAAATGGTATTGAATACTCTAAAGTGTTAGATGATACTAAGACTTTTGCAGACGAAGTAGATGGAACACTTTCAATGAATAGCGGTGTTTATGATGTAGATATTCAGGCTGGTGTAACAAATTACTTAGGTTATACAGAAGCTCAGGCTCAAGAATATGAAGGTCATTATCTAAGTCAAGCAAAAGGTAAAACTGTTAAATTGTATCGTAATGTAGCAAAGATCGTTCTTAACCAAATACAAGTTACAGCTGATCCAGCAAAATATAAAAATGCAACGTTGGATATTGAAAATGTATTTATTTTGCATGCAAATAAAACAACGAAGTTAGTTGGTGCTGAAGGTGAGCCATGGGGAACAACTATGCAGACTCCTCTTAATTATCTAAATGGTGCTGAAAATGAAGTCTATGTTGGATGGGCAGACTATATGGAAGATTTCGAAGCTAATAAAATCATACAGAAATATTTGACAGATATTAAAGTGTATGATTATGCTTCAGTTTTTAGCTTAGACCTGTCTGCTAATGGCATAAATGGACAAACCCCGTGGGAACCAACTACAGGTAACTCTTCTTATGTATATGAAAATACATCGACTGATATTTACACATTACTGGTAGTACAAGGCAAATTCAAATATGGAGAAGTCAAAAATCCGGCAAGCAGATATTATTCTGTAGCGATAGGTAAGGATGGAATTACGGGAATAAATAAAGATGGTACTTATGATGCACCTCAAGGTTTTGACGGTTCTCGCTCTTCACTGTCTGGTACAGTTCGTAACTTACAATATAATGTTGATTTGAAAGTTGCCGGTCCTGGTTATACAACTCCGTTTGGTCCGAAAGCTGAAGATGATACTTACTTGGATGTAAAGGTTGAAGTAGTTGATTTTGGTAATATCAATCAAAGCACTGAAATTGAATAATCCAAGCGGTTTTTCCAGAAATAAAAAATGCTTCCAATCGGAGGCATTTTTTATTTCTGGAATTCAGTATATAATGGTACGTTTATAATATTTCCGTGGTAAATCTATCATTGAAATAAAGTTGATTCATTTATCTATTAATATAGAGAGTTGTACCTATCTATGTTTTATGATAAACAGGTTACATTTGTAATGTAAAATTAGAGTATAAACAAAAGAAAATCAATATATCTATGAAACTGAAAAGTTACATATTCTCTATTCTTGCAGTAGCTTTATTATCGTGTTCTACAGACGATGTGGATGATGTGATAAAAAAGGAAGAGCCTTTAGTTTGTAATGCTACCTTATCTTTGGCTGTTAAAAGCGATGTTAAAACAAAGGCTCTTATTTCTGCTGACTATAATAGAATAAAAAAGTTGTCATTAGCAATCTTTGTGAAAGATAAATTGTTGAGTTTGACTGAAGTTTCTGCACAAGGAAAAGAGAAAGTAACCAGTATAACGGATGTACCGGTTGTAGCCGGGGCTGTGAAGCTTATTTTATTTGCCAATTATTTCGATGATGAAAATTTGACTAAAATAAAAGCAGCGGGGACAAACATTTCAGAATATAAAAAGCTAGAAGTCTTGCTGAAGAATGAAAAGAATGTAAATGATCAGGATAATTCTGGAAATGGTTTGACGATGAGTAGTGAAATTCTGGAATATGATTTAAAACCAGGACGTAATTATGTGGGATTTGATGAGGGAGAAGATGGATATGTTGTTACTAAGAATCCTGTAAAATTAATTAGAAATGTTTCAAAGGTTCAACTTGAAACTATTTTTCTCCGACCAAGTGATAATTATCAGGGTAAAGGCAATGTAACTTTCAAATTGAAAGAATTTTTTGTGGCAAATGTAAAAAGCCGATCAAAACTTATTTCAGACAATGGTTCTGCCGAAGTTTTCGATTCAAACTCAGACTTTTGGTTAAGTGGTGCGTATGCAAATATTGAGGGAGCTTTAAAAAATGGTCAGGCAACCAAAACATCTTATTTATTCTATGATGTAATTAATCCTCCACAAAACTTTAACAAAATGAATGGTTGTTTCCCATTTCTAAATAAAGATCCTTTGGTTTGTGACGGTAATATTTTCGGACTGGATGAATCAAATAGAAATATAATTGAAATTAAAGCCGAGTACCAAAATGGTATAGATTACAAAGAATATCCCAAAATTGGAACGTCTTATGGTCCTTTGATTCCATTAGGTACATATTTTTATGTGTATGAAAATATGTTAAAACAGAGTGACAATAGAACATTACTGATTGTTAAGGGCGACTATACGTATGAACCTGTGGAAAAAGAGAAAAAGGTTGTGTTAAAAGATCGGTATTATGCTGTAACAATCAATAAGAAAGGGGAGTCTGTTGATTTATCAGGGGGAACTCCTGAACATATTTATGTAAAACGTAATAATGTTTATAATGTTATTTTGACAATAATGGGTCCTGGATCTGATACTCCTTATGATATACAAAATACGGCTCATATGAGTGCTTTGGTTAAGGTTAAGGACTGGGATGTTGTAAATCAGGAAGAAGAAGTCGATTAATAGAGTAATATAGGGGAAAAGAAAAATATTGTATTATGAAAGATATATTGTTTACAAAACTGCATTTATTAGTAGTAGTATTTGGGTTAGTGACCTTATTCAGTAGCTGTATCAAAGAAGATCTTGACAGTTGTGCAAAGCTAACTCTGATGGTAGTGAACCATAATGATGAAGATGTGACGGCGTTGGGTGTTACTTCGGAAGCAAAATTATTTGTATTTGATGCAAATTCAAAACTACTTGAAACAAGAGAGTTGGATTTGGATTTTATCACCGGTCGCAAAACGATAGAACTGCCATATCCGGATAATACAAAACTTCATATTGTTGCTTGGGGAAATCTGAAGGGAAAACAAAATGTAACGGAACCCACAAAAGCAGAAGATCTGTTAGTCTCGCTTAAAAGCAATAACGAATTGGCTCAATCTCCTGACAGCCTTTTCTTTGGAGATATTGATGTTGAAGTTATGGGAAATGGAGTTGCCGGAGGTGATAAGCAGATTGTGATAAGACCAAAAACAGGTACGGTTGAGATGCGTACGATTGGGTTACAATATGTGTATCAAAAACAAGGTTTGCGCGCTACATCTACTGAGTGTAATTTTTATATGAATCGGACATTAAATGCCTATAATTCAAAAGGAGAGTTGACAGGGGATAGTGTTTATTATAATCCCGAAGGAGACTGGAAAGCAACAGAATGGATTACACCAACTCCTCAAACACTTTACGAAGGACAGAAAATGACTGGCTCAATTGAAGCTGGTAATAAACGTTATGATGTCTCAAAAGGTGAATTTGAAGATGGTACTGTTGGTCCGATTGAAATCTATCCTTTCCAAAAAACGTTGGTGGTATTTGAGTGGGGTGAAGATGGTGCTTTTTTAGGTGCTAAAATTAGAGTGACTCCTTGGGGGGTAGTTGATGATGACATTGAGTTTTAAACGATAAAAAGCAAATAAAATGAATATAAAAAATATATTGATAGTCGGAGTCGCTATACTACTGGGTACTGCTTGTTCAAAAGATAAGGGTTCTGTGTCTATCGACGATCTGGCAAATGCTAAACTGACCATTGGAGTGAAGGCATCCGGAGCGGTAACAAAAGCAGGTGACCCGAATGCCTTGGAGGGCGAAATGTATATTAATAATCTGGCCGCTGTCGTTTTCGATGAAACCGGAACTGTTTTGTTGGGAAAAGCTCAGGAGAATGTAAACACTCAGGATGGAACTGCCTATCTGATAGATGTGCCGGCTAAAGCGACTAAAGCCAGAATAATTCTGTTAGCCAATCTTCCGAGTGGTGTTCTTGATAATGTGACAACTTATGATGGTTTCCAATCTATGCTGGCAGAACTTTCTGCGCAATCACAGGCGGATCTGACCATGAGTAGCCAGGTAATCGTAACGAATAATGCACTTGTTGCTGATGATAACTATCTGGGATATGAAAGTATGGGAAGTGAAAATATAAACGGCATATCATCACCTTTGGAAGTAACTCGTTTGGCTGCACGTGTAGAAGTCGTTGCCTTTCATACAAATTTTAAAGGCTCGAAACTGGAAGGACGTACAGTCAGGGTGGAGGATGTTTATATTCAGAATCAAAAAACGGCATCCCGCTATTTTAGTGCCGGTTATTGGGGGCCTGTTGTTGTAAACGGACATTTCTCCAACAGTCCCAAAGTTACATTAAATAGAATATTGAACGACGCAAGTCCGATTCTGGAAACTTCATACAGACATTATATAATGGAAAATGATGCGGATGAAGAGGCAACTCAGTTGGTTGTCCGGGCTACATTACTGGAAGCTCCCGGCTATACAGCACAGACAAAAACATTTTATGCAACGGTCAATGCAAACGGACTGGCTAACAAATACGATCATAATTTCGTGAAGCGTAATTACATCTATCGTATGAATATAACATTCGGCCCGAACAGTTTTGAAATACTGGATGGAGTACTCGATGTTAAAGTAGAAGTAGTTGGCTGGGGACCGGTTAACCAGGATGTAGAGATAGAATAAATAGGGTAAATAATTTAAAATATAAGACTTATGAAATTAAGAAATTTATTTTTAAGCACGTTGGTTGTATGTGTGTGTGCATCCTGCTCCAAAGACGATGATAGTATTAAAGGGCCGGTAGAACCGGTAGATGCCTATATTTCGATTGCTGCTACATCATTGACCCAAACGAAAGCTGCGCTTCCTACTTTACGGGAAGGAAGTACGGATGTGACTCCAAAAACAGACATAGGTTCGGATGATGAAAAATTTATCTCTACATTGACGGCTTATGTGTTTAAGAATGAGGAGGGGGATCAGTCTTTGTCTACCATAGGTACTGCAAAATCAGAAAATGGCCAGTCGGTAACTGAAATTAAACATATACCTATCAAAGTAACACCTGATCAGACTGATCCGAGAAAGCCATCAAGTAGTAAGTTTATAGTTATTTTGGTAGCAAATGGAAAATTATTAACACCTAAAAATCTGGAAGAATTTAAGTCATTAACTTTGACAGATGATATTTCAACATGTATTACTAACAAGAGGTTACCTATGGTTAGTGAATCTATTTCATGTCAAGGGTTAATACCAATAGTAAAAGGGGCAGGGGAAGATGGAGCTTCCACAATCTATGCAGAGAACTGGATAACTAAAGATAAAATTATTTCTTTTGAAAATTCAATTACAGATTCATCAGATAAACCTGATGGTGTCACTCCTATTGAACTGACTCGTTTGGTAGCTCGTGTACAAGTGGATAAAATTACTTTTAATTATCCGGACGAACTGGCTCAGTTCGAACTGGAGAATTTATCGATTGTAAATGTGCATTCTACATCAACCTTTGAAGAAGGTGATGGTGAGTATGTGAAAGGATACGTATCAGATAAATATTCACCGGCAGATAAATGGATTTCAGAAAACTCTCCCATAAAAGATAAGTTAGCACAAGCTTATACAAAGTGTATTTTGGGTAAAGGCGAAAAAGCCGCTGAAAGTATTGATTGGTTGGCTGAAACAGTAGAATCAAAATACCCTCAGTTTATTAGCTATGCTTTTTCAAACCCTGAAAATGTAGACCACAAAACAGCCTTGTTGATATCCGGAAAATTCATAAGGAATTCGAATGCACCGGATGTAAAGGAAACAAGGAATTTCCGTGTGTTCCTGGATGATCCGAAGGATAGTGGAGGGCCTATGGTAAAACGAAATCATATCTATAAGTTGAATGTTACTATCACAGGTGAAGGATCTTCTAATGAGGATAAGATCGAATTGAATGCACATGTATCGGCAGAGATTACAGTGGCTAATTGGTCAATTATTGAACAAACTGAAGAGGATGCGAATTAATAATTAGTATTGCTCTTTTGTCATACGAAAAAGAAAGGTGTCATTCTGGAAGAGTGATACCTTTCTTGTTTAGGGCTTGTTTATATCAAGATACCTTGCAAAACTATTAATCTTAGAGGGATACCTTGCTTATTGATATTCTTATCTCTGTTTATGTTGTTCATTCTTTCAGAAAGGGTATTTCTATCGCTTTTAAAGGCACTTCTATCAATCTTGTTAGTTGCTATTTTTACCCCTTAATCTTGAAAGTTTCGCCTATCGCCCCTTTTTCTGAATCGTCATACATTTGCATCGTAAGACAAACGAAAATGAATTTAGGTTTAGTATAACGATTTTAAGTATAGGGTTATGAAACTGAAGAATATATTATCAATTATCTGCTTTCTATTTGTTGTAGCTTCATGTTCTGTAGAAGATGATACAATCATGAATGATGTTACTAATAATATAGAAAATGAAATCACAGGTTCTGCATATGTTTCTGTAGGTGTAAGATCAGGTCAGTCTGCAACGAAAGCAACAGAAGGAAATGCCAGTAAACCTTCTGATTACGGATATTCACATCCAATTTCTAATTGTTATTTGTTGTTACTTGATGATGCAGATAATATCTTATATCGTGCCTTCAAGGATTATGGGGATGAGCCTGTTAGCAGTGTCCCAGCTAGTGATTTCAAAATTTTGGTAAAAGTAGGATCTGTTACGAAAGCCATTGCTGTTATAAATGCTAGTGTTGATTTTAGAGATAAGATAAAAGTTTGTATAACTCTTGATGATTTAAAAGATAAAAGAGAATTAGATGCATTTTCTGTATTGGCAATAGGAGATGGAAAAATCGACTGGAGAAATATAGAAGGTTCAGAGTCAACAATGAATAGTGTCCCTGTCGTGGAAGTTTCTAGTATTGTTGCTGAAAATCGTGTTGCAAATGTAGAGTTGTCAAAATTTAATATAAAATATTTTGATTGTGATGAAAAATCGCATAAAGTTCAATTAGAGAATTTTTGGTTGACAGGAATGAAAAAAGGTGTTGGACTTTATAACGAAGGGGAAGATAATATTAATAGTGAAAGTGTAGAGGATGCTATAAGCGTGATAGGTGATGATAATAATTTTGATAAACTAAGAGGTATTGACGGAAAGTATTCAAAAGAAACATCCAGCGAGTTTATTCATGAAAAGTTTATTTTAATTCAGGAATGGGCTACTTTTAGATATGTATTTCCTAATACGAATGGATCAGAAAAGGTAACTGCTCATCTAAGGTTTTCTGTAACAACTGCTCATGGGAAAAAATATTACGATCGTGAATATATTGTTAATCGTCCTTCCGAGGATGGCTTTACTAATAATTCTGGTACAGCATATGTAAACCCCGGTTATTGGTATCAATTAAATGTCACAGTCCACGTTAAGAAAGATTTTATCGATTGCGCTTTTACTTGTTCTACAAAGGATTGGATCTATAACGAAATAAATGTAGATTTATAATCTCCATCATTATAAAACACTAGTAAGTATTAAACGAAAAAAGATACATTATGAATCGGATTAACTTCATATATCTATTAGTTTCTGTTCTTTTGGTTTTTACGGCCTGTTCAAATGAAGAACTTCTTGAAAAGCACCCCGATGGAAATTACACATCGAAACTGAATATTACACTCTCTACCGCATCTGCCATAACAAAGGCGGGTGATCCGGTTCTTTTTCCGGCCACAGATCAGGAGAAGACTATAAAATCCTGTGTACTCGCTATTTTCAAAAAAGAAGGTGATACATATAATAAAAAAGCTATTGTTGAGCCGACTTTAGAAGAAACAGAAACAAAAGGAACTTATAACATTGTATCGGATGTCGAGTTGCTTTTTTCTGAAAGTTATAAAATTGTTATTATTGCAAATGGTGATTTCAATTTGTATTCCGAATGTGAAAGTTATCAAGATTTGAAAGATATAAAAGAAGGAAGTAATAGCGGATATACATTTAAATCAGATGAACTATTGAAGTGGGGTGAAAAAGAAGTTGGAGCTGATACTGATACGGAGTTGACAGTAAATACCCGGTTGCATATCGACTTAACTCAGCTTGCTGCAAGGATTGACTTGAAAATAAATGTTAATTTAAAGGATGAAAAGGAATTAGTGGATGTGTCTTATGAAGAGACTGATGGTTCTCCTTTAATTGGACAAACTTCTTTAAAAGGTGAAATTCCTGTAAAAGGTGGTTTACCTGATGAATATAAAACGCATAAATTTCTTTTTTATGGAAGATCTGTAATTCTGGAAGATGCTTCTAGCGCCAGTACAAAGGTTGGGGTTATGAAAAGCAAAACGATCAACAGAACACGAACATACAACTCGTGGATTTTAGAACCGACTTCGGTAATTGTTAAGAATGTGAGAAATAAAGTGATTGCTATTTTTCCGGAAGAGGATTTACAAGAATCTCTTAGTGATTATGATTTGAGTGAAGGGGTGAATACTCAATATGTGACTTTTTATACCTATCAACGTTCAGTCGAAGATCCAGATGATTATTTAACGAATTTGCGAGTAGAAGTTCAAGGACGTATTTATTCAGCAAAAGTGAAAGAGATAATGCAGGTAAAGGGAGATTTTTTGGCATTCAATTTGAAAAAAGAAGAAATATATAATCAAATAATTGAAGATACAAAAAACGGGGAAACTTCGCAGATAACAGTTAGTTCTACTGGAGAAGGACAAGGATGGTGCATTTTAGTAGAAGATGCGACATTGAGATTTGAGGAGATTGAAGGTGCTGATGTTGTTGTGGGAGAAAAATCCTTTGTCGGTGAGTATAAAAGTGGGTTTGATATCAAACCAGAGGATGGAGGACCTGTCGCTTATGGAAATTATTATAAGGTCACAGCAACGATTAAAAGTCTGAAATTGCCTGTATCTCTTAAATGTATTATAGTTCCTATGGGTTCTGAAGAAGTAACCGTTCCTCCTTTTGAGTAATTAATAAGGTAATAACTGTCATAAATAAATACAGCAATGAAACAATATAGTTTATATATTATATCCATATTAGCAAGCTTTATTCTTTTAAGTGCTTGCTCTGATGAAGAAATGGGTGGTAAGAAAAAAAATGTCATTTCAGGTATTCCAACTACTGTTCGGTTCTCTCTTAATTTGCCAGACGCGGAAGAGATAACAACAAAGGCATCTACTGGTGATGATCGAATTGATAATTTGTATTTGTTTGTTTTTAATGGTGAAACATTAGAATTTGGTGAGGAAGTAAAGATTACGGCGAATAACAATGTTGAGTTTCAGATTGAATCTGGAGAAAAATATATTTATGCGATTGCTAATACGACCAATGGTGCTTTTGAAAATCTCACAGAATGGATTGAAACAAAGCCTTCCAAAACAGACTTTCTTGCAAAAACAGTCTCTTTAAGTACAGATAATGTAACAAATTTAACAGGAGCCGGCCTAATGATTGGAGGATTTTGTGAAAATGCATCTGTCGAAGATGCAACATTGAATATTGTTCCTTGTACAATAGCGCCAGGTGAAAAGAAGGGAGTATCCATAACTCATGGAGCTATTTATTTGCAACGAATGCGTTCTGAAATTGTTTTTAAAATAACTGATAGTCCCAATTTTACATTAACAAGTTATGAAATTCAAAATGTGCCAAGAACAAGTTCTTTGATTGCACAATCTAATCCGGTTTCAGTAGGCAGTAGTTTTTCTGTAAAGGAGGATATTAAAGATAATGCTGAATCTTTCTCTTTCTATATGCTAGAAAATATGCTAAGTCCACAAAAGACTCCTATGGATAGTAAACAAAGAGAAAATAAAACATATTATAATCCTAATTCGACTTATGTCGTTTTGAAGGGTACTTATAAAGGAGAGACTGACTTACCCAATGGTGGTAGTGCAGAAGCCGATGCAACTGTCTCTTATTTTATTCATTTAGGGAAAGGTGCAGGTAGTGGAAATGGGGTTGATTATTCTGATTATTCTACCTATAGAAATAAGAAATATACTTATAGTATTCAAGTAACAGGCGTAAAGTCTATTATTGCTGAGGTTAAAGTTGATGACGATAATGATCAACGTAGTGAAGGGGATGTTATCTTGAAAACAGAAGGACAGGTTTTATATTGTGATGCCCACTATGAGACACGTGTAATTTCTTTTAAAAAGAGTGAGATTGATCCTGAGGGCTTATTCTATAATGCGAAAACACCTAAAGGTGGGAGCGATTTTGAGTGGATTAAATTCGTGAAAAATGAAGGTGATCAGTCCTCTGCAGTCGATTATACAGCAGCGAAATCAAGCAATCGATTGATGGATATAACTGATCTTATTAAAGACTTAAAAAACTGGAAAGGTATTAATAATGAGGACGGTATAGATGCAGATGGCGAAGAAGTACGTTACTATACTTGTTTTATAAATGAGTACTATTATGATGATTTATCATTAGATAAATTTGTTAATGCGGAGGATCGTATTCTGTTAATTGGTGCAAAAGCACAATATCAGAATAGTGGTTTGGGTAATAGTTCTGTTTTTGAAGGGAAATATGTCTTTAAACAACGTTCCATTAAGAGTATTTATAATTTGGATAATAAAGCAACTAATCCTTGGGGAATAGAAACTTGGAATGAAACAGGCAAATTGATATTCGGTCTAAATTCACAAGGAAAAGAGACTGCAGGAGGATCAGGCGTGAGTCCTAATAACGGATATGAAAATCAAGTTAAGTTTGTTAATAATAATTTGAGCAACATTTGGAGTAATGCAGTGAACTATTCATTTATTACTACAACTATTAATGAGCGTGAAGTTCCTGAATATAATTTACAACCGTACGAAGATAAATTAACGGGAGCGATGTTTGCTTGTATGCAACGAAACAGGGATGAAAATGGTGATGGAGTAATCGATGGCGATGAAATAAAGTGGTATTTGCCGGCCTCAAATCAGTATATTTCTTTGTGGATGGGAGCGGATGCTCTTCAAGATGCAACTTTGTATGCCGAAAGCACTAGAAAACGCTCTAGTGACAATCATTATTTTACAAGTACATCTGGTAAAAATTTATATTGGGCAGAAGAAGGTATTACAGCAGGAGGAATGGGTGGTGATTTGGGAGGAGCAGGAGAAAATACAAGTAAACGTCAGTATAGATGCGTTCGTAATCTAGGTAACCCGTCTGAAGTTGGTAGCATATATACTAAAGATCTTCAAAATAATAAGGTTATGGTTGTTAAGCCTGCTAATTTAGTCGCCCAATCATTACGAACAGAAAGGTTTAATACAGAGATTGGATTTGATTATCTATTGGATACTGATATGTCTAATCGTCCTTATGAAAAAGGTTTTGAATATTTTTCAGATGTAAATGATAGTCAGGTTACAGAATATTATGATAAAAACGGAAGAAGAACGTATCCATCAAATGTCAATTGGATAACTTTCTATAAAAATGCAAATGATAATCCTGCAAATTCTTTTTGTGCCCAATACATGGAAAAGAAAGGTTATGGTGATGGATGGCGTATGCCTAATCAACGGGAGCTGGCTTTGATGTATATGTCAAGCGGAAACAGTAACGGTGGAAACGCTGTAAGCCGTACTCTGCACTCTTTAACACCTCCTAATTGGTCACCTCAGGATATAAAGGATGGAAAAATAGGTGATAAATCAATATATAATGATAGGACACATACTTATGTTTGGCACGCGGGTCATTCTCTTGCTACAGTGAAGAGTGGTGTTATACTACGGTGTGTGCGTGATGTGAAATAATAGTTCTTGAAAGTTTGGGGTAGTTCTTCTGGTGGTGTTTTGGAGTACTATCTCAAACTATATAAAATAACTTCGGGAAGTATCTGTTACAGGATATTTCCCGTTTTTTTATTTTCTCGAATCATTCCCAATGTTCGCGTATCCTTCCATACGTTCTTCAGGGTTGGTATCGCCATTCTGTCTTTGTCTCATAATCGAGAAACAAAGGTAGGATGGCATTGTTGTTTTGTAGTCTTCTGGTTTTTATGGGAAAAAATAAAACAAACTAAAGCGCACTGAAATGTACAAAAGTGCAATTAAATGAAAAAAGTGTCGTTTCGTCACGTGGTGACACCTTAGTCTTCAATACCGTAACCGTCCGCCGTACCTTTGTTTCATAATCATTTAAAACAAAATAGTATGGCATTAAAGTATGTAATAAAGAAAACAGTTTTCGGGTTTTTATGCCTTTTTCAACAAAAAAGTGACCTAATGTTCCCGAATGGTTCCGTATCCTTCCGTAGGGTTCTCTGGCCCCTGACCGGTATCCTATCTTTGTAATATAATCGAGAAACAAAGCTCGGATGGCGTTACTGTTTTGATAGGGTTTTATCGGTATTGAGCGTAGTTTACCCTCTTTGGCCCTACTTTACCCTACTTAACCCTCTTATACCGCACTATAGCGTTTTCATCAGAACCGCCCGTCGTACCTTTGTTTCGTAATCATTAGTTTATTCGAAGTGTTGGAAGAGAATTTGACTAATCATTTATCGGTGAAGCTGGGAGATTTCGGAACGTTGCGTCCGAGTTTCAGCAGTAAGTGCCAGAATGAAGAAAATGAGGTGAATGCAGATATTTTGTGTCACCGCAAAATAGTTTTTACTCCAAGCGCAGATTTCAAAAGAGTACTGGGTAATGTCAGTGTCAGGAAATCCAAACAACGATAAGAGTGTAATATCTTTTTTAATAATCATTTAATAACAAATTATCATGGGACTAAAGTATGTAGTTAAGAAAACAGTTTTCGGTTTTGATAAAACCAAGACACCGAAGTATGTAGCCCGCCCTTTGCTGGCAGGTACAGTGAATTATCCTGCTCTTTGCGATCAGGTAACCAAGGTAGGAATGGCACCGCGCGGTGTAGTGAAAATGGTGACCGACGGTCTGATCGATGCCATTAAGTGGAATCTGGAAAACCATTTATCGGTGAAATTGGGGGATTTCGGAACTTTCCGGCCCACCCTCAATTGTAAGAGCCAGGATAAGGAAGAAGATGTGAAAGCGGATACTTTGTGCCGCCGCAAAATCATCTTCACCCCCGGCTCGTATTTCAAGGATATGCTGCACGACGTCAGCATCCAGAAATTCGATATCCCGGTAACCGACGAAACCGGCGGTTCCGGTAGTGGCGGCGGTGAGGACGATCGCCCGGTGATCGAATAAAGATAAAGCCGAAATTGGAGTAGCCATAAAGGAGCTCCAATTTCGGCTTTGTTGTGAATTTGAATTTTTTTTATTGATCGGATATCAATAGTAATATATTTGTAAAATAAACTTATGCTGCATGATGGATATTACGGATAATAAATTTACAAACGATTTTATAGAGGGAATGATAAAAGACAATCAGATCCCGTCTAAATGATCAGCGCATAGTTATGACCTTAAAAAAGAAAATATAAGTAGGTCTGAAATCTTAGCATGTTGGGATAACGGATTGTCTTATTATTATAAAGATGAAGATAGAACGCGACGTACTGATTATTTTATTCAAGCTAACAGTGATGGCAGTGAGTTTTTAGTAAATTATTCGCATTTTATTCGGAAGGCATTATCAATTTTTCTTCTTCACAGCTTTCTGTCCCATATGGTTTAGGCTTTTTGCACAATATTCATATAAAACTTGAATATTCCCCGTTTTTTGTCATTCTAAGTTTTTTTAATATCGAAGGGGGATAGGTGTTTCTATCTCTATCTTCCGATAGAAGCGGTATTCTTATCAATTAGTGGAAAGATGGTAGATTTACCCTATTAAGTTGAAAGACTTGCCTATTATTGGTAGCGGATCAAATATCTACTTTTGCAATCGTTGATAATCTTTCTTTTTATGTAGATTTTCAGGGTGGAATGAATAATATAATAATGATGTATATGAAAAAAGTACTTTTCCTCTTTTTGCTTCTGGTTGGAATGACGAATGTCTACGGGCAGAAGTTTGCGGTGAAGTCTAACTTACTGTATGATGCAACGGCCACCATCAACTTGGGTGTTGAGGTTGGATTGAGCAAAAAGTGGTCGTTGGACTTGTCGGGTAACTATAACGGTTGGATGCTGGGAGACGAAGCCCGTCTGAAACATTGGCTGATTCAGCCGGAAGCCCGCTATTGGCTGTGTGAGAAATTTAACGGCCACTTCTTCGGCGTACATGCCCATTATGCAGATTATAATGTGGGGGGAATGAAAATTCTTGGAAAGAATATGGAAGATAGTCGTTATCAGGGAAACTTGTACGGAGCCGGTCTTTCGTATGGATATCAGTGGCTACTGAGTAACCGGTGGAGCATGGAAGCTGTGATCGGTATCGGTTGGGCGCATCTGGATCATGATAAATATCCTTGCGCTGTTTGCGGGGAGCATGTGAGCAAGTCGAAAGATTATTTCGGTGTAACGAAAGCCGCTCTTTCTTTTATCTACTTTATTAAATGATCGGGAAAATGAAGAACAGAATGAATATATATATGGCTGTCGCATTACTGGCAGCCGGTTCGGTGAATACTTTTGCACAAACAGTAGAAAGTCCGATCAGCGTGTCGTGCAACGACCTGATGCAGAAAGGGGATTCTCTTTATATCGATGCAACGATCCGTGTACAAGGTAAACTGATCGAATCGCGTAAATCGTTGACATTGACTCCGATGCTCGAAAGCTCAACTCAGAAAGAAGGTCTTCCTTCCATCCTGTTGAACGGTAAAAATCGCCAGAAGGTTTATCAGCGTGAAGTCGCCTTGAATAATTTGCAGGATGAACCTCGTTACAAAGTGCTTCGTGCCAGTGATGCGGCAGAGCATACCATTCCTTATAAAATGACAGTGGCCTGGGAACCGTGGATGAAAAATGCACGATTTGTCCTGGCTCAGGATTTGTGTGGTTGTGGTAAGGAAGAGGCGGTGGGGCCGTTGCTTATTGCGGACAGGATACGCATGGCTCCGACAGAACGTTACGAAGTACAACTAACGTTGGCTTATATTTCACCGAAAGCGGAAACAGAAAAACATCGTGCAGAAGTTGGTACCGCTTACCTGGATTTCCAGGTGGGTAAATCGCAGATATTGCCGGATTTCCGAAATAATGCAGCCGAGTTAGCGAAGATAAACCAAACGATCCGGGCGGTTACTTCCGATAAGAATATCACTCCGAAAGGAATTTTCCTGAAAGGGTATGCGTCTCCGGAAGGTAGCTATGCCAGTAACCAGCGGTTGGCCGATAACCGTGTGAAAGCCTTGCGCGATTATATCCGTACACAGAATAATTTCGGTCTCGATTTCTTTACGCTGGCTTCCGAACCGGAAGACTGGAAAGGTTTCGGGGAAAAAGCAGAAGCCGATATGGATATTCCGGCACGTGACGGGGTATTGGCTATCATCAATAGTAATGACGAACCTGACCGGAAAGAAGCGAAGTTGCGTACTTTACAAGGAGGAGCGGCTTATCGTTATGTATTGAATAATATTTTCCCGTCATTGCGTCGTTCTGAATATCGTATCGATTATACCGTACGTGAATTTACCGTAGAAGAAGGACGTGAGATTATCAAGACACGCCCGCAGCAGTTGAGCCTGAGCGAAATGTTTGCTATCGCCAACAGCTATGAGACGGGAAGTAAGGAGTATAATGATGTGTTTGAAGTGGCTGTGCGGATGTACAGTTCTGATCCTGTGGCAAATCTGAATGCTGCAAATATCTCTATAGGAAAAGGCGATTACGCGGCTGCAAAAAATTATTTGTCGAAAGCAGGTGATTCAGCTGAAGCAATTCATGCCCGTGGTGTTCTGAAATTAATAGAGGGTGATCTGGATGGTGCAGAAGTTCTCCTGAAGCAGGCTGAAGCGGCCGGTGTGGCCGGTGCGGCAGAGAATTTGAAGGAGTTGCAGAAGAAAAGAGAGGATAACACCCTTTTTGATAGTTTCAGCATACATAATTGATAGTATCAACGTATATGATTGATAGTTTTACCGTATGTGGTTTGAAAAAATTAGGCATACTTTTGTATCAGATTGAATCATGAAAAAACAAAACAATAATAATATGGAACTTACATCATTAGTTGAGAACGTTCTAGTGAACGAGATCGACAACCAGAACGGAGTACATCTCTATCTGGAAGGAAATAAATGGTGTGCCTATGAACGTTCCGCTTATTACCTGGCAAAATTGAAAGTGCCGGTAGTAATAAAAAAGGAAATTGTTCGTGAAGGCTATGATGTGATCCTGTTGAAGGCATTTTTTGAAGTGGATGATATGTGTCTGCCTCTTGCTCCTAAGACAGTCTTGAAACAAGTAGCAGATGATAAGTTATTGTTTCAGGTGAATGACAGTATTGATGGTTTTCCTGAATGGAAAGCTTGTCAGTTAAATAAGTTACCAGCATAAACTGAGGCCGTGAGGCTTTAAATATACTAAGTTGTAAAATTGAGGGTGTATTAAGTCCCCGGAAGTGATTGGTTATCCTTCCGGGGCATTTTTTTTAGTTGACAGTTGACAAGTGACAGTTAGGCGGGGGGAGGGGTTTGGAAGTAGATGATAAGGCGGGCGTCGGGGGAAAGGGTGAGGGTGAATTCTGTTCCTACTGCTTCGTTGAGGCTTCCTTGCCACCAGGCTGTCAGACGACGGTGGGTGATGGGCCAGCGCAGGCCTTCTGTCGTTATTTCACCACAGGGGTACATCGAGAAGATGGATATTTGTTGACCGGGTTCACTTTTCAGGGTTGCTGTATGCAATAAGGGGAGAAATAATCCGTAGTCGGACATCATTTCGACGCGGTGGAACAATGGGGCGTAATCCATCAGTAAGGATATATTTCCCAATGTATGGTCTTCACGGAGACCGGTTGCTCCAAGGATCAGTATCTTTTGATAACCTGAAGCGTGGGCGAACCGGACTGCTTTTGTGAGGTCGTTTATCTCCTGGTCTTCTACAACGTGAATACGGTCGGCGTATCGTTCGAGCATTTCCTGTGGGATACTGTCGAGATCGCCTACGATGGCTGTCGGGGCCAGTCCCCGTTCATGAATATTCTGTACGGCTCCGTCGCAGGCAATAATAACCGGGGCATTTTTTAGAAGTTCCAGTGGCCGGTCTGTCTGCGGAAAACTTCCGTTAGCAACCACGACACAATCATAAGGTGTTATCATTTGTATTTATTCCTTTCTTTTTCCATGTATAATATCCGGCAATAGCCAGTATTGCGTAGCAAATATACAAAAACATAGTAGGGTAAAGTCCTCGTAAGTAATAAAGATAGACGGATACGAAGTTTACGATCACCCAGAATATCCAGTGCTCGATGATGCGACGGGCCAACATCCAGGTGGCAACGATGCCGACCGAAGTGGTGAAGGCATCACCTACCGGAATAGGGGAGTCGGTGAAGTTGTGGAGCACGTAATAGAGCAACCCGTAGATGGCAAAGATTGCCAGGATGATCCCGCCGAACGAAGGCCAGGTGATACGGCAGTACAGGATTGTTTCGGAGGCCGGTTTTTCTTCGAGAGTAGTCTTGTCGGTTTGGGCCCATTTCCAGAATCCGTAGATGCTGATCGCTACATAATAGATATTTAATCCCATATCGGCATATATCTTTGAAAAGAAAAATACAAAAACATAAACCAGGGAGGTAAGGAAGCCTACCACCCACATTGCTTTGTGTTGCCTGATTTCAAGCAACAGGTAAAGCAATCCCGTTACTACTCCGAAATATTCCAGTACTTGTTCCATCTTTCTTAAAATTTGAAAGTAATACGTGCCATTGCGCTGGTCCCTGCCTGTGTGAAATAACCGTCATCTTTTTTCAGGGTTCCATTTTCTATATAGGAATAAACCCAGGCATTTGTTTCATATTTTTCATTGAAGAGATTGTTGATGGTTACATCTATGCCGATCTCTTTGATGAACTTCGGTTTGAAAACATAACCTACCCGCAGGCTGTTCACGAAACAAGGATCTATCGATCGGTCTTTTGCGGAGGTATTATCGATATATTGACGGCCGACAAACTGCGAGTTGAAGCTGGCAGAAAATCCTTTCAGGTTGAAATCGAACATGCTATTGGCTATGATGCCCGGAGAAAAAGCGATATCGGTTGTTCCCAGGTATTCGCTGTTTTGTCCGCCAGTATCCCAATTATCCACATACAGGGTGAAGTTTTTTATCTTATTGCGACTCAGTGTAACATTTCCGTTCCAGTCGAGCCAGTGCGTGATACTTACACCGCCGGTCAGTTCGATACCCATACGGTAACTGTCTTTGATGTTACTGGTCAATGCTTCGCCGATCTCACTGATCTTACCGGTCAGGATCAGCTGATTATTGTAATCCATATAATACAGGTTGGCTCCAACGCGGAAATGTTCGTTGCCGAAACTATAACCTGCTTCGTAATCATATAAGGTTTCATGAACGGGACGTTCGTTGACGGCTGCTTCCGTGAAATTGTCGCGGTTGGGTTCGCGGTTGGCAACGGAGAAGGAGACAAATGCGTTATGTCCTCCCTGCTGGATGTTGATGCCGGCTTTCGGATTAAAGAAGTTCCAGTGTTTATTCACGTCGACATTGTCGCCTGCTTTATCATCGCTACCTTCAATCGTGTAGTGGATACCGCGGTATTGCAGGTCGAGGTATCCGTTTAACCAAGGGAGTAGCCGGTAGTTTGCTTTTATATAAGCATTATAGTCCAGTTTATTACCTGTATTGCGATAGTATTCGTAATCGGGTACCGGCAGTGTTTCGCTGTTTTTTACCCACATGACACGGCCGAAGTGGTCGCCGGTATATTTATTAACGGCAGAACCGAAACTCATCTGAAGACGTTCGGTACGGTAGTTGGCACTGTAAACCGCTCCGTAGAAGTCGTTGTCCAGCCATTTGCGGCGGACCAGGTCCGAACGTGTTATTGTATCTCCTTTCCCGTTGATGTAGTATGCGGGTAGTTTGTATGACTTGAATTTTGCGTCGGCTTTATAGTCTTCGTAATATCCTTCTCCGTGTGTGTAATGGAGGGTCAGGTTCATATTCCATAGATCACCCAGGCGTTGGCTGGCCATCAGGTGATAATTCTGCTGCCAGTAGTTGTCGGTCTGGTTGTCGTAGAATTTAGTGACCCCGTTTTCTTGGTATTCGCCGCATGGGTTATAGGTGCGGTCGCTGTTTAATAGATAGGAGGGAACACCGGTCCAGGCCTGGTAAGTCTTTTCTACATTCCCGAAAGTCTGGAAGCGAACCAACGTATTATCGCCATAATAGGTGGCGGAACCAAAGTAAGAATGCATATTGGCTGTTGCGCGGTCGATATATCCGTCGCTTTGAATGTTGGAGTAGCGGGCATCGAAGACAAAATGATCGTATAATAATCCGGTACCAGCTTTGACGGAGTTTTTTACAGTTCCGAACGAACCTGCAGAGATGGCATATTCTGCATAAGGCTTCAGGTCGGGCTTTTGTGTTTGCATGGCGACGGTTGCTCCGAAAGAGGCAGCTCCGTTGGTGGAGGTTCCTGCTCCGCGTTGTATCTGTATGTTATCGACGGAAGAGGCGAAATCGGCCATGTTTGCCCAGAAAACGGTATGCGATTCGGAGTCGTTGACCGGGACACCATTGACGGTGATGTTTATACGGTTGGCATCCGTGCCACGGATACGGAAGCCGGAGTAGCCGATACCGGTTCCGGCGTCGGAGGTCATGATCACGGATGGTGACTGGGAAATGAGATAGGGAATACCTTGTCCGTCATTCTTCCGGCTGAGTTCCTTTTTTGATAATTCGCTGTAAGCGACAGGTGTACTTTGAGATACTTTGGTGGCGGTGACCACCACTTCGTTTAGAGATACATCCCGGGAAATTTTGAGAGAATCGACAGGGTCGGACTCGTTGCCCGCTACTGCGAATGAAGCCAGAGATCCGGCGATAATAATCAATATACTTTTCATCCTTTTGTCCTTAAAGTTTAAAACCTGATAAGTGAATAGGAGAGGTGTGTCGTGTGAAGAAGTATACCATAATTTACAATTCCCTTCGCCGGCATTATCCGTATCAGGTAATATGGGTATCATCTCAGCCTGCGGTACGTTCTGTTTTTTTGAACGCTGCAAGCACCCCCTTGTATTCAGCGTGCAAAGAAAGAGAAAAAAAAGGAGAAAAAGATAGAATTTATTTGAAAACTCGCTGATTATTTGTATATTTGCGGGCGATTAAGCGAAGATGAGGAGGGGGCGGGTAGTCCCCTTCTTTTGTTCTTAACAGTATGTTTATGATTGAAAAGGGAGTAATAACTCAGTTGGTTGAAGAAAAATTGGCTTCTTCCGACAATTATTTAGTTGACGTGGTGGTTAAGCCGGGAAACCTTATTATTATCGAGATAGATAATGATGAGGGTGTTTGTATTGATGATTGTGCAGCATTGAGCCGGTATGTGGAAGAACATCTGGACCGTGAGGTGGAAGATTTCGAGCTGGAAGTAGGTTCGGCTGGTGTTACTTCTCCTTTTAAAGTACTTCGTCAGTATGTGAAGAATATAGGAAACGAAGTGGAAATGTTACTGAAAAATGGCGTGAAGCTGTGCGGAGTTTTGAATTCGGCAGACGAAAATGGAGTGGTGGTTACCGTTGAAAAACAGGTGAAACCCGAAGGCTCCAAGCGGAAAATGACAGTTCAGGAAAATCAATCCTATACATTCGATGAAATAAAATATACAAAATACCTAATAAGATTCAAGTAAAGAAAGATTATGGCCAAGAAAGAGGAAACAATCAGTATGATTGACACCCTTGCGGAGTTCAAGGAGTTGAAAAATATAGATAAGGATACGATGATCAGCGTATTGGAAGATTCCTTCCGTAACGTAATCGCTAAGATGTTTGGTACGGATGAGAATTATGACGTGATTATCAATCCTGAGAAAGGTGACTTCGAGATCTGGAGAAACCGCACCGTGGTGGCTGATGATGAACTGGAAGATCCTAATCTGCAGCTTACATTGACTGAGGCCCGTAAGATAGACGCCGACTGTGAAGTGGGTGAAGAAGTGACTGATGAAGTGCATTTCGCTGATTTCGGACGTCGTGCCATTCTGAACCTGCGTCAGACACTGGCTTCGAAGATTCTTGAATTGCAGAAGGATAGTTTATATGCTAAATATAAAGACAAAATAGGTACGATCGTAGCAGCTGATGTTTATCAGGTGTGGAAGAAAGAGATTCTGTTGCTGGATGACGAGGGTAATGAGTTGCTGCTCCCGAAATCAGAACAAATCCCTTCCGATTTCTACCGTAAAGGTGAAACCGTTCGTGCGGTTGTACAAAAAGTGGATAATTATAACAATAATCCGAAGATTATTCTGTCGCGTACAGATAAAATGTTCCTGCAGCGCTTATTTGAACTCGAGGTTCCTGAAATTAACGACGGCCTGATCATGATCAAGGCTATCGCGCGTATCCCGGGGGAAAGAGCCAAAGTGGCTGTTGAGTCGTATGACGACCGTATCGACCCGGTAGGTGCCTGCGTTGGAATGAAAGGTTCTCGTATTCATGGAATTGTTCGTGAATTGAGAAACGAGAACATCGATGTAATTAATTATACATCCAATGTGTCGCTGTTTATCCAGCGTGCATTAAGCCCGGCAAAAATTTCCTCTATACGAGTGAACGAAGAAGAACACAAGGCAGAGGTTTACCTTCGTCCTGAAGAAGTTTCATTGGCTATTGGTAAAGGCGGTTTGAATATTAAACTGGCCTGTATGTTGACAGAATACACGATCGATGTATTCCGTGATGTGGAAGGAGCTGATGAGGAAGATATTTATCTGGATGAATTTACAGATGAAATAGACAGCTGGGTAATTGAAGCATTCAAGAATATAGGTTGTTATACGGCTAAGAGCGTTTTAGCGATGCCGCGTGAAGAACTTATTGAACGTGCCGACCTTGAAGAGACAACAGTCGACGAGGTACTTGCTATCTTATCTGCCGAATTTGAAGATGAAAGTCAGGAATAAAAAGTATTACGACAAAGTTAGATATGCCCATAAAATTAATACAAGTACAAAGAAAATTAAACGTAGGGATCAACACGGTTGTTGAGTTTCTACACAAGAAAGGTCATCCTGTTGAGGACAATGCAAATCCCAACACGAGGATCAGTGATGAACAGTATGCTTTGCTCGTAAAAGAGTTTGGAAAGGATCTGCCTGACGGTGGCTTTGAGCGTCCGCGTGTGGTAGAACGTCCTAACAGAGATAGAGATAAAGAAAGAGAGTCGGCTTCTGTGAAAGAAGAGAAGACTTCAGAAATAAAAACAGTGATCCCGGAAGAGTTTAAGCCTAAAATCGTAACGAAGGGCCATATCGACCTGGATGGACAGCATAGAAAACATCAGGAAGCTCCTGAAGTGAAAAAAGAAGAACCGGTTGCTACCCCGCAACCTACTGCCGTGCAACAACCTGTGGTGAAACCGCAACCTGTTGTCGAAGCAGCTCCTGCACCTTCTCCTGCTCCTGAAGTAAAACCTGTGGAAGCCCCTGCCAAACAGGAAAAACAGGAACCGGTTCACGTGGAAAAGCCGGTGGAGAAACCTGTGGAGAAAAAAGAAGTAAAAGAGATAGTTGTGGAAAAAGAAAGAATCGAAGAGAAAAAACCGGAGGTTATTAAAAAGCCGGAAACGACGACAAACTCTTCTGAAGAAGTGAGTAATACGACCGCAGAAAGTCATTCTTCGGCTGAGTCGGAAGAGGATAGCCTGTTCCGGTTGAATACTCCGAAGTTCGAGTCGAATATCAAGGTTACCGGTAAGATTGACCTGAATGCCTTGAACCAGTCTACTCGTCCTAAGAAGAAAACAAAGGAAGAGAGACGGAAGGAACGCGACGACAAACGCGAAAAGTTCAGTAACAACAACAGACCCGGACAACCGGGATTCCATAAAGGGCCGAAAGATCCGAATGCCAAACCGGGTGCACCGGTGAAGCCCGGAGCTTCTGTTAAGCCTGGCGCACCTGTTAAACCGGGTGAAGGTAGTGCAGATGCTAAAAAGAAACGTAACCGTATCAAGAAGGATCGTGTCGATGTAAACAATACACCGGGTACAAACTATAGCCGTCCGGCTAACCAGTCGGATCGCAAGCCACGCCTGAAAAAGCCGGTTAAGGCTGAAGTAAGCGAGGAGGATGTACAGAAGCAGATCAAAGAAACCTTGGCTCGCCTGACGAACAAGGGTAACAAGAACAACAAGGGAGCCAAGTACCGTCGTGATAAACGTGATGCCGCGGTTAAACGTGAGCATGAATTGCAGGAACTGGAGGAACAGGAAAGCAGAGTATTGAAGCTGACCGAGTTTGTTACGGCAAACGACCTCGCCAACATGATGGACGTTCCTGTAACAAAGGTTATCGCCACTTGTATGAGTATCGGTATCATGGTTTCTATCAACCAGCGCCTGGATGCGGAAACGATCAATATTGTTGCCGATGAATTTGGTTTCAAGACTGAATATGTCAGTGCAGAAGTGGTGGAAGCCATCAATGCAGATGAAGAAGATGATAACGAAGAAGACTGGGTAGCACGTCCGCCTATCGTAACAGTGATGGGACACGTCGACCACGGTAAAACTTCTTTGTTGGATAATATCCGTAAAGCGAACGTTATTGCCGGTGAGGCAGGAGGTATCACACAGCACATCGGTGCTTATAATGTGAAGCTGTCGAGCGGACGCCGTATCACCTTCCTGGATACTCCGGGTCACGAAGCGTTTACCGCTATGCGTGCTCGTGGTGCGAAGGTGACCGATATTGCGATTATCATTGTAGCAGCTGACGATGCTGTGATGCCGCAGACTATTGAAGCGATCAATCATGCTTCTGCTGCCGGTGTCCCTATCGTGTTTGCTATTAATAAAGTAGATAAGCCGCATGCTAATCCTGAAAAGATTAAAGAAGAACTGGCTAACATGAACTACCTGGTTGAAGACTGGGGTGGTAAATATCAGAGTCAGGAAATCTCGGCTAAGAAAGGTATGGGTGTGGAAGAACTGCTTGAAAAAGTGTTGCTGGAAGCAGACCTACTGGATCTGAAGGCTAATCCGAAGAAACGTGCTGTCGGTTCAATCATCGAATCGTCGCTGGATAAAGGACGTGGTTATGTATCGACGGTATTGGTAGAAAACGGTACACTGAAAATGGGTGATATCGTACTGGCCGGAACACATCACGGACGTATCAAGGCAATGTTTAACGAGCGTAACCAGCGTGTAGATACGGCAGGACCATCGGAACCGGTATTGATTCTGGGTCTGAACGGTGCTCCACAGGCTGGTGATACATTTAATGTATTGGAAACTGAACAGGAAGCGCGCGAAATCGCTACCCGCCGTGAGCAGTTGCAGCGTGAGTTGGGTATCCGTACGCAGAAGATGCTTACACTGGATGATATCGGTCGCCGTATTGCGGTTGGTAACTTCCAGGAACTGAACGTGATCGTGAAGGGTGACGTGGACGGTTCTGTGGAAGCCTTGTCTGACTCTCTGATCCGTTTGTCTACCGAAGAAATCCAGGTGAATGTGATTCACAAGGCTGTCGGTCAGATCTCCGAATCGGATGTTGTACTGGCTGCTGCATCGAATGCCATTATTATCGGATTCCAGGTTCGTCCGTCTGTACAGGCTCGCCGTAATGCAGAAAAAGACGGTGTTGAAATCCGTTTGTACTCAATCATCTACGATGCTATCGAAGAAGTGAAGAGTGCAATGGAAGGTATGCTTTCTCCGGAAATCCGGGAAGAGATCACCGCTTATGTGGATGTTACTCAGGTATTCAAGATCACGAAAGTCGGTACGGTTGCCGGTTGTGTGGTTAAGGAAGGTAAGATCAAACGTTCGAACAAGATCCGCCTGATCCGTGACGGTATCGTTATATATGCGGGTGAACTGGGCTCACTGAAACGCTTCAAAGATGACGTGAAGGAAGTGGTAGCCGGCCTGGATTGCGGTCTGAACATCACTAACTTTAATGATATTCAGGTAGGTGACGTGATCGAGTCGTACGAAGAAACTGAAGTTAAGAAAACTCTATAACCATGAACTGGTTAGACATCACATTGCTATGTCTGGCAGGAATTGGATTTGCGAAAGGCCTGTTTGATGGAATGATCAAACAGGTTGTTTCGCTTATAGCCCTCCTTGTTGCTATCTTTTTCTGTGCAAAAGCGGCTGTCTGGCTGAAAGGATATATCATTGCCCTGGGGTGGTTTCCGCCCGAAGGAGTAACGATCCTTAGTTATGTGGCCGGTTTTATCCTAATAATGGGAGTTGTTTTATTGGCAGGAGAAGTTGTACATAGGGTGATAGGGGTTACGCCTCTCAGTATATTGAACCATCTGGCTGGTGGATTTCTCGGGTTAGGCCTGATGATTGTATTTGTCAGCCTGTTGCTGAATATACTGGAAGGTATTGATCGTGGTTCGGTACTGATCCCGCGGGAATCGAAGGTCGAATCCCGTTTTTATAATTCAGTCAAAGATATAGTTCCAACCATTTACCCCGGAAATTTGTTCTCATGGAAGGAGTAAATGGTTTGTTTTAAATATTAATATATAGATATGCAGGAGTCAAACGACATAATTAATGAGGTAACAAGCAGTGATTACAAGTACGGCTTCGTTACTGATATTGATACGGAAGTGATTCATAAAGGATTGGATGAAGACACTGTCCGTATTATTTCTGCCAAAAAGAATGAGCCGGACTGGATGCTCCAGTTCCGCCTGAAGGCTTTCCGCCACTGGCAGACACTGGAGATGCCTACATGGCCTCATTTGAACATTCCGCCGATCGATTATCAGGATATAATCTATTACGCAGCTCCAAAGAAAAAAGAGGGTCCGAAAAGTCTGGATGAAGTAGATCCGGAATTATTGAAAACATTCGATAAGCTGGGTATTCCTCTGCATGAACGTGCGCAGCTGGCAGGTATGGCAGTGGATGCCGTGATGGATAGTGTGTCTGTAAAGACGACTTTTAAGGAGACGCTGGCAGAGAAAGGTATTATTTTCTGTTCGTTCAGTGAAGCGGTACAGCATCATCCGGATCTGGTACAACAGTATCTGGGTAGTGTGGTAAGTTATCGCGATAACTTTTTCGCGGCGTTGAACTCGGCTGTATTCTCGGACGGATCGTTCGTGTATATACCGAAAGGGGTACGTTGTCCGATGGAGCTTTCTACTTATTTCCGTATTAATGCAGCAAATACGGGACAGTTCGAACGTACGCTGATCGTTGCCGATGATGAAGCGTATGTCAGTTACCTGGAAGGATGTACAGCCCCGATGCGTGACGAGAACCAGTTGCATGCGGCTATCGTAGAGATTGTAGCCAAAGAACGTGCCGAGGTGAAATATTCGACAGTGCAGAACTGGTATCCGGGCGATAAAGAAGGCAAAGGTGGTATTTATAACTTCGTAACCAAGCGCGGATTGTGTAAGGGGGAGGGCAGTAAGATTTCGTGGACACAGGTGGAAACCGGTTCAGCCATCACCTGGAAATATCCGAGTTGTATTCTGGCCGGAGATAATTCGGTCGGAGAGTTCTATTCGGTGGCCGTAACAAATAATTACCAACAGGCCGATACCGGAACGAAGATGATCCATTTGGGAAAGAACACCCGTAGTACGATCGTATCGAAAGGTATTTCGGCCGGTCATAGTCAGAATAGCTATCGGGGATTGGTGAAAGTATCTCCACGTGCAGAAGGAGCCCGTAACCATAGCCAGTGCGACAGCTTATTATTGAGTTCTACGTGTGGTGCCCATACGTTCCCTTATGCCGATATTCAGAATGAAACGGCTGTGGTGGAACATGAAGCTACGACAAGTAAGATCAGTGAAGAACAATTGTTCTACTGCCAGCAACGTGGTATCTCAGTAGAAGAGGCTGTCGGCCTGATCGTAAACGGATATGCCCGCGAGGTAATGAATAAGCTCCCGATGGAGTTTGCCGTCGAGGCTCAAAAACTACTGACTATTTCTCTGGAAGGAAGTGTTGGATAAATCAAATTGTCAATTAATAAAGTTATGTTAGATATAAAGAACTTACATGCCAATGTAAATGGCAAAGAGATATTGAAAGGGATCGATCTTTCTGTGAAAGCCGGTGAGGTGCATGCTATCATGGGACCGAACGGTTCGGGTAAAAGTACCCTTAGCAGTGTGTTGGTCGGTAATCCTGCTTTTGAGGTGACTCAGGGTGAAGTGATTTTCAACGGAAAAAATCTGTTGGACCTGGAGCCGGAAGACCGTAGTCGTGAAGGTATCTTTCTGAGTTTCCAGTATCCGGTTGAAATACCGGGTGTAAGTATGGTAAACTTTATGCGTGCCGCTCTGAACGAACACCGTAAATATAAAGGTCTTGAACCGGTTTCGGCTACAGACTTCCTGAAACTGATGCGTGAAAAGCGTGCAATCGTCGAGCTGGACAACAAACTGGCTAGCCGTAGTGTGAACGAAGGTTTCTCAGGTGGTGAAAAGAAACGCAACGAAATATTCCAGATGGCTATGCTTGAACCCAAGTTGGCTATCCTCGATGAAACCGACAGCGGACTGGATATCGATGCACTCCGTATCGTGGCAAATGGCGTAAACCAGTTGCGTACACCGGAGAATGCGGCAATCGTGATTACTCACTATCAGCGTCTGTTGGATTATATCAAACCGGATGTGGTACATGTGTTGTACAAAGGCCGTATTGTAAAGACTGCAGGTCCGGAACTTGCTCTTGAACTGGAAGAAAAAGGATACGACTGGATCAAGAAAGAAATGGGAGATGAGTGAGATGAGAGCTGAACAACAATATATCGATCTTTTTACCCGTTATGAAGACCTGGTGCGCCGGCATAGTGCACCGGTGATGAATGCTCCACGTGCAGAGGCTCTGGCTGATTTCGATCGTCTGGGTTTTCCTTCGGTAAAAAGTGAAGATTATAAATATACAGATGTCGCGCAGGCATTTGCTCCCGATTATGGAGTGAATATCAATCGTCTGGCTATTCCGGTGAATCCGTATGACGTGTTCCGTTGTGATGTCCCGAATCTTAGTACTTCACTTTATTTCGTGATCAACGATACGTTTTACGATAAGATGATGCCCAAAGCACATCTGCCGGAAGGTGTATATGCCGGCGGACTGAAAACGTTTGCCGAGAAATACCCGGAAGTGGCTGCCCGTTATTACGGTAAAGCTGCCAAAAGTAGTCATGATGGCATTATTGCTTTAAATACTATGCTGGCACAGGATGGTTTTGTGCTTTATGTGCCGGAAGGTGTAGCCGTTGAGCGTCCTATCCAGTTGATCAACATATTCCGAAGTGATGTGGATGCGATGGCAAACCGTCGTATCCTGGTGATCATGGAACCCCGTTCGGAAGCTAAATTGCTGATCTGCGATCATAGTATAGATGACGTGAAGTTCCTGGCTACACAGGTGGTAGAGATTTTTGCCGGCGAAGGTGCCTATTTCGATTATTACGATCTGGAGGAAAGCAGTATATCTACTACTCGTTTTACTTCTGTACATGTGAAGCAGGAGACTTCCAGCAATGTCCTGGTGAATGGTATAACGTTGAATAACGGACTTACCCGTAATAACTATTATATAGAGTTGAATGGTGAGTATGCCGAAGCGACTTTGTGTGGTATGTCGGTTGCAGACCGTGAACAACAGGTCGATACGTATAGCCATATTACGCATGCGGTGCCGAATTGTACCAGTACAGAATTGTTCAAGAATGTTCTGAACGACCAGGCTGTCGGTGTTTTCAGCGGTCGTATCCTAGTGAAGGAAGATGCCCAGAAAACGGCGGCCTATCAGACGAACCGGAATCTTTGTGCTACCCGTGAAGCCCGTATGTACAGTAAACCGCAACTGGAAATCTATGCGGATGATGTAAAGTGCTCGCATGGCATGACTACCGGACAGCTGGATGAAAATGCCTTGTTCTATATGCGAAGTCGCGGTATTCCTCTTAATGAGGCCCGGATGATGCTGAGTGTCGCATTTACGTCGGATGTGATCGATTATGTCCGCTTGGATGCGTTGAAAGACCGTTTGCATAAGCTGGTTGAAAAGCGTTTCCGCGGTGAATTAGCCCGTTGTGCCGATTGCCGCATCTGTAAATAAGATATTATTCTGATCTATATAAAGGCCCGGATAGATGTTATGTCTGTCCGGGCTTTTTGTTTATCTTTGTCATTCATCAAATCACATTTATATTATGCAGTTGACTCATATTGCTATCTGGACCAATGAACTTGAACGTGCCCGTGAATTTTATGTGAACTATTTCAACGGGAAAAGCAATGAAAGGTATGTGAATCCGAAGAAAGGTTTTGCCTCTTATTTTGTAACCTTTGAAGGAGGGGCTTCCCTGGAAATTATGCAACGGACGGATGTAACGGAAGAGAAAGAGGGGCTTTTTATCGGTCTTGCACATTTCGCTTTTTCGGTCGGTTCGAAGGAAAATGTCAATAATATGATCGAATTATTCCGTAAGGATGGCTATACTATTCTAGGGGAACCGCGTACAACGGGGGATGGGTTTTACGAAGGTTCTGTTTCCGACCCGGATGGAAATATTGTAGAAATAATTGCTGATATGGGGATGCGGATCGAGCAAACGACAGATTATCCTTACGACTTGCTTTTGCTGGCAGATCCTAACCGTGAATTTGTAGACAATTATCTGAAAACTTCCGATTGTTTTATAGCGATAGAAGGCGATAAAGCGGTCGGGGTAGTCGTTGTACAGAAACAGACTGCTACCATGGCTGAAGTTTTGAATCTGGCAGTGGATGAATCTTTTCAGCGTAAAGGAATCGCACGCCGTTTGTTGCGATTTATTTCGGATGAATGGGCAGAGAAAAATCAGGTAGAGTTGTTAAAAGTATGTACCGGAACTTCCGCTCCGGGGCCTTTAATGCTTTATCAACAGGAAGGTTTCGACCTGAAAGAGTTGGACCGTGATTACTTCGTACGGAATTATCCGGAACCCATTTGGGAGAACGGCCTACAATGCCGGCATCAGTTGATACTGGAAAAAGAATTGAAACGACTAATTGACATAAAATAAGTACAGGAAAACCGGGTAATAATCCTTCAGGTTGGTATGCAGTTTCTTTAATGCTTTAGAAATGTGATATTCTACACCTTTAGTGGTTATACCCAGGGCTTCTGCAATTTCTTTATGAGATTTGTTTTCATAACGGCTCATAGCAAATACAACTCTGGTTTGTTCTGGTAAACCGGCCAGGGTTTTATTTACTATTTCCTGTGCTTCTGCAGTGAATAGTTCGCCTGGATCACAGGCTTCGAGAGTGGATATACGGGTATTTAATTCCCACTCTGCATGGTTCAATAGTTGTTCGTTTACATCTTCCCTTACCTGGAGATGCTGAAGGTAGTTGAGGCACTTATTTTTAATAATGGTAAGAATATAAGCCGGAACATTCGAATTTTCTTCCAGTGAATGGCGGTTTTCCCAATAATACATCAAAGCTTCAATCGTAAAGTCCTCGGCAACGGCAATATCCCTTACATACGTATTCGCAAAGCGGATAAATCGGCCTTGATAATCAGTAAATAATTGATTGAAAGCTTTTAAGTCTGTTGTATTCTCCATTTCTAAGGCTTGTAATGCGACGTAAATATAATAAAAATAGTGTTATAAATTCCTTTTTATCTTTATAATCCTATATAGATAAAAAAGAACGATCCTCTATTGTTTCAGAGAATCGTTCTTTTATTTGGTTTATTCTTTATTTATCAAAGAGTAGTTGTCATTCACGCATTTGTTTGACCCAGATGTTTCCGGGGTATAGCTGGATCGCCTGTTTGAACTCCTCGTTTGCCTTGGAGGGATTGTTTTGTAAGAGATGTATCAGTCCCGAATAATACAGGATATTGCTTTGCTGTACATTCTGGTTTGCTTCTCCGAATTTGGCGTATGAATCCATCAGGTTGGTTTGCATACGTTCCAGGCTCTTTTGCATATCTGCCAGAGTAGCATCGGCTTCTTCGTTCCTGTTCAATTTTCTGAGTGATTTGACTTTGTAATAGTTCAGGTCAGTCAACCGGTTTCTGAAATCGGTATTTGCTGATTTCTCAAAGCACTCTTTGGCCTTGTCTGCCTGGTTCATTGCTTCGTAAGCTATACCTGACAGGTAATAAACTTTTGCTTCATAGCCACCTCTTGGTGAAGGAGCTACTTCGAGATTGACAGGATACTGGTTTGCCAGGTCGAATTCGTTGATAGCCTCTTTGTAACGTTTTCCTTTCAACAGCTTCATACCTTTCAGCAAATGCGAGTCCACATAGATATCGTGAACTTGTCCACCGCCTTCCCATAGATGGAAATGCCTGCTATCAAGTATTTTTATCGCTTTGTCATACAGGCCTGCAGCATTGTATAATGTGAGTAAGCGCATAACGGCATCATCGTGCTTCATTACTGTTTTCAGATGAGATTCCAGTCGTTTTAATCGTATATTTGCCGATACATTTGCTTGTTCATAGATCTTATCCGATTCTGTCAGTAGGAGAGGATCGTTCGGATTGGCTTCGATAGCCATGTCATAATACTTCATGGACTTATCCAGTTCATTCAGGCAACCATAGCCGAAGCCGACATTACGACAGGCAATGGCGAAAGACGGATTAAGTTCTGTGGAACGTATCCAGTGGTCGAGGCCTGCTTCTTTCTGTCCGAGATAGTAAAGTAAATTACCCAGGTGATAATGAAGGAATGAATTGTCCGGACTTTCTTTTAATAAAGTCTCAAACAGGTTGATCTCTTCTATACGGAAAGGATAATTGTTCAGTGGAGATAATGATCCGGCCTTACCCAGGCAGCTAATAGCTTCAGCTTGATTGTTCTGTTCCAGTAAATTATATGCTTTGTAATAGTAGAGCAACGGGTAAGAAGTATATGGATCTCCCAAGGCTATTGCCCCGTTTAACAATGTCAAAGCATCTTCGGTAGCTCCTATTTTCATATAGTTGGAAACAACTTCCAATAATTCTTGTACGGCAATGATTCCTTTACTGTTATGATTGGTTCCGGTATTCAGAAAAGAGGTGCTTTGTGAGGCCGATAGACTGGCTTCCGCTGCGCTCCAGTAATCCAGTGGATCGATTTGTTGGACATAACGGATTGTTTCCTGTGCCTCTTCTTTCTTTCCCTGCATCCGGAGGATATAAGCCTTTAACGTTAGAGCCTGAAGATCGCGTCCTCCCACATAAAGGGACTGGGTGATCATGTCCATGGCTTGTTTATAGTTTTTGTCTTTTACTGCTAATACAGCCAGTTCATAGAAAGAACGATGTTTGAAATCGGGCGTCCAGGTGGCTGCCCAATAGGCGTCTATCGCTTTGCCCGTATTCCCGGTCATCTGGTATAGATATCCCAGATAATATAAAGCTTCCGTATTTTTAACGGTTGTGTAGTCGTGTGACAAACGGGCCTGGGCACGATTTAGGTGTAATGCTGCTTGATCCCATTTTCCCTGGCGGATATAATGTTTGCCGACTTCGATGTTAACACGTGCATCCATGGAATCACGCAACAGGGCTTCATTATAAAAGTCCATGTAATCCAGGCGTGCATTATTGAATTGATCGACACGTAACCCGGCCAGATAGAGCTCTTCGTTTGTTTTATATTCTTTGACCGGTTTGGTTCCGTCGATAACTTTAGGAAGCGGTTTTTCTTCTAGTACGATCGGACGATAATCGACCAGCAGATTTCCATTTGCATCGTAGAGTGCGGTATACAATGCTGAGGCGTCTGACGGATCGGGAACGGATACCTGATCGAGGAAATATTTATCCGGGTCGATATTGATTCGTTTATCCATTAGTATCTGATCTTTGTATTTTACCACGACACGAGCATTCTCATACAGTGTGGTTGCACAATAACCTACACGGTAGTTGTTTCCTTCAGTCGGTTCAAAATTCACAGCAGCGTCGTCTGTCGCATTCTTAACACCTTTGATACCTTTTACCGGATACCATATCTGGCTGAATTCCCTGATTTCGCCTGGGTTTATCCAGCTATAATCCGGTTGGTTGTCGGAATAACCGCCTACCATTAACTCCAGATAATGCCCGTCATTGTCCGATAATATTTTATTCCACATCTCGCCATTTTCATTGTTACCCCATAAAAAGAATTTCTTTCCGGGAACGACATGGCGGTTGGCTACATGCACTGTTCCGGCATCTTTCCCATAATCGTAACCAGCCAGAAATGACATTTCACTTCCCCATGCGAAAATAGAGCGGGAACTGCCTGTGAAATTTTTCCACCACGACAAATCTTCAATTTTCCCATCACCGACGGTCGTTTCTCCTTGCGGCCAGTTAGTGAAGTATACTTTATGATGATCAGCTCCGAATTGTACATCAGGTGGGAATATCACCTGATATTGATCGTTACAATGAACAGATACATTAGCCCAATAGAGCATCGACTGGATCATTGGGGTCGGATTGATCACTTTTATTTTAGCTTCTACCCATGAGCGGTTGGGATATACTGAAACTCCTACCGACCATTTCAGTCGATGGCGTAGCTCGGTTTCTCCTACCCATACCGTTTTACTTCCGTCTTCGTTTTCTTTCATAGTCCAGTTAACCGGCATATAGCTGCTTGCACGGTGATGATCGGGAATATTCCATTCCACACCTCCCGACAACCAAGCCCCCAACATTCCGATCAGGGCGGGTTTCACTCCGGTTTGGGTATAAAAGAAATGGTAATCATTTGTTTTGTCGGAAGCGGCAAAGATACGGCCGCCGATTTCCGGGAGAATAGAAATATCGACGTATTGATTATCCAACCGGAGAACATTATAATCCTGTTCAGTTTTCTTTTCTGTCAATACATCATATAAAGGATAAGGATAAATATATCCTTCGGCTCCCTGGTAAACACGTCCGGTAAAGAATATCGGATCAATTTCCGGATTACCGATCTGATAGGTAGGGATCTTTTCTGTTACGGACTTCATGTTAACCTGCTGTCCCAGAAGAGGGCTTGCACACAATAAGAGTAATGGTATAAACTTAGATTTCATGGTAACTATAATTAAAATTTAAGAATGTACACACAATATAGAAAAGGGATAAAAAATAATGATGGTTAGTGACTGTTCCGAGAGTAATCTCGGAACAGTCACTATTAGGTTTAGGCCTTGAAAATTAGACTAATACCTGCTTATCGAGTTAAATTTGAATTCAGTTGAGCATCAGATGCCGGATATGGCAAATAGATTGTTTTTTCACCTTGCCAGGTAACCGCTGCTGGTATATTTACATTTTCTTTCCGCATAACACCTGGGGCAACCTCAATGGAAGCATTGGTTTTACGTTCGTTGAATGCCTTCTCCAATAATTCCAGACGCATTTGGTCATCTCGGCGAGTAACTAGAGCGACAAAGTAACCGGCAACTTCCCAACCATGTTCTTTCATGGCAGCTTCAGCGAATGCCTCACCACTCAAACCAGACAATGGTTCTAAGCCTGCTCGTTCACGTACTTTGTTGATACATTCATAAGCCATAGCATTTGGAGAACCATCGGCGCGAGCCTGTGATTCAGCATACCATAACAAAACTTCAGAATAACGGATCAAACGGTGACGATGATCATTGGTCATCCAAGAAGTGTTGGCTGGTTTTGTATAGTCGTAATCACCACCGTCTTCGCCGATTGTAAAGGCGCAGAACATAGGTTGCTGTTCGGGCACACTTGTATCGAACCAGTCCACTAACTTACCGTCTGCCTTGTTGCCTAAGAGAATTTTCGGGTTATAAGTAGCATCTTTACGCGGACCTTCCGGAAAATCTTTCCAGAATTTAATTTCACCTAAGGCATCCCCCCAACCACTGAGTGATTCGAATAAATGGCTGTTGGTCATCTGAGAGTCTTCTGCCCATGTTTGGACAGCACGTGAGTAATTGATACCGACAACCGTTTCATTTGTATAATTATGAGTTGGTGCATATACATATTTATATTCTGGTTCCAGAATGTATTCATATGTTCCGGCATTTACTCCATCGATAACCGCTTTAGCCTGTTCAGCTGCTGATGCATAATATTGTGTCTGTTTCAAGGGCCAACCTGCCATTGCCATATAAACCGCAGCTAATGTTGCTTGGGCAGCCTGCTTGGTAATATAAATATTGGCACCTTGTTGTTTTTGAGGAGCTGTTGAATAGTCAGTAGGAAGTGTAGCGATACAATCCTGTAAATCTTTGACAATTTGATCATAAACTTCCTGTACACTCGCTAACGGACGTTCATAGTTTACTTCCGTATCCAGTACCAAAGGTACTGGTCCCCAACGGCGAACCAACCAGAAATAGTTGGCTGCACGCCAATACTTGGCCTGACCGATTGCGATATCGATTTCTGCCTGGGTTGTTGGAGTTTTGTCTCCGTTGCCAATGATATAATTCGCAGATTTGATTGCTGTATAAGAGGTTGACCAAGCTGCATCTACTCCTTTATTAGCATCTGTCGGACGGAATGCATCAGCTTCGGCATAGGCCTGTTTATTACTTTCCGGATTAGCTGTTATGTCATCGCCTTGCCAACTCGGAATAGTCGGATTGGTATTGGTCTGCATCAGACAGACATTTTTATACAATGCATAAGTTGCCATCGTTAATTCATCTTGTGTTGAGAAGAAGGTCCCGGGTGTTAATTTCCCTTTTGCATCTTCATCCAGAAAATCATTACATGAACTCGATAGTAAAGCTATGCCTAAGGCATATAATATATATTTTGCTTTCATACTATATTCTTTATTAAATGGTTAGAAATTCATACGAACACCAATTGTATACGAACGGGTTAGCGGATAAGCTCCCAGATCGATACCGTCGTTAGTATCTACACTACCGGTTCCTGTATCTACAAACGAAATACCGGCCGGATCCATTCCTTTATAACTAGTTATCGTGAATAAATTCTGGCAACTGAACGTAAAGCGTAGGTCAGCAAACTTAGATACCGATTTTGGCAGATTGTATGATAAACTAATATTATCCAGACGGAAATAATTTGCTTTTTCCAGATACTTGGTTGATGTTGCTGCTGCCTGATAATTATTACCGGTTACATTTACTGACGGATAACGTGCAGACAACCCTTTCGTATCATAATTATCATTCAGATATTCTTTCAGGGTAATGAAAGCGAAGTCTCCCGTCATGGATGTTCCGGTGTAACGAACCATGTTGAAACGATCGGCACCGAACGAACCAGTGAAGAACATATTCAAATCCCAATTTTTCCAGCTCAAGCTGTTGTTCCATCCTAACGTAAAATCAGGGTTGGCTTTTCCGATAAAAGTACGGTCTTTACTGTCGATTACATTATCACCATTCTGGTCTACAAAGGCATCTCGTACAGTTTCAAGTTTACCTTCTTTATCATAAATCTCTTCCAGCCCTTTCCATTCATATCCATAGAAAGCACCGATTGGCTGACCTACCTCAACACGGGTAATACCATCTGTTGAAAACATACCGGAGGCGATATTAGCTCCTGGAATAAATTCCAAACCTGCGAGGTCTTTCACTTCATTTTTCAGATAGGTACCGTTGAAAGTTGTTGTCCAACTGAAGTCCGGACGATCAAAGATTGTTGCATTGATTGAGAAGTCCATACCACGGTTGCTGATTTCTGCAGCATTTACCCAGTAAGATCCACCACCATCATAATTCGGAATGGTCCGTTTCAACAGACCGTCTTTTGTTCGTTTGTCAAAATAATCTAACGATACACTTAAGCGATGATTTAGTGTAGAAAAGTCCAAACCTAAGTCAAACTGATGTGTTCTTTCCCAAGAAAGATCCGGTGTTGCTACTGACTGTCCTACCCAGTAACCTGTGTAATAAGAATTTCCTCCAAATGAATACATGGCTTTTGACATCAATCCTAATGTTTCGTAAGGATCAATGGCCTGACTACCGATAACGCCGTAACTGGCACGGATCTTCAGATCCTGAATAATATTCTGATTTTGCATAAAGTCTTCATTACCCATTGACCAGGCAGCAGCGATAGAAGGGAACCAGCCCCATTTATCATTGAAGAACTTTGATGAACCATCAGCACGGATTGTTCCGGTCAGCATATATCGATCTTTGTAGTTATACATCACACGACCAACACCGGACATCAATGCCCATTTTGAATAGTCATTATTTGCACTGCGACTACTGGCCATTTCTGCATTCCACCATCCTACGCTTTCAGTCATTAAATTATTTCCCGAGATGTTCATATAACGGTATTCTGACTGGGTAGCTTCATAAACAGCAGTGGCGGTTAGAGCGTGGTCGCCCCATTTTCCGTTGTAAGTCAGATTATTTGTGGTTTGCAAAGTCATGCGATAACCGTCATTGTTACCCATACTGCTTGAACTGGATACTTTTTTTGTAGCAAAAGAATAGTTTTTCACATCGTTGTAGTCTACACCATTACTGGTTGTAAAGGTTAAACCTGGCAAAATGTTGAACTTTAAGTCAATGTGAGCATTAACGATATCTCTCATTGATTCGCCAATTTGTTCATTCAATAAACCAACCGGATTCAATTGTGTAATAGCGCTGTATGGATCACGTATATAGGTCCCGTCATCGTTCATGATACCGAGAACCGGTGCATAATTCATCGCGATATTGACAATATTACCTTTAGCAGCACTAAAGTCTGCACTCCTCTTCACATTATGTGAGGCATTCACATCCGCTGTCAAGTGCAACCAGTCCGTGATCTGTGATGTTATATTGGCACGTACCTGATAACGTTTGTTCGTGTTTTCTTTTACGACACCTTCTTGCCCAACATAGTTGCCAGAAACCAGATATTGAATCTTATCACTACCGCCGGAGAGTGTCAATTTGTAATCTTGTGTTACGCCATTCTGGAAGATTTCATCCAACCAATTAGTACCGGCTGTTCCATTCTGGAAAGCAGATAGCTGCTCGGAAGAAAAAGTATTAGCACGATATGTATTATATAAGGTACCAAATTCGTACGGGCTAAGTGTCTCGTAACGTTTAGCTACTGTTCCCACGCCAATTTGTGCGTCAAACATGATTTGACGGGTATTTGCTTTACCTGTTTTTGTTGAAATCAATACAACACCATTTGCTCCACGGGAACCGTAGATGGCCGTGGAAGATGCATCTTTTAGAATCTGCATAGACTGAATATCTTCCGGGTTCAACCCTGTCAGACCACTTTCACGAACAATACCATCGATAACATATAATGGATCGTTACTACGGTTGATAGAACCGGAGCCGCGGATACGGATCTTGACGGTACCGCCCGGTACGCCACTGTTTTGTACTTGTACACCGGATACACGACCCTGTAAAGCGTCGGATACCTGTGTGATCGGCTGGTCTTTAAATGATTTGCTATCCAATACGGAAACAGAACCGGCTAAGTCAGCCTTACGTACGGTACCATAACCGATGACAACTACTTCATCCAATGCTTGATTGTCTTCTTTCAATACAATGTTGAACATCGATTGGCTGCCAACTTCAATTTCCTGTGGGAGATAACCTATGTAAGAAATTTGCAGAATAGCATTTGCCGGAACGTTTTCCAATGTAAACTTTCCATCGAAATCGGTGATTGTTCCGTTTGTAGTTCCTTTGACAACAATGTTGGCACCGGTTACCGGTCCCATATCGTCTTTTACTACACCTGAAACAGTACGGGTGCTTTTCTGATTTGTTTCAGCATTAATAGGCGCTTCTTTCTTTGATATGATTATCTGACGGTCAGATATAGAGTAATTATTTTCCGTACCGGAAAATAATTGATCGAGTATTGTATCTATCTTTTTGTTTTCAACATGGATAGATACTTTGCGATTCAGATCGATCGATTTGTCGAGATAAAAGAAAATAAACTCGCTATTATTTTCTATTTCATTAATTACTTCTTTGACTGTTTTGTTCTCTGTTGTTATAGAGAAAGATGTTTCCTGAGAGTATGACTCTGAAGCGAAGCAAGTTCCAATAGTTAAGAACGTCAAAAGCAGAAAAATCTTCATGGTGCGTAATAATCTCTTTTTGTTTGGTTTTCTTTGACTAAACCTTGTGTTCTTTTTCATATGTGAAACGATTTAAGTTTATAAATACGGTTTAATGCCAGTAAAATTGAATGAATAGACAAGTAAGTAAATACTCGTCCTGTTGTTTCTATGGATCCATATTGATTTGATTTTTAGGGTTTAACAATAATATTTATGTATTCGTCGTTTTTTATTATCTCTATCGGAGCTGCTTTCTGAAGTACATTGAATACTTCATCCAGGTCTTCTTTCAAATCCAGTTTGCCGCTACAAGTCAGTTCGTTTACTTTTTCATCCCAGTTCATTTTTATTCCATAGTATTTACAGAGTTTTTTCAATACGATATTAAGTCTTTGTTGGTTGAACTGGTAATATCCATCTTTCCAGGCTACATAATCTTTCGTGTCTACATTTGAAATACTACTCTTATTGCTTTGATTATCATATAAAAATAACTGATTCGGATTTAATGTGCTTTTCTTTAGACCTTTGGCTTTGATCTCCACTTTTCCTTCTACCAATACGACATCACTACTGGCCTCGTTCTCATAAGCTGAGACATTGAACTGGGTTCCCAGATCCCGGATCTCCATTGTTTTTGTTTTTACAATGAATGGCCGTTTTTCATCATGCACAATATCCAGGTAGATTTCTCCTTCGACAAAAATTTCCCGGTTATGATCTGTAAATTTTGCAGGGTAGATAACTTTTGATCCGGAGTTCACCCATATTTTACTACCATCTATAAATGTAATAGAAGAGCGCTTTCCAATAGGAACAATGAGTTGGTTGAATGATTGAACTTCTTCTTTCTCTTTTTCTACTTCAACACTTTGGGAGTTTACACTTATACTTCCTTCTTTTTTGTACTCAACTTCGGTTTCCTTCCCTTCAAGAGATAGTTTTTTGTTTTCTGAAAGGATTAATTGTACGTTTTGCGATGGATCGTCGGTATGCGGTATGGATTTTATGATTGCCTCATAATTAATCTCTTGTTTATTGGAATATATGTTATACCATTCATAAGTAAAAAGTAAGAGTAAGGATGCTGCGATTCCTACTGTAATTTTTATAAAACTGATTCGTTTTTTCTTTGACTCATATTGCTCGTTGGCAATCTGAATTCTTTTCCATAGATTTTTTTGTTCTCCAAAGGATAAACTGGAACTATCGGTAGAAACTTTTATATTTTTGAGAAAAAAGCGAGCAGCTTCGATTTCGACAGCCAAAGGTGCATTTTCTGCCTGAAGCTGTTGCCAGAATAAACGATCTTTTTCCGTTGGGTGTAATTCCGATTCCAGAAAATAATCATCACTCAGTAATTGATGTGCTTTATATTTAGTATAGTCTTTATTCATCTTTAGGGAGTCGCTTTTGTTATTAGGATACAGCAGTCTTCAATTTATACTCACCTAAAAATGATTTTTTTATTTAGTATTAAAATTTTGTTATTTTAGGGAAATGGAAAGTGTCAATATAAATATTTCCACAGAACCGTAACTGGCTCTGACTTTCTTTAATGAGCGTTGGATCAGGTTTTGGGCCGATTGGTAATTCAGATTCATCAAGATACATATTTCATCCATGCTTAATTCCTGAATAAACCTGTAATATATGATCTCTTTCTGCCGTGGAGGAAGTGCAGACAAGATTTCTTTTAATTTTCTCTGCTGATTTGTATATTGCTCATTTTTGATGAAAACTTCTTCGACCGTCGGCTCCAGCGAGAACTGAATATTTTCTGGTAGTTCCCGGTCATAAAGAGATTCTTTATAGAGAGTCCGGATGAGGCAATTCTTTAAAGAAACGAATAGGTAGACTTTTATATTTTCAGGAGTGACAAGATGATCCCGGTTTTTGTATAGAGAAGTGAAAACTTCTTGTATACAATCTTTTATGATTTCAGAATCGGATGTGAAACGAAGACCATACCGGTACAGTATTTGTACATAAGTATTGTATATCCAGCAATAGGAATCATTATCGCCGGAAACAAATTGGCGCCACCTTATTTTAGTCTCATCTACTAGCATGGTTATGTATTGTTTGACAAATATAAGACAATTATTATGAAAAACAAGGTTTGTGTTCTTGGATTACACAATTATATTGTAAACAAAAAAGGTTCCTATTTATATTAAAACAGGAACCTTTAGTAATCACTTTTTTCTTATAATGTCTCAAAAACAGAGAAATTCAATATTTGGGGTTCCGCTTTCGACTCTGTTACAATAAGTTTGATAGCATCGAGTTTCTGCGGATCAAACCTGTTAATATGTTTGTGCCCGATGCAGGAACCGGAAGACAGGTCGATCCATTCATTATCCTTTTTCCCTTTTAGAGTATATTTTAAAATCCTTTCTCCTTTGGATATGTCTTCCTGCATAATAACGCGATCGATGCTGGTCGGCTTCTCGAAAGACAGGATGTATTCTGATCCGGTTCCGGAAGTTTGCTGGAGTGGTGTGCCGTATTGCCGGTTTATCTCTTTGCCTAATGCTTCTATCCGGCAAACATCAGCTTCCGGGATAAGCCCTTTGTTGTCGACAACCAGTCCTAATAGCATATTCGTATTTCTTCCAACACTGGTTTCATATTTTGTTAATAGCTCAGGAATCGTGAACATCATGCTGTCTTCTCCGGCTGTCCAAAACCATCCACCCTGGAATGAACGATTCCAGCGCAAGGTGAAGTCAGATTCTCCCGGACACCAGAACGGGGCAAAAGGATCACCGTTCAGACCGTTGATAACACGGGTGCCATCTGCATTTGTCGTAGAGTCGGCGGTAGACCAGCAAGGGTAGGGGGCAACGCCTTCTTCGTTGCCAACCCATCTGACCAGATTCGGGTGCCCATAAGGGCCTTGGAAGGCAACAGCGTTGGGTTGTAATTTTTGAACTAGTGATAACACGTCTGCACCGCCCTGTTCCCTGGAGAGTACGCCTCCGTCGAACCATATTTCGAACAATTCGCCGTAATTACTCCATAACTCGGTCAGTTGTTGTGTTACGATCTTATTGTATTCCTCCTGGCTGACCGGACCTCCTTCCTGAACAATTCCCGGATTATCTACATACAGATAGCCGTTGGCCGTCGTACTGGCATAGATACCCGGTTTGATGTTATATTTTTTGCAGGAAGCAACAAAATCGGCAACAATATCTCCTTCTCCATTTTTCCAGGGAGATTGTTTGATGCTGTAATCGTGTGCTTCTGTTGGCCACAAGCTGAAGCCGCTGCAATGTTTGGCCACAAGTACTGCATATTTAGCTCCCAGCTTCTGAGCCGTTTCCAGCCATTGATCGGTGTTTAAGTCTGTCGGATTGAAAATGGAAGCGTCCGGGTGTGTCCCCCAATTCCTGAAATTATAATCCGGTTGATAAACCGGCATGTCGAAATGGATCAGGACTCCTACTTCTGCATCCGCCCAGGCTAGTTGCCGGGCATTGGGAGTAACTACCTTTGTTGTCTCTTGGGGTGAACAGGATATGAGGACAGATAGAGCTGCCAGTAATCCTACAACTGTTTTTTTCATGATTGAGTCAGATTATATTTCAGATACAAGTATAGTGAAAAATAATGAGCCAATTAATTTATTGGCTCATTATTACTGTTTACCAATCCGGGTTTTGTGGTAACAAATTAGGATTGTAAGTGAATTCGTCGGTCGGTATCGGACGCAGGTACAGACGGTCGTACCATTTACGGGTCATATTCCCGTATAAAATGCGATAGTTTCCGGTTTCCGGATCACGTGGTCCTAAATACGTCTTCTGGTTTTCGAGTAGTTTACCAGCTTTCCACCGGCACAAGTCGTTCCATCGAATACCTTCGCAAGCCAATTCTACCCGGCGTTCACGGCGGATCTCGTTGAGTAACGGAGAAATGCTAACTTCCCAGTTAGGCCAGTTCGGGTCGGTAAATCCTACATTGGTCGTCAGATGAGGCATGCCTACACGGTCGCGCAGTTTATTGATCGTTTTGTCCAGTACAGCCTGGTCGCATTCACCTAATTCGGCTTTTGCTTCTGCATAGTTCAATAACACTTCACCGTAACGGTAGATCAGGTCATCCAGTGTACATTTAATATATTCGTTGTCTTCGGCCAGCGGAGAATACATCTTATATAAACGATAACCTGTGAAAGTCAGATTGTTGAAGATCGGTGAATTCTCATATTCTTCCGAACCGTCGGCTAAGATTGCAATAGGGCGATCAGGAGTATACACACATTGTTTCAGACGTGGGTCACGATTCTCAAATTCATCCATGAATTTAGTATCTCCTTTATAAAGATTACTTAATCCGATCGGTTTACCGTCTGTACACAAGAACGATTCCACGAAATCTTTGGTCATTCCGGTACCTGCTTCACGAACGGTACGCGGACGGTTGTTCATACGTTTGTCTGTAATATAGGCGACAAAGAAGATTGCTTCTTTATTATTCGTATAATCCTGCTGGTTGAACAAAGCATGATAATCATCTTGAATATTTCCGGTTGAATAGATATCGAAGTTACCGTTGTTGATGATTTTTTCAGAGGCTTCCACACTGGCACGCAGATATTTGTCTGCATTTTCCATGTTTCTGTATTTTCTCCAGGTTCCTTCAAACAGGCAAACTCTCGATTTCAGCGTTAAAGCGGAGTATCTGCTAAGCCGGGTATCTGTCATTGTTTCCGGTAGCCACTCACTCGCTTTATCCAGGCAGGCACAGATCGAGTCTATAACCGTTCCGCGATCATTGCGTGGATTGTATAGCTCTTCCGAAGAAGTGGTCAGGTCTGTTGTCAACCAAGGTACGTCACCGAAACGGAGTACTTTTTCATAATAGAATTTAGCCTTGAAGAAATAGATTTCACCGACATACCGGTGGATGTTTTCCGTTATTCCTTCAACCGTATGATAACGTGCCAGGAAATAATTACAGCTTCGGATGTTTGCCCAGTCACCTTTCGCCCAGCCTCCGCCGGCAGTAGGAACGGTATAATCGCTCCAGATGAAATCGTCTTTTGTCTGATGCGCCTGGTTGTCGGACGCATTGTCGTTGCCATAGGCACCGGTATTATCCAGTGTGGTATAAAACTGGTTGGCAAAGTTTTTCAAGTCACTTTCTGTCTTCCAATAAGTCTCGTCATTGATCTTATCTTCCGGGTATAAATCCATGAAATCGTTGTTACATGCAGAAAACCCGAGTAGTAAAGACAAGCTTGCAATATAATATACTTTTTTCATTCTGTTTTTAAATTTAATTATTCTACAATATTCTGTCTTAGAATGTCAGGTTGGCACCAAAAGAGAATGATCTGATGAATGGATAAGCATTCACTGTTGCCAATTCCGGATCGAAAGTGTCAGGCATTCCGGAGAATTCGAACAAGTTGTCCGCATTGAAGTAAACTCTCAGCTTTGAGATCTTGGCTTTTTCTGTAATAAATTTCGGAATAGTATAACCAAGAGCCAGCTGTTTACAACGGATATAAGCACCATTCAGCATGAAGCGGGTCTGATTTTCATTTACAGCTGAACCGTTCATTCGGGCACGCGGGAAGAAAGCATCGCGGTTGTCTTCTCTCCAATAGTCGTAGTTCATTTTCTGCGGAACAGACCACTGGGATGTATAATGAGACAGATAGAATGTCTTCGACGGTATGATATCGCGTTTCATGGTTCCCTGAAAGAATAAAGTGAAATCGAAGCCTTTGTATTCGGCCGTACCACGGATACCGAAGTTATAACGAGGTGTCTCATTACCGATGACCTTCATATCCCCCGGATTATTAGCCGTATTTTCCCCTTTTGTTACTTTACCGTCGCCATCCAGGTCGGCAAACTTTAGGTCGCCTGCATATTGAGGATAGCCAACTACTTTCGACTGATCCCATGATGCCGCTTCTTCATCCGATTGGAATAGACCGTCTGTGACGAACCCCCAGATCTCGCCTAACTTTCTTCCTTCGTAATAGCTATCGGCCAGGTTCTTTGTCGGGTTATCATATTTGGTAATTTCTGCCTGGTAATCGGATAATGACAAGGTGGTACTATATGCAAAACCGCTTTCCAGTGTAGACTTCCATGTCAAAGCCAATTCCCAACCTTTTGTTCTCAAATCGGCTGCATTCATCTGCGGCTCTGATACACCCAGGATAGAAGGTAATGTTTTTGACTTGGTCAACATGTCTTCTGTCGTACGTACATAATAGTCGAATTCACCGGTCAGGCGGCTGTCGAGCATAGAGAAATTGAAACCCAAGTCCCATTGCTTCACTGTTTCCCAGGTCAGCTGATCGCTTACCAGTCCCGGAGAATATACTCCCATCTGTTTTTCACCATTGAATAGATAGCCTACTTCTCCTGTGGAGTAGGTGGAAATGTAGGGGTAATACGCTGCATAACCTCCTTGATTTAATACCTGGTTTCCTAAAGCACCGTAAGAACCTCTGATCTTGAAATCATTCACGATGTGAGAGATCGGTTTCCAGAATTTCTCCTGCGAAAGTCTCCAACCCAATGAGAATGTCGGGAAGAATGCGAAACGATCGTTTTTCGGGAAACGTGAGGAACCGTCGTAACGTCCGTTCACCTGGAACAGATATTTGTCGTCGTATGCATAGAACAGGCGGAAGAAAGCACCACGGATAGCCCACTGATTCATGTAATCGCTGGTCGAGCGGTCGCCGGTTGCCAGGTTGAGGAACGGGATATCGTTGGCGATCAGATTGTTTCTGCTCAGGCCAACCCCTTTGTAAGTCGCATTTTCCTGATTGAAACCGATCATACCTTCCAAAGCATGCACTTTATTGATTTTCTTTTTATAGGTGGCATAGGCATTGAATACATCGTATTGCGATTCGTTTTTTGTATATGACACCTGGTTCGGAGAAGTATGCGGGAAAATAGACCCCGGATTTCCGTCGGCATCATAGTCGATGTATTCGCGAACATGATTCTTGAAAGAGTAATTATAATAATTATATGTATAGTCAACGTTAATCTCCAAACCTTCGAATGGATTTAGTTTAGCAAATGCCGTTGCATACATATTATTGTTTCTCATTTCGGCAGACCCTCCCTGAGACAGCCATGCAGCCTGGTTTGTGAAGTAACCGTCGCCGCAATAACCGGCAAAATGTCCGTCAGGATGGTAGATCGGCATCAAAGGGCGGCTATCTCCCGGGATTGTTGCTCCAAGAGAATTGTTCCCATATTTGTTCTGCGGGCCGGTATTCATTTTTACCATCGACAGGGTTGCCCTCAATCCAACCTGCAACCAGTTGTTTACTTTGTAGTTTACATGTTGTAAGACATTGAAACGTTTATAATCTTCATCCGTCCATTTGGAAATACCATCCTGCTGGAACATACCGGCTGAAGTCATGTATTTAGCCGTTTCGCTACCACCCTGTACGCTGATGTTGTACTGTTGCATCGGATAGCTTTTCTTATTCAATGCTTCATACCAGTCTGTATTACCGGCGTAACGGTATTTGCTGGGAGAATCGTCCGGATGATGGAATACCGGAGAATTGTTGACCGGATCATTGTAATAATTTCTGACATGCTCCATTGTGACGTCATCGAAATAGTTGCTGCCGTTGCTTGTCATGTTGGCATCATTCATCCATTGGGTATATTCCATCGAGTTCATATATTCGGCATGAACGGTAGGAACGTTGATGGAGTAGTTGGCACTTAAGGAAACAACCGGCTTTTGCGTTACGAAACCTGTTTTGGTTGTGATCAGGATCACACCAAAGGCAGCACGTGCACCGTAAATAGAGGCAGACGCAGCGTCTTTCAAAACAGTAACGTCTTTTACATCCTGCGGATTGATAAGGTTCGGGTCCATTTCGATACCGTCTACAAGGATCAGCGGACCACCGCCTGATAAGTTGGTCGTACCACGGATATTAAATGTCGTACCGGTTCCCGGTGCTCCATTGGAAGACGTAATATTCAGGTTGGCAATAGCTCCCTGTAAACCGGCTCCTAGGTTGGTTAGCGGACGGTCTTCAATAACTTCCGAACCGACGGTTGCCACAGAACCGGTCAGGTCGGCTTTTTTCATTGTACCATATCCTACTACAACGACCTCATCCAGTGTTTCGGCATCTTCCTGCAGAATAATATCCATTCTCCGGCTAGGATTGGCTTTTACTTCTTGTTTGACATAACCTATAAAAGTGATTACCAGTGTAGAACCTGATCGGGCATTGATCGAAAAGTTTCCGTCTATATCGGTTGTTGTACCGTTGGATGTTCCCTTTTCAACGATATTGGCCCCGATAACGGCATCCCCATTCGTATCGATCACTTTTCCTTTGATAATACCGTTTTGTTGTGGAGTAGCAGTCATATTCTGTTTACCGAGTACGATATGATTTCCCTCTACAGAATATGTGATTCCCGAATCAGCTAACAACTCTTTCAGAACCACTGAAACCGGTTGATTTTTGGTTTTTAATGAAACTTTTTTGTTTACATTTACCTGATTGTTGTAGATAAACAGATAATCGGTCTGTTGCTCTATCTCATTCAGAACCTTTTCCAGTTGAACATTCTTTTGATTGATACTGACCCTTGCATTTTGCGAAAAAACATTATCTGCATGCATATTTAGTATGCATACCAAAAGCAGGAATGTGGTTATTCTCATAATTCTGAAACATTTTAAGGGTCGCGGTGTCCGATAACAGCACCCCGACAAAGTTTTTTTTCTCATAACTTTGTTCTAATTTGAAGTTAATACAGTTTAATTAATTGATTTGTGTTGATTTGATTGAATGCCAGTTATTGCCCCCCAGCGTTAGCCGGCATTAGCGGTTAACAAGTTTTTATCCCATAAGCATTTAAATTTAGGTGAAACATATTGTTAAAATCATTTGATATAAATAATATTTTTGTCGTCGTCGCGCTGATAAGAAAATCTGATATCTTTCTGCAGGACTCTTAAAGCATAATCCACACCGTCTGTTTGTCGGAACTTACCGGTGTACAGATATTTTTGCACTTGTTTGTTGGTTATGTGTATGTTTATTCCATAATATTTTTCAAATTCTTTCATGATTGAAGCAAACGTTTCGTTCTTGAAACAGATCAATCCTTCCCGCCAACGATAAGGACTATAATCGTCTACCGACATTACCCGTAACTTTCCTTCATGTAAGTAGGCTTTATTATTAGGTGTAAGCGTCAGACTCTCATTTGTATCTGTCAGTGATGAAATCCTTACACTTCCTTCCATCAGAGCTGTTTCGAAATTTTCGGTATCTGAATAAGATTCAACGTCAAATTGTGTTCCCAATACCTCCACATTATATTTGTCGGTCTGTACGATGAAGGGCTTTTTTTCATTTCTTGCAACATCGAAATAGGCCTCACCGTCCAGTTTTACGAGGCGTTCGTTTGCATTGAAAGTGATCGGATATTGAATGGTTGTTCGTGCGTTCAACCAGACATTTGTTCCGTCCGGCAAAGTGATATTGATCCGTTGACCGGCGGGAACGGCTATTGTTTGTAAAGGGATCAGTGTCTGTTCCGTTTGTATCTGCTGATAGAAGAAACTCCCTCCAAGCGTGAAGGCAATAACCGCTGCAATTTTAATTAACTCAGTTCTAAGAGAACTCTGTCCGCATTATTCCTTCCGATAGAATTTAAATTTCCTTTCGAATGGAATGAAAAATTCATCCGAATGGAAAAAAAAACAGATTAAAATGTAAAATATCAAATTGTCATTACTACCCCGAGTATTTTAAATTTCTACCCCGGGTAATTTGAATTACTATACCGGGTAATATTTTTTAACGTATTAGAAAAGGATAGATTATCTCCTTTTTGATTACAATTTGATAGTTCGATCAGAGAAGTTAAAAGGGAGAAATATGGTATTGTTCAATTTTTTTTATTTCTTTGACTAGGGATATTTATTTGTGAACTGCTATTATTATAGATGGGTAATTGGATACATTCAAAATGAACAAAGATATATTATATAAGTTTTTCGAAGGAACAGCATCTTTAGAAGAGGAGAAGGATGTGAGGCTGTGGATGGAAGCGTCTGCAGATAACCGACGTGCCTTTTTTAAAGAAAGAAAGCTTTTTGATGGGATGCTACTTTTGGGAGACGAAAACATAATCAGATCAGGAAAAAAGAGATTTACAATTAACTTTAGTTCTCTTAGAACTGAGTTAATCAAAATCGCAGCGGTCGTGGCAATTACCTTAGGAGGCAGTTATATTTATTTTCAGTCTTCGATCGAAAAGGAGCTGATGGCAATGCAGACAATTTCTGTTCCGGCAGGCCAACGAATCAATATTACTTTGCCGGACGGAACAAATGTTTGGTTAAATGCCAGAACATCACTGAAATATCCGCTTAAGTTCAGTAAAAAGAATCGTCAGGTGGTATTGGATGGAGAAGCTTATTTTGATGTAGCAAGAGATGAAAAAAAGCCTTTTATCGTACAGACCGATAAATATAATGTGGAGGTACTGGGAACGAAATTTGATGTGGATGCTTATTCTGAAACAGGAGAATTTGAAACAACATTGATGTCGGGTAGCGTGAGAGTAGCTTCAGCAGATGATCCGGACCAGACTTTGGTGCTCAAACCAAATAATAAAGTGTATCTGGATAATGGTAAACTTCGTGTTACTTCGGTAGATGATTATAATCCTTATCGATGGAAAGAAGGATTGATCTGTTTCAAGGATGCAACTTTTACTTCTATCATGAAAGAGTTTGAGAAATATTATGGATTGAACATTTACGTCAAAAACAAAGAAGTAGGGAAATTCTTTTACACAGGAAAATTCCGACAGACAGACGGCATAGATTATGCTCTTCGTGTTTTACAGAAAGACATAAAATTTACCTATCAGCGGGATGACGACAATCAGATAATTTATATCGAATAATTGAAAGTAATTAGTATTAAATATTTATTAACTTTAAAGAAAGGTGCTTATGGGATATACATGAAAACAAAAAAATGCCGACAAACGCTGGGGGGCAATTATCGGCATTCAATCAACACAATTCAATTAATTAAACTGTATTAACTTCAAATCATCACAAAGGTATGAAAAAAAACTCTTTGTCGGGTAGGTATTATCCTAAATCCCCGCAACTTAAACAAATCTTTAGAATTATGCGGATCACCACATTTCTGTTATTAGTCTGTGTTTTTTGCTCTTTTGCAGAAAATACGCATTCTCAGAATGCCAGAGTAAGTATTACCAGGAATAATGCTCATCTGGAAGATATATTAAGTGAAATAGAAAGTCAGACAGATTATCTGTTTATTTATAATAACCAGGTGGATATCAATAAGAAACTTTCTGTTAAAGTGAAAAACAAACCTGTTTCCGAGGTTTTAGATAATCTGCTGAAAAATATGGGTGTCAGTTATGCTATGGAAGGAACACATATTGTGTTGACAAAAAAAGCAGAAAACACTCAGCCTGTTCAACAGCAAGCTAAAAATATAACGGGTACAATTGTAGATGTGAACGGTGAGCCGGTTATCGGTGCAAACATCGTTGTAAAAGGTACAAGCAATGGTACGATCACAGATATAGATGGGCATTTTACTATTGAGGCTGACTCCAAGTCTGTTCTTAATATTTCCTACATAGGATATCTGACAAAAGAAATTGCAGTAGGTAATCAGCAGTCTGTCCGTGTCGTACTGTTGGAAGATACAAAGACACTGGATGAAGTTGTTGTGATCGGTTACGGTACACAGAAGAAAGCGGACCTGACTGGTTCTGTTGCAAATGTAAGTGCAGAAAAACTGAATACACAAAGTAATGCTAATATCGGCCAGGCACTGCAAGGAAAGATTGCCGGTGTGGATATCGTTTCACAAGGCGGAAATCCCGGAGCAGGAAGCCGCATCATGGTTCGTGGTATTGGTACATTGAATAATGCATCTCCTCTTTTCATTGTAGATGGCATGTACATGACGGGAATCGATCATATTAACCCGAACGATATTGCCAGCATTGACGTTCTGAAAGATGCATCTTCGGCAGCTATTTATGGTTCTCGTGCTGCTAATGGGGTCATAATCGTAACGACAAAAGAAGGTTCGAACACAGAAGGAAAGCCGATCGTGGATTTGTCCGTCAATGCGGGTGTTTCGATGGTAAGCAAGAAACTGGATATGTTGGATGCCCAGGGGTGGTCGGAAGTTACTTCCGTAGCCCGTCAGGCTGTAGGGAAACCGGTTTTGGATATGGCAACGGATTTGGCAAGCAAGCCGGATAACAACTGGCAGGATATTATGTTCAGACCAGCTTTGATGCAGAACTATAATATTTCTGTTAAGGGAGGTGGTAAATATCAAACTTATTATACCGGCCTGGGATATTTCAATCAGGATGGTGTTGTAAAGGGAACGAATTATGAACGTTATACTTTGCAGACAAAAAACGATTATAAGAAAGGCATATTCTCTGCAGGAACGAATGTATTGCTGACTTTCAACCATGACAAACCGTTGCATGAAGAATCACGTGGCGGTATGGTCGGAACCATATTACAGGCACTTCCTACTTTGGAACAATATGATGAAAGCCGGAAAGGTGGTTATGGTGGTCTATACGGTGATGTGGCAAACCTGCCTAACCCGCTGGGGATGATCGATGATAACCTGATGAATCGCTATAGTGAAAACATGAAGATCTATGCGAATGTTTACGTACAACTGGAGTTGTTTAAAGGCTTAAAATATAAGTTGAATATGACTCCTGACTTTGAATTTTACAGGTATAAAAAATATCTGAATGAATATGATTTCGGTATTACAACCAACTCTGTTACTCAATTGACGGAACGGCAAACGCGTAGCCGTAATGTTCTGGTGGAAAATTTGTTGACTTACGATCAGACATTCGGAGATCATAAGGTTTCTGCTCTGGTTGGATATACCTATCAGGACAGTCGCTACCGTTGGCTGCAGGCCTATGGTGAAAATCTTCCACAAGGGTTGGAAGAGATCGATGCATCCACAACCAGCCGTAGTAATGAAGGTTATTCCAGACGTAGTGTATTGACTTCTATCCTGGGACGTGTATTCTATTCGTATAAAAATAAATATTTGATCACTGCAACGATTCGTCGCGACGGTTCTTCCAAGTTCGGAAAGAATAACCGATATGGTAATTTCCCGTCAGCATCAGTCGGTTGGAACATGGCTGAAGAAGAATTTATGGAAAATTTGAGTTGGCTGGATCAGTTGAAGATTCGTGGCGGTTATGGCGTATTGGGTAATCAGGAAATTGATAACTATCAATATTCATCTACGATCACAACCGGTATTAATTATCCGGACGGTAACGGAGGACTTATTCAGGGTGCTTTCCCGAAAGATTTCGCTAACCCGGATATTAAATGGGAATCTACGGCAATGACAAATATCGGTTTAGACTTTGTGGCCTTCAATAATCGTTTGAATATTACTGCCGACTGGTATGTAAAGAATACGAAAGATATTTTGTTGACAGTGCCTATTCCTATTTCTTCTGGTGGTGCAAATGATCCGATCCGTAATGCAGGTAAGATCCGCAATAAAGGTTTTGAGTTTAATGTAGCTTGGAATACGAATGTAAATCAAGATCTTTCCTATGGTGTCAGCGTGTTGGGTAGCTTCAATAAAAATGAGGTGACAGCTATGGGTACAGGTTCACAGGCTATCTGGGGTGGTGCTACCAACCAGAATATCAATACCTGTAAAACAATGGCCGGCTATCCGATCGGTTCATACTGGCTGATCCCTACAGATGGTTATTTCAATAGTGATTCCGAAGTGGAAGCTTATTCAAAAGACGGAACTAAGATACAGCCGAATGCACAAGCGGGAGATATTCGTTTTAAAGATACCAATGACGATGGTACGATTGATGATAAAGACCGTGTTTATTGCGGTAGTCCGTTCCCTGATTTTACATTCTCTGTAAGTGGTAATGTTACATGGAAAAACTTTGATGCATCTGTAACTTTCCAGGGTGTTTTAGGAAATAAGATTTATAATGCAACCCGCCAGACTTTGGAAGATGTTACAAAAGGAACAAACTTCCTGGCTTCTACGTTGGATTATTGGACACCGGATAATCTGAATGCAGCACATCCGCGCTTGACTTGGGATGACGCAAACCGTAATACCCGTGCAGAATCTGACCGTTATCTGGAAAATGGTTCTTATCTGCGTCTGCGTAATTTGCAAGTCGGCTATACGTTCCCGCAACAGTGGTTCAGAGGCTATATTCAGAAAGCCCGTGTGTATGCAAATGCAGAGAATCTGTTTACGATCACCGGATATAGCGGCTATACTCCGGACGTGAATACGGATAATGCGAGATATCGTGGTTTTGATAATTTCATTTATCCGACAAACCGTGTATTTATGTTAGGCGTGAATGTAACATTTTAATTGAGAGAAAATATTATGAAGACATATATAAAGACAACACTAGCTGTATTATTTTCGGGGATGTTCCTCTTCTCCTCGTGCGACAGTCAGTTGGATCAGACAAACCCCAATAAGGCGACAGAAGATACTTTTTGGAAAGATGAGACGGATTTTAATTTGGCGTTGACCTCTTGCTATACTCCATTGAAAAATGCCCTGAACGGCGGATATTATGGAACCCGAGGTGTGATGCTCCGTATCGCACGTGCCGATGAAGTGGATTTCCGTAATGATATTTCGGATGTGTACACAGTTAACCGTTTTACGAATAGTAATACGAATTCCCTGACCCAGGGTATGTTCTATCAGTTCTATAATGCTCTGTACCGTACTAATTCTATCATGCAGAAACTGGAAGAAAAGGGCGATCAATTCACACAGGAATTTCAGAATGCCGTAACCGGTGAATGTTTGTTCATTCGTGGATTTTATTTGTTCCAGCTGGCGAAAGAGTTCCAGAATGTACCTTTGAGATTAACGGCATCGCAATCGCCTTCTACTTTCCCATTGGCAAAGTCTTCCCAGGCTGAGGTATGGGCTCAGGCTGAAGTCGACCTGAAAAAAGCAGCAGAGCTTCTCCCCGTTACAAATAAAGTGGGAAAACCGACCAAAGGTGCAGCCAATGCAGCTTTAGGAAAATTGTATATTTATGAAGAAGAATGGCAGAAAGCGATCGATGTGATGGAACCGTTGACAAGAAGTCCGTATACATACAGACTCGTTGATGATTTCTACTGGAATTTTGATGACGAACACGAGAATAATTCGGAAAGTATTTTTGAATTGCTGATTGAAGATGTTGGTGGTACGGATTTGTGGGGTAATGGTGAAAATATCAACTCTACCCAATCCAATACCCGTCCGAAAGAATATGCAGCAGCAGAAGTGGGTGGCTGGTATGAAGCAAACCCGACTCAGCAGATGATGGATATACTCCTGAAGGAAAAAGACAAAGACGGTAATTATGATTATCGTACCCGTTGTTCCGTAGCTTGGGATTATGAAGGTTGTATGTATTATCAGAAGCCTTTCCGTGAAGTGTTTGCACAGGATAAATGGAATACATACTGGATATTGAAATATCAGAACTGGAAAACGTTGACAGAAGAGATCGCTCCTCCGAAATCATTTATTAATGAGCGTGCAATCCGTTATGCAGATGTATTGTTGTTATTGGCCGAAGCAAATCTGAACCAGGGAAAACTGGATGTGGCGATTGGCTATATCAACCAGATACGTCAGCGTGCTAATCTAAATGACTATAGTGGAGCCAGAACCAAAGAGGCCGTGTTCGAAGATTTGGTACATCAACGTGCAGTAGAACTCTTTGTGGAAGGTGAACGATTCTATGATCTGCGTCGCTGGGGATTGTTTGATCAGACATTAAAATCGTGTGATGAAGTTCGTTACCAAAATTTTGCTGGAGGAAAATCAGGAAATACCAATAAGTTCTATTATTTCCCGATACCGGCAAAGGAATTGGAAACAAATGAATTATGTACACCGAACGAAGGTTGGTAAAAGAATATTTTTTATAGGGTAGTCTTTTTTTCTATCAGGCCGGCTGTAATGGGTGTTTCACGTATTATAGCCGGCTTTTTTCTTATCATTACTTTTAATAGAGATAGATAATATGCAAAAGATTAATATATTAATAGCATCAATCTGTGCTATTGCAGGTTTCTCATGTAGTAAAAAAGAGCAAAGTAACCCCAATGTTATCTATATATTGATGGATGATATGGGATACGGGGATCTGCAATGTTACGGACAACAAAAGATCGAAACACCGAATATTGATCGGTTGAGGGAGGCTGGAATGCAGTTTACCCAACATTATACAGGTTCTCCGGTATCGGCTCCGGCAAGATGTGTATTGTTGACCGGACTTCATTCCGGGCATACACAAATCAGGGCAAATGATGAGATGCCGGAAAGAGGTGCTGTCAATAGTCACGATTCGATGTTCGTTCATCCGGAACTGGAAGGACAATATCCATTGAAAGCCGGGACAATGACAATCGGACGTATGATGCAACAGGCTGGTTATAAGACCGGATGTTTCGGCAAATGGGGATTGGGATATCCTGGATCGGAAGGTATACCCAATAAACAAGGCTTTGACGAGTTCTTCGGTTATAACTGCCAGCGTCAGGCACATACTTATTATCCTCCTTTCCTGTGGAAGAATGAGGAACGGATCTACCTGGATAATAAAGTACTTGATCCTCATCTGACTAAACTGGATGAAGGAGCCGATCCTTACAGTGAGGCCAGTTACGCTAAATATACACAGCAGGTGTATGCAAACGATACTATTTTTAGTGAATTACAACAGTTTGTTGATCAAAATAAAGAACAACCGTTTTTCCTGATGTGGACAACACCTCTTCCGCATGTCTCATTGCAGGCTCCGGAACGTTGGGTAAAATATTATGTCGACAAATTTGGAGATGAGGAGCCTTATACCGGTACGCAAGGGTATATGCCTTGTCGTTATCCTCATGCGACTTATGCTGCTATGATCAGTTATTTTGATGAGCAGGTAGGGACGTTAATCGATCAGTTAAAGCGAAATGGGCTATATGAAAATACAGTCATTATTTTCACCTCGGATAACGGGCCGACTTTTAACGGAGGAAGCGATTCACCCTGGTTTGATAGCGGAGGACCTTTTAAATCGGAATATGGCTGGGGAAAATGTTTCGTCCATGAAGGTGGAATACGGGTTCCGGCAATTGTTTCGTGGCCGGGACAGATAGAAGCCGGAAGTACTACGGATCATATCTGTTCATTTCAGGATGTAATGCCTACACTGGCAGATATAGCTGAAATAGCTTGTCCACCTACGGATGGCATCAGTTTCTGTCCTATTTTGAAGGGTAATCAATCCGCTCAAAAGGAGCATGAATATCTGTATTGGGAATATCCTGATCCCCGTATCGGTTTGAAAGCTGTTCGTTGGGGTAACTGGAAAGGGATCATCACAGATATCAGAAAAGGGAATACGGTAATGGAACTGTATGATCTGGATAACGATTTACAGGAGCTTCATGATGTTGCGTCTGAACATCCTGATATCGTACAAAAATTACAACATTATATGGATATATCGCATGAAACACCGGAAAATCCCAAATTCCGTTTTTAAAAGGTTGATAAATGAAATATATGAGTAAATTAAAACATAAATGGCTTCTATTTTTTCTGTTCTGTTGCTTTCCTTATCTGGAAGCAGCCGAGATCGTTTGCTTTGATTCCGGTTGGAAGTTCTATCTGGGAAATACGGAACAGGATGTGATATTGCCAGCTTATAACGATTCTGATTGGCGGACGCTCAATTTGCCTCACGACTGGAGCATAGAGGGGACGTATGACCGGACTGCTAACGGTACAGACTGGCAAAGTGGTTTTCTGCCGGCAGGAATAGGGTGGTATCGTAAAACTTTTATTTATGATCCGGCCTGGGTAGCCAGGAAAGTTCGTATTCAGTTCGATGGAATTTATCTGAACAGCGAAGTCTGGATCAATGGGCATTCCTTGGGAAAACGGCCGAACGGGTATATCGGTTTCGAATATGATCTGACTCCTTATCTGAAAGAAGGAAATAATTGTATCGTTGTGAAAGTCGATCAGTCCAAACCTCTTACTGGGCGTTGGTATACAGGTTCCGGTATTTACCGGCACGTTCGTCTGCATATCTCTTCTCCTGTGCATATTGCTTATTCTGGTGTTTATTTTAAAATAGATACATTCTTGCCGGATAAGGCATTATGCGCTGTCGATGTTTCTGTGGTGAATCCGGATAAAGAAAAAATACGGGTTATTTCTTCTTTGCGGGATAAGAATGGGCAGATGATTGCCCGGAGCATCGGATCAGAAGGTATACTTTTCGAAGATAAAGTGGAAATGAATGTTGTCAATCCGAAACGTTGGTCTCCTGAAAGCCCGGTCGTTTATACACTTGTATGCCAGTTGGAAAAGGAAGGGAAGATATTGGATGAGGTTCGACAGCTGGTCGGTTTTCGCACCTTGGAGTTCAGTCCTGAATTTGGTTTTAAGCTGAATGGGAAGGTAACAAAGCTAAAAGGTGTGTGTGATCATCATACTGCGGGTGCGGTAGGAGCAGCCGTTCCGGAGGATATTCTCTATTATCGGTTGAAACTTCTGAAAGATATGGGATGCAATGCTATTCGTACATCCCACAACCCTTTTTCTCCGGAGTTTTATGCGATGTGTGATACGATAGGACTAATGGTTTTGAACGAAGGGTTGGACGGATGGAACACACCGAAAGCTATTGATGATTATGGTAATTATTTTGATGAATGGTGGAAGATCGATATGACTGATTTTATCAAACGTGACCGTAATCATCCGTCCGTCATTATGTGGAGCATTGGAAATGAAGTGAGTAAGGCATCGCAGGAGGTACAACGTAATCTGGTCGGCTTATTTCATTCACTGGACACACGTCCGGTGACACAGGGAGGAGTCGATCCGACCCGGGGAATGTCTGTCGATTATGAAAAGAATTTTGGGATGCTCGATATTGTCGGTTTCAATGGCAACGGAGAGGAAGTCGGTGAGTTTGAAAAGTTTCGGAACGATTTCCCGTCTGTATGTGCTGTTGCGACTGAAGTACCGCATACCTATCAAACTCGTGGCGTCTACCGGACAAAGACTCAATGGAGGAGGAGAGACTTCCCTGCTCCCTGGGAAAAGAAAGACCCGATAAAATGGGACCAGTTTGAGAAGCGGGTGTTCCCAATTCCGGACCTGAGTGAAGAAGAGTTTTTCCCGGAGGAAAAGGTTTATCCTTATTATCAGTCATCGTACGATAATGCATCGGTTCGTATAAGCATTCGGAAAGCGTGGCAACGGACTTGTTCATTTCCCTGGTTAATGGGAGAGTTCCGTTGGGGAAGTTTTGATTATCTGGGGGAAGCCGAATGGCCGCAGCGCTGTGGAAATTTTGGAATTATCGATGTCGCTGCCATGCCGAAAGATGCTTATTATCTGTATCAGAGCCTGTGGAGCGATAAGCCGATGGTACACTTGTTACCCCATTGGACTCACACCGGTAAAGAGGGAAAAACAGTTCCGGTCGTTGTATATACGAATTGCGATTCGGTTGAATTGTTTTTAAATAATGTATCTTTGGGCATTCAACCTTATACAGGCGAGCAATTGATCTGGAATATTCCGTATGAAGCAGGTCGCATTGAAGCAAAGGCTAAGATCGGTCATGAAATTGTGGCAACAGATATACAGCAGACAGCATCGTCTCCTTATACTGTCGATTTCTCGGCAAATAAGCTTAAGTTAAAAGCCGGATCATCTGAAGTGTCGCGACTCGAATTGTCAGTAGTCGATCGGGATGGTGTTTTATGTCCGTATGCTTCGGATGAATTATCTTTTGAACTGGATGGTCCCGTTTGCCTGTTAGGGGTAGATAATGGAGATCCGGTGGATCTGTTTCCTTACAAGCAGCCTCGTTGTAAGAGCTTCAGAGGAAAGTGCGTCTTGTTGGTACAAGCTACTGATATGCCGGGGAAAGCAGTAATTACTGTGCGTTCGGATAAACTGGCAGAGAAGAAAATAACGTTAGATATAAAATAGTAATAAGAAATGAAAACACAACTCGTACTATGCGTAGGCGGTTCCCTGCTAGCCGGAATGTCAGCTTGCAAAAAAGAGGCTCCTGAAAAAGAGGTGCCAATGAACGTAATCTACATTCTGGCTGATGATCTCGGCTATGGTGATATAGGCTGTTACGGACAGCAAAAGATCAAAACACCGAATATAGACAGGATGGCACGAGAAGGAATGTTGTTTACTCAACATTATGCCGGCTGTACGGTCAGTGCCCCTTCCCGTTGTTCGTTAATGACCGGATTGCATACCGGACATTCGCAGATCCGGGGAAACATGGAGATTAAACCGGAAGGACAGCAACCGATGGCTGCCGATACCTATACACTCGGTAAACTGATGAAGTCGGCCGGTTACACGACCGGTATCTTTGGTAAATGGGGATTGGGATATCCTGGCTCCAGTTCTGTTCCATCCAATATGGGATTTGACGAATTTTTCGGCTATAACTGCCAGCGTCAGGCACATTCCTATTATCCGGATCACTTATGGCATAACAATGATACGGTTTTCCTGCATGAAAACGATAATGAAGGCCGGCAGGTCTATTCGCAGGATCTGATCCATGAACAGGCCTTAAAGTTTATCCGGGATAATAAAGACAAGCCTTTTTATGCGATGCTGACCTATACGTTACCCCACGCAGAACTGAACTTGCCGCATGACTCTATTTACCGGATGTATGAAAATGCATTTGAAGAAGTTCCTTATGATGGAAAGATGGGATATCACCCGTCTGAAAAACCTTATGCCTCTTTTGCGGCGATGGTAAGCAGACTAGATAAATATGTCGGCGACGTAATGGCTGAATTGAAAGAACTGGGATTGGATAAGAATACGATCGTGATCTTCACCAGTGATAACGGACCGCACCGGGAAGGTGGAGCGAACCCGGATTATTTCCTGAGTTACGGACCTCTGAAAGGTGTAAAAAGGGATGTTTATGAAGGTGGTATCCGTGTGCCGATGGTAGCTTGGTGCCCGGATAAGATCAAGGCAGGCGTAAAGAACGATCATATCAGTGCTTTCTGGGATGTTATGCCTACATTGGCAGAATTGACAGGCGTTGCTTTGCCTGAAACCGGAGACGGAATTTCTTTCCTGCCTACCTTATTTTCGAAAGACGGACAGAAACAACATGAATATTTGTATTGGGAATTTCATGAACTGAACGGACGTGAAGCTTTACGCAGCGGCAACTGGAAACTGATCCGGCAGCCGATCGTTGGCGAGACCATTCTGGAACTCTATGATTTGAGTTCGGATATCCATGAGGATAATAACCTGGCTCAGCAGAATCCGGAGAAGGTGAAAGAGCTGGAAGTTTTAATGGACGGTGCACGTACAGAATCACCGTTGTTTAATTTCGGAAGAAAATGAAAATAACTCTATTTGCTTGTTTATTATTCGTTACGGGTAGTTTGTTTGCCCGTAACCTGGATAAAACATTCCAGCTATTACCACAACCGCAATCGGTAGAAGTCCTTTCCGGTAAAGGATTGAGCTTTGGTGAATTGTCGTATGTATCGTCGGCTGAGGGCACATCGATCCCCGTACTGGGTGAGATTGTAGATGGATTGCCTCAAAGTAAACGTAGCGGTAAAGGTGTCCGGTTTCAATTGTCGACGACAAATGTACCTGACTCTCCCGAAGGATATGTGCTTGAAATATCTGATAAAGGGGTAACCGTTACATCGAGAGATAATGCCGGGCTTTTTTACGGTGCACAGACCTTGGAGCAGTTGCTGGAAGACAGCCGGGATTTTAAGAAGGAAATACCTTCGATGAAGATAACGGATTATCCGGCCATCGCTTATCGTGCTGTTCATCTGGATACCAAACATCATCTGGACCGGATGGAGTACTACTACCGTATGGTGGATAAGCTGGCCCGTTATAAAGTGAATGCAATAATCTGGGAACTGGAAGATAAATTGCGTTTCACCCGTCGCCCTGAAGCCGGTGCTCCGAATGCAATCAGCAAACAGGAGATGCAGGCTTTATGCCGGTATGCGAAGGAGCGGAATGTAGAGATCAGTCCGTTGGTACAAGGTTTGGGACATGCCGGATTTATTCTGAAACATCATTGGGAATTGCGGGAGAATCCGGCAAGCGACTGGGAGTTTTGTCCGTCCGATCCCCGTACGTACGAGGTGCAGTTCGATCTGTATCTGGATGCGCTCGAAGCAATGCCTTACGGGAGATACCTGCATGTGGGCGGGGATGAGATAACAGCTATCGGTATCGATGACCGTTGTAAGGCTACCGGAAAGTCTGCATTCGAATTGCAGATGGTATGGTTGAAAAAGGTTTGCCAGTTTGCTGTCGATCATGGTCGTATTCCTATATTCTGGGATGACATGCCGCTTAAATATGCTGACCTGTGGGAACTGGCTTTGAGCGATAAGACGGAAGAGGAAGTGGCAAAGGAATGGAATACTGAAAAGCTGGATAAAGCGATCGATCTCTTTCCGAAAGAATGTGTGTATATGCGTTGGAAATATGAAGATGCGACCACTCCGGCACATCGTAAGCTATTGAAATGGTATAGCGATAAAGGACTGAAAGTAATGGGAGCAACTGCTGCGTCAGCCGGCGATTCTCCTTTCCTGCCACGCAATAACACACGGTCGGAATATGTGAAAGGTTTTAGTCAGCTTGTAGCAGAAAATCATCTGGAAGGGATTCTGGCAACAGCCTGGGATGACGGTTCTCCACATCTGGAAACAGTTTGGCGCGGTTACATCGCGCAAGGCGAGTTCGGCTGGAATCCGACAGCACGGGATATAGAAACTTTCAAGAAGGTTCATGCCCAGCGTGAATATGGTTTCCGTCCGGAAGAGAACCGGATGCAGTTTCTCGACGAACTGGAAAAAGCGATCTTCTTCTTTGATGGGGCATTAGTCACTTCCGGACGGAGAAACCCGGCTTGGGGAACAACGGACTTTACTCTGATGGAATTGCCGGATAAAGCAAATCCGGGCACATGGAGCGAAACATATAAAGAGAAAATAACGAAAGCCAAAGAAGAAGCGAAACGTTATGAGTTTATTGCAAGTGGAGTTCGTACGGCTGAAAAGAATGCTTTGCGTAACCGTTATACCCTAGAGGTGTATGAGCAAACGAATAATCTGCAAAACTATCCGACCCGTTTGATACTGGCATTGAATGAGTACGACACGGCGAAAGATGCTGCTGTCCGCAAAGCCGCTTTGGATAAAGTTGTCGGCGTTTGTAATTATTTCAAAGAAATGCGTTCAAACCTGGAAGCCGTTTATTCGGAAACCCGCTTTATGCAGCAACCGGAAGGTTTTATTGCCGATATGAATTACCACAACCATTTGTCATCGAAAACAGAAAATAGCGACTGGCTCTATCTGTATGAAATCCCGATGATAAAGAAGGTGCTTCAATGGGCTGATCAATAATAGACTTAATTTATAACATACAAATTATTTGACCATGAAGAAAATAACATTGACAATGTTGATATGTTTGTTGTGTCTCCCCTTATGGGCGGCACATCAACCGGAATTTTCTACTGCCGGTTTCTTTCGGATGGAAAATACCGGACGTGATGTTTATTCCATGAATCCGGCCTGGCGTTTCTATAAGGGAGCTATGCAGGGAGCCGATGCAAAAGAGTTTAATGATAAAGACTGGACAGTCGTTTCCCTGCCACATGGCATTGAATACCTGCCGACTGAGGCCAGTGGCTGCATTAACTATCAGGGGGAAGTGTGGTATCGCAAGCATTTTACACCCGACGCCGCTTTGAAAGGAAAGAAGCTATTCCTGCATTTCGAAGCAATTATGGGGAAAAGCAAGGTGTTTGTAAACGGTAAACAACTGACCGAACATTTCGGAGGTTATCTTCCTGTTGTGGTGGATGTAACGGACGTACTCGACTGGAATGGCGATAATGTGATTGCCGTATGGACAGACAATAGCGACGATCCGTCCTATCCTCCCGGAAAAGCCCAGGATGTATTGGACTATACCTATTTCGGAGGTATTTACCGCGACTGCTGGCTGATTGCCCATAACAATATCTTTATCACCGATCCGAATTATGCGGATGAGGTGGCCGGAGGTGGATTATTTGTTGCATATAATAACGTATCGGAAGCTTCGGCTGATGTCTTGTTGAAAATACAACTGCGTAACGAAACGAAAAAGTCGTTTACCGGTGTCGTGGAATATGAATTGCAGCAACCCGATGGTCAGCAAGTCGCTTTCCTGAATGCAAAGGTCCGCGTAAAGCCGGGTAAATCTGTCAGCAGTTCTGATAAGTTATTAGTGAAGAATCCGCTTTTGTGGAGTCCGTCTTCACCTGCATTGTATAATCTGTTGGTACGTATTCGTGATGAACAAGGGAATGTGATCGACGGTTATCGTCGCCGTATCGGTATCCGTAGTATCGAGTTTAAAGGGAAAGACGGTTTCTGGTTAAATGGCAAACGGTATGAGAAGCCGTTGATCGGTGCAAACCGCCATCAGGATTTTGCCGTTGTCGGTAATGCGGTGGCTAACAGCATCCACTGGCGTGATGCGAAAAAGCTGAAAGATGTAGGTATGGAAGTGATCCGTAACGCCCATTGTCCGCAAGATCCCGCCTTTATGGATGCCTGCGACGAACTGGGACTGTTCGTGATCGTCAATACTCCCGGCTGGCAGTTCTGGAACGATGCTCCCGAATTTGCACAGCGTGTGTACAGCGATATCCGTCACTTGGTACGCCGTGACCGTAACCATGCTTGTGTCTGGTTGTGGGAACCGATCCTGAACGAAACCTGGTATCCGGCAGACTTTGCCAAGAATACCCGTGATATAGTGGATGCCGAATATCCTTATCCGTATTGCTATTGCGGTAGCGATAGCGAAGCACGCGGTCATGAGAACTTCCCGGTCCATTTTGCCCATCCCGCCAATATGCAAGATGCTTCGAAAGAGATTGATCCGACAAAGACTTATTTTACACGTGAGTGGGGAGATAATGTGGATGATTGGAATTCGCATAACTCTCCAAGTCGTGTCGCTCGTAACTGGGGTGAACAACCGATGCGTGTGCAGGCTGAACATTATGCACTGCCTTCTTATCCGGTAACTAATTATGATATTCTTTGTAAGCAACCGGCACAGCATGTGGGAGGATGCCTGTGGCATTCGTTCGACCATCAGCGTGGTTATCATCCGGATCCTTTCTATGGTGGAATAATGGATGTATTCCGTCAGCCTAAGTTCTCTTATTATATGTTTATGGCGCAGCGTCCTCCGGTAAAAAGTGACCGGATAGCCGAGACAGGCCCGATGGTCTTTATTGCCCATGAAATGACTCCTTTCTCCGGCAAGGATGTGGTGGTTTATTCCAACTGTGATGAAGTACGCCTGACTTTTAATAAAGATGGAAAGACAGCCACCTATAAAAAGGATAAGAACAGGAAGGGAATGCCTTCACCTATTATCACTTTCCCGGATATGTATGACTTCATGGTGGATAAAGCACTTTCAAGAGAACGGAAACAGGAGGATGTCTATTTACTGGCAGAAGGCCTGATTGACGGAAAAGTGGTGGCGACTCATAAGGTGACTCCTGCCCGTCGTCCCGAAAAGCTTTTACTCTGGGTGGATAACGAAGGAACGAATCTTGAAGCGAACGGTTCCGATTTCGTAACCGTGGTTGCGGCTGTAGCCGATAAGCAGGGGAATATCAAGCGTCTGAATAACTATTTCATCAAATTCAATGTAGAAGGTGAAGGCAGATTGCTGGGTGGTTCGGATGTAATGGCAAATCCTGCTCCGGTAAAATGGGGAACGGCTCCTGTTCTTGTACAGTCTACTTTAAAACCGGGTAAGATCAAAGTAACTGCCAGCGTATTGTTTGAAGGTTCGCAAATGCCGTTAAGTGCAGAACTTGAGTTTGACAGTAAAGCGACTTCCTTCCCGTTAATTTATAATCAGGCGGATGCCGTCTTGATCCCTGCTTCTTCTGTGGAGAACGATCGGGCTGCGACTGTTAAATCTTCTGCTGAACGGGAAGTGGAACGCCTGAAAAAGGAATTGAATGCTTTGAAGCTAAAAGAAGTGGAACGCCAGCAAACTGAGTTTGGTGAGAACCGGTAAGAATATCTTTTTGTATCGCTTATTTTGTTAGTATTTAATGTGTTAGATGATAACGGTTTTTGACCTTATCTTAATAATTGGACGGAGGGGATGGTTTATAAGCTTTCCCCTCTTTCTTTCAGATAACATAAGAATAAAAAAGCGGAAGGGCCTATTTATTTACGGAAAATTTGCCTATGTTTGTATAAGACATTTAGGGACGGGAGATTTCAGAGTACCTTAAGTATGAATTAGGTAAATAGTAGGAATGGATAGAGGAATTGAAGAAAAATACTTGAAAGAACTTGCAAAAGGTAGCCGTAAAGCCTTTGAAACTATTTATATGATCTATGCTCCTCGCGTGGAATATTTTTTGCGTGGCTTGTTGAAAAATGATCTTGAGGCCGAAGATATGATGCAAGATATATTTTATAAAGTATGGAGCAATCATGAAACGATAGCCCAGGTGGATTCATTTAAGTCTTACTTATTCCGCATGGCGAAGAATGCCGTATATAACCACTATTCCCATCTTTTGATAAAAGAAAATTATATCGAAATCCAAAAGAACATACATCCTTATGAGGATTTGGTAGAAGAGAAAATACATGCGGAAGATCTGGAGTTACTGATCATAATGTCGATCGAGAAAATGCCCCCTCAGAGAAAGAAAATATTTAAAATGAGTAGGTTGGAGAACTTATCTAATGATGAAATTGCAACACTATTGAATATAAGTAAACGTACTGTCGAGTCTCATATTTCACAGGCTCTGGCTGATTTAAGAAAACTACTTGTCCTGTACGTAATAACTTTTCTGTAGGATAAAACGATTTTTTTTGATTTCGGACACCGTGTGCACAGTGCCTTAGCTGTCTTATATATGTAACACCGATTAAAATGAAGACAAATTATATAAATTCCGTAATAACGAAATTTTTTGGCAATGATATGCCGAAAGAGATTCAGGCTCGTTTCCAGCATTGGTTCCTGCAACCGGAGAATTTGTTGGAGAAAGAAGAGGTGCTTCATGAGATCTGGAGTGAGATAGATGTGAAAGCGGATGATACGACACGTCGGAAATTTGCACGATTGAACGCCCGTATCGATGTTGTTCAGGGAAGGAACAAACAGTATGCGTTAAAGAGAATAGCAGCCGTTGCCGCTGTATTCCTGTTGCTGGTTGGAACAAGCTGGTTGACTTGGAACCTGAAAGACAGGCAGGAAGCGGAAGCTTTTTATATAGTAGAGGCTCCGTTTGGTGAAAAAAGTAAACTCACACTTCCCGACGGGACGATAGTCTGGTTGAATGCCGGGTCGCAGTTGACATATTCCAATTATTTTAATAAGAATAACCGGAATGTTACGCTGAACGGAGAAGGGTATTTTGAAGTGACCAAACAAGGTGGGAAAGAGTTTGTCGTTAATTCTGCCGGATGTGGTGTACATGTCAAAGGGACGGTATTCAATGTAAAGGCTTACCAGGAAGATCCAACAATGGAAGTCCGCCTTTATGAAGGTTCAGTTTGTTTATCCACACCTTCGATCGATGAAGAGGATGGAATTTATATCGAGCCGGGTGAAAAAGTCAGTTATGATAAAACGACTAATACGATTAAGAAAGACAAGTTATTGCATTTGGATAACCTGTCATGGAAAGACGGATATTACCATTTTACAGACAATTCGCTGGAAGAAATTTCTGCGGAACTGGAGCGTATTTTCGATGTCCGTATAAAAATAGAGGATGCTGATATAGGGCAGCATAAGTATCATATATCGTTTGTAAATCAAGAAACGTTGCCTGAAATGCTGGATGCGATCAACAATGATAAAAAGTTGGTTATAACGTATAACAGGGATACGGTCGAGATAAGGAAGAGAAAATAAATATTCAATTTATTTGATAGAAATACTAGTATTAAGCTGAAGCGTACGGTCGGCTGACGGGTATTTCTATGCATGAATGTAAACTTTGTATAAACAATTAAATTAATTAACATGAGAACAAGACAGTCCTTTTATGAAAAACCGCTTCTACTGTTTTTCCTGTTGATGATCTTTGTTTCTTCTACAGTGATGGCACAAGGTGCCGAAAAGATTTCGATGAAGTTGACAAATCTCACGATAGAACAGGTATTGGAACAGATCACGAAACAAAATGGCTATTCGTATGTGATAAAAAGCTCGGAGCTGGATATGCAGAAAAAGACTTCTGTGGATGTCACGGACGAATCGATCAAAGATGTTCTTTATAAGGTGTTTGAAGGGCAGCCGGTTTCAATAGAAATTGTGGGTAAGAGTATCCGTATTTCTAAAGAAAGCCGGAGTGTCTCTGCGGGGAGTTCACAAAAAAAAGTGATAAGAGGTGTTGTTACCGATGAAAATAACCAGCCGTTGGCAGGGGTGAACGTCGTTGAACAGGGAACAACCAATGGTACGATCACAGATATGAACGGGAATTATTCTCTTGAACTGAGTGATCCGAATGCTGTTCTGCAATTTTCTTTTATCGGTTCGAAAACGATCATGCAGAAAGTCGGTAATCAGACTTCGATTAATGTCGTTCTGCAGGAAGATTCGCAGACATTGAGTGAAGTGGTAGTTGTCGGTTTCGGTACACAGAAAAAGGTGAATCTGACGGGATCGGTATCGACGGTTGCATCGAAAGCTCTGGAGTCGAGACCTGTTATGAATGTGAGTCAGGCGCTCCAGGGGTTGGTTCCGGGTTTGAACTTTTCGTATGCAGGTTCCGGAAATGGTGGTGAACTGAACAATGAAATGAAACTGAATATCCGTGGTGGCGGTACGATCGGTGACGGTTCTAAATCATCTCCGCTGGTACTGATCGATGGGATGGAAGGTGATATGAATGCGTTGAATCCTCAGGATATCGAAAGTGTTTCAGTCTTGAAAGATGCTGCTGCTTCCTCTATCTACGGATCGAGAGCACCTTTCGGGGTTATATTGATCACGACTAAAAAAGGAACGGCCGGGAAAATCGCCGTGAACTATAACAATAGTTTCCGTTGGTCTTCAGCGATCAATACTCCTGATATTGCCGATTCATACACGTATGCCCAGTATTTTAACCGGGCTGCAGAAAATATGGGAGAAACCGGACGCTTTACACCGGAATGGCTGGAACGTATTAAAGCGTATCAGGAAGGAACTTTCCTTCCGACAACTGTTCCTGATCCCAATAATCCGAGTCGTTGGGACTGGCAGGGTAACTCTAATAATGACTGGTATGACATTTATTTTAATAATGCCGCTTTTTCACAGGAGCATTCGGTAAGTGCCAATGGCGGAAGTGAAAAGTATCAGTTCTATGTGTCGGCTAATTATCTGGACCAAAGTGGTCTCCTAAAGTTCAATACGGATAAGATGCAACGTTATACGGTTACCGGTAAGATCAATGCTAAGCCGACGGACTGGTTGAGCTTTAATTATAGCTCCAAGTTTATCCGTAATGATTACAAGAAACCGTCTTCTGTGGATGATAATGTGTTCTATCACAATATCGCAAAACGCTGGCCTATGGAACCTTTCCTCGATCCTAACGGACATGGAATGAGTATGGCGGAAGGATTGTTGCAAGGCGGTGATTATAAGACTCAGAAAGATAATCTGTACCAGCAATTCCAGTTGATCCTGGAACCGATCAAAGATTGGAAGATTTTCGGAGAACTGAATTACCGGACTACGACGGAGTTCTTGCATAAAGATGTAAATCCTGTAACCAAATATGATGTAAGTGATAATCCGTGGACAAATCCGGCAGAGCAATCATCCGTACTGGAACAGGCTACCAAGAATAACTTCTTCAATCCGAACGTTTATTCGGAATATTTCAGAGAGTTCAACGAAGGTCATGCCTTGAAGATCATGGTCGGTTTTCAGGCGGAACTAAATAAATACAGGGAGTTAGGTGCATCGAGAACAGATATGATCACCTCCAATTTACCGACGTTGAATACATCGACCGGTACTGATAAGATTACAAAAGGGGGATATAGCCATTGGGCTACAGCAGGTTTTTTCGGCCGTATCAATTACAACTATAAAGAACGCTATTTGCTGGAAGTAAATGCCCGTTATGACGGTACTTCCCGCTTTTCAAGAGATCACCGATGGAATGTATTCCCTTCCGTTTCTGCCGGTTGGAATGTAGCGCGTGAAGCATTCTGGGAACCTTATTCCGATATTGTAAATAATTTGAAGTTGAGAGGTTCATGGGGTGAGTTGGGAAATCAGAATACAACGAACCTGTATCCTTATTATCAGTTACTCAAATTTGCGGCGAATGATGCTGATAGTCATTGGTTACTGAATGGGGTAAAGCCGAATACGGCTAATGCGCCGGATCTGATTTCCGCTTTATTGTCTTGGGAGACAATGCGCTCTTGGAATATAGGTATCGATGTAGGTGCATTGCAGAATCGCCTGACTTTCAGTTTTGATTATTTCAACCGTAAAACGTTGGATATGGTTGGTCCGGCACCGGAACTACCTGTAATCCTGGGTGCTACTGTTCCCAAAACGAATAATGCCGACATGGAATCGAAAGGTTTTGAACTGGATGTGGCCTGGAGAGACCAGATTGGCAAAGTAAGTTACGGTGCACATATTATGCTGTCGGACGACCGTCAGCGGGTAACCCGTTATTCGAATCCGACCGGAACCTTGAACACCTGGTATGAAGGACAATATGCCGGAGAAATATGGGGATATGTAACTCACGGTATTGCAAAAACAGACGAAGAAATGCAGAGCTGGCTTGCTAACCACAAACAATCATTTGGAAATAACTGGGCTGCCGGTGATGTCATGTACGAAGATCTGAACGGTGACGGTGAAGTGAACGAAGGTAGTAATACGATCACAGATCCGGGAGATAAGAAAATAATCGGAAATTCGAGTCCGCGTTATAAATTCGGTATCGATCTGGATGCCTCCTGGAAGGGTTTTGATATCCGTATGTTTTTCCAGGGTGTAGCGAAAAGAGACTATTGGTTAGGCGACAACATGTTCTGGGGTGCAAGCGGCGGATTATGGCAGAGCACCTGTTTTACGGATCATCTGGACTTCTTCCGTTCGGAAGGGGATGAGTGGGGAGCTAACTCGAATGCTTATTTCCCACGCCCGATACTGGATGGCGGAAAGAACCAAAAAAAACAGACCCGCTATTTGCAGAATGCAGCTTATCTGCGTATGAAAAACCTGCAAATAGGTTATACATTACCTGCACATCTGACAAGTAAAGCCGGCTTATCGAAATTAAGAATCTTCCTCTCTGTAGAGAACTTATTTACGATCAGTGGCTTGCCTGATAGCTTTGATCCTGAAACATTAGGGTCAGGATATGGAAACTGGAACGGTTCGGTAACAGAATCCGCCAAATCATATCCTTTGTCGAGAACTGTCTCAACCGGATTAAGTGTAACCTTTTAAATAGTAATATAATATGAAACTGAAATATATCTTACCCGTATTGATAAGTGTGTTTTCCATGACATCATGTAATGATTTTCTGGATAGGGAACCGCTGGACAATATTACGCCCGAAGCTTTTTTCTGGAGCGAAAGCGATCTGGCTGCTTATACGATCAAACAATATAGTTTTACCACACATGACGGTTGGAATCTGGGTACATGGAAAAATGATAACGATACCGATAATCAGGTGACAGGTTCTTTCAACAGCCGTTGGGTACCTGGCGAATGGAGAGTGAACGAATCTTTTTCTACCAGGGGAGACGATCCGTGGAATTTCGATAAAATAAGGAACCTGAATTATTTCCTTGAAATAGCGGTACCTCGCTGGAAAAACGGGGAAATAAACGGGACGGAAACCAATATCAAACATTATATCGGAGAAGCCTATTTTATGCGTGCCTGGCAGTATTTGAGCAAACTTCAGACATTGGGTGATTTTCCGATTGTCCGTAACACGTTGCCGGACGAACAACAAGCTTTGACGGAAGCCAGTTACCGGCGTCCGAGAAATGAAGTAGCTCGCTTTATCATTTCTGATCTGGATTCTGCGATTATGTTGATGAATAATAACCCGGCCGGCGGTAAAAACCGGATTACACGTAATGCCGCTTTATTGGTAAAATCGAGAGCTGCCCTCTTTGAAGCAAGTTGGGAAACCTATCATAAAGGGACGAACCGTGTTCCTGGTGGACCTGGTTGGCCCGGAGCTTCTACCGCTTATTTGAAAGATTATACGATTAATATCGATAGTGAAATCTCTTATTTCCTGGACGAGGCGATGAAAGCGGCTGAGGAAGTAGCCGATAATGTTTCTTTGACCATGAATAATTTCGGAGAAAAGCTGGATAATCCGTATTATGCACAGTTTGCTGCGGAAAATATGGAAGGATACGAGGAAATATTACTCTGGCGGGCTTATGATATGGAATATAAAGAGAAGCATTCAGCCGGTTATTATTTGCAGCGCGGAGGAGGAAATTCGGGTTTTACCAGGGATTTCGTAGAAACATTCCTTTGTGAGGATGGTCTTCCGATTTATGCATCTTCCAAATATGTGGGTGATAATACGATCGCAGATGTGAAGGCGAACCGTGATTTCCGTTTGCAACTGTTTATGAAAGAACCGGGCGAGTTGTTGAGTGAACTGTCGGATGTCGACACATTCGGATATCCGGATATTCTGGCTAAACAGGAGGTTCGTGCCGTAACCGGTTATTGCCTGCGTAAGGGAATGCCGCATACCTGGTATCGTGACGGGGATTATTGTGTGGAAGGTTCGCATGTATTTCGTGCGGTAGAAGCTTATCTTAATTATATCGAGGCTTCCTGTTTGAAGAACGGTGGAAGCAGTATCGACAGCAAAGCGGATTCTTATTGGAAAGCAATTCGTGAACGTGTTGGTCTTCCGGTGAATTATCAGCAGACAGTTGCGGCCACCGACCTGGCAAAGGAAAAAGACTGGGCTGTATATTCCGGCAGTCAGCCTGTTTCAAAATTACTGTACAACATCCGTCGTGAACGTCGTTGTGAATTAATGGAAGAAGGCTTCCGTATGAATGACCTGAAACGCTGGAGAGCATTGGATCAGGTAAAGAATTATCAGGTGGAAGGTTTCAAACTCTGGGGACCTATGCAGTATGAATATGTGGATAATCAAGGGAATTCGACTTTGATACCGGAAGGTACGGAAGGGAAGACGGCTAATGTTTCCAGTCAGAAGAACAGTGTCTATTTGCGTCCTTACCAGATCATTAAAACGTCCAACCTTGTTTACGATGGATATAACTGGTGTGATGCTCATTACCTGAGCCCGATCGCCATGCAACATTTCCGCATTACGGCTACTGATCCTGAAAACGGAGAAACTTCTGTGATCTATCAGAACCCGGGATGGCCGCTGAAAGCAAATGCCGGTGCAATAGGTTATTGATAAATAGGAATAAAAATCAGATTTAATTAAGACCAGTTTGGTGAGGAGCATTTATTTGCCGGATTGCCAAGCTGGTTTTTTATTGAGTAATTTACATAAAATAGAAAGTTTATGATCAAATATTGGATATTGATTCTTGTCGCGTTATTTGCGTTGGTCCATCCGTCGCAGGCTCAGTTGAGTGAACCGTTGCCATTTATGGCTCCTTTTTCCCCGATAGCAGCGAAAATAGTAGACTATGAGATGAAAGATACGGTTACGGCTCCGGCAGCATTAATCCGCCTGCCGAACCGTAAAATTGCTTATATGGTCCGGCAGAACGGTCGGTTGGCTCCGTTTTTCCTGAAAGCGATAGAGACAGGGTATTGGGATACCCGTTATGAAAAAGAGACAAACTATGATTCTATCTTCGCTGATATGAAGGAGATGGGAGCTAATACCGCTTATATGATGTTGCATTGGGAAGATATCGAACCGGCGGATAACCGGTTTGACTACCGTTTTGCCGATGAAATTGTGGCAGCAGCTCAAAGGCAGGAATTGAAAATCGGTTGGGTATTGTTTTTACATGCACAAAAGGAGAGAGTACCGACCCTCAATCCCGAAACGGCCTGGACATTTCATCTGGACGACAGGGATTCTTCCAATTATACGATGCAATGGGTGAAACGGAATGGCGTACTTTATTCGAATATCCAGGATATACTGACCTACGGTGTCCGTCCGCTTCATGTATATGGTCATAAAGAGGTTTTTTACCGGATAAGGAAAATGCTTTATAATCTGGCTGTCCATTATAAAGATGATGAGACAGTTATCGGAGTACAACTGGGAAATGAGGAAGGTTTCAGTTTTCTGGATGAAAGTGATTTCAATCCGGTAACGGCTGAATTATTTGAAGAGTGGAAACTGAAAACCAACAAAACCGATTATGCACAGTTTAAAAAGGAAGCCATCGACTGGTGGTGGCAACAATTTACTTCCGCTTACCATGAAGGAGATCCGTATAAGATATTATCTTTTAACCTGGATGCCGGACAGGCAGAAGCCGGTGATCCGGAGCGTGTCCGAATGACGGGAACGAGTGCGGCGACTTATGCAGACGGAAATTTGGATGCGATCGGTACGATGTTTTATAAAAACTGGGGGTATAAAGCGATAGCTGGGATCGATCATCGCTATAATGATTCGTATAACTATAAACTGCCCATATTGATCCCATCTGAGATCGGTATAGGACATTTCAATACATCTGTCAATTTCCGTCATTTTGTAATTCATTCCCTGGAAAGGGCGGCACAAGGCTTTGGCGTTTATTGTTATGGGGAGGTAAGGAAAGAACTGCCTGAATTGAAGCCGGTCAGGGAAGATCTTACTCGGATGTTTGAAGCCATATCCCGGAATGAGGATATTATTTACGGCGGATTACCGGGACCGGGATTTGTTCGTTGTGAGGTCGGTATTCCGGGTGCACAGGTCAGCCATTTGAATGTGGATGGTCGGGAAACTTTGGCAATGGTTTATTTCCCGGAAGCAAAATCTTTTACGAATAGTGAATTAGCTTCTATGGAAACTCTGAGAATTAAGCTGGATTGTATGGCCAGGGTCTCGGGAACCTATAAAATTCAGATTTATAAGAATGGGGAGAGTATAAGTGATCTTTCTGTTCCGTTGCAGGAGAGAGAGTCAGAGTCGGTGGAAATAAAAGATGTGAGGAAAGAGGATATTCTTTTTATCTCGATTCGGGAATATTCTCCTCTGAACTAACCTCAAGGCTAACGGTACCAACCTTGTAACTGTGGTTGAGTAATGGAACACATTTAAACGGTGTTTGGCGGGAACCGGTAAAATAAGTACCTTTATGGCAAACTCTAAATTTAATGGATTATGAAGAAAACTTTATTAGGACTTTTAGCCTGTATCGGTGTAATGTGTGTACTATCATGTACCCAGCAGCCCAAAGAGTGGAAATTGGTTTGGGAAGATAATTTTGATCAGGCGGATGGTTTCGATCCGGCCTCCTGGAGTAAGATACCCCGTGGAGGATCAGACTGGAATAATTATATGTCCGACTTCGATTCCTGTTATGCTATGCGTGACGGGAAACTGATTCTGCGCGGATTGGTTAATTATAGTTTGCCTACCGATACAGCTCCTTTTATTACCGGTGGAGTTTATACGAAAGATAAAGTCGGCTTTAACAACGGTCGTTTGGAAATCCATGCCAAACTTAACGGTGCCACCGGTGCATGGCCTGCCTTCTGGTTGTTGCCACAGGATGGAAAATGGCCGAACGGAGGTGAGATTGATATAATGGAACGTCTAAATAATGATAGTATTGCTTATCAGACAGTTCATTCAAATTATACCTTCAACCTGGGTATCAAAGATAATCCAAAGCAAGGTAGTACAGGTTTGATAAACAGGGACGACTTCAACACATATACCGTTGAGATGTATGCAGACAGTCTTGTATTTTTCATTAACGATAACCATACGTTCACTTATCCGCGTATCGAAACAGACAAGGAAGGGCAATATCCGTTCAGCGATAGCCAGTTCTATCTTTTGCTCGATATGCAGCTTGGAGGTAGTTGGGTTGGAGCAGTCGAACCTGCTGATCTTCCTGTGGAAATGGAGATCGACTGGGTACGTTTTTATCAGAAGCAATAAAAATATATTGTTGATTATTATAAGGATTGCTTATAAAAAGCTCTTAGGAGGGATTTTTCTTTGAATAGGTAACAGTTGTTCGATATAAAAGGTTTATATTTGTGATGTTAATAATGTTAAATATCTAAAACTAACTGTAATGATTGGATCTATTATTCAGCTGGCGTTATGTATACTAATGCTTGCCAGCATGTGGAAAATTTTCGAAACTTTCGGCCAGAAGGGATGGGCATGTATTATTCCGTTTTACAACATCATCGTAATGTTGCGTATCGTAAAATGGGAGCCTGTAAAATTCTGGTTTTTCCTGATCCCTATTTACAACATTTATCTTTCATTCTTGCTGTACAGGGATATTGCAGCAAAGTATGGAAAAGGTGACAATGCGTATGCAATAGGTTTGCTTTTGTTACCGTTCATTTTCTTCCCGTTATTGGCGTTCAAAGAAACTCCGGTGGAAGGTGTAGAGTAAATTAGTATGTATGAGGGGAAAAAGCCTTTCGCTAAAACGAAAGGCTTTTTTTATATTCTTATATCTGTATAAATGAATATCTCTCCGTTGTTAAAATAAACATCGTATCTTTGGCGTTTGTTATAGGACTAAAGATACAAGTTATTATGTTAGATATACAAGCTATCCGGAAAGATTTTCCAATATTGGAGCATAAGATATACGATAAACCGCTCATTTATTTCGATAATGGAGCTACTACTCAAAAGCCCCGCCAGGTGGTAGAGAAGATTGAAAGCGGCTATTACAATGTGAATGCCAATATTCACCGTGGTGTTCATTTCCTGAGTCAAGCGGCTACCGAAGCACATGAAGAGGCTCGTAAAACCGTGCAGTCGTTTTTGAATGCACGTTCATCCAACGAAATTATTTTTACACGCGGAACAACGGAGGCGATCAACCTGATTGCATCCAGTTTCACCGACGAGTGCATGTCGGCGGGTGATGAAGTGATCCTTTCCGTTATGGAGCACCATTCCAATATCGTTCCCTGGCAGATACAGGCCGCAAAGAAAGGAATTGCACTGAAGGTGATTCCGATGAACGAGAAAGGTGAACTCGATATGGATAAGTTCCGCGAACTGTTCTCGGAACGTACGAAGCTGGTATCTGTTACCCATGTATCGAATGTGCTGGGGACTATCAACCCGGTAAAGGAAATAATCGAGGAAGCACATAATCATGAAGTTCCGGTGTTGATAGATGGTGCACAGGCTGTTCCTCACCTGGCAGTGGATGTACAGGAACTGGATGCGGAATTCTATGTTTTTTCAGGGCATAAGGTATATGGCCCGACGGGTATCGGCGTGCTCTACGGCAAAGAAGAGTGGCTGGATAAACTTCCTCCTTACCAGGGTGGTGGAGAGATGATTGCAACTGTTTCCTTTGAGAAAACGACTTTCAACGAATTACCGTTTAAGTTTGAAGCCGGTACGCCCGATTATATCGGTAGTACGGCTTTGGCAGAGGCCTTACGTTATGTGAATCGTTTGGGGATGAATAATATTGCGGCTTATGAAGAAGAACTGTTGCGTTATGCGACTGATAAACTGAACGCTATCGAAGGAATGCGTATATTCGGACAGGCGGCAGATAAAGGAGCCGTACTTTCTTTCCTGGTCGGTAATATTCATCATTATGATATGGGGATGTTATTGGATCGCCTGGGAATAGCTGTCCGTACCGGCCATCATTGTGCACAGCCGCTGATGCAGGCGTTAGGTATAGAAGGAACTGTCCGTGCTTCATTCTCTTTCTACAATACAAAGGAAGAAATAGATGTCTTTGCCGCCGGGATAGAACGTGTAAGAAAAATGTTTTAAGAAGTAGTCTATGTTATATTATCTGAAGAAATATCCAATATCCTTGACAATTATAGTAGTTGTAATCTATTTGTCGTTCTTCAAACCGCCTTCCATGGAGATCGGTAAGATACCGGGGATAGATAAGGTGGCTCATATTTGTATGTATGCCGGATTGTCCGGGATGTTGTGGGTAGAGTTCTTGCGTAATCACCGGAAGTATGACGAGGTGTTGTGGCATGCCTGGATAGGTGCGGTGCTTTGCCCTATCCTGATGAGTGGAGCAATCGAACTATTACAGGAATATTGTACATCTTACAGGGGAGGAGACTGGTTTGATTTTCTGGCCAATATAAGCGGAGTTACCCTGGCCACCTTGTTCTCTTATTTCGTATTGCGGCCTTGGATGATGAGGAAGAAGATGATAGATTAAATAAGATACTACTTAAATACTAAACTCTATGTTATTACCTTATATGGAAGCCGACCGGATAGAAGCCGGGTGTGATGAAGCGGGACGCGGATGCCTGGCTGGTTCTGTCTTTGCGGCAGCGGTTATTCTTCCTCCTGATTTTAAGAACGACGATTTGAACGACAGCAAGCAGTTGAGCGAGAAAAAGCGTTATGCCTTACGCCCGATCATCGAGCAGGAGGCGATAGCCTGGGCCGTAGGTATTGTCACACCTGAAGAAATAGATAAAATCAATATACTGAAAGCTTCTTTCCTGGCTATGCATCGGGCGATCGACCAGTTGAAAGTACGGCCGGAGCATCTCTTGATCGACGGTAACCGTTTTACCCCGTATCCTGAAATTAACCATACCACTGTTGTAAAAGGCGACGGCAAGTATTTGAGCATCGCCGCCGCTTCTATTCTGGCAAAGACCTATCGTGACGATTATATGGATGAGTTGGCTAAAGAATATCCCGATTACCACTGGACTGAAAACAAGGGGTATCCGACAAAGGCCCATCGCGAAGCAATCCGTGCGGTAGGTATTACTCCCTATCACCGGAAAACATTCACTTTACTGCCGGAACAATTGGAGTTGAAGTTCTGATAATACCCCTCCCGGATTTGTTTTTGCAGAAAATGGGTTCATGCATTCATTGGTTGGCTTATGCCTTGAATTGCAGGCTTCGATAGTATGAATGATCTGTTGTGGAATCATTCATAATGCATTCATTTACTTTTCCTGTAATTGGTCGAACTGCGGTATCCCGATTGTCTGATGACGCCTTCATCCGTAAATCTTTTCAGGTCTTGTTGTGCACCGTATTTGCTACAATGGTTGAGGACAGCGTAGTCGGTGGAGGTGATATATTCGTTCCGGTCGAGGTATTGCAGGAGGCGTCGGCGGCGTTCGTTCATGTCGAATTCTTTCAGCTTCGGGGTATGTGCCTTGTAGATATGCATTGATTTCAATTTATGCTTCAATTCCTTGTCACACCGGAAGGCTACATTCTTGAAATGTACCGATTCGCTGCGTAGCTCTTTGGTCTCCATCACCGGACGCGATTGCAAGGTGGGGGTGAGGTACCCTATTCCTTCGATGTAGACGGTGTAGCCTTCGCGCAATTGATAGGCGGCATACTGTGCCAATACGGCCAATGCTCCTTTCATGTCGGCTTCCGAGATGGTCGATACGGTTTGTGCATAGCGGGCGATATCGTCGGTTCCCACTGTTCCCTGCGATATCAGGCGGGGATGTAATGCTTGTTGTTCACTGTCACCCTTGGGGTTCGGATTCCGTTCCATCTTATATTCTGCTGCCATGATAGTGATGTATTAGATGATAATATACTAGTGCTTAACAAAAAAGTCCCGACTCTTTACCGGGTCGACAGCTGTCGACTTATGGATTGCCAGTTGTCGGTTTATAAATTGACAACTGTCGTTCTAAGGGCCGACAACTGGTGTCCCAGTAAAAAGTCAGGAGTAAAGATATAAAAATATACTAGTCGAGAGCTAGTATATCGTCATATTTTTGCTTATCGTTTGAAACAATGGATTATGAGCCGGGAAATATCCCGATAAACGGAGTTCACATAGGACTCTGGTTATTAAAGGGTGGAAAGCTATCTTTTGATACATAAATTGGTAACAATATGTTTTTTTTATTAATTTTATACAGTAAAATATGCTATATATCTAAAAATAATATATTTTTGTACTGGGGTTTTGAGTGAGTCCTATGTGAACTTTGTTTGAAGCGACAATGACACTAATGAATGTAAGTAAAAGATATTAAGGGATATTAAGTATGTGTGGTAGTCTGTTTTTTCAGATTCTACTTTTTATTAAGCTATGAAATATAGCTTTTGTAGTTGTTTATTAGAGTAAGAACCATTAATTAATTTTTAGTATGACGACAAACACTAAATGGATGAGATTGTGTGCATCGGTAAAGCTAGCCATAGCTGTATGCACATGTGTTGGAATATTCTCTTTCGTATTTGCTTTTATGAGTTATAATCACTAATTATTTAAGTTATGAATTACACAAAGAAAGTCATTTTTGTGCCTATGGCTCTGTTTTGTCTGAGTTTGCCGTTGGTTGCCGAGAGCAATATCTCTGCAGGACAGGCAATGACGGAATTGAGTGCAAGTGGTGGACATTCCGCGGTTGCGGTACATGAAAAAACATCGACGGCTCAAAATACCCGTAGAGTAACGGGGTTGGTGAAAGACGAAAACGGTGAACCGGTGATCGGCGCCAGTGTTGTTGAGGTTGGTACAACCAACGGTATCATGACAGATCTCGACGGAAAGTTCGAGTTGTCTATCCCATCAGGCGGTTCGCTGCAAATATCTTATGTGGGTTATGTTACCCAGACTATCCGGCCGGGAAACCGGAACAATATCCAGGTCGTGTTACAGGAAGACAGTCAGGCTTTGGATGAAGTACTGGTAGTCGCTTTCGGTAAAAGTACGAAAGAAGCCTTTACGGGTTCTGCCGGTATCATGAAAGCGGACGATCTTCTAAAAGCGCAGGTGTCGAACCCAGCCCAGGCTCTGGCAGGACGTGTGGCCGGTGTGCAATTGAGCAATGCTTCTGCACAGCCGGGTAGCTCGCCTTCCATCACCATTCGTGGTTTCGGTTCTATCTCTTCTGATACGGAACCTCTGATTGTAGTGGACGGTATGCCTTTCGACGGCGACCTGAACCTGATCAACTCCAACGATATCGAGTCGATGACCGTATTGAAAGATGCAGCCTCCAATGCCCTGTATGGTGCCCGTGGTGCCAACGGTGTGATTATGATCACGACAAAGAAAGGTAAAAACGGGGATGCCAAAGTTTCTGTGGATGCTAAATGGGGTTCCAACTCGAATGGTCTTAAGAACTATAAGACGACTAACTCCCAGCAATTCTACGAAACTTATTATAAGATGTTATATAACTATTATATAACGGAAAACGGCGGCGGCATGTCGACTACCGATGCCCATGCTTTGGCAAACCAGCACCTGACAAGTGCTTCCAGCGGGGTAGGCCCGGGATATATGGTTTATTCGACTCCTGAAGGACAAGATTTTATCCAGCAGGGTGGAACAATGAATCCGGGAGCAACTATGGGGTCTCTCTATAACTATAACGGGCAAAAATTCTGGTTGCAGGCCGACGATTGGCAAGATGTCGGTTTGCAGAACGGTTTCCGCCAGGAATATAATGTGTCGGTTTCCGGTGCTTCCGACCGTATTAATTATTATACCTCTGTCGGTTATCTGGATCAGGATGGTATTCAGGAAGGTTCTTCACAGAAACGTTTGACGGCACGTGCAAAACTGGATTACCAGGCAAAGACGTGGCTGAAAGTCGGTGCAAACTTCAACTATTCTAAATATGATTACAGCCAGACTACCGAAGGTACGATCGGTACTGGGACAATCTGGAGTACGATCAAGACTCAGGCTCCTATTTACCCGATTTATTTCCGTGATGAAAACAAGAACATCATGGTCGATAAATGGGGAGAGAACATGTATGACTTCGCACAGGCTTACGATCTGAACCGTGCAGGCGGCGTTGGTGGCAACTGTATTTTCAATAACAAGTATAATGTGAAGGAAACAACCGGTAACTCGTTTATCGCCAGTGGTTATGCGGACATAAACCTGACAAAGGACTTGACATTCACATTCAATGCCAATGCTTATGATTATGACCGCCGTTACACGGAGGCCAAGAGTCCTTTCGTCGATTATTATACCAGTTCTTCCGATAACGGAACTCTGTATAAAGCTTCTTACCGTACCTTTACTTATAATACGCAACAGTTGCTGAACTACAACAAACAGTTCGGTAAGCATGATGTGAGCGCAATGGTCGGTCATGAATATTATAATTATAAATATGAATCGCTGAGTGCTTCCGGACGTAATTTCGGAATCGATAATTCATGGGAATTGGCCACGCTTTTGAACCTGAATAATACGCCGTATTCTTATTCCAATTCTTATAATAACGAAGGTTATTTCTTCCGTGCCATGTATAATTACGATGCAAAGTACTTCGGTTCGGTGTCTTATCGCCGTGATGCTTCTTCACGTTTTGCAAAGGATCATCGTTGGGGTAACTTCTGGTCGGTCGGCGGTGCCTGGCTTATATCCAAAGAGTCATTCTTCAATGTGCCCTGGGTTAATTCTCTGAAACTGAAAGCTTCTGTCGGTTCACAGGGTAACGACAACATCGGTGACTATTTGTATGCCGATTCTTACACGGTGGTGAACAATGACGACCAGGCTGCTTTCCAATGGCGCCAGAAAGGTTCGAGCGATATCACCTGGGAAACCAATACGAACTGGAATGTGGGTACCGAATTTGATCTTTTCAACGGACGACTGAGCGGTAGCCTCGATTATTTCTACCGGAAAACCAGTGATATGTTGTTCTCTCTGAATACACCTCCTTCTATTGGTTACACCAGCTATTTCATTAATCTGGGTGACATGAGGAATTCGGGTCTCGAACTTGTATTACAAGGTACACTAATCCGGAATAAGGACTTCAAATGGGACGTTAATTTCAATATCTCCCATGTAAAGAACAAAGTGTTGACTTTGCCGGATAAAATTAAGACGACTAAGGTGGACGGTCATAACGGGTATGTGAATCTGGATAAGTCGTTCGTTTCCAAATACAAATATTTCGTGGCTGAAGGTCTTTCGCTTTACACTTGGTATCTGCCTAAGTTTGCCGGCCTGGATACCGAAACGGGAGAATCTTTGTTCTATAAAGATATCCTCGATGATGCAGGAAATGTGACAGGACAGGAAACGACCAAAGATGTCAACCAGGCAACCGACTACCTGATCGGTGATGCGCTTCCTTCTTTCTATGGTGGTTTAGGTACTTCTCTGAGCTATCGTGGTTTCGATTTCTCTATCAACCTGAACTATCAGTTGGGAGGTAAGGCATACGATTATACCTACTCGACATTGATGCACACCAGTACGGCCACCTCTTCAACCTGGCATAAAGACATGTTGAATGCCTGGTCGCCTGAGAATACAGGTTCAAGCATTCCACGTTTGCAGTTTGCAGAAAAGTACACACAGAATGGCCGTTCAGACCGTTTCATTACGAATGCAAGCTATCTGAATGTTCAGAATATCAACTTCGGATATACATTACCTTCCAGTTTGACTCAGAAGTATAATATCCAGAATATACGTGTTTATTTCTCGGGTGAAAACCTGCTCTACTTCTCGGCACGCCAGGGATTCGATCCCCGCTATACATTGAAGGGATATAGCAATTCGGAGCTTTATTCTCCGATACGTACTATCTCGGGTGGTATTTCATTGACATTCTAAACATTAAAAAGAAAACATCATGAAGAAATATAAGATTTTATTGGCTGCGGTGGCTCTTCTGGGGTTAAGTAGCTGTATTGAAGAAACATTACCGACGGAATATGTGCTGAATGACCAGATTCAGGCATCGGAGTCGGCATTGCAGGGAATGGTCAACTCCATTTATACCTCGATGGGAGGGTATATAAATGATGATGGCGGTATAGAAATGATTTCTTATGGCAGTATGCGTGCCATGTTGGAACATAGTACGGGCCAGTTTGTTTGTTCCGGGGGAAACGGTTATAACACAATGGGAGCCTATTGTAATGGCGGGATAAGTGCTACCGGCTCTAACCGTGGACTTTATCCTTCTTACCTCTACTATTCTTATATCAAGAATGTAAACGATGTCATCGGTATGGTCGATGTGAACGATATGGATGATACCAAGAAGGGGTATCTGGGAATCTGTTATGCCTATCGTGCCCTTTATTATCTCGACTTGGTTCAGATTATGGAGTACAAGAAACCGACCGATAGCCGTTACAGTTATGTAAGTCCTGAAAATGACTTGACAAACCTGGGTGTTCCTATCGTAACAGAAAAGACTACATCGGAAGAAGCATCCAATAATCCGCGTGCAACGGTAGATGTTGCTTATGACTTGATTCTGAGTGATCTGCAACAGGCTGAAACTTATCTGGAAGGATATACCCGTACGGATAAGACTCAACCGAACCTGGCTGCAGTCTATGGTTTGTATGCCCGTACTTATGCCAACCTGGCTTCACGTGTAAAGACTTCTGCTACTTATAAAGACGAAGCTTCTTACTGGCAGAAATCCGGTGAATATGCGAATAAGGCTATTTCTGTAGCCGGTTGCACCCCGTTGACGGAAAACGAGTGGACAGATCCGGTAAACGGCTTCAATAACCGTAACTCGCAGAGCTCCTGGATGTGGGCCACTTCTATTTCGGAAGGTAACACAACTGCTGCTACGGGTAATAATCAGTCATTCTCTTTCGCGATGATCTTCGGAACGGAAACAACCTTTAGTGTATATGGCTGGCGTGTCGGCCGTTCGCTCGACCGTAAATGGTACGAACGTCTTTCGGACAACGACTTCCGCAAAAAATCATGGTTGGCTCCTAACTTCTTCTATGAATCGAAGAACCAGAAAGAAGGCGAACCTTATCTGGTGGAAAAAAGTGCAGACGGTAAGTTTATCAACAATAAATGGTCGGTAAATGACGTAAGTACAAGTACGACTCAGAGTGATTGGAATGATGATTATTCAGGTTTCGGTCCTGACAAATACCAATATAAATATAACAGTTCTGCGTCATGGATCCGTGCCCGTATCAACTCGTCAAACGGTTATCAGTCGTGGCCATGGTTGTATGTAAACATGAAGTTCCGTCCGCATAACGGCGACTACCGGACGCATTCGATCGGTGGTGCTATCGATTATCCGATCATGCGTATCGAAGAAATGTATTTCCTGAAAGCGGAAGCGGCACTTCATACCTCGGGTGTTCCGGCAGCAGCGACTGCTTTGCAGGATATTGTAAAGACACGTAACCCGTCTTATACTTGTACGGCTGCTACTACCGATGCGTTCATGGATGAATATGTCTTCCAGAAAGGTGTCGAGTTTTGGGGGGAAGGTATCAACTATTTTGATGCCAAGCGTTTGGAAGTGGGTATCCACCGTGCTTATAAGGGTACGAACTGCGAGCGTTACCAGCATTGTATCAATATGGATGGTGTATTTGTCGGTTGGACTCCGGGTTGGAACCAGGCTGAGCTGAATGCTAATCCTGCCATCTTCCATTACAATAACCCGTATACAAATCCGACGACTTTTTATTTCTATAAGTCGAATGATGACTTCCGACCGTATTATGGAGTAGAGATAACTGAATAGCGGAATTGATTAAGAATGTAGAAAGGGTATGCCGTTGTTATGACGGTGTACCTTTTTCTTGTTTATCCCCCAAACCGAGAAATTTGTTGCATAAATCGTGCTGTTTCGTTCTGCAAAACACCTATTTCGGAAAAATATAAGGTTTTTTCCTTGTTGATTCGAAAAAGCTATTTACCTTTGCAACAGATTCCGTAGCGAGCAGCGGCTTGCGATAAAGCGGTTTCAAATACATATTGCAAGCATTTTACGAAGATTATTCTAAGCTAAAAATCTGGTAAATTTTAAGTTGTATAGAGGAATAATGGACATAAAATGCTTGCGTGGACTACGTATAAGTGTATCTACCATATTCTATGGGTGGATTATATTATATCGTATAAGCGCGAGCACTTGTTCTATTATCTCTATACGGGCTTACCAGAGCCTTTAGCTTGATGATAGACAACGCTCGTGCTTTTTTTATGTCTCGGTGTAACCAAAGCCGAGCTTGTTCTCTCCTTTCGTAAAATTAATTGTTGGACTTTTATTACTCTATTTTATAAACAATTAATTTAAAAGATTATGAACAAAAAGTTTTCTACACTTATGGCGGCGTTTCTTGCCGCCGGAGCCACATTTACGGCGGATGCTGGTGTGGTGCTAGTGAAAGGTGGTGAAGTAGCTGCTGATGGTAAGTTCATTATTGCTAGTAATGAACTTACTCCAAGAGGAGGAACTGTTAAAGTGTTGACTGTTAATGGTTCAGAATTGGGTTTGAAAGATGTTGATTATTCAACAAAAGCTGATGAGCTTGCTAAACATGCTTGGAATTGGGATTTCATAAATAACAAATTTACTGTGGCAGGCGGTTCTGGATTGGCTTTTGCTGTTGGAGATTGGAGTTTGGGCACAGCTACTGCATTGCAGGCGTTGGTTAATGCTACCTCAGGCAATGGAACGCAAGTTAAGGTCAACTCGACGGCTGACTACCTGAATATCGCTGAGGGAACAATTGAAAATTCGGCAGATGAAACACCTGTTTACCTTTATACGATAACAACTCCAGTCCTGGAAGCGACAAAGGGCGAGGGTAAGCCTATTATGTTTGGCGCTAACAAGTATTTGGTAGTCAATAAAGAAGGTAAAGCTGAACTGGTTGATGGTCAGAGTGGTAAATTCGATTTGCTGCTTTTGGGTTATACTCCTACACAATATTTATGGAATGTTGATGAAGACGGCGTGATTTCTTTGGAAGCCGACCCTGATATTAAGGTGGAGACGGTTACAAATGATGGAACTGGCTATAGCATTACTTTGGGTGAAGATGGCGTTAGAGTTGAGTCAGATGGAACTGATTTATATGTAACAACAGTAGAAGGTGTTACTTCCAAAGTTACCAATGGTGCAAAAGCTGGTGTTAATTTTGGAACTACCGTATCTTCTAACGCTCAACCTGATGGAAACTATACTAACAGCGTGGTTTTCGAAGAAGGTGGAACCTATATGATTCACTATGCAGATGGAGCGCAAGGTACAAATACAGCTGATCAGTATATCGGTGCCGGAGCTGCAACCGTAGGGGAAGCAAGCAAACCCTATTGGACTGTAGAAGCAACTGAGGGAGAAGGTGTTTACAAACTTGTGGATGCTAACGATAATGTATTGGAATTAGGCGGAATACAAAGATTCTATATACAGGAGGTTGACAATGGGACAAACGGTGGAAACCTTTATTGTTTCTTGAATGAGTCAAAGACAAGTGTTCTGACATGTTCTGGTGGTGTATTCTCTTTGGTGGCATTGTCTACTCATACTACTGGTCAAATTGCCAACTTGGCTTACTTCTCTTTCCATAACGCTGCTGCAGACGCATTCACAGCCGGTGAATTGGTTAAGAAGTTAGGTGACGGCTTCGCAATGACTCTGTCTAACAAGAAAGATGGTGTGACTGATTTGCAGGGCAACCCGTTCTTAGGCAAATTAAGAGTTGTGAAAGCTAAGACGGATGCTGGCAAAGTAACTGGCTTCGAATCTTATAAGGATACAGATACAGATGGTACTTACATGTTAGCTAACGAAGAAGGTATCATCGTATTGAACCTGAACGAAGACGAAAAATGGTCAGTAGAAGGTATCAGTGAGTTTGCCGGCGATAATGGTGGCTTCAAGTTCCAGACTATCTCTGAAGATGACATGAAGACCATCATGAATGCAGTATCTAGTGATGGTGAAGCTTGGAATGTAAAACAGAATATCGCTTATAACTTCACAATCAATCATAGCAATGCTGATGACGACAAAATCACTTCTATCGTTGTAGCTAAAGGAGGTACTAAGTATTCTGTAATCAGCTATAACAACAATGAAGGTTATTTCTTGTCTGCTGGTAAAACTACTACTAGTTCTCAAGTTGGAACTCTTGTTTACGCAGTCTTTGGTAGCGATGCTTTCGTATTGACAACAGACGAAGACAACAACCCGTTGAACCACGGATATGTAAACATCAAATTCATTACTTCAAACCCGAAAGTAAACGGTAAGGTTTTGGCAATGAATGAAAACGGTGATCCTGCTGCTGTACAGGCTAGCAGCTTCTTGTTCAGCAAACCGGAAGGACAGTGGGCTGTAACTGCTACAAATGCTACAGTAGATAAGGCTACTGCGAAAGCAGATGCTTATGCTTTCACATTCACAAACCGCGAGTCTAAAGAAGTGGTTAAAGTGAAAGATATGTATGCTTTGGGTAATGATAAGTATGCTGTAAGTTATACAGGTAGAACTCCGTTCGGATATTCTTCTGCCGTACGCGATACAATGGTTATCACTGCTGCTGATATTGAAGATCTGACACACAACGCAGTCATGATGGACGGTTATGCTAACTTCAAAGCTTTGGATGTTCAAGACAATCAATATCGTTTGGCTGTAGCTTCTACAGGAGAAACAGACTTCTATGTATCAGAAAATCACTCTTCAACTCACCTGCTGGGCTTGATGAAAGATGTAGAAGAAGCAGCTACATGGAGACTGGTTCCGCTGACTGCTAAGGCTGTTTACGGAACATTCAGCACGCTGAAAACTCCGACTGACTCTATCTATGTAACTTCTAAAGTGGGTTACTACGATGCAAAGAACAGATATCAGGAAGCTAACGATACATTGGCTATCATCAGCTATGCATTGCAGAACACTAAAAACAACGAGTTCCTGACTTACGAAACTCCTAGCACACACGACATCCAGTCAATGATTTGTGATAAGGATTCTAAGGAATTCACTACTGCTGATTTGAATAAGGCTTATCGTTTCGTTCTGAAAGAAAAACAGAATGGTCTGTATAACCTGATCGGTGTGGCACAGGAATCTGACAAGAAACCATTCACTCTGGATCTGAACCAGAAACTGTATGGTGCAACAACTGAATACCTGGGTGCTGTTGAAGTAGAAGGCGCTTACGAACAAGTAAACTCTAACGACCTGTTCGACCTGCAGTTGGTTGAAGCTCCTGAATATCGTTTACAGGAAATGGGTGATACTATCCGCATCTTCCGTCAGGAAAATGAATATGACATGATGTATGAAAACGGCGAATTCCTGAACCTGGGCAACAGCGCACAGTTGAAGGATATGGCTCCTGCTCTGTATGTTGATACAGCTTATGTAAACCGTGGTCATAACAACCGTTATCAGTATCTGTTGGTTGTAAATCCGAAGTATGTACCTGAACAGGAATGTACAGTGCCAGGTCACCCGGCAATCCACCCGGATACTACTTATGGTCGCTTCCTGGTTAACTTGATCGACACTGCTTACGTTGCTTATGAAAAGGGTGCTATCCACCTGAACAAATATATCAACGAAGGTGAAGCTGGTGAAAACTTTGCTAAGTTAGGTTTCGTACACGGTTTCCGTACAGGTGACAAACTGTATATCACAGACGAAAACTATGTGAAGAGTGGTAAGGCTTCTGATGTAATCGACCTGAGCACAAGAGACTTCAATGTTGCTAAGTTCGCATTCCGTTACATCAACTCGATCAACCACGAAGCTGATGGTTCATTCAAGGTTCAGACTGCTTACTATGACTATAACTCTTACATCGCTAACGACAAACGTCCGAATGTATCTGACGAAGGTTATCTGAAGAACATCAACGGTGTAGTTGTTGTAGCTAAGGGTTACGAAGCTGGTGACAAGTTTGATTTGGCTGCTGAACACTCTAATCCTACTGCTAACGACGAAATCAACGCTTCTGAAGTATCAGTAATCGCAGGTAACGGTGTTGTAACAGTGAAGGGTGCCGAAGGCAAGAACGTAGTAATCACTAACGTACTTGGCCAGCAAGTTGCTAACACAGTTGTTTCTTCTAGCGAAGCTACAATCGCTGCTCCTGCAGGTATGGTAGTAGTAGCCGTTGAAGGCGAAGCCGCTGTGAAAGCAATCGTAAAATAAGTAACTATTTATAATCAATAAATTTAAATTGACCGCGTATCGTAGGGGCGGTTCGTGAACCGCCCCATGATAATTACCCCGCGAGGGAGAACAAGCGATCAGTATTAATACTAAAGTAATGAAATAAAGTTCTTGTTACCCAACCCCTGTGAAGGGCAAGGGTAACGCAAAAACAAAGCCCCGACGGAATTTCCGTTGGGGCTTTCTTTATTCAGAAGTTATGATTCACTCTTTAGCTCTATAGTGTTATTTTACTGACATGATGAAGATAAAAACTGCTGTCTTTTCTTTCAAAATACTTACGTTTTTTTCTCAATCTCTCGGCAGCTTTTTCCAAATAGCTGCCGACCTATTTTTTTATGACTCGGCACCCAACGACCAACGGGTAGGCACCCATTTCAAATGAGTGCCTACCCGTTGGAAAGGTATTCGGGAGTTATCCCTAATTTTGTGTGCAAAGAGTTACCCTTGTTCCTTTGTGCGGAAAGCCAAGGCGTACATACGCATCTGTTTCACCATGGCAACCAAGCCGTTGGAACGGGTGGGGGAGAGATGTTCTTTCAAGCCGATCTGTTCGATGAAATAGAGCTCGGCATCCAGAATCTCCTGCGGGGTATGGTTGGACATGATGTTGATCAGCAGTGAAACGATACCTTTCACGATCACTGCGTCACTTTCACCTTTGAATATAATCTTCCCGTCTTCATAGTCCGCCTGGAGCCATACACGGCTTTGGCAACCTTCGATCAGGTTACTTTCTGTTTTATACTTTTCTTCCAGCGGGGGAAGTGAGTTGCCTAAATCGATCAGCAACGCATACTTGTCCATCCAGTCGTCGAAGGCTGAGAACTCTTCAATAACATTGTCCTGAAGTTCGTTGATAGTCATCGTTCGTATTATTTCTTTTGTCGGTTATATATTACTTCCAGAACCGTTTGCCCTACGGCTTTGAGGGTTTCACGGTCGATATTCTCCATATTGTCTTTTTGCGTATGCCAGTACCAACCGAAACCGTGGTCACTTTCCGGGTCGTAGTTGATAATGTCGATGCAAGGAATATTGCGACCTTTGATTACATACTCATGGTCGTCGGTGATGGCACCGCCGGTTGCATTGATAAAGTATTTGCCGTATCCCAGGTTACGGGCTGTACTCCAAACCATTTCGACAATGTTGGCCGCTTTGCTCAGAGAAAGTTGTTCTTTGAAGAATGTTGCATTTTTGGCTCCAACCATGTCGAGCAGGATACCGAAGTCGGCACGATAGTTCGGAACATGAGGGTTCTTTGCCCAGAACTGGGTACCGAGACACCAGGTATCGGGTTTGTATTCGTCGACGAATTCGGGAGTACCGTAATCTTCGGCATCAAAGAAAATGATGTCGACGCCTATTCCCGGATCTTTCTGTCCGATCTGGCGGGCTATTTCAAGTAGTGCACCTACGCCACTGGCTCCGTCATCGGCCCCGTCGATTGGTTTGCGGTAATTGGCCGGATCGGGATCATGGTCTGAGTAAGGACGCGAGTCCCAATGGGCGAAAAGTAAGATGCGTTTATTATTATCCGGGTTAAAGGAACCGATAATGTTCTTGGCTTCCAGGCCGGTATTATCGTATGCGGTAAGAGTCGCTTCCTGTTCATATACTTTGGCGCCGAACCGTTTCAATTCGGATGCCAAGTAGTTGCCGCAAGCTTTATGTGCTTCGCTATTCGGGACGCGAGGGCCGAATTTAACCTGGTTCTCTACATAAGTGTAGGCACTGTCGGCGTTGAAAGAAGGCGTACTTGTTGCAGGCACAGCCTGGCTGACTGTTGTATCCTCCTGTTGTTGATTCTTGGCCTGGCTGCATGCCATCAGCGAACAAGCCAGCAGTGTTATATATAAAATATGCATCATCATCTGTTTAGATTATCTTTTATCCATTATAGGCTGCCTGTACACGCGACATAACTCGCATCAGGTTGCCACCCCATATTTTTGCAATATCGTTTTCACTGTATCCTTCTTTGAGAAGTCTAACGGTGATGTTTATCAGTTCGTTGCTGGCCCGGCAACCGATCAGTTCACCGTCGCCGTCGAAATCGGAACCGATACCCACATGGTTGATACCGATCAGGTCGACAATATGATTGATGTGGCGGACAGCATCGGTAAGAGAAGCCTTTTCTGCTTCTTCGTTGATGAAACCTTTGTATAGACAGATCTGTACGACTCCTTGTTTGGTGGCCAGTGCTTTCAACTGATCGTCGGTGAGGTTGCGCGGATGGTTACACAAGGCACGGGCCGAAGAGTGGGAGGCGATGATCGGTTGTTCGCTGAACTCTAATGCGTCGTAAAACGTACTTTCGGCTGCGTGTGATATATCTACCAGTATCCCCAACCGGTTCATTTCGGCTACGACCTCTTTCCCGAAAGGGCTCAGGCCACCCCATTCCGCTTCACCACGGGCAGAGTCGCATATATCGTTACTTCCGTTGTGACAGAGGGTGATATAGCTGACTCCCAGTTCTTTGAAGCGGGATATGTTATTGAGGTCTTTACCGATGGCATAGCCGTTTTCCAGTCCCAGCATGATTGCTTTCTTTCCGGCGTCTTTTGTTACCCATACCTCCTGGGGAGTGTGGGCTATATTCATTCTGCCCCGGTTTATCTCCATCTGGCGATGAATTTCCTGTAGGCGGTCGATTGCAAAATCAGTTGCCTTCCGTAACGATTCGTCGTCGCGTTTCCCTTGCGGAATATAGGCCACCATGATGGCAGCGTCTACCAGTCCTTCTTCCATGAACGGGAGGTTTACCTTTCCGCCTTCCTTCTTTCCAATATTGAATTGGCCGGGGAAGATCATCGGTGTATCCGTATGCGAGTCGAGTATTACATTCCGTTGGTGGATGCGTTTGGCTTCTTTGAACAAACGGGCGGATTCAACATGATGCCTGAATAGTTCCAGCATCAATTCATTGCCGTAGGAGGCCATTGCTTCCGGATGCCATTGTATGCTGAATATTTCTTTTTCCGGATGTTCCATCGCCTCATTGATGCCGTCGGGAGCTACAGCTGTTTCCTTGAATTCGGGTGCTACTTCTTTCACCGCCTGGTGATGAACAGAGTTAACCTGTATGTCCGGTTCTTTTTTCAGTATTTCAAAAAGACGGGAAGATGTATCGGTGATCCTGGCGGAATGTGAAGCCTGTTCGCGGGGCATTGCCTGGCTATGTTTGAGTACACCGCCTTCGTGCTGCGAATAGATATCCTGGTAAACCGAACCGCCGAAAGCGACGTTGATAAGTTGATGACCACGGCAAATGCCCATGATCGGTAACTGGCGGTTAGCCGCCAGCCTGAGTAGGATCAGGTCGAACTCGTCGCGGAATGTGTCCACATCCTGCAACTGCGGTATCGGTTCTTCCCCGATATAAAGCGGATTGAGATCTCCGCCACCACTCATCAGCAATCCGTCCAGACCGGATACGATGGCTGTAAGCGCTTCTAGATCTGTTATCACCGGGATCAATACCGGAGCACCTCCGGCCTGCAATACGGATTGTACGTATGTCTCGGCTATACAGGAAAGTCCGTCTTTCCGGTTTGAAGATATTCCTATGCGGGGAGGCTGAAGTTTTTCTTTCTTTGGTGTAAAGTTGTCAACTTCCCTGTATAGGGCTTCTAAACTCGGACGACGGACTTGATTATTCATAACAAAACTATTTTAATTGACAGTTGACAAGTGACAGTTGACAGTTCTTTTTCTCTGTTATCTGTCCACTGTCCACTGTTATCTGTCCACTGATTAAGCGTCAATGTTTGCGTAAGTTGCATTATCCTCGATAAACTCGCGGCGCGGACCAACTTCTTCACCCATTAACATGGCGAATATCTGATCTGCTTCAGCTGCGCTATCGATTGTGATCTGTTTCAGCGTACGGTTCTCAGGATTCATGGTCGTATCCCATAACTGGTGGTCGTTCATTTCTCCCAAACCTTTGTATCGCTGTGTATGGATCTGGTTCTCATTACCGGCTGCATATCTGTCGATAAACGACTGACGTTGCTGTTCTGTCCAGCAATATTCTTCTATTTTACCTTTCTTACAGAGGTAAAGAGGAGGAGTAGCCAGGTAAACATATCCGTTGTCGATCAATGCACGCATTCTGCGGAAGAAGAAAGTAAGGATCAAAGTGGCAATGTGGCTTCCGTCCACATCGGCATCGGTCATGATGATTACCTTATGATAACGGAGCTTGCTCAAATTCAATTCCTTCGGATCTTCCTCTGTACCTATAGTAACACCCATGGCACGGAAGATGTTCTGGATTTCTTCGCTTTCGAAGATTTTATGATCCATTGCTTTCTCCACATTCAGGATTTTACCACGAAGCGGCAGGATAGCCTGGAATATACGGTCACGGCCCTGTTTTGCCGTACCCCCTGCAGAGTCCCCTTCGACAAGGAATAACTCGCAGATAGAAGCATCTTTCGAAGAACAGTCGGCCAGCTTACCAGGGAGCCCTCCACCGGTCATCGGTGATTTACGCTGTACCAGTTCGCGTGCTTTACGTGCTGCCTGACGAGCCTGTGCTGCCAGAACCACTTTTTCTACGATGATCTTCGCTTCTTTCGGATGTTCTTCCAGGTAATAAGTAAGAGCTTCACCGATTGCCTGATCTACGGCACCGGTCACTTCGCTGTTTCCGAGTTTCGTCTTTGTCTGTCCTTCAAACTGCGGTTCCGCAACCTTGATAGAGATAACAGCAGTCAGACCTTCGCGGAAGTCATCTCCCTGAATCTCAACCTTGGCTTTTTCCAGCAATTTGGAGTCTTCGGCATATTTCTTCAAGGTACGTGTCAGACCACGGCGGAAACCAGCCAGGTGAGTACCTCCTTCAATTGTGTTGATATCATTTACATACGAGAATACACTTTCGTTGAAAGATGTGTTGTATGTCATTGCAACTTCAACAGGAATTCCTTGTTTTTCCGTTACGATATGGATCACGTCGGGTATCAGGGATTCTTTGGAACGGTCTACGTAACGAACGAATTCCTTCAAGCCTTCTTCCGAACGGAACAGGTCGGACTTATAGGTTCCGTCTTCCTTTATTACACGTTTGTCTGTCAGTGTCAGGTTGATACCTGCATTCAGGAAGGCCAGCTCACGTAAACGGGTTGCTAATATTTCATATTTGTATTCAGTAACGGTAAAGATACTGTCGTCCGGTTTGAACGAGATGGTGGTTCCTGTGGTTGTTGTATCTCCAACGACTTCTACATCATGTAAAGGTTTTCCACAAGAGAATTCCTGCATGTGTATTTTCCCTCCTCTGCGAACTTCTGCTTTCAAATAAGTGGAAAGAGCGTTCACACAAGATACACCCACACCGTGCAAACCTCCGGATACCTTATAAGTCCCTTTGTCGAACTTACCTCCGGCATGTAGCACTGTCAGAACAACTTCCAGAGCTGATTTGCCTTCTTTCTCATGAATATCTACCGGTATACCACGACCGTCGTCCGTTACTGTGATAGAGTTATCCTCGTTTATTACTACGTCGATCTGAGAACAAAATCCGGCTAGTGCTTCGTCAATAGAGTTGTCGACAACTTCATACACCAGGTGATGTAGACCTTTTTCGCTGATATCGCCAATATACATGGCCGGTCTTTTTCGTACCGCTTCTAACCCTTCAAGTACCTGAATACTGTCCGCAGAGTACTCTCCGGAAGTATTCTTAATTTCTTCACTCATGAGTTTCTATCCTTTAAAATCACTAATTATCTATATCTCTAAAAATGCTAACAAATGTAGTGAAAATAATTGACTTAGCAGGTAAAAGTAGTGTGAAAATAGCAAAAAAACAGGGTGTGAAAAGACATGACAAAGCGGTCGGGTTATAATTAACCCGACCGCTTCTAAAGTAGCCCATAGGGGAATCGAACCCCTCTTTCAAGAATGAAAATCTTGCGTCCTAACCGATAGACGAATGGGCCGCAATTATTCCTTATGCAAGCTTGTTAACGTGCTTTGTCAGTTTGGATTTCAAGTTGCCAGCCTTATTCTTGTGAATAACGTTTTTCTTAGCAAGCTTATCCAACATAGAGCACACCTTAGGTAACAGAGCCTGAGCTTCGTTCTTGTCTTCAGTTGCACGCAGTACACGCATTGCATTTCTAGCTGTTTTAGCATGATATCTATTCTGCAAACGTCTTGCGTTAGTCTGTCTGATCCTTTTGATTGATGACTTGTGATTTGCCATTTCTTAGCTATTCTTTATTGAATTTTTAATTTTGTTTATTGTAGCCCATAGGGGAATCGAACCCCTCTTTCAAGAATGAAAATCTTGCGTCCTAACCGATAGACGAATGGGCCATCATGTCAAAGTTCTCACTTTCAGCACTCTGGGGTTGTTGATTTCCCGATTGCGAGTGCAAAGATAGATGTTCTGTCTGAACTACCAAAACATTTCAGAGGAAAATTTAATAGAACACAACGTTTTAACTTCTATTTAGAACCTATATCCTGGAGGTGTATTTCCAGTGCTTTAACGGAAATATTTATTTCCCAGATACATACACATAGTGATGCAGCTAAAAGTAATAAGGCGATTCCGAATATCCAGGCGGCGATAATTTGCCATGAAATATAGATGAAAAACATGGAAATTACGCAAAACAGCAAACTAAGTATCCCTAGTATTTGCATGGAGCGGGTCAGATAAAGCCGTTTACGAAGGTTGGCTATCTGTGCAAAATCTTTCGGATCGTGCGATTGTTGATGCTTTTCCTTTAATGCTCGCACAACACTGGCATACGACAGGAAACGATTGGTATAAGCCAGCAATATGAGTGATATGGCTGAAAATAGAAGTGACGGGGTAGTTAGATCCAACATAATTAATAATGTATTTATACTATTATAACCTGCAAATATCGGAAATAGTTTGTTGTTTTGTATCTTTGTCTGCCATAAAGAGGTGAGATTATGTTATGTAAAACGCGCGGGATTGTCCTGCATGCTATTCCATACAACGATAAATATTCTATTATATATATGTATACGGAGGCTTTCGGACGAGCCTCTTATCTGGTGGCACGCAACCGGGGAAAGAAATCGACCGTCTCTAAAGCGCTGTTCATGCCGCTATCTGTTTTGGAGATGGAAGTGGAGCATCTGAATAAACGTGACCTGCACCGTATCCGCGAAACAAAGTTATGCTATCCTCTGACCGAACTGTTCTGTAATCCGGTGAAGAACGTATTGGCACTGTTCCTTTCCGAGGTATTGTTCCGGGTTGTGAAGGATACGGAACCGGACCCGCGACTTTTCAATTATCTGTATGAATCGATACATCTGTTGGAATATGCCGATAAGGGAGTAGCAAACTTTCATCTGGTATTCTTGCTTCGCTTGCTTCATTATCTGGGAATTTATCCGAATGCCGATTCTTTCTCTTCCGGCTGTTATTTCGATATGCAGAACGGTGTTTTTATCGACCGTATCCCTATGCACCGGCATTATTTGAACCGGGAGGAGAGTCAGGTCTTTGCTCGTCTATTGAAAATCAGTTTCGAAAATATGTCGCTTTATTCTTTTTCCCGGCAGGACAGGGTAGGAGTAATCAACCGTATCGTTGAATATTACCGCTTGCATTTACCGGAATTTCCGGAAATAAAGTCCCTTTCGGTGATGCAAAGTCTTTTCGATTGATCAGATTACCGCCTGAATACTTGCCAGTTTGAGGAAAAGGTTATACTTTTGCCGCACTTATGTAAAAGTTGGTCTTGTAGTTCAATGGATAGAATAGAAGTTTCCTAAACTTTAGATCCGGGTTCGATTCCCGGCGAGACTACAAATTAAATATTGAAGGACTGTACCTGAAGCTTTTGCTCCTGTACAGTCCTTCTCTCACTTAATCAATACTAAATCCATCCCGGATTGTCTTCCTTTTATTGATACAAATTCAAACGCATTCCTGTTAGTAACTCCCCTACTGTAAATGATCCGTAATAACCATTGCTTGAGAGGGTGACTGTATCGGACAGTTTGCTTCCAGATTTTACATAGAAACCATACATACTGTTCCTGTTGGTTGAAAAACTACTGATGATAGCCGTATTGGAGGAACTTATGCTACGGTTCTGAAGTGTATACGTCAATCCGTTATAAATAGCGCGTAATTCTCCTGAAGTGTACACGTTTCCTGACAGGTAATTGTTGACAGTAACAGTTGAATTACTGAATCCCGGAGCACTAATGATTAGTTGCTCGTGGCTATCGTTCTTACTTGACGAAAACTCGACTGTCTGTTCTCCGGATGGTGGTGTATTATAAGTATAGCTATATCCACCGTCTACCACGCTCCAACCGGCCTGTGATGTTGTCAGGTTCTTTGTCGCAACAAATACTGTTAACGGATATGTCGGAGGATAATCCGAATATTCGGGAATAGTGAACCTTAATGTAGCTGTGTTCCCCGTTCCGTAGACAATCATATTATTGTTGTTGACCGATACTCCTTCAAACTGATGTGAGATTAGTTTAATCTCAGCAGTTTTGAAATAATCGTTTTCTATCGTAATCGTCTCATTGCTATTATCCAGGCTCGTTTTAAAGTTCAGTTCTTTAATGCCGGGGCTATATACCCAGTATACATATTTATATATGCCATCCTCGAAATTGATCTCCAGATTCTTATTCGGGTCGGTCGGATTTAAATATTTTGTTGTCACCTCGCATTTCAGAGGAAACAGGTAGTTAGGTATAACATCCGGTATACGGAATGATAAAGTAACATCCTGATCCTTGCCTGTGTATAGTTCAGGAGATAATGTTGCCGGATCGAAACTATATAATGTGCTGGATGTGACCGTGATGACACGGGACAGTTCCCCAGCTTTCACCAGTAAAGTCGCTTCATTCTGTCCGGCAGAGACTTTGGCTATACGGGCGGTGATGTTCCCGTTGCCGTCGTATGACAGGCCACTGACGATACTACCCCGGTCTTCCTGTACCGATACGCTGATCTGTCCGTCGTTTGGAACTTCGTTTTCCGTATAATGAGCTGTCACGTCCAACGTTCCACCTTTTGTGAACAGGAAGTTCAGCCGGCTAACGGTCAGCCTGTTGTTATCGCTGTCGGAGATAGAAGGAGAGTCCTTGAATATTTCTGCATAGATGTTGTTGGATACTTCTGCGTTTTTTGCATCCTCAAAAGTCGTGCTACCGTGTGCTTTATCACTGAACGATTTGATTATGACCTTATACTGGTAGTTCCTGACTATTGTATAAGGTTTTTTGTTAATGTCCAGGAACTGTATTTTGTAATACAGTTCCGGCCCATTATCCAGGCGGCCTTTAATAATAATATAAGACTGGTCGTTGAAGTAGTTAGGATTTTCAAACATATATTTGGGTTCCATATTACAATCCGCATCACTCTGGCTTGTTTTATACAGAGTGCCCGGAGGTAACGTGGTGATATCATCCTGAATAATAAACGGATTGGGAGTCATATCCGGTATAAACGGTACGACGGTACCGGTCGAAGAGATATGACCGAGTGCGTAACCGGTGACAGTAAAGTTAGACGCATCGTCTTGTACCGTTACTTTCGCCTGGTTGCGGAAAAGCGTTACCGATAGAGGAGAGGACAGGGAGGGAACCTCGCTTCTTCCCCAGAAAACCATTTTATTGTCGTATAAGGAAGGCATAACTTCTTTCTCGTCTTTCTGCAGGAATGCATTATCATTGAAAGAAGACCAGTTGTCGTAGTTAGCCACCACGTGTATAATTCTTGTTTCTTCGGGTACTTCCGCTTTGAAAGAACCGCTACCGACGCCGTCTGTCTCTCCGCTGTTAAGATCAGTTGCGTGAGTGCGCTCGATAAACAGTCCGTTCGAGTCGAAGGCCAGTAACCAGACATCCGACAGGTTGTTCTCAAATGAAGCTGCGGCACGTGTGGCGATCCTGTATTCCGGTATGTTTACAGATACCTGTAAAGCTGCCTTGCCGGGCTTCATTGTCTTTTCCACTTCAATTTCGTCCTGACAGGCGAATAATGCAAGTGAAGCAATTAAATATATGACAATATTTTTCATAACTATCCTCCTTTAAAATTTGACATCCCTGACACAACGTACCGATGAGTTCAACGGGTTGAAGGAACCTGTATTCCCCACCCTGGGATCTATGAACTGAACGGTGGAACTGGCTCTGGCACTCCAGTACCAGCTGCCTTCCAGAATCTTTTTAACTTCAGCCACCTTGATATTCTGAAGCACGTCGATCAGATAAACTTCAGCCAATGTAGGCATACGCCAGTCCGAATACGTCTCGTTAGTCGTGGCGTCGTTTTCAACATAAGCCGCACATTTATTCCTTGAATTCAGGTAGCTGTCTGCTGTTGTCACCCCGTGTTGCGAAGCCAGCATAAGACGGGGAGATATACGCCGGTTATTTTCTTCCGTGTCGATCGTTACGCCGTTACTGTCAGTCAAAGGATGTCCCAATATTGCATTATTCCTGATATATTGGGCGTATGATTTTCCTAATGCCGGATTAGCGGCATAATGTGTATAGCCAGTTCCGAAGTCTTCATCGAACTCGTCGGGATCAGGTAAGGAAGAGAAGTCGGCAACGAAAGAACCGATAACGAACATTTTATTATTATTCTGTCCCTGGCTTCCGCCCGGAGCATCTGCTGATATATCGGAACCTATGTATAAGGCCGGATACTGTATAACCGTTACTTTCTGTGTCAGGCCTACGCCGTTGTGAACGGTGAAGGCGATTTCTTTCGCTACGAAATTCTCCGGAAGTGTACTGTTTATAGTGATATCACCGGTTTTTACTCCCTGCGAACAACTGATAAGTACTCCCTGGTTTCCGTTTGTAATTGCCTGGCCGTTGACAGTGATATCTCCTATCTCTACATCCGGTGTCGACGATTGGAATGTTGTCATGAAATTGGTACTGTTGGGCAACTTAATATCGGTATCTTCTACATAGATAAAGTTGAAACCTTCCAAAGATACAAGTATCTCTTTGGTAGTCCAGTCTTTGATTGTGTAATTGGCACTGATCTCTGTTGCTGTCTCTGGTGTCGGTGATCCCGGCTGGTCTACCAGTACCGTTACATCATATAGATGGTTACGTTCCAGTTTATATATTGCATCGCGTTCGGCTTCCTGTTCTTCCGATGGATTTGCCGTATCATCTGACGGAAGACGGAAATTGACCGGTACTTTGTAATAGTTCTGCGCATACTCCGTACCGTCGGGACCTGTTGCCGGAATATTCACGATCAGGTAAGTCTCGTTCTGTTTTTGCTGTCTCCAGTCGTTCGGATAGGAGTAGACAACGATCTTGTCTGTTCCTGTCCCCGGGGTAATACCAGTAAAACCCGACATACTCTGTAGCTGAGGAATAACAGTATTCCCGCTTTCCAGAGCAGATGCATTTGTTGCATACTGGAACAGCTTTTTAGTGATAGTTCCACCGGTTAATGCATGGAAATTATTCGTGTAAGCGGTGGAGATCCTGATTTTTGCTGCCGCCCGTTTTAATGATACGGCAATTTCTTTGTTGACGATACGTCCGTCATTCAGAATATTGGCGGCAGTACCATCCATAAGAAAACTATCCTGTATCTTATCGGGGTTCAACGCTGAAACGTTCAATGCTTGCAAGTTGGAACGTGTAAGACCAGCGGCAGGTATACTTCCGCTATAATTAGTTACCACATACGTATTATAAGTCGCATTCCGGACAAACTGATCTTGCGTAGCACCCAGTATAACGGTATATTCCCCGCTTCCTGTCTGCTCGGGAGAAGGGGTGATGTGCTGGTAGAAAGAACAAGACTCCTGGTCTTCCCTGTAAATGAAAACGTCCAGTGTTTTGATCAGGTTTTCATTCAGATCGTCCTCCCCAATTTCCGTATCGGCACGGGTGATACCCGATTGCGACAGCCTAATGGCTATTTTGCCGGAACCGGAGACTGCATCCGGCTCGCCTGCCAGTTCTTCCTGGCTACAGGAAGAGAACAGCAGGACCAGTGCCGAGATAAATTGAATGATGTAGATATTATTTAGTTTCATAACCCTTTTCTCCTTTTATTTATATTCTGTTTGTGTAATCAGAACATCCGTATCGTTATCGCCTGGCAGTGCCCGTTGTCCGTTGCTCTGAACCGGGTTGATATTTAACTTTTTCCCCTCTACGGTGATATACAGATAGGCTTTTCTGATGGTACTGTTCCAGGGCCTTGAAGCTCCCACCTTGATCTCGTAGGTATTGTTGCCGGCAATCCCTTTCGATATGGCCAGTTTGCCATTGGTAGAACCTTCTGTCCCGAATGTGAATTCCAGACCGTTAGTCAGTGTTGCTGTCCAGATAGCCCCTGCCGGAGCGGTCAGCTGGAAGTTGTAACTGGCATACGATGTGTTATTCTGCGATTCACCGTTCAGAACGTAGGGATATTGCACAATACCTGTTGTTGCTTCCGTGTTGTTGGCACCAAAGCTGTAATCCCCCTCATTTACCACATGGCCGATCTGTGATGTAGATTTCGTCCAGGGCAAAGTCGTTGTTTTAAGTATCAGCATATTATCCGGATTATCGAGCATTGCCATAATGCGATATACCGTATTACGTTTCAGGCTATATTTATCGATGGTTTGTCCGCCGTCGGTGATATATCCTTTATACCGGTGAGTCTCTCCGTCGATATCAGCTGTTATCAACAGGTAAGGAGTGACTGTCGAGTCGGGAGTAGCCGAAGCCGCGATATTTTGATAGCTGTAAAAAGATTCCGTCGCATTGTCCGGAGTGATACCGGACAGGTCTTCCGGCATGATACCCAATACATTGTTACTATCGATCACCCTGAGATCATTCTTTGTCTTAACGGGGGAAACCATGATGGTATTCTGATATTCACCCCGTGTGTTGATTATCTGGTTGACCAATTCGATCGACTTTACAATGACCTCCTTGCTCTCCAGCCTTCTGCTTTTGAACATATAGACATCCAGTCGTGAAACAAGTCTTTCCATCTGGATAGTTGCTTCCGTAACAAGACCGTCGATTTCTACAACCTGTCTTCCTACCATTAACAGACTAGTATCCGTAAACCCGTTTTTGTTTGTTATAGTCATCGTATCCAGTTCCGATAAGGGTTTCGATTCATCCGGTATTATGGAGTATTCTTTTCCCTCATCATTATAATTACCGATAGCATAAATAATTTTGTCTTGTGGGGAAACCTGGATCGACCGGGTCAGTTCATCCACATATTGCGGGGTGATAACCGGGATCAGCTCTGAGTATTCACACTTACCATCCGTCTTATTAAAGATGTAAAGAGCCAGGCTCGAAAACTTACCGTCTCCTCCTTTTATCAGGTCGTCTGCTGTTGCGCGGGTGGAGATCGTCAGGTTCAGCCGGGCATTCATTTCCAGGCTTGTCTGTTCGATGTCCTCTTCGTCACTACAGGATGTAACCAGCAAGGCGACAATGAAGAACCCTATTGACGCTATATAATTGTTATACCTTTTCATGTTGTTTGTGGGCTTATCCGAGGCCCGGTTTTATCACCTCTTCATCCCAGGGTTGAACTGTGACCGAGGTTCCATTGAAACGGAAGCGGATTCCGACCGTCACTTCATTGATCCCGTCTACCGAGATATGGTTGTTCTGCATGAAATCCTTCAGATTCAATGTGTAAATTGTTTTATTCGTCTCTTTACTGACTAAATTGATATAGATACTGTTTTTGTCGTTGAACCGCAGTACGTTGAACCTTGACTTATATCCGGAGGTGTTTACTTCTTTCCGAACGACCGGCCTGTACGAAACATTCTCCGAAGAGAATGTTTTCGCAAAGTTGACCGTGGGACTCAGGTTACCGATCTCAATATCGATTGGTGACGTACCGTCAGCCTGAGCAACCTCTTCCAGTCCTTCCAGTTCAATATACATTTTAATGTGTGAACTACTGAAATAAACAGTATCCGTGCTTGAGGCATCCTGATAAATATCTATATCCCTGCTTCCTATGTACAGGCTATCATTAGTGGTGATCAATTCCTTTGTAAAATAGTGAGGGGCAGCAACCAAAGCCGTGTTTATAGTCATCGCCTGATCGATCCGGGTATCGTTTCGGGTGTTTCCCCAACATACGACCCGGTATTTGCCGGCCGGGAGGTTGAGGGGAGTTCCCTGGTTATGTCTTAAATCACCCTGATCTAATCCGATTCTTTCTACAAGTGCTCCGTTTTCGCTATATACATACAGATCCACTTTTTCTATTTTTTCAGGGAATATATCCTTTGTCCCGTCTCCGAAGTATTTGAAGATCAGATTCGTGTCGCAACTATCCAGGTCTTCTTTGATACAACCGGTCATCAGGGCAACCAATAGCATAATGCTGAAATATTTCATTTGTTTCATTGTTCTGTATGTTGAAATGATGATGAAATCGGAATTATTGATCCAGGTCGAATCCCGGAGTGATTGTTTCTTCTGTCCAGGGCGCGATCGTTACATGAACTAATACGTTATATTGTATATTTTCCAGGTCGTTATCCAACATCGGGATCAACTCGACTTCCATATTATAGATCGTACCTGCTTTGAAATCGTCAGCCGTCAACTCGGTGGTCGTATCTTTGAAATACTTTACGATGTTGGCGAAACGAGACGTGTTAGCCAGTGACGGGTTAAATACGCTTAAGTCGGTTGATGCCAGATCCGGAGCCTGAATATCAGACAGGTCAAGATGGATCTTGGGCAACTGGTCGCTCGGGAAAATATTGAATGCATAACTTTTGCCGGCAGGAAGTGTGACGAGCAATTCTTCATAACTGCTGCCTGTATACTTATTATAGCTGGCATAAGACGCTGCATCCACTGCATTTGGCTGGTTGAAGAGCCATTTACCTTCGAGAATATTATTAACCGAAGACGTGTTATTATACAGATCGGCAACATCTGTCGAGTCATGATAGGTTGTATAGAAGTTGTTCAGATAAACCCCTTTCAGTTTTGCACTGAATGAGTTCCAGCTGACTGTTGCTTTCTTTGTGCTACCGCTAATTACACGGGTGAAGTCGAATGAGCCGCTTGTTTTTATTGTGATCTTATTGATCTGTAAGCGTGCAACGATCGGTTTGATAGTCACATTGGCAATATATGTCTGTCCGGAAGTCGGATCTGGTTCGATCGGTTCGGGCTTGATTGTTGTAAGATTATCATCCACACCAAAGTACAATACTTCCGAGCCTTGCTGTTGGGCAAGCGTAGTCGATATCTTGTTGTCTGTTACGGCGTTCCCCGGATTACCATAAACGTATACTTTTGATATTGTCTGCGGAACATTGACAAACTTCAAACCCTTATCCGGATTAGTCAGTTTCTCCCAGTCGGAATCTGCGGTTGCATCTTTTGTGATGGTCTGCGTTTTAACTACAGCGCCACTGGCATCCGTCAGATTGATAAGTACGCTGTTTACGTTCATTGTATCTTTGGTAAACAGGTTTCCCGCTTCTGTCGCTCTGGTGGCTACACCCGATATTCCTGCCAGTGATACGGAAATTGATTTTGTACCGCCATTGTCGGGTACCGGCGATTCGTCGTCGTTACTACATGCAAATAAAGTGGATACAGCGAATAATGTTATAAATAAATTCTTGATTTTCATAACTTTTTTGAAATTAATGATTGATACTCTGTGTGGAAGTCTTTCCCTCCTGCCTGTCATTAGTGGTTCCTTTTGCTCCGGCTAAGCATAAGGATGGCTGTACATATAAAATTATATGTATATTACCTTGTTATTTTTTTTATTGATATCTCCTTTCTATTTAAGGATGTAGATGAGGCTCAAACCTGCTTTGGTTGGACCGAAGTAGTTCCTGTGACCGTCTTTGATTTTAGTGCCACATTCGCCACAAGGATATTTATCATAATCCAGATAAGCATAGCCTACGCCTATAGTTGCCTCTATACTTAATCGTTTACTTAGTATCCAGTGGTAACCGTATGAAATTCCGGCGCCGTACAGGTTGCCTTGATAACGGTGATCTTCTAATCCCAGCATTTTGATGCCGCCAACGTTGTATTCGGCATAATGTGCATGGAGTCCGAAAAAGTGTCCGTTAAATCGTTCACAAGTCCAGTAGCGTAGTTCGGGTTGAACCAGCCAGTGTTTGAGTTTCTTGCTGTCGGAAAATGTCCAAGGATTGTAGTTTCCCGACAGGTCGAGTGTAAATTTATCGGATAGTCCTATTTCAATCCCCAGGTTCGGGGTTGTAGTCGCCCAATATAATGCGTTTGTCTTAATAGCGAAAGCCGGTAAATGGTTCTTATTCTCTTTTACTTGTGCTGTCATGCCGCTGACAAATGCATAAATAATGCATATTATCAATATTCCTCTTCTCATCGTACTTTTTACTCACATATTGTTAAAACTCTCTGAAGAATCTCCCCTATTCGGTAAACATCTTATAATTCTATTGTTACTCTTTAAGATTCTTGCTCTCTTTTGAATTAAAACAAGCTTAATTCAGATATGTTTTGAAAAGTATGTAGATAAACATATTTTGGCGTAAAATTTACTTTCGATGATATAATTTAAGGTTAAAAGGGCTCAAAAGTGACATAGTCGTCGCCTAGGTAACCGGACAATTCATCAAAATATATACGCAGATTGTCAAATATAACGTAGTCTCCATTGGTATATTCCATATAGATAGATCCATAGTAGTCATCATCCCATTCCCAATAGAAATCATATATAAATTCCTTGAAATCACCTGGGATATCGCTGTTATGGCGAATAATGCTTTCTTCTCCTCTGCCATCATTATGGAAAATGAGTCGTTGTTCGCAATAGTATCCGTCTACATCATAATAGTCGTCCCACCATCCGGCGTTATTACAAAGAATATATTCCGGATTATCTATAGGATCGAGTGGTTTGTCCACACAACTATTAAATCCGCAGAGTATGGTCAATAGTAATATCAGGTTGAAAATATTCTTTTTCATAACGGTTACATTTATTATGGGACAAATATAGTCTTTTGTGTTCAAAGTATAATCTTATTACAACAATGTTTGTTTTTAAGGATTAGAAAAAGGTGAACCTTTTTTAATTGACAATTAGGCTTCGCGCTCGGAGATAGAAAGATATGAGCTTCAAGTAGGAGCAATATATGAGTCTTTTTTATGAGGCTCCGCCTCATGCCGCAGGCTCTCTTTTGCCGTCGGTTTTTAACCGACGGATAGATTAAATGCTCCGGCTTTGCCGGATCCTCTGTGGGTTTTAACCCCTTTCATATAGGAAAGAAGCCCTGTTAATAAAGGGGCTTAAGCCCACAAAGGAAGAGGCTTTGCCTCCTGTCTTTTATATCCGTCAGCTGAAGTAGACGGCAAAAGAGAGCCTGCGGCATGGGGCTTTGCCCCATAAAAAACAATGAGACAAATAGGCTCAAAACTGACAATAATTGAATCTCTATATCTCTATATCCGGCAACTCATTTTCTACTGTTTCTTCCCATTTCCCATTATTCCCTATCGTTAACTGGAATGTGTTATCCGGTTCGTCTGTTTTGGGTGGGGTGTATAAAATTCCGGTATAGCGGATTGTTTTATTTCGGATGGGGAGGATGTTATTGACGGTTCGTTTACGCATGACATTGTTACTTGCGTCTGTAGAAATGAGGGTTGCCGATATTTTTGTTTCTCCTTCGGGAATAAAAGTGAAGAACGAGTGAGATGTGTTGGATTGCAACTTTTCTTTCGGTGTGAACTGATGAACAAGTTGGTACAGATCGGAAGAGATAACCCCTTTCCCTGTTCGAACATTGAACCGCTCCGGATAATTCTCGACAGATAATTCGAATGTCTCGATATCATTCGGCACAGGATCAGATGCACAGAACTCTATCCTGCCGATGATCCGTTCCAGGGATACGAATTCATTGCTTGCCTCATTCTCCCCGGTAATAAATGATTGTGAATGATAGAAAGTGTCCGAAACTTCATCAAAAGAAAAGATATTTTCTGAAAATGCAGTCACTTTTGAACTGTGTGCCAGAAAACAAACCTGATAGTTTCCAGCCGGTAAGGTGTCGTAAACAATACCGAAATCCTCCCCTGAATCTATCTTATAAGTAAGATGTCGAATCGGTTCGTCCGGTTTCCCTTGGTTGAACACTACATATTCTATACGGGAACATAGATCACCCACTTCTTTTTCCGAACTCTCTTCGTCGGGTATTTCCGGTTCAGGGATCGTGTTAGGCGGCATACTGCGGGTAGGGGAGAAGGGAAGCACCTCCTTTTGTAGTTGAACACTGAATTGTACCGGAAATAAATTCTGTACAATTTCAATTTCGTCCGAAGCCGGACTACTACAGCCTGCCAGACAAATGATACAGGCTAATGCATACAAGTCTTTCTTTTTCATAGCAAAGGAATTGTTAATGATAAAATCTACACAAAGAAAATACTTATTTCGGAATTTAAAAAATATTAAGGAGATAACTTATGGATTTGCAGGGAACTTTCCTAGTTTTGTAGAAAACAGACTCAATGTAATAACCTTAAAATTAAAAGAAAATGGCGCGTCCTGTAACATTATGTACCCTGCAATGGGGTGACTTACCTCTGGAAACAGTTTGTGAAAAAGCGAAGGCTTTCGGATATGACGGATTGGAACTGGGTTTACCCAATCATCTCGATGTTCGTCGTACGGATCAGGCTTATTATGACGGCATAAAAAAATTGCTGGCCAAATACGACCTGAAACTTTTCTGTATTTCCATCCATCTGATTAGCCAGGCAGTCTGTGATAATATCGATCAACGGCATAAAGCGGTACTTCCCGATTGTATCTGGGGAGACGGCGAGCCGGAAGGCGTACGTCAGCGTGCAGCGGAATATATGGTACAAACAGCCCGTGCAGCTAAAGCATTAGGTATTGATGTGGTTGCCGGATTTACGGGCAGTCCAATCTGGCATTGGCTTTACTCTTTTCCTCCCGTCACGGATCAGATGATTGAAGACGGTTATGCTGATTTTGCACGTCGTTTCATTCCGATCATGGATGAATATCAGGAGTTGGGCGTTCGCTATGGTCTGGAAGTTCATCCCACAGAAATAGCATTCGATACTTATTCTGCCCGTAAGGCACTCGATGCATTGAATAATCATCCTGCCTTTGGTTTCAACTACGATCCGAGCCACCTTGGATATCAGGGAGTAGATTATGTAGACTTTATCAATCAGTTCCCCGACCGTATTTTCCATGTACACATGAAAGATGTCTACTGGAGCGATACCCCGAAACAGATCGGTGTGTTCGGAGGACATTCCACTTTTGGAGATTCCCGCCGTTACTGGAATTTCCGTAGTATGGGACGTGGTAAGATCTGCTTTGAAGAAATAATCCGTGCCCTCAACGATATCAATTACCAGGGGCCGCTATCGGTAGAGTGGGAAGACAGTGCAATGGATCGTGAGCATGGTGCCCGCGAGTCGTGCGAGTTCGTAAAGCAGGTGGATTTCCAACCTTCAGGGCATGCGTTTGATGCATTCTTTGAGAAAAAGTAATAAAAATAGATCATAGGAGAGGGCTGTATTTGAGCATCAAATACAGTCTTTCTTATTTGCCTTCAATTACATCCTTGTTCCATAATTCACTGATTGAATATTCGTCCAACCAATCTTGTAATCTTTCTTCATCCAGTTATTTTAATATTGTTGCTGCTTTTCTTTCATTTAATATAAACATATACAATTATCTTGGAAATAGGGGATATATATTTAAGTATAACGTGAAATACAGAAATATCCATTTGACAAAATGATATATTATGTATCCTATGTGAAGAGTGTACCGAGGTAGGGGAGGTACTGCCTGTTTTTATGCGATTTTGATGGTGTTTGTTGCTTCTGAAATGCTGTAATTATGGCTGAATTAACATTATATTGGTGCGATCAAGTAATAATAGTTACTGATGTGTTGTGATAATGGCACTTTTGTTTGGTTTATTGATATCGGGGATAGGATCGTTTTGTAGATGGTTCTAGCTATGTGAAAGTGTTTTATAACATGTATTTGAGTCATTTTACTAGTTGCGAAACAATATTATTATTCATAATTTAACTAAAATTAGTCTTAAGCAGGATGAAATTATTCTGCAACAAAAATATATTTTGCTTTCAATAAAATTAAATCTCGTTTAAAACGAGATTTTTTTTGCTTGTAGAAGAATTAAAAACGACGTTGAGTAAAAAGAATGGTTAAAAAGTGTATATACTTATTCTCTGTAGGAATACTTGTGGAATAAACATGAGTTATTAATAAATCCATTTTACAATCTATTTGTTAGTCGATACGGCTTTATATTGGCTAATTGACATTTAGACAGGAACAAACGGTATATCATTCACAGTGGGTTGTTGGCTGTTTTCTGGTTTATAGGAAACAAATAGTAATTTGATCATTTGGATGAATCTGAAATCTTGAAAATATGTTAAATTTAAAACGATAATTAACAAGGCATTTGGGGCGTTGGCAAAAAACACAGTGTTTTAACTCTCTTTTAACAGATGTACGTGCGCGTACATTATATATGTATCTAATATATATAGTAAAACATAAAACGATGCATTATAATTGCACGTAGAGTATATAAAACAAGGAATAAGACTGATAAACGGAGTGACTAGGAAAAACGATCGTTTTAATTCGCCAACAAAGTTACTTATAGTTTTTAAACCTCCAAAGAAATCAATAAAATTCTTTTCCATCCTATGTTCTTTCTTATCAATAGAATACGAAAGTCTGTACAAAAATCCTGCTTTCAGTTACAAAGTGACTATCCCTTCAAAAAGATGACTAGAAAAAACGATCCTTTTAGCTAGTCATTTAACAAATGTCAACACTTTAGATCGTAGTGAATAGGCTTTTAAGTAACACTATTATTAATATTAAATTTTAAATTATGAACAAAAAGTTTTCTACACTTTTGACAGTGAGCTTACTGACTGGTGGCGCGCTGTTTAGTTATGTGGATGCGAAGGATGTGACTTCAGATGCTTTTAAAGCTGCAATTGGAGAAAATGGCGTCTTGGATATCACAAAACTATCATTGGATGGTGACAAAGAAATTGCCCTGACTGCTGAGGTTGATTTATATCCAGCTACTGCTCAACAGGCAAATGAAGAAGAAACTCCGAAAATACCTTCTTACGTTATTATTAAAGACGCAGGTATTACATTGACAAGTTCAGGTAAAGATGCACAGACTTTTAAAGGACGTCTTGTTATTGCTGCAGATGGCGTAACAGTTAGTAATTTAAATTTGGTAAATGCTGCTGGTACAACTGCTTCTAATAAACTTCAGGATAATACCTCTATCGCTGTTTTTGCTTCTAGTGTGACTGTTGCAGGTAATACTCTGTCGGTTAGTGGGGATATTCCTGAAGCCGCTGTTGTTAACGGTATAACTTTGTTTCCTCAGACAAGTAAAGTTAATTACATTATTAAAGGTAATACTCTGAACGGTTTTGCAAAAACTGCTTTTGATAATTATGGATACTGGTATTCCAGTGCATTTCAAGTGTATCAGAATGCATTGAGATCAACAGCAGAAGGTAATTCAATTGTTGAAGTGTTAACTGGTTTAAAAATTGCCACTAAATCTGCAATTATTACTGAAGGTTTTGATGCTGCTGGTATAGTTTCCAATAACACTTTCAGCGATAATGATGCTAATGTAATTGTTCGTGTTGGTGAGGAAGTTTTTGCTGATGGAAAAGTAAACACGAATCATGTTGTTGAATTTGCTTATTTGACAAAAGCTGTTGACACCTCAGAAAGTGCTTCTATTTCATTGAAATCTGGCTCAATTACTCTTTCTGCTTTCGAAGCTGCATTAGCAGATGTTATTACAAATGGTAAAGCAGATGGTTCGACAGTTTTGACTGTAGAAGACGCAACTCCGACAGAAATAGCAAAAGCTATTGAAACAATAGCCTCTAAAGGACAAGAAGCAGGTACTTTGGTTAGTAAAAAAGCATTAAGTGAAGCCGCAGTTTTGATCAATACAGTAGATGCTAATGGTAATGCAACAGGTGCTGTTGCTTTGGGAGATGTTGCTGCTCCGGCTGGAACTGTTCAGGTGTCTGTTTCTGAAACAGGTGATGTAGTTGTTGCTCCTATCGCTTCAACTGCTAAAGAAATGACTTCTGGTAATTATTATGTGTTCATGGATAAAGCTGAACCAGCTAAGGCTTTGGGTGGTACTACTTCTTTTGATTGGGCTGAATATGAAACCAGTACAAAGTCGAACTTCTTGTGGACTATCGACGAAATGATTAAATCCGATGCTAGTACTGCTTATGCAACACTGAAGAATAAGGCTGGGAAATTCTTAATGAGCTCTTCCAAGAAAGTCGCAATTAAATTAAAGAAAGAGGATAATAAGTTTGTTCTTGATTATACAAGTGGATCTGTTACGTTAAATACTATCGATGCATTAGGGGGAACAGCTGTTCAATTTGATAGCAAAGATATCGTTGTTGTCAACGCTCCTGCAAACACAATCGTAACTGCTTCTCAATTGAAACAGTACTACGGTGCAAGCTTTGAAGCAAAAATTAAATATGCAGATGAAAGCCTGAACGCAGATCAGTTTATCGGACTTTTGACACCTAAGACTGACATCATAGGTGCGACTAATTCTTCTTATGCTTTGGTGAATGCCGATGGCAATTATATCGTTGTTGATACAAAAGATAAATATGCAGTAGGTAATAGTAAAACTTATGGTTATAAGTTGAAATCTATTTCTAGCAAGGCGCTGAGAACAGCTTTGGCAGATGCTGATACAAAAGATCGTTACGCATATTTGTTCACTGTTTATGCTTATGACGGATTTGCAGCCGGTGATAGCAAGGTTGCCAGAATTGAAGTTGCAGTAGCAGGTGCGACAGCAACTAGCGGTAAATATACAATTGGTGCACTGGAAGTAGAAAAAGAAAACTATTTATCAGCAGAAAAAAATACAAATGATCCGTATTTGTCTTCTGTTTCTATTGAATTAGGTCACTTCAATATTGTTGATGTTAAAGCATTGTTAGGTTCTAAACCTGGCTTCTTTACTGTAACTGCAAAACATAAAGATAAAGATCAGACAATTTATGGTAAAGTATTAGGTTTGGATGCCTACGGTAATGTAGCCTATGTAAAGGCTAATGAAGCTTTGGTCGGTTATCCGGAAACTCAGTTTGCAATGACTTATGATGCTGACAATAAGGAGTTGACGCTGAAGAATCGCGAACAACCGTCTGCAGCTAAAGACTATACTCGGACTGAAAAAGGAATGACTCCTGTTTATTGGACTTTCGATGCAGAGCAAATCTATTGTATCCCTGGAGAAACAGACGTATTTGCTTATCAAGGCGATACTATCGAAATTATTGCACATACTGATTATAACGAATATGACGGTTACCTGCGTCTGAATGCAGATGAATTGAAAGATCAGTCTTATTATGTAGGTATTTACTCTCCGGTTTGGAAAGGTAATGCATGGATGGTTGAAAACCACGCTGGTAGCCATCAGGTTGGTTTGGATACAGAAAAAGCAAATGCAACAGAATGGACATTGACTCCTGCTATGTGTCATGAATTGGATGTAGATGGTGAAGTTGTATCTGTTACTCCTGATACAATTGAAATCAGAAGTGTCCTTGGATATTATGATGGAAATACATATAAGACAACAGTTGAAAAAGTAAATGGTGTAGAAGTAGGATCAAAGATCCTGAAATTCCCGGCATATACTTTGATGAACTCTGCTAATGGCGAGTATATGGCTTATGATGGCAACAGTAAGTATGTAACAGGTGAAGCTTCAAAGAAAATTGGTTATACAGATGCTGCTGACGCTGACTACTTTGCATTGAAGATGGTTGGTAACGATAAGTATAATCTGGTAACAGTTTCTACAAATGAAGATCTGGTTGAAGATCCTGTAAATACTATAGCTAGCTACAAAGTATATGGTGGCGATAGTGCAGACAAAGGTATTTTGAATCGTGCAAGCAGTATGTATGCACAGACTGAAAACGATATTTTTACTGTAGAACCCAAAGAAGCTCCGGAATATCGTACAGTAGCTATGGCTGATACAATCAAGATTTTCCGTAACGATAGTGCCGATGAAGCACAGGTATTATTTGAAAAGGGTGAATTCCTGAGTATTGCAAATGCTGTTCAGTTCCCGGAAATTAATCCTGCATTGTATGTCGATACAGCATATGTAAATCGTGCTCACAACAATCGTTGGGAATATCTGTTGGCTGTAGATGCTAAACATTGGGAAGATAACCGTGAATGTGATATCGAAGGTCATCCTAAACACAAAGCTGATACAACAAGTGGTCGCTTCTTGGTTAACCTGATGGATTCAGCTTATGTATATGGTGAAACTCACCTGCATAACAATAAATTCATCAACGAAGAAGATGGANTACAATCAAGATTTTCCGTAACGAAAGTGCCGATGAAGCACAGGTATTATTTGAAAAGGGTGAATTCCTGAGTATTGCAAATGCTGTTCAGTTCCCGGAAATTAATCCTGCATTGTATGTCGATACAGCATATGTAAATCGTGCTCACAACAATCGTTGGGAATATCTGTTGGCTGTAGATGCTAAACATTGGGAAGATAACCGTGAATGTGATATCGAAGGTCATCCTAAACACAAAGCTGATACAACAAGTGGTCGCTTCTTGGTTAACCTGATGGATTCAGCTTATGTATATGGTGAAACTCACCTGCATAACAATAAATTCATCAACGAAGAAGATGGAGAAGATTGGGCTAAGTTAGGTTTTGTAGAAGGTTACCATACACACGATACATTATATCTGAAACGTCCGAATGGAACTTATGACAAACTGCCGATGGATCGTAAAGACTATTCTCATAGCATTGCTAAGTACGCATTCCGTTATGTAGATCAGGAAAAAGGCTCATTCGTTATCGAGACCGGACGTAAGGCTTGGCATGGTGGTGAAGCTGTATCAAAAGTAGAAACAGGCTATTTGAAATGGTTGAATGGCGTAGTTGTAGTTGTTGCAGATATCAAGAATGCTGATGTATTCAACATGAATGACGATGAAACTCGTACTCCAACAGCTAACGATGGAATCAATGCTTCTGAAGTATCTGTAGTTGCTACTGAAGGTGCAGTAATCATTAATGGTGCAGCTGGTAAGAAAGTTACTATCAGCAATGTTCTTGGTCAGACAATCGCTAACACAGTTCTTTCTTCTGACAACGCTACGATCGCTGCTCCTCAGGGTGTAGTTGTAGTAGCCGTAGAAGGCGAAGCAGCTGTCAAAGCAATCGTAAAATAAGAAACTATTTATAATCAATAAATTTAAATTGACTGCGCGGTGATATCGAACCAAGTACCCCGTGACGGGCGAACAAGCGGTCAGTATTAATACTAAAGTAATGAAATAAAGTTCTTCTGTTCGATCTCTGTGAAGAGCGAAAACAGACAAAAAGTAAGTTACCTCGGCTTTAGGGTCGGGGTAGCTTTATTTTTATATACCATTTATCACCTCGTAACTTTTCTTTATAAGCTTCGGATGGATTTTCGCCATAAATAATTAACTTTGCGGTTGGTTGAAAAGTAAAAACTAAAGTATGAAGAAAATTAGAGCCGCCATCGTTGGATATGGCAACATTGGAAAGTATGTGTTAGAGGCCCTGGAAGCTGCTCCCGATTTTGAAGTAGCAGGTGTTGTACGTCGTAATCCGAATGACGTACCGGACGAACTGAAAGCTTATACTGTGACTGACAGTATCACTAAGTTAGATAAAGTAGATGTTGCTGTTCTTGCAACTCCTACCCGTAGCGTAGAGACATACGCAAAAGAAATTCTTTCATTAGGCATCAATACGGTAGATAGCTTTGATATCCACGGAGGTATCGTAGACCTGCGCCGTTCGTTGGATGCTGTAGCCAAAGCACATAATACGGTTGCTGTTATTTCTGCCGGATGGGATCCGGGTAGCGACTCTGTTGTTCGCGCTTTATTGGAAGCAATGGTTCCGAAAGGAATTACTTATACAAACTTCGGCCCGGGTATGAGTATGGGACATACGGTTGCCGTAAAAGCGATCGAAGGTGTAAAAGCTGCTTTGTCGATGACAATCCCGATGGGTACAGGCGTTCATCGCCGTATGGTTTATATCGAAGTGAAAGACGGTTACGATTTCAAGCAGGTGGCTGCTGCTATCAAAGCCGACGATTATTTCGCACATGATGAAACGCATGTAATGCAGGTGGAATGTGTAGACAACCTGTTGGATATGGGACACGGTGTGAACCTGGTTCGCAAAGGTGTATCGGGCAAAACGCAGAACCAGTTGGTTGAATTCGATATGAAGATCAACAACCCGGCTCTTACGGCCCAGATTCTGGTAGCTGTTGCCCGTGCAAGTTTCAAACAGCAGCCGGGTGCTTACACTATGATCGAACTGCCGGTGATCGATATGATCTGCGGCGAAAGAGAAGACTTGATCAGACGACTAGTTTAATATAAAAAATATGCTCGACTTTATTACCTGGACGGCTGACCCCGCCATCTTTTCCATAGGTTCACGCGAAATACGCTGGTACGGACTTGCTTTTGCTATCGGTTTCTGGATTGGTTACACCATTGTGAGCCGTATGTGGAAAAATGAGAAACTTCCTCCTGCATGGATCGATTCCCTGCTTATTTATACCATGGTAGGAACTGTGGTCGGCGCCCGGTTAGGACACTGCCTCTTTTATGATCCCGGATATTATCTGGCCAATCCGATTGAGATTTTCAAGGTTTGGGAAGGAGGACTGGCAAGTCATGGCGGTACGTTAGGTATCGTTATTGCCATCTACTTTTATTCTAAACGCATTACGCATAAGAGTATGCTTTGGACATTCGACAAATTGGTTGTCCCTACCGGATTGGTTGCGGCTATGATCCGTCTGGGTAACCTGATGAACCATGAGATATACGGTCATCCGACCGATCTTCCCTGGGGATTCCGTTTTATCGAAAATCTGCATGCCTGGAAGATGGGAGCAGAGCCGATCTTTACGGTACCCAGTCATCCGACACAGTTATATGAGGCTTTATGCTATCTGGTTACCTTCGGGATCTGTATGTGGCTTTACTTCATAAAAAAAGAATGGAAGCGGGAAGGCCTTATTTTCGGAGTATTTATGATCTGTGTGTTCGGTTCGCGTATTTTTATCGAGTTCCTGAAGAATAACCAGGAAGCTTTCGAAGACAATATGATGTTGAATATGGGACAGTGGCTCAGTGTTCCTTTTGTTTTGGCCGGTTGTTGGTTTGTCTGGAGAGCATTGACAAGAAAGCCGAATAATTATGAGGAATTAAAAATAAAAAAGTAAGTAATGTACAAATTAAAAGAAATAGCAGATAAGGTATATTATGTAGGAGTTAACGACCGTCAGAAGGCCCTCTTCGAAAATATGTGGCCACTGCCGTACGGTGTTTCCTACAATTCATATTTGATTGTGGACGAAAAGACTGTATTGGTTGATACGGTGGATGTTTGCTACTCTGATATATTTTTGAAAAAAATAGCGGATGCTCTGGATGGTCGTACACTCGACTATCTGATCGTGAACCATATGGAACCCGATCATGCCGGAAGTATTCGTCTGCTGCGCCAGCAATATCCGGATGTGAAGATCATCGGAAACAAGCAGACATTCGGTATGTTGGACGGATATCATGGGATTACGACCGGGCTTCACGAAGTAAAAGAAGGGGATACGCTGAATATCGGTCGTCATCAGCTTTCTTTCTACATGGCTCCGATGGTGCACTGGCCGGAAGTGATGGTGACTTACGATTCGACAGATAAACTGTTATTCTCAGCCGACGCTTTCGGTACATACGGAACGCTGGATGGCGGTGTGATCGATGAAGAAATGAATGTAGATCATTATTGGGAAGAAATGATCCGTTATTATTCCAATATTGTCGGTAAATATGGAAATCCGGTGCAGCGTGCTTTACAGAAACTTTCTGCATTAGAGATTGAAACGATCTGTTCGACTCATGGCCCTGTATGGCGTAAATATGCAAAAAAGGCGATTGAAATATATGATCGTTTGAGCCGCTATGAAGGTGAAGACGGTGTTGTTGTTATCTATGGCAGCATGTATGGTAATACGGAACAGATGGCGGAAGCGATCGCTTCGTCTTTGTCTGCTCATGGGGTGAAAAACATCGTATTGCATAATGTCAGCAAAAGTCCTGCATCCTATATACTGAAAGATGTATTCAAATATAAAGGTCTGATTATTGGTAGCCCGACTTATTCGAACAGCCTGTTCCCCGAAGTGGAAGCCGTGTTGAGTAAGATCGAAATGCGTGAGGTGAAAAACCGTTTGTATGGCTATTTCGGCTCCTTTACCTGGGCTGGTGCCGCTGTCAAGCGCCTGACTGCTTTCGGTGAAAAGATGAAATGGGAAACCGTAGGTACACCTGTTGAACAAAAACAGGGTATGAAAGCCGATAAGTATGAAGAATGCTGGGCCTTGGGTGAAGCAATGGCGAAAGAGTTGACAGTTGACAAGTGACAGTTGACAGTTAAAAGAGTAGATCTAAAAAAACTATTAATAACCTAATCAGTTCCGGTTCGCGGAAGAGGGTGACTATATCTGTCACTTGTCAACTGTCAACTGTCAACTGAAAAAAGACAAACGTTATGAGACTAATTATTGAACCAGATTATGAGCAACTCTCGAAATGGGCTGCTAATTATGTAGCTGCAAAGATTAAGAAAGCTAATCCGACAGCTGAAAAACCTTTTGTTTTGGGATTGCCTACCGGATCGTCTCCTCTGGGTATGTACAAGAACTTGATCGAATTGAACAAGCAGGGTGTTATCTCCTTCCAGAATATCATCACTTTCAACATGGATGAATATGTAGGATTGCCGAAAGATCATCCGGAAAGCTATCATTCGTTCATGTGGAACAACTTCTTCAGTCATGTTGACATCAAGCCGGAGAATGTAAATATCCTGAACGGTAACGCTCCTGACCTGGAAGCCGAATGTGCTGCTTACGAAGCAAAGATGAAAGCGGTAGGTGGTGTAGACCTGTTCCTGGGTGGTATCGGTCCTGACGGTCATATCGCATTCAACGAACCGGGTTCTTCTTTGTCTTCACGTACTCGTGTAAAGTCTCTCACTACCGACACGATCATCGCTAACTCTCGTTTCTTCGATAACGATGTAAACAAGGTTCCGAAGACTTCTGTAACGGTTGGTGTAGGTACTGTACTGGATGCCAAAGAAGTATTGATCATGGTAAACGGCCATAACAAGGCTCGCGCTTTGCAGCAGGCTGTTGAAGGTTCTATCAACCAGATGTGGACAATCACTGCTTTGCAGATGCACCCGAAAGGTATTATCGTAGCTGACGAAGCGGCTTGCGCTGAAATCAAAGTCGGTACATACAACTACTTCAAAGATATCGAAAAAGATAATCTTTGTCCTTGCAGCTTGTTGAAGTAAGGATTAAATGTTATAGAATAAAAAGCGGGGCTGTACCGAAAGGAAACAGCTCCGTTTTTTATTTAGTCCTTATTCCCCGATATAATACCCGGATCGTTATCCATGTTCTGAACAGCTTTGCGAATGCTTTTTAACTGTTTGCCGAAATTCAGGTTGAAGTTGAATTTGACCACTACCGTTCTTGCCATATTGTTACTGTGAATGTCCGATTTTACCGGATTGAGGGCTGACCAGTTCTCATTTTCCGATCTGTATGTACGGATGAAAGGATTATATAATCCTGCCATTACCGACCAGGCTGGCATTTTGTATCCGACCATAAGTGTATGCATCAGGTCTCCTTTCATCAATTGTTCCCCGTAAACGTATCTGTTGGGTGGTACAATGGTGGCAAAGTTGGCGATCCAGTGACGATACGAAAAGTCGAGATTGACGCGAAGCGATTTCATTGTGTAGGTATGTAAATAGTTGTTGCCATGACTGATGTAGCGGTTGAGTCCAGGTATAACCGACAGGTTAATATGATCTTTCCAGGGCTTTATATGGAAGGCTACTTCGAATGCGAGATCCTGGAAAGATTGCTGGTTGTCATACGTCCGTATAAACTTACCGCTTTCGTAAAGAACGGACTCCATGATCGGCTTATGTTCATAATCATAAGTCACGAGTGCATCTATCCCGAAAAATGACTTGTTGTATCCAGCATTGAAAGATTGGTTGATGCTTTGGAATGATTTCAATCCGGGATTTCCCCTGCGTATCTGTAACAGGTCGATGGGCTGTTCCACATCGTTGAGGTAGGCGATAGAGGGAGTATTGTTCTTTAATGCAGCACTGTAACGAAATGCAAAATCCTGGTTGGGATTGTAAGTGACGCGCAGGGATGGTTGCAGGGCATATTTCTCATTTTTATTATTCTGTTGGCTGTAGTAGAAACGGGAAAGGGTAAGGTTTGCCATATAACTCCATTTACCGGTTTTCAGTTGGTATTCCCCATAGACAAAACTTTCGCTTTGATTCATGGTTACATCGGTTACTGTCGTTCCGGTATATTGGTTATCCGTATATGACTGGATATGTTTCGCGCCTCCGGTAAATTGACTTTTTCCTATCCTCTTTTCGTAAATACCCTCCGCTATCAGCGAATACTTTTTCCCGGAAATCTCGGACAGTATATCTGTTTCGGGGATATTCTCTCTTATTTCCTGATAGATACGGTTGTTTTTTGTCTCTATATAAGTGCCGACGAGGTTAAAGATTAGTGATTGGTCATTTTTTAGCGTACGTTGAAAGTAAAGATCCAACGCTGGAATATGATTTTTTTCTACCGTATGATCGTAAATAGACAGCGGTATATCTGATCCGGAAGAGTAGAGTTTACTTTTGCGGTCTTCGTATCCGGCAGGGAAATCATTATAGCTATACCGGAATTGTGCATTGAAGATGTATTTGTCCTTTTCTTGCAGGCTGTAGTTTAAGTTGGAATATAATACTTTCTTATTGAAAAGGGTAGGTTCCCCAATTTCTTTTCGCTGTAATTCATGATCGGGGAACAGGAGCTTTTCGTTGTATTCTCGTGTCCAGTCGCCTTTACGCTGGATGAAACGGACGTTTGCCGAGAACTCTGATTTTCCGTTATTATAATTGGCGGACAGCATATCGTCGATCGAGGTACGATCTCCTCCGATACTGTGGAAAGCACCTCCACGGATACTGCCTCCCGACTCTTTTTTGCGTGTTATATAATCGATTACCACTGCGGCATTTCCGTAGCGTACACCCGGACTGTCGTGATATTCAATCCGGATAATATCTTCCGGGTTCAGCGCAGCTACTTCGGGATAAGTGACGAGTATTCCGTTAATCCTTAACTGTACTTCTCCATTGCCTGGTGTAGTTATTTCTCCGGACATTACGTCTACCATGATACGGGATAGTTGCATTTTATTCAACAGCTCAACTCCATCGGTAGCCGTTTTTCGTTGAATTTCAGAAGGTAATATCGATAACTTATCTCCTTTATTTATAACCGATTTAGCTGTAACAGTCACTTCATCCAGGAAAAAGGAAGAGGAAGTAACAAATGTAGAATCTTCCCGCATTGTTACCTGCTGGGCAGATAGGGAGGGAAGCATTAAGAATATAGTTGCGATAAATAATAAAATTGTCTTCATACGATTGATTCATTTCTTGTTCCGTTCATTCGGTTTGTTGTAAATAAAAATTGTAATTGCTTGGATAGTCTATCTATTATCGGTGACGAATGACCGGAAGGGATATTTTAAAAAAGTGAGCTTAACTTTATTTCTTTTGCAATAGTTTCGATAGGGTGACGTTTATATAGGTACGATTGGTTTTATTTTTTATGCTGGTATTAATTAAGAATTGAAGATTTATATGCGAAATGACAATATGAAAAAAGCATTCAGTTTATTCGTTTGTTTGTTGATGTTCTATACTGTCGTTCATGGGCAGGATATGAAGGAGGTGGTGATAGGACAAACGATGGAGGGGAAAGATTTGATAGCACATGGTATTGAATTCGATGGCAAGGTGCGGAAATATAAGATGGATACAACAGCCACTTTTTTCATGGTGGAGATAGCCCACCTGACGAAAAACGAACGGTCTTATAAGAATAAAGGAGAGTTGATTCTTTTTGATTTCCAGAAAGGAACGGAGTTGTGGAGGAAGAAGATGAATTATCAGAGCGATCAGAGCGTTTTACTTTCTGAAGGCGTTTTGTTTAATTCGAAAGGTATTAAAAGTTCTTTCCTGGATATTCAGACCGGACAGGAAAAATGGAGTAAGAAAATATTTCCTTATGTACTGGATCATCAAAACAGCAAAATCTGGGCTTACAAGAATGGAATTTCGAAAAACCTAGAATGCTACGATACAAGCTCCGGAACACTTTTATGGACTCGGGAAGTACCCCATACATATGGTTGGAATTATGATGGGATGATAAATGATTCGACCAGGCTAATTGTTTCCGACGGGATGCATCTAGTGAATATCAACGATGGGACAGGGAAGAGTTATCCGATGAAGACTGGGACAACTAATTATACCGGAGCGGTTGCATTAGGCGCTTTAGGCATATTGACCGGTGCTCTGACTGGGGTAGTTACAATGCCGACCGGAGGAAATGCGGTTGTAGAGTTGGTCTCAAACGTTTTGAGAGAAGATTCCTTATTGTATTTTGCCAACCGGACGCAGTTGCTTTGTTTGGATGAACAATTGAAAATGAAATGGGGATACCCTCTGCCTGAGGAATTAACCTCAAATTCGGAGTTGTTTACCTATGATGACCGACTGTATATGATTAATTATGGTTGTGGTTACCGCGGAAATTTTCGGGATTGCTCTTCTGCATACGAAAAGATGATGATGGCGGTCAATATCGGAAGGCCTTTCATAGCCTGTTTTGACAAGAATACCGGTAAAAATATCTACCTGAATCAACTGACGAAAAAGAAAGACAAGATTGAGGATGCCTGTATAAAAGAAGACCGGAATACATTATATCTATTATTTGACGACGGCATGTCTTTTTGCCAATTGGCCGATAGTACGGAGATCGAGGTCTCTCCCTGGGATGAAAAGGCCAATGGTAAGTTACAAGGTTTTTTGCGCAACTTCTTTTATACGATAAATCCGGATAGTGTCTCTTTCCGTAAGATTATGCCGTCTGATTCATCCTCTTGTTTCGTATATAATGACCAGTATGATGTTTTTGAAGTTGATGAACAGATGAATATTATTCGCACCTATTCGCCTGGTGAGTTGTTTTTTACGGATCTGACAGGGGATGGATATTCTATCATCAGTCAGAATAAGACCCAATATCTGATTGATTTTAACAGTAAGAAATTGGCAGTGTTACATCTTCCCTTTGATTTATATCTGATAAAAGGTAAAGTGTATACGCTAAGTGAAGACAGGGATAAGATTCTGGAAATAAATCTGAAAGAACTTTTCCCGGAGCGATTTATTGACAACCCTATAATATAATAAGTAAAAATATTTGTTTATTCATTTTAGTATTTATCTTTGGTCTGTGTTTATGAGTAAAGACAGACATTGTGGGAGTGAAATAGTTTGAATTTATTGAGATAGTATTTTGTGTTTAATATCTAAAACAATTTGTAGTTATGAAAAAGAGCTTATTATTCTTACTTTTATTCGTTGCATTTCAGGTAAGTGCACAAGAATTCCATTTTATTCCGAAAATAGGTTTGAATTTTGCCAATATGACAAACTCTGATGGTAGTATGAAACCAGGTTTGAATATCGGGGTGGCAGGTGAAGTGATGATGACTGATCATTTTGCGATCGAACCGGGGATTTTCTATTCGATGCAGGGAACGAAAGGCAAAGATAGTGGTGTGACCATGAAAATAAAGAATGATTATCTGAATATTCCTGTTCTGTTTAAAGGATATGTATATGAGGGCTTCAATTTATTTGCCGGACCACAGTTGGGCTTTAAGGTGTCTTCAAAAATAAAAGCATCTCAATCGGGTACATCTGTTTCGACAAGTGAAGGTAGCGATTTATTTAAAACTGTCGATTTTGCTATTGTTATCGGTGCCGGTTACCAGTCGCCTATGGGATTCCTTGTTTCCCTGAATTATAATATAGGTTTGGCTAATACGATCAATAAAGATAAGATGTCTTCTCTTATAGGAGCAACAGTTGATGAAAAATCTCGTAATGGGGTACTTCAGTTCAATGTAGGCTGGCGCTTCTGATAGATTTAAAGCCGGATTATGCAAACTTTAAAACGAAATTTGGATAATTCGGCTCTGAAAGAATAATTATTTTTGTGGTATAAATTTTATTACCATAAAACAGACTTTTGTAACTTTCCTACTCTTATCCTTGTCTTACTCTTTGTGGGACCGAAAATCTTTTCACACGATGGAAAAGCGTATTATATGCCCTGGGAGTCTACTATCTGTATCAGCGAACGCTGGTTTTATAATACGACCGGCCAAAAGTATAAACCGGTAGATGAACTTGCCCGGTTATACCGTCAGTGTACGAAGAATGATAATATCCTTATCCTGAACTTTCCACCAGCTCGTGATGGAAAGATCCGGGAGAAAGATATTCAGGTACTGAATGAGTTGCGTAAGCAACTTCAGTGATTATACATATCTTTATTATAAAAATCTAATATTTTAATCTGGGCATTATATGCTGTTTGTGCTGGACTGTCAGGGTTGAGCTCGATAGCTGACAGATAGTTGTTTAGTGCCTGGCGTATATCCCCCATTTTGCGATATACATTTCCTCGCAGGTAAAACGCTTCATCGTCTGAAGCGTTTTTTTTAATGTATTCATCCAACAAACGCAATGCTTCGTCTGTTTTATTATCGTTGATAAGTTGTCTGATTGTTTCCATATTGAAATAATGCGATATTTTGTAGACAAAGATAATTCTGAAGAGGTTATATACATAATAATCACGGTTTAAAAAACTGTTTTTTTGTTACTGATGTACGGTTACGTTAATTATTTATGTATGTTTGCACTCGATTTCTAAAAAGTGAAAAGTGATTATGCAAAAGAATCTGGTAATAGTGGAGTCACCCGCCAAGGCAAAAACCATCGAAAAGTTCCTCGGGAAAGATTTTAAGGTTATGTCGAGTTACGGGCACATCCGCGATTTGAAGACAAAAGATTTTAGTATTGATGTCGAGCACGATTATGCTCCGCAGTACGTGATTCCGGCTGATAAGAAGAAGCTGGTATCCGAATTGAAATCCGAAGCTAAGACAGCCGAACAGGTATGGCTCGCATCCGATGAGGACCGCGAAGGAGAAGCTATATCCTGGCATCTGTATGAAGTTTTGGGATTGAAGCCGGAAAATACGAAACGTATTGTTTTCCATGAAATTACCAAGAATGCAATTTTGCATGCTATCGAAACACCGCGTGATATCAATATCAACCTGGTGAATGCGCAGCAGGCTCGCCGTGTATTGGATCGTATTGTGGGTTTCGAGCTTTCTCCTATCCTGTGGAGAAAGGTAAAACCAGCTTTGTCTGCCGGACGTGTGCAGTCGGTAGCTGTCCGTCTTATTGTTGAACGCGAACGTGAGATCAACGATTTCGTTTCGGAGGCAGCTTATCGTGTCATTGCTAATTTCACTCTTCCCGATGGAACGACTATCCTGAAAGCGGAATTAAACAAACGTCTGAAGGATAAGAAGGATGTTATGGAATTCCTGGAATCCTGCAAGACTGCTTCTTTCACTATCGATGAGATCACAAAAAAACCGGTAAAAAAATCGCCGGCACCTCCTTTTACAACATCTACCCTGCAGCAGGAAGCGGCTCGTAAATTGGGGTATTCCGTATCGCAGACCATGATGATCGCTCAGCGTCTGTATGAGTCCGGGTTGATTACCTATATGCGTACCGACTCGGTGAACCTGAGTGATCTGGCATTGGGAACAGCTAAGGAAGCTATTCTGGAAACTTACGGAGAAAAGTATCATAAGTTCCGCCAGTACCATACAAAAAGTAAAGGTGCACAGGAAGCGCACGAGGCTATCCGTCCTACTTATATAAGTAATGTAGAGATCAGTGGCTCTGCGCAGGAAAAGAAATTATATGAATTGATTCGTAAACGGACGATCGCTTCCCAGATGGCAGATGCTGAGCTGGAACGTACAACGATCTCTGTTTGTATCGATGATAAGAAAGAAAAATTTGTGGCTGTAGGTGAAGTGATCACCTTTGATGGTTTCCTTCAGGTGTATCGCGAAAGCTACGATGATGATAATGAAAAAGAACAGGATAAGGAGAATGGTTTATTACCTCCTGTTAAATTGCATGAAGTTTTGACTTTGAATGATATCGTGGCAACGGAACGTTTTACACAACGTCCACCGCGTTATACGGAAGCCAGCCTTGTTCGTCGTTTGGAAGAACTGGGTATCGGACGTCCTTCTACTTATGCTCCGACGATTCAAACGATCCAGAATCGTGAGTATGTAGTAAAAGGGGATAAAGAAGGGACCGAACGTGCTTATAGTGTTATCTCGTTGGCTAAAGGCAAGATCAAAGAGGCTGATAAGAAGGAGATAGTGGGGGCAGACCGTAATAAGTTAATGCCTACGGATATCGGAGCGGTAGTTAATGACTTCCTGATGGAATATTTCCCTTCTGTTTTGGATTATAACTTTACGGCTAGTGTCGAGAAGGAGTTTGATGCCGTGGCAGATGGCGAAATGGTCTGGACAAATGCGATAGATAAGTTCTATAAAATGTTTCATCCGATCGTGGAAGAAACAGCTGCTATAAAAACGGCCCATAAGGTGGGAGAACGTGAGTTGGGTATCGATCCGAAAAGTGGAAATCCTGTCTTTGTGAAGATCGGCCGTTATGGTCCGGTTGTGCAGATCGGTCAGGCACATACGGAGGATAAAGAAGCTCCGAAGCCTCAGTTTGCCACTTTGATGAAAGGTCAGTCAATCGAAACGATCACGTTGGAAGAAGCGTTGAAGCTATTCGACCTACCTCGTACGATCGGCGAATATGAAGGAAAAGAAATGGTTGCAGCAGTAGGACGTTTCGGACCTTTTATCCGTCATGACGGGAAATTTATCTCTATCCCGAAAGATCTGAATCCTCTTTCTATTACAGTAGAAGAGGCTATCGAATTGATCGATGAGAAACGTAAGAAAGACGAACAACGTTATCTGAAGAAGTTCGATGAAGATCCTGATCTGGAAATATTGAACGGTCGTTATGGCCCTTATATAACTTATAAGAAGGCAAATTACCGTATTCCGAAGACGGTTACTAATCCTGAAAAGCTGACGTTGGAAGATTGCATGAAGATCATTGCCGAGGCGGCAGAAAAACCTGCGACAACGAAAAAACGGACTACAAAGAAAAAGGCCTGATCGGTAGAGATCAGAAAGACATAAGAAAAAAGGATCCTGTTGAGTTAATCAGCAGGATCCTTTTTTATGAGTGATATTTCTGTTCTTACATTCTTTCCGGAACTTCGATACCCAGTAACGACATACCGGATTTTACTATTTTAGCGACGTTGGCAGATAATACCAGACGGAATTGTTTGATCTCGGCATTCTCTTCGCGAAGGATGGAGAAGTCGTGGTAGAATTGGTTATACTCTTTTACCAGGTCGTAGATATAGTTAGCAATGTATGCCGGGCTGTATTCTTTGCCGGCTTCTTTTACTGTTACTGCATAGTCTGCGATCATTTGGATCAACCCTTCTTCTTTTTCTGATATAGGCGTATTTGCCGGTAATTGTTCCGGTAAGACAATGCCTTGTTCGGCCGCTTTACGCAAAACAGAACAGATACGGGCATAGGTATACTGGATGAATGGGCCGGTGTTACCGTTAAAGTCGATCGATTCCTTCGGATTGAAGGTCATATTTTTACGCGGATCGACTTTCAGGATGAAGTATTTCAGGGAACCTAAACCGACAACGCGGGAAATATTGGCGGCTTCTTCCGGAGTCATTTCGTCTAATTTGCCTAATTCCTGTGATATTTCGTGGGCAGTGCTGATCATTTCTTCCATCAGGTCATCGGCATCGACAACAGTACCTTCACGACTCTTCATCTTTCCTTCCGGCAGTTCTACCATACCGTAAGAGAAGTGTACCAGACCTTTCCCGAATTCGAAGCCCAGTTTATCGAGCAGGATAGAAAGTACCTGAAAATGGTAATTTTGTTCATTTCCAACCACGTAGATCATTTTGTTGATCGGGTAATCGTCAAAACGCAGTTTGGCAGTACCGATGTCCTGTGTCATATAAACGGAAGTACCATCGGCACGGAGCAATAGTTTCTCATCGAGTCCGTCTTTGGTCAGGTCGGCCCATACAGAACCGTCTTCGCGGCGATAGAAGATCCCTTTTTCAAGTCCTTCCATTACTTTACCTTTTCCTTCCAGATAGGTTTGAGATTCGTAATAGATCTTGTCGAAGTCTACGCCCATCATCTTGTAGGTTTCATCGAAACCGGCATATACCCAGTTGTTCATCTTTTCCCACAAAGCACGAACTTCTGTATCTCCGGCTTCCCATTTGCGAAGCATTTCGCGGGCTTCGGCCATGAGTGAAGACTGGGCTTCTGCTTCTTCTTTTGTCAGACCTTTAGCTTCCAACTCTTTTAATTCCTGTTTGTAGTGTTTGTCGAACAGTACATAGAAATCGCCGATCAGGTGATCCCCTTTTTTGCCGGATGATTCGGGTGTAACGCCGTTACCCCATTTCTGCCAGGCAAGCATCGATTTACAAATATGGATACCGCGGTCGTTTACGATATTGGTTTTAACCACTTTGTTTCCGTTGGCCTTCATGATTTCAGACAAACTGTAACCAAGCAGGTTGTTACGTACGTGTCCTAAATGCAAAGGTTTGTTTGTATTGGGGGAAGAATATTCGATCATCACCAGAGGGGATTGATCTGTGACAGGAATGATCCCGTAGGATGGTTGTACGTTGACCGTATTCAACAGATCAATCCAGTAAGGACCGGCAACTGTCAGGTTCAGGAAACCTTTGATCACATTGAATTCAGATACGGCCGGTTCATTTTTCTGCAGGTATTCGCCGATTTCCTGTGCAGTCTGTTCCGGTGATTTCTTCGATGCGCGAAGGAAAGGGAACACAACCAGGGTAAGATGTCCTTTAAACTCTTTCTTTGTCTTTTGCAACTGTATCTGACCGGCTGCAACATCTGCTCCGTACAGTTCTTTTATGCCGGCAATGATTGCACCGGTGATCTGCTGTTCAATAACCATATTCTTACTTCTTATATATCGGATTTTATTTTGTGTGCAAAGGTACATGATTATTTTCTAAAAACCTTCGTATAGCTGTTTTGAATTAACAGTTAGCATGGGCTTTACTATATTCTTTTTTGCTGGGGTTTATTTGTGTTTTTGCAGACGGGATTTTGTTTTGTGTTCGGATAGTATGTGTAAAAAAGGTAAGCAAGCAGGGAGTTTCGAAAAACGAAAAAGCCAACAGGCTTTGTTGTGAAATGGGTAGCACGCCGTGTCGTGTGCGTATGATATCAGAAACAGTCATGGCGCAATGATTTATTTGACATTATCGATCTTTGTGATATTATAAAAAGAGTGTTTTTGGGATAAATTATAGACTTTAAGTTACACCAAATTGGGCTTGGGTTGTAAGTAATGGAATATAACTTTAGATTCGGTTGATTTCGTAGAGTAAGAGCCTGACGACACTGGGATTATAACATAACTTCATTTGGGATAACAAAAGGTTATGAAAACTGTAGGAATAGTATTTTATGAATTTTATAATTGAGAATTGGATGGTTAATATTTTAATAGTAACGACTGGGCTTAATACGTCAGACATGAAGATGCGAAGTTTTAATATTGGCTCATTAATTGGGATTGCATGAGGACCGTTTTTTTACTTTTCATTTTCCTGATATTTACGGTGACAAGTGCTTTCAGCCAAAAAGTGGCTGTAAAGTCTAACTTGCTCTATGATTTGACTACCACCATGAACCTGGGAGTTGAATTGGGCTTGAGTAAAAAATGGACGTTGGACGTTTCCGCAAACTATAATCCTTGGAAATTTGGAGATGATAGCGATGCTATGCGTCTGCGTCATTGGCTGGTACAACCTGAATTACGGTATTGGACTTGTGAGAAATTCGTGGGACATTTTCTGGGAATTCATGGACACTACGGAGACTACAATGTAGGTGGAATAAAATTCCTGAGTGACAATATGGAAAAGAGCCGTTACCAGGGAACTCTTTACGGAGCCGGGCTTTCGTATGGTTATCAGTGGTTGTTGAGTAACCGTTGGAGCATGGAAGCGGTGGTAGGGGTCGGTTGGGCCCATCTGAACCAGGATAAATATCCATGTACAGCATGTGGCGACAAAATTCAAAAAGACAGAGATTATTTTGGTGTGACGAAACTTGCACTTTCGGTTGTTTACTTTTTTAAATAACTTTTCATTTACTCAGTATAAAAGAAATATCGGGTATAGTAGATGCTAAACTTCTTTATTATCATAGTTATAATTAAAATTTATCTAACAATCATAATTAAAATTTATTCAGAATGAGAATCAAATCTATTTTTGCCGTATTACTGGCTATAGCCACAATGGCAAGTTGTTCAGACAACGTTGAAGGAGAAGGGCCTGATACTGGCACGGATCCTTCGGGGACGGCTTATATGTCGTTAAATGTAACGTATCCAGATCTAAAGTCACGTGCTTCAATAGAGAAACCTGCTGAGAAAGAAGAAGGTGATATTAGAGAGTTCTATGTATTGACGTTTGATGTAACCAAGAAATTAATCAAACATGCTAATGCAACGAATTATTATACTAGACTTTCTGGTGAAAACACAACTGAAGCTCTTAAAGTAAATCCAGACACCAAATTTTTGCTTGTAGTTGCTAATCCGGGAACTAAAATGGAAGGTAGACTCGCTTCCTTAGGTTCAACAACGACTTATAATGATTTCAATGAAGCAATTGTTTTAGATGCTCTTACCAGCAGTCAGACTCCTGATGCTCTTGTCGGAGAGATCATGGCATCAGTGAACCCTACTACTGGCATTGGTCAATACTTTACGATGATTAATGTAGGTACCTATGAATCGGGATGGCCGGATGATGGTTTGCTTGATGTAACCACTAATGTTATAAAGGTTGATCCTCAGGGTACATATAAAACAGACGCAGAAGCTAAAGCTGCGGCGAGTGCCCCTGGGAATAAAGCAACCCTTAAAATTGAACGCCTAGCGTCTAAAATGGTTGTAAATGCTGTTAAAGAAAATATTACGGTGCACCCATCGGGTGCAGAGTTTGAGTTTGGAAAGTGGATACTTGATTATCGTAACAGTACATTTTTCCCTTATGCTAAGAAGAGTGATATAACCGGCGGTCATACGGGAACTTTTTATGATGGTCAGAACTTCTATACAGAAGATCCTAACTACAGTTTACCTGATCAGGAAACAGGAATTATTTTAAACAAAGTTTCTGATTCAGATCCTGTTCCGGTTGATGCACTATGGAAGGGGAGTACTAAAGCGGATTATTGTATTGAGAATACGATGGCTGCGGATGCACAAAAATTTGGAGCAGCTACACGTGTAGTTATTAAAGGAAAGTACTGTCCTAAAGATTTTACTTTGGGAGACGATTGGTTCTATTATAATGGTCAAGCTTATGACCTTGCGTCTCTAAAAACAGCTTATGATGCTGCTAAAGTAGCGCAGTCAGCTATGGGTGATTTACTTATTGCGGCAACTGATAAATTTTTGGTAGAGGTAAATAAGGCAAATAATGCTATCAGTACTTCTGATCTTAGTGCACTCACTAAAGAGCAGCTGGTAGATATTGAGGATGGTGGTGAAATTACCAAAATAGACGATTGTCTTTGGTGGTATCAAGGTAGTCTTAATTATTACTACTACGAGATTCGGCATGATAATTCAGAACTTCCTAATATGGCTTTTGGTAAATACGGTGTAGCCCGTAATAACTGGTATAACTTGACTCTGAAGAATGTCAGAGGTAAAGGTACGCCATGGTATCCTGGTGGTGGTCCTGAAGATCCAGATCCGGAAGAAGATATTGACCAGGATAGTGCTTATCTGGATTTCGAAATAGAGGTAGGTCCATGGATTTTCTGGACTACAGATTTTGATATCTAATAAAACTCTCAAATAAAGTAACCAGGTAGGGGATTACCTGCCTGGTTCTTTCCGTTTTTTAAGTAGTCAGCCTTCGGGGTGTCATAGCTAAAAGAATAAACAAAAAAATATGTTCGGAAATATCAAACAGTTGTTCTTGCTTATCATATTCCTTGTACCGGCTTCGTGTACCTCGATCTTTGAGGATATGCCCCGTTGCGAGCTGTGGTTGAAATTCGTATTCGATCATAATATGGAATATGCGGACTCGTTTAGTCCACAGGTGAAATCGGTAGACGTATTCGTGTTCGACAGCAATGATAAACTATTATTCACCAAACGTACCGAAGCTGCCGGATTAGTCGATGGTAACAGAATGCCGTTGGCAGACGATCTTGCATACGGGAAGTACAAGGTGCTTACTCTCGGAGGGTTGTCCGATAATTTTCGTGTTTCCGATTATCTCGGACAAGATGTGGTTCCGGGAGTTACAACACTTCAACAATTTATGTTTGCCCTGGAACGCAGGTCGGACGAGGTGAACTTCGAATTCCCTCATCTTTATTTAGGCGAAGCCCTGGAAATAGACTATTCCCCGGAAAACGCCGACCATAAAGTGTATCAGGTGAACCTGATGCGCATTACCAATCGGTTTAATATCATGCTGGTTAGTTTGAACGGAGCGGCTCCAGCTACTGAAATTCCTCCGTATACCTTTGAAATTGTTACACCGGAAAGCGGCACCTATTCATGGGAGAACGAACCGTTGGATGTAACTCATCCGGTAACTTATTCACCTTACTATCTCAACAGAGGAGAGACTAGTGACATTCTTGTATCTGCCCACCTGAATACCCTTCGGTTATTGAATAGGGAAGGACTCGATTATAAGATTATTGTACGCGATACGAAAACACTTAACGAAGTATGGAGCTATAATTTACTGACTCTATTGTTGTATACCAAGCCTATCAACAGGCATGACGGTACAGCCCTGCCTTTCCAAGAATATCTGGACCGTGAAGGGGAGTGGAACCTTATTTTCTGCGTGACTGAAAAAGATCCTGGAAGCGGAAATGCTTTTCTGTCGATCGGTCTTCAGATTGCCGACTGGATATATTGGCTTCATGATATAGAGATTGAATAATGTGAAATAAAATGAAATGCGATATAGACTATTATATATAGTTTTTTTTGTTCTTGCCATGACTTTGGTCTCGTGTGGCGAAAAAGAGATTATTTCTCCACTAGCTACCCGTGCGTCTTTATGGGTCTACCTAGATGATGATACGGATAAAGACCGACAGGAATTAATAAAAACTATCCGATTTATCATATTCGACGATGCGTCGTTGGCTACAGTGAAATTGGATAAAAATATTTTTTCAGAAGTTCTGTCGCCGGAAACAGCGACAGATATAAAAGTAAAAGAGGTAGAGGTCACTCCCAACGATGACAAGGTTGTGGTAGTGATCATCAATGAGCCGGCTGAGCTGACGGGACAACTCGATCTCATTGACGACATGACTACCTTAGAGAATGTAACGTATGATATTGCCCGGATTCTGAACAACAGCGGTCAGGAGATTGTTGCTACTACAGGTATGCCTATGGTTGGAGTAATCCGGGATGTAGCTGTTGCTAACGGCTATACAGAAACAGTGAAGATGGTGGTCGAACGTGCCGTAGCGAGGGTGGATGTCTATCTGGGAGTCCGGAAAGATTCTGAGCATGAAATCGGATATTTTAAACAAACTGCTGACGCGGAGGCCAGTAGCGTTACCTTGTATAACCTTTCCTATAACAGCTATTTTGTGATGGGGAACGTATCCAACGGTACGCGTGGTAACGCCACTGCATCGAAGAATTACGGCAAGGTTATGGGCAGTGTAGCTGATGGTGTTTTAGTCGATCAGACATGGACTGCAACAAAGGATACAACCTGGCAGTATTCTTCTGCTACCGGTGCAAAGAACCAACAGTTACTCTGTTCGTTCTATACAGCTGAACGTATCTTCCGTTCAAACTATACTGACAGGTTGGCTATTAGTATGGCGAACTTTAAAAAAGCGACTTTGTCTGTCGGTATGGATAAAAGACCGATAGAAACGGTCACCCAAAGAACTTCGGAGGATGTAGAAGCTGTGTCTTTTACTGAAATCCGAAGAAATAATGTATATGTAATAACGGCCTATGTAGGGGAAGTCTTTGAGATTGACATACATCAGGTCTCCGTTGAAAACTGGGGTACAAGACAAGACATCGATTTAGATATAAAGCTGTGATCCCTTCGGCGGGCATACGCAAATAATGGATGATGAAATTTGGGATTTATATAAATAAGATAAAATATACAGTGACAGCTGTCATTCTTGCGGCTGCCCTCTCTTCTTGTGAGAAGATGATAGGCGGCGGTATGGATACGGAACAGATAGTCGTGCGTTCGATCGTGACGGAGGGGACCAGTGTAACCAAAGGTACGGCTATTGATTCGGATGCAGACCTGCTGGGACTGAATTTTGGTATTTATGCTTCGAGAATACCCGCATCATCGAGTGAACAGATTTACTTTGAAGATGCCAAAGCAAAAGTGAACGGTGACTATACCGCTTCATTGTCACCGATCCGGTACTGGCCTGATGAAGCAACCGATCGACTGAAGTTCTTTTCGTGGTATCCTTGTGATGGTAGCTATACGCCTACTGCGAGTTTCGCAGCTGGACGGTTAAGTTTGAACTATACGGTAAATACCAATGCTGCCAATCATGTGGATGTGCTGACTGCTGTATCAGAACCGTTGGCCTGGAAAAGTCCGGTAAGTATACATTTCTACCATACCCTGACGAAGGTCTCTTTTACCTTCAAGAAGGTGGCCCCGGCTCCGGATGTCGTGACTATAAATAAAATAGAATTTCAGGATATAGGGAAAAGCGGGAAGCTTGTCGTCACAGAAATTCCTGCGGTTTCTTCTTCTGCTAAACCGGCATTTTCCTGGGGTGATGTTACAACAGGTACTGTTACTTCTACGATTACTTCCGGTAATACGGTGACGGGTACTGTTGCTAAGATCGGGGATACGTTTCTCATGCTACCGACAGACAATTTCTCTTCGGCTGCCAAAATCGTTATAACGACCAATTGGGGAACTAACGAATTTAATCTCCGGGAAGTTGTTGCTGCCAGTGCACATACGTGGAAATCGGGAGAATATATAAACTATAATATAACCCTATCCGATAAGATATTCGAGATAACTGCTCAATCTTTACCGTGGGATACGAATCCGGTGGATGTGATCTTTGATAAGCAGTATTATCTGAATGTTGAATATAAATTGATCGAACTGGCAAATAATAGTGCACAAGTCTTTGTAAATGTAGAAACAAACTATAAACTGGATACGGACCCGAATACAGGCTATCCTGCAGGCGTGTTCCTGAGTAGTATTGCCAATCCCGAAGGAAATGATTCATATCTGGAACTCGGTTGGGCTAGGGTTTACAGGCCTAATGCGACAATTTCGTCTGGTGTATACACTTACAAACTTGAGATTAATGTGGATTCTTATAACGGCACAGGCGATAGCCGGGATGTTTTTTTCAATATCAAGGCTGGTAATTTGATACAACAAATGAGAATCAAACAATACCGTGGGGCGACTGACTGGATGACAGTTTCAAGAGTACTTGACGATTCCGGAGTTTCAGGGACGGTGCCTCGCTATAAACTCGTTTTTACTTCGGGATATGCGGGTAATTCGAGTGCAGGAGAGCCTGGCGCGTGGACCTGGAAGGTGACTGATGTATCCGATCCGGACGGTATACTAATGAATAGGGAGACGATGGTGGGTGTGAGCGGAGGTAATGGCGATGCGCTTTATTATTATTACAAAACCAATGCTCCAACCGGTAAAACGGCTACTCTCACCCTGAAGAATACAAACGGTAACAATCCGCCTCTGACGATTGTAGTGCCTGGACTTTACTAGTAGAGAATATTTTTTAAGAAAGGAAACAGAATAATGAAATATATACATTCAACATCCGGATTCAATATCTTATCACTTATATTGCTGGTGATGATCGGCTTTATGGGTTGTTCGGATGAGTATAGTGTCGGACCCCGTCAAACAGGAAATACGGTTAGCTTTACCTTAACGGTTCCTGATGTCAGTATCCCGTCTGTGTCTACCCGAACGATGGAGGGTACGAACAACAAGGAAGACGAAGTGAAAACAGTCGATATTCTTGTATTCAATGTTGCGCAAAGTCCAGAGGTTCTTCTGGCGCGGGTGGTGGCGACAAATGTTACACAGGATTTGAGCAAAAATCCTTCTACGGTGACTTTTTCAGCGGAACTACCCCGTACCAGCGGCAAGGCACGTATTGTAATGGTAGCGAATCGATCGCTTTCTTCGATTATCCAGGATGCAGATATAGGGAAGACAAAGGCTGAAATAATGCCGAAACTGACACACTCTTCTACTGTGGCATGGCCGGCTAACGGTTCCAGCTCCTCTGGTTATACCCCGATCCCTATGTATGCAGAGAAAGAAGTGTCGAAAATTTATCCAGAGATGGAGCCTATAACCAACATCAACCTGGTTCGTATGCTCGCCCGTATTGACATTAATAACAAGGCTTCGAATTTTACAGTGGAGAATGTATATCTGGCTAATTATAATACAGTCGGATATATTGCTCCTGCCTGGGATTCGGAAACAGGGTTGTTAAGTGATCCGGTACCGGATGATCCGATGATTCCGGGGAATAGTGATAGAACCGGGTCACCTTATACTTATTCAGTCAATGGAGCGACAAGTTATCTGGGGGAAATTTATACTTATGAAGCTATGGCGGCTGTAGATGCAGCCAGTAATTCGGATGGTAGTCCTAATGATGGTGCGGAAAGCCGTAAGGATGCAGTTTGCCTGATTGTAAAAGGAAAAATGGAGGGTGATAATACATCTTATTATTACCGGGTAGATTTCCTGAAATCCGAGACTGCCAACTATATGCCGTTAAAGCGAAATTACAAATATACAATCAATATCGAAAAAGCTTTCGGTGTTGGTTATCTGACTAGAGATGAGGCTATAGAGTCGTATCGAACGATGACCAATCTGGATGTGCGGTTAATTGCTTATGATCGTGACAAGATATCGGACATTGTTTATAACGGACAGTATATGCTCGGGGTAAGCCAGTCGGAAGTAAATGTGTGGCAATATGAAGATGCAGCTTATAAAATAGATGTATTTACCGATAGTCCGGGAGGATGGAAAGCTACTATAACTGAGGGAAAGGGGTGGTTGAATTTTACAAATGGAACGGCTGAAGCATCCGGAGATGCAAATAAAGATGATGAAATGCTTTTGAATATTCCCTATTATTGGGGAGATCTCGGAGTAACAAGCCGTACTGCTACAATAACACTGACAGCCGGACGTTTGACACGTACGATACCTATTAAACAATATATTGAGAAACGGGAGCTAATCAAGTTTGTGGACGTTTACGGAAACGAACTGCCTAATGGTTTGTTTTTCCCAATGAATAATGATAATGGAGATCTTGTGGCGCAGACAATGTACGTTATGTGGACCTCTGCCGGAGTAAAGGTTAGTCGGGACCGTACCGCAACAGGCTCTACCGCTGCAATACAGTATGCATCCATTGCTCCAGCAATAGAAGCTCCCCCCGCTACAGGTACTGTAACGGAAGGAGCCTTGTATTCGTTACAAAATGGAGTGCAGGCAATCACTCTCTTACCACGGGCCGGTACGGATTCATGGCGCCAGGAACATTTAAAGTTTAGATTGTATGATGCTGCAGGCAACGTATTTGGGGGGCAGGTGATATGTCCGATTAATCAGGGGAATTTGCTGTTTCACATATATAACTATCCGGTAGGAAGTACATCGAATAGTTATAGATTACCTTTAGGGTTGGATAATTATTTACCGTTAAGAGTCAATGTCAATTGGATAATAACAAATGTAGAAATAATAAGTGATAGTCCTGACAATGAAATATTTTCAGGTGGTGATATATATCAAGGTCAGGATAACACTGGGTATTTGGCAAGATTTGAGTCCAGTAAAGATCTTATTTCGACTACCGATACTTTCTTTGTACGAGTTAGAACCGGTCAATGGAAAGCAGGAAAAAGTGGTACAATCAGAGTTACATTTGAGAACTCGATGCATACAAAGCCAACACCCAGCTCCGATGTATATTATCCGTTTTATCGAACAATAGATTTGCAGGTATTTTCAGAAACGAATTCATATACCAGTGAAACGGGAGCTAATCCTCTTTTTCATGTGAATCCTTTACGTATTCTAAATGAAAAAGGAGAACCTAAATATATGCCTTTTAGTGAAGCAAAGACATTATGCGAAGGGATAGGAGCAGGATGGAGAATACCAACTTTGGGGGAAATGGCTACATCGATAATTTTTAGAGAAGCACTAGGGGGAGTGATTGATAATTCCAATAAACAAACCAATATGGAAGGTTGGCATTCCGGATCTAATTATTGGACGACAACAAAGAAGGGCTCTGAGTATATAATGATACCATTTGTTTTCCCGGATAATTATCCAGATGGGGCGGCGGCATCAGATTATAACGTTACAAGGTGCGTGTATACAGACCCTTCTTCTGGAACCAAATACCCAAATATCAAAGAATATAGTAGTAGCGGAAATGTTGGTGTTTTAGTTACTTCCAGGGAGGGTAGTTTGGGCGTAAATTCATCGGCTCTCTCTACTGTTGCTACAGATAATAAAGTTGCACCGAAGTTTTTAGTGTCTAATACAAATACCTACAATGGTGATTCCGAAACTGCTAATTGGACTACGGCGAGTGCTGCATGTGCAAATAGAACAGACGGTGGTGGTGGTTGGAGATTGCCTACTCTTTCTGAAGCGTATCTGATCTTTGCTTTAAACGGTTCTACAGCCGATGCAAACTTAGTTGAGGGTTCAAATAATGGAGCAACATCTCTTGTATGGCCCGATAGTTTCACTAAAATAAATCTGGATACCTGGACAGCAACGACCAATGATAGTAATGCTTATCGAATAGTGCCGTCAAACTATGGCTTTTGGTCAGGTCGGGCAGGTAAAGACGATAGTGGTTATTTCTGGGTTCATACTCGCTGTGTGAAAACGATTCAGTGATAGGCGGTTTTTTGTTCTGAAAAATGAAACATTCGTAAGGATTGTTGTTTACAAGGTGGCGCGCCGAGGTTGGCGAGTGTGATATCAGAACCAAAAAAGCAAGGATAATAGACTGAAAAGCAGCATCTTTGTATAAAATAAATGACGGGAAATATGATTCCCCGTCATCATTAATTCGAAATAAGATACTCACCTGTAAATCAGGTAAGTTTAATATTAATACTAGTGTGGGTTCCAGGGGGCAGTGATGTTCTCTGGAATTATTTTTTATCAGTTCTTATTTTATCTTGTCGTTCAGCTCTGCACCTGCTTTAAATTTAACTGCTTTGCGGGCTGCAATTTCGATTGGTTGTTTTGTCTTCGGGTTAACTCCTTTACGAGCTGCTTTTTCTGCGACAGAGAAAGATCCAAAACCTAAAAGGGCTACTTTGCCACCAGCCTTTAATTCTTGAGATACTGTTTCTACAAAAGCTTCGACAGCTTTCTTCGCATCAGCCTTACTTAAACCGGATTTTTCCGATACAGCTGAGATAAATTCTGTTTTGTTCATGATGGTTTGATAATTAATATGTTAAACAATTCTTGCGATAGCCTAAAAGTCGGTCCAAATGTAGTTTTTATTTAATATTCTGCAAAGGAAAACATTGTTTTTTTTATTGATTTACTATGTTTTAGTACTATTTGGCGGAAAAACAATCAAAATATATTTACCTTTGCCGCAAATTGATATGTATATGATGAATCAAAATGGCTCGGGGTTCTTGAATAGTATACCACCGGTTACAAAAAACCTTATCATTATTAACCTTCTTTTTTGGGTAGCCAGTCTGGCGTTGCCGAAGATGGGGATCGACCTGGTGCAGATTTTAGGTTTGCACTTTCCGGGTGTAAAGGATTTTTATCCGTTTCAGTTTGTTTCTTACATGTTTATGCATGATACGCGTTCTTTCGGACATGTTTTCTTTAATATGTTCGGGGTATATATGTTCGGACGTGTCCTTGAAAATGTCTGGGGGCCGAAGCGCTTCCTTACCTTTTATCTGGTGACAGGTATTGGAGCCGGTATTGTGCAGGAGTTGGTTTGGGCTTATTCTGTCCAGTCTTTTGCCAGTGCCAACGGTCTGACGCTTTTCGAACTGGTAAAGATGGATCCGTCGTTGAATATGATGATTACGATCGGAGCTTCAGGGTCTGTGTTCGGTATCTTGCTGGCATTTGCCATGCTATTTCCGAATGTGCCGTTATTCCTGATGTTCATACCGATACCTATAAAGGCTAAATATTTTGTTATATTTTACGGGTTGGCTGAACTTTTTATGGGTGTTTCCAGTTTTGGAGGGGACACAGTGGCTCACTTTGCCCATTTAGGCGGTATGCTGTTCGGTTATTTTTTGGTTCGCTACTGGAAAAAGAAAGATGCAGGCAATGGACGGTATTTTTACTAATCTGAAGAGTACGTTCCGGGCAGGAAATATATTGGCAAAGCTCATTTATATAAATGTAGGGCTTTTTATCCTGATCCGGCTGATGGGGGTGATTTTTCTTCTCTTCAATATCCCCGGAATATCTTTTTTGCAATATTTGCAGATGCCTTCATCGCCTGAGTTGCTATTATACCGCCCCTGGACGGTTATTACTTATATGTTCACCCATTTTGACTTTCTGCATATTTTATTTAATATGTTGTGGTTATATTGGTTTGGAGGACTGTTTTTGAATTTCTTCAGCGAACGACAGTTGGGAGGATTGTATCTGTTGGGTGGTATTGCAGGTGCGGTTCTGTTTATGCTGGCCTATAATATTTTCCCATATTTCCAGACGGTAGCATCTTCCAGTTATCTGATGGGAGCTTCCGCTTCGGTAATGGCAATTGTTTTTGCCGTTTCATTTTACCGGAAAGATTTGGAGATTAATTTATTCCTCATAGGGCGTATCAAACTGATGTATTTAGCCCTGTTTACCTTTGTGATCGATTTGTTGGCTATTACATCCGATAATGCCGGTGGGCATATCGCTCATATTGGCGGGGCTTTATTCGGGATCTGGTTTGCAATGCGTATTAAGGAAGGAAAAGACCTGACTGCTCCGATGAATCGTTTGTTGGACTGGGTGGTGAACCTGGGAAAAAGAAAGCCGAAGATGAAAGTGACGTATAAACGTGCTGAAACGGATTACGAATATAATGCCCGTAAGAACCGGGAGTCGGCCGATCTCGACGCTATTCTGGATAAATTGAAACGCTCCGGATATGAAAGCCTTTCTGCCGATGAAAAAAGACAATTATTTGATGCAAGCAAAAAATGAGTGAAGGCCTGAAAACACTAGGACTATTATTCAAATCATTGTTCGTACTGGCCAATGTTTTGGTTGTTGTGCTGTTTGTCGCTTCAGCTTACTCAGATCGTGTGTCTCCGGATACAGCCCTTGTTTTTTCTTACCTGGGGTTGGCGTTTCCCATTTTATGTGTCTTGAATCTCTGTTTTGTTCTCTATTGGTTGTTCCTGTGGGAATGGCGCTTCTTATTGATCGGGTTAAGTGCTTTTCTAATTTGTTGGGGACCGGTAAAGAAGTATTTTCCTTATCATACCCATGTCAAAGATATTCCGAAGGAGAATACGCTGAAAGTACTGACTTATAATGTGATGGGGTTTGCCTATAAGGATCATACCAAAGAATCGCCTAATAAAATTGTGCAATATATAGCCGATTCGGGAGCGGATATTGTTTGTTTGCAGGAATATGCCGTCAGTAGATCAGATAAGTTTCTGACTTCTCAAAAATTATATAAAGCGTTCGATATGTATCCCTACCGTTCGATAATTCCTATCAGTTCGTCCGGTTATATGAATTTTGGCATTGCGGTATTCTCTAAATATCCTATTTCGAACTCACGCAGGATAAAATACGAGAGCGAATCTAATGGGTCGTCTGTTCATGAGCTGAATGTGAATGGAAAAAAGTTGACATTGATTAATAATCACCTCGAATCATTTAAGTTGACGATGGAAGATCGAAGCCGTTATACTGCATTTATTAAAAACATCGGGACAGATACTTTCGATGGTATAAAAGGTGCTTTGGAACAGAAGCTAGGACCAGCTTTCAAAATACGGGCCAGACAGGCCGATGCAGTAGGTGCTGAAGTGGAAAAGGCCAAAGGCGATTATATCCTGGTTTGTGGCGACTTCAATGACACACCGATCTCATATGCCCACCGGACTATCCAAGGTCCATTGGTCGATTCATTTGCCGAATCGGGCAGGGGGATGGGGGTTACGTATAACCAGAATATGTTCTTGTTTCGTATAGATAATATTCTGCATTCTCCGAATATGAAGTCTGTGAATTGTACCGTTGATAAGATTCGTTATTCAGACCACTATCCTTTGTGGTGTTATCTGACAATGGAAGACTAAAAAAGGAGACACCTTTACAGGTATCCCCTTACATTATATTATATAGCATAATAATCTTAGTCCTCTTGTGTTGCGTCAAATACATCTCCGAACAGATTTTCTGCAAAAAAGAAAGTGGCATTGCAGAATAACAGAGGGTCTTTAATAACAGAAATAGTGTTTGACTTGCCGTTGTTGGCTATGACATTCTCTGCAGGATAGGTTTTGAACTTCTTCTCGTTTTTCGGATCGTACTGGTAAGAGATATCCGTCAGTTCGATGTTATACTTTTCATCATAACAGTATATTCTCATTTTATATTTGACGATCGTTTTGTCTGTGTCGTTCAGAAGTAACTCCACCTTTGAATTTACATTGATTGTTCCTTTCGACTTACTGGACGTTACGCTCGACAGGAATACATCCTTACCGTAATTTTTTCTGGCCCACTTGTCGATGGCATTGAACAATTCGCCTTTTTTCATCCCTTCTGCATCGACTTCATCACTATAGCAAACTTTCCCTTCTTTCATGGGAGCGCATGATTCTACAGAACCTTTGTGCCCCTGGGCTATCGCCAGCAAGGGACACATCAAGATCAACAGCAACAGTATGTTTTTTGTCGTTTTCATGATTATCTGATCCATACGTTAATGATTTCACCGATAATGATTTTTTGTGTCCCTTCGGTTGATTCCCCTTGTTTGACACACTGAATCATAAACCAGGTTTCCGGTTCATCCTGTTTGGTGAAAGAAATTGTATAGAAATCGTTGTCTTTAATAGCTTTATATACTTCGCTATCCGGGCTGATAGAGATAGATGCAATATTCTTTCCAAACATTTTACCCATCTCTTTCCAGGTGGCATAATGTTCTACCAGACTTTCATTATCGCCGGGAGTTACCTGCATCTTACTTTCCGGCAACATGTTCAGCAGTGTCGACGGGATTTTGTCCGGTTCGAATGCGCTCAGTCCCTGGCATACTTCGATGTTGTTGACAGGCGCTTTAGTTATCTGTTGTGCGGGAACTGTGGCCGGAGCTGTTTGCTGTTGTACAGGGGCTACCGCATAAGCCGGAGTGACAACACCTGCCGGCTGGATGCCAAAGGCAGCATCTGCACTCTTGAACATTTCGTCTGCTAAATCGATGGTTTTACGACGGAATTTGCCGTTACCACGGTTCAGTTTATCTTTTTTCTTGTTCAATGCAAATTTGTCTGTGATCCACTCTTCCGCAGTATATTTTTCGGGTTCACGCTGATAGGATACGTTGTATTCGTAGCGGATGCCGGTCATCTTGATCTTTGCTGAATTATTTTCACATTCTATCGTTACGCGATAGTTTATCAATGAACGGTCCAGCGATAATGCCGTGCTTTGGAATACAAGGTATTCTTCACCTACGGCTGCGATATCGCCTTTGTCTTTATCGGAATAAACCAGGCGGCGTCCGTCTTCACTGAAGTATTGTTGTGCCCACGAATACATAATATCATAAATCTGATCCTTTGAAAGGGAGGGCATACTTATCTCTTTGGAAAATACAACTTTGCCGTCATCTTCAGTTACAGCACCGGCTAAATACTTCTGATCCTCTTGAGCTATAAGCAGAGAAGGAATGAATAAAAGGAATAATAAAAGATGTTTCATGGTGAATTCTGTGTTTTTTTATGGGCAAAGATATATAATTGTACTTGAAATTAACTATGAGAGTGACAAATAATTAATCATATTGCTATATGACAAAGAAAAAAAAGCCTATATTTGCACCCTGTGAAAAAACGAAAATAAATAATGTAATAACATAAACTCAAGATTCAAATGCAAAACAAGGGATTTGTAAAGGTCTTCGCTGTGTTACTTACGCTTGTATGTTTGTTCTATCTATCGTTCTCATTTGTAACAAGATATTACAACAATAAAGCCGCTGAGTATGCAGGAGGGGATCCGTCGAAAGAGAGTCTTTATTTAGACTCATTATCTACTCAGAAGGTATGGTTGGGCTATACGCTCAAGCAGTGCCGTGAAATGGAAATTAGTTTAGGACTTGACCTGAAAGGCGGTATGAACGTCGTTCTGGAGTTGAATGTGGCTGATGTAATCCGTTCGCTGTCAAACAATAACCAGGATGAAAACTTCAATAAAGCTTTAACTTCAGCTTATGCTCGTCAGGCAACCAGTCAGAAGGACTTTATTGACTTGTTTGCAGAAGAGTACAAGAACCTGGACAGTGGCGCACGTTTGTCTGCCATATTCAGTACATTTGAACTGAAAGATAAAATTACTCCGCAGAGCACAGATGCTCAGGTTGTTTCTGTATTGAAAGATGAGTTGAAAAGTGCTATCGATAACTCGTTTAACGTATTACGTACTCGTATCGACCGTTTCGGTGTAGTTTCTCCGAACATTCAACGTCTGGAAACAGCAGGTCGTATCCTGGTGGAACTTCCGGGTGTGAAAGAACCGGAACGTGTTCGTAAATTGTTGCAGGGTAGCGCTAACCTGGAATTCTGGGAAACTTATCAGTTACCGGAAGTGTATCAGCAGTTGGTTGCTGCCGATAATATTCTGGCAACAGTATTGAAAGAACATAATGACGAAGCTTCTGCAACTGAAACAGAAACTGTTTCTACTGACGGTGCTGATACGACTGTAACGGAAACTGCTACTGTTGATGAAAGTGCAAATACAAACGAAGCTGATTCACTGTTGGCTCAGATCGCTAAGGATAAACCGGAGGCTCAGGCTAACCAGTCGATGGAAGAGTTTGCAAAACAGCATCCGTTGTTTGCTTTATTGCAGATCAACCAGTACAACGGTCAGTTAGGTCGTGGCGCTTCTGTGGGTGTGGCTAATGTAAGAGACATCCCTAAGATCAACGAATACCTTGCAATGAAGCAGGTAAAAGATGTATTGCCTCGTAACCTTTCTTTGAAATGGGGTGTTAAGGCAATCGACGAAAAAGAACAATATTTCGAATTATATGCTATCAAGGTTACTAACCGTGACGGTTCACCTGCTTTAGGTGGTGACGTGGTGACTGACGCTAACGCTGACTTCGTTCAGCAGGTAGGTCGTTCAGAACAACAGGTTAGCATGAGCATGAACGCAGAAGGAGCTAAATCATGGGCTCGTCTGACAAAAGAAAATATCGGTAAATCTATCGCTATCGTTTTGGATGATATGGTTTATTCAGCTCCGAATGTAAACGATGAAATTACCGGAGGACGTTCTTCTATCACAGGTCATTTCACTCCGGAAGAAGCGAAGGACTTGGCAAACGTATTGAAATCAGGTAAGATGGCTGCTTCGGTACATATCGTACAGGAAGACGTTGTCGGTCCGTCACTGGGTCAGGAAGCTATCAGTTCAGGTGTTATCTCATTTGCGCTGGCTTTGATCCTGTTGATGGTTTATATGTGTGCATTCTACGGAATTATCCCGGGTCTGATTGCAGACGGTGCACTGGTATTGAACATCTTCTTCACAATGGGTATCCTTGCTTCTTTCCAGGCAGTACTTACTTTGCCGGGTATCGCCGGTATGGTGTTGACGCTGGGTATGGCGGTCGATGCAAACGTGTTGATCTACGAACGTACAAAAGAAGAACTTCGTGCTGGTAAATCGTTAGGCAAGGCTATTGCCGATGGTTATAGCAATGCGTTCTCTGCTATTTTCGACTCAAACTTAACATCTATCATTACCGGTGTCGTATTGTTCTATTTCGGTACAGGTCCTATCCGTGGTTTCGCAACTACCATGATCATCGGTCTGTTCGCTTCTTTCCTTACTGCAGTCTTCCTGACTCGTATCGTTTATGAAGCATTACTGGCTAAAGATAAACTGAAGAATGTAACATTTGTAACTTCAATTACAAAAGACCTGTTGACTAATCCGAAGATCAACTTCCTCGGAGCCCGTAAAGTAGGTTATATTATTCCTGCTGTTATTATCCTGCTGGGAGCTATCTCTATGTCAACAATCGGTTTGAACAATGGTATCGACTTCACCGGTGGACGTAACTATATCGTTCGTTTCGACCAGGATGTGAAGACGGACGAAGTTCGTAATATGTTGGATGAAAAATTGGACGGTGCTGTAAGTGTTATCACTATCGGTACCCCGGATCAGGTTCGTATCTCTACCAACTATAAGATCGAAGATGCAGATCCAGCAGTAGACCAGGAAATCGAATCACTGTTGTTCGAAGGCGTTAAAACGTTGCTTCCTGCAGATGTGACTTTGGATAAGTTCACAACAACTTATATCCAGAGCTCACAGAAGGTAGGACCGAGTATGGCTGACGACATCAAGAATAGTGCTATCATGGCCGTTATCTTCGCTATGTTCTGTATGGCGGCTTATATCCTGCTTCGTTTCCGTGACTGGGCTTTCTCTGTAGGAGCATTTGCTTCAGTTGCAGTAACAACATTGTGTATCATTTCTTTCTATACATTATTATGGAAGTTGTTACCGTTCTCTATGGAAGTCGACCAGACGTTTATCGCGGCTATCCTGACGATTATCGGTTACTCTATCAATGATACCGTGGTTGTATTCGACCGTATCCGTGAAACGATCGGTCTGTATCCGAAGCGCGACCGTTACCAGGTGATCAATGATGCATTGAACTCTACATTGTCTCGTACATTCAATACATCATTAACAACATTGGTTGTTGTACTTTGTATCTTTATCCTTGGTGGTAGCACAATCCGTAGCTTTACGTTCGCTATCCTGCTGGGTATCGTAGTCGGAACATATTCAACATTGTTCATTGCAACTCCGATCGCATACGAAATACAGAAAAGAAAGATCAATAAGAAAGCGGCTGCTGAATTAGCAAAATAAGAAGCAGTTACGATAAGATAAAGAAGAGGCTGTCTAGTTTTTTAGGCAGCCTCTTTTTGCTTTTATTATGCTTCTAAACATATATGTGAAATTGCTCAAACGTAAGGAAATAATTACCTTGTAGGCCACTTATAGGATGTTTTTCTGACAGATTGTAAGTAATAGATAAATGTCATCAGTTATGCAAATACATCTTGGTCGCCAACTACCGGAATATCCTTCTTTTGTTGCCGGTATCCGCCGCGCTCCTGATCGCGGCTATACGCTTACGCCCACACAAACCGAAACAGCATTGAAAAATGCTTTAAGGTATGTACCCAATGAACTTCATGCAACGTTAGCCCCCGAATTTATGGAGGAACTTCTTACCCGTGGAAGGATATACGGCTATCGTTATCGTCCCGAGGGAGATTTGAAAGCACGTTCGATTGAAGATTATAAAGGGAATTGCCTGGAAGGGAAAGCTTTTCAGGTGATGATAGATAACAATCTCTGTTTCGATATTGCCTTGTATCCCTACGAATTGGTTACTTATGGCGAAACCGGTCAAGTTTGTCAGAACTGGATGCAATACCGGCTTATCAAGCAGTATCTGGAAGTAATGACACAGGAACAGACACTGGTTATCGAGTCAGGCCATCCTTTGGGATTGTTCCGGTCGAAGCCGGAAGCTCCGCGGGTCATCATCACAAATTCGATGATGGTCGGTTTGTTCGACAACCAGAAAGACTGGCATATTGCCGCCCAGATGGGAGTGGCTAATTATGGACAGATGACGGCCGGAGGATGGATGTACATCGGTCCGCAAGGTATCGTTCATGGTACGTTCAATACGCTATTGAATGCCGGTCGCCTGAAATTAGGCATCCCGCAGGATAAAGACCTTAGAGGCCATCTTTTTGTCTCTTCCGGGTTGGGCGGTATGAGCGGGGCACAACCGAAAGCAGCGGTTATAGCCGGGGCAGCCTGCATTGTTGCCGAAGTCGACTTTTCACGTATCGAGACACGGCGTTCACAAGGATGGGTACAGCTGGTTACTGCTGATAAAGCGGAGGCTTTCCGTTTGGCAAAGAAAGCGCAGGCTGCGAAAGAGCCGCTTTCGATAGCCTTTCATGGTAACATTGTCGACCTGCTGGAATATGCCGGAGCGGAATCTGTTCATATCGATCTCTTGAGTGACCAGACATCCTGCCATGCCGTCTACGAAGGTGGCTATTGTCCGGCAGGCATCAGTTTTGAGGAACGGACACGGCTGTTGTCGGATGATCATGATAGGTTTTGTACTTTAGTCGATCAGTCGTTATGCAGGCATTATGAGATAATAAAGAAGCTGGTGGCCTCGGGTACCTATTTCTTCGATTATGGCAATTCATTTATGAAAGCGATTTACGATGCCGGAGTAAAAGAAATATCCAGGAACGGAATAGATGAGAAAGACGGTTTTATCTGGCCTTCTTATGTGGAAGATATTATGGGGCCTGAACTGTTCGATTACGGCTATGGACCTTTCCGCTGGGTATGCCTGAGCGGTAAACATGAAGATTTAATAAAAACAGACCATGCGGCAATGGATTGTATCGATCCGGAACGCAGGGGACAAGACCGGGATAATTATAACTGGATACGCGATGCCGAAAAGAACCGGCTGGTGGTCGGTACGCAGGCCCGTATCTTGTATCAGGATGCTGAAGGGCGGTTGAAGATAGCTCTCCGCTTTAACCGGATGGTACGTGGTGGTGAGATCGGCCCTGTTATGTTAGGCCGCGACCACCACGACGTAAGTGGAACAGATTCGCCTTTCCGTGAAACAGCCAATATTTATGACGGTAGTAACGTAATGGCCGATATGGCCGTGCAATGTTTTGCCGGAAATGCTGCACGTGGAATGAGCCTGGTTGCTCTCCATAACGGTGGAGGAGTAGGAATCGGTAAGGCTATAAACGGTGGCTTCGGCATGTTGCTCGACGGAAGCGAACGGGTGGACGAAATATTACGTTCTGCCATGCTGTGGGATGTCATGGGAGGCGTGGCACGCCGGTCATGGGCCCGTAACCCGCATGCAATCGAGACCTGTGAAGTATTTAATAAGAAAAATGAAGATCAGTATCATATAACGATTCCTTATATTCCACAGGAAACGTTGATACACCAAATAGTAGAGACCTCTTTAAATATCTGAAGTTATGAGTAGTTGGAGTAAGATAATGGAATGTGTTCCCAATTTTAGTGAAGGAAGAGATTTGGGGAAGATAGAAAAAATAATAGAGCCATTCAGAGCCAGACAGGGAGTCAAATTGTTAGATTATAGTAATGATGAAGATCATAACCGTCTGGTGGTAACCGTGGTCGGTGAACCCGAGGCATTGAAGGCTGCTCTGCTGGAAGCTGTCGGACAGGCTGTAGCGTTAATAGATCTGACTTGTCATACCGGACAGCATCCGAGGATGGGAGCTGTCGATGTCGTACCGTTCATTCCTATTAAAGGATGTACGATGGAGGAAGCAGTCGGTTTATCGAAGGAGGTAGGCGAACAGATCGCTGCTTTGTATAATGTGCCTGTATTCCTTTATGAAAAGTCGGCCTCGGCCCCTTACCGTGAAAACCTGGCAGCTGTCAGGAAAGGCGAGTTTGAAGGAATGGCGGATAAGATTAAATTGCCGGAATGGCAACCGGACTTCGGACCGGCCGAACGCCACCCGACAGCCGGAACCGTTGCTGTGGGCGCACGCATGCCGCTGGTAGCTTATAATGTGAATCTCGGTACGGCAAATCTGGAAATAGCTAGCGATATCGCGAAGAAGATCCGTTTTATAGGCGGTGGCCTGCGTTATTGCAAAGCTATGGGAGTAGAGTTGAAAGAGCGCGGAATCACACAGGTTTCCATAAATATGACCGATTATACCCGTACGGCCCTGTACCGTGCATTCGAACTGGTCAAGGTGGAAGCACGGCGTTACGGAGTGCCGGTGGTTGGAAGTGAGATAATCGGATTGGTTCCGATGGAAGCATTGATCGATACGGCGTCTTTTTACCTGGGGTTGGAGAACTTTTCGATGAACCAGGTGTTAGAAGCCAGAATAATGGAATAAAACATGAAAGGAGATAAATTACTGATAAGAAATGCATCGCAGGTCGTTACCTGCTCCGGTTTTCAGGCAAAGAAAGGTTCGGAAATGTCCGACCTGCATGTGATTGAAGATGGAGCGGTAGTCGTATCCGGCGGTATAATCACACATGTCGGCTCAACCAAAGATATTTTACGACAGGTCGATGTGGAGGAATACCTTGAGATTGATGCCAGTGGCCGGGCACTTCTTCCCGGTTTCGTGGATAGTCATACTCATTTTATTTTCGGAGGCTACCGGGAAGAAGAGTTTTCTTGGCGGTTGAAAGGGGATAGTTATATGTCGATCATGGAACGCGGCGGCGGTATAGCCAATACGGTCAATGCCACTCGCGATTGCGACTTCGAGCAATTGTGGAGCATCGGCTACGAGCGGCTCGACGAGATGCTCGATATGGGTGTTACGACAGTAGAAGGAAAAAGCGGATACGGGCTTGATTTCGAAACGGAATTAAGGCAACTGCGCGTTATGGCCGACCTGAACGAGGAACATCCGGTAGACGTGGTTTCCACCTATTTGGGTGCTCATGCCACTCCTCCCGAGTATACCCATCAGACAGACGACTATATCACTTATATGATCGAGCAGGTATTGCCGGAGCTTCGTTTGGAAAGAACAGTTACCTTTTGTGATGTCTTTTGCGAACAAGGTGTATTTTCTCTGAAGCAAAGCGAACGCCTGTTGCGTGCTGCAAGAAGCCAGCGTTTCAAGCTAAAGATGCATGCCGACGAGATCGTATCTCTGGGAGGTGCCGAACTGGCCGCCCGTCTGAAAGTGGTCAGTGCCGACCATCTTCTTCATGCCTCGGACGAAGGTATCAAACGGATGGCACGTAGCGGGGTGATCGCAACCTTGCTTCCGCTTACCGCTTTCTCGCTGAACGAACCGTTCGCCCGTGGACGTGAAATGATAGATGCCGGTTGTGCCGTAGCTCTAGCTTCCGATTACAATCCCGGCAGCAGTTTCTCCTGCTCTATTCCAATGCTGTTTGCTTTGGCCTGTATTCAGATGAAACTGACGGTGGAAGAGGCGGTTACAGCACTGACTATTAATGGAGCCGCCGCCTTGGGACGTGCAAACAAGATTGGTAGTATTGACGTAGGAAAGAAAGCCGACCTGGTTTTATTGAAATATCCTTCTTATAAGTTTCTGCCTTACAATGTAGGAATGAATATTGTGGATACAGTCATCAAGGACGGTATTATTTATATGATCTGAGAAGTATGTTATTCATTGTTTAACACCTTAAATATAATTATACTATGCTAGTAGACTTGACAATTAAAGACTTTTTGGCTGAAACCGCCAGTAATGCACCTGTTCCTGGCGGCGGAAGTATCTCTGCCCTGAATGGGGCTATCGCTACTGCTTTGACGGAAATGGTAGCGAACCTGACGATCGGGAAAAAGAAATATGCCGATGTAGAGGGACAGATGAAAACGATAGCCACGGAAGCGGCTCTTATCCGTGAACGTCTGATACGCGACATCGACCGTGATAGCGAAGCTTACAACTATGTATTTGCAGCTTTCAAACTTCCGAAAGAAACGGAAGAACAGATTGCTGAACGTAGCCGTATAATTCAGGATGCAACAAAAGAAGCGGCAATGGTTCCCATGCAAGTCGCCGAAGAGGTGGCATCCGTGATGGAAACGATTATCTACGTAGCACATAGAGGTAACCGAAATGCTGTTACCGATGCCTGTGTTGCTATGATGGCGGCCCGTTCCTGTGTGCTGGGGGCTTTACTGAATGTCCGTATCAACTTAGGTTCGATTAAGGATGAAGTTTTTGTAGAACGAATGAAAATAAAAGCCGATTATCTGGAATCTGAAGCGATCCGTATCGAGACTAAGCTGCTTAAGTGGGTTAAAACAATCTTATAATTATGGGGAATGTCTATTATGTAGGTTCCGAGCCTCTTACTTTCGAAAGTATAGAGCAGATACTTACGCAGAATATGAAACTGGAGCTGACACCGGAGGTGCGTGACCGTATTCAGAATTGCCGCGATTACCTGGACCGGAAGATCGAGCTGCAGGACGGCCCGCTCTACGGCATTACTACCGGCTTTGGTTCGTTGTGCAACAAAAATATCTCGCCCGACGAGCTTAGTACCCTGCAGGAGAATCTGGTAAAGAGTCATGCTTGTAGTGTAGGCGACGAAGTGAGCCCGGTTATCGTCCGGTTGATGATGCTCCTGAAGGCGCATGCCTTGTCGTTGGGACATAGCGGGGTGCAGGTCATCACGGTGCAGCGCATTCTCGACTTCTTCAATAACGACGTCCTGCCGATCGTTTACGACCGTGGTTCGCTGGGTGCTTCCGGCGATCTGGCTCCGTTGGCCAATCTCTTCCTTCCGCTTATCGGCGTGGGGGATGTGTATTATAAAGGTAAGAAGCGGGAAGCTATCAGCGTACTGGATGAGTTTGCCTGGAAACCTGTTCGCTTGAAAAGCAAAGAAGGGCTTGCCTTACTGAACGGCACACAGTTTATGAGTGCCAACGGCGTCTTTGCCCTGATGCGTGCCTTCCGTCTTTCGCGGAGGGCCGATATGATTGCCGCTTTGTCTTTGGAGGCCTTCGACGGACGTATCGATCCTTTCATGGATTGTATCCAGCAGATACGCCCCCACCCGGGACAGATAGAGACAGGTAAAGCTTTCCGGGAGTTTCTGGAAGGAAGCGAACTGATAAACCGTAAAAAGGAACATGTGCAAGACCCGTATTCTTTCCGCTGTATCCCACAGGTACACGGGGCGACAAAGGATGCCATCAACTACGTGTCCGGTGTGCTGCTTACCGAGATCAATTCGGTAACGGACAACCCGACCATTTTCCCTGATGAAGATAAGATCATCTCCGGCGGAAACTTCCACGGTCAACCGTTGGCAATCTCTTATGACTTCCTGGCTATTGCCCTTGCCGAGTTGGGTAATATCTCCGAACGGCGTGTGGCACAGCTTATCATGGGACTTCGTGGTTTACCTGAATTCCTCGTAGCCAACCCTGGGCTGAACTCCGGTTTTATGATTCCCCAGTATGCTGCCGCCAGCATGGTTAGCCAGAACAAAATGTATTGCTATGCTGCCAGCAGCGACTCGATCGTATCCAGCAACGGACAGGAAGATCATGTCAGTATGGGGGCGAATGCCGCCACCAAACTCTTCAAGATCATGGATAACCTCGATCTGATCCTGGCTATCGAATTAATGAATGCCGCCCAGGGGATAGAGTTCCGCCGCCCGGCTAAAACGTCTCCCATCCTCGAAAAGTTCCTGAAAGACTTCCGCAAAGAGGTCCCTTTTATTGAGGATGACATCGTTATGTACACCGAAATCCACCGTACGGTTGCTTTCCTGCGGAGGCATCCGATGTAATAAGGATTGAATCTGTTTTCTGGTTTTACACGAAAAACTACATGGAAACTAGAAAAAGGTGAGTCTTTTTATGAGGCTCCGCCTCATGCCGCAGGCTCTCTTTTGCCGTTTGCTTCAGCAAACGGATATCTAAATGCTCCGGCTTTGCCGGATCCTCTGTGGGTTTTAACCCCTTTCATATAGGAAAGAAGCCCCGTTAATAAAGGGGCTTAAGCCCACAAAGGAAGAGGCACAAGGCGTTGCCTTGTAAAGAGAGATAGCTCATTTCTGACAATATTAGCACTATCCCTCTTCAATATGTGAACCTGTAGCATACCTATATTGCTGCAACAGTACAGTCGTGTTAACAATAGTAGGACTATTGTGTCAGGATACTTAAGTCTATAGTGTTACCTGAACTTTCTGTTTATAGGGAAATACTTAAGTCTTTTCCTGAATAGCTAGGCGGCGAATCTGAAATGGGTAGTTACTCATTTCAAAATAGCTGCCGACCCATTAAAAAGGAGTGCCGGTGCTAGCTTATCCAAGTGTAGCAGCCAGCAAATACCTATTCAGAAAAAAGTTTTTTGAAATAATGGTTCATATCATTCATGCGTTGGTGGATGTGATTGATAATAGGAGTGTTACGATATGAACCCAAGCCGAAATTTGGATTCATCCGATGAATGCAGCTGAATGCAAAAAAACAAGATGGGTTCATTCCTTGACTCTTGTATATCAATGCGTCTATCTGATTTATGAACCAATGAACCCAGTTTGGAGAAAACATTTATATTTAGAAATAATTGAGTCTTTTTGTGTCTGAGATTGTGTCTACAATGTATTTCATTCCAATCACACAAATAAAATTGCCTCTTCGAAAAAACACCGGTCTTTTAAAGATAAAAGTCTGGACTTTCAAAGTTAAAAGTCCTGTCTTAACATTTCAAAACACCTATCCTTTATCGACGTCGGTAGGCACTTGTGAAAAATGAATAGGCACCCGTTCGTATTGGCTCCGGCAGCTATTTTAAATAGCTCCGGCACCCACAGAAAATAGCTCCGGCAGCCATAGATATTGGCTCCGGCAGCTATTTGAAAAAAGACTTGTTATCAGTGAAGGCAATTTGTTGTCGGTGAAACGTTGGTATTCACGGCAACTCGCTGTTCAATAGGGTAATACAGCCTGTGTGACAGGTGAAGGGTATAGCCTGACTTTTTCCCTCAGTCGTCTGAACAGACACTATAAAATAGCTCACATCATGACAATAACTGAACTATATTTTAATGCGGTAGCCCTGTAATAAGGAAGCCTCAAAAGATGGATAATTCTTTTGAGGCTATATACGAGGCTTGACTTGTTAGGATGTCCTTGTGTTATTTTTGTATCTGTATCTTGAAACTCTTATTTCCTGCTATGACAATATAATTGCCTTGCGGTAACCAAAGAGACTTATCTCCCGATAGATTATCGTATTTATGTATGAGTGTCCCGTTGAACGTGTAGATAAATACGGTTTCGGGATGAGAGGTATGGATATGCAGATAAGCGCCTTCTGCACGGACAGTTGTCTCGTTTGTGCCGATTGTTTCGTTGGCAACCGGGTCGGGATTACGGACGATACCGTCGATACTGATCGCGATAGGTTGACGTACATATTTGATAATGTATGCACCGTCGCTCGAACGTGGGGTGATCGTTTCGCCCCGGTCGGTGGTGACGATGGGAGAGGACTGGTCGTATTCCTTGTCGAGTGTCAGGTAGAAACGGAAACTGCTCCAGGCTTCGACCTCGTAATCGCCGGCGGCAGGGTTGGTGGTTGCTCCTTCTATTTGAGGGAGGGTGACGAGGTGGTAAACCGGAGGAACTGGAGTTGGCTCAGGATCAGGTTCGGGCTGGGGATCTGGGATTTTGCTGAAAGTAGCGGAGATTATGATGTTTTCCGATACGGTCAATGTATTTCCGGAAGTGAAAGGGTGCTCATTTACCGTTAGCTTGTCCAGTTTATAATTATTCTCAGGGGTGGCAGTAATGGTAAGTACGGTTCCGCCTTGTACCTTATTACCGGATTGTATCGGATTGACAGATGGGGCGGTAACGTTTAGTTGACCATGCTCCGGGGTATCGAATGTAATCATGTAATCTTGTAGGCTTGCGATAGGGATAGTGGGTTGTCCTTCTATTTTTTCCTGTGTGTAATTATCGCTTTCGTCGATCTTCTTGAGGCTAGGCAGTTGAGCCGGATTGCTGAAATCCCAAGCATCGGATGATTTGAAAGGAAAAGTAGATCCATCCCAGTCGTTGCCATTCTCTACTGCTGCATCGTTTACTGTCGGTATTTCTTTATGAGCAAAGTTGTTCGTTACAGTAGCTACAGATTCATCTTGAAACCCTACAATACGTCCGGGTGTTGTAGCATTGTATGTAATACCTCCGGTGTTGAGTGCCAGGGAGTTTACTACAGAACCTTTACTGTTTGCTCTACTGCCTTTATTTATTCCGGCAATACCTCCGACATATCCACGGGGATCTTCATTTGCTTTTGTTCTCTGTATACAATTTGCAGCCACCTTGCCTGTTGCATAGCAATTGAGTATCTCGTACTGGTTGTAGCCTGCAATCCCTCCGGCACAATTTATTTCGCCAGTTGATGTGATGTCTCCTGTTGAATAGCAATTCTGAATGTAATGCGTATTGTATCCTGCAATGCCACCAACTGTATTATTGTTTCCTGTGGAAATAATATTAGCCGTAGAAAAGCTATTTTTAATAGCGTAAGAACATTGTCCGGCAATTCCACCACTATAACTAACGACTCCATTAGTTGTAATAGTACCTGATGCTACACAATTACTAATAGGGGCTTTCTCGAAAATCCCAGCAATACCTCCTGCATATGCTTCCGTGTTTGGTATTTCTGTAGTCGCTGAAACCTTGGCTGACGATTTACAATTCTGAATTGCAGCTTTACTGTATCCGGCGATACCTCCGACCGTACATAAATTACCACTTAAATCAGTTTCTGCAGGTTGATCCGTTATTAATTCAATAGAGATTGTTCCGGATGTGGTGCAATCGGTTATAGGAGGACATTTTTGAGCATTACCCATGTTATGAGTTCCTGCAATACCGCCGACTTTGGCATAATACCCCGTTGATTGTAGACTATTCTTTATTTTATATGCTAATGTTATATCACAGGAAGAAGTACAATTTTCTATTGTATAAGTCGGGTTCGAGTATAAAGGCTTTGTGTTTTCCGAGACAATTCCACCAACGCCACTAGTTGTTCCATCAAGAGTGACATTTATAGATCCTTCTGTACTGCATTCTTTTATAACACCCCTGTTGGATGTTGTAATACCTCCAACTTCTGCTTGAATTACTTTGGCGGCTATCTTGGCATGGCAGTTTGTGATGCTTCCGGATGTTTGGGTAGATGCATTGTTCGTTCCGGCTATTCCTCCGACCCAGCCGGATTTACTACCTCCATAAGGAGTTAGCGTAAGCTTGTAATCGAACTTTCCATCAAAGCTGCAGTCTTTAATGATTGCTTCTGTGTCGTCAGTTGATGCGTTTTTACCGGTTATACCACCTACATACACTGCAGCTTCCCCTGTATAGCTGATTGCCCCTTGAGCATGACAATTTTCAATTGTAGAGGAATAGCTTGCACCGGTTATACATCCGGCATAAATATTTTTATTTGGAGTGTAGGTATTACTACTTTTTTCAATGAAGCAGTTTGTTAACTTGATATTCTTTATTGTTGCATGATCTATTTGACCGAAGAGACCCGCTGAGCAATCGGAGACAATCTTCATATTCGATATGGTATGGTCGCCTCCATCAAAGTTACCTTTGAAAGGTCTGCTAGATCTATAATCTGCCCCTTTTTCTCCGATCGGTATCCAATTATGATCAGCTAAATCAATATCTTGGGTGAGTGTTATCGTCACTCCTTCAAACCCCTTTTTGCCGGAATCTCCGGTATCTTCATTGTCGTTTACCATTTTCGCCACCCAGGCTAATTCGGCTTCGGAAAATATGTTGATCTCAGTTGAAGAAGTACTCCAGTTCGCAGGTTTACTTGCCAGGTTTTCCCATGTGTCCGGTGGGGTATCATCTGCCTTTATCCCTTTGGAGAAGAAACAGAGAAACGCTATCGTTATTAACAGACGATACGAGATAAGATGTAAATGTTTTTTCATCATCATTTATTTTTAGTTTGGGTATTATTTAATTCTTCAAGAAGTTCTTTTCCCGGTTTCAGCTTTACGGAGAAACGTTCGGAAATCATGTGAGGAGCTCCTGTTTTGGGATTTCGTGCCAGGCGTTCGGCCTGGTGCCATCTTGTAATGACGCCAAAACCTGTCAAGCGGATTTCTCCACCTTGTTTCAGTTCGTCGGTGATAATGTCGGTCAAAGATTGGATAACCTTTTTGACGGCAATTTGTGTTTGCCCTGTTTTATAGGCTAACTCGTTGATTAATTGTTGCTTGTTCATAAGAATGACTAGAAAAAACGTTCGTTTTTTTTCGTCATTTTCTGAAGTGTCATAAAAAATAAATGTTTATGGGTAAATTAGAGTAGGTAAGATTTGAAAATTGTTGAAAAACAAGGGAAAACAAGATAATCAAAGTTTATGGCCGATAAATTTGAATATAAAAATATAACCCGTAACTTTGTGACAAATTAAAACGAACGTTTAATCTAGTCATTCCTTGAAATGTCTTTTAGTAAAATACTTGCGGTTTTATCTGATAATACTTACGTTTTTTGTCCGAAATACTTAGTCTTTTTATATTGAATACTTCTTATTTATGACATTTGTTTCGCATTTCCCGGGACATGCCGAGTGCCTTGGCTTCGGAGGTGCGGACGGTTGCAGCTCACTGTTCCGCCGGAATAGAAGATACGGGGACTGAAAAGACGTCTCTGTACCTTTTTTCTTTCTGTATCAGAGGAAATGTCCACTTTATTTCGGTTCTTTGCAAAAAAAAATTGAAGTCGCATGCAGTATTCCCGCAGTCATTACATTTATATAATAAACACGCGCGGCGTTGATGGGTGAAGAAGAACTGATAAGGCAGTGTATGCGGGGTGTGAATGCAGCCCGTAAAGAACTCTACGATACTTATGCCAAACAAATGTTAAACATTTGTTACCGGTATACAGGAGGTATGGACGTGGCGTATGATCTGTTGCACGACGGATTTCTGAAAGTATTCTCCTCCTTCTCAAGTTTTACGTATCGTGGGGAAGGGAGTCTGAAAGCGTGGATGAGCCGTATTTTTGTGAATACAGCACTTGAGTATCTTCGAAAGAAGGATGTACTCAAACAAATAGTCCCCCTTGATATGATTGCTGAAACAGAGGAGGAGCCTCCGGAGGAGATCGAACAGATCCCAACGTCGGTTCTGATGAAATTCGTCCAGGAGTTACCGACAGGGTACCGTACCGTGTTTAACTTATATACATTTGAAGAACGAAGTCATAAAGAGATTGCCGAGCTCTTACATATTAACGAACGATCGTCATCGTCGCAACTGTGTCGGGCAAAAGCAATGCTGGTAAAGAAAGTAAACGATTACATTCAGAAAGAAGCCGGAAAATGAAAATGGAAGATAAATTAATACAGGAATACCGAATACGGGAAGTTGATTTTCAACTACCGTTGCCGGAGGATGGCTGGGAAAAGCTCGAAGCAGCGTTTTCTGCTACTCCACATGTCCGTCGCTTCCCTTATCGTTGGTTGGCGGCAGCAGTGTCTTTTTTGGCAGTTTTAGGTTCAGCTCTTTACTTTATGGGGATAGATAAGGAGATAGAACCGGTCTTGTCGGATATCGTTCTTCCTGCGGAGTCGGGAGGTGGTGGTACATCTGCTCCGGTTGTTATGCCGGTTGAAGAGATAAAACCGCAGCCGGTGACGAAGCAATTGGCGGCTATCGTGCAAAAGGTGGAACCGGAATTACCGGGACTGACTGAAACGATGTCGGAGATTTATTTGTCTATTTCTGCTTATTTCCATGCAGAGATAGGAGAAGAGAATGTTACGGAAAATAACTCTAACAGCCGGTCGGTTGTGGAAAGGAGCGGCCAGTATGAGTACGTTCCGGAAAGGAGTTATGAGACTTTGCCGAAGAAGCAATCTTCATCGGGTAAAGGATGGACATTCGGTTTGTATGCCGGGAATATGTTTGACCGCCATTCTTCTGCGTCGGAAGGATTAGCGATGTTCAATGGTTCGGCAACCCGTTCGGATGTAAGTGTGAATAATAATCCGGGTTCGGGAACATTTGAAGATTACATGAATAATGTGGCTTCAAATGCTTCGAACTTCCGGGATCCGGGGGATTATTCCATGTTTGAGAAGATAGCTGCGGCCAACTATCAGAAGCCATCGGGAACAAAGATGAAGCATAAGTTCCCGCTTTCGGCAGGACTTTCGGTAAAGAAAAAGATCAACGACAAGCTTTCGGTGGAAAGCGGTTTGGTTTATACCTTCCTTTCGTCGGAACTGTCGGCCGGTGAAGTAGATTTCTATTCGCAGGAGCAGCGCCTGCATTATCTGGGTATTCCTTTGAAAGTGAATTATACCTTGTGGAAGAAAGACCGTTTATCTGTTTACGCTTCTGCCGGAGGCATGGCGGAGATGTGTGTGGACGGTAGCCTGAATACAAATTATTACCTGAATAACGTTCGTGAACGTAAGAGTAAGACTGACCTTGATGTCAAAAAGGTGCAGTTGTCCGCTTTAGCTTCATTGGGTGTACAATATGACATATCTAAACCTGTTAGTATCTATGCCGAACCCGGTATCGCCTATTATTTTGATGATAAGAGTGTGGTTGAGACGATCCGGAAAGAGCAGCCACTCTGTGCATCGGTGCAGTTCGGGGTTAGACTTTCATTTTGATGAGATGTGATGATGATTTCCTGTACAGGAAAAAAGATGAGCAGGGTTTCCGACGGGGAGCCCTGCTCTTTCTTTATAGATGCTTCGGATATTTCAGGAGAACACTATTTGATGAGGTTATAGATTTGTTTGAGTACATTTAATCTACTGGTTTTCCCGCATTCTACACCAGACAGAGGCTGATTACATAGAGATTGCCAGTTTTTTAATGTTTCACTGTCAATAGAAGCATTTAATTTTGCATTCCAGTCTGGCAAATAACCTCGTAATCCCATATACTGAACTAAACGGAAATTCGGGTCAGTATAGGACATATCACGAAAATACATGAGTGTTACCTTTTGATCGAGTAACTTTTCCTGTAGCTTATCTAAACATACATTTTGTATTTTAACATGATCGTCTATCGCTATTGCAGCAGAAACCCCGGCTGCCTGTCCGATAGCCATCCAGCACGGCTCCATTCGCAAAGTAGAGAAACCAATATGGGATCCGGAGACGGGGACAGGGAGTAATAAGTTATCGACATTTTTAGGAACCATAACTCCGAAAGGTACCGTGTAAACTGCAGTAGGATAGCTCAGGAAACCATCCAGATGTACGCGCCCTATCTCTCTTTTCCTTACGGCATGCGAGTCGAGTGGATAATGGCTTGCAGTAATGCTCGTCTCATGGATCGGAGGTCTTCCGCCCGGAGTTACGGGTATCGCATCATTGGCCGTGAAGAAATATATTCCTTCGAAACGTCGTCCTTCACGTACGTATACCTGACGAGGAAAATGGCCGTTATCAAGGTATTCATCTTTTGCTAATCCCCATTCCTGAGCCGCTTTACGAAAATGTACGGGTAACTCTGGATCATTTTGGGCAAACCAAAACAGCCCTTCTATGTATTCCTGCAAACGCTTGGCGAATTTATCCCTCCACTCCCAGGAGGAAGTCGGCCAAGGCCAGTTTTCTTCTGGAAGATCGGTTGAAATAAATGCGTCATGTTGGTTATTGGCGTCTGTTTTCATATTAGGCAGATGCACAATATTGGTTATTTTATTGATCCCCCATCTATCTCCGGGAAGTTCGGATGGATTACCCGCTTTGATATGTCTGCGGTTTTTCTCCTTCATTTCAGGAGTTACGCTTTCCATCTTGGCATTGGTATTCCGACCGGTCCATACATCTTCTATAAGGGAAATATATTCATTCCGGTTATAGTTTTCTGGTTTGCTGAAGAGAGCCCTGTTCTTGGGATTATTTGTCAGGCAAAGACGATAGTTATAAGATTGTACGGCATTATCGGCCTCAAAAGTACTGCCCGCTCCTTCCGGACCATTCCAATATTTGTAAACACGGCCAGCCCCAGGTTCATTGAACTCTTCTTTACTTTCTCTACCAACCCGGAAAGGAACACCGGCCGCAGCTCCCAGGTCTCCTTCATAAGTTGCATCCAGGAAAATATTTCCTACATATATTTCTTTCTGTCCGTTTTCTCTGTTTAATACGTGTATTTGTTTTATGCGGTCATTATGTATCACGATATTTTCTTTTTCCGCATCAAATTGTCGCATTTTGAGAATAGTAATTTTATCCTGGTGTTCATTTATCATCTCGTCGAAAACCTTGGCTCCGACGGATGGTTCGAAATGATATCCGTCCACACATAATCTAACCTGTTCGGAATTGGCCCCGTACGTATCGGTATAGTGTTGCTTTATCCTGTCGACAAACTCCCGGAATAATCCGGAAGTTGCCTCACGTGTTCCGATATCGGTGGCTCCCAGTCCATTGGCTGGTAAGCCCCCAATATAGTTGCTTCTTTCCAGTATAACTGAACTTTTCCCTAAACGAGCAGCTGCAATGGCAGCCATGATCCCACCCGGATTACCTCCAACGATAACCAGATCATACTGTTGTTGAGCGGAGAGGGTTAAACAGAAAGAATACAATAAAATGAATAACCGAATTTTCATGAGTCTATAGAATTATAAGATTCGTCGGTACATTTTTTTCTCTTGCGGAACAATGGAAGTCAGATCTTCTATGTTGACAGGAGCTTTAGTCTTGATACTTTGACGAGCTGCTATACCAATCAGGCAAGCCAATGCTCCATCCCTTGAGCCTGCACATTGTTTGAACGGGTCAGGGGTGTCTTGAATGAAAATCTGATCTTTCAATAATTTATCTCCACCTCCGTGCCCGGAAGTAGCAAACGGGACTTGGATATACTCACGTTTTGAGAAATTCTTGAACAGGATTATTTCATCATAACTTCTATCGTTCATTTTCTTAGATTCCTGTATCCATGCATCAATACGTCCTTTAGTCCCATTAAATGCAATCCGGTATCCTTCATAAGGAGAATATGCTGTTAATGAATAAGATACTTGTACGCCGTTCTTATACTTAATAGATGCTGCCATCTGGTCGAAGATATTTACATCGTTTCTGAAAACACATCCGTCTCTCAGGTAGTTATCGTATTTTTCATTGTTCGTATAGAGCTTGGTCATAAACGAGCTTTTCGTTATATCCCAGTAGAACTCACAGTCTCTCGTATGAGCACAGGTTCGACAGTTTTCTCCTCTGAATTTGCCATTTTTGCCATAAAGATCTAAAGAACCAAGAGCGAAAACTGTTTCAGGATCGCTATCGATCCACCAGTTTAATAAATCAAAATGATGACTGGCTTTATGAACCCATAAGGAACCGCTTTTCTCTGTCAATCTGTGCCATCTGCGGAAATAGTCTGCTCCATGTGACGTATCCAGATACCAATGGAAATCGACAGATGTCAATTCTCCGATTTCACCGGCATGAAGAAGTTCCCACATTTTTGCCCTGTGGGGAGAATAACGATAGTTGAAAGTGATTCTACAATGTTTACCGGTTCTTTTTTCCGCATCTAATATTGCCTGTATTTTTTTCTCATCGGTGGTCATGGGTTTTTCTGTGAGAATATTTGCTCCCATTTCCATTCCTTTTATGATAAATTCGTGATGAGTTGCATCTACTGTACAGACTATTAATAATTCCGGTTTTGTCTCCTTCATCATTTTTTCAAAGTCGGTGTATGTAGGGCAGGAAACTTCAATGAAACCCTTAGCAAATTCCAGGCGTCCCGGATTAATATCACAAAGTCCGACAAATTCGAGATATTGTCCATAGGATTTTAATAAGTTACGTCCCCACATCTCGCATCCGCGGGACCCTGTGCCAACCAATGCTACGGTGGTCTTTTTAGCAAGGGGGCCCAGATTTTTGACCATAGAAAGTGTTTGTGACTGGATGGATGAACCCATTAGGGTACTCCCGGCAACTAAGCCGGAAGCTTTTAAAAAATCGCGTCTTGAAAAAATATTATTTGTATTCATATTAAGTTGTTGTAAATTATTTATATCCTTGATTTTGTTTGAATTCATTTATATTGGTCACTTCATATAAAGCATCCTGTGGTAAAGGACGATAAATATGATAATCCTTGATTAGTGTAATATCTGGATTCTTCTGTTTTACCCAGTCTACAAGCATACCGGTACGTTTCAGCATATACCATCTGTTAAGCTCACACCCCAGTTCCCGGGCTCCTTCTTCAAGTATAAATTCGATATTCATATCCGAAGCAGATACTTTTAATTCATTTTCATGTCCTTTAGTCAATGCTCGTTCTCTCAGCTTGGTGATGACCTGGGCTGCTTTTTCCGGCTGATCCATTCTTACATATGCTTCTGCCAATGTGATATAAACTTCTCCTAAACGAAGGAGGATTACATCCTTGAATCCTTGTTCCCGTTTTGCATCATCTCTACTTGGATCGAGGAATTTAGTAACAGTATGGGCGCAAGAACGTCCGTCTACAGTTGGAATACCGGTATTAATATCATATATATCCGAAATGTTATCGACAGTAATACCTTTTTTCTCGTATGCATCGATGAACTCAGGAGTTACAACGTCGAGTGTCCGGATGAGTAAAGTATCTGAATAATCGGGATCATTATTCCAGTTACCGGAAATTCGGCACCATGCTGTTTGGAATGTTTGCTCTCTTCGTTTATCATATTTATTAAAACAAGAGATATAATAGTAAGTCGGCATGACCACACGAAATTCTCGTCCATATACGCGGGAATGGCTCCATAATCCATCGATATTCAAATTGGTGTTTTTAACGGATTTGTTATACCATCCGACATAATATCTGTGACAATAATTAGCATCATCTTTATATTTCCCGTCCGGTCCTTTGTCATCCATACCATTGTAAATAAGATCACTTGTAAACTGGATAGACCAGATTATTTCGTCGTTAATCTGATTGTTTACATCAAATACTGAAGCATAATCGGGGAGTAGCTGATAATTATAGTCGTTGATGAGTGAGTTGCATAAAGCTATGCTTTCCTCATAACATTTTTGCTTTGTATAGCTTGTTTCATTAAGAATCGACTCGTCATAACCGGCCAGTGACATGAGTACCCTCATACGAATACCTTTTACAACACCGATATTCATCCGACCCCATTTAGACTCTTGAGGATTATTTAATGCCTGGGCCGCTATATCCAGGTCTTTGAGTATTCTGTTATAAAAGGTCGCTATTCCTGGCTGATATCCGTCGGTGATTGCCGATTGTGAGGGTGTTTCGGCATAATGAGATGCCGGCCCCCAAGTTTCTACTATCAGGTAAAGATAAAAGGCACGTAAAGCATGCACTTCGGAGGTGAGAAAATCTCTTTTTTTCTCACTGGATATAGAAGCTTCGTTCACATATAAAACCCCCGTGTTTGCTATGTTTAAGAGCTGATAGAGATATGTCCAGTATTCTGAATTTACCGTATTGGAGATGAGTATAGCATCATTATAAGTGGATGATTCATACGCCCAACCGACTCCTTTCATGCCGTAAGTCGTAACATCGGTTCCTGTATCCGCAAACAACATTAACCTATCTGGTAATGTCCTGTTGCGCTGATACAAACTTAAGATAAGCGATTCAATGCCTTCTTCTGTTTTTGCATAAGTATCACTGATCAGTCCTTTGGGGTCTTCTTCCAGATAAGAGTCACATGAAGATAGGAAGAGAGCGGACATTATTAAAAAGGTAATAAATCTAATTTTCATGACAACAAGTTTAAAATGTTACATTAATTCCTACATTATAACTACTTGGAACGGTGTAGTTGATATCTGGTGCTTCGGGCATAATACCGAAGTCTGTCGCTTTATATAAATATGCAATGTTTCTGAGTTGTACATAAATACGGGCTTTCTTTATAGCGTGGTATTTTGATAACATTTTATCAAAACTATATCCTAATGTGATGTCCTGCAGTTTTATATGATCGCCTTTTTGGTAACCGTTGGCTGCCCGGTAGGTATCCCAACCTTTGGACTGGTCGGCTTTCGGATATTGATTTGTTGGATTATCCGGAGTCCAGTAATCGACTGTAGGTTGCCATCTTTGTCCGTCAAGTACAATATCGTTGAATGGAGAAAATGCGAATGAATATCCCCATCTTGAGTTAATATTGAACGAAAAGTCGAAACCTTTATATTGCAGACTACCTCCTAAAGATACGATCCATTTCGGACGAGTTTGCCCCAGAATAACCCTGTCGTCTGCCGCACTGATCGAACCGTCACTGTTTTGATCTTTTATTTTTATATCTCCTGGTGTTGCATTATATTTGGCAGCCTCTTCCTCTTCACCCAGTTGCCAGATACCTATCTTCTCATAATTATAAAGAACTCCCATCGGCTTACCTATAAACCATTTGTTATTAGGCAAATCTTCCCCACTGATCAATTCGATTATCTTCTCCCAGTTTCTGGAAGCGTTGATTGTGAAATCTACAGAGAGATCTCTTTGTCTGATAGGATTTATATTTAAACTGGCTTCCAATCCCCGGTTCTGGGTTTTGCCGATGTTTTGCCAGATCTCTGTGAATCCGGTGAAGGTGGGAATAGCCCTTTTCATTAATACATCGCTAGTCTGTGTATTGTAGAATTCAAAATAACCACTGATTTTATTGTTCAGAAAGCCGAAATCAAGGCCCGCATTGATCGTTCTTGATATTTCCCATCCCAAATCAAGATTGACAATGGAACTGGGGTGATAGGTGTAGAATTTATCGGCAGAATTTTCTCCCCATAGATAAGCTCCCTGCATTAGGGTGGACAGAGTTTGGTAGGGATCAATAGCCGTATTACCAACAGTTCCGTAAGAGAGGCGAGCTTTCAGGTTATTAATCCAGGATATATCCTGCATAAAGTCTTCATCTTTAATACTCCACCCGATTCCTCCGGAAGGGAAGTAGGCCCATTTATTTCCCTTGGCTAACCGGGAAGAACCGTCGGCACGAATAGCCGCATTCAGAAAATATTTGTTTTTATAATTATAACGGGCACGTATCAGACCGGAAACGAGAGACCATTCTTGATATGTGCTGTTGATTTGAATATTTTCGCTATTAGACGCCAAATTGTGATAGCTGGTATATTCCACAGGTTGATTCTCTCCGGATAGTTTTGAGCTGTCATATTTGTAACGTTGAATTTCTCCAACCAAGTCAACTGTCAGATGGTGACCTCCGAAATCCTTATCGTATGAAATGATATTATTTAAAGTATATTGGTCATAATTCTGATAAGCTTTGCCGGAAGAGGTTTTTACTCCTTTATTGTTATAAGAATCTTTACCATAGAAATAACCGTTCTTATAATCATCATAGGTGAATCCGAAATTCGTTTGCATACTTAAATCTTTCGTGAAACTTATATTAGATGTTAGATTCAAGTTCACCACATTCCTTTGCTTATCGTCGATAAACTGTCCGGGAAGATAATTGGCCAAAGGATTATATCCGGAAGTGTTTATCGGATTCGGATAAAAATTTAACTCTCCATCTTCAGTGTAAGGTTGCGACAAAGGAGTCATATATAAAATATCATTTCCATATATACGGTACCCTGAAAGGTTATTGCGGCGTAAGCGGATTGAAGTTCCTATTTTCCAGAAATCGGCTAACTCGTGATCTGCCGTGAGGGAAATATTTATGTTCTCTACATCATGAGTTTTATAATATCCTTCTTCGTTGTCATATTTGAGTGATAAATAAAGTTGAGTTTTTTCACCGCTGTTACTTATACCCAGGTGATAACTTTGTACAAAACCGTTTCTGTAAACCAAATCTTGCCAGTCTGTATAATTCCCACTTTTGATAACATCAAGTTCAGAAGCAGCAAAAACATCCTCATCAGTAAAGGAATTATCCCAACCGTGAGCAAATCTATAACCATCACGACGAAATTGTGTATATTGTTCCCCTGATTGCATATCGATCATGTGAGGAATATTTACACCGAGATAAGCATTGAAATTAATCTCACGCTTAATCTCTTTTTTCCCTCGTTTAGTAGTAACAAGAATGACCCCGTTGGCTCCTCTTGAACCGTAGATAGCTGAACTGGCTGCATCTTTCAGTACTTCCATGGAGGCGATATCGTATGAATTAACATCACTCAGGTTTCCCGGTACCCCGTCAATAATAACAAGTGGACTGTTTCCTGCATTTAGTGATCGGGCACCACGAATTAGGATGCTTCTGTCGTCTCCGGGGAATCTGGCTGATTCAATATCTACCCCGGCAACTTTCCCTTGTAGGACATCTTTTACATTGGGGGTGGAAGCATTACTGAATTCATCGCCTTTTACATTAGCCATTGCACTTACGATCTCCCTTTTACGTGAAGTCCCGTAGCCGACAACTACGATTTCGTCGATAGCTTGGTTGTCTTCTGTCAGTGTTATGTTAAATATATCTTTGCCGGCTAGACTTGTTTCATATGTCTTAAATCCTATATAAGAAACGTTTAAAATACCGTTTTCGGGAACATTCAATGTGAATTTTCCATCTATATCGGAAACAGATCCATTAGTAGTTCCTTTCACAACTACATTTACTCCTGTAATCGGAACACCGTTATTATCGGTAACAGTCCCTTTTATTTGTTTTGTCTTTTGTAATGGTTTTACAATCAGTGCAATCTGGTAGTTTGTTATTTCAAATGTGAGATTAGTAGGATTTAGCATAATCTCCATCGCCTTATGAATACTCATTTGCTCAGCCTTCAGGCTTACGCGTTGAGTAAGATCGGTTTTATTTGCATCATAAAAGAATTTGTAATTACTTATTCCCTGAATTTGCTTGATGGCATCAGACAGTTGGATATCAGAAAATGAAATGGTTATTTTTTCAGATGACTTTGTTGCCTGAATATTATTTGTGAAAAAGAATATAAGGATGAATAGAATAAAATATGCTTTCTTTTTCAGAATTATTCTCTTATTATTCATATATTTGTAATATTAGAAGTTAACATTTTGAACGTATGTCAAACCGTCAAATTTGGATTAACGTTCGGAGTGTTCTCTGGACGGATTATTTCCGTTGTAAGGCACAAGTTCCAGCTTGTGCCTTTGTTTTCATCTTACTGCATAGGCATTTTGTTTTTTAGGGTTCGACATGTTTGATTATTACTTTATTTTTTTCTTCGAAAGAGTATTTGATAGGGGTTACTCTTGACATGATTTGCAGGATTGTTTCCAATGGCTCGTCTGTTATTGTAAATGTATATACATTATCAGCTATCGACGGATCCAATGATATGTCTATATTATACCATCGTTCTAAATACTTGCATATGTATTTGAGATTTTGGGCTGTAAAAGTATAGCTGGAGTCGGCCCAAAAAGATTCGAAGACGACATCATCTTTGTTGATGCTAAGCTCTTTATTTTCTTTATTAAATGAAGCAATTTCGCCGGGGGACATTTCTTTCTCCTGATTGCCGGCCATAACGCTCACTTTTCCTTCTAAAAGAGCAATTTTCATTTGTGGTTCTTTTTCATAAGCTTGTATGTTAAAGCTGGTTCCTGTTACTTTCACACGGATGTCGTCGACATTTACCGTAAATGGATATTTATTATTTTTTGTGACTTTAAAAAGAGCTTCACCTGTTAATCGGACATTACGGTTATTCAGAAAGGAAGTCTCGTAAGTTAAAGTTGATCCCTTATTAATCCAAACAAGACTTCCATCGGGTAACACTATTTGTGATTTTCCGTTCAATGCTGTATATGTCTGTGCGCTGACGGGTGGTTGAGCATGTTTTGTCCCGATAAAAAATGAGGTTGATACTGAAATAATCAACAAAACAGAAGCTGCAGCCACTGTTATTTTATATTTGTATAGCGAAATAAATGACTGTTCTTTTTTCTCTTTCGTTCGACCTATTTTTGTTTCCAGTTGCTTCCAATAATATTGTGTGTCCGGCTGGTATGAACCGGACTCACTTTGAACTTCTTCCCATAAAGACAAGAATTCAGTATACAGGGAATGATTGTTGTCTTTTTTAAGCCAACTGTTCAATTCTGCTTCTTCCTGTTGATTTGTCTCATTTTTGAAATGAGCAATAATTAGTTCCCAAGGTATAGTCTTGTCCATAAATGTCTGTCTTTTTAAGTATGACACATGATAGGACAAGAACCCTAATAAATCCTGAAAAAATTACCAAAGATATGTATACGTATCTCCCAGATATTCTTTAATTAGTTTTAAAGCTTTGGTTATGTGGGCTTCGACATTCTTGACGGAGGTATTTAACTCTTTGGATATTTCTTTGTTAGTAAGATGCTCTATTCTGCTCTTTTTGAATATTTCCTGTACTCTGTCCGGTAAAGAACAAATGGCTTCCTGGATAAGAAATTCTAATTCTCTTAACTCTACCGTGTGATCGTTGACTGCTTTATCATGAAAAGACCAATCCGCAACATTTATAAAACGTTCATTATCCCTTATATAATTGAGCGATCGGTTTTTTGCAGACTGAAACAAATAAGATTTCCATGATAACTTTATCTCTAATGTTTCCCTTTTTTCCCACACATTGACAAAAATATCAAGTGCTATCTCTTCTGCAATCTGCCTTTCTCCTACATAAATCCTAATAAAACGACAGAGAGGAACAAAGAACAAATCAAATAAATATTTAAAGGCCTGTGTATTTCCGGCTCTTATTAATTTGATAAGAACAATATCATCTTTTGTATCTGTGTGAGACAGCCCGTCCATACTATTCTACATGTGAAAAATATTCTTTCCGGCTAAAACTTCCTGGCGATCGGCATCAAAAGTCACTTTTTCTCCTGTGCGAAGAGCTGCTGTACACATGATATTAGCGATAGAATGGTTATAGCCTGCTTCTAGGGGAGCATTCGGTTGTTTACGGTTTTTGACGCATTCCATCCAATTTCGCATATGCAGATTGGTCATAGGATCCGATCCGGTATTGGAACCAGTTGCAATTTGTACAGATGGTAAATCATAGCCTTCAATCAAGTTCGCATTCATATTCATTTCTGCTGCCGAACGTTGAGTTAAACCTCCTTCGGAGGTCACTTTGTTCGTTTCTAAGTTTAATGTTCCACCGTTTGAAAAATAAAGTTCTTTAATTCCTCCGGCACTATTATGCATCCGGGAAGAATAAAGCACCTGGAAAGCATTTGAGCCGTCTTCATTCCCATAATCAAATACAGCTGTCATCGTGTCATAATTACTGCGTCCGTCTTTCCATTGGTAAATACCTCCGTTAGCGGTCACACTCCGTGGATGATCGTGCCCTGAAAACCAATGTACTGTATCGATCTGATGCGCCATCCATTGTCCGGGAATTCCAGACGAGTAAGGCCAGAACAAACGGTATTCCAGATATTTACGGGGATCCCAACTTTCATAGGGGCGATTCATCAGATATCGTTTCCAATCTGTGTCTTTTTCCATACATCGTGCTACCAACGCCGGGCGTCGCCAACGTCCCGGTTGGTTCACATTCCATGTCATTTCAACCATTGTTATCTGTCCGAATTGGCCGGAACGTATAAAAGTATTAGCAGCATGATAATTGGGGGCGGAACGACGTTGTGAACCGATCTGTACAATTCGTCCGGAACCTTTGAGTGCATTACGGGCTTCACGGGCATCAGCCATTGTTTCGGCAAAAGGCTTTTCTACATAAACATCACATCCGGCTTTTATTGCTTCAGTGCAATGGAGAGCATGCTGGAAATCAGCTGTGGCTATAATTACTGCATCACAGATATGTGCGTCATACAACTCTTCATTATTTCTGAATGTCTTTACTTTTAGACCGTATTTTTCGTAAAAAAACTTCTCGGCCTCAGCTCTGCGTAAACTCCATAAATCGGAAACAGCTACAATCTCAAAACCTAATTCTTCGGCACAGGCCTGGAAAGATGGGATCAGGGAATAACGTGAACGATCGGAAAAGCCAATAATGCCTACCCGTATCTTATCATTGGCACCAACTACACGTCCATAGCTATTTTTACTTAAAGTCAGACCACCCAAAGTAATGGCTGCTGTGCTTATCATACTTTTTTTGATAAAGGTTCTACGTGTTATCATGAATTTCGAATATTTACACAAATGCGATAAAAGTATTAAAAGAAACGAGAAGAGTGGAATGTTTTACATTTTTTATCAATTGCAGATTGAGGATGGCTTTATCAATATTTTAAGAAAAGAGTAAAAAAGAAAAGGTAAGGATGAATTGTCACCGTTACCTTTTCTCTATGTTTAATGTTTGGATACTTGCACTCGTTGTGTCGGGGCTTGCTGTTCGTTGCGGATATGAACTTGTTCGACTACGTTCTCTGCCAGGTCGCGGAAAGCGGCTCCGGTGATCGTATCGGGGTTCAAGGCAACAGGTGTACCGTTGTCGCCTCCCTCACAGATACTTTGTACAATAGGTATTTGTCCTAACAGGGGAACATTCAGTTCTTCTGCCAGACGTTTGGCTCCTTCTTTACCGAACAGGTAATATTTGTTTTCCGGGAGTTCGGCTGGAGTGAACCAGGCCATATTTTCGACCAGTCCCAGTACCGGGACATTGATTTTTTCGCCGGTAAACATGCTGATACCTTTGCGGGCATCGGCCAGGGCAACTTCCTGCGGTGTGCTGACAACGATAGCACCGGTGATAGCCAGTGTCTGTACCATTGTCAGGTGAATATCACTTGTTCCCGGTGGCAGGTCGATCAGGAAATAATCGAGGTCGCCCCAGTTGGCATCGCCGATCAACTGCTTCAAGGCATTGCTTGCCATAGCACCGCGCCATAGAACGGCGTCTTCTTTATTCACGAAGAAACCGATCGACAGCAGCTTGACTCCGTAGTTTTCTGCCGGCTGGATCAAATCGCGTCCGTCAACCTCTTCCATATAAGGACGGGCGTCCTCTACATTGAACATTTTGGGTTGCGAAGGACCGAAAATATCGGCATCCAGCAAACCTACTTTATAACCGAGACCGGCGAGCGCAACAGCCAGGTTGGCGGCAACCGTACTTTTACCCACACCTCCCTTTCCGGAAGATACGGCAATGATATTTTTTACCTGCGGAAGCAGTTTGTCCGGTTCGGGACGTGCTGCCTGACGTGCCAGCACTTCGATGTTTCCTTTGATGTCGACCTCTTCACCTACATAGGTAAGGATAGCTGTTTCGGCAGCCTTTACGACTGATTTGATAAACGGATCGTTAGGTTTCTCGAAAAGGAGTGAGAAACTAACCTTATTGCCGTCGATCCGTATGTTGTCTTCTACCATGCCCATTTCGACAAGGTCTTTCCCTGTCCCCGGGTAACGCACTTTGGCTAGTGCGTCCATGATTAGTTTAGGATATATAGCCATAATATATATTGTATAATTGGTTGTCTTATTTGCCGGAAGCCAGTGCACTGCGCTTGCTCCGGTTGAAACTGCGGTAAGGATCGAGTTCGATCTCTACATCCGGTTCGATCAGTTCATCTCTTTCCTCACAAACAAACTTGATGTATTTGATGTTCAGTCCGCGGTCGAGCCATTGCTGTTCGTAATAGGTTTTGATAGACAGGATATCGTCTACCAGGTCCGAATGATACAGGTCGTTGTGACTGAACAATACGGGATATTTGTTGGCTTTCACCATTTCGCAGGTGTACGTGTACATGAAATTGCTGTCGGTCTTGAGGTGGATAATGCCGTCGCCGGACAGTATTTCGCGGTACATCTTCATGAAGCGAGTGGATGTCAGGCGCTTGTTGACCTTTTTCATCTGTGGGTCGGGGAAGGTTAGCCATATTTCGGCAACCTCACCGGCTGCAAAAAAATGAGAGATCAGTTCAATGCTGGTCCGGAGGAAAGCAACGTTGGTCATTCCCGATTCATAAGAGTCTTTGGCTCCGGTCCACATGCGTGCACCTTTGATGTCTACGCCGATAAAGTTCTTATCGGGAAACAACCGTGCCAGTCCCACTGTATATTCACCTTTACCGCAACCCAATTCAAGTACGATCGGATTGTCATTCTTGAAAAACTCCTTGTGCCAGTGTCCTTTCAACTCAAATCCTTTCTCTTGCAGAACGGCAAACGGATACTGGAAAACATGCGGATATTCCGCCATATCGTCAAACTTTGCTAACTTATTTTTTCCCATGGTGCAAAGATAATACTTTATTTTTCTTTTAGAGAGGGTATCACAATTTGTGATACCCCAGTGGAAGACTGGTTCTTATATGTTCTGTTACATGTTTGTCTTGAAAAGAAGTATGGCGATAACAAAAATATTATCAAGAAGAACCCTCGTGATAATATTTTTGTTATCTTTGTGTTGTCGTTAAGACACACGTTCTATGCATAGTGACGATGGGCTAAAAGCCCGGGTAGAAGAGGTGGAAAAAGACCTCCTTTTTTATCTTCGCAAGTATCATGAACTTACTTCGAGAAGTAAAAACATGAAAGCGGTGGTTGACAGAGAAATCAGGCGACTGGAGCGAGAGTTAAAAGAACTTGGAAAGTATCTTTAACCAGAAAGGTACTCCTCCTCATGGCCAGAGGAGGGGTTTCCTTTCTTTTGTATAATTTGTAAAAATGAAAAGATGGACAAAGAAACTCGTTTTTTTGAATTAAAAGAGCTTTGGAAACAGAGTTCCGAAGCCCATCGTACCGTTATCGATAAGCAGATATCGGAATTGCTGGATGGTATGACTGAGGAAGAACTCGAACAGTTGACAACTGGTGTACAAAAAGATTTTGATAATATTCATAGAGAGGCTGTCGACATAAAGGAGCAACTGGCAATACGTGAAAAGCTAGAGCCTGTATTGCCTTACTTGTCGATTTCCAAACTCTCAAAAGATTATTTCGGGAAATCTTCTTCCTGGTTTTATCAACGTTTGAACGGAAATAAGATACATGGTAGGATATGCCGTTTTACTGATGATGAATTATCCACTTTGGATATGGCGCTAAGGGATATCAGTAAGCGGATTTCTTCCTTGCAGCTTATTTAAATGTTTTCATATTTTTGAAGTCACAATTTGTGACTTCAAAGCTTCGATTTACAACTTTCCCATTTTTGCAACAAATTCATCAAAGAAGATATCGCGGTAATTGTTGCCGATGGCTATTTCGTATTTGTCGATGTAGATATCGTTATTGTCGAAAGAGGCTATTTGTTGGGTGTTGACGATGTAAGAACGGTTTACCCGCAGGAATACTTTGGGGAGTAGTTCGTGCATCGCTTTCATGCTGGTTTTGGTGATGATGCGCTGATCGGGAAGTTGAATGATTACATAATCTTTTAACCCCTCGATGAATAATATATCCTTAAAATTGACTTTGAAGAAACGGCGTTCGGACTTGACAAACATGAATTCGCTCTCCACGTTTTCGATATTTTCCTTTTCTTCCGTCAACAGAAGCGCATGATATGATTTGGCTTTCTCTACTGCTTTTTGGAATCTTTCGGAGACAATCGGTTTCACCAGGTAATCGACGGCATCCACTTCGTAACTGTCGATTGCATATTCTGCATAAGCTGTAGTGAATATCACGAGAGTGCTTTTAGGAATGGTACGGGCGAACTCCAGTCCGGTCACTTTGGGCATGCGGATATCCAGAAATATCAGGTCGACCGGATGCTCTTCTATAAACCGTGCAGCCGAAGTGGCATTGTTGAAACTACCGGCCAGTGTCAGTCCTCCGGTTTCATTTATCAGCATCTCTACCGCTTCACGGGCCAGAGGTTCGTCGTCTACAATGATACAGTTCATAAGTCCAGGTATAAATTAACGGTGTAACTTTGTTTATCTTCTATGATCTTTAGCGAATGGCGGTCGGGATACAGTAAATCCAATCGTCGCCTGATGTTCTTCAGGCCCAGTCCGCCGATACGGTTGTCTTTTTCTTCCTCTTCGGCAGGTTTCGAGTTTTCACACCGGAAGGTCAACCGGTTATCCTGCACATTAAAAGAAAGATATACAAACGAAGCATTCTCCCCGTCCGTATTATGTTTGACTGCATTTTCTACAAAAGGGATGAACAACAGAGGCGGTAACCATACACTGTTGATATCGCCCTCTTTGGAAATCGTATAATTGAACTTATCCCGGCGTATCTTCTCCAGATTCAGGAAATCACTCATAAAACGGATGTCAGAACTGAGTTGTATCCTGTCTTGGGCACTGTCGTTGAACTGGTAACGCAACAGGTCTTCCAATTTGAACAATACATCTGCTGCTTCGTCACGTCCTTTCCTGATCAGTACATATACATTGTTCAACATATTAAACAGGAAGTGAGGATTGATCTGACTTTTCAGGAATTTCAACTCCGATTGCAGGGTGGCAGCTTCCAGTTCGCTGACACGTTGATTGTTGCTGATCCAATGTTTAAAGAGCATCATGGCAGAAGAACCGGCAACCAACAAGCCTGTGGATATTGTTGAAGACAGGATATTTAACCAGATTACCGACTGGCTGGAAGGCAGGTCCTCGAACCTTGTATCATCGAAAAGAGTTTGGAGAGACCCTAATGTCACAATCGATACAAGAATCAATGCAAATACCGTGATCAGGTAAAGAAGCAGACGCCCTTTGAGCAGAAACCGCGGTACCAATACATAAGCATTTACATAAATGAGTATGTCGATGAGCAGGAAATAACCGATCCATGAACGGATACGTGCCGGAGTAATGATCAGTTCGTCCGGCGTATCCCAGAATACATTGATCGTGATAAAAAAAACGACCAGTTGCAACAGGAGATGCCTGTAAATCCTTTTCCGCGGACTTAACAGGAAATCAGATACTATATAATCTATATTATTTGCCATGTGTATTCAATTTTAATAGAATAGTGCCTGTTCCCTGATCTTTGTCCTGTGTAACGGATAATGAATAATTGTCCGGATAAAGAAGGTTGAGACGTGCTTTGAAGCCATCCAACTCTTGGATAGCCGGTGTATCTGTTTCGTCGAACCGGCAGATAATAGAAATCTGCTGCCCTTCCCGGCTTGCCTGCAAGAGTATAGATGGACGGCTTGTTTGCTTCCCGGTTCTTTTCAAAGCATATTGAATGATCGGTACAAGCAGGAGGGGAGGAATAAGCACTCCCGTCAGTTCCGTCTCCGATACAATCCGATAATCGAATGAGTCGGAATAGAACTTCTCCAATGCCAGGTAATTATTCAGAAAAGTGATTTCAGAATTTAATAATACCTTATCGCGTGCCCCATCATACAGCTGGTAACGTAATAACTGGCTTAACCGTAACACCATATCCGCCGCTTTCTCCGGTTCGCTTTTCGATAACACGGCAGTCCGGTTTAATGTATTGAATAGTAACGATGGATTCACCTGTTCTTTCAGGTTATCCACTTCCGACTGTATCTGTTTCTTCTCCAGTAGGTTTACCCGTTGGTTCTCTATCATCCAATGTCTTAGTAATACGGTCATGGAGATACCGGTGATGCAGATCATGTTCAGCATGAAGTCCGACAAACTATCCAGGATACTGACCATATTGAAATAAGAACTCCTGATAGGAGGAATACCGGATGAAGTAAATATCCAGTATTCCTGCACATACCGTATCAATATAAGCAGTAAGATGGAACTGGCGGAATAAATGATATAAGTCAGATACCTCTTTTTTAGCAATAATCTGGGTACGAGCAGATAGAGATGGAGATAACCGACTATAACATAGGAAATCAGTGTACTGAAACCTGCCAGGTAAACATAATTATCCAACAACTCAACTCTTGCTCCGTATGTATAGATGTTCTGGTTGAGTGATACTGCCGCTACTGCCACGAGCAACAGGATATGACGCGCTATTCTGTATCTGGAACTGACCAGAAACTGATACAGGAAAGTTTGTTTATTAATAGGGTTGTCTGTCATATAGCGGCATCCTCTTTAAGTGTCCGAAATTACTATTTTATTTGTTACCAGTCGGTAAAACAGTTAAAATTCTAGTTTATAACTGATATTACTGATAGGAATACTTTGGCCGTTCCGTTCCATTACACCGGATTTCAGGTTGTAATGATAGCCGTAATATTCTTCTGTACCTGTTACATTTAGTGCTTTGATGGCAAACTCATGCGCTACTTTCTTTTTGTTTATTTTATAGCTGACGGTGAAGTTGGCGATGAACATGACCGGATATTGTTGCGAATAGGCGTGTGTCTCGTCATATTGCGCTTCCTTATCCGGATGAGCCAGACTGGCTTCCGTATCGAGGGGAGAATAACGTTCTCCTCCCTGCAGGGTGAATTTTGCATTGGCACTCAGGATATTCTGTTTGTTTTTCCCTAGCATCCATTCCTTTCCGATCAAAGTATTGAGTATATACCGGCGGTTGAAGCGGGTATCATGCCAGACACCGTCGCCACCTTTGTATTTGGAATCAAAAACAGATGCCGTTATCAGATAATATAATCCCCTGCTCAGATACTTCTCCAGTGTGATGTCTACTCCGATATTACGTCCTTTTCCCTTGTTCACCAGTGCTTCTTCCACATAAAACTCTCTCCGGTTGAGGACGGAATAGGAACTGTCGGCAATGACCGGAACATCGTACAGGAACTGGACATAAGGCTCGACTTTGAGAAGCAAATTGTCAGATAATTTATAACCGAGTGTCAGCATCAGGTGATGGGCTTTCGTGAAATCGAGATCCTTATTAATCAATTCCTCGCCGGTACTTTTGGAGTTGACGAAATAGACATCCATCTTTTCCATGCGGCTATGTAAGCCGTAAGCTAGGGCAAGTGAGGTACGGGCGGTGGGTGTCCATTTCATTCCCAGGCGTGGTTCCAGCGTCCAGCTATTGTTGAGCGTCAGTATCTGGCTGTTTAAACCGGCGTTTATAGACAGTTGGTTGGTTATCCCGAAAGCGGAACTGGTATAAACGGAGATCAGGTCGGTTTGTCCTTTCCCTTTGGACAGGGTGTTTAAGGGGGCTGTTTCAAACGGAGCCAGGTTCATTCTCATATCATAGAACATCCGGGTATAGGTGAAACCTGTCTGGTTGGTATGCTGTGCGCTGAATTTCCGGTTGTAAGACGAGGTTAGAATCAGGTTTGTGTTCTTGTTCTTTTGGTAGGTGAACGGAGTGAAGGTATGATCGGCGGCATAGGAATCTTCGGTTGCGTTCATTTCGGAATAAGTGGCGGCCAAAGTCGTCTTCAGCATCGCATCGTTCGGAAAGAAATAGCGGTGGCTGATTCCTCCGGCCGCCATATATTGTTTGGCTGTTGATTTGAAGTTGTCGCGGGTATGTTCCCATTCCTGCGGATTCTCTTCGAAGTCACCTTCATATTTATCGATCAGGCTGGTTCCCCAAACAGAAAAGGTTCCTGCTTTACGTGTCGGGAAGTTGAATTTGAAATTCAGATCCTGGTAATCGAGCGTACCACCCATGTCTAATCCCGGATAGATACGGTTCAATAACCCGGTCGTGGAATACCGGTAGTTGAATATATAGGAGGCCTGATGCTTTTTGCTTAAAGGGCCTTCGGACGCTATATCCAGACCTAATATGCCTGCCTGGATCGTATTTTCCATTTTCCGGTTATTTCCGTTCCGCAGTTTCATGTCGAATACCCCGGATACCGCGTTCCCGTATTCCGCAGGAAATGCACCGGTGAAAAAGTCGGAATTACCCAGAACCTGGCTACTGAGTGAAGAAAGGATACCGCCTCCCAATATCGAAATATCGGCAAAATGATTCGGATTGGGTATTTCCACATCTTCCATCCTCCATTGTAATAGATGGGGAGCATTCCCGTGGATGGATATCCCATTACTGGAAAGGTTGGCAGCTACACCGGCAAACGAACTGACCAGGCGTGCCGGATCATCCAGCCCGCCGGCATAACGGCTGGCTTCTTCCACACTGAGCATACGGGCTCCGGTGACAGCCATCTTATTGAGAGGCTGTTCTTTGTTTATCTGCGGGCGGATAACGACTTCGCTTAATTCCTGAACGTTCTCTTTCAGTGAGATATCCAGATAGACCTCCTTGGCGGAAGTGACAAGGACTTCCCGGAATATACCGGGTTCGTAACCTAAATAAGTAGCCTGTACATTGTGTCTTCCTATTGGAATGCCGGATAATACAAATTGCCCCTTTTCATCTGTGGTGGTTCCTGTTCCGGGCATATCCGAAAGCATAATTGTCACATCCGGCATCGGGTGACCGGAGGCTTTGTCGATGACGGTTCCGCGTAGAGTTTGTGCGGGTTGGTTGTTTGCGATTGGTTGGGCATAGCCACCGGTTACGGATACAGACCAGATAAGCAGGAATAAAAAAGTGATTGTACGATACATATTGATTATTGAATTGGGTGATACAGGAGATTACGAAATACTTCCGTTGTTTTTCTTGTTTTTGATACGTGTCAGGATATCGTAGACGTATTCGAATACCGTGCCTTTCCATTTGCTTCGGGTTATTTCTTCACTGAAAACATCTTCGAACGTATCGAATACTTTGATGCAATCTTCCGGATCTACTCCCGAACGGCTTGCTACTGCTGAAATGACTTCTCTTTTGTTCATAACTCTTTTGTTTTATGATTATGCAGCGAAGATAGTCCTGTAAGGAAAGTGCTTTCGGGTTTGTAGACGGAAGTGCTTTTTTCGTATATAGAATTCTTATTACGGTCGACAAGGTCTTGTTTCGTTTCAGCAGCGGAAAAATACGTTTCGGAAAATTCCTGTTTCGTTTCGGCAAAATAAAGTAAGTTTACAATACATCTATATAATAAGTTTGCATCGAAATGAATGATTGGATGATTAAAATTGTTGAGAAAAATGGCAAACACATTATTGTTGGGGTTATTAGCTGCATTTACGTGTGCCGATTATAGGTCGGTGCCGACAGAAAGTAAACCGGTCGCGGAAGAAGAAAAAGTAAATCCGGAGGTTTTGGATAAGCCTGTGTTCGAAGAGAACGGACTGGTTGTTAATAGATGATCGAATGAATTTCAGAGACATTCGTTGTGTGTTTAGATTTAATTCTGTTACTTAAAAATTAAAAGACGTATGAAGAAGTTGTTTTTATTTGCTTTGGCTGTGACAGCCTTATTTTCTTCCTGCGAGAAAGACCCGGATCTGAATAAGCTGTCCAGTGATTATGCTGTCTATACGAATTATGATAGCAATGTTCAGTTCAACAAATTCAATTCTTATTATCTTCCTGATAGCATTCTGCTAGCCGGTAGTGGTCTGAAGGCCCAATATTGGAAAGACGAGAATGCCCAAAAGATCATTAATGAGGTAGTGACTGAGATGGATGCCCGTGGATATACCCGGATCGATGACAAGGAAAAGGCCGACATCGGTTTACAGTTATCCTATGCCCAAAGTACTACGCAGATCATCTCGCCGGGGTATGGTTACGGTTACGGCTGGTGGGGAGCCGGTTTCTGGGGACCGTTCTGGAATGACTGGTATTATCCGTATCCTGTTTCCTATAGTTATGACACCGGTACATTTGTTGCAGAAATGGTCGACTTAACGGATAAACCGACCGATGGGAATAAGAAGGTCGATCTGCCGGTTATCTGGCATGCTTATGCTTCGGGTCTTATGTATAATAATTCGCGCATCGATATGCAACTGACACTGCGTGCTGTCGAACAGGCCTTTGCCCAATCCTCTTATATCAATAAATAATAAAACCGGAAGATTATGAAAACGATGAGATACATTTTTAAGAAACAATTCATATTATTGATGATACTGTCTGTTTTCTGCTTGAAAGGACAGGCACAGATAGAAGATAAGCTGCATTTTAATGTAGATTGGCAGATGAATACTCCGATCCATACGGATTTTGCAGATAAGATCAGCGGTTGGGGAATGAATTTTGAAGCAGGATACTATGTAACGCCTTCCTGGTCATTGGGAGCATTCCTGAGTTTTCATACGAATCATAAATACGTAGACCGGCAGACCTTGCAATTATCGCCGACCGAATCGTTGACGACCGACCAGCAGTTATCGGCTTTTCAATTGCCTTTTGGTCTGACGACTTCCTACCGCTTCGGGCAGAATGATTATCTGAAACCGTATGTGGGTGTGAAATTGGGTGCCATGTATGCGGAAAATTCCAGTTATATGACGACAGTTCGTTATTATTCGAATCCGTGGGGTTTCTATGTATCGCCTGAACTGGGAATGAATATTTATCCTGTGCCGGACAAGCGTTTCGGTTTTCATGTGGCCTTGTATTACAGTTACGCCACAAACCAGACGGATTTACTGACTTATTCGATGAACGGACAAAACAATCTGGGATTCCGTGTCGGTATTTGTTTCTGATAGGTTCGTGATATATGTTTTCTTATAAAGGAGGTATCTGAAAATTGATATCAGATAGCCTCTTTATTTCTTTGAAAGCCTTACATTTGTGTTTACAATAGATCATCAAATTATGCAGAACAAATACAATCATTATTTTAATTTCTTCCTTTTTTCAGGGTTAGCCTGTTTCTCTTACTTTTTCATGGTGCTTTATTCGGATATTTCTCCGCAGCATCAGACTCTTTTGATCTCTTTCTGGGCTTTCCTGCTAGTCGTATTTGTTTTTAATGCGTTAGGGTTCAGTATAATGCTGATCAATGAATGGCAGAAGAGAAGCTATCAGTTTCTGGTAAGAGGGAAACATCAATTGTTGATTAATTGTATTTTGATGGCCGGGCTTTTGTTTCTGCTGAATTATCTGTTGTTTTCTATTGTCAAGGTTTTATTGGAGATTCCTTCGCCGTTTGCGTTGAGGGGAGCAGGTGTACGGATGATCTTTGTGGTGTGGCTGGTGGAGATGGTGATTGTCAGCCTGACGATGGTTGCTAATTTTTACAGGCAACTGATCGTTCTTCATGAAAAGGCGAACAAACTGGAGGAGAGTGCGATAAAAGCACAGTATGTTGCTTTGCAAAACCAGGTAAATCCGCATTTTCTCTTTAATAACCTGAATACGCTGATCTCGGAAATAGAATATAATCCGGAGAATGCTGTGGTATTTACTCAGCGGTTGTCGGATGTTTACCGGTATATTTTACAAAGCCAGCAGGAGGGACTGGTTACTTTGCGTTCGGAGATAACCTTTTTGAAATCGTTCATATTCCTGCATCAAGTACGGTTAGGGGATTGTCTTTTCGTAGATAACAGGATCGATCCTGCTCTGCTGGAAAAGAAAATACCGTCTTTTACTTTACAGTTATTAACCGAGAATGTGATCAAGCACAATATAATTAATTCGGATAAACCGATGACCATTCATCTGAGTACTACGGAAGACGGGAAAATGCTGGTGGTAAGTAATCTGATCCGGATGAAGCAGAACGTCGTTAAGTCGGGAACCGGGCTCAGGAATCTCTCTTCCCGGTATAAACTGATGAACAATCAGGATATTATCGTGGAAAATGATTCGAATTGTTTTACCGTTAAAATACCATTACTGAATGAATAAGATAAGAGCTGCTATTATTGAAGACGAAATTCCGGCAGCCCGTCTGCTGAACAAGATGTTGACGGAGTTGCGTCCCGAATGGGAGATACTGTTATTGCCGGGAAATGTGGAAGGTGCTGTGAAATGGTTTAACAATAATCCGCATCCGGATATTCTGTTTCTGGATATCCAGTTGACAGACGGTGTTTCTTTTTCTTTTATCGAACAGGCAAATCCTGAATGTATGATCGTATTTACAACGGCTTACGATGAATATGCGATCCGTGCCTTCAAAGTGAACAGCATAGATTATTTGTTGAAGCCTATCGATAAGGAACGGTTGAACGAGGCATTGGAGAAGTTTGAAAAACTAGTCTCTAAATATTACAGGGACTTCGGCAAACAGGGGGATATTTTACAAATACTTCAAAATATAACCAGTCCGGCAAAGAAATACAGGACGCGATTCCTTATTTCGGGAGAAGACAAGTTGTTTACGTTGCAAGTGGATGACATCGCTTATTTCTACACGGAGAATAAGATCACTTTTGCCGTTACCCATCAGAATAAAGAATACATTATAGATATGTCTTTGGATAAACTGTGCGAACAACTCGATCCCGACCGTTTTTTCCGGACTAACCGGCAAACGGTAGTAAGTGTGCAGTCTATCCATAAAATAGAAAGTTATTTCCTCGGTAAAGTGGTTGTAAAGGTAATCCCGCCTTTTAAAGATAAGATCATTGTAAGCCGCGAGAAGATCAGTGCGTTCAAATCATGGCTGAATTATTAATCTATAACTGTCGGCTCTTAGAGCTTTGATTAAAAAAGCGCATAAATGACACAAATTTGTCAAAAAGTAAACCGGTAAATAGTATTTTTATTTATTAATTTGCGGTTATTGAATGCTTTCTTTATTCGGAAAAGAATATCATTAAGGGAAATGATACTGATTGTGTACTTAGGTTTGTACTGTCAGGCAATAGTGTGGTGATTAATTGTACAACTAACTAACTTTGAATATTATGAGAATAATTGCATCTTTATTAATTCTTTGGACATACCTCGTCTTTAGCAATCCTGTTGTTGCTCAAATCACAGAAAAAGAATTTGATGTAGATCTATGGTCTAATGGGTTACCAAACACTAACGGGATAGATCAAACTCCTTTTGATGATAATATACGGAACTACAAACCTTCTTTGCGTGTATTTTTACCTCCAAAGGAAATTGCGACCGGACGTGCGGTTATCGCTTGTCCCGGTGGTGCTTACGCAGGCTTAGCTTATAATCATGAAGGATATGAATGGGCTCCTTTCTTTAATAAGTTGGGGATTACTTTTGTTGTTTTAAAGTATCGTATGCCACGAGGAAACAGAGAAGTTCCGTTTTCTGATGCGGAAGAGGCTATAAGATTAGTAAAAGAGAAGGCCAAAGACTGGAATATTAATCCGAATGATGTTGGGATCATGGGCTCTTCAGCTGGCGGACACCTGGCCTCTACAGTGGCGACGCATATAAAATCGGATTTAAGGCCTGCGTTTCAGTTGTTGTTTTATCCTGTAATAACAATGGATAAATCTTTTTCCCACTTAGGCTCTCATGATAATTTATTGGGTAAAGATGCATCTAAAGAACTTGAAGATCATTACTCTAATGAAAAACTGGTAACCGCTGAAACACCGAGAGCCTATATTGCCTTTTCAGACGATGATGGTACAGTGCCCACAAAAAACGGAGTGTATTATTATTTGGCACTAAAAGAAAATAATGTCCCGGCCTCGATTTTTATTTATCCTTCCGGAGGGCATGGATGGGGATGCAGAGAAGAGTTCAAATACAATAAGGAAATGCTGCAAGATTTGGAAGCATGGCTTTTGAGCTTTTAAAAAGCCCGGTTCAATACGGATAATATCAAATATATAAAATCAAAAATCATTTTTATAACTAACATTTTTCCCGGAATATAGAGCTTTGGGACAGCAAATGTGCTATTAATTCATATTAATGATATTACTATAAAATGACAAGCGAATGAAAAAGCTTATATTATTTATTACTGTTACTACTTTTCTTAGTTATTCCGGGGCTAACGGGCAGTCTGTCCGTTTGACCGACTTGCAGAGTGACCATCTTGAAACTCCGATAGGTATTGATAATCCGGCTCCTCGTCTTTCGTGGAAAATGGAAGACAGCCGGCAAGGGGCAAAACAAACATCTTATCGTGTGTTGGTGGATAAAGACTCGATGAAAGTTGTAAACGGAAATGCCGATATATGGGATACCGGAAAAATAAATTCCGGAGATATGTTGATTACTTATGCGGGTAAACAGCTTGAACCTTTTATTAAATATTACTGGAAGGTGATAGGTGGCGATCTGGAAAATAAAGAAATAGCTTCACCTGTCAGCTCTTTTGAAATGGGGATGATGAATATAAGGAACTGGCAGGGGGCCTGGATAGGCGATGGAAAAGATGTGGACTATCAACCTGCCCCTTATTTCCGTAAGAAGTTTGCAGCAGGTAAAACAATAAAATCGGCACGTGCCTATATTGCCGCTGCCGGATTATATGAGTTATATATCAATGGAGAGAAAATAGGAGATCATCGTCTTGATCCGCTGTATACCCGTTTCGATCGACGTAACTTGTATGTAACTTACGATGTGACCGGGCTGCTTCAGAATGGGGATAATGCCATAGGTGTACTTTTGGGTAATGGATGGTATAATCATCAATCGAAAGCCGTATGGGATTTCGACCGGGCCCCCTGGCGTAACAGACCTGCTTTCTGTATGGATCTTCGTATCACTTATAATGATGGTAGTATCGAAACTATTCCTACCGATCTTAGTTGGAAAACATCTTCGGGTGCATTAGTTTTCAACAGTATCTATACCGGGGAACATTACGATGCACGTCTCGAACAGACTGGTTGGAATACTCCGGACTTTGATGATTCTAAATGGAATGGAGTAGGATATCGAGGCGTCCCTTCCCAAAATGTTACGGCACAACAAGCCCGTCCGATCCGGAATGTATTGACTCTCCCGGCGAAATCTGTCAACAAAATAGATGAAAAGACGTACGTTTTTGATTTTGGTCAGAATATGTCGGGAGTTACCCGGATAAAAGTATCGGGAGAAAGGGGAACGGAAGTAAGGATTAAACATGGAGAGCGGCTTTTTGATAATGGGCGTATCGATATGTCCAACATTGATGTTTATTATCGGGGAGATAAGGAAAAAGATCCTTTCCAGACAGATATCCTGATCCTTAGCGGTGGTAATGATGAATTTATGGCGAAGTTCAACTACAAAGGATTCCGTTATGTGGAAGTTTCCAGCGATAAGCCGTTGGCGCTTGACCAAAACAGCCTGACAGCTTACTTTATGCATAGTGATGTTCCTACGGTGGGACAGATCAGTACTTCGAGCGAACTTGTCAATAAGTTGTGGTGGGCAACCAATAACGCCTACCTGTCGAATTTGATGGGCTATCCGACCGACTGTCCGCAGCGTGAAAAGAACGGATGGACCGGAGACGGACATTTTGCCATTGAAACGGCTTTGTATAATTTTGACGGAATTACCGTCTATGAGAAATGGTTGGCCGACCATCGCGACGAACAGCAACCCAACGGAGTACTCCCCGATATTATCCCGACAGGCGGATGGGGCTACGGTACCGACAACGGGTTGGACTGGACAAGTACAATTGCCATTATCCCCTGGAACTTATATATGTTTTATGGCGATAGCAAACCACTCTCCGATTGTTATGAGAGCATTAAGCGATATGTCGATTATGTAGACCGTACAAGTCCTAACCATCTGACTACCTGGGGGCGTGGAGATTGGGTTCCGGTCAAATCCCAGTCCAATAAGGAACTTACCTCTTCTATTTATTTTTACGTGGATGCCAGGATACTGGCGAATGCCGCTAAGTTGTTTGATAAAAAGGATGATTATGCCTATTATACAGCATTAGCCGAGAAAATCAAAAATGCGGTAAATGATAAATACCTGAATAAGGAAACTGGTATCTATGCGAATGGTAGCCAGACGGAATTAAGTGTTCCTTTGCAATGGAAAATAGTTCCCGACAATATGATAGCTAAAGTTGCACAAAATCTGGCAAAGAAAGTGGAAGAGGCAGGATTTCATTTGGATGTCGGTGTATTGGGAGCTAAAGCGATCCTGAATGCGTTGAGTGAAAACGGATATCCGGAAGTTGCCTATAAAGTTGCGGCGCAAGATACTTATCCGTCGTGGGGTTGGTGGATTGTCAACGGGGCAACAACTTTATTGGAGAACTGGGACTTGAAAGCCGAACGCGATATTTCGGATAATCATATGATGTTCGGGGAGATCGGCGGATGGTTCTATAAAGGGTTAGGAGGTCTTTTCCCCGATCCGGAACAACCGGGTTTCAAACATATATTACTGCGTCCCAACTTTGTAAAAGAGTTGAAACATTTTGAGGCACAACATAATTCTCCTTACGGACGGATTATTTCGAAATGGGAGTGGAACAAGAAGAAGATCAAATATGAAGTAACTGTACCTGCCAACAGCACGGCAACTCTTTATCTGCCGGATTATATAAAAGGAGACAAAGTCATCGAACTGGAATCGGGAAGGCATAATCTGGTTTTAACAGTATCGAAATGACCTATAAAGTAAGTGCTTTTAGGAAAGTATTATTCCTATTTCTTGCTTTATGGCTTACCGTCTAACTTACAGCTTATTACAGTTTCCTCGTAGTTTCTTGCTTTGGAAACTCTAGTTCCCTGCGCAGGAAACTGCAATTTCCTCGGCAGGGAACTGGCGTTTCCTTAGGAGGGAACTGTAGTTTCCTGCCGAGGGAACAGAAAGAAAACTACATAAAAAAAGAGATACCTCAGTGAGATATCTCTTTTTTCGCTCTTCCTCTTGGACTTGAACCAAGGACCCTCTGATTAACAGTCAGATGCTCTAACCAACTGAGCTAAGGAAGAAAATATGTCTTTTCAGTCTTTCCCGATGTCTTTTTCAGCTCTTCCTCTTGGACTTGAACCAAGGACCCTCTGATTAACAGTCAGATGCTCTAACCAACTGAGCTAAGGAAGAATATGTTTTTCAGTCTTTCCCGATGTCTTTTTGCTCTTCCTCTTGGACTTGAACCAAGGACCCTCTGATTAACAGTCAGATGCTCTAACCAACTGAGCTAAGGAAGAATTTTCAACCATTCAGGGACTTGTTGCATCCCTTTCTGAAATTGCACTGCAAAAGTAGAGGTTCTTTTTGAAATATGCAATATCTTTGCAGAAAAAAATTGAAAAAATGAATACAATAGGCTTAGGAAATGCTTTAGTTGATGTTTTATTGCGGTTGGATAGTGATGATGTACTGACTGAAGTAGGAATAAAGAAGGGAGCAATGGATATGATCAACCAGGAACAGATGGTTGCAATCCGTAAAACACAGGAACGTTTGGAAAGAAGCCAGGCTCCGGGTGGTTCAGTCTGTAACACCATGCGTGCTATGGCATGCCTTGGGGCAAATGCTGGTTTTATAGGTAAGATAGGAACCGACTCGGTTGGTGAATTTTATGAACAAGCGCTTAAAGATGCTAATGTCGCTCCTTACTTTATTAAAACATCCGGTATTTCCGGTAGCTGTACGGTGTTGATCTCGAAAGATGGAGAACGCTCTATGGGTACATTCCTGGGACCGGCTCCTACAATCACACCGGATGAGATAAAAGAAGATATCTTGAACAAGTACAATTGTATTTATATAGAAGGCTATCTTTTAGTGAATGAAGAACTGGTTCGTTCAACGATGCAGAAAGCTAAAAAGTTGGGCTTGAAAGTAGCTCTCGATTTATCTAATTTTAATATTGTCAATGCTTTCAAAGGATTATTGGATGATATAATCCCCAACTATGTCGATATTCTTTTCTCAAACGAAAGTGAAGCCGAAGCCTTTACCGGACTGAATGCTCACGAAGCCGTCAAAGCTCTTTCGGGTATGGTGGAAGTTTCTTTGGTTACATTGGGCAAGGAAGGTGCATTGGTCGGCAGCAACGGCCAGATTATATCTGTTCCCGCAGAAGGAGGTAAGCCTATCGATACGACCGGTGCCGGCGATCACTTTGCTGCCGGCTTCCTTTATGGCCAATCTGTCGGTGCCACTTTGGAGCAATCAGCCCGTATCGGTTCGCTTCTGGCAGGATATATTATAGACGTGATCGGAGCCCAGATTCCGGATGATAAATGGGAACAAATAAAGTTAAAAGTAGATACGATATTATCCTGAAATGTGTTTTATGCATACATTTACATCCTTAATTAACTAAATATTCTATGTATAAGCAGATACGACGAGAAAGATTGATAGGTTTGTTTTGTTTATTACTCCTCTTCGGGAGTACTATGCCGGGACAGGCTCAAAAAGATAACCGCTTTGAGGTGAGTAAGAACCTCGATATTTTCAATGCTCTGGTAAAAGAAGTTGAAATGTTTTATGTAGATTCCGTTGACGTGGAGAAGACAGTCCGTAGAGGGATCAACAGCATGTTGGGAAGTCTCGACCCTTACACCGAGTACTATCCGGAGCAGGAAATGGATAAGCTGAAAATGATGACTACCGGCGAATACGGTGGAATAGGATCTTATATCCGTGGACGCCAGGAAGGTGGCGTATATATTATCGAACCGTTTGAAGGCATGCCCGCAGCATTGGCCGGACTTCAGGCCGGCGACCGTATCCTGGCTATCGATACAGTGGATGTGACAGAAAAATCATCTGATGAAGTAAGTAACCTTTTGAAAGGAGTACCTAATACAAAGATGGTATTGAAGATACAACGTCCCAATGAAAAGAAGCCGCGTGAAGTGGAGCTTTTGCGTAAGCAAATCCTGGTAGACCAGGTTACTTACTACGGTGTGCGTGGTGATGGTGTCGGTTATATCTATCTAAAAGGATTTACCGATAAAAGTGCCCAGGAAGTAAAGAACGCTTTCGAAGACCTGAAGAAAAATCATCAGATTAAATCGTTGATTCTCGACTTACGTAATAATGGAGGCGGTTTATTGGAAAGCGCGACGCAGATTGTCAGTATGTTTGTTCCCAAAGGAAAAGAAGTGGTTTCGACCAAAGGGAAGATCAGCCAGTGGGACCGTACCTATCGTACGGCTAACGAACCGTTGGATACGGTTATGCCGATGGCTGTCCTGATTAACGGCAACTCTGCTTCTGCTGCTGAAATCGTTTCAGGTTCATTACAGGATATGGACCGTGCCGTATTGGTGGGACAGCGTTCTTTTGGAAAAGGATTGGTTCAGTCTACACGCGAACTACCTTATAATGGTAGCGTGAAGATCACAATGAGTAAATATTATATACCCAGCGGCCGTTGTATACAGCAAATGGACTATACGCATCGGAAAGCAGACGGCAGTGTTGCTGCTATTCCCGATAGCCTGACATCGGTATTTTATACCTCTAAGGGACGTCCGGTACGTGATGGTGGCGGTGTTCGTCCCGAGTTTGAAATAGAAGAGGAAGAAATGCCGACTATGATGTATTACCTGGCTACCGATTTTGTGTTGCTTGACTTTGTAACGAATTGGGCACAGAAACATAAGACGATCCCTCCCGTTGAAGAGTTTACTGTTTCGGATGAGGATTTTGAAGCTTTCAAAAACTATGCAAAGGAAAAGAATTTCACTTACGATCGTCAGAGCGAGAAAGTTTTGAAGAATCTGAAGGAGATAGCCAAGTTTGAAGGGTATATGAATAGCGACTCGACAATCTTTAATGAACTGGAAGCCCGCTTGACTCCGAACCTGGACAGAGATTTTGAGCTTTATAAAGGCCAGATCAAGAAACTGATGGCCTCAGAGATAATAAAGCGTTACTATTTCCAGAAAGGTGAATTACTGGAAAGCCTGAAGGATGACGAAGTACTTGAAAAGGCTATCGAAGTTTTAGGTAATCAGGAATTATATAATAAAACATTAAGTACCCCGGAAGAAGGTGATGCGAAACCTGTTGAAGACAAATCCAAACCTTCCACCGGAGGAAATATAGCTTATGTCTTTGATCAGACAATAGGATAATCCTCTACTTATAACTTAGTATATCGGGAACTGGCAGGTTGACTTTTGATACCTGTATTTGTTTCCCGATATACTTTTTTGTTTTAATACCTTCCGTTTTACAGCTTAAAAACAGTCCGGTAGTTACATCATTCAAATAACATCTGTTGTAATATATGAGGATTTTTTTCAAATATGTTTATCTTTGTCCACATAGACGTACATCATGGATGAGAAGGCATACATAAAACTATTCAATTATATTTTCGCGAATCATCGTGAACGCTACATTCGGTTTGCATATTCATACACCTATAATCGTGAAGTAGCAGAAGATCTGGTTGCAGAAAGCCTGATGTACTATTGGGAGAACCGTAACAAACTGGATGATGTGAAAGATATTCCCTTATATATATTGATCATCATTAAAAATCGATGCCTGGATTATTTACAGAGGGAACGTACGTGGAATAATATTGCCGAAAATCTGTTATCAAATAAGGAATGGGAACTTCAAATGCGCATATCCAGCCTGGAAGCCTGTGAGCCGGAAGCGTTATTCAGTAATGAGGTACAAGATCTTATTCAAAAAACACTGGATAAATTACCTGAAAAATCAAGACGTATCTTTATCATGAGCCGTTATGAAGGGAAAAGTTATCAAACGATAGCCAAGGAAACGAATCTCTCTGTGAAAAGCGTTGAGTTTCATGTTAGTAAAGCATTGGCGGCCCTGCGGAAAGAGTTAAAAGACTATCTGCCGGCCCTTCTGTTTGTCTTCGACTTCTTCTATAAATAAAAAAAATCATTTTTTCTTTTAGGGTATTTGCTCCTTTATTCGCCCTTATTATAGAAACAGGAAAAAATGGAGCAAAAGTTATTACATAAGATGTTTAGTGGGCAGGCTACGGACGACGAGCTGACACAAATTCGTCAATGGGTAAATGAATGCAAAGAGAACAGAGATTCATTCTATCATGAGCGTGCTTTCTTTGATGCGCTTCAATTTAACGATGTTAATATAGATGTGCGTGTACGCAAACGCTCGGTGACTTTCTGGAAATGGGTTGGGAGTGTCGCCGCTGCCGTCATTGCTTTACTTCTGTTTTTTAATGTACCAACCCATTTCGAAAACAATTCCCCACAGGAGATTGCCTTTAATACGATTAAAGTGCCTGCCGGACAGCGGGTAGAAGTAACCCTGGCTGATGGAACCCATCTTTGGTTGAATGCCCGGTCTGAGTTTTCTTATCCGGTATCTTTTAATGGTGACAAACGCGAAGTACATTTAAAAGGAGAAGCTTTTTTCGACGTGGCCAGGGACGAAAATAAGAAGTTTATTGTGAATACCGGACGTTGTGAAGTCGAAGTTTTAGGTACTCAGTTTAATGTGGATGCTTATGGCGAAGATGATTTCTCAACGGCCCTTTTAAGAGGAAGCGTAAAAGTTATCGACAAATCTCAATCAAATGAATCAGTTGTGTTAGAACCAAATAATGCGGTCAGACTTGATAATGGAAAACTGACTGTTACTCCCATCACCGATTTCAGTCCTTACAGTTGGAAAGACGGAGTCATCGCGTTTAAGGATATCGACTTTGAAGTTTTGATGAAGAAACTGGAGAAGAATTATGGTATCCGTATAACGATTGATAATTCACGTCTGGATAATTATGCATGTAGTGGAAAGTTCCGTATTTCAGATGGGATTGAAGAGGTGCTGAAAGCATTGCAGCAAGATGCCCATTTTACTTTTGAATGGGATAGTGGAGAAGAAATTCGTATTCAATAACATTAAATTATACAGCCTATGAGATGATTAAAAAATCGAAATGAGGGATAGCTATGCCCTAATGTGAAAATTAATCTAATATCATTCTTAAACTATCACAAACATGAAGAAAAGAAAAGTATGTGTATCTCGTATTTTAAAGATGGCCTTTTTGTTCTTCTTTTCCAGCTCTATCTGTTTACAGGCAGAAATGGTAAAGTCACAGAACGTACGGATTACACTTAGTAAAAACAATGTCAGGCTGGAAAATATACTAAACGATATTGAGAGCCAGACAAATTTGTTATTCATTTATAATAAAAACGTGAATGTTAACCGTAAAGTATCAATTGAAGCCAATAATATATCTTTGGAGGAAGTCTTGAAGAACTTATTCGATAACAACGTGATTTACAAAATCGAAGGATCTTATATCGTTCTTTCCCCATCTGCGATAACAGAAGTCAAACAACAGGCCAAAATAATTACAGGAAACATTGTCGATCAGAATGGCGATCCTGTCATTGGAGCTAACGTTGTAGAAAAAGGTACTACCAATGGAACTATATCGGATGTAAACGGTCAATTTGCATTGAACCTCCAGCAAAAAAATCCGATACTGGTTGTCTCTTATATCGGTTTTACGACAAAAGAAATTCCTGTCGGGAATGCCTCTGTTTTGAATATTAAATTGTCAGAAGACTCTGAGACTCTGGATGAAGTGGTTGTTGTTGGATATGGTGTTCAGAAGCGCGCTTCGGTAACAGGTTCGGTTGCCTCTCTCCAGTCTAAAGATATTGCAACTGTTAAAACGCCTAATGTAAGTAATGCACTGGCTGGTAAACTCCCTGGATTGCGTGCTGTACAAAGAAGCGGTGCACCGGGTGATGATGATGCCAGTATCGATATCCGTGGTTATGGTAATGCGTTGGTTATTGTAGACGGTGTAGAGCGTGATTTCAAGCAAATCGATGCCAACGATATCGAATCGATCAGTATTTTGAAGGATGCTTCGGCTGCTGTTTATGGGTTTAAAGGGGCGAACGGGGTTATTCTTGTTACAACTAAAAAAGGGGAAGTTGGAAAGCCGAAGATCAGCTATAATGGTTATGTCGGCATACAGAATATAACTCGTTATCCGGAATATTATAATGGATATGAATATGCAACTTTATATAACGAAGCCCAACAGAATATAGGAATAACAGCTCCTTATTCTTCAGATGACCTGGAGCGTTTCCGGCAAGGGATCGGAACAACGGATTGGTACAATGAAGTGATTCGTAAAACGGCTCCGGCTACTTATCACAACTTAAGTGTATCCGGCGGTGCAGAGAAAGTGAAATATTTCTTCTCTCTGGGATTGACAGATCAGGAAGGCATCTATAAGTCGAAATCATTTAATTATAAAAAATATAACGTCCGTTCTAACATCAGTGCTGAAATTGTAAAAGGGTTTACTGTCGATTTACAATTGAGCGGACGTTTGGATACACGAATGAAATCGTACGAGGCCGATCCGCTGAGCCGTACTATTCAAATGGCAAAACCAATATTCCCTATTTATGCAAATAATAATACGGATTATTGGAACAACCCGGGAGATAATGGGAATCCTATTCATTTGTCGGATATAGATAATGTCGGATACGATCGTCGCGATCGCCGTGAATTTAATGGGTCGATTGCTTTAAACTGGCAGCTTCCCTGGGTCAAAGGACTGTCTGCTAAAGCTTTGTTCTCTTACGATTATAATAATAAATATAGTCGTAAATGGTATAAAGAATATTACGAATATACTTATGATGCAACAACCGATGTCTATAATAAATCAAGAAGTCATACCATTTCGGAGTTGACCACCCAAAATGATAACTATTTCAGACCAAACGGCCAAATAGCATTGAACTATAAAAATACATTTGGTAAGCATGATATAGGTGCGTTGATGTTATGGGAATTCAATAATGACCGTACTGATATTTTGAGTGCATACCGTCAATTTACCGTTGGAGCGATCGACCAGATGGATGCAGGCGATAAAACGAATATGAACAATGGCGGAACAGCCCGTGTTTCTGCTCATGCCGGTTTAGTGGGACGTGTTAACTATGCATACAATAATAAATACCTGGCAGAAGTAAGTTTCCGTTATGATGGTTCATATAAGTTTGCTCCGGATAACCGTTGGGGATTTTTCCCGGCTGTATCTTTAGGATGGCGTGTTTCTGAAGAAGCATTTTTCAAGGAAGCATTGCCGATGGTTGATAATTTCAAGATCAGAGGATCATACGGTAAAGTCGGTGATGAAGGTGTTACCGGATATACCGATGATGATGAGAAAGATGGTAAATACAGGGCCTACCAATATTTAACAGGTTACCGATATCCGTCCGGAAGCTATGTATTGGGATCGGGAGGAGTAACGAATGGAGCCAAAGACAGAGGTATGCCTAACCTGGCTCTGACCTGGTATGAATCCAAGACTACCAATGTCGGATTTGAGGCATCCGCTTTATCTGGTTTGATCAATGTGGAATTCGATTATTTTGTTCGTAAACGAACCGGACTTTTAACAAAACGTCAACTCACATTGCCGACAACGTTCGGCCAGGAACTGCCTGTTGAGAACCTGAACTCTGATAGGAACCAGGGTTTTGAAATCGTTTTGGGACATCGTCATAAGATCGGAGATTTTACTTATGATGTAAAAGCGAACTTCTCTGCAACCCGTATTTATAATGAACATGTTGAGCGTGCCGCTTCAGCAAATATGTATGACGATTGGCGAAATAACAGTAATGATCGTTATAAAGATATACAGTGGGGAAAGGTTTGCATCGGGCAATTCCAGAGTTACGAAGAGATATTGAACTCACCGATCCAGGATAGTAATGGTAATAAATCATTGATGCCGGGCGATTTGAAGTTTCAGGACTGGAATAATGACGGTATTATTGATGGAAAAGACGATCAGCCTATCGGACATGGAAATACACCTCGTATGTATTATGGTTTGAATCTTTATGGTGAGTATAAAGGATTTGATGTAACCCTTTTCTTCCAGGGTGCTGCGGGACATGAGGTATTTACAAGCGGAGATTTTATGGCTCCGTTCATTCAGCAAGGTTTAGGTAATGGTATTACTCTTTGGCTGGATCGCTGGCACCGGGAAGACCCATCCGATATGTATAGTGAATGGATTCCTGGTTATATGCCGGCTCTTCGCCCGACAGGTTTCACTGCCAATGCAGGCAATAATACCTGGACAGAACAGAAAGCCAATTATTTACGTCTGAAAACAGTCGAGATAGGCTATACTTTCCCGAAAAGATGGATGCAAAAGGCTGGTATTGAGAATTTGCGTATATACGTGAATAGCTTTAACACTGCTACAATAACCAGTCGCACTGGTATAATGAAGTATATGGACCCGGAAAACAAAGATGGTATGTTCCGCTATTATCCCCAAATGAAAACATTTAATTTCGGTGTTAATCTAACATTCTAAAAGAAGAAACAATGAATACAACAATTATAAGAAATATTGGATGTGGATTACTTTTGTTGGGAGCGACAGCTTGTGCTGATTATCTTGAAAAAGAATCCTTCGACATCATCACTCCTGAACAAGTATGGCAAGATCCGAAATTGATCAATGGCGTAATGGTTAATTTGTATGATGGTTTGAATTTAGAAGATTTCAATTATTGGTTTCGTGATGCATGGCGTTTGCAAAATGCCTCTTCCATGTCGGATGAGGCCCAGGGTTCTTTCCAGAAAGATCCTGTTTTCGATAATGGAAATGCAACATATACGTATGAAGATATTATGTTCGAGCAGAAGTTTTCAGATCGTTATAAAAATATACGAAACTGTAATGACTTTATCAGCCAGTTGCAGGAAGCTGAATCATTGTCCGATACTGAGAAGAAATTGCTTTTAGCAGAATCCCGTTTTTTGCGTGCAATGCATTATTTTACCTTAGTGAAACGGTATGGAGGTGTGCCTCTTATCAGTGAACCGCAAGTCTATGATCCTGATAATCTGGAATCATTGATGGTTCCCCGCAATAAAGAAGTCGAGGTCTACGATTTTATTATAAAGGAGTGTCAGGAAGCTTCACTGGATCTTCCGGATACAAGAAACGCGGATGTCAAATACCGGGCCAATAAATATGTAGCATTAGCGTTATGCTCCCGTGCTGCATTATATGCCGGTTCGATTGCGCGTTATGGTGAGATACAGTTGGATGGTCTTGTCGGTGTCCCATCTTCCGATGCAAATCGTTTTTTTCAGGCCTCTTATGATGCATCTAAGGCTATTATAGAATCCGGTTTTTATGATTTATATAATAAAAAACCGGATAATAAAGCTCAGAACTATTGTGACATGTTCCTGAAAGGGAACGGAGATAACGGGGAATATATTTTCCAAAAGCAGTATAATGTAGCCGGAGGGAAAGGACATGACTGGGACAAACGTAATGCTCCATTCTCTTATCGTGCCGGTGGCTGGGGTTGTGGTATCGCTCCAACTCTGGAAATGGTAGAAGCTTATGAGTATGTGGATGGTTCCGAAGGTACATTGAAATTGGAAGAAAATGGCAAATCTCTTCGTTTTGATAACCCTTATGATGTTTTCTCCAATAAGGATCCACGCCTTTTTGCTTCGGTTTATTTACCGGGTTCTCCTTGTCAGGGTAGTTATATAGACTGGAGAAGAGGGGTTATCGCTTCGGATAATGAAAGATATCAGGCAACAAGTCAGCCGGACGGTGGAAATACCGTAGAAATTAACGGCATAACCTATAATACTTCAGGTAAAGACGGAGGGGCTGATGCCGGAGATGCATCTAAGACCGGTTTCTATCAGAAGAAGTTCTGGGACGAAACATTGACCGATATGAATATGGGTAAGTCAGAAACTCCATGGCCCGTTTTTCGTTTAGGAGAAATTTATTTAAATTTGGCGGAAGCAGCGATGGAGTTGAATAAATCTTCAGAAGCGTTGGAGGCAGTCAATGAAATTCGTGAGCGTGCCGGAATAGCCTTATTGTCAAATATCAATATGGAAAAGATACGTCACGAACGTAGAGTGGAACTCGCATTTGAAGGACATCGTTTCTGGGATATGAAACGTTGGAGGATCGCTCATTTGGATGTAGCACAAGGTGGTTTGAACGGATTCAGAGGGACAGCCTTGTATCCCTGGTATGATATTCGTGATGGCAAATATGTGTTTGAAAGAGGATATAACTCCCCGAAGCAATTACGTATTTTCCTTGAAAAGAATTATTATACGAAGATCAATCAGGACGATATGAATTCGAATCCGAGTCTCATTCAGAATCCGGGCTTTACAAATTAATCATCTAACTAAGAAATTCGATATGAAAAAGATAAGTTTATTATTGCTGACTGTTTGCTCATTATGCTTTACAAGCTGTTTGAGTGACCTGGATAATTACGACTCCCCTAACGGAGGTATCAAGGGACAAATACTGGATGCCGGAACGAATGAACCGATCCCTTTACCCGTACAGGGATCTACCGGAGTTATAATCAACATGTTCGAACAGAATACGGAGGCAACGCAATCGGTCGATTTTTACGCTAAAATGGATGGATCGTACGAGAATGCAAAGTTGTTCAATTGCGATTATAAAATTGTGGTAAATGGTCCGTTTGTTTCTCCCTGCGAAGAATTTGTAACAGTGAAAGGGCAAACAACCTTGGATCTGAAAGCGACTCCTTATGCGAGGATTGAAGCTGCTGCTCAGGTAAACGGAAAGCAGATAGCCATTACATACAAAGTTATTCCGACAAGTTCCGACTTTAATGTCTCCGAAGTATATGGTTATTGGAATTTTGCTCCGGGAGTGGATAATGGAAGTGCCAATCAGGCAGGAAAGCAAACTGTCAAGGAGTTGGAAGGAACTATCGTTTTTGACTTGGAAAACGATAAAAACTATCAGGACAATTTGTACAAAATACAGGGTAATGGCAACAAAATATATGTGCGCGTCGGTGCTAAGACCGAAGGTGCAATTAATTATAGTACCATCGTAGAAACAGTAGTACAATAAATAACCCCGGGCACAGATATCCAAAGAAACGGATACCTGTGCCCTCCTTATTCTTTAGAACATGAAAAAAAGTATCTTACTCATCAGTCTGGCTCTTTTACCGTTTACGGGATATAGCCAAAATGTTTTACCGGACTGGGCTTTAGGTGGATTTATCAGGCCGGAGAAGGCCAATCCGATCATTACCCCTAATCCTTCCAGCCAGTTCGACTGTCCTATGCAAGGCAAAAAGATAGGATGGGAGGAAAGCGATGTCTTTAATCCGGCAGCAACAGTTAGAGACGGCAAAATCTGTATTCTGTATCGTGCAGAAGATAATTCGGCGACAGGCATTGGAAAACGCACTTCACGTATCGGACTGGCAGAGTCGGAAGACGGTATTCATGTACAACGTCGAAGTACACCTGTCTTGTATCCGGATAAGGATAATATGAAGGAATATGAGTGGCCGGGAGGATGTGAAGATCCCCGGGTGGCCATGACGGAAGAGGGTGTATATGTAATGGCTTATACGTCATGGAACCGGAAAGTACCACGTCTCTGTATCGCAACTTCCCGCGATTTGATCAAATGGGAAAAACATGGTCCCGCTTTTGCAAAAGCTTATAACGGACGTTTCAAAGATATGGCATGTAAATCCGGTTCAATGGTGACGAAAATAGAAAACGGCAAACAGGTTCTGGCTAAAATAGATGGAAAGTATTTCATGTATTGGGGTGAACATATGGTGGGTGCTGCAACTTCGGATGATTTGGTAAACTGGACTCCGGTATTGGATGACAAAAATGAATTGGCTGTCGTTATCAAACCGCGCGACCAGTACTTTGATAGTGCATTGACAGAATGTGGCCCTCCTGCTGTAATGACCGATAAAGGTATCGTATTGCTTTACAACGGTAAGAACCAGACAAACGATAACAGACGCGACAAGCGTTTCACAGCAGGTGCTTACTGTGCCGGCCAGATCCTGACAGACGCAAAAGATCCGATGAGGGTTTTGCAGCGCCTCGATGTGCCTTTCTTCCGTCCGATGGCATCCTTTGAAAAGAGCGGACAGTATGTAGATGGAACGGTTTTTATCGAAGGGTTGGTCTTTTTCAAAAACAAATGGTATCTCTACTACGGATGTGCAGACTCACAGGTAGGTGTAGCAGTTTATGATCCGGGAAAGAAAACACCGGGGGATCAGATCCCAAACTAAAAAATGAATTATGAAAAACATTATTATAGGAATATTTTTACTTCTGTCTGTTTCTCTGACCCAGGCGCAGACTCCAAATTATTATCGGAATCCGGATAAAATATATCTGGATTCCAAGTCCGGACACAATGGCGATTTCTCCTGGCAAATGTATAAAGCCGATGAAATAAAAGATCCTGCGGAGAAAATTTCACGTCCCGGTTATCAGTCCGGAGAATGGATGCCGGCAATTGTTCCGGGTACGGTCTTGAACTCACTCGTTCATAACAAAGTTTATCCCGAGCCCTATTATGGCTTGAATAATAAACTGGATAAGGATATTATCCCGGATCTGGCAAAGGTGGGGCGTGAATTTTATACCTATTGGTTTCGTACCGAATTTAATATACCGGAGAGTTATAAAGATAAAATAGTCTGGCTCCAGGTGGATGGAATCAATTATCGCGCAGAGATCTGGGTGAATGGTCAGTTGTTGAGTTGTATGTCGGGTATGTTCAGACAAGACTATATCAACATAACGGACTATGCACAGGTCGGTAAGGCGAATGCTCTGGCTATTAAAGTGTATCCGGTGGATGTGCCGGGAACGATTAAGCCTAAACGCTGGGGAGCTGTCGGTGAATTCCATAATGGAGGTGATGGTAATATCGGATTGAATACGACCATGCTGATGAGTGTCGGCTGGGACTTTACGTTTAATGATGGTATCCGCGACCGTAATACCGGTATTTGGAAGAATATCAGTTTGTATGCCACAGACAAAGCCGTTCTACGAAATCCTTTCATCAAATCGGATTTGGCCAAGCCCGGTTACGATTTATCCAGGCAGACTGTTAGTGTGGAAGTCACAAACCCGACTCAGCAGAAGGTTAAATGTCTTGTTAAAGGTGAAATTGTCGGTGAGAACATCTCTTTCAGTAAAGAGATTGAAATGTTCAGAGGGGAAAGGAAAGAAGTCACTTTTACTGCAGATGAATTTCCCCAGTTGATAATTAAAAATCCACGTTTGTGGTGGCCTTTATTTAAAGGAAAACCTGAACTTTATGAATTGAAAATGACAGCTCTTGTAGACGGGAAGATATCTGATGAGGTTAAAACTCGTTTTGGTATCCGGGAAATCACATCCGACCAAAATACACCGGATCAATCACGTCAGTTCTATGTCAATGGAAAGAAAATTTTCATTCGTGGAACCAACTGGATACCGGAAGGTATGCTTCGTACGTCAGACGAACGCACGTATGCCGAGCTTCGTTATACCAAGCAATCGGGTATAAATCTGATCCGTATGTGGGGAGGTGGCATAGCCGAGTCCGATTACTTTTTTCAGTTGTGTGATGAAATGGGTTTTCTGGTCTGGCAGGAGTTCTGGATGACAGGAGATACGAAGCACCCTCACGACGCAGATCTCTATCTTAGCAATGTTGAGGCGACCGTCAAGCGTCTGCGCAACCATCCGTCGTTGGCTTATTATGTTTCTTCGAATGAAAGTACCGAGATGCCGGGAGCCAAAGATTTGATTATGAAATTGGATGGAACCAGAGGATATCAGATGCAATCGGAATGTGACGGAGTGCACGATGGTAGCCCTTATAAACAGGTCAATCCAATGCAACATTATGAAAATACAGCCTCAGAACGTGGTAGTCGTGTCGACGGCTTCAATCCGGAATACGGTGCTCCGACAATTCCTACTGTTGAAACTTTGCGGGAAGTGATGGATGAGAAGGATTTATGGCCGATCAACAAAGAAGTATGGGATTATCATGATGGTGGTGGTTTCCATCTGATGACGTCCATGTATACGGATCTGACAAATAACTATGGAACGTCTTCTTCCATTGAAGAGTTCGTAGCCAAAGGACAATTGGTAGGGGCAATGAATTCCAAATCGATATGGGAAGTGTGGAACTATAACAAGTTTGATTATGGCGATCGTTATGCTTCCGGCCTGTTATTCTGGTATCATAATTGTCCGGTACGCCAGGTGTGTGCCCGTATGTGGGATTATTCCCTGGAACCGACAGCTTCGCTTTATCATACGCAAAATGCTTTGGCGCCGTTGCATCCCCAGTTTGATTATCTGAAAAATACGGTTTCTGTATACAATGATTATTATCGTTCGTTTAAAGGGTATAAGGTAACGGCCGAGGTGTATGATATAAAAAGTAAGAAAGTCTGGGCGAAGAGCCAGGCGGTTGACTTACCGGAGGATGGTGTTGCCAATGACGTTTTTGTCATCGACTTTCCTGCAAATATTTCCCAGGTGCATTTCATAAAACTTTATTTGTATGACGATAAGGGTAAATTGGTGTCGGATAATTTTTACTGGCGTTCCAATGATAAATATGAAGGTTCAAAAACGTTGACGGGGCCGACTTCTTCCGGTTTTGAGAGTCTGGCCGATTTGAAGGAAGTGGCACTTGAGGTAAAGTCCGGTGTCTCTAAAAAGGAGGATTGGCAGGTCATGGAACTGAGTATTCAAAATCCATCTTCTTCAATCGCATTCTTCGTTCAGTTGCAATATATAGATCAAAACGGAAAACCGGTGAGACCTAGTTTCTACAGCGATAATTTCTTTTCTTTATTACCGGGAGAGTCTAAAAAAATAGTTGTAGAAACAGCTTTAAAGAATCTTCCGGAGAAGGGACAGTTTATTGTGAAGGGATGGAATGTGAAATCTCAAGATGTCAAGGTCGTTTTTGCACGCTAACAGGGCGTGTTATGCCTATGCCCTTCACCTGTCACAATCAATATATGTTATTGTAAAACAGTTGGTTCCTGTGAAGGCCGACGTTTCACAAGGGTTATGTAGCTTTAACAAAGAAGTCCTGTCTTTTGAATATAAAAGTCCTGACCTTTAAAGACAAAAGTCCTGACTTTACATTTCAAAAGTCAGGACTTTTCCAACGGGTAGTTATCGAAGAAAAAGCGGTGACTACCCGTTTGTCGTCGGGTACTTACCGGTTTCCGATGGGGTGGGTATTTGATGCTGTCACAAGGACGTGTCACAGGAAAAAGCATATATACAGCTAGTTGCATGGTGTGACAGGTGAGACGTGTCCGGCGCGGACTCGGTGGGCAACGCGTGTATCTGTTTATTTATTTGAACTTGATGTGTAAAACAACCAACTCTGATACCGTTCCGACGCGGTAAGGCGGACCGGCTACGCCGATACCCGATGATACATAAAATTGGGTCGGGCCTTTTTTATGATATCCGTAAGGACATTCGTAAATAAGTTTCATCAGTAGTGGATAAGGCCATAACTGTCCGTTGTGGGTATGGCCATGGAGCCCCAGATCTACACCATTCATTGTCATCTCGGCGAACGACCAGGGCTGATGATCCATTACGATAATCGGTTTGGTCGTATCGATATCGGCCATCAGGGTATGCAATGCATTACGTTTTTTATTGACATAATCGTCTCTGCCGATCAGATAGAAAGAAGAGTCGGGTTGCACTACCGAGTCGATCAGTAATGTTGCTCCCGTCTTTTTCAGCCAACGGTATTTGGCAAAACGGTTGGCGCGGTATTCATGGTTACCGTTAACCACATAAACACCTAGGGGGGCCTTTAGTTGTTGAAGGTCGTCTTCTATGCGTTCGTTTTCTGCAAACCGCGATTCGTAGTCCATGATATCTCCTACCAGGAGCACCATGTCCGGATGTTGTGCATTACTCATTGCCACATATCGTTGAACCATTTTTTTTCCTATCACTTCCCCGATATGCAGGTCACTCATCATCACGATGGTCAGGCTGTCGCGCTGGCTGGAACCTTTGGGTAGCGTAACATACACCTCTTTGACAATCGGATGGGCTACGGTCAGATAAGCTTTGATCATCAAACCGGTGACTCCGACGATAATGAGAAAGAATAAAGTCAGCTTTGTTTCTTTCCAGTGGTTGGTTATCCATTGGGGAAACCAGTGGAAGAAACGGTTTGACAACCGGATCACTTCCAGTGTCAGGAGCGAAAGTGTGATGTATATGGAGGCAATATACCAACTGTTACAGATATATTGTATGGTGGTCATTATGTTATCCGGCAGCTCGTTGCGGAAAATAAAACCAAAGAAATAGAGAGCCAGTTCAAGAATGAAGAACAACGCATAAGGAATACGCCAGCTTTTCTTTGCCGGTATTGCCTGGTATCCCCGCCAGAAGATATAGGGATTCAGCAACAATTGTGCTACAATTGATTGAATAAAGACTTTCATACCTTGTTTCTCTTACTTGAACGTGATATTGAATACCACCATTTCACTGTTTGTCCCGATACGGAAAGGGGGACCCCATAACGATAATCCTGAAGATACATAAACATGGCTGTTACCCCACTGTTTGTATCCGTAGCTTTGTTCGAACAAATGGTCTGTCACCAGACTCATCGGCCAGATCTGTCCGCGGTGCGTATGTCCGCTGAATTGCAGGTCGATACCAGTCTTTGCTGTTTCCTGCAGGTCATACGGTTGATGATCTAAAAGGATAACAGGTTTGGAGGGATCAATGTTTTGTGCCAGTGCCTGAAGGGATAACCGGGAAGGGTTATGGCGGTCGTCACGGCCGGCCAGTTGAAGCCCGTTGGGAAGAGTAACAACCGTATCACGTAACAACCGGATGGGAGTAGACTGGATAAAGTCGACGCTTTTCTTTATTCCACTGATATATTCGTGGTTACCGGGTACCATGTAAATGCCTTGCGGCGCCTTCAGTTGCGATAACTCTTCCTGCATATTTTCAGCATAAAGAGGGGTGACACTGTTATCGATCAAGTCCCCTCCGATAAGAATCAGATCCGGCTGCTGGGCATTAATCATATTCACATATTTCTTCAACTGTGTCTTGTTTGTTCCATATCCCAGATGAACATCACTGATAGCGACCACCTTCATTGCCTGTTGATTACTGTTGGCAGACTTGTTGATAACTATGTTGATAACTTCTGTATTAGGGTGTTGATAATGATAATACCCATAGCTTAACAAGCAGAGTGTCAGTAGGAAAGATATGTAAAATCCATATTTAAAACTCCCGTTGAAAAGTTTGAATAGATCAAACGCTATCAACGAGAGTACCATATACAATGTGAAAACAAGCCATCCCGTCCCGATCTCATGAATCGTATGAGCCAATACATCCGGATATTTAATATTCCTTGCCAGCATGCTGACAACAAATGAAAGCGCACAGCTCCAGAATAATACTGTCAGGAGCACCTTTACTCCGAAAGGCTGAGCAACAAGTGCCTGCGCTCCTCTGATAAATATATAGATATTTCCGGCAAAATAAGCGCAGAAGATGGCAATGAAAATTATAGGCATTTTGTCAAATTTTCGGCAAAGATAATGCAAACCGAGAGCAGAATAAAATGAACTTGTTCATTTTTTATGCCAAGGTGCAGCTTCTCTTCGCTTTTTCAGCAAAGATAGCGAACGCGTATTGATTCTGCAAATGGTCTTATTTTGGATATCCTACCGGATTATTCATCATTAACACCTGGCTGTCGGATAGCTTGAGTATCTTCTTCAGTGCGTTTTGATCCATCGATGCACGAGGTACAGTTGAAAGGCCTATGCCGGCACAACAGAGGTTAATGTTCTGCGACACAATGCCTGCGTCCATCGCTGCCATTAACTTAGTCTGGTCGGAAACATTTCCGAAGCGCGACAGGTCGGATACGAGAACAAGGCAAAGCGGAGCATCCTTCACGAAATCCTGTCCTCCTCCAACAGCGGCGCGATGGTCGCCTTTAGCTATGGGATTCAATGCGTGTGCTTTTGCATCATATAGATAAGCACCCTCTTTCATAATTACATAAACATCAATGTCCTGTTTATTCAGTGCCGAAGGAGCGGTACGTTTCCCGTCTGTACGGTTAATGCCGTTAGCAGCCCACAACAAGTCTGAAAGGTCTTGAATGTTTATATCCTTTGCTGCATATTCACGGTCGGAATGACGATCGGAAAATGCTTTCATAACAGCTGTTCCACGAGCTTTGTCGGGAGCATTGAGCTTGATAACTTTTAGTTCCTGTGCATTCATTGCGGTAATAAATAATAAAGCGGTTAAAATCAATGAAATCTGTCTCATATCTATATTTATTAATAGTAAGTCTTACAAATTTAAAAGAAATTCATCTAATCAAACAGCAAAATACATCTTTTACATTTCTTTAATCTCGCTAAGTACGAAAGGTTCGTAGATTCTTTTACATTTGCAACGGATTTACAGTAAATAATAACGATTTATATAAAAGATCAATCGATAACTTCTAAATTCTTTAAATTTGATGAAAGAAAAACTGCTCTACTTATTGTTGGTGTTGATGATGGCTACGCCTTTGTGTGCGCAGAACCAAAATGCCGCTGATTACACGATCAAGGGACAGGTCGTTGATTCCCTGTCTAATGAAACAGTTCCTTATGCCACATTGAGCATCGCTTTGGCAAACGCTCCGCAGAATGCGATCAAACTGTTGGCTTGTGATGATGACGGAAAGTTTACTACTACACTGAAGCAACCAGGCAAGTATGTTATGTCTATGCAGTCGTTAGGAAAAGTCCCTGCCGTGAAACGTTTTACCTTGTCCGAAGGCAAGAAGAGCCTGGATTTAGGCAAATTATTTATGAATGACGATACCCAGCAACTGAATGAGGTGACTGTTGTTGCCCAGAAGCCATTGGTGACGGTGGAAGTCGATAAAATAACTTATAGCCTGGATGACGATCCGGAAGCCAAGACCAATAATGCCTTGGAAATGTTCCGGAAAGTCCCGATGATTACTGTCGATGGTGAGGACAAGATCCAGTTGAAAGGTTCATCCAACTATAAAATATATATGAATGGTAAGCCTTCCAACCTGCTGAGTGGTGAGAATGCTTCCGACGTATTGAAAAGTATGCCGGCAAGCTCTATCAAAAATATTGAGGTGATAACCGATCCGGGTTCCAAATATGATGCAGAAGGTGTTGGTGGTATTATCAATATTATTACATCAAAAAATGCTATGCAGGGATATACAGGTACGGTGCGTGCCAATGCCAGTTCATTGGGTAGTTTTGGTGGCGGTGGATATGTATCTTTGAAAGTCGGTAACCTGGGTCTTACTGCAAACTATGGCTATAATAATCGTAATTCGCCATGGAATGATTCTCATAGCGAACGCGAGACATATAAAGATTGGCTGGCCGAAGATAAGCCCACTAAACTGATTGAAGATGGACGTGCCAAAAATAAGGGACCATTCCAATACGGTTATCTGGAAGCTAGTTATGAAATAGATACCCTGAATTTGATCAGCGTAGGTGCTAATTTGTTTAGAGGGAAAAACAAAAGCTTTTCGGAACTGGATGCCGTTTTGAATCCGTTGGGAGGTAATGTTAGTGAACCGGTGGTGCCGATTTATAGCTTCCATCGTAACAGTAATTCCGAAAGCACTTTCGGTTCGACAGACGTGAATGTCGATTATCAGCACTCAACCAGTAAAAAAGATGAGTTACTGACAGTTTCCTATCGTTTTAGTCAGTCGCCGAATGATAACGAAAGCCGTACGGAACTTTCGGATGTTGTTACCTATTATTTGGAAGAAGATTATCCGAAGTGGAATATCAACGATGCATCGACTATTGAACATACGGGTCAGGTGGATTATACTACTCCTCTTTTTGAAAAACAAACACTTGAAGCCGGTGTGAAATATATCAACCGTCAGAATAAGAGTAACACGCTGGAGCAGATCTATGACGATGCGACCGACATTTGGGTGGATCAGAAGAAAGACAATAGCAAGTTCCGTCATACACAACATATTTATTCTGCTTATCTGGGTTATTTGATACGTCTGAATAAATTTGGTATCAAAGCCGGATTACGTGGAGAAGGAACGAGTTTGAATGCCAAGTACGCATTGAAGCCGGCTCTCGATTTCAGTTCAGATTATTTTGATCTGGTTCCGAATGCCACCCTGACGTATCAGCTGGATATGTCGACCCAGATCCGTTTAGGATATAATATGCGTATCCAGCGACCGGGTATCTGGTATCTAAACCCATATATAAACGATTCTAATCCACAGAATATATCTCAGGGTAATCCTAATCTGGAATCGGAAAAGAGTAATAATGTCAACTTGAACTTTAGTAAGTTTACTCAGAAGTTCAGTATCAATGCCAGCTTAAGTTATACTTTTGTTAATAATCCGATTGAAAGTTATTCATTCGTGGCTGATTTCCCATCTGACGATCCCCGTTCACAATACAATGGTGCAAAATGGAATACGTATGATAATATCGGGAAAAAGCAGCAGGTGGGTATGTTCTTGTACGGTAACTGGTCGCCAAATACTTGGTTCCGTATCTATATGAATGGTGGTATCGATTATACAGATTTGAAAGCTCCTTCTTTGAATCTCGAAAAAGATGGTGTCAGCGGACGTATCTTTGCCGGAACGCAGTTTACGTTACCAAAAGACTTCCGTATTAATTTGCATGGAGGTTACTTCAGTCCGTGGATACAATTACAAAGTAAAATGTCTCCATTCTATTTTGCAGGTCTGAATGTCAGCAAGGATTTCCTGAAAAAGAAATTATCTGTTTCTGTGGGGGCAAATAACCCATTCTGGAAGACTATGAAGATGAAAACAACAACGAACAGTGCTGATTTCCATGATGTATCAACCAACTGGCGTAGTGCCCGTGAATTCCGTTTCAGCATCTCATACCGTTTCGGTACGATGAAAGGACAGATTAAGAAAGTGAAACGTGGTATCAGTAATGATGACTCGAAAGGTGGTGGTGAAAATAACCAGGGAGGTGGCGAACAGGCTATGTAATTATCAATGATAAATAGAGTAAGGTCCGGGTAGAAATATCCGGACTTTTTTGTTTTTGGACAAAAAAGTACCTTTTCTTAGACAAAAAGTGTCTTTCATCCTAAAAGTATCGTTTTATCTTTGCTCTCAGAATAAAGAAAGAAATAACATGAAACACATTCTTATTGGTTTACTATTGGTTCTTTGCAGTACATTAACCTTTGCTTCCCGCAAAGAGATACTTTTAAATAACGACTGGAACTTCCGTTTCTCGCATCAGGTGCAGCGCAACAGTGGCCAGCGGGTCGATCTCCCTCATACCTGGAATAGCGGTGATGCCCTTATCGGAACACAGGATTATTACCGGGGTATGGGAAATTACGATAAAAAGCTTTTTATTAAGCCCGAATGGGAGGGCAAACGTCTGTTTCTCCGTTTTGAAGGCGTCAATACGATTGCTACTGTTTTCGTTAATTCAGTTTGTTTGGGGGAACATCGTGGTGGTTATGGTGCTTTTGTGTTTGAGATAACCGATCATGTAAAATATGGGGCTGAAAACGAAATCCTCGTGAAAGTAAACAATGCCTTGCAACTGGATATTATGCCATTAGTAGGCGATTTCAATTTCTACGGAGGTATCTATCGTGATGTAAACCTGATTATCACCGATCCCGTAAATATATCGCTGACCGATTATGCTTCTCCGGGTGTTTATCTTATACAGAATAATGTCACGAAGGAACAGGCAGAAGTGCGGGCGAAAGTCCTGCTGTCGAACAGTTCGTCGGTCGACACACCGGTAAAAGTAAATGTAAAGATACTGGATGGCGATAAAATTGTGCAGCAACAGGATATGAACGTAACAGTAGGAGCCAACCAGATACATACGACCGGTTTCGACTTTACCATAAAGAATCCCCACCTGTGGAACGGTCGGAAAGATCCGTTCATGTATCGTACGGAAGTAACTTTGATGGCTGACGGAAAACAGATCGACAAGGTAGTACAGCTGCTTGGTCTGCGTTTCTATCATGTGGATGCGGAAAAAGGTTTCTTCCTAAATGGAGAACATTTGAAACTGCATGGCGTATGTCGTCATCAGGATCGTGCCGAAAGAGGGAATGCTCTGTATAAGGAACATCATGAAGAGGATGCTGCAATTATCGCTGAAATGGGAACCAACGCTATTCGGTTGGCACATTATCCGCAGGCTACTTATTTCTATAATCTGATGGATAAATATGGTATCGTAACCTGGGCGGAAATACCGTTTATCGGTCCGGGCGGTTATCTTGACAGAGGTTATAACGATCTGCCTGCTTTTCGTGCAAACGGTAAAGAACAGTTGAAGGAACTGATCCGTCAGCATTATAACCACCCTTCGATCTGTTTCTGGGGATTATTCAACGAACTGAAGACTATCGGTGACAACCCGATCGAATATATCAAGGAACTGAACGAGCTGGCTCACCAGGAAGATCCGACACGTCCGACTACCGCTGCTAGCTTCCTGTCTTACGATAGTGACATCAGTAAGATTACCGATGTGATTGCCTGGAACCAGTATTTCGGTTGGTATGGTGGCTCCCCTTCCGATATGGGAAAATGGTTGGATGCCAATCATAAAGCACATCCGGAATATAAGATAGCTATCAGTGAATATGGGGCAGGGGCCAGCATCTATCATCAGCAGGACTCAGTGAAGCCAGGTGAGGCTTCAGGTTGGTGGCATCCCGAGAATTTCCAGACGTTCTATCATCAGGGAAACTGGGAAGCTATTGCCGAACGCCCGTTCGTATGGGGTTCCTTTATCTGGAACTTGTTTGATTTCGGGGCAGCCCATCGTACGGAAGGCGATCGTCCGGGTATCAACGACAAAGGTCTGGTAACTTTCGACCGTAAAGTGAAAAAGGATGCTTTTTATTATTATAAAGCGAACTGGAACAAAGACGATAAATTCGTTTATATCGCTAATCGCCGCCACCGTGATCGGACAACCAGGGTAACTGATATTATGGTATTCTCCAATCTACCGGAAGTGGAATTGTTTGTGAACGGAAAAAGCGTAGGTAAGCAAACACCGGATAATTATGCCACTTTTGTGTGGAAAGGTGTAAGTCTGGCAGACGGTGAAAACACAGTCGAGGCACATGCTGTACAGAAGAAAAACAGTATGTCCGATCAGGTGGTCTGGACTTGTAAATAGGAGCTTGTTTTCTACTTATATGATATCCGGATCACAAAAATGGATGGATCGATAGATTTGTAGAGAACACTTTAATGATTGTAAATGCTTGAGGAGTAAGGTGTCAGTAGATTGATGCCTTACTCTTTTTTTATAGAATGTATATAGTTCTGAGTGAACTATGTTCTTTCGGCAGAGTCGAACATAACAGACGCAAAAATAGGCTCTTGTTGGGTTTGCGGACACACAATTTAGTCTGATTGATGTGCACCAATTGTCCACAAATAGAGTTTTAACATAACAAATAATCGTATCTTTCTTCTTAGTAATCTGTTGTATAAGCCGTTTTAAGGTTAATAATTCGCAGCTAATGCTTCTTTGTTGTTTTTTTCTACCGGCATTTGGCTACAGGGTAGAAAATATGACCTGTTTTTATCCCCAAATCACCTTTCCGACCTTTTGCTTTCAACCGCTTAAGATATACGAACCATTTGACTTTTCTAAGAAATACTTTCTTTTCTTCTCTTTTTTTTGAGTTGTATTATCCTGAACCATCAACGATTAAAACAATGCGGACATTATGAATATTTAGAGATAAAGGTCTCTTCGAAAATTAGAGAACCTTTCGATCGATATACAGAAACAAACCGGATTAAGTTCACTCAGAACTATTTCTCTTTTTGCATGTGGCGGACCAAACAAAGAGTATGTACTCCAATATTTGACCGGTATTGGTGTGCGCAAACACAATTTATTCATTAACTAAATCTGGTGTTATTATGACAAAGGATTTTAATCGTTTTTATTTATCAAAGATGTTTATGGGAGCCACTATGCTCCTAACATCGGTAGGAATGGCCTCGGCCGATCCTGCAAATCCGGGGATAGAAGTTCCGGTAACCGATGTCCTGATCGCTTTGCCACAACAAGCGAGAAAGACAGTAACCGGAACAGTTGAAGACGCCATGGGCCCGATTGCCGGTGCCAACATTGTAGAAAAGGGAACAACGAATGGGACCATTACCGACATGGACGGTAAGTTTACTTTAGATGTCTCTCCGAATGCCATTTTGGTAGTATCCTTTATCGGCTACATTGAGCAGCAGATCCCAGTGGGAAACCAAACCTCTTTTACTATTCAGATTAAGGAAGACTCACAAGCTTTGGATGAAGTAGTTGTGGTTGGTTACGGTACACAGAAGAAAGTCAACCTGACCGGTTCCGTGTCTTCCGTCGATTTTGCCGATCAGGCTTTATCGCGTCCTATTACAAATGTGTCGAATGCATTGGCCGGTTTGAGTGCAGGTGTGCAGGTGATGCAAAGTTCCGGACAGCCGGGTAGCGACGGTTCAAAGATCCGTATTCGTGGTGTCGGAACGCTTAACAATCAGGACCCATTAGTGTTGATCGATGGTGTGGAAGGTGCTATGGACCTTGTTAATCCGCAAGATATCGAGTCAATCTCTGTGTTGAAGGATGCTGCTTCTTCTTCTATTTATGGATCACGTGCTGCGAACGGAGTTGTTTTGATCACAACTAAAAAAGGAAAAGCAGGAAAGTTGTCTGTATCCTATTCAGGACGTATCTCTTATGCGCAGCCAACTAACCTGATTGATCAGGTGACCAACTATGCCGACTATATGGAATGGCTGAATGAGTCGTTTGAGAATATCGGACAGCCGAATCATTTTGCTCAGAGCACGATCGATCTGTGGCGTGAAAAATCAAAAGATCCGAACGGATTGAATGAACACGGGGTTCCCAATTATATCGCTTATCCGAATACCGACTGGCAGGATGCCTTGTTCGGACACGGTTTGATTAACGATCATAATGTATCTGTGAACGGAGGAACCGAGAAATTGCGTATCTTGATGTCTGCCGGTTATCTGGATAATCCGGGGTTGGTCGACCAAACCGGTATCAGGAAATATTCCTTGCGTGCCAATATAGAAGCGGATGTTACAAAATGGTTGACTGTGGGAACCCGTACATTTGCATCTCAGGAGGATAAAGATGCGGGAAACTTCGATAATGCCAACAACTTCCTGCGTCAGACAACTCCCGGTCTGTATCCGGAATGGAACGGACAGTATGGTTATCCGGAAGCGCCGGAAGAAAGTGCGACAGCTAACAGTATCCTGGCCTTCCTTAATGCACAGGATGGTAAAAAGCAGAAGACAAACTTCAATACTACTTTGTATTCGCGTATTTCTCCGATAAAAGGATTGTCATGGGATTTTAACCTGAACTACAAACGGTATTGGGAAGACAACCAAACCTGGACGAATCCGTATGAAAAGGTTAAGTTTAGTGATGGAACGATCATGTCACCGGCTACGGAACCCTCTGAAATGAGTACTTATTTCTATAACCGTGCGGATTACAGTTATACCCTGCAGAACATTTTGCGCTATAATATAACGCTTAACAAGGATCATGACCTGGGTGCATTGGTGGGTTATGAAGAGTACTATTACAAACGTGATACCCGTAGTGCGAACAAGAAAGGGCTGATCGACTCAAGCATTCATACACCCGGATCGGCGACAGAAATGGTAAGTGTGGGTGGTGGAGCGTTCGATCGTGCCAGCCGTTCATTCTTCGGTCGTATTAATTATGCATATAAATCCAGATACCTGTTCGAAGCAAACCTGCGTCATGATGGGAATGCCCGTTATCACCGCGATTACCGTTGGGGTACTTTCCCCTCTTTCTCTGCCGCTTGGCGTATTTCGGAAGAAAGCTTCATGCTGAATACCAAAAACTGGTTGGATAACCTGAAGCTCCGTGTATCTTACGGTTCCGTAGGTAACAACGGTGGTGACGATGTGGGAGAATATGAATATCAGTCTACTTACGGCGGTAGTAAATATCCGTTCGGTGGAAAATTGATATCCGGTCTGGCTTCTACTTCCATTGCCAATTCCATGTTGTCGTGGGAAACGTCTAAAATGACCAATGTCGGTATCGACCTGAATGCGTTGAACAACCGTCTGTCTTTTACGATGGATGCGTTTGTTAAGAATACGACAGGTATCTTGTTTACACCTTCTATCTATTTGACAGCAGGTAATAAGGGGGCTCCCCGTAAGAACATTGCGGAAATGAGTACCAAAGGTGTCGAACTGTCGCTAGGATGGAAAGACCAGATCGAAGAAGTCAGCTATTCCGTTAGCGGGAACTTTTCTTACACGCCTAATAAGATAAAGAAATATAAAGGAGAATTGGTGGCCGGTTATGATGAAAACGGCGAATGGAAGAGTAATATCGGGGATGTAGCTTCCAGTACTTCCGCTGTTAATCCGGTTATTGAAGATCGCATCATGAAGGAATACTATGTTCGTAATCCTTATAAAGGTTCCGGAAAAGGATATGCAGCCGACGGAGTGAACGGTGGTCCGACAGATGGTATGATCCGTACGGAAAGCGATATGGAGTGGATGAAAGCCATGATCGATGCCGGTCATACTTTCATGCCGAATAAAACGATTTCCAAAGATAAGATCTGGTATGGTGACTATATTTATGCCGATGCCAATGGCGACGGTATCTACGGCGGTTCGGACGATAAAGAGTTTCAGGGTGTATCTTCCGATCCGAAATACAACTTCGGTTTGCAGATGTCAGCAGCCTGGAGAGGGTTCGATATTTCGATGAACTGGGCAGGTGCTGCCGGCTTTAAGTTATATTGGGGTGCTTCTACCGGTTATAATTCGCCGACTACCCGTGTAGGTGTGGCTTTGGGTACTGATATTGCCAACGACCACTATTTCTATAACCCGGAAAACCCGTCAGACCCGCGCACAAACCTGTATGCTCAATATGGTCGTCTGGTGAACGGTGAAAGTGGTTATCAGAATGTTGAAACATCTTCTTTGTATCTGTTCAACGGTAATTACCTGAAATTAAAGAACCTTACTTTCGGTTATACCTTGCCGGCCCATATCTCCAAGAAGATTTTTACGGATAACCTTCGTGTATATGTTTCTATTGAAAACGTATTCAATATAACGAAGTATCCGGGTCAGGATCCTGAACTGGGAGCATATCCGGAATATACTTCATTGAGACAATTTGCATTTGGTGCTAACATTTCATTTTAAAGCGTAGAGAGTTATGAAATTAATAAAGAATATTTGTTTATTAGGCGCTTCTATCGCTCTGCTGACAGGGTGTAACAGCGACTTGATGGATTTGACCCCGTACGACTCGATTGCGTCCGGAAACATGTGGACGACAGAGAACCTGGCCGATATGGGAGTTACAGGCATTTATAATGTGCTTCGTTCCGAGAACGTAGCCGGCGACCTGCATAAATTCGACAGTTATGGTGTTTCGGCCGATTACCGTGATGGAAATTACTCCTTATTAAGAGGTAATGCGACAACCGGCGACGGACAGTTCTCCGGTTACTGGAAAATCAATTACGAAGGGATCAGCCGCTGTAATGATGCGATAACCAATTTACCGAAGGCTCCATTGTCGGAGTCGAAGCTTGCTCGTTTGACAGCAGAGTCCAAGTTCATGCGTGCCTTCTTCTATTATCGGTTGAATATGATGTATAAAGGTGTTCCTTTGTATCTGGAGCCGGCCGAACTGGATGAACTGGTGAAAGGACGTAATACGGAAGCCGAAGTATGGGCTCAGGTCATTACCGATTTGACGGATGCGATCAATACAGCAGATCTGCCGGATAAGTATGCTACCGGTGATGCCGCTTATGGGCGTGTAACTAAAGGTGCCGCTTATGCTCTGCGTGGAAAAGTATATATGTGGATGAGCGAATGGGCGAAAGCGGAAGCCGACCTGCGTAAAGTGGGTGATCTGGGATACGGATTATTCCAGGGGGAATATAAGCAACTGTTCAAGGAAGCCAATGAGCAATGTGAGGAGATGATTTTCTCCCTGCAATGTATCGGTGAAAGCGGATACGGTAATAACTTCTCTTTCCGCTATGGTACACGTAGTTCTTTCGGTTCCTGTTGGAATACCTATCTGGTAAGCACAGACTTTGTTGAGACATACGAATGTGCGGATGGAAAGCCGTTCAACTGGGATGATTTTATACCGGGGTATAATGCGATGGATCCGGCAAAAAGATCTGTTTATTTCCTGCGTGATGAGATGACGGATGCCGAAAAGGCAAAAATGACGGAGGACGGAGCCGATCTGTCTAAATACCTGGCAACAGGCAACGAAGCCCGTATCAAAACCGCTTATGAAAACCGTGACCCTCGTTTGATGGCAACTATCATTACTCCGTATGCACAGTATTTCGGAGCCAATGGTGCGACATCCTATACCTATACGCTTCGTTGGCCGTACAGAGGCTTTGATACAGCCGATCCGTTCGACCTGAAGACAGATACTAACAACCGTTATTACTATCTGTTCCGTAAGTTTGTGGCTGAAGGTGCTTCGGAAATTCCAAACCGTGAGTATTCCCCGATCGATATACCTATTATCCGTTATGCCGATGTCGCATTGTCGCTGGCTGAATGTCTGAATGAACAGGGTAAAACGAGTGAAGCGATCGAGTGGGTGAATAAGGTTCGTGCCCGTGCCGGTGTTGCCCTATTGAACAGTAATCAGTATACGCAGGTTTCCGGTCAGGATAATATGCGCAATCGCATCCGTAACGAACGTCGTTGGGAATTTGCCGGCGAAGGTGTTAATTTCTTTGATGAAATGCGTTGGAAGACCTGGCACGAAACCAAGTTTAAGAGTGGAGCTGGCTTGAAGCAGATCTGGGGTTCTATGCAGGCTTCCTATTCATGGGGTGGTGATTACCTCTACAACTGGGCTATTCCTAGATCTGAAATTCAGATGAACAATAATCTGACTCAGAATAGTGGTTGGATAGATTGATTTTATTCTTCTGATATATATTAATGGAGGTCTTGACAATGAATCTAACGGTTCAAAGTTAAGGCCTTCTTTATTCCTTAAACACCTTGTTCTGGACAATAGATGCCTATGAATTGGACAAAAAGCCCTATTCTTTTATGATTTATCTTTCTATTTTTGTCAAAGAGATTAATACAATACCTATGAAAACACGAAAATACCAGATTCTCTTTTGCCTGTTACTCCTGGCAACCACGCATATATATGCATATGTGGAACGAAACTTATTGCAGCAATCGGCCGATGTTTCTAAATTGAAATCCGTCTTACTGATGGATCAGCAATGGGTTCCCTATCCGGATTATACCGACCGTGCCGGTTGGGATCAGTTTCTGGGTGACTACAAGGACGAGTATATCAAACGGGGAGAGAAACAACTTGATTACGAATGGAAAGTCGTAAAAGCAACCGATTATATAGAATATGAACGTAGCGGCAACCGTCGGATCATGGAAGATCCTTTCGGTAGTAATAATACAGCCCTTGCCGATCTGTTGATGGCAGAACTGGCCGAAGGAAAAGGTCGTTTTATCGACCAGCTTATCAATGGCGTCTACCAATCCTGTGAAATGACTTCCTGGGTATTGTCCGCCCATCTGAGTGCACAACACTCTACCCGTTCCTTGCCGGATTATAAAGAACACGTGATCGATCTCACTGCCGGCGACATGGGATCGTTACTTTCATGGACTTACTATTTCTTCCACTCCGAGTTTGACAAGGTAAATCCGGTTATCTCCGAACGCCTGCGCCATGAGTTGCAGGAACGTATTCTCGACACCTATATGAAAGAAGACCGCTTCTGGTGGATGGCTTTCGACTATAAACCGGGAACTTTGGTTAACAACTGGAATCCGTGGTGTAACTCGAATGCCCTGCAATGTTTCCTGTTATTGGAAAATGATAAAGAAACGTTAGCAAAAGCCGTTTACCGTACAATGGTTTCTGTCGATAAATTCATCAACTATACCCATTCCGACGGGGCTTGTGAAGAAGGGCCTTCCTATTGGGGACATGCTGCCGGAAAGATGTATGACTATCTGCAATTATTATATGACGGAACAGGTGGTAAGATCAGTCTGTTCGACCAGCCGATGATCAGAAACATGGGCGAATACATTGCCCGTTCATACGTAGGGAACGGCTGGGTGGTGAACTTTGCCGATGCTTCCGCCAAAGGGGGAGGAGACGCACCGATCGTCTTCCGCTATGGAAAAGCAGTGGGCAGCGATGTGATGATGCAGTATGCTGCTTATCTCAGCAGCCTGGCGAAGCAGAAAGCCCCTTCTTCCGGACGGGATATATTCCGCACATTGCAAAGTATTCTTTATGCCAAAGACATGGAGCAGGTAAAACCTGTCTACGAATCGCCCGCTTATACCTGGTACCCGGAAACAGAGTTCTGTTATATGACAAACAAATCCGGTCTTTTCTTCGCTGCCAAGGGAGGCTATAATAATGAAAGTCATAACCACAACGATGCCGGAACTTTCTCGCTCTACCTGCATACGACTCCGGTCTTTATCGATGCCGGCGTAGGAACGTATACCCGCCAGACGTTCAGCAGCGAACGATATACGATCTGGACCATGCAAAGCAACTATCATAACTTACCGATGATAAACGGTGTACCCCAATCATTCGGAGCAAAATATAAAGCAACGGACGTCTCTTTCAATCCAAAAAGCAGTACGTTCTCAGCCAACATCGCTACTGCTTACCCCGAAGAAGCCGGAGTCAATAAGTGGCTTCGTTCCTATACGTTGGGCAAAGGAGAATTGAAGATCAAAGACACATTCACTTTGAATGAGTTGAAAGACTTCAACTGCGTTAACTTCCTGACCTGGGGGCAAGTGGATATTGCCACTCCCGGTGTAGTCGCTATCGAAGTGAATGGTGAAAAGGTAAACCTGCAATACGACAAAAACACTTTTACTCCTTCACTCGAGACTATTACGCTGGATGATCCGCGTTTATCCAATGTGTGGGGAAAAGAGATATACCGCCTTTCTTTGACGGCAAAGAAGAAAGCCCTCTCCGGAACGTATGTGTATACAATCAAACAAAACAATAAATAAAGAAAGAATGAAAAATTGGATCGCCCTGGCTTTCTCCGCATTTCTGATCTCTTGTGGGGGAGCTCCTAAAACAGTAGAAAAAAGCTTTGTCGACGAGAATGTCGATTTTGCCCGTGCCCAGATCGGTAATGAAATAGCAGTAATCGAAGCGAGTGGTGAATGCCTTAATCCGGTGACACTGAAAGCCGATAGTTCCGTCTATTATTGTGGCTATGGTGACTGGCGCAGCGGCTTTTTTCCCGGTTCCGTCTGGTATCTGTATGAATTGAGCGGAGATACGGCTCTGCTTCCGTTGGCTCAGAAATATACATTAGCCATAGAAGAAGCTAAAAACCTGACCTGGCATCATGATATCGGCTTTATTATCAATTGTAGTTTCGGTAACGGCCTGCGCCTGACAGCCGATCCGTCTTATAAAGACGTGATGGTACAGGCTGCCAAATCGTTGTCCACCCGTTTTCGTGAAGCTCCCCAGGTGATCCAGTCGTGGAACGTGGATCGCGGATGGCAGTCGGAACGTGGCTGGGAATGTCCGGTGATCATCGATAATATGATGAACCTGGAACTGATGTTCGAAGCGACCCGTTTATCCGGCGACTCTTCTTTCTATAAAATAGCTATTGCACATGCCGACCGTACTTTGCAGGAGCATTTCCGTCCGGATGGCAGTTGCTATCATGTAATCGATTACAGTCTTAAAGACGGTTCCGTACGTCATCGCCATACCGCACAGGGATATGCGCATGAATCTGCGTGGAGCCGTGGGCAGGCCTGGGCTATCTATGGTTATGTCGTTTGCTACCGGGAGACAGGTGATCGTAAATATCTGGATCAGGCATTGAAGACATTCAACTTCATGAAGAACCATAAAGCCATGCCGGCCGACCTTATTCCTTACTGGGATATGGACGCCCCGAATATACCGAACGAACCCCGCGACGTATCTTCCGCTTCCTGTATCGCCTCTGCATTATACGAGATCAGTACGATGGATGTGGAAAACGCAGCAGATTATAAAGCCTACGCCGACGGTATAATGACTTCGCTGGCCTCTCCGGCTTACCGTGCGGCTTTAGGCACAAACGGTAACTTCCTGTTGATGCATTCGGTAGGTAGTATTCCTCACAACTCAGAAATAGATGTCCCCCTGAACTATGCCGACTACTATTTCATGGAAGCATTGAAACGTAAACAGGATATAGAAGCTAAATAAACAGATTCGCATTTAATATGGATTGGACAGGCATTCGTCGTTAAAGCGATGCCTGTCCATTTTTTTTCGCTGCCTATCCGTTATCGGATGCCTGCCGCTTCTTATATTCCGCCGGTGTCGTATCGAATTGTGCCTTGAAGCAACGAGTGAAATAACGGGGAGAGCCAAAGCCTAACAGGTCGGAGATCTCTGCGATTTGCAGGTCCTGCCGGGTGATCAGCAAGGTTGCCGCCCGTTTCAGCTTGCAACTGAGAACAAAATCATTCGGAGTCATACCGGTGAGGGCCTTGAATTTAGCATACAGCGAGCTGCGACTCAGTCCCAGTTCTTTAGCCAGCGTATTCATATCGAACTCCATATTGTCCATGTTCTCTTCGATGATCTTGTTGACTGCATCCATAAACTTCTGGTCGATCGGATTGCTGGCGAGCGATTGCGTGTCGAAGTCCCTTTGTTCGTTGAATTTCTTTTGCAGGATAATGCGGTTGCGCACCAGGTTGTTGCAACGGGCAAGCAGTACACGGGCATTGAACGGTTTACTGATATAATCGTCCGCACCACGCTGCAGACCTTCGATACTTTGTTCCGCAGAACCGAGTGCCGTAAGCAGGATCACCGGTATATGGCAGATATCGAAATCATTTTTGATCTTCAGGCACATCTCCGTACCCGACATTTCCGGCATCATGATATCGCTCACGATAATATCCGGCCTTTCGCTACGAGCCTTCTCCAATCCCTCTTTGCCGTTGCGGGCCAATAGGACGTTGTAGACCGGCGAGAAGAGAGAGTTCAGTATCTGGAGTAATTCTTCATTATCGTCTACCAATAAAACAGTATAGGTTGCACCTGTTTCTATAAGAGATAATTCGGATGTTTCTTCGGGAAGTTCCTTTATGATGGTCTCCGGAAGTATTTCGTTCCGCATCCCTTCATTTTCGGGTTCGACAAACTTACATTCATCTTCTTTGAAATGAGCCCGTCCTTTGGGCAAATGAACGATGAATATACTTCCGTAGCCCGGCGTACTTTCCACCTGTATCTTACCGTGATGCAGTTCCACGATACTTTTGGTCAACGATAAGCCGATCCCCGTACTGGGTTGTGTCAGACCGGACGTGTTACTGCCGGCCTGATAAAAGCGGTCGAATATCTTGTCGATATCCTCTTTGCCGATACCGATACCGTTGTCGATAATTTTGATGATGATGGCCTGTTCGTTTTCCTCGACCACCATTTCGATCGCAGCCCCCGGTTTGGAATATTTGAACGCATTCGACAGTAAGTTGTAAAAGACCTTTTGCATCTGCTTCGGATCGAACCAGCACAAGATACTTTCCTCCTGGGTTGTGAAGTTATACGTCACTGAACGGCCGGAGGCATATTCATAAAAAGAGAGATAGATCTCTTTCAGGAACGGGATGATGTTCTGTTCGTATACTTTCAGCTTCACGTGCCCCTGTTCCAGTTTGCGGAAGTCAAGCAGTTCGCTGATCAATGTCCGCATGTTATGGGTGTTTCTGTATATTTTCAACAGTTTGTTGTAGGTGGAAGGCGCCAGCGAACTACTTTGCAACAACAGTTCGATCTGAGATATGATCAGTGTGAGCGGCGTCCGGAACTCGTGCGAGATGTTGGAGAAGAATTGCAGCTTCGCCTGGTTCAATTCTTCGATCCTGTCTTTCTCTTTCCGTTCGAACTCCAGCGATGTACGGAGCAGCAACTGCGACTGTTTGAAACGAAAGAAACCGTAGATCAGTCCGCCACCTACCAATACATACAAGAGGTAGAAGAGCGGAGTCGCGTAGAACGGCGAATGGATAACGACGCCCATCCGGATCGTTTGCGGTTCAACCTTGGGATCGTATTGCTTCTCGCGTACGATCAATGTATATTTTCCCGGACTGAGGTTGGTGTACTGGATGCTGTTGTCGTTGTTGCCGATCCATTTATCGTCGAAACCTTCCAGCATATATTCGTAGGCCGTTTCTTTCAGTGTGTTGATATAATTGTTCGAGTAGAACGTGACGATCAGGTTGTTCTGGTTATGGCTCAGATTTATTTCCGGAGTGTAGGATAGCGCCTCCGGCAAGATATGTGTCCGGTCGCCCGGCTGTACGATCTCGTTGTTGATATACAGGTCGGAGAAGTGTAACCGGTAATCTTTGGCTGGGCGGAACAAATCTTGTTCGAAGAACGTACTAAGCCCGTCTATGCCCCCGACAAAGATCTCGCCGTTCTTGCAGACCAGCAGTCCGCACCCTTTATTGATACCTGAAACCGGCAGGGCAGTGCCCAGCTCCACCACTTTGAATTGTTCCTGCCCGGGATCGAAGAAAGAGATCCCCTTATCACCCGAGAGAATCAGATAACCTTGTGTCGACTCTTTTATATCATAACAATAATCGCTTAGTATCAAACTGTTGTCGGTCGTATAACCTTTGAACGTATTGTTCTTTTCATCGAATTTATACAACCCCGATCCCTGTGTCCCGAAGAAAATACGTCCTTCCTTATCTTCGTAAATCGCGGATATCGATTGTTTACCGAGCCCGTCCTGCCCACAACGGAACACGCGCTGGTCTTGCTCGTTGTCCATTTTGATCCTGTAAAGCGTATATCCGGTCGTGATCCAGATATAATCCTGCGAGTCTATCAGGAAACAATGATTTCCGTAGCTCTTCCCGCTACTGAATATCGGGCTGATCTGCTCGGTGTCGAGATCCATCATCGCATTGCCCCATTGGGTCATGAATACCAGGTATTTGTCTTTCCAGATACGCATCTGGTTGATCCGGTCGCCCGCCTTTACTGCATACGAGGGGTCTTCGAAATAAGGATTGCGGAACCGTTTCCGGGAAAGGTCGAAGATGGATAATCCCCCGGTATGCGTCCCGATGTACAACTTATTGTGCTTCTCGCTGTAAGCAATATCTTTCAAGTTGTTATGAGCAATGGAATTCTTGTTGGGATCGGCCATGAAATAGGAGAAGGTCTTTGTTTTCCTGTCGAAGAGGTTGAGGCCGCCCCCTTCGGTGCAGATCCAGATATTATTGTCTTTATCTTCTGTCATGTGCCCGACGAAAGGAAAGCTGAGACAATCTTTCCTTGAGCTGTCGGCCGTATACACGGTAAACAAGTCCATTTCCGGGTTGAAATAGTGTACACCTCCGTAATAAGTCCCCAGCCAGATGCTTCCCTGATGGTCTTTATAAACAGGAAATACGGACGAATGAGTCAGGCTGCCGGGCAGGAGGTCGCGGGTATAGACCTGGAAACTGTCGTCATGCGGGTTATATTTGTTAAGCCCGGTGAATGTTCCGATCCACAGGTTTCCGAAGTTATCTTCCACGATACCTCTCACCTGGTTGTCGGAAATATTATCCGGTTTCTGTGCGTCATAGCGGTAACGTTTGAAATGTCCCGAAGGTTCTCTTTTGTAAAGTCCGTTCATACGTGCCGAGATCCATAGGTTTTCGTGCGAGTCCTCGAATACGGCGTAGATATCTTCATTCGGAATGATACAAGCGGGGAGCGTGTCGCCCTCCTGCATATATAATCCGCTGTTCGTCCCGATCCAGCACCGTTTCCGGCTGTCGATCGTGATGCAGGTGGCATGCTGATAGGTGTATTCCAGCTTGAAGCGGAATTGCAGCTCCTCTGTTTCGTTATCCCGGATAAAAATAGAGTCGCCAACGCCAATCCAAAGCTGTCCGTCTCCGAAAGCCACTGCATTGACCCTCGATTTTTTCAGGCAGGAGAACTTCTGTGAATGAAGATTATATTGCACTAACGAGTTGTCCGAATTGAAATAAATATTCCCCTGGTTGTCACCGGTTATAAAATCAATATGGTTTCCTACCGGAAAATCTTTCTCATCCTCATTCGCCAGTGTCGGCTTGTATGCGGTCACATGAACACCGTCGAAAACACTTAATCCTTCTTCCGTCCCGAACCACATCCGCCCCAGCTCATCCTGGTAAATAGACATGACCGATAATTGCGAGAGCCCCTCTTTCGTCCCGATATGTTTGAAGTAGATAGGGAAAGCGTAAGACAGTGTATTCAGAAAGATGATAAGGAAGATTAGTTTTCTCATGGCTATTGCACTATTTGAAGGCGAAGATACTGATAAATTCCGGAAATATTTAGTACAGAAGCTCATATAAATAGGTATCTTTGTCTTATAAGCAACCAATAAACTTATACGCATTATGAAACCAGATTTCAACTATAATGATTTTCCTGCTTCTTTTGCCAATTGCTTCCGCGAGCAATGTCCGCATGGTGATAAATGTTTACGCCGCCAGATGGCTCTTCATGTCCCGAAGGAGCGTGGGGGAATATATATTCTTAACCCGGGTTACCTCGATGCGCTCGGTGATAAAGAGTGCCCGTTCTTTGTACTGGATGAACCCCAAAAGTTTGCCAAAGGTATCACCTGGCTGTACGATGACCTACCCCTGCGAAAAGCGGAGGCAATCAAATCGCAGATCATAGCCCACCTGGGACGCAGCACTTATTACCGTTGTAAACAGAAGCGACGCCTGATCAGACCGAAAGAGCAGGCCTATATCAAAAAACTCTTTCTTGCCCACGATATTTCTACCGAACCCCGGTATGACGAGTATCAGGAGTATTATGATCTTGGATAAGTATTGATTTACAGGATGTTATGTGTTTGGCGACATTTCCTTGGGAGATGCCGCCATTCTCATATATTATGAAATTCTATTGTCATAATATATGGCATTGTAGTATCACAATATATGATACTGCATTGACATAATATATGCTAATAAAATGATGTGGAAGATGAAACAAAAGCGCCTTCGGAAAGTCTTTAGCAAGGGTAAATATAGCCCATTTTAGCTCTATTAACAATTGTTTCTGTAAAAACCTTGCTTTTTTTCGTCCAGGCAACTAATAATATAATGTACGCATGCGTACATTAATATATAAGGCACTATATTCCTACCTTCCGGGACAGGCGGTCAAAATGACTATGTATCTATTGATTTATAACGCTTAGAGTGAGAAAAGTGACTGACTATAAAAATCGTTCCTTTTTTCTAGTCATCAAAATTACTACATTCTTTTGAACTGGCAATAGCTTCCCCAAGATTTTTTCCTTTTCTATATTCTTTCTTATCAACGTAATAGCAAATTAAGTACGAAATTCTCTCTTTCCGGTATGAAATCAAAACGTACCGTAAAAAATGACTAGAAAAAAGGAACGTTTTAGCTAGTCATTACTACTAGCTGGCCTATCGGGAATAGGCTGTGAACAGGTTTTTATAACACTATTATTAATATTAAATTTATTGATTATGAACAAAAAGTTTTCTACGCTTGTAGCCAGCTTGTTATTTGCATCAGCTTTTTCAGCATTCGCAGGTACAGCAGCTCCAATGTTTACAGCTCCTACAGCTGTAGTTTCTACTCGTGCTACTGTGGCAGCTGTAGAAACAGACCTTGACGCTCAGGATGGTTGGGATGCAACTGCCGGTGTTGAAGGACAGTTGTTGTCTACATTTGCAAACGACTCTCGTTTGTATCTTATTCAGGATGCAGCGACAGCAGCTGCTGCCGATAAGTTTTTAACTTATGATGCCGCATTTAAGGGTGATGCATATAGTAATGCAACATCTTTTTATTGGTCTGTAGCCGTAGACGGTCAGATTAAAAATCAGGATGGAAATGTACTTAGTGTAGGTGGTTTCTCTAATTTCGAAGTTGTTCCTGTAAAGAACAATGGTGCTAAATCAATCAACGGAACTTTCTTTGCATTGGCTGTAAAAGCTACTGATGGAAAGGTTGCTTATGTAGAATCTGATGGTACAAATCTGTCTCTTTCAGCTAGTTCTGATGCAGATTATTCTGTTAACATAGCTTCTGCTGCTTTGTTTTCACCGGTAGAAACGGCATTTACTACTGCTGCTAAAGGTGAAGATTTGAATAAGGAACTGAAAGATGGCTTTAGCGTAGCTGTTACTTATGGAGATAAAGCTCTTACGGGTGCAGAGTTATTTGCCGGTAAAGTGACTGCGGTGAAGGCTGCTACTACTTTTCCCGCTGTTGGAGCAGATCAATCATACGCTTTGAAAAAAGGTGATAAGTACCTTGTTTTTGATGAAACAATGAATAGTACCAATGCTGTTAAGGGTGGTTTTAAGCTAGTGGATGCAACAGCTGCAGAAAAGCTTATTACTGACGGTAAGACAACTAATCTTACTTTTATAATCAAAGCTGCCGATAATGGAACTAAAGCAGTAGAAGTAACAGTTGCTGGTGGACAGCGTTTGTATGTTAACGTATCAAACGGAACTAATGTATTGACAGCTCTTGATCCTGCAAACTTAGGTTTAAATGCTGCTAACTGGGCTGGAACAGCTTTAGGTGCAACAAACACTGTTGACTTCAAGACTTTACTGACTGGTCAGTTTGTTAAGGTTAACTATGTGAAGACTGGTCAAGAAGATCAGAATAACGCATACAAAATTAACGGCGTGTTAGGTTTGAGATATGATGTTGCTGGCGCTGCTGTTGAAGATGATTTCGTAAAAGCTGTAGACTTTGTAGCTGAAGATCCTTCTACAATGTGGGCTCCGAGCATCGTTGGTGGTAACTTGGTTTTGACAAACCGTGAAAATACAGCTATTGCAGTTACTCTTTCTTCTTTGCGTGTTGTTGAAGGTGGTTATGAAGCTACTATCGTTGGTGGTTCAAGTAATGGTATTGAAGATGGTGACCTGATCACAATCACTCCTGTTGCTTCTGTTACTAATACTGATGGTTACGCAGTATATGCAGATCAAGTATTGAAAAACTCAACTTTCTACCTGGGTCAGTCTCGTCGCAATGCAGACGGTGACGTTCCTGCTTATTGGGCAGAAAATCATGGCACTCACCAGATTGGTGCTACTGTAAATCAGGAAGAAGCTACTCAGTGGAACGTAGAATTGATCAAGAAAGTTGCTGCAGATTACAATACACAGATCGACTCTGTATTAGTAGATAGTAAATTGTATACTTATAATGCAACAACAGGTCTTACAACTGAAGCAAAGAGTACATTGGCAGTTCTTCCGTATGTATTCCAGAACAGAGGAAATCGCGAATATGTAAAGATGAATGATGAAGTTAATCTTGAATATTACATTTGCGATAAGGATAATAAGATTACTCCTCGTGGAGCTCAGTTCTTTGCATTGAAGAAGAAACCGGGTAATACATATAACTATGTAACTCTGGCTCTTAATAATACATATACAGACGGTAATGTTGTTCCTGTAGCTGCTATTAACGGTACTAACAAAGTATACCTGAAAAACAGTGCAAACAAAGGTACATGGGAAAATGTAGCAACTTATTCAGACGATGCTAACTCTCTGATGGTTGTTGATCCTATCGAAGCTCCGGAATACCGTAAGGTAGTTGCTGCATGGGGTGACACAGTAAGAATTTACCGTGAAGAATATCCTACAGAAGTATTGTTCGAAAAAGCAGATGCTAAATCTGTTGTAGACGGCAAAACTTTGAGCTTCCTGAATGTAAATAACAGTGTAACTGGTGCTAATCCTGCTCTGTTCGTTGATACAGCTTATGTAAACCGTACAGTAAATGGTGTTGCTAACACTTGCTATCAGTATCTGTTGGCTGTAAACGTAGATAAAGAAAATTCAGTTTACTGTCCTTACAATCCTGAACATAATACAGATGCTTGGAGAGAAGAACATGGTGGCCCTTGCGCTGACGCAAAAGAAAATCCGGCTGTTGTAAAAGGTCGCTTCCTGATCAACCTGATCGACACAGCTTATGCTTACAAACAGGATCACCTGCACAACAACCCATATATCAATATGGTTGAAGCAGACGAAAACCTGGCTAAGTTGTCATTCGTAGAAGGTATTCATACTAACGATACATTATATATTACTCGCAAGGGTGGTGAAGTTGTTAAATTAGGTATGACTGATCCTGCATTCAATGTAGCTAAGTTCGCATTCCGTTATGTAGACAACAACGCTGGTTCATTCAAGATCCAGACTCAGTCTAAGAATTATAATGCAGCTGATTTAAAAGCATTCAATGAATCTGCTCATAACGAAGGTTACCTGCGTTGGGTAAACGGTACAGTTGTTGTAACAAACAGCTACACTAACGGTGAAGTATTCAACATGGAAGAAAACTTCAAAGGTAATCCTGTAGCAAACGAAGACGTAACAGTATCTTCAATCAATGTTGTAGCAACAGACGGTGCAGTTATCATCAAGGGTGCTGAAGGCAAGAAAGTTGTAATCAGCAACGTACTTGGCCAGACAGTTGCTAACGCAGTAATTTCTTCTAACGAAGCTAAGATCTCTGCACCTGCCGGTGTAGTAGTAGTAGCCGTAGAAGGCGAAGCCGCTGTAAAAGCAATCGTAAAATAAGGACTTATTTATAATCAAATAATTCTAAATTGTTTACCGCGTGTCGTAGGGGCGGTTCGCGAACCGCCCCTACCCCAATTACCCTGCGACAGGCGAATAAGCGGTAGATATTAATACTAAAGTAATGAAATAAAGTTCTTCTGTTCGATCTCTGTGAAGAGCAACAACAGACAAAACAAAGCCCCGACAGGATTTCCTGCTGGGGCTTTCGTTTTAGAAAAGTAATTTTATTATCTTTACGACACTTATATTCTGAAAAACAATTACTATGGGTGTCTTTGCTAACTTTCCACGCACATTCTGGGTGGCTAATCTGATCGAACTGCTTGAACGCTGGGCGTGGTACGGTTTCTTTATGCTGTTTGCCAACTATTTAACCGGGTCGTCGGATGCCGGGGGACTGGAATTCTCACAAAGCCAGAAGGGCCTTCTGATGGGAGTAGGAACCGGTATCTTATATTTTCTGCCTGTATTGACGGGAGCTATTGCCGACCGCTACGGCTATAAGAAAGTGCTCTATCTGGCATTCCTGATCTATACATCCGCATTTATCCTCCTTCCGATGTTCACGACCTTTACCGGGGTCTTTATCATGTACCTTTACCTCGCCGTAGGAGCGGCCCTTTTCAAACCGGTTATTTCGGCTACGATATCGAAGACTACGACGAATGAGACTGCCTCGATCGGCTTCGGGATCTTTTATATGATGGTGAATATCGGAGCCTTTTTCGGGCCGATGGTCACTCTGTTGTTCAAAGGCTCTTCACATCTTATCTTTTATGTCTCCGCCGGAGTCATCGCCTTGAATTTTATTCTGTTGTTTTTCTATAAGGAGCCGGGGCGTGAAGACGGGAAAAGAAGTACCGACTCCTTATTGAAGACGTTCGAAGTGATTTTCCGCAATATGGGAAGTATACTTAAGGATGTCAAATTCATCCTCTTCCTGTTGATTGTAGCCGGTTTCTGGACGATGTATAACCAGCTCTTCTTCACCCTTCCGGTTTTTATTTCTCAGTGGGTGGATACCAGTGTATTGTATAACTTCTTTCATGCCTACGTCCCGTTTATCAGTAAACATTACAGTGCAGGGCCGGGCGTGATGGATGCGGAGTTCGTGACGAATATCGATGCACTTTATATCATCACCTTCCAGGTATTGGTGTCGAGTATCGTGATGAAGATGCAACCGCTACGCTCGATGATGTCGGGCTTTCTGGTTTGTTCGATCGGTATGTCGTTGACTATCGTGTCGCAGAATGTCTTGTTTACGATGGTTGCTATCCTGATATTTTCGGTGGGAGAGATGGCCGGTTCGCCGAAGATCACGGAATATATCGGACGTATTGCCCCTGCGGATAAGAAAGCACTTTATATGGGATACTCTTTCATCCCCGTTTTTCTGGGGAACGTGCTGGCCGGTTTTATCTCCGGTGTCGTCTATCAGCAGATGTCGGATAAGGTGATGCTTGTTCAGAAATTTGCTGCGGAAAAAGGACTGCAAATACCCGACGGACTTTCCAACAATGCCTACTTCGAAGAGGTGGCCCGGCAGGTAGATCTGACGCCCCAGGCATTGACAAACCTTCTTTGGGAACTGTATGATCCATCCCGTCTGGGAATGGTCATACTGGCTATCGGGGTGGGAACTGCGTTCCTGTTGTTCGTATATGATCGGGTGACCTCCCGTAAATAATGCTTTTGAGAAGGGTTGTCTCCCCGTATTTGCTTATATTTGCACGGAAAAAGACAGTAAACATTTTATGACGAAAGATATAACACCCGAATATGTGTTTGGTGACCTGCGCTATCTGCAATTGCTGGCACGTAGTTTCCCTACTATCGCTGATGCGAGTACCGAAATCATCAACCTGGAGGCTATCCTGAATCTTCCGAAGGGAACGGAGCATTTCCTGTCCGATATCCACGGGGAATACCAGGCCTTTAACCATGTCTTGAAGAATGCTTCCGGCGCGATCAAGCGTAAAGTGAATGAGATATTCAGCAACACCTTGCGTGACTTTGAAAAGAAAGAGTTATGCACGTTGATCTACTATCCCGAACAGAAACTGGAGCTGGTTCGAACCAAGGAACCGGACTTGGACGACTGGTATCTGATCACACTGAATCAGCTGGTGCGCGTCTGCCGGAATGTATCGTCGAAATATACGCGCTCGAAAGTACGTAAGGCCTTACCGAAAGAGTTCTCCTATATTATCCAGGAGTTGTTGCACGAGTCGTCGGTCGAACCGAATAAGTCTGCTTATGTCGACCAGATCATCCGGACGATTATTTCCACCGGGCGTGCCAACGATTTCATTATCGCTATGTGTAACCTGATACAACGACTCACCATCGACCTGTTGCACGTTATCGGCGATATCTACGACCGTGGCCCGGGTGCTCATATCATCATGGATACGCTTTGCGACTATCACCATTTCGATATACAGTGGGGTAATCACGATGTGCTGTGGATGGGAGCGGCCTCCGGTAACCTGGGAAGCATTGCCAATGTGATCCGTATGTGCCTGCGTTTCGGTAACCTGGCGACACTCGAGGATGGCTATGGTATCAACCTGCTTCCTTTGGCCACCTTCGCGATGGATGTGTATGGCGATGATCCCTGCGACCTGTTCATGCCGAAGACCAATGCGTCCGACTCGACATTCGATGAAAAGACGATCCGCCTGATCTCGCAGATGCATAAAGCCATAACGGTGATACAGTTTAAGCTGGAAGGGGAGATCATCCGCCGCCGCCCTGAGTTTGAGATGGACGACCGCCTGTTATTGCATCTTATCGACCTGAAGCGTGGAACCATCACGCTGGATGGGAAAGAGTACGAGTTGAAAGACAAGAACTGGCCGACTATCAATCCGAAAGATCCCTATGCCTTGTCTATCGAGGAGGAAGACCTGATTCGCCGTATCCAACATTCGTTCGAATGCAGCGAGAAATTGAAGAAACATATGCGTTGCCTGTTCAGGCACGGTAGCATGTACCAGGTCTGCAATTCCAACCTGCTGTTTCATGCGTCTGTTCCGATGAATGCCGACGGGACATTGAAAAGTATCCGTATCGAAGGGCAGGAATATAAAGGGAAGAGCTTGCTCGATAAAGTAGATCAGTTGATCCGTACGGCTTATTTCGATTCGGAAGACTCACCGGAAAAGGATTTTGCCCTGGATTACATCTGGTATCTCTGGGGAGGAAAAGACTCTCCTTTGTTCGACAAAAGCAAGATGGCGACCTTCGAACGTTGTTTTATCGACGATAAGAGCGTGCAGAAGGAAGAGAAAGGAGCTTATTATACCCTTCGCGAAGAAGAAAAGATCTGTGATATGCTGTTGGATGAGTTCGGCGTGACAGGCGTACACCGCCATATCATCAACGGGCATGTGCCTGTCCGTTCCATTCAGGGGGAGAATCCGATCAAAGCCAATGGTAAATTGTTGGTGATCGATGGCGGGTTCTCGAAAGCCTATCATCCGGAAACGGGTATTGCGGGCTATACGCTGGTCTATCACTCCCGCGGTTTCCAGTTGGTACAGCACGAACCGTTCCTGTCGACCGACCAGGCGATCAAAGAGGGCCGCGACATCCGTTCCACCACGATCGTAGTAGAACTGAGCTCTCACCGTCAAATGGTAAAAGATACGGACAAAGGCGCCGACCTGCAACGGCAGATACATGACTTGGAGAAGCTGTTGTATGCTTATCGCAATGGGTTTATCAAAGAAAAGGATAAACTACTTTTCCCTTGATGGAAAAGTAGTCAAAAGATCAAGGCTGCACCGGCTTCGCTGCTACGGCGAAAGACTACGCTGTCGTCTGCGAACTCGCTACGCTCAAACAGCGCAGCCTCCGGACGCTCCGTCTTTCTCCTTCGCGGACGCTCACCCGCTGAGGCCTTTCCAAGGAAGCTTTGCTTCCTCTTAGTATTGCCAATACCGCCTGTTACTTTGGTGATCCCGTGTCAAGCACGGGAAGACAGGCTCGAGTCCCTGTGCTTGACACAGGGCAGCAAGATAACAGACAGTATCGGCCATCCCAAGAGAGCGCAAAGCGCTCTATGAAAGGCCTCAGCTGGCGAGCGTTAAGCGCAGCAGCCGTAGTGAGCGCCCGGAGCATCCGCTGTTTGAGCGTAGCGAGTTCGGAGGCGACAGCGAACGTAGGATGCGGAGTAGCGAGGCAGGTGCAGCCTTGAACTTTTGATTACTTTTCTTTCAAGAGAAAAGTAATAGAATAAAAATAATAACAGAATAGTAAATATAATATGCAAAAACGAATAACCTGGCCCCTCCTGTTATTGACCATCCTGATAATCCTGTTATTCCTGGGTGGCTTGGTGTACGGTGCCGTGTCCATCCCGTTGGAGAGCGTGATCGATATCCTTCTGGGGAAAGACGTTGGTCGTCCGGCCTGGCAGAATATCATACTGCAAAGCCGTTTCCCACAGGCTGTAACGGCGTTGTTGGCCGGAGCCTCGCTGGCAACCAGCGGACTGTTGTTGCAGACACTGTTCCGCAACCCGTTGGCCGGCCCCTCCATCCTCGGGATCAGCGACGGAGCCAACCTGGGTGTGGCAGCCATCATGCTCTATTTTGGCGGTACACTAAGCATGGTCACCGAACTTCCGATCAGCGGATACCTGGCTGTTATCCTGGCCGCTTTTGCCGGAGCCGCCTGCATATTAGGACTCATCATCTGGTTTTCGGCAAAGGTGAAAAGCAACGTCATGTTGCTTATCATCGGAATCATGATCGGTTACCTGGCCTCCTCCCTGATATCGGTACTCAACTATTACGCCTCCACCGACAAGGTACACGCCTTCGTGATGTGGGGATTAGGTAACTTCTCTGGCGTTTCCCTGATGCAGCTACCTTACTTCCTCCTTTTCACCTTTGCCGGCCTGCTTCTGGCTATCCTGTTGATAAAGCCGCTGAATGCCCTGCTGCTGGGAGAAATGTATGCCGCCAACCTGGGAATCAAGATCAAGCGAACCCGCATAGGGATCCTCTTCTGTACCGGCCTGTTGACCGCTACGACGACTGCTTTCTGCGGCCCGATCTCTTTCATCGGACTGGCTGTGCCGCATATCGCCCGTCTGATGCTCGGATCATCCAACCATAAGATGCTGGTACCCGTCACAATGCTTGCCGGTTCCTGCATCGCCCTGCTTTGTAATATATTGATGGTGATGCCCGGTACCAACAACATCCTCCCTCTGAATGCTGTGACCCCGATGCTCGGAGCCCCGGTTATCATCTATGTGATCGTGAACCGTAAGAATATCCAATATTTCGACTGATGAGCAGACAGACACCTGTAATAGAAACCAACCGTTTGAGTATCGGCTACCGGCTGAAAGGAGGCAAGCACAAGGTCATCCACGACGACCTTAACCTGCAACTCTTTCCCGGAGAAGTAACTTGTCTGTTGGGCCTGAACGGAGCCGGCAAGTCTACCTTGCTGCGTACTCTCTGCGGTTTCCAGCCCCCGTTGGGCGGCGATATTTCCCTGATGGGGCACCCCCTGTCGTCTTACTCGCAAAGCAACTTTTCCCTCACCGTAGGTGTTGTACTGACGGAAAAGACGAATGCGGGCGGCATCACCGTCTACGAACTGGTATCGCTGGGACGCCATCCGTACACCGGCTTCTTCGGACAACTGAAGAAGTCCGACCGGGAGATCATCGAGCAATCGCTCCTGGCAGCCGGCATTGCCCATAAAGCACAAAACTACGTATCCGAACTAAGCGACGGCGAACGGCAGAAAGCTATGATCGCCAAAGCTCTTGCACAGCAATGCCCCATCATTCTGTTGGATGAACCGACGGCCTTCCTCGACGTAACCAGCCGTATCGAAACGATGGTCTTGCTGCATCGACTGGCAATGGAACAAAATAAAGCGATCCTGCTCTCCACCCACGACCTCGATCTGGCCATCCAGATGGGCGACTGCCTCTGGCTCCAGGAGAAAGGCCGCCCGATGGCTTGCGGTACGCCCGAAGACCTGATCCTGAGCGGTGCCTTCGAATCTTTCTTCGGAAAGGAGGGTATCGTCTTCGATCCCTCTACCGGGAAACTGAATACCGAGGCCCCTGTCGACCCGATAGGGGTAGAGGGCGACTTCCTGGTATCCTATTGGGTGGGGAATGCCTTGATACGTAACGGTTATCGTCCCTCGTCCGTTCAGGCGGACAGGCCTCGTATCAACTGTCTCGACGCCCGTCACATATCCCTCGCCTTGCCCGGAGGGGAGGAGGTGCAACTCTCCGGAGTGGCGGCAGTGGTCGATGCGGTAAGGGAGTATGCCCGTAACCTGTAATAGGGTATATGAGAAGGAAACAAATAGTATAACAAGATTAAGTATAGATGAAATATGGCAAATGAAATAACCTGGCGATTAGAGCATGAGAAAGTAAGCCGCCTATTATTGCAGTATGCTATCCCGGCGGTAGTCGGAACGATGGTGAATGCGTTGTATAATATTGTCGACCGTGTGTTTATCGGTCAGGGAGTCGGTGCGCTGGCAATGGCCGGGTTGACGCTGACGTTTCCCATCCTGCTGTTCCTGCAAGCCTTCGGTATGCTGATAGGGGCAGGTTCTGCTACCCGTGTCTCCATCCACCTGGGAAGAAGGGCGAACGAGATGGCGGAAAAGGTGTTGGGGAATGCTTTTACGCTGACATTCATTATCACCGTCGTGACAGTCATCCCCTGTATGATCTGGATGGACGACCTGCTGATGGCCTTCGGGGGAAGCGAACAGACCATTCCTTATGCCCGCGATTATTTGAATATAGTAGTGCCCGGTACTATCCTGACCTCACTCAGCTTCGGTTTCAATGCGATCATGCGTGCCTCCGGTTATCCGAAGAAAGCCATGTTCACCATGTTGATCGGGGCGGTGGTGAATGTCATTCTCGATCCTATCTTTATCTTTTGGCTGGATATGGGGATACAAGGAGCTGCTATTGCAACGATAATCTCCATGCTGTTGAGTGCCATGTTCGTTATGAACCATTTCATTCAGAAAGACAGCATCGTGCGTTTCCATAAAGGAACTTTCCGTCTGGAAAGACATGTGGTATGGAACATCGTCACCATCGGTATCTCGCCCTTTGCCATGCAGCTGGCAGGTAGCCTGGTGGTCGTTATCCAGAACTATGCCTTGAAGGTACATGGGGGCGACCTGGCTTTGGGGGCCAACGGTATTATCACCAGTGTCGGAATGTTGCTGGTCATGCTCATTATCGGTATCGCGCAGGGCATGCAGCCCATTGTCGGCTTTAATTACGGGGCCGGACAACATAAACGTGTGCAGGAGGTTTTGCGCTTGGTCATCATCACCGCAACGATCATCATGGGGTTGGGCTGTCTTGCGAGCGTTCTGTTTCCCCGGTTGATAGCCCGGGCGTTTACCAGCGATCCTGAGTTGATAGAAGTTACGGCCAACGGTCTGCGGATCAGTTTATTGGTCTTTGTCGTTGTCGGTTCCCAGATCTCCATCAGCCAGTTTTTCCAGAGTATCGGTATAGCCTGGAAGGCGATGTTCCTGAGTTTAAGCCGGCAGTGCCTGTTCCTCATTCCTGCGCTTCTCATCTTTCCGGAGTTCTGGGGACTGGACGGCGTGTGGTATGCTTCTCCTTTTTCGGACTTCATTGCAGCCGTAACTGCCTGGGGTTTCTTATGGTACCATGTTAAAAACATAAAAAGTGAATCGTTAAATTGAACTTCCTGGCGATTTATTTGTCTATTATATGAAAAGTGGTTCGCTATGTATTAATTATAAAGAAAAGAAGTATGAAAAGAGTATTATTATTGCTAGCTGTCCTGCTGTTTGGGCTCGGTTCAGGAACTATGATGGCACAACAGGATAAAGCAGCGGAAAAGGCTGCAAAGAAGGCAGAAAAAGAAGCCCGGAAAGCAGCGGAAGAAGCCGAGAACATGGCTTTGTTTGAACAAGCCGTCCAGGCTCTTAACAGTAAAGACTTCGTGCTCGAAGCCGATCGTGTAGAGTTTAAACGCGGACGTTTTGTGTATGTAACTCCCAGCACTAACTTTGTATCGATGGATGGAAACCGGGCAACAATCCAGTTGGCATTCAACGGAGCTTATGCAGGCCCTAACGGTATAGGCGGTATCACTGTCGAAGGTAATGCTTCCAATGTCGAAATGAAGACCGATAAAAAAGGCAACGTCACTTTCAGTATGATGGTACAGGGCGTAGCCGTATCGGCAAACGTTACTTTCCGCATGGTAAAAGGTTCCAACAAATGTACGGCCACTGTAAGTCCTAACTTCAACAGCAACCGTATCTCATTTACCGGTTCCTTGTATCCGACAGAACAATCCAACGTGTTTAAGGGACGCTCCATTTAAACATAATTGATATACTCTGAACGAAAGGGAGACGTTGCTTTGCGACGTCTCTTTTTTTATATCTTTGCATCACAACTTAAAACTTACGATTATGCAATTATCAATAGACCAGAAAGACGTAGATAAATTCATCATGATAGGCGACAAGGTGCTTATCAAACCCAAGAACCCGCAGAGCCAGACCAAGTCAGGCCTTTACCTGCCCCCTACGGTGCAGCAGGAAAAGATACAAAGCGGATATATCATCAAGGTAGGCCCCGGCTTCCCGCTCCCGTCCCAGAGCGAAGAGCACGAAGTATGGGAAAAGAAGAAGGATGGAGAGGTTCATTACCTGCCTTTGCAGGCGCATGAAGGCGATCTGGCTGTGTTCCTGCAAAATGCCGCTTACGAGATCAACTTTAACGACGAGAAGTTCTTGATCGTGCCCCATTCTGCTATCCTGATGTTGCTGCGCGACGAAGGATTGTTCGAATAAAGCCTTTTTCTTTGGCAAAATACTTATCTATTCACATATTTGATGTATTTTTGCAAGCAAATCAACAAGACAAACTATCAACAGTAGCGATTAGAATGAATAAAATTGTAAGTAAAGAACATTTCTCTGCCAACGTGGTGAAGCTGGAAGTGGAGGCTCCTCTGATTGCCCGCTCACGTAAGGCCGGTCACTTTGTGATCGTGAAAGTGGGAGAGAAAGGTGAACGCATCCCTTTAACCATTGCAGGGGCAGACACTCAGAAAGGAACCATCACCCTGGTGATCCAGGCCGTAGGCGGTTCATCCAAGAAGATCTGCGATTTGAACGTAGGCGATTATATTACCGACCTGGTAGGTCCGCTGGGACAAGCTACCCACATCGAAAAAGTAGGTACGGTTGTTTGTGCCGGAGGGGGCGTAGGTGTAGCACCGCTGTTACCTATCGTTGAAGCATTCCATAAGGCCGGAAACCGTGTGATCGTGGTATTGGCAGCACGTACCAAAGACCTGGTGATCCTCGAAGACCAGATGAAGGCCAACTCCGACGAAGTGATCGTGATGACCGACGACGGTTCCTACGGTACCAAAGGATTGGTGACGAACGGTGTTGAAAGCGTGATCAACCGTGAGAAGGTAGACCTGTGTGTAACCATCGGCCCGGCTATCATGATGAAATTTGTTTCGGCACTTACAAAGAAATACGAGATACCTACCGTCGCTTCCCTGAATACGATCATGGTAGACGGAACGGGTATGTGCGGCGCCTGCCGTATCACGGTGGGTGGAAAGACCAAGTTCGTCTGTGTGGACGGACCGGAGTTCGATGCTCATCAGGTTGATTTCGACGAGATGCTTATGCGTCTGGGTGCTTATAAAGATATTGAAAAGAAATAACCACTTAAACAAATGACAACAGCAGAACTAATTGCAGCCCGCCGTTCCGAACCCTGGAGGGAAGAACTGCGCAAAAGCAAAAAAAATAAAGAACGCACGGATATTCCCCGTGTAGAAATGAATGAACTCGATCCGGAGTACCGTAGCCATACCCGCTTGGAAGAGGTGAACCTGGGTCTGACAAAGGAACAGGCCATGCAGGAGGCACAACGTTGCCTCGACTGTCCGAACCCGACCTGTATGGAAGGTTGTCCGGTAAGTATCAATATCCCGACATTCATCAAGAATATCGAGCGCGGCGAGTTCCTGGAAGCAGCTAAAGTGCTTAAGGAAACCAGTGCTCTGCCGGCTGTTTGTGGTCGTGTTTGTCCGCAGGAGAAACAGTGCGAAAGCAAATGTATTCATCTGAAGATGAAAAAGGCTCCGGTAGCTATCGGTTACCTCGAACGTTTCGCTGCCGACTACGAACGGGAGAGCGGCCAGATCTCAGTGCCTGAGATTGCAGAAAAGAACGGTGTCAAGATCGCCGTGATCGGCTCCGGTCCTGCCGGCCTTTCTTTTGCCGGCGATATGGCGAAGCGAGGATATGAAGTCACCGTGTTCGAAGCATTGCACGAGATCGGCGGTGTATTGAAATACGGTATCCCCGAATTTCGTCTGCCTAATAAGATCGTGGATGTGGAGATCGAAGGCCTTCGTAAGATGGGCGTGAAGTTCATATCCAACTGCATTGTCGGCAAGACGATCAGTTACGAGGATCTGCAAGAAGAAGGCTTCAAAGGTTTCTTTGCCGCCAGTGGTGCCGGCCTGCCCAACTTCATGAACATACCGGGTGAGAACCTGATCGGTGTCATGTCGTCCAACGAATACCTGACACGCGTCAACCTGATGGACGCAGCCAATCCTGAGAGCGATACCCCTGTGTTGCAAGGTAAGAAGGTAGCCGTGATCGGTGGAGGTAATACTGCGATGGACTCAGTCCGTACGGCCCGCCGTCTGGGAGCCGAACGTGCCATGATCGTTTACCGTCGTAGCGAAGAAGAAATGCCTGCCCGTATCGAGGAAGTGAAACATGCCAAGGAAGAGGGCGTGGAATTCCTGACCTTGCACAACCCGATCGAATATATCGGCGACGAACGAGGCCGTGTTAAACAGATGCGCCTGCAGAAGATGGAACTGGGTGAACCGGATGCTTCCGGCCGCCGTCGTCCCGTACCCATAGAAGGTGCCATCGATACGATCGATGTAGACGAAGTTATCGTCAGCGTCGGTGTTTCTCCCAACCCGCTTATCCCGCGTGCCTTCAGCGGCCTGGAAGTGAGCAAATGGGGCACGATTGTAGTCGATCAGGATACCATGCGTTCGGCGCTGCCGGATGTATATGCCGGAGGCGACATCGTGAGAGGTGGTGCTACTGTTATCCTGGCGATGGGTGATGGCCGTAAAGCTGCTGCCGCCATGGATGCCAGCCTGCAAGGAAAATGATCTGAAATTAAGATACAATGAGAAGCCCGGCCGGTGAGGTCGGGCTTTTTTATTCCTGCTAAAGTGTGAAACTCTTATAGTTCCCTAATTTTAAGCGCTTCCCTGCAAAAAAAGATTGTAATGATAAATTTATTATTATATTTGCGTTTACCGTAAATACGGTGTAAGACATAAAGAGAGGTAAAGAAAGTATTTATACAATAGTTATAAATATTGGTGTGTCTATGAAAGGGCTGCGACAGCAATGTTGCAGCCCTATTTGTGTTAAAACAAAGTGAATGTATTGTGTGCAACTATATAATAGTTACATTTGCAAAAAGATTAACCAAATGGGAACTAAAGAAAAACTAATAGTACGTTTTAAGGCCTTGCCTTCTGACTTTACTTTTGAGGAGTTGGAGACTCTCTTGAAGTATTTTGGGTATGAGAAATCAAATAAAGGCAAGACATCAGGATCAAGAGTTATATATAAAAATAAGGATAAACGTCCGATCATGGTACATAAGCCTCACCCGGGGAATATAATTAAGTCTTATGCCATGAAACAGATATTAAATGATTTAATAGAAGCTGGATTTATAAAATAAAGGAGGCAATGATGAATACATTAACTTACAAAGGCTATATTGGCTCTGTTAATTTTAGCGATAAAGATAACCTCTTCTTTGGAAAAATAGAGGGCATTAACGGACTTGTCAATTTTGAAGGTGAAAGCGTTAGTGAATTGAGAAGGGCTTTTCAGGAAGCAGTAGACGATTATTTGGCTTATTGTGAAGAGGAGGGGATTCAGCCTCATAAAAGCTATTCAGGCTCTTTGAACGTGCGTATTTCGCCTGAGATTCATAATAAGATCGCAATGTTGGCAAAACAGGCCGGTATTTCTATTAATGCCTTTATAAAAGAAGCGTTGGAAAAGCAGGTTGCTTCTTTGCTGTAAACAATAGGAGTATTAAGATAGTTAATAGAGGGCCTCGTTTTAGTACGGGGCTTTTTTATTTCAGGCAGACTATGATAAGCATGAATAGGATATAAATAAAAAGCCCCGATATTGTAAACAATACCGAGGCCTTTTGGAAGCGAGCGAAAGACGGGATTCGAACCCGCGACCCTAACCTTGGCAAGGTTATGCTCTACCAACTGAGCTACTTTCGCAAATCGAAAGGGATGAACCCGAAAAATACATCCTTGTACTCGAAGCGGGACTTGAACCCGCACAGCCGCAATGGCCAAAGGATTTTAAGTCCTTCGTGTCTACCATTCCACCATTCGAGCATCCCTTTCTCTTAAGAGATGAGCGAAAGACGGGATTCGAACCCGCGACCCTAACCTTGGCAAGGTTATGCTCTACCAACTGAGCTACTTTCGCGTTCTTTGCGTTTGCGTGTGCAAAGGTAGATAACTTTTTTATATCTGCAAATAATCGGAGAAAAAAGTTTACTCCAAAGGCCGATTTTTTTAATATTGGATCAATAGTTCACTCCCTCTCTGAGTGACATTAAACCTCGTAAGTGCAAATTCTGACGGCCCATCTGACGGAGTTCCAGAGCCATACGCTATTTCGTACTTTGTTCCGCATTCCGGACATTGTGCCCAACCGGTATTATCCGCTTTTACTTTGATATTCTTCTGGGCTTCGTGAGGACAACACAGATCATAAGCATAATATTGTGTACCTCCCGTAGTGGCGCTGAAACCGTTTACGACCAACACGCCCGAATAACCGAGCCGTGTACCGTAATTCTGGCCAGCCTCGCTTGTGATCTCTTTGAAGTTAAGGGAACCTACCAGATCCTTGTCCTTAAACTGCAAGTCCAGTTCAAGGTATACCTGTGCATAAGGGATGTTCGACACATTCACCTTATTGCACGACATCACCAGCAACACCACCAAACAAAAAAATATTCTTTTCATTTTATTATGCTAACAGTTTCTTTTCAGCTTCGTTTACCTTATTAAACGAGAAACCGTCGATAATATTTTGCATCAGAGCAGAAATACTGTCGTTGCACAGATTACCGATACTACCTTCGTGTGTATGGTTCACGGCCTTGTTCGGTGTGAAATTGCCCGCTTCGATCTCCAGACCCACCTGTTTGTAAGCGTCGCGGAAAGGAACTCCTTCCAGGACGAGGCGGTTTACCTCTTCCACGCTGAACAGCAGGGAATATTTATCGTCGTCGAGAATATGCTCGTTCACCTTCACTTCGCGCATCATATAGGTAACCATACGAAGGCAATCCTTCAGTTCGTCGAAAGCAGGCAGGAACACCTCCTTGATGATCTGCAGGTCGCGGAAATAGCCCGACGGCAGGTTATTGCATATCAGCGTGATCTGCTGCGGCAGGCCTTGTATCTTATTGCATTTCGCACGCGTCAACTCGAACACGTCCGGATTCTTCTTGTGCGGCATGATGCTCGAACCTGTCGTGAACTGGTCCGGCAACTTGACGAACCCGAAATTCTGGCTGTTGAACATACAAGCATCGAACGCCAGCTTCGAAATCGTTGCGGCAATACCCGCCATCGCAAAAGCCACCGTACGTTCCATTTTGCCACGTCCCATCTGGGCATATACCACGTTATAATCCATCGAGTCGAAACCCAACAGCTCGGTAGTCATTGTGCGGTTCAAGGGGAAAGATGAGCCGTATCCGGCAGCCGAACCCAGCGGATTGCGGTTGCACACCTTGTAAGCCGCCTGCATCATCTGCAAATCGTCAGCCAGGCTCTCGGCATACGCACCGAACCACAGACCGAACGATGAAGGCATTGCCACCTGCAAATGCGTATATCCCGGCATCAACACCTCGCTATAACGGTTGCTCTGGCTTATCAGTACCTCGAACAGGCCGTTCGTCAGTTCCACCAACTCCTGTATCTGTGCACGCGTGTACAGTTTCAGGTCGAGCAATACCTGGTCGTTGCGCGAACGTCCGCTGTGTATCTTCTTGCCAACGTCGCCCAGACGGCGTGTCAGCATCAGTTCCACCTGCGAATGAACGTCTTCCACGCCCTCTTCGATAACGAACTGGCCGCTGTCGGCAACGGCATAGATGTTTTTCAGTTCTGCCAGCAGAACCGTCAGTTCCTCTTTCGTGAGCAGCCCGATACTTTCCAGCATCGTGATATGGGCCATCGAGCCAAGAACGTCATACTTAACCAGGTAAAGATCCATTTCACGGTCCCGGCCTACGGTAAAGGTTTCGACTTCCTTGTCTACTTGTACATTTTTTTCCCAAAGTTTCTGAGCCATAATGCGGAGATTAATAGGGCAGGGAGGCAATCACAGTTGATATTTTGTCGAGTGCGTCCTGCAACGGTTTCGATACCATCGGTTTGATAAACGGGTTCAGATCGGCGCGGATCGTCATTTTCAACCGCGTGTCGTTCTCTTCCACCTGTTTCAGTTGGATCCAGAGGAAAAGGGGAACGGGCGAGTTGGTTGTAGTAAATTTGATTGTTTTGTTCGGTTCGCGTTCAACGATCTCGAAACGTATCTTACCTACGGGGTCGACAGCGAAACTACAAGAGTCGCTGTCGAACTCAAAGTCTTTAATTTTATCCTGTGGAATGCGGTCCTTAACCCGTTCCAGGTTGGAAAGGTCGGACAGCATTGCATAGACACGATCCTCGTTGTGAGGGATCGTTTTGATCTCACTTACAAATTCTGTCATCCTGTACTCGTCGTGATTATGCTTCAGGGTTCCAGTTTGCAGGGTCTTTACGCCATTCCTGCAGCGTAGCGATTTCCGATTCGTCGATATAGTCTGTACGTACAGCTTCTTCGATAACGGCATCGTAATTGCTCAGTGTAGTCAGCGTCACTTTAGCATCCTTGAATTGCTGTGCAGCTACAGGGAAGCCGTGTGTGAAGATGGCAACCATACCTACTACGTCGCAACCGAAGTTACGTACGGCCTGTACGGCTTTCAAGCTGCTACCGCCGGTCGATACCAGGTCTTCGATGATGACTACTTTCGATCCCGGTTTCAATTCACCTTCGATAAGGTTTTCCAGTCCGTGATCCTTCGGCGTTGCGCGGATGTAAACAAAAGGCAGTCCCAATAAATCGGCAACCAACGCACCCTGTGCGATAGCTCCTGTGGCAACTCCTGCGATGGCGTCTGCGTTTTCGTATTTTTCGCTGATCACACGTGCCAGTTCCAGTTTGATGAAACTACGAACAGCCGGATAAGAAAGCGTTTTTCTGTTATCACAGTAAATCGGAGATTTCCAGCCGGAAGCCCAAGTGAACGGATTGGCCGGTTGTAATTTAACGGCTTTAATTTTTAATAATTTCTCTGCAACTAATCTTTCCAGTGTTTTCATACAATCCTACATATATATTTATATCAAAGTGCAAAAGTAGCTAAACAGAATGATATAACCTTGTAGATACCGAAAAAAATGAAGTCCCGAAAAGATGTTATTGAAAACAAATGGCCTCCCCGGCTAAAGGAGGCCATTTGTTAAAGAAGTTTCAGCCGTATTCTAAGGGATAGGTGCAAATAGAGGGTTATCCCTTTCCGTGCCAGGCGGAGCAGCAGGGCCGGGATATGTTTCAATAGCGGCAATTGCTTCATCATCCGGTGTAGGTTTAAAGTGAAACAAAAAGTTCAGCAATGCAAGAATGAATTCGATGATTCGTTTGAATTTGGACATAGGGTTGATTGTTTGTAGGTTATTATTAATTATGGGCATCTCGGTTGTTGTCAGAAATGAGCTATCTTTCATTACAAGGCAACGCCTTGTGCCGCAGGCTCTCTTTTGCCGTCTGCTTCAGCTGACGGATATAAAAGCCAGGAGGCAAAGCCTCTTCCTTTGTGGGCTTAAGCCCCTTTAAAGCAGGGACTAGCATTATATGTCAAAGGGGTTAAAACCCACAGAGGAATACGGCAAAGCCGGAGCATTAATCTATCCGTCAGCTGAAGCAGACGGCAAAAGAGAGCCTGCGGCATGAGGCGGAGCCTCATAAAAAAGACTCATATCTTTCTATCTCCGAGCGCGAAGCCCAACTGTCACTTGTTAACTGTCAACTGTCATCTGTCAACTGAAAAAGGTTTCACCTTTTTTCTAACCTCCCACCAACGCCACGAGAGCCTGTACCGTCCTCTCTATCTGGACGAGGCTGCGGCGGTAGGATTCGCGGTCGTCGCCGTTCAGTTCGCTGATGTAGGGGCTATAGGCTATTTCGCGGGCATAAGCTTCCGGGTCGTTGCTGCACTGCCAGGCCATGCGGTAGCTACTCCGGATCAGGCGGGCGAAGTCGAGGAAAGAGTTTACGCGGGTGTCGTAGCGGCGGAAGTCGAGCGAATAGCTATCGGTTTTCACCTTCGTTTTCCCGCCGTGCCAGTACTCGTTGCTGCAACCGTAGGCTGTCAGGCCGAAGAAATTGTTACTCTCCGTTGCCAGCCGGCTCGTACCCCATCCGCTTTCGAAGGCTGCCTGTGCCAGTATCACGGAAGGGTTCATGTGGAAAGCTGCACCTGCAGACACGGCAGCCTGCAGGGAGTCTTTGATGAATTTGATTTGTTGTGCTGTCATCTGTCAACTCATTCAATGACTGGTCGGTCGTCTTCTCCACTGCCGCCTTGTGACGGTTCCGTTTCCTTGCCGATGCGTTCGAGGCTGATCTTTTCCAGCATGGCACGCAACCGGGCGCCGGGGGTAAAGATGATCTTCGGCTTGCGGATCATACTTGCCTGGAAATCCTTTTCGGTTAGCGAGCCGGAACTGCCCAGCGACAGGCGGAAACGTCCCAGCGTATCCAGTTCCACCACTTCGTTGCGCAACAACGCCTCTTCCGTTGCACGCAGCAGGCCGCGCACCACCAGTGCCACATCGCCGTCGCTCGCTGTCGAACGGTCGGCTATCACATCGCAGATCGAATTAAAATACATCGTTCCGCTCACCGGGGCGGAGGCATAATACCGTTTTGCACCTGCGGCCGCTCCTTTCGTAAGGTCTTTTTTTAAGACCAGTTTGTACTTTACTGACATAACTTTAAAAGATTAAGGGTTAGTGTAAATAGCTCTGTTTTAGAACTACATAACAAAGATAACACACGCTTTGCCTGCAAAAGGATGCTGCAGAAAGGTGTAGGATAATCACAGTGTATTCTTTTTTTTATAAATATTCCGTCGAAAGCTAACAACGTATTAATATAATGCGTATATTGTCGTATATTAATATACTAAAAAAGAGATTTGTATGGAAGGTAAAAAAAACGAACTATCTCCCTGGAGGAGAGCGTATGGGGTAACGGAATTCGCCCAGTTGTATTTTCCCGGCCAGACACCGGTGATTGCCTATAAACGTATGTGGGAATGGATACGCACTTCGCGCGGACTGAAGGCCAAACTGGAAGCCGCCGGGTGGGTGAAATTCCAGAAACTCTACACGCCGAAGCAAGTCGGCGTATTGATCGAACATTTGGGAGAACCCTGATAGTATTAATTTTAATTGACTTAGTATGAGAGATTCAGTGAATCAAACCGTCGAATGTACCCTGTTCAGAACAGCATTCGACACCACCTCTTACACGCCGGTCACCCTCGGAGGTTATTTCGACGACGTGGTAAGCGGTAAGTACAAGAGATCGGTAGAAAACGTTCGCACCCTGATAGCCTCCGGCAATCAGGAAGGAGCGAAGGTATGTAAAAAGAACCTGCCTCTGTTGGTAGCAGGCGGTCGGATGGTAGGCGGGCGCCGACGTGAACACCTGGTAGACTACTCCGGCTGCGTGGTGGGCGACCTCGACCATGTGTCCGGATCCCCCTCGGAACTGCTTGGCCGTGCCAAAGAACTTCCGTATGTGAAAGCCGGCCATATCAGCCCATCGGGTACGGGCCTAAAGCTCTTCGTCCTGGTAGACAGTGATCTCGAACACCACGCCCAGGCCTTCGACGTAGTGAGCCGCCTGCTCGAAGCCGACCTGCCGGGCGTGAAGGTAGACCCTTCGGGCAAAGACCCCAACCGCGGTTGTTTCGTAAGCTACGACCCGTCGGCCTTTTATAAGGAAGCATCCGAAGTGGTGAACATCCCCGTCGCCCCTGAAAAGGCGGCCGCTTTCTCACAGCCTGAGCCACGTTCGCTGGCCAACTACATCGACAAATTTGAAACCGGCAACCCCTTCTCCGACGGTGGCCGCCACAGCTATGTGGTGAAACTGGCCTCGGCTCTCAACAGTGCCGGCTTCGGCGAAAGCGAAGTAGTGGCCGAATGCCTCTACCGCTACGTTACCCCCGGCTTTAGTGAAAAAAAGATCCTGACCACCGTGTCCGACATTTACCGCCGTTACCGTTCCGCCCACGGTAGCAATCCTTACCGGCAGTCGACAGGGGAGGAGACGAAAAAAAGTATCAAAAGTCTCAAAAATCTCACCCCCATTCCCGAACCGGGACTTTCCGACGAAGGGTCTGCCTTAGGGCCTGATTTTGAACCTGGAGAGAGCGATTTTCCGCACTTCGAAAAGAGCCTTTTGACCGACCTTCCGAACCTCCTTGCGGACACATTGAAGCCGGCCGCCGACGATACGGAACACGACCTGATGTTGCTCGCTGCGCTGACCATGACCAGCACCGCACTGCCGGGCGTGACAGGCCTGCTCCGTAAAGAAGTATGTTATGCCCCGTTCTACACCCTTGCGATCGGCCCCTCGGGTAGCGGCAAAGGTTGTGTCAGCCAGGTGCACAAACTGGTNGTAGTATCTTATCTTTATGCTGTTGAAAATGGGTAGTTACCGGTCATTCAACGGGTAGTTACCGGAGCTTCGACGGATAGGCATCCGTTCGAAAACAGACCATAAGGATTGGATTTATTAACAAAAATTTAGAACAACCATTCAGGCTATGAATAGCAAGGCGAGAGATCGAAAAAAGACTGACTAAAAAAAAGGATCGTTTTTTCTCGTCACAAAGGTACTGCATCATTTTTAAATACCAATCATTTCTTCCAATTTTTTTTCATTCCTATCTTCTTTCTTATCAACAGAATAGCAAAGCGAGTACGAAATAACGACTTTTTGTTATCAAATCAAAAATCCTCGAAAACAGTGACGAGAAAAAACGATCGTTTTAGCTAGTCATTAGGACTATCGAGCCCGTCGAGAAGGGGCTGTGAATGAGTTTTTATAACACTATTATTAATATTAAATTTATTGATTATGAACAAAAAGTTTTCTACTTTATTAACGGCGAGCCTACTGATGGTGGGATCGTTGTTTAGTATGGCGAATGCACAAGGGCTGACTTTGCCTATCGGAGATCTGGCCAGCAGTGTTAAATCCGGTCACAAGTATTTTGTAATACAACAGGGTACTGCTTCTTTAAGTGTTAATGACCTCGCTTTGGGCTTTGCTAAAGATGCTAGTGTGGCTACTACGGTTGTAGATGCTTCTACTGCATTGGCAAACGATGGTAGTGGGAATATTGTAGTAACAACAGCTACTACTGGAGATGCTGGCCTCGGTAATCTGGAAGTCAATTCTTATATCTGGACAGTTACAGAGACAGAGGCAAGTGGAAAGTATTATTATACTTTTACAAATGCATCAACAGGTAAAGTGTTGACGATAAATGGTGAAGTAAATAGTGAAAAATTGGTAACAGATTTTGGAACTCCTGCTGCTCAGACTACTACAAGTTTTGTTTTTGGAACGGCGGGAACAGCTGCTGCTTACACTAGTGGTACTATTTTGACTTATGGAAATGCATCAGCCTCCTATGGTTTTGAATTAAGTGAAAAAACTACAAGTTTCACATCTGCAGGTAAGAATTTCTACCTTTACAATGTAGCCTCGACCTCAGTTGATGCATCCAAACTGAACGACGCAGCTAAAGGAGCTTTCACTTTGAAGTATGATAAATCAACCAACAATCCGTTTGCAGGTTCTCTGAGAGCATTTCAGGTAAGCACTTTAAGTCTAAGTGGCGTTGCTAACGGTACATACTTCGCAACAAGCTGGCCTGCTTCATTGAATGGTAAAGATGTAATCACTGATCTTGCAGATTTCAAGAAATGTACATTTATCGCAGCTAACCCTCAGTCAAACTACAAGATCAACGACCTGGATATCGATGGTGGTGAAGGTTTTGGTTTTATCAATGTAAAGGGTTCTATGTTGCTGACTACTCCTGCTGATGTAACAGCAATGAAAAAAGGTTTTATCTTGAGTAACAATGCAGCTTTTGCAGTAGAACAAGAATTCGGTAATACAACAGACTATCAATTGTCATTGACAGGCGCTAGTTTCATTTCAGAAGACGGAAAATCTGTTAAAACAATTGCCAGCGAATTGATCATCGCCGCCTTGAACGACCAGCAGGGTAAATATGTAACAACCGTACTGGAAAGCAATGCAAACTTTGATGATTACACTAAGACTTGTACTATCGATGCTGCTAACTTGCAAACCGTAGACAAACTGTTATCTACAGATAAAGCATCTGTATTCAATATCAAGTTCTTAAGCAAGAATGCCGGAAGTAAAGATGCAACAGACTCTGAATACAACAAGTATCTGGGTGTGAGCGGTAAAACGGCAGTGTTCTTCGCTCAGGGTTCTGATTTCGTAAACTTGGATGCTCCGGAAAACCAGTGGATCATCGTTGATGCCGACAAGGATAACAATATCTTTACTTTCCAGAACAGAGATTTAGTAGATCAGACATTCGACGTACAGTTAGTTAAGACCAGCAAAGATAATGTTTATGAAGTGATTGAAAAGAGCACTGCTGCTACATTCGACTATGCTTATGTTGATAAAAGCTCTAAAGAATATATAGTAAGTGCTTCTTCTGCTAATTTGGATGGTACAACCATCGAACTGACTGCTGTAACAGTAGATCCGACAGCCGGTTTCGTAACAGACCAGTTGAATGATGCGGGTTTGGTTAAATTCGTTGCTACTTCAAATCAGAAACTGATTGCTGACAAACTGTATTTGGGTGAAGGTTCTGCTGCTCCGCTGGAAATGCAGAAAGACGTTGCAGATGCTTATCTGTGGACTATCGTTAAGTCGGAAGTAGAACCTTATGTTGCTTACAACGACTATGCATATTACAATGCAGGCGATAAGAAAGTAGAATACAAACTGAAGGGTGACACGATCAAGGTTTCTCTCTTCAGCTTCAAACAATATGGCGTAGATAATACTTATTTGTCTGTAAATGCAGATAAGTTGGAAGTTGACAACGATGTAGAAGATGCAGCAGACGCTCAGCAGTTCCTGATCAAAGCTAACAAGAACGGTACTTATTCTTTGATCGAAGTGGAAGCTATTGCAACTGAATATCGCGATGTGGTAACAAATAATACTGAAAAAACTTTCTCTGTAAATAACGTTGATGCTTCTGTAGATAACAATGCAAACGGTGCTTCTGTTTTCTACGATTACGAACAAACTTACATTCTGACAATCGAACCGGAAGAACTGACTCCGAGCTTGAAGCACGAACCTAACTACGTAGCATTGAACGCTAGCAGCATGGGCTATGTAGCTATGGACTCTACACTCTATGAAGGTATCGTTGCTCCGGTTAGCACACTGAAATCTGCTTACAACGCAGAACAGCTGACTTTCAAGTTGGATACTGCTGACACTGATGCTATTGTACCTGCATTCTATATCTCTCACAAAGGTAACTTCATGTACAATGCAAAAGACTCTGCCGACTACTATAACAATGGTACTGCAAGCGCTGAAGGCAATAGAAATTACCTGTTGAAAGACGGTGAAAATGAATATGCAAAAGTTATCTTCCGTGCTGCTACGCTGGTTGCTTCCGATACATTGGCTACAACTGTAGAGGGAAAAGATGCTGCTGTAACAGTAAACAAGACGAACGAAACTCTGGGCGGTCTGAACAACTTCAAGTTCAATATCGTACAGCAGACTAAAGAATCTGAAGGCGAATACGTAATCAAGAGCGTAAACGACAGAAAGTATCTGTTCAACCTGAACGGCTTCTTAGGCTTCACAGCCGATGCTGCCAAGGCTTTGGTTGTAAACGTAGAACAGTCTGAAGCTCCTGTTGCAAACGAAGCAGTAACAACTTCTTCTATCAAAGTTATCGCTGGTAACGGTATTGTAACTGTTATTGGTGCACAGGGCAAGAAAGTTTCCGTTAGCAACGTTCTTGGTCAAACGATTGCCAGCACAGTTCTTTCTTCTGACAGCGCTACAATCTCTGCACCTGCCGGTGTTGTAGTAGTAGCCGTAGAAGGTGAAGCAGCTGTTAAAGCAATCGTAAAATAATAAGCAATTATTTATAATCAAATAATTCTAAATTGACTGCGCGGTGATATCGAACTAAGTAGCCCGCGATGGGTGAACAAGCAGTCGATATTAATACTAAAGTAATGAAATAAAGTTCTTCTGTTCGACCTCTGTGAAGAGTAACAACAGACAAAACAAAGCCCCGACAGGATTTCCTGCCGGGGCTTTCGTATAGAAAAAATGAGTTTAATGTTTGTACTATAATAGCGAAGCGCAAATTTCACGTATTTTTTGCCAACGCGTTTGATTTTTTTCATTAGCCCTGGCAATCTGCATGGTATAGCGGGCTTGCATTTTTACTAATAAATCGGCATTGATACCTAGTGCAGCTTCCATCAACAATGCAAATTCAGCAGTAACTGGGCGCTTTGCATTTAAAATATCATTTAATAGAGTTGTTGAAACGCCTATTTTGAGTGCAAAATCTTTTTGCTTAATCTTTCGGCATTCCAATTCTTCTTTTAAAAGTTCCCCCGGATGATAAGGAATAAAAGAATAACCTAAGTTGCCCATATTGTTTTATTTATATTTAGAAAGTTCAGTTTTTACGCTATCGCCACCGCTAATGTTATGGTGTGTTGATTATTTGCTCAAAGCTTTTCCCGGATTATTAAGTTCGTCCACCAGGCGGAAGACCATTGTGCAGGGATTATGTTTGACATATTCTGTTGTGTCGAATGTTCCGGCAAGTTTCTCCGCCCATTTTATCGCTTGCGCTTCGTTGCCGTATTTCAGTAGTAAATCATGCATATCTTTGGCATTTTTGCGATAGATGAATTTCCCTTTTTTACCGTCTTGCTCCAGTATTTTCTGGTTCATTTCCTTTTCGATGCACTTCTGGTATTCTGTGCGAGACATTGGTGTATTCCGATAGAGGAAGTGTAGCACATACCAAAGTTCAAACGCTTCGTTCGACCAGGCACATTTTATTCCGTTTCTTTCTGCCTTTTCGATGGCCTGATGAAACCGGGATGCAGGAAAGTCGTCTTTGTCGAATACAGCCCATACACTGTTCAGAGGTTTAGGGCTACTTTTTTTGAGCTCGATAGCTGCATTGACAACGCCCAACGGATCGCACCCTTCGCCTTGTGTTTCTATATCCAGTGTGTAGGGTGGAAGACTATTGTTGAACGAAGAAAAATAATGAGGTTCCGTTTTCTGTCCTTCACAAACAATGAGGAAGTAAACTCGCTGATTACGGGTGCCGACTGCCCGTTTATTCCGTGAGCCGTCTCGTTCGAAACGATTGTGGAAACTGTTGATGTCAATCCTCTTTGCCATATTTCATCAGATTTGAAAAATCACCAATGAATGGAATGGCGCCATAGCGTCCTTGTATATAATCTTTCTCGTAGTTCCGGTCATTACGCACTTTTGTACCGTCCGGATCGCGGAACTCGACCAGCGAATATAGGTCGGTTTGCTCTTTCTCATCTTTCTCGGTAAACCATATCTGATCGCGCCGGAAACAATCGCAACCCAACAGATTGGTGTCGTGGGTGGCAAAGATAAGTTGGGCTCCTTTGGAGTTTATTTCCGGAGAATGGAACATCTCTATGATTTTCTTTGTCAGGAGTGGGTGAAGTTTTGCATCTAATTCATCAACGATAAGGGGGATACCTAATTGTAGAGAATATAGGATGAATCCTGTCATGTCGAATATTTTATTGGTTCCGGCAGACTCATTTTCTGTTAATATAAAAGAATGTTGTCCTATTATTTTACCGGAATCATCATATACGTTATGGGTTGTTTTGGCTTTGTCGTATTTAGCCCGCTCTCCTGTCGCTAGATTGATGTCGGTAAAACCTAACTGCAGGTTCCGAAAAAAGTTTTTTGTAAGTGCAGGTCTATTCTTGAAAAATATATCGGTTGCGTCTTTAAAAAGATCGTGATTTACGCCGGATAGGCTGCATATACGATCTATCATTTCAATAAACTCTTTGGCTCTTTTTACATTGAATTGGTCACAGACGGAAACGAAAAGACCGTTATCCCTGGTTCGCTCTTCTAATCCCTTGGCTTCTGCAAAAGTATCGGAAACTCCAATGTTTCCGTTTTCACGAAGGAAGAGGACTTCTTCTTTTTTTGTGTTTACTGGTGCCTTAAATAACCATTCTGTGTGGATTTTGCTGTTATCTAACTCAAATCCATATCTGTAATACTCTGCCTCGTTAGATATAAGTATTTCGAAAAAAGAGGGAGAAGATGTATCTTTTGATAAAAGAAATGGAAGGACATTCAATTTGTCAGTAGAATTGAGCTTGGAAGAATGCAAGATTGTATCTCTTATGAACTTCAAAGCTTTAATAAGATTACTTTTGCCACTGGAGTTTGCTCCGTAAATGGCTGCGGATCTTAGCAGTTTATAGCTGCCGGTTTCAAAAACATTGTTTGGTAACTCTCGTATTTTAGAGGCTTCCATACTAAATGTTTTCTTATCTTTAAATGATAGATAATTTCCTACTGTGAACTCGATTAAATGAACCATAGCATTTCTTTGTTTTGAGAAATATTCTCGCAATTTGCCTCAAATATACCCATAAAAAGGATATGAACTTTAATTGTTTGCGATTTTTTCTCATTCTTTACGCTATCGCCACCGCCAGCACGCTCACCCGTACCCCCGGTACGGTCAGCAACGCTTCGGCGCAGGCTCCGAGGGTAGAGCCAAGTATCCTGGGGGGAGTCTTTGCTTATTACAATTGTACCTCGATTTTCAGCTTACCGCCGAGTCCGCGCTCTACGATATCAAATAAAGTTTTGAGTGTAATGTTTTCACCATCATTTTCAACTTTAGATATAAAAGAGCGTTTCTTGTCGATACGGTTGGCAAGTTCTGTTTGGGTCATTTCCTTTTTTTCTCTTGCACTTCGTATTTTGAATCCGATGCGTAATACTTCGAGCTCTCTTTCGATACGATCCCGTTCCGGAGTTCCGACTGTACCGTAATAATCATTTTTGATTTGGTCTAATGTTTTTGTATTCATCTGATTTCCTCCTTGTTCTTTTCTTTGTAATACTCGTTCATAAGCTTTACAGCACGTTCTTTTTCTTTCGCAGGAGTCTTTTGCGTCTTTTTTTGGAAACCGGTTAACAAGACGACCAGTTTATTCCCGTCGAAGAAGCAGAATATGCGAAAAATATTATTCCCTAGTTGTACACGGACTTCGAAAAGTCCATTGGTACCCTCTATATATTTCAGATAAGTTGTGGGAATTCTTTCTATCTGCTCAATAAGGTCTAATACTTTGATGATTTTATCGCGAACCCTTGGAGTTTGTGCCTTAAAAAAATCATCAAAGTAATGCTTATATGCTATAACTTCCCTTACTTTCATATTACAAAGGTAATTTATAAATTACATATAAGCAAGTTTGACAAGAGTTTTTGTTACTTCTTTTGAAGCTGCAATTGTTACCCCGCTATCGCCACCGCCAGCACGCTCACCCGTACCCCTGGTACGGTCAGCAACGCTTCGGCGCAGGCTCCGAGGGTAGAGCCGGTTGTGATGACATCGTCTATCAGTAAGATATGTTTGCCTTTCAGGGCTTCGGGGTCGGTGACGGTGAAGATTTCCTGAACATTCAGCCAACGGTCGTACACCAGCTTCTTAGTCTGGGTTTCGTTTTGGCGGATACGGCATAGGCTGGATGTGTCGACCGGGAGTTTCAGTACGCTGTTTATGCCCCGGGCGATCCATTCCGACTGGTTGTAACCGCGTTTCTTTTTCTTTTTGGAATGAAGCGGCACAGGGAGGATCAGGTCGGGAAGGTCGGAGAGGATAGATTGGCGATAGTCCAGTCCCGCCATGCGTCCCAGCCGGAAACCGATCTCCTTATTGTCGTTATATTTAAGTTCGTGGATAAGCTGTTGCACATGTCCTCCCCGCTCGTAATGCAGGAAAGCCGTAGCATGGTTGATGGGTACTTTGCCGGTGAACAGATGCGTCGCCGGATTTTCCCTCAGGTAGTCGAAACCGGTACGAGGCAGGTCGCACAGACATTTGAGGCAGAAATGTTCCTCACCTCCCATAAGCGGGTCGTTACATAACAGGCAAAGCCTGGGAAAGAACAGATCCAACAGGTTATTCAAAGTCTTCCTCATAATCGTTCCCTTTGAATAATTGTTTCAGGCAACGTATTGCTTCACGGCTTTCGAAACCACGGCCGGCGGCAAAGCGAAGGAGCTTGGTGTAGATATCCCTTTCGTCTTTCCCTTTGACAGACTTTTTCTTTGCTTTCAATAAAGCAAGGAGGATATCTTCATATTCTTTTTCGTCGATTCTTTCCAACGCCTCCGAACGGATGGAGGCAGGAATGTTTTTCTTATGCAGTTCGTATGCGATCTTGATGCGTCCCCATTTGTTGAAACGCAATTTGTCATTTACGAAGTAACCGGTAAAACGGGCTTCGTCGATAAACTTTTCCTGAAGCAGGCGGGCAATGATCCGTTCACCTTCTTCAGGGGTGAGGCCGGCCGCTTGTATCTTCTTCTGCACGTCCTGTATGCAACGTTCGGCAGTAGAGCAGTAGGCAGCTGCACGGCGCAGCATTTCGGCTTCCGTTATCTGTTCCATGTCTGTGCTTTTACAAAACGGTCTTTTCCGGACAGATCTTGTATAAGTTCGACATTCTTGAATTCCATCAGGCGGAGCATATTGACTGTTTGTTCTCCCAGCTGGGAGTTGATCTCGAAGTAAATGTACCCTTTTTTCTTCAACTTCTGTTCCGCAAACATCGTGATGCGGTGGTAATACAATAGTGGATTGTCGTCGGGAACGAACAAGGCCAGTGAAGGCTCGTACTCGAGTACATTGGCATCCATGGAAGCCTTCTCCTTCTCCATGACGTAAGGAGGGTTGCTGACGATGATGTCGAACTCTTCTTCAATAGAATCTGCCGTTTTCGACGGGGTCAGGATGTCTTTTTGGAAGAAGGTGACTATGGCCCTGTTGCGTACTGCATTTCGTTTGGCTGTTTTCAGGGCCTCTTCCGAAATGTCGAGCGCATATACCTGCGATTTCTTTAGCAATTTCTTCAAAGTAATGGCGATACAGCCGCTGCCGGTTCCTATGTCGAGTATATCCAGTTCTTTCTTTTGAGGATAATCACGGACAACCAGTTCGACCAACTCCTCGGTTTCAGGACGTGGAATCAATACGGAAGGGTTTACCTCGAATTCGAATCCGTAGAAATCTGTTTTGCCAAAAATGTATTGGATCGGTTCGTATTTGGTGAGCCGTTCTACGATATTATGAATCTCAGACTTTTCCTTCTCGGATAATTCTTTATCTTTGCAAAGTAAGAATTGATGTGGCTGAATATCGCACACACGTTCCATTATCAGGCGGGTGAATGCCTTGATTTCACTTAGTGGATAATAGTCTTTCAGCGTGTCTTGTATATAAGCGACGGTCTCAGTCATGATAATTTAATTTTAGTGCAAAAGTAGTGCAAAAACCATTTATAAGCAAAGAAAATGGTCGAGGTTGAAAATAAATATATGGCCCGTTGTATTTCACTGGCCCGGGGAGGGGCAGGAAATGTGGCGCCTAATCCGATGGTGGGAGCCGTGGTTGTGAACCAAGGTAAAATTATCGGGGAAGGGTATCACAGAAAGTGTGGCGAAGCGCATGCCGAGGTGAACGCGATTGCTTCGGTGAAGGATGAATCTTTGTTGAAAGAGTCTACGATATATGTCAGCCTGGAGCCTTGTTCCCATTACGGGAAGACGCCTCCCTGTGCGGAATTGATCATAAAGAAGCAGATTCCACGTGTTGTGATAGGGTGTCTGGATCCTTTCCCGGAGGTGTCGGGAAGAGGGGTAAGGATGCTACGGGAGGCCGGAATAGAGGTGGTTACCGGGGTGATGGAACAGGAAGCCCGGGAGTTGAACCGAGATTTTATGACTTTCCAGCAGTTGCGACGTCCTTATGTCTATCTGAAATGGGCGCAGAGTGCCGACGGTTTTATGGATCGGGTACGGACGGACAGTTCCACTCCGGCAGTCGTTCTTTCGTCGGCAGAGACACTTCGCAGGGTGCACTGCATGCGTGCCAATGTGGCGGCTATTATGGTGGGTACACAGACGGCCTTGTTGGATAATCCGTCGTTGACGGTACGGCATTGGGCGGGAAAGTCGCCAGTAAGGGTTGTGCTCGACAAGACATTGCGTATCCCTTCCGGTAATCATTTATTCGATGGCTCGGTCAGGACGTTGGTCTTTACGGCTGAAGATACGGTGAGTCGGGAAAATGTAGAGTATGTAAAGATCGATTTTTTGCAACCGGTCCTGCCACAAGTCTTGCATGAATTGTATATCCGCAAACTGAATTCCCTGATGGTCGAGGGGGGTGCCACGCTTCTTGGACATTTTTTGCAGGAAAATCTCTGGGATAAGATGTTTGTCGAAACAGCTCCGGTTTTTCTGGAAGCGGGTGTAAAAGCACCGGATATAAACCTGGCTCCTTCTTTGTCGTTAACGGAGGTGATTAAACGCCAGGATCATGTAATATCTGTTTTTTCACGGAAAAATCAGTGAGCGAAGTAGTTTAACGGAACTAAAATATTATAAATATTAGCCGATATTGGGTATAAAGCAAAAAATGTTTCTACTTTTGTGGCTTTATATGCAACAAACTTATTTTTGGATGAAAAATAGAATAGTACTATTTGTAGCGGGATGTATTGCATTGTTATTGTCTTCCTGTTTGGGATCGGATGATAATGAGTATGAGTTACCAAAGGATTGTCAGATTACTTCTTTTAAAGTAGATCATGATTCTATTCTCGGTGGTCAGTTAGATACAGTGAAGTTTGTGATCGACCAGGTGAACGGACGTATTTTTAATCCGGACTCCCTGCCTTTTGGAACTGTAATAGAAAAAGTCGTTTGTACGATAACGTATGCTTCCGGGATGGCTTCTCTTGAAGTAACCCAGGATGCTTTGCCTGATTCTACCTATTACTGGAATTTGACAGACTCTTTAGATTTCTCTAAACCTGTAAAGATGGTGACTACCGCTTATGACGGGGTTACCAAGAAAACGTATATCGCTCAGGTGAATGTGCATCAGATGGTGCCCGACTCTATGTCGTGGGATCTGTATGCAGATAATGTATTCGGTTTCCCCGTAAAGGAACAGAAAGTGGTTACCTGGGGATCGGAAAATGACGAGTACTATTATATGTACATGCAAGCAGCCGATGCTGGTAAAGGTTACTCTTTGAAGAGTTCTTCCGTGTCGGATGGAAAAAGCTGGACGGAACTTTCGTTGGAAGGTTTGCCTGCCGGGGAAGTTCGTTTGTCGCAGATGACCGAATATGAAGATGCTTTGTATGTGCCTACAACGAAAGGTGCACTTTATCAGTCGGTTGACGGACAGAAGTGGACGTTGGTTGATCAGGCTCCGTCAGTTAAAACGGTATTGGGTGCAGTAAAAAGCGGTGGTTTGAATCAACCGTCGGCTTTGGCTACTATTGTCGATAATAACGGTACGTTGAACTATGCCGTAATGGATAAGGATCAGGGATGGACGACAGGTGATGTTGTTCCGGCTGGTTTCCCGGTGAGCGGTTTCGGTTCTTTGTCAAGCTTGAATATGTTCCGCGAAAGCCTTACGGTTGTTGCCGGAAAGGATAAAGACGGTAAGCTGCTGAACGCAGCCTGGAGTACTATGACCGGTACCTCCTGGGTGTTGTTAACCGATATAGAGTCGGATTATTTCGATAAGAGAGAAGGTGTTATGCTTTCTGCTTACGATGATAAGTTCTGTATGGTCGGCGGTATCGACGAATCGAATAAGGCTCTGAAAGATATTTATTTCTCCATAGATGGTGGTGTGTCGTGGACATTGTCGGATACATTGGTTGTTATGCCGGAAAATTATAAGGCCAGAGGTTTTGCTTCTGTGTTGGTGGATAAAGAGAAATTTATGCTGATTTTCGGCGGTAAGGAGAACAATAGTGCAAATGATCTGGATCAGATCTGGAAGGGCCGTATAAACCGTTTAGGTTTTAAGGATTGATAAAGTTCGTGGAGGAAAGTATAATTTTAGGAAGAATTTGACGTTAGAAAAAGAAGTGTAGTAATATAATAGCATCGTTTATGACTTCAACTTTTTTTCAACGGATTCTTATACTGATACTGCTGGCCGGCTCATTTACCGGTCTCCACGCACAGGAATATAAATATGAAATAGGCGGGATGGCAGGAGGCGCCTTCTATATGGGGGATGCCAACAAGAATGCTTTCTTCAAAGGGATGAACCCCGCAGTAGGGGTTGTGTTCCGTTATAATCCCAATTTCAGATGGGCCTTTAAAAGCAATCTGATGTGGGGGCAGGTATCGGGTAATACGGAAGGACTGGAAAATGTTTTTCCGGACAATGCGCAAGCATCGTTCAGCCGTAGCCTGATAGAGCTGGGCGGCCAGATGGAGTTCAACTTCATGCCGTACAGTGATAAATTTGCTTATGCAGGAGCGAAGCGTTTTACTCCGTATGTTCTCCTGGGACTGGGTGTCACAGTGGGTACAGGGAATAAGATGTTTTTCGGGCCGAATATCCCGTTAGGGGTAGGAGTGAAATATAAGGTCAAGAACAGGATCAACCTGGGTTGCGAGTTCTCGTTCCGTAAGTTATTCGGAGATAATTTCGATGTGACGGACGATAGCAATGCAATGTTGGATAATCCTTATCAGACCGGTGGCAGTTTCTTGAAGAACAAAGATTGGTATTCATTTTTACTGCTATCTGTTACCTGGGACTTCGGTCCGCGTAACAGGCCATGTAATAGTATAAACAGCAACAGTACGTTTAGATACTGAAAACACTATGTCATTGATTGAGGAAATAGACAAAAATCGCTTGCCGCAACATGTGGCGATTATTATGGATGGAAACGGACGTTGGGCCAAAGCGCAGGGAAAAGACCGGAGCTATGGACACCAGGAAGGCGTTGTCTCCGTACGTAAAGTAGTTGAGGCGGCAACGGCTATTGGACTGAAGTACCTTACAGTGTACACCTTTTCAACAGAAAACTGGAATCGTCCGGAAGCAGAAGTAAAGGCTCTGATGAGCTTGCTGGTGTCGGCCATTCATCGTGAAACGCCGGATCTGATGAAAAACAATGTCCGTCTGATGGCTATCGGTAACTTGGACCGTCTGCCCGAAGATGCACATGCCACTTTGCTGGATTGTATAAAACAAACATCAGCTAATACAGGTACCACGCTCGTATTGGCTCTCAGTTATTCTTCCCGCTGGGAGATAACGGAAGCTGTCAAACAGCTCGCTGTTCAAGTGCTGGAAAAGAAAATAAACCCCAACGATATAACCGAGGCAGTTGTCTCGGACCACCTAACGACTAAAGGCATTCCCGATCCGGATCTATTGATCAGGACCGGTGGAGAAAAACGCATCAGTAACTTCCTGCTGTGGCAGGCGTCTTATGCGGAATTCTTCTTTACCGATGTGTATTGGCCGGCATTCAGAGAAGAAGAGTTGTATGAAGCTATATTGTATTACCAGCAACGCGAACGTCGTTTCGGTAAAACAAGTGAGCAATTAATCTTATAAACAATAGCTGTTATATGTACAAAAGAATAGTGCTGTTTTTTATTTTCCTAGGTTTTGCCTGCGGAGCATTTGCCCAGGAAAGTGACACTACCAAGGTTGAAGCACCGGCAGAAGTGCCGGTCATTAATTATTCGTTTCCCAAACGGTATAAGATTGCCGATATTAAGGTAACGGGTATTAAGAATTATGATGATTTCGTGTTAATCGGTTTTTCGGGACTATCGGTCGGCGACATGGTCACTATCCCCGGAGATGAGATTACAACAGCGGTGAAGCGTTTTTGGAAACACGGATTGTTTTCGGATGTAAAAATCCTGGCAACCAAGATTGAAGGTGACGAAGTCTGGCTGGAAATCCAGTTGAAGCAACGTCCCCGTATATCGGAAGTAAATTATCATGGAATCAAGAAAGGAGAAAGGGAAGACCTTGAAGCCAAGTTGGGCTTGAAGAAGGGGTTCCAGGTTACTCCGAACCTGATGGACCGTGCGAAGATCGTTATCCAGAAGTTCTTCGATGGAAAAGGGTTTAAGAATGTGGATGTGGATATCGTTCAGCGCGACGACCTGGCTCATGAGGGCGAGGTGATCGTAGATATCAATATCGACAAGAATGAAAAGACCAAGATCCATCGTATCTACTTTGAAGGGAATGAGGCCTTATCAGCACGAGACCTGAAAAAAGCGATGAAGAAAACCAACGAAAAGTTCAGTCTTCCGAACGACTGGAAGACCAGTATCCTGGAAGCATTCAGCACCAAGAAATTTACGACCGAAGAATATGAAAATGATAAGGCTAACATTATAGCCAAGTATAACGAACACGGTTATCGTGACGCAGTCTTGCTGTCAGACAGTGTTGTTAACTATAATGATAAGAAAGTCGACATCTTCCTGAAGCTGGAAGAAGGTGACAAATATTACCTGAAAGATATTCGCTTCGTAGGTAATACGCAGTATGCTTCAGATTATCTGGAGGCGATCTTGGGTATGAAACCTGGTGAAGTTTACAACCAGAAGAAATTGAACGAGCGTCTGTCGACTGACGAAGATGCCGTATCTAACGTATATTATAATAACGGTTACATCTTCTTTAGTGCCGACCCGGTGGAAGTAGATGTGGATAACGACTCTATCTCGTTGGAAGTACGTATCCAGGAAGGCCCGCAGGCTACTATCAACCGTGTTATTATCAATGGTAACGACCGTTTATATGAAGATATCGTACGTCGTGAGCTTCGTACCAAGCCGGGTATGTTGTTCAGTCGTGAAGATCTGATGCGTTCAGTTCGTGAAATTGCCCAGATGGGACACTTCGACCCGGAAAACATGGACCCGAAACCGCTACCCGATCCTGAGAACGGAACAGTGGATATCCAGTATAACCTGACATCGAAGGCCAACGACCAGATCGAGTTCTCGGCCGGTTGGGGACAAACGGGTGTGATCGGTAAATTGAGTTTGAAGTTTACCAACTTCTCCATGAAGAACTTCCTGAACCCGAAGACTTATAAAGGTATCATCCCGCAGGGTGAAGGTCAGACTCTGACATTGAGTGGCCAGACCAACGGACGTTACTACCAGGCATACAGTATTTCATTTATGGACCCGTGGTTCGGCGGCAGACGTCCGAATACACTTTCTGTAAGTGCTTATTTCTCTAAACAGACTGACATTAGTAGTAACTACTATAATAACAGCATGGCTAACTATGGCGGTTATTATCCGGGCTACAGTTATGGTGGTATGTATGGTGGCTACGGTGGTTATTATAACAACTACTATAATAATAACTACGAACTGGCATACGACCCGGATAAATCGATCATGATGTTCGGTCTCTCTGCCGGTTACGGTAAGCGTTTGACTTGGCCGGACGACTACTTCCAGTTCATGGCAACACTGAACTATCAGATGTATATCATGCACGACTGGGCATACTTCCTGGTTCAGAACGGAACTTGTCATAACGTAAACCTGGAGTTGATGTTACAACGTAACTCTATCGACAACCCGTTGTACACTCGTCGTGGTTCGCAGTTCTCTTTCTCGGTTAGTGCAACTCCTCCTTATTCATTGTGGGATGGAAAAGACTATGCTAACATGAGCGACAATGACGAAAGCAAGTTTAAGTTTATCGAATATCATAAATGGAAGTTCAAAGCGAAGTTGTTCTCTCCGCTGGCTCCTATGGCAGTGAAGCGTACACCAGTATTGATGACTCGCGTTGAATACGGATTCTTGGGTTCTTACAACAAACACAAACGTTCTCCGTTTGAAACCTTCTATATGGGGGGTGACGGTATGAGCGGATACTCCAGTACTTATGCAACTGAAACAATCGGTTTGAGAGGTTACGAAAACGGAAGTATCGCCGGTAACGGTGGCTATAACTCGTATGGTTATGCTTACTCCCGTCTGGCTATGGAATTACGTTATCCGTTCCTGTTGGAACCATCTTCTACTATCTACGGTCTTGTATTTGTTGAAGCTGGTAACGCTTGGAGAGATTTGAAGAGCTTTAATCCGTTTGACCTGAAACGTTCTGCCGGTGTCGGTGTTCGTATCTTCCTTCCGATGATCGGTTTGATGGGTATCGACTGGGCGTATGGTTTCGACAAAGTGGATGGATCTCGTAGTGCAGGTGGTAGCAATTTCCACTTCATCATTGGACAAGAGTTCTAATAGTAAGCGATGGATTAATTGAAAATTAACAATTCAGCATTAAGCGTTAACCATAATTCATTGGAACAAAGTAAACCCTCCGCTATATTTGTAGTCAGAGAGTGAAACTATAAAAAGAAAGTGTATGAAGAAGATTATTGTTTTGAGTTGTATGATGCTCCTTTGCTCTTTTGCCGGGATGGCGCAAAAGTTTGCATTGATAGATATGGAATATATCCTGAAGAATATTCCGGCTTATGAAATGACAAACGAACAATTAAGCCAGGTGTCAAAGAAATGGCAGAATGAGGTGGAAGCAATACAGCAGGAGGCGCAAAATATGTATAAGACCTATCAGAGTGATTTGGTATTCCTTTCTGCTGAAATGAAGACAAAGCGTGAAGAAGAAATCGTGAAGAAGGAACAGGAAGCGCAAGACCTGAAACGTACTTATTTCGGACCTGAAGGTGAATTGTTTAAAAAGCGTGAAAGCTTGATGAAACCGATACAGGATGAAATTTATAATGCAGTGAAGGAAATATCGGAAGACAAGGGATATCAACTTGTTGTTGACCGTGCTTCAGCTATGAGTATTATTTTTGCATCTCCAAAGATCGATATCAGTAATGAAGTGCTGTTAAAGTTAGGATATTCAAAATAAATGCTTACATTTGTGCGCTTTATGCACACAAAATATAATTGATTAATAACAAGTAATATTTTATAGAAAATGAAGAAACTGATTATTTTATTGTTGATGATCCTCCCGTTAGGAGTTTTTGCTCAGGACATGAAAGTGGCAATTGTTAATACAAACGAGCTTATTCCTTTAATGCCTGAAGTAACTGCTATGCAGGAAACTCTGAAGCAGATGAATGACAAGTACATGGGTGAAATGAAGACCATGCAGGATGAATACGAAAAGAAATATGCTGACTATATCGCACAGCAGGATTCATTAACTGAAAATATCAAGCTGAGAAGAATGCAGGAACTTTCAGATATCGAACAAAGAGTTCAGAACTTCACTCAGGTAGCTCGTCAGGATATGGATAAAAAACAGCAAGAGTTGTTTACACCGATCCAGGACAAAGTAAGAAATGCAATCAAAGCTGTTGGTGACGAAAAAGGTTATGCTTATATCCTCGATTCTAACCCAGTTATGGTGCTTTACACTGGTAGCTCAGCAATCGATGCTACTCCGTTTGTAAAAGCTAAATTAGGTTTGAAATAATATAATCTAAAGTACGATACAACAAAGGATGCCTTTCTATGAAGGGCATCCTTTGTTGTGTTATAAAAGAAGGAAGAATATGTTTTCACAACAACCGGGTCCGATCGGAGTTTTTGATTCCGGCTATGGCGGACTGACTGTATTTGACAAGATCCGTGAGGCAATGCCTGACTACGATTATATTTACCTGGGAGACAATGCCCGGGCTCCTTATGGGCCGCGTTCGTTCGAGGTGGTATACCGCTTTACGCGGCAGGCAGTGATGAAGTTGTTTGCTGAGGGCTGCCAACTGGTTATCCTGGCCTGTAATACGGCTTCAGCAAAGGCTTTGCGTACCATTCAGCAACGTGACCTGCCGGTGGTCGATCCCACACGCCGTGTACTGGGCGTAATACGTCCGACGGTAGAAATGATGGATCGGGTCAGTTCAACGAAGCATATCGGGATACTGGGAACCGCAGGTACCATCTCTTCCCAATCCTATTCACTTGAAATAGAGAAGATGTTTCCTCATATAAAAGTAACCGGCGAAGCCTGTCCGATGTGGGCTCCCTTGGTTGAAAATAACGAGTTTGATTCTCCCGGTGCCGATTACTTTGTAAAAAAGCATTTGGATCATATCCTTTCCCTCGACTCACAGATTGATACGCTGGTATTGGGGTGCACGCATTACCCCTTATTGATCGGGAAGCTCAAACAATATCTACCCTCTGGAATCACTGTCTTCGCACAAGGAGAATACGTAGCGGCAAGCCTGGTTGATTATTTGAAAAGGCATCCTGAAATGGATCGGAAGTTGACCCGTCATGGTGAATGTCGTTTTCTGACCACCGAATCGGCCGGGAAGTTTTCGGATGCTGCCTCTGTTTTTTTGAATAATCCGATAGAAGTAGAACAAATCTCTATCGACTAAGAAGGTAATATGAGACAAGTCCGGCATATCTTTTTATTTCTGTTGCTGCTTTCTTGTTTGCATGGCAAGGCAGAGGATCTGGATGTCTGGTTGCAAAATAAAGGGATGGTGGATGTATCCGTGTGGGATTCGACTATCTGTGTACAGCTCGTTTATGCTACCTCCGACAATTTTATTGGGGAAGCGGTTTATTCCGGTATTACCCGTGCCTGGTTGCATCCCGATGCTGCCCAAAAATTGGTTGCAGCTCAACATTTGCTTAAGAAAGAACACCCGGAACTTACGCTGGTGGTATATGATGCCGCCCGTCCGATGTCTGTGCAACGGAAAATGTGGAGTCTGGTTCGTGGTACTGATAAAGTAAATTATGTGAGTAATCCTTCCAACGGCGGAGGGTTGCATAATTACGGAATGGCAGTGGATGTCACGATCCTGGATAAAACAGGTCAGCCTTTGCCTATGGGAAGTCCTTTTGATTTCTTTGGGGAAGAGGCCCACACCAACAATGAAGACGTCCTGCTGGCCTCTGAAAAGATAACCCGTGAAGAGTTTGATAACCGGCGTTTACTCCGCCGGATAATGAAGAATGCCGGATTTCGTACGATTCCTTACGAATGGTGGCATTTTAATGCTTGCAGCCGGGCCGAAGCCCGGCAAAGTTATCCTGTATTGGATTAATTAATATTCTTACCGAATGGAGTTAGTGCAAGGGCTGCCATCTTGAAATGTTGTCTTCCCCAGGGGATACCGATTATCGTGATGCACAATAAAAGACCGAATCCCAAGTGAGTCAGGCAGATCCAGAAACCTCCCAGTATGATCCAAAGTATGTTCATAATGATGCAAAGGCAGCCTCCGGAATTACCGTCGTCCGTGACTGTGCTACCGAAGGGCCATAAGGCCAGTAAAGCCAGTTTTAAGGTCTGTAGCCCGAATGGTATACCGATGATAGTGACCATTAATAACAGGCTTGAGATCAGATACTCGATACTGGTAACCAGTCCTCCGAAAATTAACCAAATGATATTACCAAGAAATTTCATAAGCCACTGAATTTATCATGTTCACAAATGTAACATAATTCTGATTAAAAGCAATAGTTATCGGAGTTGAAACCGATAGGCATCGCCTTACCTTCGGATAGGCATCCGTTTGAAATCTTCCGGAATGTTTGTTTTATTCTGTCGCCTTTGTCACTTCGGTAGTATCTGCTACCTCTGTTACCGGAGGTGTATTTTTAGCCATATCATTCTTTCTCTTCAGACTGTCCAGTTCGGCAAACATCTGTTGTTTCGCAATCATAAAGCTATCGCGTAGCTCGGGTTTGACTGGCAGTGAAGGCGGAGCCTCCATATTCAGCGGATTGATCGGCTCACCGTTTTTGTGTACGCGGAAGTCCAGGTGAGGACCTGTCGACAGTCCGGTAGAACCTACATAAGCGATCACTTCTCCCTGTTGTACATGACTTCCGACCTGTATGCCCTTGGCGAACTTGCTTAGGTGCATGTAAGTGGTAGTATATACCGAGTTATGCTTTACTTTCAGGAAGTTCCCGCCACCGTTCTGATAACCTTTGGCAATAACCGTTCCGGCCCCGATGCTTTTTACCGGTGTCCCGACAGGAGCCGCATAATCGACTCCATGATGCGCACGGTAACGTTTCAATATCGGGTGGAAACGAGCATTGGTGAAGCGTGAAGTTATGCGGAATATATCTAACGGTGCTTTAAGGAAAGCCTTGCGTAAACTGTTTCCTTCCTGATCGAAATATTCGAATACGCTGTCCTGGGTAAAAGGAATAGCAACGAAGTCTTTCCCCTGGTGATTGAATACAGCTCCCCGGATACCGTTTATATTTAATGCGGTCGTGTCGTCGATATAAGCAATATCGTACAGTACACGGAACGAGTCGCCCTCTTTTACGTCGTAGAAATCTATCTGCCAGGCAAAGACATCGGCAATATTGATTGCCAGCAACGGGTTCACCCCGTTCGACTGGAGAACGTTCCATAGAGAGGAATTCAGCGTACCTTCCACGTAGTGCCTTTTTAAGGTGATCGGTTTATTGAATTCGTAGGCACGTATGGTATCGCCGGTAAGGTCGATCACAGCATAATCTGTCCGCGACTTGGCGAAAGCGATGTAACGGATCTGTGCCGTACTGTCCTGCATTGTGAATGTGTAGTAGTGCATACCCGCTTGTAGTTTGGTCGGGTCGAGCACTTCAACAGACGACCGGCTGATACTGTCTGCCATCAAAGCAGAAAAGCCCAAGCTGGAAAAAATAGAAGCCGGGTTGTCGCCGTTCTTCATCTTATAATCTTTCACGTCCAGTGTATCTATACATACGCCATATTGATAGACGCGTTGCTGGCTGTCGATCCATTCGCTGTCGACTTCTTCTTCGGTTTGTTCGGGCGTGTTTTTACAGGAGAGACCTAGTATGAATAATAAGATCAAAATAGGTGCAATGTTGAATCCCTTCATTATATCCTCTTTTATTGTTTATCCATCGAGCTGCAAACTTACGGAAAATATAAAGTGGTACATTCGCATGATTTGTATCCATTTGTTAATGTTGACTAAATAGCTTACTTTTGCGGAACAATTTAGGCGTATTTGACGTCTTATTTCTGTAAGTGATATAACAAATAGTATAGATTATGAAAAGAGTAATTTTTTATGTATTAATGCTTCCGATGGTATTGGGAATGATGATTTCTTGTTCTGAAGCCAAAACAGATGCTAAGAAACTGGAAGGTAAATGGAATGTAATTGAAGTAAAAGGCGAAAAGATCTTGAAAGAAGGATTACCTCCATATATGGAATTCGATATGGCACAGAATAAGTTGCACGGTAATGCCGGTTGCAATATGTTCAATACCACTGTTACATTGGATGCCAATGATGTTTCAGCGATCACGATCGCTCCGGGAGCAGCTACAATGATGGCTTGTCCGGATATGGCGACGGAAGATGCTATCATGCAGGCTATGGTTAATGTGAATGCAGTAAAAGCCGGTAGTTCGGAGAATGAAATGACGCTGGTTGATAAAGATGGTAACGTGTTATTAGTCCTGTCTAAAAACTAATCAGAGATGAAGAAGTATTTATTTCTCTGTCTGGCTGTGGTAGGTATTGCCGTATTTGCTTCCTGTAAATCTCAGAAAGCCGTTGTGGCCTCCTTTTCTGATCTCGACGGTGAATGGAGTGTCGTAGAACTGAACGGGAAGAAACTGGACCCCGCAGACAGCAAACAATTGATTGTGATCGATGTTGCCCGTAAACATCTGTCTGGTAACGCCGGCTGTAACCGTATGAACGGTAACATCGAGTATACGGATGCACAGAAAAACATCATCAAGTTTCCGCAGGTTGCTACCACCCGTATGGCTTGTCCTGACATGAAGGGTGAGCAGGAATTTCTGGAAGCATTGAATAAGGTGGTTCGTTTCCAAGCTGAAGGAGAAACAAAACCAGTGAATATAATAGCCCTCTATGGAACAGATAATGGGAAGTTGATGGTTATTCAAAAGAAATAAGGTAATGTTGTAAAGCGCTTGGGGCGGTTCTGTAATGGGGCCGCCTTTTTTTATATCTGTTTAGCGGGCATCTTTAGGGTGAAGCGACTGCCTTTGCCTTCCATGGAGCTGACCAGGACATCTCCTTTCAGCCGTTCGGCTATGGTCTTGCAGATGGAGAGTCCGAGACCGGTACCTTGCGCAAATTCATCCTGCTTGTAGAATCGCTCGAATACTTTATCGAGAGCACTTTTCGACATACCGATACCTGTATCTTCCACGTAGATATATACCAGCTTCTCATTCTGGTTATAATTGTATCCCAATTTGATGTATCCGTTCTTCGTGAATTTGACAGCATTGTTGATAAAGTTAGTGATCACCTGGGTAAGCCGGAAACGGTCTGCATATACCTCTACGAAAACTTCCGGAACGTCTTTTATAAACTGTATGTGGGCAGGGATCAGCAGATGATGTGTCTGGTAGATCTCTTCTATCAGGTCATTCAGTTTGAATGTCTCGAAAGTGAAACTCATACGACCCGACTCGATGCGTGATAGTTCCAGGATGTCGTTGATCAGTTTCAATAATAGATTACTGTTTTTGTTGATCGTGTCTTTGAATAATTCTTTTTCTTCTTCCCCCAGATCCGTATCTTCCTGTAAAAGGTTCGAAAAGCCGACAATGGCATTCAAGGGAGTTCGTATTTCATGGCTCATATTAGCAAGGAAAGCCGATTTCATCTTATTGGCCTCTTCCGCTTTCTCCTGCAGGATGATGAGTTTTTGTTCCTTCTCCTTGAAAGACTGTATGTTCAGGCAAAGACCTATCACTGTTTGATCGGGTTCAGATTTATCTTCTCCGTGATTATAACGTAATTCCCACCAGCTATATCCTTTCCCACTGAAGTTAAAACGACATTGGATAGTCGTTTCTTCCCATATCCCGGAGTTTATATCCCGGATATGACTACTCAGATGTTCCTGGTCGTCCGGATGTGTTAAGGATAATAATTCGTCAAGCGGCATTTTACGCGGTATAATCTGATTGGCGGTAAAGAAATCGTTTTCAAAAATGAAGACTCCGTTTTCCAGTCGCCAGGCATAGGTATTTCCTCCCTCCATGGCAAGCCGCAGGAAACGTCTTTCTTTTATCAGGTTTGTTTGTATTTGCCGTTTGCGTTTGTATTCGTTTCTATATAAGTAGAATAGTTGGGTAATGACATAAATAACGAGTACCAGGAAGAAGATACCTCCTATTATCATCGTTTTGTGATAACGTTCATAGAACGGCTGGTTATAAATGACACTGCCGGCCGGTAGTTCATTCATTTTTATATCGAAACGCTGCATCTCGTCCCAGTCGAAGGCATAGACTTTCGGACTCTCTGCCAGAGGAAAGTCTGAAGGTTTCTTCCCGTTGATAATTGCTGCAGCTCTTTCCGATACGATATCGGTTTGTATTTCCAGCGTGGTGAAATAACCGCCTGTAATTCCTTTACCATCATTAAAACCGTTGTTGATAACGGTAAAATTGGGGACATTAGCCAGACGTCCGATCGTTAAGACATCGAAGTCGAGTATGATTTGCAGGCAAGCGGTGTATGGCTTGCTCTGGAAGATTGCCAATAGTCCTTTTGCCGAGAGAAAAGCCGTTTCCGTGGTGTACAGGATCGACTTACCCGGTTCGCCGGGACAGATATCTTCAGGATATTCATTTTTCTTTTGATGGAATAAACCGATCCGTATGGTTCTGCCCGTACCTCTCACTTCCTCCTGAATAGTCCTGAAAGACTCCCTTCCCATAAATCGGGCATGTTTGAAGAAAAGTATATTGGAGGGACCGTATAGTTTTTCTATGAGTTCGATTGTGGTGATGTAATCCGGTTTATCCCAGAATCCGCAGAAGTTTGGGTGTTGATCCAATAAAGGGAAATTGGGAAAATTTACTCCCGAAAAGATCACAGGCTTTGTTTTTCCGAAAGGATGGTTACATGCCATCAATGTATAGGTGGCCTGGTCGTCATTTACTAAGATGATATCCGGGTTCCATTGTCGGATCGAGTCGAGGTATTCGTACATCTTCGCATTTTCTTCTGCTTCGTTATAGCGTTCGCTATCCAGGTAGAATGTACGGACATCGGTATTGATATTCTTTTTTTCCAGCTTTTCAGAGATCAAATTGCTGAATTTAGAGTAGGCCACAAGGTCTTCTGTATAGGAGTGTATTACCAATATCTTGTATAAAGGCTCATTTGTATGTGCTTTTAATACTCCTGTCTCTTTCACCGGAATGAATAAAAGAAGGAAAAACAGTATTTGTAAAAAACTTTTCAAGAAATATATCCCGTTAAATTGCTCTGCCCTTTTCTATTAGTTTGCTTATATAATGCACAGTGTTATACACGGGCAACCGTACCGACGTATAACACTGTGTATTTTATTTCCGTAATTGCACGCAAAGATAATTAAAAGGTGAACAAAATCAACGGTTCTTAGGAAATAGTTATTTTTTTACGGGATAATCCGGATAAAGCAGGTATTTCTTTCTCATCTGTTTATAACTGTCCAGTTCCGGTTTCCAGCTTTCCCGTATTTCCTCTTCCGATAATCCTCTCACGATTTGATATCTGAGTTCTTTTGTACCCGCTAGTAAATCGAACCAATGAGGGCGTGAGAAGAAGAAAGCCTGGTCTTTTCCGGCCTTATTATAGAAATCGAGGAAGAAGTGTAAGCTCAGGCCACCTTCAAAAGGATATTCTCGAAGATCTATACCGTAGCACTCTTTGTCTTTTTGCAAGGGATTGGTATCGAACCCGGGAAGCGACACCGGAGTAAAAGAGAAATCCCCGTACTTCCTGTCCGGAAAACCGATTACCTGGAATGGGTAATAAGTACCACGTCCGATGCTGATATTTGTAGCTTCGAAGAAACAAAGCGAGGGATAGAGGCGGATCGACTGGTCGTTAGGCAGGTTGGGAGAGGGCTTGACCGGTAACCAGTAAGGATCTCCATGCCGCCAGTTCTCCATCTTGACAATATGCAACTTGCAACTGTCGGGTGAACTTTTCAGCCATCCTTCGCTGTTTATCATCCAGGCCAGTTCGCCAATCGTCAGGCCGTGTAATATAGGAAGAGGATCTACACCGACAAATGACTCGAATCCTTTTTTACGGATCGGTCCGTCTACGAAATCATTCGGGTTGGGGCGGTCGAGCACGATAAACTCTACTCCGTTTTCGGCACAAGCTTCCATCACATAATGCATCGTGCTTATGTAAGTATAAAAGCGGACTCCTACATCCTGTATATCGAATACGATTACATCCAGTCCTTGCAACTGTTCGGCTGTCGGCTTTTTATTTTTTCCATAGATAGATATAATAGGGATACCGGTCTTCAGGTCGCGGCTGTCTTTAATATCGGCTCCGGCATCTGCGGTTCCTCTGAAACCATGTTCGGGAGCAAATACTTTTTTTACCTGGATACCTTGCTCCAGTAAGGCGTCCAACAGATGCTTCTGCTGTTTCTCGAGGATAGATGTTTGGTTAACAACCAGTCCGACTTGTTTATCCTGTAACAGGCGGGTTACCACATCTATTCGTTCGGCTCCGAGTACGAGGGGAGCCTGAGGGGTAATCGCTTGAATTCTAGGTAAAAATAGTATACCAAGAAGCCAAAGCGTAAGTCTGAAAACTGTTTTCATAATATGTTTCCTAATGTATCTTGGTTACAAAAGTAGCAAATGTTCGTTGCATAAAAGCTATAGAGCGGATTAAAAGTGTTTATATTTAACATGTTTCCCATGAACTATCCGCTTCTTCATCCTGTTGAAATATCGTAAACATAAATGAATAATTATATGGCAACGAAATTACCAAGAATCAAAGAAAAAGCGAAAACAGAAGCTTTAGTACTGGATCGTAAAGAAGGACGTTATCCGGTGCAGCAGGTAGCAACCCAAGGAAAAGTGACTAAAAAGGAGGTGAAAGAGGCCGTGCGTGAGATAAATCCTGATGAAGACAGTCTGGGCTGCCGCGGTTGATTTTAAAATATGTGTATCTTTGCGGTCTGAATATAAAGCATAGATAAAATGAATCCTCTTGATATTATTTCAAAGTATTATCCGGCAGAATCGGATGCCTGGCATATTTTAGTAACACACAGTCGTAGTGTAGCCGACAAAGCGTTAAGCATTGCCCGCTTGCACCCGGAAATGGATCTCGATCTTCCGTTTATAGAAGAAGCTGCTATGCTTCATGATATCGGCATATTTCAGTGTAACGCACCGGAGATCGATTGCCATGGTTCGGCAGAATATATTTGTCATGGTTATTTAGGTGCCGACCTGATGCGGCAAGAAGGCTTCCCGCGTCATGCTCTGGTATGCGAACGGCATACAGGAACCGGTATCACCCTGGAAATGATAGAAGAGAGACACCTTCCGTTGCCTCACCGGGTCATGGTGCCGGTTTCGTTGGAAGAGCAATTGATTTGCTTTGCCGACAAATTTTATAGTAAGACGAAGTTAGATAAAGAGAAGCCGGTCGAGAAAGTAAAACAAGGTCTTGTAAAGTATGGCGAGGAGACCGTTATACGTTTTGATAACTGGTGTAAACTCTTTTTAGGGGAATAAAAGCAGAAGGGCTCATTAATTTGTTATACATTTGCATGCTGTAACAATTCAGTTGATAGTTCTTTCGCTTTTATGTGTCAACTATCATCTGTCATCTGTCAACTTAATTAATGAAATACAGAGGCTTAATTATCCTATTATATTTCCTCGCCGGGGCTTTGATGATGTATTCGCAGGAGCTGGTTGCCCCGACGGATACTGTGTTGGCTGTTGTTGGGGATACCATAGTCCCTGTTGCGACCGACAGTACAGTCTTAGCTTCTGATACTGTTCCCAAGAAGCAGACCGGCCTGGATGCTCCTGTGGCTTACCAGGCTAAAGACTCTATCGTAATGACTGCAGGTAACTGGGCTTATCTGTACGGTGAAGGCGATGTTAAGTACCAGCAAATCGGACTACAGGCGGAAGTGATCGAGATGAATATGGACAGCAGTCTGGTATTCGCGAAGTTCGGCCTCGATTCGATCGGTGACGAGTTCGGTTATCCTTTATTCAAGGATGGCGATCAGGAGTATGAATCGAAGACGATGCGTTATAACTTTACGACCCGGAAGGGATATATCACCGATGTGATTACCCAGCAAGGGGAAGGGTATGTAACTGCCGGGCGTACAAAGAAGATGGACGACGATGTATTGAACATGGTAGGCGGTAAATATACGACCTGCGATGAACACGATCATCCTCACTTCTATATTCAGATGACCAAAGCCAAGGTCCGGCCTAAAAAGAATATCGTTACAGGCCCTGTTTATATGGTTATTGAAGATGTACCGCTATATCCGATCGGATTGCCTTTTTGTTTCTTCCCTTTCTCGAGTACCTATTCATCCGGTGTGATTATGCCGACGTATACCGACGACTCCAATCGTGGGTTCGGTTTACGTGACGGGGGATATTACTTTGCCTTAAGCGATTATATCGATCTGGCTGTTACCGGTGAGATATATACCAAAGGTTCATGGGGGCTTCAGGCGCAATCCTCTTATAGGAAACGATACCTGTTCTCCGGTAATTTCAATGCCGCTTACCAGGTAACGAAGTTTGGTGATAAAGGGCTTCCCGACTATAGTTTGAATAAAGACTTCCGGTTGAACTGGACACACTCGCAAGACCCGAAAGCAAATCCGTACCGTACTTTCTCTGCCAGTGTGAACTTCTCGACCAGTAGTTTCGACCGTAATAAAGCGAACGGTTTCTTAAATACGAATAACTCGGACGCTATCTCGAATACAAAAGGTTCGAGTATCAATATAACACAACGTTTTCCGAATAACCCGCTTTCTCTTTCCGCTACAATGAATGTCAACCAGTCATCCAGGGACTCGTCTATCGCTGTCACCTTGCCTAACCTGACAATCACATTGAGCCGTATCTTCCCGTTCAAACGTAAGAACCCTATCGGAAAAGAACGTTGGTATGAAAAGATTTCGATGAGTTATTCCGGCTATTTCAAGAATAGTATCACAACAAAGGAAAACTTATTATTCAAGTCAAATCTTATCAAGGACTGGAAGAACTCGATGGAACATAGTATTCCGGTCAGTGCCACGTTTACGGCATTTAAATATATCAACATTTCTCCTTCATTTAATTATAAGGAAAGCTGGTATACAAGTAAGATTACGAAACAGTTCGACCCGAAATTGAACAGCCTGGTAAACCGTGATACAACCTATGGATTTTACCGTATCTACAATTATAACGCATCTGTATCTGCTTCGACTACCTTATATGGTTTCTATAAACCGCTTCCTTTCCTGGGAGATAAGGTGCAGATGATCCGTCACCGCTTTGAGCCGTCTGTCAGCATTAGTGCAGCTCCCGACTTTGGGGGAAGTCTTTTCGGTTTCTACGATCATTACCAGTATATCGATGCTAACGGCGATCCGATCGATTATGTTTATTCTCCTTTCGCGCATAACGGTTCTATCCCTAATGGAAAGCAGGGGAGCTTGAACTTTACGTTGGATAACAATGTCGAAATGAAAATCAAATCCGATCGTGACACTACCGGCTTCCGTAAGATCAGCCTGATCGATAAGTTATCGTTGGGAATGAGTTATAATATGGCTGCCGACTCCTTCAAATGGAGTGACCTGTCTGTCGGTTTACGTCTTAAGTTCTCGAAAAGCTATACCTTAAATCTGAACGGAACTTTTGATACCTATACTTACAAAGCGGACAGCAAGGGTAACCCTGTCAGGGTAGATATTCCACGTTGGAAAGCAGGAAAAGGTATCGGCCGTTTGCGTAATACCGGAACCAGCTTCGCTTATACCTTTAATAACGATACCTTTAAGAAATGGTTCGGAGGTGGAACCGACAGCAACATACCTGAAGATAATATCGGCGATGGCGAACTCGAAGACCTGACTGCCGAGAATCCCGATGATGCCAATCCACCGGAAGAGAAGGAGGGTGGTCGTCTGCGTGGAAAGAAGAAAGATACCGGCGAGTATGATTCGGATGGTTATCTGATCACTAAGATCCCATGGAGTTTATCATTCAATTACAGTATGCAGTTGCGTTACGGAGACTTCGATCCCAACAAGTTGGAGTATAAATACAAACTGACGCATGCATTGAGTTTTAACGGAAATATCCAGCCGACCAAGAACTGGAGTTTTAACTTCAATGCCACTTACGACTTCGACAATAACAAGATTTCGTTCATGACTTGTAATGTCACCCGTAATCTGCACTGTTTCCAGATGTCAGCAAGTTTTGTACCGGTAGGGCCGTATAAATCGTACACCTTCTCTATCGCTGTAAGTTCTTCCTTGTTGAAAGACCTGAAGTATAACCAGAGCAGTAATGTGCGTGAAGGGCAAAGCTGGTATTAATGTTACCATTCAATAGGTGTCTGACCTGTCGCTATCAGGTAATCGTTCGCCTTGCTGAAATGCTTGTTCCCGAAGAAGCCGCGATAAGCCGAAAGGGGTGAAGGGTGTGCTGACTTCAATATCATATTACGTGAAGCATCGATGAATGCACCTTTCCGTTGTGCGTATGATCCCCAGAGGATATAAACGATATGGCTACGTTCTTCAGCCAGTTTGTGAATGACAGCGTCGGTAAATGCCTCCCATCCTCTGTTCTGGTGTGAACCGGCCTGATGTGCACGAACCGTCAGTGTTGCGTTCAGTAATAACACGCCTTGGTCAGCCCAGCGCAACAGATTACCGCTGTTGGGCATCGGTTTACCAAGGTCGCTTTCTATTTCTTTGAATATATTGATCAGAGAAGGAGGGAAAGGCGTTCCGTCCTGCACCGAAAAACAAAGCCCATGCGCTTGTCCCGGCTCGTGATAAGGGTCCTGTCCCAGTATGACCACTTTTACCTTTTCAAACGGGCAATGTTCAAAAGCATTAAAGATATAAGGTCCGGGAGGATATACGGCTCCCTGACGGTATTCCTGTTTTACAAAGTTGATCAGCTCATTAAAATAACTTTTCTCAAATTCAGGAGCTAACCGTTCTTTCCAGCTTTTTTCGATCTTTACATCCATATTTATATCAATTGTCAACTAAATTAAGTGCATTCCTGCTGCACGGGCTTCCTGACGCATCTCTTCCGGCCAGATACTTGCTTGTATCTCTCCGATATGGGCTTTGCGCAGATAGAACATACACAAACGACTTTGTCCGATACCACCACCGATGCTTTGGGGCAGTTCGCCGCTCAGTAGACGTTTGTGGAAGTATAGTTCTCTCTTTTCTTCGGCATTAGAGATCTTAAGTTGACGTTCCAAAGCTTCTTTATCCACACGGATACCCATAGACGATAATTCAAGCGAGCGGTTCAATACATCGTCCCAAACCAGCAAATCGCCATTCAGTCCGGTCTGGCCGTTTTCAGCCACAGTCGACCAGTCGTCGTAGTCCGGGGCACGTCCGTCATGCTTCTCTCCGTTGCTCAGTTTACATCCGATACCGATAATAAATACGGCTCCGTATTCCTTGCAAATAGCGTCTTCCCGTTCTTTCGGTGTAAAGGTAGGATATTTTTGCAATAAATCCTCGGAATGAATGAAATGAATCTGCTGCGGAAGTGCCGGTCGGATGTTCGGGAACATTTCGTAAACCAGATATTCGGTGCGAACCATAGCGGCATAAATACGCCGTACGATCTCTTTTAGATATTCGATATTGCGTTCACTGGGGCTCATAACCCGTTCCCAGTCCCACTGGTCTACATACAGTGAATGGAGATTACCCAGTTCTTCATCCGAACGGATAGCATTCATATCGGTATAGATTCCGTAGCCTTCTTCAATATTATAGTCGGCCAGGGTAAGACGTTTCCACTTGGCCAGTGAATGTACGATTTCGGCTTTTGAGTCGTTCAAGTCCTTGATCGGAAAGGTCACGGCACGTTCCGTCCCGTTTAGGTCATCGTTGATACCCATCCCTTTAAGAACGAATAAAGGTGCCGTAACACGGCGTAGCCGTAGTTCGGAAGATAAATTTTGCTGGAAAAAGTCTTTGATTTTCTTAATCCCCATTTCTGTCTGAGATAAGTTAAGCAAAGCTTTATATCCTGCAGGTTTAATTAAATAGCTCATATACTTGTTGTGCTTTGTGTTTGTAAAATATGCGTGGCAAAGATAATGATTAATGGTAAAATAGCAATGCGAAAGCCGTTTTTATTTGCAAAATGGCAGGATATATGGCAATGATGATTGCAAAATATCAAAACATGTGTTGTATAACAGAAAAAGAAAGATTGTAAAAACTCTTAGCCGCTACATTTGCTTTCCTGCGATATTATATTTACTTTTGCACCGTCTTTGGCCTGGTAGCTTAGTGAATAGAGCGTCAGATTCCGGTTCTGAAGGTCGAGGGTTTGAATCCCTCCCGGGTCACAGTTTACGATAGTAGACATTGGCGACACCTCTTATAGGGGTGTCGCTTTTTGTTTTTTAGAGTCTACTAATTTTCATCTTGCCCACCCAATCTCTGGAATATAGTTTTGAAGTAGCAAAGATCAGATATAATCTTTATGATACTGGCTGCATCGTTAGGCTCTCCATTTTCTCCATATATAGCGAGAAGATATATTACTTTATCAAAAGTTTCCAATTGATAATTCAATATGTCCGGATTCTCTTGACATGTTTTGATGCTCTTAATTAATAATGGTGTTAGTTTAATTCCTTCGACAATCATAATGGAGCTCCTTTCTGTTTGAGGATTGTTATTCCGCTTTGCGGACTTGATGCGGTTAATGAATTTGATTTCATTCGATGGTATTGTTTAGCTTATAGGCAGAAAAAAAAGAACGGCTGCCATTTCCCGTGTCGCTAAACAATACCATCGTCCACTCCGTAGAGCAAAAGAAAGTCAGGAAAGGCAACCGCCTTTTCATTATGTATCATTTTCGTGATTACACGAAAATAGTATATGTCGGACATAAAAGCCCGACATATTACATTGAGCAATTAACCGCCGCTCTACGTCATGGATACACCATGGTATTGTTCAGCACTACAAAAATACGGAATGTTTTTGGAATATCAATGTAGGGACTGCTTATCTTAGTTATCATTAAATAGAGCTATTATTGCAACAAAAGTTTTTCAAAATAAATCCTTCATTCCTTCATTTGATTAGTTATTTGATTGATTGCCTTGTGCTTGTGGCTGAATGAATTCTGAATAAATGAAGGAAGTATCTTACATTTCTGATTTTTTCATTCATTAATGATACCATCTGATGCCATAAAAAGAGTAAGTATTCACCTACTGGTTGTTAGTTAGCATATTCTATTTTAATGCATAACCGCTTACTTCTTAGTANACGTCATGGATACACCATGGTATTGTTTAGCACTACAAAAATACGGAATGTTTTTGGAATATCAATGTAGGGACTGCTTATCTTAGTTATCATTAAATAGAGCTATTATTGCAACAAAAGTTTTTCAAAATAAATCCTTCATTCCTTCATTTGATTAGTTATTTGATTGATTGCCTTGTGCTTGTGGCTGAATGAATTCTGAATAAATGAAGGAAGTATCTTACATTTCTGATTTTTTCATTCATTAATGATACCATCTGATGCCATAAAAAGAGTAAGTATTCACCTACTGGTTGTTAGTTAGCATATTCTATTTTAATGCATAACCGCTTACTTCTTAGTATCATTGTTCTTTCTTTTATCTTATTTGTTATTTATCGAACGCTTGTTTGCCATTTGTCAAACGCTTATTCGACAACTGTGCTACAAGCGTTAGACAGATGGAAAACAAGAACGATCTAATAACTTTCATATTAACAGGTAATTACGCAGGCCATTGTTGCTTACTGCTTAAGCATGTCTCTCTGCCTGAAGGAATAATCTAAAAATAAAGATATTTCCTTCATTTATTCAGAATTCATTCAGTTATAAACACAAGACGATCAGCTAAATAGTCGGCCAAATGAAGGAATGAAGGATTTATTTTAGAAAACTTTTGTTGAGGAGTTGGGGGAGGTTGCATTCAACTGATAAATACTGAAATATATTATTTCTGTTAAATCAATAAAAGTGAAGAAGAGCGATAAGCAGGCTTATGGATAGATATATCTTAGATTGCAAGGGATGGGTGCAATGAACATTTTTTTACTATCTTTGTTTTATATATAAGTTATTAATCTTATGTAAAAACTAAATAATATGTTGGCGATATACAGATTTTTATTTCCGTCTAAGCCGGACGGTACAGCTATTTCACTGTTGTTATTGGCATTGCGTATCCTTTTCGGAGGATTGTTGCTATCTCATGGTATCCAGAAATGGACTAACTATACCGAGATGTCTGCCGTTTTTCCCGATCCGCTGGGCGTAGGTAGCCAGGTTTCGTTAGGGCTTGCTATTTTTGGTGAGTTGGCTTGTTCAATAGGTTTTATTTTTGGTGCATTGTATCGATTGGCTATGATCCCGATGATCTTTACCATGTGTATGGCATTCTTCGTTATTCACGGCAATGATGCGTTTGCGGTGAAAGAGTTGGCTTTTATTTATTTGGTGGTGTTTATACTGATGTATATCGCCGGGCCCGGTAAGTTCTCGATAGATCGGTTTATCTCGATACCTTTGACGAAGAAAAGACGGTGAGAGTCTATAAATAAAAAAGTCCGTTAATCATTCGACTAACGGACTTTTCTTTTGGTGGGCGTTGACGGATTCGAACCGCCGACCCTCTGCTTGTAAGGCAGATGCTCTGAACCAGCTGAGCTAAACGCCCGATTGAAATCAATTTGGTATAAATCTGAGTGGGCGTTGACGGATTCGAACCGCCGACCCTCTGCTTGTAAGGCAGATGCTCTGAACCAGCTGAGCTAAACGCCCAAGTTGAAATCAATTGGATATGAAAGGTGGGCGTTGACGGATTCGAACCGCCGACCCTCTGCTTGTAAGGCAGATGCTCTGAACCAGCTGAGCTAAACGCCCTTTCATTACTTCAGTAAGTTTTGTACGCCTTATCTCTCTAAAGCGCTGCAAAGATACGGCTTTTTTTATTACCTCCAAATCTTTCGGCAAAAAAATAGAAAAAAAGTTCATTACTGCCCTTTAGTCTGAAGAAATATAGTAACTTTGCATTCTATATTATTAATGTACATGAAGTAATCGATATCGTTGGCATATCGCCCGAACACTCAGGGTTATAGGTGTATAAACTAAATGAATATGATATTTTCGACACTAACTGCCATATCTCCCGTTGATGGGCGATATAGAAATAAAGCCGAAAACCTGGCGGCTTACTTCTCAGAGTATGCACTTATCAAGTATAGAGTGCAGGTAGAGATAGAGTATTTTATTACTCTTGCTGAGTTCCTTCCACAGTTGAATAGCCTTGCTACTGTGGAAAATAAGGAAGCATTGCGTAAAATTTACCAGGAATTCTCTATAGAAGATGCAACACGTATCAAGGAGATCGAGAGCGTAACCAACCATGACGTAAAAGCTGTAGAATATTTTATCAAAGAAAAATTTGACCTGCTGGGTTTACAGGATTATAAAGAATTTATCCATTTCGGATTGACGTCGCAGGATATTAATAATACCTCTGTGCCTTTGTCTATCAAAGATGCGTTGAATGAAGTTTATTATCCGGGTATACAGGAAGTGATAGACATGCTGAAGAAGTATGCCGAAGATTGGAGCAACGTTTCCATGCTGGCCAAGACACACGGACAACCCGCTTCTCCTACTCGTTTGGGAAAAGAGATTATGGTGTTTGTTTATCGTCTGGAACAGCAGGTGACTTTGTTGAAATCTATTCCCGTATCTGCTAAGTTCGGCGGTGCAACCGGAAACTTTAATGCACACCATGTGGCGTATCCGTCATACGACTGGAGAGCTTTCGGTAATAAGTTTGTGAATGAAGTGCTGGGACTGAGCCGTGAGGAATGGACTACACAGATTTCGAACTATGATAATCTGGCAGCTATTTTCGACGGTCTGAAACGTGTGAACACGATACTGATCGACCTGAACCGTGACTTCTGGCAGTATATCTCTATGGAGTATTTCAAACAGAAGATCAAGGCTGGCGAAGTCGGTTCGTCTGCAATGCCTCATAAGGTGAACCCCATTGATTTTGAAAATGCGGAAGGTAACCTGGGTATGGCAAATGCAATACTGGAACACTTGGCTACCAAATTGCCTATTTCTCGTTTGCAGCGGGATTTAACAGACTCTACCGTATTGCGTAACGTAGGTGTGCCTTTGGCTCATATCGAGATCGCATTCAAAAGCTTAACAAAAGGGCTGGGTAAACTGTTATTAAATGAGAGCGCCTTGTATCGGGATTTAGATCATTGCTGGGCGGTAGTTGCGGAAGGTATCCAGACGATATTACGTCGCGAAGGATATCCGAAACCTTACGAAGCCTTGAAAGCCTTAACCCGTACAAATGAAGGAATCACTGAAAAATCAATCAGTGACTTTATTGAAACGCTGCAGGTTAGTGATGCAGTAAAAGCAGAATTAAAGGCGATTACGCCGCATAATTATACAGGTATTTAGTGTGAGAATCAACGTAGCCGTGAGGTTACCAATTAATTAATTATTATTAATTTACAACAATGAGCACAGAAGAAAGAGAAGAATCTCAACCGCGTCCTAGAAAGGTGATACCAAGTATCAGACGGGAAAACACAGATCAGGAAGGTGAAAGAAAACCTTACAATCAAGGTTACAACAGACCTGAGGGAAACAACTATGAACGGAGACCATATAACCGCCCTAGCCGGGATGACCGCGGTGGTTATAATTCTTATGGTGATAACCGCTCATCTTACGGAGACCGCCCGAGCCGTCCCCGTACGTATGACAATCGCGAAGGTGGTGGTTATAACAGCAGACCTTCTTACAACAACCGCGACAATAATCGGGGTGGTTACAGCAATAACCGTGAAGGAGGTTATAACTCAAATCGTGAAGGTGGTTACAATTCTAACCGTGAAGGCGGATACAACCGTCCTTCTTATGGCAACAATCGCCCCTCTTATGGTAACAATGATCGTTCTTATGGAAACAACGATCGTTCGTATGGTGGTGGCGGTGGTTTCAACCGTCCTTCTCGTCCTAACTATGACGAAAGACCGGGCAGAGCCTATTCCGCTTCTCCGGAAGGAGATGCAACCGGCGACGGAATGAAGAAAAGAAGACCCAGAGTAGGTGATACTCGTGTCAACTCTTACGACTCTCGCGATAATCGCGGTGGCGGCAGACCTTCATACGGTAACAATAATCGCGGTGGCGGATATGGTAACAATGGCGGTGGATACGGAAACAGACGTCCGCAACAACGCCGTACAAACGATTACAACCCGAATGCCAAGTACAACTTCCAGAAACAATTGAAGTATAAAGAAGTATTGGCTGACCCTAACGAACCGATCCGTCTGAACAAATTCTTGTCGAATGCAGGTGTTTGTTCACGTCGTGAAGCTGACGAATTTATTACAGCAGGTGCTGTGAAAGTAAATGATGTAGTGGTAACTGAACTGGGTACTAAAATTACCCGTCAGGATAAGGTTGAATTCAACGATAAACCGGTGCAGATCGAAAGCAAGGTATATATCGTACTGAACAAACCGAAAAACTGCGTAACTACATCCGACGATCCTCAGGAACGTCTTACCGTTATGGATCTGGTGAAGAATGCTTGCCAGGAACGTATCTATCCGGTAGGTCGTCTTGACCGTAACACAACCGGTGTATTGCTTCTTACTAATGATGGCGACCTGGCTTCAAAGCTGACTCACCCGTCATTCAAGAAAAAGAAGATCTATCACGTTTGGTTGGATAAGAACGTTTCTATCGAAGACATGGAAAAGATTGCTAACGGATTGGAACTGGAAGACGGCGAAATCCATGCAGATGCAATCAGCTATGCCAGCGAAGACGACAAGAGCCAGGTGGGTATCGAAATCCACTCGGGACGTAACCGTATCGTACGTCGTATTTTCGAATCACTGGGATACCATGTAACGAAGCTGGATCGTGTATACTTTGCCGGACTGACCAAAAAGATGCTCGGACGTGGAAAATGGCGTTACCTGAACGAACGTGAGGTGAACGCACTCCGAATGGGCGCTTTTGAATAATACGAAGATTAGCCGGTAGTCAATACCGGCTATCTTGTTTTGATTATCTAAGAATAAACATATAAACATGGAAACAATTACTAGAACAAAAATTGTAGATGTACTGAAGAGTGAAGCTTACGGTACAACCGTTAACGTGAAAGGATGGGTACGTACCCGTCGTGGTAGTAAACAGGTTAGCTTTATTGCGCTGAATGACGGTTCTACAATAAATAATGTTCAGATCGTTGTGGATGTGGAAAAACTGGGTGAAGAGTATCTGAAACCCATTACTACCGGTGCTTGTATCAGTGTGAACGGCGAACTGGTTAAATCTCAGGGACAGGGACAAAATGTAGAGATCCAGGCTACTGAAATTCAGATTTACGGTACGGCCGATCCTGCTACCTATCCGTTGCAGAAGAAAGGACACTCGTTGGAGTTCCTGCGTGAGATAGCTCATTTACGTCCGCGTACCAATACGTTTGGTGCCGTGTTCCGTATCCGTCATAATATGGCGATCGCTATCCACAAGTTCTTTCATGAAAGAGGTTTCTTCTATTTCCATACTCCGATCATTACTGCTTCAGATTGTGAAGGAGCCGGACAGATGTTCCAGGTAACGACAATGAATCTGTATGACCTGAAGAAAGATGAAAATGGTTCTATCATTTATGACGACGATTTCTTCGGCAAACAGGCAAGTCTGACAGTGTCAGGACAGTTGGAAGGTGAATTGGCTGCCATGTCTTTAGGTTCTATCTATACGTTCGGACCGACATTCCGTGCTGAAAACTCCAATACTCCACGCCACCTGGCCGAGTTCTGGATGATCGAACCGGAAGTTGCCTTCAACGAGATCGAAGAGAATATGCAGCTGGCTGAAGACTTTATCAAATATTGTATACAATGGGCTTTGGATAACTGTATGGACGATATCCAGTTCCTGAACAATATGTTTGATAAGGAACTGATAAAACGTCTGCAATTCGTCCTGAAACATAACTTTATCCGTCTGCCTTATACGGAAGGTGTCAAGATCCTGGAAGAAGCAGTGGCTAAAGGGCATAAGTTCGAATTCCCGATCTATTGGGGAGCCGACCTTGCTTCAGAACACGAACGTTATTTGGTGGAAGAGCACTTTAAATGTCCTGTTATTCTGACTGACTATCCGAAAGAAATCAAATCTTTCTATATGAAGCAGAATGAAGATGGAAAGACGGTACGTGCTATGGACGTATTGTTCCCCAAGATCGGAGAGATTATCGGTGGTTCACAACGTGAAGAGGATTATGAAAAACTGGCAAGACGTGCTTCAGAAATGGGTGTGCCTGAAAAGGATATCTGGTGGTATATGGATACCCGTCGTTTTGGTACAGCACCTCATTCCGGCTTTGGTCTGGGATTTGAACGTCTGTTGTTATTCGTTACGGGTATGACGAATATTCGCGACGTAATTCCTTTCCCGAGAACTCCGAATAATGCAGAGTTTTAATAAAATATCCCTGCTTTAGGGCGGGGAGTTTTCAATAATAAAAAAGGACTTTCATCGAAAAGTCCTTTTTTATTTATTATTCGTCATCCAGATCAATCGGAATTTGTCTCTTGAACGCTTCTTTGAAAGAGATCAGCGATTCTGTACGAGCTAATCCTAGCGGCTGAAGTTTATTGTGGATGATATTCAGTAAATGCTGATTGTTTTTTGCGTATATTTTGATGAACAGGTCATATTGTCCCGTGGTGTAATGGCATTCCACTACTTCCGGAATCTTCTTTAATGCCTCTGTAACTGTAGGGAATTGCCCCGGTGATTTCAGGAATAATCCCATATAAGCGCAAGTCTCATATCCGACTTTAGTATTATCGACGATAAACTCGGAACCTTTGATGACCCCCAGATTTGTAAGTTTCTGAATTCTCTGGTGTATGGCTGCTCCTGATACATTACATTCTCTGGCTACTTCCAGAAAAGGCATTCGGGCATTCCCTATGATCAGTTTTAATATTTTTTCATCCAATTCATCAAGTTGATGGTGTGCCATAATTTCTGTATATTTGTATTTCTGTTATTCTGTATGTTACATTTAAATACAAATATAGTCAAACTATAATGATTAGATGCTATAATTCGTCCAATTATTTTATTTCGTAAGTTTTCTTTTATTAATCAATCAATATTATAAGAGTATGAGTTTAAGTGCGGTAATCGAATGCAGGCCGGTAAAAGATTTTTCCGATCCTTTGTTGGATAAAGTAGAAAAGACATATAACGATTCCTTTCCGGAAGCCGAACGACGGGTATTTTCACTGGTGAAAGAACTGGTAAAGGGAGAGCCCCGTTTTACTGTATATACATTGTTCAGGAACGGAGTTTATGCGGGTTTTATTACTGCCTGGCAATTTGAGTCTTTTGCTTATGTGGAGCATTTTGCAATCGATGAGTCGGCGCGTAACGGTGGGATAGGCGCAGAGGCCATGAAACTGTTTATGGCCTTGTGTGACGTTCCTGTGATATTGGAGGTGGAAATACCTTCCGAAGAGATGAGTAAACGCAGAATAGGCTTCTATGAACGTTTGGGATATGTTCTGGATAATCATGTCTATTACCAGCCACCTTATCGTCAGGGAGAAGAGTTTCTGGAAATGCGCTTGATGTCTTATGGCAATATTGACCTGCAACAATCTTTTGAGGAGGTAAAAGGTTGTATTCACCGTCATGTATATGGTGTCAAATAGATTCGGTTTTTATCCCAATAAAAAAGGCAGAACTTTTAGTCCTGCCTTTTTCTTTATTCTAGAATTAATTAATCCACCTTTTGTCTTGCAGAATAACTAATCTTTAATGCGTATGCTTCACGAAGCGCCTGTTTTACGTCTGTAATAACACCCATCTTGGTTTCTTTATCTGCCTTGATGGATACAGTCATAAACGGCTGGTCTTCCTCTTTCATACTTGACTTTTCCTGAGCGATGTAATCTTGAATCTCATCAACGTCTGCGATCTGATCGTTCAGCTGCAGACGAGTTTCAGAACCCATTTTTGCTCTCAGTTCCTGAGTCGGCTTACCAACATAAATGAATGTTACCAACGATTTCTTTTCCAACTTCTGAAGCTCTGTAGCCTGAGGAGCCTGGAATACAACCTTTAAAGTAACTTCACGCATAGATGTTACCATCATGATGAAGAACAAGAAGGCAAATACCAAGTCAGGTAATGATGAGGTATTTAATTCGGGCATTTCTCTTCCGCCCGCTTTACTAAATTTTCCCATTACTTTTTGTCTCCATAATTTTTAGGTTCTGCTTCTGATATCTTTTGCGGATAAATCATCTGCACAGCCTTTTGTTGTTCATCTTCCAAATCAGCAAACGCTTTACCGAATTTCTTTCTGGAAACATCGTCTCTCAGTTCGTTATAAGCTTTTGCCAATTCATTCTGGACATCAATATAAGCTTGATATTCGGTACCACGGTCATTCATCAATGAAATAACGTGATTTTTTGTTACCATCATTTTACCGTAGAACGGTACATCGACTTCAGTCTTTTCAGGCTTATGTTCGTCATTGTAAGGGTTCTCAATGAACTCTTTAACCTTGTCTTTCAATTGCTTAATATCGATGAACTGGTTGTCGCAGAGAATTTGGTTATTACTGTTGATCAGTACAACCAGGATGTTTCTCTTTTTAATATCCATTTCATCGTTTTTCTTCTGGTCTTTGGGTACAGGCGGCGGTAAACGTCTTGCCAAACCTTTATCTGTATCCATTGAGGTAGTAATAAGGAAGAAGATAAGCAACATGAAAGCAATATCGGCTGAAGAAGTCGCATTCATTGCGGGCACTTTTCTTTTTTTTCTTCCCATATCGCTTGAATTGTTTTATATCGTATTTCTTATTACTATTATCTATTAAGCATTCTCTTTACAGAACCGGCTGCAACAGCGATGATGATCAGGACCATCAAAATAACTGTAGAATAAATCCACATGTCTGTAACTTTCAGCCACAAAGGAATATTGTATGCCTGAGAATCTGCATTCAGACCTTTCAAAGGAGTTGCGTCTCCCATAGAATAAGTAATGAACAACATGGCTGCGAAGCAAACAACAACGACCAATGATGCTAATGCTGATTTAGGGCTAGTTTTCAGTAATGATGTAAACTGCCAGATCGCAAAAATCACTGTACTAACAATCGTAATGAAGAACAATACACTTGTCCAGTTGAGCAATAAGCCAGTATATATAGGCTCTTTCATTTCAACAGAAGGGTCTACAACGCCTCCTGCGTAGAACATACCCAATACAACAATACTGATAATAGATGTGAGCAGTAATGTCCAGCTGGATATTTTTCTTATTTTAGTAACTGCCATAATTCTGAATTATTTTTTGAATTTAAGGTTGTATTTGATAACCATATCAAGCAATGTAATAGAAGCATCTTCCATCTGGTTCAGGATAGCTTCCAGTTTGCTCAATAAATAGTTATAGAATACCTGAAGGATCAAAGCAACAACAAGACCACCTACTGTTGTGATCAAAGCCACTTTCATACCACCAGCAACAACCGTCGGGCTGATATCACCAACTTGTTCGATTTTATCGAACGCCATAACCATACCAACTACAGTACCCAAGAATCCTAATGACGGAGCCATAGCGATAAACAATGTGATCCAAGACATGTTCTTTTCCAAAAGACCACCCTGTACACCACCGTAAGAAACGATTGATTTTTCAACAACGTCGATACCCTGGTCAATTCTCATCAAACCTTGATATGCGATAGAAGCGATAGGACCTCTTGTGTCGCGAGCAATAGCTTTTGCACCTTCTACATCACCTTTGTCAAGTGCATCTTCGATACCTTTTAATAATTTGCTAGCATTAGTTTCAGCTAAGTTTAGATAAATAATTCTTTCAAGACAGAAAGCCAAACCGAAAATCAAAGCGATAGCAACCAAACTCATGAAGTCTGCACCACCCTCGATGAACTTAACTTTTAAAGCCTGGTACATACCACCTTCAACAACTTGTTCAGCTCCGGCTGCAGCGTCCTGCGCGAATGCTACGGTAGAGATTCCAAGGGCACATAAACCCATGAATGTTTTTGCAAAATACTTTTTCATTGTGTGTTTAATTTTTAAGATTAATAATTCTCTTATTTGTTTTTATTTTTGTTGTTAATAATATCCTCATGGTACCTAAGCGGAGAGAGCGGGATTCGAACCCGCGATACACTTTAGGCGTATACACGCTTTCCAGGCGTGCCTCTTCAACCACTCGAGCATCTCTCCAATTTTCAGCCTTTGTCTCCTCTAAAACGAGCGCAAAATACGAAAAAAATCGCATATCCAAACGTTTCAGTGCACAAATCTAAAGTTTTTGCTTGACATATACACAATATCTGACGGAATAAATTTGGTCTTCCAGCTGAAAAAGTCAAACTACGCATGTTTATTAGTAATTTTAAATAAATCCAGTGCGTTTTTTCTTGTTATTTCTACCGTTTCATCCAATGTAAGGCTATATGTGTCCGCTACCTTTTCTGCCGTTTTCCATATATATACGGGTTCATTTCGTTTCCCCCGATATGGTACAGGCGCCAGGTATGGAGCGTCAGTTTCGAGTACTATACTGTTAATGTCGGTAGATAAAATTGTCTCCGACAGTTTTGAATTTTTAAAGGTAATTACCCCGTTAATACCCAATTTGAATTTTTTCAATTTCTTAATTTCTTCCAGGTCTGTATTGGTACCTGTAAAACTGTGGAAAACTCCCTTCAGTTTGTCGGCTCCTACTTTATGGATACTTTCAAGAACTTCCGGGTAAGCCTCTCTTGTATGGATCGCAATCGGGAGATCGAGATCGATGCTCCATTTCAGTTGTTCTTCGAATACGATTTTCTGTTCTTTCAGGTATGTCTTATCCCAGTATAAGTCTATTCCGATCTCTCCAATACCACAATAAGGGCGTTTGCCGAGATAAGATTCCGTTTTTTTTAGCGTGTCAATATAGTGTTCGTCCACACTTGTCGGGTGCAATCCCATCATCGGATAGGCAAAATCGGGAAAACGGTCGCATAGGTCATGCATCCGTTCTACCGTTGTGAGATCGACATTCGGGAGAAGCAACGTATCGATACCTGATTTCAGGGCGGCATCAACCAGTGCATCTTGTTCCAGGTCGAATTCTTCCAGGTACAGATGGTTATGTGTATCTATTAAATTCATGTGATTAAGACTGGCGATACATTAAATGGTTACTTACTTCTTTTAATATAGTCAGTTTTTCCGGTAATACATTTAATGCGGAGAGATGTTCCATTGCTTTGTCGTAATATCCCTGCATTTTAGCCGTCGTGATATCTTTTAGATTTAATGTATTGTATATGGCGGTGATTGCCTTGATTTTCTCAGCAGGGTTGAAAGACTCTTTTCCGATCCAGTCTTTTAGGATTTGCTTTTGTTCCATGTTGGCGAGTTCAAAAGCATGTATCAGTAGGAATGTTTTCTTGTTGCAGATAATGTCTCCACCGATATTTTTACCGAATGTTGCTGTATCTCCATATACATCCAGCAGATCATCCTGCAATTGGAATGCGAGTCCGATGTTTATTCCGAACTCATAAAGATTCGTGGCATCTTCTTTGGATGCACCTCCCATGATAGCACCAGCTTTTAAGCTACAGGCAAGTAGAACAGCGGTTTTTAACCGGATCATTTCTATATATTCCGCTTCTGTAACATCTGTCCGTGATTCAAACTCCATATCATATTGCTGACCTCCGCATATCTCGAGTGCAGTGGCTGTGAACAGGTCGAACACTTCTTTCAGATGTTCCGGTTCGGTTTTTCCGATCAATTGATAAGCGGCTATCAACATTGCATCTCCCGAAAGGATTGCTGTGTTGTCATTCCATACCTTATGAACTGTCGGTTTGTTTCTTCTTTTGTCAGCCTTATCCATCAGGTCGTCATGCAATAGGGTAAAGTTGTGGAAAACTTCTATTCCCAATGCCGGGTTGATTGCGTTGTCTACATTTTCGCGGTATAAATTACAAGCCATTAATGCCAAAGCCGGACGGATCCTTTTTCCTCCCAATGACAGTATGTATTCGATCGGGTCGTATAAACTTTTAGGGGGATATTCGAAACTGAGTTGAGATATTTCGTTTTCTATTTTTTGCAGGATCTCGTTGAAAGATAACATATCGATATTGAATTATAGATAAGACAAAATAAAAAAAGGCTGCAAGTTTACAGCAGCCTTTTTAATATGTTTAGAAATTATTATTGTAATCTGAAAGTTACAGGTACTGTATATTTTACACGTACAGGTTTACCTCTCTGCTTACCAGGAGACCATTTGGGCATGCTATTGATCACACGCAAGGCTTCTTTATCCAAAGATGGGTCTACACCACGGATAACTTCTGCGTCTACAATAGAACCGTCACGGTTTACAACGAACGAACAAGTTACACGACCTTGAATACCGTTTTCCTGTGCAATAACCGGATACTTGATTGATTTTGCAAGGTATTTCAGCAATTCACCCTGTCCACCCGGGAATTCCGGCATTGTTTCTACGACTGTGAAGATCTGTTGAGCAGATTCTTCTTCTTCTTCCACAACTGCAGGTGCCACATAAGCTTCAACCTGTGCTGAAGTCTGGTCATCCTCAGATGAGATAAGATCCACTTGATCCAGTTCCACGTCGTCATCCACAATGTTCAGTTGTTCTACTGCAGCAGGTGCTGGTGGTGGGGGTGGTGGAGGAGGCGTATCCTCCGGTCTTGTAATTTCAATTTCCTCTTCAGCGATGATATCAGCGACGCCTTCTGTTTGGACTACCTGAATATCACGGGTTCCCCATTCAAACCCAACGAATAGAACGGCTAAGCCAACAACCATACCCATCAGGATACCGAGTGTTTTGCCCCCTTCTAAGTCCGCTTTCGGTGATTTCTTAATTTCCATACTCTTATAATGTTTAAATATGTGTTTTCCAGTACGCAAAAATACAAATTATTTTATATATCAATAGTAAACTGGGAAAAATACTTCTATATTTTCGTTTTTTTTTGAACCGAAAGAAAAATAACGGTGTTTATATACCTTTTTCCTGTTTTTTCCGTTTCTGTTTATGAAATATGTTACAACCGTATTTATATCTTTGTACGCATTTGTTGAAAAATATGAGAAATATATTAGCTGTATTGTTCCTTTCGTTCTTTATACAATCTGTCGCGGCACAAACCGGAGAGCAGGTGTTTACTTTTTTGAACTACCCTTCATCGACCAGGGCGAATGCTCTTGGAGGTCATACCGTGTCCCTGATAGAAAGAGATCCCTCCCTTATTTTTCATAACCCGGCTTTGCTTGGGGGGGAAATGGACGGTATGATAAACCTGAACTATATGAATTATATAGCAGACGTAAATGTTGGAAGTGCCCTGTTTACAAAAGCGTTCCGTGAACGTGGAGCCTGGGGGGTAGGAGTCAATTATTTCCATAACGGGAAGTTTATTGGGATGGATGAACATAATCAGCCGACTGCCGATTTTACGGCAAACGATATTGCTGTCAATGGTTTTTTCTCGTATGATTTATCGGAACGTTGGCGCGGAGGTGTTTCTATGAAGTTCCTCTATTCCAATTATGATATTTATACCTCGTTGGGACTTGCGGTGGATGCCGGGTTGAGTTATTATAATTCGGAAAAAGAGTTCTCTTTCGGGTTTGTGTTCAAAAATATAGGTGCACAGTTGAAACCCTATAATGATGACCGTCAGAAAATGCCTTGGGATATTCAGATGGGTATTTCAAAAAAGATGAATCATGCCCCTTTCCGCCTATCCGTTACAGCTATGCATCTGAATCGTTGGAAATTCGACTATCTGGATGAGACAGATCCCGATTATAAAGGTGATAACTTCGCCCAGGCATTGTTTAAGCATTTTGTATTCGGAGTAGATTATATACCCAGTGAGAATTTCTGGATTGGTGTCGGTTTTAATCCGAAGACAAAGATGGATATGAAGCTCCAAGGGGGAGGAAATGGGTTATCCGGTTTCTCGGCCGGTGCCGGCGTGAAGATCAAAATGTTCGACGTAGGTGTTTCTTTCGCCAAATATCATCCTTCAGCCATGTCGATGATGGTCAGCGTTTCTACTACACTGGCCGATTTTAAACCTTGAAAATATAATTAAAGTAAGAATGAAAAAGATAGTGATCGCCATCGATGGTGTTTCTTCAACAGGAAAAAGTACTATGGCAAAAGATCTCGCCAAAGAGATCGGTTATACATATATAGATACCGGAGCTATGTACCGGGCTGTAACATTATATTGTATTCAGCATAATCTGTTCAAAGGAGACCGGATCGATGAGGAAAAGCTCGAGGCGGCAATGAACGATATCCATATATCCCTTCGTTTCAATCCGGAAACCGGACGGCCTGATACTTACCTGAACGGTGTTAAAGTTGAAAAAGAAATACGCGGAATGGAAGTGGCAAATTGGGTCAGTCCTGTGGCCACGTTGGGATTTGTCCGTCGTGCCCTGGTTGCCATGCAGCAGGAGATGGGTAAAGAAAAAGGGATCATAATGGACGGGAGAGATATCGGAACTGTGGTTTTCCCAGATGCAGAACTGAAAATATATGTAACCGCCAGTCCGGAGGTCCGAGCGCAACGTCGTCTGGACGAACTGAAAGCTAAAGGGGAGGTTGCGTCTTATGAGGAAGTTCTTGAAAATGTGAAAACCCGCGATCATATCGATTCGACCCGTAAGGAAAGTCCCCTGCGTAAAGCAGACGATGCGTTAGTATTGGATAACTCGCGTATGACCATTGCTGAACAAAAAGCATGGCTGCTTGTTCAATATGAAAAAGCTATCTCTAAATAGGTAACAGTTACAATGATTGAAGTAGAAATAGATAAAGGCTCTGGCTTCTGCTTTGGGGTGGTGACAGCTATTGAAAGTGCAGAACGTGAACTCAACAATACCGATATATTATATTGTTTAGGAGATATCGTGCATAATAGCCTGGAGGTCGAGCGATTGCAGGCACATGGCTTGCGGACGATTGATCATAGCGAGTTCTCTACTTTGAAAGGTAAAAAAGTCTTGCTTCGTGCTCATGGAGAACCCCCTTCAACCTATGAAATTGCCCGGCAGAACGATATAACGATCGTCGATGCCACTTGTCCGGTAGTTCTTCAATTACAACGTAAAATACATAAATGTTACCAGGAAACCCGTATCAACAATACGCAACTGGTCATATACGGAAAGAAAGGACACGCCGAAGTGAACGGACTTGTCGGACAGACGGAAGGAACCGCCATTGTCGTGGAAAAGATCGAAGACCTGGATCGTCTGGATTTTAACCGAGATATCTGCCTGTTCTCCCAGACCACCAAGTCGCTCGACGGTTTTCGTAAAGTAGTGAAAGAGATAGAACAGCGTAGAGCAGAAAATGTCCGCTTTGAATATCACGATACCATCTGTCGCCAGGTAGCCAATCGTCTTCCCAATATCAAAACTTTTGCATCCGGCCATGATTGGGTCTATTTTGTTGCCGGGAAGAAAAGTTCGAACGGAAAGATGTTGCTGGAGGAATGTCGTAAGGCAAATCCTAACACGATCTTCATTTCGGAAGTGAAGGAGATTACCGAACCGCTTCCGGCCGGAGTACGCCGGGTAGGCGTTTGTGGGGCCACATCCACTCCGAAATGGTTGATGGAAGAGGTGGCTGTCCGTATTCAGGAACTGAATGCCGGGCGTTGATAGAATGATTAAGATTTCATTAAGTTTCAGAGAAAATGAAAGAATGTTGGCAAATAATTATTATTTTTGCCGCGAATAATATAAAATAAAGACGCTATGTCTACTATTAAATGTATTGGCATTTTAACGTCCGGAGGTGATGCTCCCGGAATGAACGCTGCCATCCGTGCAGTGACGCGTTCCGCTATTTATAACGGGATTAGGGTTAAAGGTATTTTTCGAGGCTACAGAGGATTGATCACAGGTGAAATTGAAGAATTCAAGACTCAGAATGTAAGTAACATTATCCAGCGTGGTGGAACAATATTGAAAACAGCTCGTTGTATGGAGTTCAAAACTCCTGAAGGCCGTAAGCAGGCATACGATAAGTTGGTGGAAGAAGGTATCGATGCATTGATCGCAATCGGTGGGGACGGTACATTGACCGGTGCCCGCATATTTGCACAGGAATTCAATTATCCGATAGTCGGTGTTCCGGGTACGATCGATAACGACCTGTATGGTACGGATGTTACGATCGGATACGACACAGCCCTGAATACTATCATGGAATGTGTGGATAAGATTCGCGATACAGCTACCTCCCACGATCGTTTGTTCTTTATCGAAGTGATGGGACGAGATGCAGGTTTCCTTGCATTGAACGGTGCGATTGCTTCAGGTGCAGAAGCTGCGATCATCCCGGAAATATCTATGGAGAAGGACCAGTTGGCGGAAATGATCGAAAATGGTTTCCGTAAATCAAAAAACAGTAGTATCGTACTGGTTGCCGAAAGTGAAGTAACCGGCGGTGCGATGGGTGTGGCCGAACGTGTAAAGAATGAATATCCCCAGTTCGATGTTCGTGTCTCTATCTTGGGACACTTGCAGCGTGGTGGATCGCCTACGGCACAAGACCGTATCCTGGCAACCCGTATGGGAGTCGGAGCTGTCGATGCGTTACTGGACGATCAGCGTAACGTGATGATGGGTATACAGAATGACCAGATCGTATACGTGCCGTTCTCCAAGGCTATTAAGAATGATAAACCGATCAACCGTGATTTATTGAATACACTTCGTGTGTCTTCCATCTAAACATGAGTTGTCAGAAATAAATAAACCCCGCCGGATAGCAATCTGGCGGGGTTTATTCGTTTTAGGCTATACCTTATTTCTTCGATAAATTGTCCAGGAATAAATCCATCATCCGTTTAGCTGCGACAAACGAGCTGATCTCGTTGTTCAACACCTGTTGCTCTGTCGGTATCAGCATGCCTTCAACGGCGGGATTATGATAGAATGTTTCACGTAATGTATCGTTGATACTTTCATACATCCAGTACTTGGCCTGTTCATTCCGTTTGTAATTGAAGTAGCCGTTTTTCTTGGTAAACTCCATGTATTCGCCTACCATATCCCAGATTTCCTTGATTCCGATGTTGTAATAACCTGAGTAGGTCAATACTTTGGGGAACCATCCGGAATCTGCGGGCGGGAAAAGATGCAGGGCATTTCTGAACTGTGCAGCCGCCAGATTCGCTTTGTCGATATTATCGCCGTCTGCTTTATTGATAATGATACCGTCTGCCATCTCCATGATACCACGTTTGATACCTTGCAGTTCGTCCCCTGTTCCTGCCAGTTGGATAAGTAGGAAGAAGTCGACCATTGAATGTACGGCCGTTTCGCTTTGTCCGACACCTACTGTTTCTACGAATACGGTATCAAAACCGGCAGCTTCACACAAAACTATCGTTTCACGTGTTTTACGTGCCACACCACCCAGTGAACCTGCCGATGGCGAAGGGCGGATGAACGCGTCTTTTTCGCGTGACAAAGCTTCCATACGGGTCTTATCTCCCAGGATACTACCTTTGGAGCGTTCGCTACTCGGGTCGATGGCCAGTACGGCCAACTTACGTCCTTCTTTGATCAGATGCATGCCGAAAACATCGATGGAGGTACTCTTTCCTGCACCGGGTACTCCGGTAATACCGATACGAACCGATTTTCCGGCAAAAGGAAGACATTTTTCGATGATTTCCTGAGCTAATTGCTGATGCTCATATTTAGCACTTTCAACCAAGGTCACAGCCTGGCTGAGGATAGTTATATTTCCTTTCAGTATCCCTTCTACAAATTCGGAAGGGGTATATGCTTTACGTTGAGGTCTTTTGAGATACGGGTTTACAGTCGGTACGTCGGCTACTCCCTTGTTTACCTTTAATCCTCTGTAAAGATCGTCGTTTTCGGGATGTTCCATGTTTAATTGACAATTTATTATTTCTCAGCTGTTACTTTTATAAGGCGGACAGGGCCGTTCGGGTCATTGCATACCACATTGATAAGCGCTTCCAGTTTTGTCTTGATTTCTCGTGGACGAACCGAAATCTTATAGGTAGCAGTCGTTCCCGGTTTAATTTCTTTTTTGCCTCCGGAGATATCCACCAATTCATTATCGCAGCTGATGCTGTGGATAAGAAGCGGTGACTTTCCGGTATTGGTAATGTCGACAGTTCCGGTCACTTTACCTCCGATCAGAGGAATAAAACCACCTTTCTCCGGTAATTTCCCGAAGTCGAGTAAAGTACCCGATAGCTGTGCAACAGGAGCCTGTGCCTTTTCTGCAGCCGATAATTTTCCAAAGTTATCAATTATATTGGCTGCTACATGCACTTTTCCTGAAATTTCTTTTTGTCCTATGCTTTCAATCGTTAAAGGTATCTCAGTTGTAACCCGTCCTTTTCTTTTGGTAGCCTTGGCATCCATCAATAAAGTAATTTCGCCGACTTCATCCGGTGCCAGTTGGGCAGGACGAATTTCTACGGTCAGGAAGTTTGGTACTTTACCCTGATGGATCGTAAGAGTTGTTTTTCCTTCGTTCTTCACACTGATCTTTTCCCCTAATGTTTCATCCGGACGGATACTACTGTACAGAACCGTTTTGGTCTGCATCTTCAGATCGCCGATGGAATAAGGGTAAATAAATGTAGGCTGAAGCGGTTTCGGTGTTACGTTTCCTTTGATAGCCAGCGTATAGCTGCCTTTTTTACCATTGCTGAATATTGAGATCGTTTTGTAGAACGGGCCAGGACGTCCTTTGGGATTATAGGTCACTTTTACGTTTCCGGTCTTTCCCGGGGCGATGGGTTCTTTTGTCCATTCCGGTTGTGTGCAGCCACAAGAAGCTGTGATACGAGTGATGACCAGCGGACCGTCTCCCGTATTTTTAATAACAAAAGTATGACTGGCCAATCCATCCGCTTCGGCGATAGTACCGAAGTTGTAGGTCAGTTCGTCTGCACTTATCTGAGCTCCGTTCTGTGCCGCTATATTAGCTGTTATCAGGAATAGGCAGCATAGAATAAAGCCCAGTCTTTTCATATTCAGCATTCTTTGTTTTTAGTTTAGCTTGTTGTAAATTAAATTACCTCTCCCCGTATAGTCAGGATGTAACTTCCGGTTTTGCCGTTGCTGTAAACTGAAATCGTTTTGGAGAACGGTCCGGGACGTCCTTTCGGATCGTATGTTATTTTAATATCTCCGGTCTGACCGGGAGCGATCGGTTCTTTTGTCCATTCGGGGGTTGTACATCCGCAGGAAGCAATTACGCGAGTGATTACCAGCGGAGCTTCGCCTGTATTTTTAACTACAAATGTAGTAGATACTTTTCCATCGGCTTCTTTAATTTGTGCAAAGTCGTGAGAAGTTTGTTCTGCAGAAATAACTGCTTTTTTCTGAGCAGAAGCCATTCCTGTAGCAAGCAGGATTGCCATAAAAATAAAAATAATCTGTTTCATTTTACTTTTTATTTAGCTATTGTTTATTTTACAAAGATAGAGATTTAGAATTGAAAATCGGGAATTGAAGATCGAAATTTACAATCGGTGGATAGACTGTTTGTCTGTCTATCATGATATTCAATCTCTCATTTTCAATCCCCGACTTTCTATGTTTACTTAACCAGGATTGTCTCGCTTTCCGTATGCGAAACAAATTCGGGAGCGTACAGGCATTGAATTGTACTGATTCCACCTGCATATTCTCCTGTACGTGTTACGTAAACCGGATATTCGATAACGAAGGTTCCTACCGGCAGACGGTTAAAGAAGAAGTTCTCCGATACGTCTGTCGGTGACTGGTAATACATTACTCCGTCTCTGAATTTCGTTCCTGAAATCTGGTCGGCCGGTTCGAAACATCCTGCCCGTAAGTCTTTCAGGAATACATAATCCATTTCACGATCCGTGCGGATAGTCAGGCGTACTACTACTTTGTCGCCTATGCGAAGTTTACCGTCGGTTACCGGCTGTATCTGCAGGCCGGTGCCGCTATTGCTTTCGATGAACAATTTCTTTTCAACGTTGAGTACCCCCTTCTGTTTATCTACCTTATTTATATTTTCGAAGTACTGTTCGTAAACGGCTCCCCAGGCAGGTACATTTCCTTCCTTTCGGATGGAAACGGAATTGCTTCCGGAAGAAATTTCTTTTCCGTCCAGTACGACCTTCAGATAACCGGTTGCCGTTTCACCTTCGGCTGTGCTGTATGTTTTACCTCCCCAGTCGACGGTACAGGTATTGTTATCATTCAGCCAGTCACTTCCGGTCAATAATAGGGCGTAGATCGCATTCAGTGTAGCAGGAACCGACTCCCAGTTCTGAGTACGTTTCTGGTTCAATAACCATTGCTTCATGCGGTCGGTATCTTTAGAGTCCGGCGATAAAGTATTGAATACTTTCATCAACAGACAATGCGTATCGATCGGGGAGATAAAGAAACCGTTCTCTCTCCGGTTGTTCGCCCAATACATGCCCTGTTCGGTAGAGATGGTAGCTGTTTTACGCAACCAGGCAAGTATCTCGCTGGCCACTTCCTTTTTACCGTTCCGGTGCATTAATAGGGCAATTTCTCCTTTACCGTAAAGGTTCTGTTTATTCCATGTTTTTTCAGCCTGTGTCGTGTAGAAACGAATCGCTTCGCGGGCCTCACCCTGTTCAGGTATATCCCGGTAAGAGCTACGGACGAATAAGAATTCCAGTTGCAATGAGTTCGGTGAACTGGCCTGCCACTTCTTATCGACTTGTTGCAGGCGTTCGTAATCCGATTGCATCTGTTTGTCCAGATACCTGAGTGCCTTCATCTGCATCTCTTTTTCTTCTTGTCCGTATTGAACGGCACCCAGTTCTACCAATTGTGACATTCCTTTCAGGATATGCAGTGTGATCTCGCGGCTGGGATAGAAGCCTTTGAACCATCCCCATGCGCCGTCTTCATTCTGTTGCTTCAACAGTTGTTGCAAAGCCAGTTCGCGTTGCTGGGCAGCACGATTCAGGTCGAACAACAAGGATAACCGTTGTTTCTGCTCTGTTTCGTTGTCGGCAGCCAGTACCCACGGCGTTTCTTGAAGCAGGATATTTTTCAGTTCCTGGTTCTTTTCCAGGTTTGAATACAGGGTTGAAGCTGTTCCTCCCTGGGCCTTCCACTGGCTGATCACTTTCTGTATGCGCGGATTGGCAGTAGCGATATAGTTAGCCAGTGTGTTGCTGTAATACGAAGCGAACCATGAAATGATATTATCGTTGGCCGGCTGCGTTAACGTCGGCAGGGCCTGTACGGCATACCAGATCGGGTTGGCTGTCAGTTCCAGTGTCATACTGAACGGCTTACGGGTTCCGGAGGGTTGATTGCCGGATAACCGGATCTGCTTTTCGTTTTCTCCCATCAGGTAGAACGGCGTGCTTTCCGTAACAAGCAACTGGTTCGATAGGACTGGGATCAGGTGTTGTTCGCCATCGCTGCCTGAATCCGAGTCGGCTACGATACGTATTCCGATCAGGTTGGTTGTTTCCGGCACGCGGAATGTCCATGAAGCTGTCGTAATACTGTCGGCAGCCAGTGTGAATGTTTTCTGCGACTTGGTTAAACAGATAATTGGCTGATCGGTTGCCGGATCAAATAATTCGAGGCTTACTCGTCCAGAGATAGATTCCTTTGAATTGTTTATCACCTGTGTATTGACAGACACTTCGTCACCCTGGCGCATGAAGCGCGGGAGATTCGGCACGACCATCAACGGCTTACTGCTGATCACTTCTTTTGTCAACAGACCGTATTTCATATCGGATGTGTTAGCCACAGCGTGGAACTTCCAGGTCGTATTGCTTTCCGGTAAAGTGAATTGCAGCTCTATATCACCTTCTTTGTTCGTCAAGAGGGCAGGGTAGAAGAATGCTGTTTCATTAAAGTTCTCCCTTACCTGTAACATTGTTTCCTGCGGTGTATCCGCTGCGCCTTCATCCGCTTTCTGCGACTGTGATACAACTGCATTTTCTTCCAGTACACCTCCGGTAATCGTTGCGGCATCATCCGATGCATATTCAACAGACAGGGATTCTGCCATCATCGGGGCAGCCGACGATTTCATCATGATACCTCCGCCATAAGCTCTACGGTTTCTGAAATCCATAATGCCTTGCCAGTTCAAGCGGTCATACTGATAATCAGGTATATTAATACGATCAGGTCTTCCGGCATCATACATCATTTTCTGATCCATACCGGTTCCTGCATTAAAGAATGGAATGTTCAGGTAAACAGAACGTTCCGGATTGAAGTACCAGCTGAACGGTAAAATCTTATCCAGTGAGGCGTCGTACATGCTTGCCAGTACCTCTGCACTAACGGGAACGGAATCAGCATCCAGTATGCGGAATTTCCAGGTTTCCTGGCTACCCGGCAGCAGACGGTCGCGGAAGGTCGTCGGTTTAATAGTCAGACGGCGGTCCGGTTGCTGGCGTTTGATTTGCGACTGGGTGGTGTACAACTTTCCGTTCTTTACGAAGGTGAAGCTGGCAACAATACCTTTTCCATAGCTTTCCAGGAATGGGATACGGAAAAGATGGTTCTCATTGTTTAATACCAACCGTTTACGTGAAATACATTTGCCATCCTGATACAATTCATAAAGGATATAGGCATCCTTTTCGGACGAGCCGAATAATATTTTGGCTTCTTCGCCTGGCAGGCAATCGAGTTTTTCGTTTACAATCCAGAGCGGTTTGATTATCGGAGGCCTTTTATCGTGCAGGCTATATAGGATAAAATCTTTTTGTGCAGTTGCAGGCCGGCCTTTCGAATCTTTCACTTCCAGCTTGATACGGTAATGGCCGGACGGTAATTGCTTGAAAGCCTCGTTGTCGATCGCTTTACCCGAAGTGAAACGACCGGTTTTTATTAATTCCTCTTTATAGTTATCTTCTCCACGTTGGGATACTTTATCTGTTTTACTTAATTTATAGATTGTATAATTCCCCTCTATGGATAGTTTTTCACCATTCAGAGTTTGTGCCGATACGATTATATTGGCGGAGTCTTTATTTATTTCCAAAGGTATTATGCTAGAGTCCAAAACGATACTGCTCTCTCCCACCTGGAAAGTATAGGTTGCTTCCTGTGTTTCTCCGTTGCTGTCGGTCAGTGTTGCTGTTACCATATAGCTTTGGTAGGGGAAGAAGTTATATGGCTCGGTTGTCTTTTCCGGTGTGAAGCTGAACGAGAACTTTCCATCGCTGTTAATAGTCGTTTTTCCTTCCGCTACTTGCTCGTTGGAAGTGTGAATGTAATAGCTGCGCATCCAGAAAGGCTGCTTGTTAATACGGTAAGTCACTTCTCCGCTTTGCAGGGAAACGCCGGAGAAAGTCTGTGCTTTCCCTTCGATCGTCACCTGGTCGCCGAAAGAAATATCTCCTTTGACAGGCAATAGCTCGACAAAGAAAGTCGGGCGTTTGTATTCTTCCACACGTACGCTGGTGCTGGTATACTCGGTGGAAAGGGTGAACATTCCGCTAAGAGTCTGCTGAGGCAATGTAAATTCGCCGTTGAAAGAACCGAATTTGTCGGTCTTCAACTCTTTGGTTGCCACTTCTTTCCAATTGGCATCCCGTAAAGTGATCTTATAGGTTTCTCCTTCTACGGCGTATGGTGTTTCTGTATCGTTGACATAAGCTATACCTTTAAAGTAGAGGTTTTGTCCCGGACGATACAATCCCCGGTCGGTGAACAGAGCCAGTTGCGGACGGGCTTTTGTTTTATTTTGAATGATCTGTCCGCCCGGATAAACAAGTGTCAGCATTGAATAAATATCTTCGCGGTGCGTAGCCTGATAACCCATCAATTCGCTTTGGCGGGGAAGAACGGCTAATCCGTCACGGTCTGTTTTCACTGTTCCCTGCTTCTGCAGATTGTTGCGTTTCCCGGAATAGTAAACGACGGCAGCATCGCTTATCGGTTTTCCACTCAGGTAGTCTGTTACCAGAACTTCTGTGGAACCGTTGGTCATATTACGTGAAACACTGGCCAGACGACTCACGCTGAACAGGTTGTTGGTCTTTATCTGCGTACCGGGAACCGTAATGATACATTCGTACAATCCCATATCTCCCATCGGGATAACAAGGCTTGTGTCCGACTCTGTGTATGTGTTGGGCTGCGATAAAGAGAAAGTAACCTCTTTAACGAGTGCACCGAGTGCCTGGCTGGTGTCTTTTACATTATAATAGGTTGTCTGCAAAGGTGTTTTCAGACTTTTGTATATACTAACGGTGATCTTGGGGATATTCCTGTAATTTACTTTCAGGTTCAGTTCTTTTCCCGGATAGATTGTATTCTCTGTATTGACGCGTAACAGCGGATTTTGCATTTCCGCCAACCGGTTCTTTAATAGGCCGATCCGTTCGTAGTTCGGGAAACGGGCAATAGTTTCCTTACAAATATTGTATTCTATTGTATTAAGGGAATCCTGTTTTGCCGGGTTGTTATAGTCGCCGGCAGACGTCAGTGCATTTAACCGGGCGGCAACGATTTCTACTGAGTAATCCTTATCGGCATACACTTTCTGCAAGCTATCGAGGGCAGACTGATAGGGAACTCTATCCTTTTCCTGATAAAGGGAAGGATATTTGAACGAAAGGTAATCAAGGGTGGTAAGTACCACTGTCTTTTTATCCGGTTGCGTATTCAGATAAGCGATCAGTTCTTCGTATATCTCTGTCGAAGGAGCAATATCCAGGGCACGGAATGCCAGGAAATCATACAGGGTAGGGCGAAGGGCCGGAGTATCTTTCCCTGTTTCAAGGATTGCCTTGAATTCGGATACGGGTGTTTGCTTCAAGAGGCCGGCCGGTTGCAGCGAAACATTTAGTTCCTCTTTAATCTTTTGGATGAAGAGATTGGAAGTCCATTCGCGGATATCTTCCGGAACGTAACCGACCAGGTCGGTCCGTTGGTTGATCTTCCACCGGTTCTGTATGTAATAGCGGTTGTACATTTCAGCCACCATCGAATGGAGTACGGCTGTCGAGGCCGGCTCTTTGCATTCGGCTGCATAGTTTTCCACTTCTTTAATAAGCGCAGGAAAGTCGTCCTCGTTCACTTCGAGTTGCTCTTTCATCCGGCTGATCAAAGCTTTGATCAGTTGCGGTGTGTTCTTACCTTGAATGGCTTCGGTAATCATTTTGCTTTCATTTTTCGATTGTGCCGCTGTCGTATACATGATAGTTGCTGACAAACAGCAGAGTATCAATGCGGAAACAATAATAGCTTTTATCTTCATATCTGTAATGGGTTTACATGTTAAACAACGTTCTTTGCTATATAGATACAAAGAAAGGCTAAAAAGATGTAAACCTATTGTTAATAAGGTGTAATAGTTGAGGTCGGCAAATATATAAAAAAAGGTGTGCTGCAAATACTTTATGCAACACACCTTATTCTTTAGGCTATAAACGTCTTGGTGGTTACATCAATCGGACTACCGTTAACTGTCAACTGAAAAAGGTGAAACCTTTTTCTAAATTGGCATACAGTAGAAGAAACCCTTGCACCTTTTAAATGTTAACAAAGGAGGAGTTAAGTGTTAAGTTACGATTTTCTGTCTCTACCCTGTACACCCTGGCTGATTATCCTGTACACCCTGCCGAACCACCCTGTACACCCTGTTCGGATACCCTGTACAGGGTAGATTTAATGAGTCGGGACTTTTGTCTTAGTTTCTCCTGACTTAACGCTTGGTAGCTAACCTCTTAACGCTTAATGGCCGACCTCTTAACGGGCAGTCTTTTCTGCCAACAGCATGACAGATGACAAACGCCATTGCAAATAAAAAGGATGTTTGCAATGCTTTTACCTATTGTATATGTGCGTGTTATATCGATATATGACAAATGACAAATACTTTTCTGAAACTTTATGTAGAAAGTGAGATTGCCTTCATCTTTCAGCTATGAATGCAAAAAAGGAAATGGGTTCATATAGTATATCGCATAATATCAGGTAATTATGCTACTATATGAACCCATGAACCCAAAAAGGGTAAAAATTATTTCTTACGGTGATAAGTAAGGAACGTATACGGATAAGCATGTTTAGCGTCAGCCGGGAATTCTTGGCGTTCCACTTCTTCCCACATATCCCAGTTTACCACAGGGAAGAATGTGTCGGCATCCTTAAATTCTCCATGTACGCGTGTGATGTACATCTTATCTGCTATACGCAATGCCTGGCGATAAACCAATGCACCCCCCAGGATGAATATTTCATCTTCTTTCTCGCAGATATCTAATGCTGCACCCATTGATTCGCAAGCGAAACAATTTACAAATCCTGCTTCCGGCAAAGTAGTCAGGACTACATTTTTGCGGTTGGGAAGCGGCCCTTTCGGCAACGACTCAAATGTCTTACGTCCCATGATCACGGCGTGTCCTGTCGTCAAATCTTTAAAACGTCTCATATCGGCTGGCAGACGCCACAACAATTTATTGTTTTTACCGATAGCGTTGTTTTCTGCTATGGCAGCGATGATTGAAATTGTACTCATAAACTTATCGATTTATATAGTCTGTTTATATTCTATTACTGGTTGCCGAACCCTCAGACCGCCACTTCTCCTTTGATGTGCGGATGCGGGTCGTAACCGGTCAGATTGAAGTCTTCGTATTTAAAGTCGAAGATACTTTTTACATCCGGATTGATCTCCATCCGGGGAAGGGGACGCGGCTCACGGGTAAGCTGCAACTTTACCTGTTCGAGATGATTGCTGTATATATGTGCATCACCCAGCGTGTGAACGAAATCACCGGCAATAAGTCCTGTGGCTTGTGCCATCATTTGTAAAAGTAAAGCGTAGGAAGCGATGTTAAAAGGAACACCGAGGAATATATCGGCACTGCGCTGATACATTTGCAGACTCAGGCGTCCGTTCGCTACATAAAATTGAAAGAAAGCATGACATGGCGGAAGGTTCATGTTGTCGAGGTCGCCCACATTCCAGGCACTGACAATGATCCTCCGTGAGTCGGGATTGTGTTTGATTGTCTCGACGGCTTCGCTGATCTGGTCGATAGAACCGCCTTTGTAGTCTGGCCACGAGCGCCACTGGAATCCATAGATATGCCCCAGGTTGCCGTCGGTATCCGCCCATTCATTCCAGATACGTACACCATGATCCTGCAGGTACTTTGCATTCGTATCTCCCTGTAAGAACCAGAGCAGTTCGTATATGATAGACTTCAGATGTAGCTTCTTGGTCGTAAGGAGAGGAAATCCCTCTTCCAGATTGAATCGCATTTGGTGGCCAAAGATACTTTGTGTACCCGTTCCTGTGCGGTCTTCCTTCCTGACTCCTTCGGCTAATACGCGATCGAGCAATTCTAAATACTGTTTCATTTTTATCTTTCTAGTAGAATACAAAAGTACGAAAGGGATTTGTATTAAACAACAGGTAATTTGTAAAACGATCTGTTTCAGCCTGCTGGTGGTTTGAAATTGAAAGGGTGTGAAGGCTATGATTATATAAATCCTATAAATATTAAAATATGCGACCGGAAGGATAGGTAAATTTTGGATATGAATTTATTAATATTAAAGTACGTGTACGTTATTATATGGGCGTTTTAGCAACTGGCGATATACCGGTTTTTTCCTATTTAACAAATATTCCTGATTGCCTGTATGCTTTGATAATTATCTGAGGAACTGTGATTTGGACTGACTAAAAAAAACGTTCCTTTTTTTCGTTCAGCAAAAATACGCATTCCTTTTGAACCTGCAACTCTTTTCAGAACTTTTTTCACTTTCCTATCTGCTTTCTTATCAATACGATATAGAAATAAGGACCAAATAGCCACTTCTTGTTACAAAAGTAAAAGAATCTTAAACGAGTGACTAGAAAAAAGGAACGTTTTAGCTCGTCAAATCGGCAATCGACGAGTAAAAAGGATGCCGATATACAGGCATTTAACAGTTCCGTTAAAATGCTTTTTCTTGTTTCCTAAGGGGTTAGGCGGCTGAAATAAGCGTAGAGAGGCTAAATGAGAGAGAAATAATCAATTTGAGTATAGATCATAATTTTATTAATTAAATGTTTTACGTATGAGAAAAAGTACTTTGGTAAAAGGCGGGTCGGCCGCTCTTTTATGTGCTATGGCTTTTTATGGCTTGTCTCCGATGCTGAATGCAGCAGACCCGGACTATGCCAATATTAAGGCTAAGTGGTATGAAGCAGTGAACACTGAAAGCGTGTGGAATGATGAGACGGACCTTATTGAAGGCTCGATTCATTTGAAACCGATCGACAAGGTGAACGTTCACGATCATTGGGATGCTAATTCGACTTCTTACGGCAACTATGAGTCGATGATCGACTTCACAAAAATGAATGCAGGTTTGATGAACGGTGTTTTCGTAACCTTCTTCAATCTGGATGCAAGTGATGTTCCTAATTATCTGAAGCCTTTCACCGGAAAGTATCTGGAGATGGCTTATTCGGATATTAAGAATCACGAAGAAATGAATACGGCCGAATATCTGAAATTTACAGATGACAAAGGCAATACCGGATTAGGTATTTATCAGAATCAGACTGCCAGTTCACGTGTAGACTTCCTGTATAGCACAAAAGGTTTGACAGGTGTTGAAAGCGTTGAAATGGATATTCGTGCTTTTGGTAATACAGACCTGGTAAACCGTAAGATCGACTGGACGTATGACGTATATGTTTATGATCTGTCAGGAGAGCTTGTTGGTCAGATGGTTAGCGACCGTGCAATTTTTACAGCTAATAACCATGAAATAGCAACAGCCCATACGCATCATATTAAAGCGCATGTTTCTGATGCCGATAATACGAATCCTGGTTCATGGCAGCAGGGCTCTTTGGACAACAAGATGATTATTGTTATGTTCAGAGGTGCTAAATCGGTTGCTGATGATGCAGTTGAATCTACAGGTTCAAAGAACACAGAACCGTTGACAGTATTCACAAATGCAAGATTGGCGTTCAATCGTCCGAGCGTTGCTTTCGGTGCTGCAAATACAAAGATATTTGAAGCTGGTGCCGGACGTAATACTTCTTGCGCTACCGATACATTGACAACAACAGTAGATCTGTGGAATACATTGTATAAGGACAGCAAGTCAAACAATGTGTATACTGCAACCTTTAATGGTACAGGCGGTTTATCTCGTGACTTACTTTATACAGTAGATGAAACTCAGGCTCCGAAAGAAGAACTGGCATACTACGAGTTGAACGTTGAGTATCCGTTTATCGCTGAAAAGATGGAAATTTCAAAAGAAGCTAATCTGGCTGAAGTAGAAGGTTGGGTTTCTTTGGATGAGATGTTTGATGACGGTAAGATCGGTAGAGAAGGTACACCGGGCGTAAGTAAGAAAGTTACTTATCTGATCCCTCGTGAATTCTTCGTTCAGACAGATGCTACTGACGATCGCGATTGCAAATCAAGCGCTCGTTTCACTTATTTCTTCGCTCCGCAGGAAGTAAAAGCATTTGAAAAATCTAACTATATCTGGTCTACAATCACAGCTGAAGCTTCAGATACAGCTCGTTATGCACTTCAGGCTACTTCTGTTCCTGAATATGACGAATTGAACGATCTGTTCTTCGACGAATATCTGGATTTTAAGACTGCTAAAGTTAGCTTCAAGAATCTTCCTTATTTCAATTCATTCGACAACGGTCGTAATATGGATGAAATGCATTATGGTGAATTATTGCTGGTTAACCAGACAAAAGCTCCGAAGCATTCAACAGGGCGTTATGATGACGACGTGAATATCAAGGGTTGGAAGATCGTCTTTATTAATGATCAGAATAAGAAAGACTCTACTTATGTACCGGGACGTTATCTGCCGATGACAGTTCAGGGACATAGCTATACTGATTATGCTGCATGGTTGGAAGAACATGGTTGTCCTGAATGCTGCATTGAAGATGAACCGGAAGTGGTTGGTACTCATGCAACAGTAAAAGTAATCGATTGCTCAGGTAATATCTATCCGAACATCGTTAGCGTTAACGCTATCTTCAAATATCACCGTGGTGATGTAAACATCGGTGACGACGAGTCTAAATATGTAAATGAAACATATACTATCAATCCGGCTCTGACTTACGATGCTTCTATCGCAAGATATTTTGAAAATGGAGAAGTATTGGCTAATACGACTTATACTTACACCGGTCAGGATCTGATGGATAAGGTAGGTGGTGCAGTTTATTCAGGTCCGATCAAGATCTTCGGTAACAATACATTCGTATGGTTCCAGGATACTGACCAGTCTCTGTTAAGCCACGCTATGGGCGTTCTTAGCTCTGAATTCCTGAAATATTTCGAACGTATCGACCGCAAAGATTTCTTCTTCGCTCCTTACGACGAATGGGATAACTACAAATATGAGTCAAGACCTCACACTGTTAAGATCTTCGCAACAGGTTTGAAACCGGATGTTGCTGGTGGTACGGTTGCTTCTATCAAGGTATTCAAAGAACAGTTCTCTAAAGGCGAAAGCTTTGACGATGCAGTTTATCATACAAATGCGTTCATGTTCACAGGTGCAAGCCTTGATTTCGCAAAAGTATATGTAAAGAAAGGTACTAAAGAAGTGCCAATCGAAGAATATACCGGAGCTACATGGGGTAAATTTATCGGTATGTCTGTTGGCGATACTTTGATTTATAAGGTAGACCTGGATGACGATTATGCGGTACAGTACGTAGAAGAAAACGGTCTTGATATGACTGTTAAATATGTACCTTACAACGACGTGAACCTGCTTCCGATCGCTAAAGAATATTGGGATTATTGCTGCTTCGAAGGTACGCCTAACGTATTCAATCACGTAGCTCAGTTCGGTGTAACTATATCTAACAAGAAGGGTTGGAACGAATTCTATACATTCGGTACTACCGACAGAGGTTTGACAACTACAATGAACGCAGATAAGATCATCGGTTCATATACAAGCTTCTATTCATTCCTGACTCAGCAATTCGGTTCTTGCAACGACTGCGGTAGTGGCGGTTATCCGAATGCAAACTATAGTAGTAGCATAGGTGGCTCTGAAGGCAACTGGGTTCCTGCTCCGAACCTGATCTATAACGAAATCTTCCGTAAGGATTACAAGACTCGTTATGTAAATACTTGCTATCCGGTACGCGACGGTCAGTTCATCATCTCCGGTTTGAACATTACTGAGCCGGTTGATATGGATGTATTCTCTAACAAGAAAGGTGCTTTCGATTATGAAGTAACAGTTCTTGCCGACCTGAATGGCGAACCTTATGGTAAGGTTGATACAGTAGGTACGACAGTTCAGATCTCTCCGAACAAATACGGTGAAGTATTGGCTCTTGTTTCTGCTAAGTTCGATCCGAAAGATCGCGATGGCATTGCAATGACTATCGATACAATCACAAGTGGTTCTGAAAAGGGTATGTGGGCTCGCTACTATGCGAAAGATTCTATCCGTCTGGCTCCGCAACAGCATGCTTCTGACGTTGAAAGATGGAACCGCGTATACTTCTTCGATCTGGATGATTACAAACATAATCTGACATTCGAAGATGAAAAGTGGAAACACTTCGGTATCTGGGCTCCTTACGGTGTTAATATTACCGATACGCTGACAGCTACTATCAAGGGTGACGTGAAAGTTCCTGAAGTATGGTATAGCTCTGACGCAGCAGGTAAGAACAAGATCGAAGCATTCCAGTTCGGTGTTGTAAATGGTGGCGCTTCTAAAGACTCGGTATTCTATATCCAGGGTCGTGACCTGCCTCATTACGGTACTACTGTGAACGATACGGATCCTAAGGTAGAACAGGAAATCAATGTATTGAGCGCTTCTGACTTGTTCACATTCGGAACAAACAAAGCGAAAGAAGTGAAACTGTTCATCCGCGAAAAATCTATGGAACTGGCTGCTACGGCTGCTGATGCTCCTTACGAATTCAAGGGTAATGCAGGTGACCTAGTGAATAATGTTCTTCGTGGTGACGTAGCTGCTAAGATCGATGTTCGTGCAACTCCGAACGTAGAAGATCTGTGCGACGTAGAAAATGCACTGTCTCTGTCGGCTGTATGTGACGTTCAGAAGAATCTGCCGTTGGCATTCACTGCCGGTCTTGAAATGCCATATATCAAAGATATGGAACCGGGTGACGTAGGTGGTAGCGATGCTCGCATCAAATGGACTGCAACTCCGGGCGCTCAGTACTATCAGGTAGCTGTAGGTCGCTTCACTCCGAAGTACACTTCTGAAGATGTATTCATGTCTGAAGTACGTGCTGACGATGCAAGCAAAACTATCTGGGTTGAATTGTTCAACGCAACAGGCGATGTTATTCACCGTGATAACAAAGTTAACTACTGGTTGGAAGTAACTAAAGAATATACTGATGCTGCAGGTAAACCTCAGAAAGAGATAACTAAGGTAAGTGTAGACAACTTCGAACTGCAGGGTAATACTCAACCGATCGACAGAAACTGGGGTTACGCTCCGATTGCCCACCAGATGGACAACATGGAACTGACAACAGATATCACGAAACCGGTTAAATATACAATCCGCCTGATGGAAGGATTCCAGACCGACGAACACCAGATCGACATTTATCTGTTCGATACTCCTGCAACATGGATGGTTAGAAAGCCGGTACAGGGAATGCCTATCAACGGTGGTGCATTTAACACAGGTGACTGGAGAACTGAAGTAGGTTCATTACCTACCGCATATTACGAATGGCAGGATGATATCAACTTCGACGGTGAAGAATCGTACAAAGTTGCTCCGACATCCACATCGATAGCTGTTCATCACCTGATCCCGCAGACAGCTTACACAGCACGTGTTCGTGCATTCAATGAGTGTGTCGGTGGTGAAGAAATGATTCCGTCAGAAGACTTCTATGACTTCGCAACATCTAAGACTGCTACCGGTACTGGTGACATCTACTTCGATGATGCTGATGAACATAATCCGGTTTCTAACGAATTCATCGATACAAATGCTGTAAGAGTTCTTGGTGGCCAGGGTAAGGTAACGATCCTGAATGCTTCTAACAAGAAAGTAATTATCAGCAATGTATTAGGTCAGACTATTGCTAACTCACTGGTTGATTCTGATAATGTTACATTCGACACTCCTGCTGGAATCGTAGTTGTAACTATCGAAGGTGAAACAGCTGTTAAGGCAATCGTTAAGTAAGACAATGAATAACTATTGATATAAAGAAGTTTATAATCAATAATTTCTAATAACCGCGTGGCGGATGTAGAGACGTTGCTTGCAGCGTCTCTACCTAACACCAACTAACCTGCGAAGGCGAAAAGGCGGGTATTAATACTAAAGTAATGAAATATAAATTCTTCCGCCTTAGCTCTGTGAAGAATGAAAGCGGATACAAACCCTGGCGGAGTCTATTTGTCAGGGTTTGTATTATGTTTTATGCAGACTTGGTTATAAGCACTTACTGTCTATTGATTGAAGTATAAACAAATTAAAATAATTGCGTATGAACAAAGTATACTTAATCGATGTGAGTAGGCGACTACTTATATTCGTACTATTATTGGGAGGGTATATCACACAAGCAGTTGCAGCAGACATTTATGTCCCCGTGAAAGATGTTCTTTCGATTTACGAAGGAACCAGTGACGCAAATGCGGAACAGCTGAAAGCCCATATCCAAAATTTATTGCAGGAAGCTGTCGACCTTAGTGATCAGACAGCAACAATATCCGATGTTACTATCAGAGGAACAGGTGGCGATCAGACCGGCGATTTAGTGGCCGGCAGCTATAACTACACTTTCAAAGTAACTTCTACCAGTACCGTTACATTAAATTTTGAACGGGCGATCGGAACAGGGAATATTAACCCTGCCACAGTTTTCGGCACACTCGATCATGAGCCGGTAGTAGTAACCAACGCTATCGAGATCAAGGCCCGTCAGGCTGTCGGTAATCTGAATTTCCCGGCAAACTGGGGTAATTATGTGTATGGAACACCTATCAGTGACCTGAGTGCCAAAATACAGGTATCAAATATGTCCGGGGTATCATTAGCTGATGCTTCGGTTTTCCTGGTTAAAGACGGTGTGGAGACACTATATACGGGCAACAATAGTCTGGAAGCGGGAGAATATGACGTAGTGGTTACGTTCCCGCCGACTGAACAGTTTGCCTATTCTCCCTCTCTGAGTAACTGTACCCAACAAGCTATCGGTTCTTACATTTCAACAGCAAAGCTGAAAGTAAAAGAGAAACCGATCAATAATACCGTATTCCCTGTATTTGCAGAAGGAGTAGGCGGCCTAGGCAAGATGGCTGCAAACACGAATCTGAACAGGGCGAAGAATCGGATCAATAACAACATTAATCCTTCCGACTTTATCTCTGAGATAAAGGTCTATTCCGATGCCAATTTCAGTAATGAGGTAACAGCGGGCAAACTGGCCCCGGGAGCTGTATACAGCTATCGCGTCGTGCTTCTGCCGAATTATGGTAAAGGAAATAATGTGTCGGCCAGTGTTGGAGGTGCTACGATCAACTTCAATACAGCACAGCATAGTTATGATATCGTAAATGCGATTTCGGTTGAAAAGAATACGTTGGCAGTAAAACTGCCGGACTTTATTTCCAGCCCGATCCGTATTGGCGACTATAACGATAATGCAGCAGTGGCAACGATGCTGAAACAACTGATCCAGGATATCAATCCGGATATGGTCGACCAGAACCTTGTTCCGAAGGTGGATATCACCGACGGTACGGTTTCTCCTTCTATGACAGACAACAGCCTGTTGGGTTACAAGGTTACAATACAAGGCGATCTGACAAAGACCGATTTGAATTTTGTAACGAATGGTAATGTGGCGTCTGCCAACCTGACTGTCAACGGTAATGTTTGTTCGTTCAAGAACTCACTGTTGTTCGTAACTACATTGCCTACGACTCATTCTTTGGCTTATCCGGGCAACTATCAGATCAATTACGAAAAAGATATGGCTCCGAATGCGGTTATCCGCCGTATCAAGAGCGACTTATTGGTTCGTAATGCAGGTGTATTAGGAAATGAAACATTCGTTGTTCGCCTGATCAATAATGACCTGAGCAATAAGAATGCGATAGCTGAAACAGACAATTCGTTCGGCTATAAGATCACTATCACCAAGAGTGCTACTTTGCAGGAAATAGAAACACCGGCCAACCAACGGATTAACGTGGTTGATAAAGGTACGACTATTGAAATCACTTACTCAAAAAGTATCGCTATCGTTCCTCGTCCAGCTATCGATTTCACATTCGGTGAATATACCGTTCAATATGTGAAAGGCATGACGCGTACACAAGTAGCAGATAAAGTACGAGACTTCATCTATCTGGCAAATCCGTTTATTGCAGAGCATATAACTAATGTACAGATCACCAATAACCGGATCACGGAAAATATGGGTACGGCTACTTACCGGGTAACGTTAAGTTCTGAACTGGATGTTATCTTCTCGGAAGTAACAGTGAACGGACAGCCACATAGCTCGTCAACATTTGAAGGTATTGTAAACATCACTCCGCGTCCGATCGCTAAAGTGAAACTGTATAAGTATGAGTTCAAGAAAGAAGGTGCATCCAACGATATGATCGAAAAAGCGATCCTGGCTGACCTGCTTTTGAAGAATCCGGATATGAAGGGGGCTTATATCTCCAGCGTAACATTAGTTCCTGCTATCGGCAGAGATCTTTATTCGTATACTGTCGTATTCAATCCGAATGACAATATCCAGAAGATCGAAGTCTCTAATGAAGACGGAGGTCTTATCATTCCGATAGAATTATTTGGTTATACAACTGCAACTTATCTTCGCTCGGTGCGATTAATCGACAACGGTCAGTCGTTGGCGGAATACCCGTTGCCGATCAATGTGCAACTGCCTCTGTGGGAACGTCCGTTCGGACAGACTGCTGACGAGTATGCACAAGACTTGTTGAATGATTTCAGACTGACTCCGGGTGCAGACCGCGTTACAGTTCCTGACCTGAATAACTGGGGTGTGAAAACGTATCTGATCAACAACGAAACTTCTACTGGAGACGTACCGGTACGTATCGCCGGTGAAAGTTATCCGCAGGTATCCGACCTGTATGGTTACGAAGTGGTTGCTGGTGCTAATACCCAGTTCTCTGAATACTATACATTAAATTATACGGCACCGGGCAGCATCCACCTGACTAAGAACGGAAACGATGTGATCGCGAAGTTGGCTCTCCGTATAGTAAAAGCTAAATGTACGCTTACTTTACCGGAAGTGAATGTCACTTACAGAGACATCAATACGAAAATCGCTTTGCTTGACTCCATAAAGAAAGCAGTACTGGAAGATCCGGCTAACGAAGAATTCTTCGAACTGGTAGCTAAGACAGGTGTTAAACCTCTGAAGAGCTTTACAGTTACTATCAATAATATAGAAGAAGAAGGAACAACCGTTGCCAAGACTTATACTTATTCAGTAGCATTCGTTCAGAAGGTAACGGATAACATCGAAATAAGAGAAGACGGTCTGAAGACACTGGTTGTTGGCAAAGCTGCGGTTGTCTTTACATTCCCGACGGATATCACGTATCGTTATGGAAAACGTAAAGTGGCTATCGAAGCTGACATCCTCAGTCAGTTCCTGGCTGCTAACGAAGGCTTGTTAAGTACATATACTTGTTTCGAAAATCCGGCAGATCTGTTCAAGGTTATGTTTACTAATGCTAATTGTTCAGCAGAAGAAACAGAAACGTTGCCGAAGAACGGTGATTACGGTTACAGGGTAGATGTACTTGATGCGAACCTGTTGTCGAACTTCCTGCTTGACAACCAATTTGGCAGTAACTTCCATAATGTACAGAACTCTGTTCAGATCGGTCAGCGTAAACTGACTATCACATTGCCTACTTATCTGGCCGCTACAGCCGAAGAAGAAACAGCCGCGAAAGCTGCATTTACATTCGGTAAAGCGACAAAGGCAGAGATCGAACAGATGATCAACGATGATATCGTTGCATTGAATGGTGCGAAGATCAAGAGTGATTATACGTTGGCGGTTGAACTGGTGACCACCAATAAACAAATGGACAAACAGAATCCTGTAATTGGTGATTATAACTATAAAGTGGATCTGACCTCCGACGACTATACATTTGTATATACTATCGAAGGTGCAGAAGTCGAAGTCGGTGACTATACGATCGCTGTCAACGCTGTGAAGGTTGTTGCTCCGGGTATCGTTGTTACATTCAACGAAGAAAAGCTCGAAGGTGTATGGACAATCGTGGCAGGTAAGCCGGTGTATGAATTGACCAACCTGACGTTAGCCGATAAAGATTTCGGATTTGACTTTGTTACTATCAAGGAAGATCCTGAAAATCCAGGATCGGCGATGACGAAAGCGCGTTGGAATCAGTTGTTCAATCAAGATAAGTTGCATTGGGCATTATACAACGGCCAAGGTAAACTCCGGTTCCACGGTAATACATTAAACAGTGTCCTGGTCGACTCTGTAAAGAACAATATAACCAATGGTAATTATAAACTTCGTATCGTCGACGCTTCAACATTGAAAGCGGCTATCGGTAACTTCGAAATCCAGTTGGATACTGACCTGGCTAACCTGAAAGTGGCTCCGGCAACAGTAGAAGTGAAAGCAGCTGAAGAGGCTTATACAAAAGTGTACGGCACAGTCGTTACTAAAGATTCCGACTTGAATACGAAACTTGTATTTGCAACAGTACCGAAACTGAATGCTGCTGCACTACAGGCTGAAAAGAATGTGATCGACCTGTTTGAAACGGTAGATCCGCTCGATACAGACGTTTATGAAGCAACCGCTCCGGTAGGCGATTACCAGATACGTGCAGTCGATGCAATGGTGAAAGGTATGTTTACTCCGGTTGTCGGCGTTAAGTTCGCGGCAAGTGAAACAGAGGCTAAAGTAACTGTTACTCCGGCTCCGCTGACGGCAACCGACTTAACGGTTAAAGTATCCGTTACACGCGAATATGGCGAAGAGGCAACAGATGCTGATGTATATGCACAAGTTTCAGGCGACTTATCCGAAGCCTTCCAGGCAGAGATCAGTAAGTTGCTGAATGCAGATAAAGTAAACCGTACAAGCTGGCTCGACCTGTCGGGCGTTAATAAGAAGACAGACGTCGGCACATACGAGTTGCGCTTTACATCTTCGGCAGCTACCCAGATCGCAGCCCTGCTTCCGAACTTCAATATCTCCGCTGCTACGCTTATCAATGCAGGCCTGACGGTAACGCCGGCTCCGCTGACCGTACGTGCGAAGAGCTACAACCGTCCTTACGGTGGTGGTAATCCGGATCTTGAAATCGAATACATCGGTTTGAAGAATAATGAATATGAAAACCTGGCGGATGTATTCTCTGTGATGCCGAAGATCGCGACAGATGCGAGATCCGACTCACGTGGTACATACGATATCTACTTCACGGTAAAAGGGGAAGCACGTAATTATACGGTAACTCACGAAAACGGAACCTTGTCTATCGATAAGATCCGCCGTACAATCATCTGGCCGGAAGATCAGCGCAACCTGATAATCCCGGTAGGTGAAACAGTTGAGTTGTCAGCTTATCTGAAATCGGAAGCCGACGGTAAACCGTCTATCTACGATATCCGTTACGAACTGTCGGGCAACGATCGCGAACGCGTGATCCTGTCTGAAACAGCAAGAGGCGTTTATGCTGTAACCGGTAATGTACGTACGGAAGGTGACAACTATGTGACCATCACAGTATTTGCCGATGGCGATGATACCTACGAAGATGCAACTCCTGTAACTGGAACGATCAAAGTAATCGCTCCGGAAGGTGATGCAGCCAAAGTAAATGTAATCATATCTAATGTGACCAGCATTTACGACAGCAACCCGAGAGCAGTAAGCGTGAAGGTAACCGACGTGGAAACAGGTGAGGCTGTGAAAGACTTCAGCATCTATTACGAAGGTGACCAGTTAGGTTCTGTTCCGACCCTGTATCCGTCTACCCAGGATGCACCGACAGACGCCGGTGTATATACTGTAACGGTGAAGGCTACGCTCGGTTCCGTCACTTATTCTTACACCGCTAAGAACAAGATGGTGATCGCTCCGAAGCCGGTTGTGGTAACAGCCCGCAGCTTCAATATTCAGTACGGTAATGAACAACCCGCTTACGCGAATGCATACGATTATAACAAGAGTGACTTCCTGAACGGCGAAGACTTCCTGGTTGGCCAGGCTCCGGTTGTTCGTCTGATAGGATACAACGGTAAAGCCGGCTCATATAAGCTGACTCCGTATTCTGCTCAGGACTTCGGTCGTAACTATGTGATTACTTATGTGTCCGGACTATTGAATGTTAGTAAAGCAGCCGTGACTATCCAGGCTGATAACAAAGAAACAGTTTATGGTAAGGATCTGGAAGAACTGACCTACACAGCTACCGGCTTCGTGAATGGTGAAACGCTGAAAGACCTCGGTTTCGCTCCGCGTATCAGTTCGACTGTAACGCGTACATCGGATGCAGGTGTTTACCCGATCACTTTCTCTGATAATTATACATCTGATAACTACGAAGTTTCTTATGTAGACGGTAAATACAACCTGCTGGCTGCTTCACAGAAAATCAATTGGAGCCCGGAAACTACAATAGATGTAGAAGGCGGTGATGTGATTTTTACGGCTACTGCTTCAAGTAAACTTCCGGTTACATTCAATTCGTCTAACGATGCGGTTGCTTATGTAAACCAGATCGGTGACGCATGGATACTGACTCCGGTTACTTCCGGTACGGTAACGGTTACAGCTATGCAGCATGGTAATAAAAACTACAACGCTGCTGAACCTGTGGTGATAACATTCCTTGTAGAGGATGAATATCTGTCGGTAGGTAATGAAAACCTAGTCGTTGCAGACCAGATCGATGTATATCCGAGACTGTTTACCAACACTGTCACAGTGGCTGCTCCGTCTGAAATCAAGCAGGTTGAACTGCTGTCGATGAACGGAACATTACAGACTGTTATTCGCAAACCGGGATCTGTTATTGATCTGTCGACATTTGGATCAGGTATCTATCTGCTCAATGTAACATTGGAAGACGGAACCTTCAAATCTGTGAAGATCATTAAGAAGTAACCTGTAAAACTAATTTAGTATGAAGAAATATATTAAATCAATATTCACATCGAGGAAGCAGCTTATGCTGCTTCCCCTGATGCTTGTTTCAGGCGGTATCATGCAGGCGCAAACGGCTGTACCCGATACTGTGTACGTAAGCTTCAATACAAATACTGCGCTGACGATGACTTATGGTGACAACCTGAGTACGGCTGCCGCGGGTATCAGTGGAGCCAGTTTCAACTATTTCTATGTGAATGGGGATGGAAGTGTACATGGAAGTGTTGGCTCCGGAGTATCATTCAAGTCTCAGACGCAGGCGATCGATATCCTGAAGTTTTCGGCTACTCCGACAGTGAGCGGTGGCGAGACATTAGGTTTCGTAGCCAATAACCTGACTGAATATTTTCAGTATAATAACAATCCGAATGTAGTATTCTTTGTCAGTAACCGGGCCGGTGCTTTTACCAGCCAGCCTTTAACGGTGAGCCCAGCTACATTGAATATCGCAGCCCGCGACACCAGCCGTTTCTACGGTGATGAGAACCCGGCTACGCCCTGGTCTGCCAAAGACTTTGTGTTCAGCGGTTTTGTGAATGGCGAAACGGAAGCGATCTTTACCAATTCGCAGGTGAATGTGTTGCCTACGGTATCTTATTCAGGAGCAGATAAAAACTCGGTTCCCGGTTTCTATATAATCGGATTGAGCGGGGGACAAGCTGCCAACTATACACTGAATCTGCAGGTTTGGTCGGAAGCCTGGCCGGATGGCAGAGGTCTGCTGACTGTAAAGAAAGCTCCTCTAACCTTGGCTGTTCCCGATAGTACCCGTCTGTATGACGAAGCTAATATCCTGACTATTCCGGGTAGTGAGCTTCTAATTACCGATGGTACATTGAAGAACGATCAGACATTGGCGGGATTACTGACAGGCAACCTGGCTGTTACCCATACTGCTATATCGGCTGCGGTAAACAAACCGAAAAGCGATGTCGGCACATACAGCTACGAACTGACGGAAGCGGCGGTAGGAGATGTTGAATGGAGATTATCTAATTACGACATCCAGGCAATCGCTGCCGGTAAATACGAAGTGAAGAAAGATACGATCACAATCACCGTATTCGACGCCTATTCGGAAGTTTCCGTAGATGGAAAGCCAGTGAAAGTAATGCAGAAAATCTATGGTGAACCTAATCCTGACGGCTTCTTCTGGTTGAAGAAGAGAGCAGAGAAACCGGCTGCAGTAGCTCCTTCCTATGCTTTCTCGAAAGCAGTAGAGGCGCTGAATTACATCTCCGCAACAGCCGAAGGCGACAGAGGTTTCAAAGTGGCTCCGCTTGCCGGATACTTCGATTATGAAGGACGCAAGGCTACCGAAAAGACCGAAGTAAACCTGAAGCGTGAGAAGCCGAACCAGAAAGAAGACAGCCTGTATGTCGCCAAGGTAGACAATGCAGACAAAGTATCTTCTCTGAACTACGCTTTCAAAACAGTAGACGGAACCTTCCTGATAAATCAGCGTCCTCTGGCCATCTGGAAAGTGATCGTAGACCGCATATATGGTGAAGCCGATAAGGATACGACCTGGACTTTCGAACCGAACGATGCCGAAAAGAAACGCGGCCTCGCCAGCTTCGATGTTAAATATCAGACAACAACTACTCCTGACGACATTATCGACTTCATGCCGAAAGTAGTCGTTAAGCCGGTTGCTGCCGATAATACCCTGCACGCAGGTTCTTACAACGACACCCTGCATATCAAGGTTATTACCGAAGATAAAACAATCCAACCGCCGTACGTGGCAAAGGATCGTAACTATAAGCTGATTATGAACACACTGGTTCCGGGCACTATGACGAACGACAGTGTACGTCTTGAAGTTGCCAAAGCTCCATTGATTATCCGTCTGGATACCATCAAGAGAGCATTCGGCTCGGCTGATCCCGAATTCAACAAAGCGGAAATCCAGAAAGAGTTTATCTCTTACGAAGGCTTCAAATTGGATGAATCGGCCAACAGCCTCGACTCTACGGCTACCGTTGCTGTCGGCAACCGTATCAAGAACCTGGTTATCAACAACCGTCCGGAAGGTATTCTGCCGGTAGGAACATACGAACTGACAGGTATTACCGAACTCAACAAGGTAAATCCGAACTACGAAATCACCATCGTAGGCAAAGCCCGTTATCAGGTATATCCGGATAATAGCTATGTGATGGTTTGGACTCCGATACAGAACGAACTGATCGTGGGCGACCTTGTACGTCTGAATGCAGTCGTTAAACAGGGATCGACCGTAATAGCCGAAGGCTCCCAGATCGTTTACGAATCATCCAACCCGGCTTTGATCCAGGTGGAAAAGGTAGAAAGCATCTGGTATCTGCGTGCGAAAGCATTGACAGGCGACGAAGGCGTAACGATCACTGCCCGCTACAATGCAGAGTCCGGACAGGAAGAAGCCTTGAAGTCGGAAGTATTCAAAGTCTTGCGTTTGAAGAATGAAGCAGACTTCAACGTGATCCTGGGTAACATGGTATTCGATTATGACGGAACCGGTAAAGAAGCCGATGTGAAGCTGACCGACCTCAAGGGTATCCAGACATATACTCCGATCATTACTTACAACGGTGATCCTGAACTGCCGGTTGCAGCTGGTATCTACAACATCTCCATCTTCGTGAAACATAACGGTTCCGACCTGCTTGTCCGCAAAGAAAAGATGCAGATCAAACCGCGCGAAGTAATCGTGAAACCGAAAGATGCCCTGGTTGCATTCGGTGAAGCAATCCCTGAATCATTCGAATATACCTATTCCGGATTTATCGGCAGCGACGACTTCAAAGCCGCTTCTGCTCCTACGGTAAAAGTGGCAGGAACAATAACCGGTGCAGGAAATTACACCCTGTATGTCGAAGGTGGCGATCCGGGCGACAACTACACCCTGGTAGGCGGAACCGGAACCCTGACTGTTTCGAAAGCTACACTGACAATCAGTGCCGGTACGGTAGATATCGTTTACGGTGATGAAATACCTGAACTGAAACCGGTATACACCGGCTTCGTAGGCAACGACAACCCGGATGCCCTCAACTTCATCTACACAGTGAAGACCAAGGTTAACCCTGTCAACGCAGGCTCTTACGACCTTATCATCGACTGTCTGAGCTCTGAAGAAGACAACTATGCCGTGACGTTGGTTCCTGGTAAGTTGAATATCGCAAAAGCAGCCGCCGGCCTTGAATGGTCTGTCGAGTCTACATCGATCACCGTTGGCGACTCTGTTCTGTTGTATGCTTCCTGCGAATCTCCGGCAACAATCGCTTACACAGTTGAAAACATCGCTGTCGCAGGTACGAGAAACCATATCGAAGGTGTGCATGTGATCGGTAAGAATGAAGGTATAACCAAGTTGTACATCACAATTCCCGAATCGACCAACCACCTGGCAAGTCGTGACTCTGTCACCTTCAATGTGAAGCTGGGTACGGTAGGCAACGAATCGATCACCCTGCAAGGCGTAGGTTTGTATCCTACTTTGGTAGAAAATAATGCAACAGTAGTTTCCGAATCTCCTGTAGATGCCATCATCGTGATCGATGCAGCCGGTAGAGTACAGAAGGTTATCAACAAACCGGAACAGGTAATCGACCTGAGCCAGTTGCGTAGCGGTTACTATTTGGTTCGTATCGTTCTGGATAACGGCGAAGCGAAGACTGTCCGTATTATTAAGAAGTAATTCTGCTTTGTTCCCTTTCCCCCTTAAGGGAATGAACTGTATGGAGAAGCTGTTCCAGGCATTGTCTTGGAGCGGCTTCTTTTGTTTTTAAATCAGTGTATACAAGTCCTGTACAACATCTTCCAATCTTCGTTCGTTTAATCTTGTAACAACTAAGCCGTGTCATCACTATATCTAAGGTGTTTCTATACTACAATTAAGCCCCAAGCATACTATATTGAAAAAAGTAAGGTATGGACTACAAATGTGTAAGGCCTGCTTTGCAAAAGAGTAAGGCCTGCCTTACGTATTTGCAAAGCAAGCCTTACTTTTTAAAAACTCCTAAGAAAAGCCATTAATTATCACCTTCTCAAACCTTAAAGATAGTGATGAAAATGCTTAGTTGTAACCATCTTCTGAAAATAATATAGGAAGTCGCTGAAAAACATCAGGTATTGTACTGTGTAATATATTTAATGTACGTGCGTACGTTATTATATATACCTTGTTGTTTTCCTATAATTCAGAATGTAATTATTGGGTATTTATTCCTTGAAAAGCAATGATTATACCAGAAATATGTAGTGACTAGAAAAAACGGTCGTTTATTTCCGTCAACAAAAGTAAGCATAAGTTTTAAACCTACAATTCTTTTGATAATTTTTTTTCCTTCTCTATATGCTTTCTTATCAATTGGATAGAAAGATAAGTATGAAATTACCCCTTTTCATGACAAACTCAAATACCCCACCTAGTGATGGCGAGAATAAACGACCGTTTTTTCTAGTCATTACATATAATTCGCCCATAAAAGAAGGGCTGTAAAGGAGTTTTTAGTAACACTATTATTAATATTAAATTTATTGATTATGAACAAAAAGTTTTCTACGTTAATGGCAGCGAGTCTGGTTTTGGCTGGTTCGTTGTGGAGTGGAGATGCTTTGGCAAAAGAGTATACCAAAGCAGATTTTAAGACTCTTCTTGGTTCCTCTCAAGATGTGACTTTATCAGGCGATGATAAAGAAATCATTTTGACAGAGGATGTTGATTTGTCAAAATTGGGAGTTGATGCAGCTAAGAAGTATATTGTACTCAAAACAGATGGTACAACTTTTACTGCTAAGAAAGGTGTTACCTTTACTGGACATATTACAGTAGAAGCAGACGAGGTAACAATTAAAGGAATGACTATTGTTAATAACTCAGAGGGTTTTACTTCATCTGAAAAAACTGCTATTTATGTAAATGCAGGGACTGATGATCTGACAAAAATAACAATTAAGGATAATGTAATTAAGGAAGGTTTGGTTCCTGAAAATTACATGACTTATGGTATTTTCGTTAAAGCAACAAAAGCTCAGGCTGCAACATTTGACATCACAGGCAATACAATTACTGCGAAAACATTTGCTAAAGAGTCTGCTGGTTCTTCTTACTGTTCTGCTGCATTTGGAGTTATTGGTTTAGAGGCCGCCTCTCAGAATGTAACAGCTAAGATTGCTAAAAACAATACTTTTAAAGATTGTGCAATTGACTTTTTGGATCAAAGAACTGCCTCTGGTAATAGCAGTTATTACTATGCTGCACAGGTTACTTATAATGAAGAATTACCTCAAGCTGTAGTTGATGTTCTTGAAAGCTCTAAAGCTGATAGTAAATCATTGGTTATTAAAGGTGCAAGCGCATTGGATGTTGCCTCTGCTATCAATGCTTCAGTTGGTAAAACTAATTCAAAAGTTCCTACAAACTTCGCTGTTGTTGCTGATGGTGTGAATGTTGTGGCAGGTACATCAACAGCATTGAATAACTCACTGAAAACTGTTGTTTTGGATGTAACAAATGGTGGAAGCGCAAATGCTACTGCTGCAATCAACTATACAAAGAGTGATGCTGGCTTGACAAAAGAATATACAGTAGCTGATCTTAACAAAATCTTAGGTGATGGTTTCATCTTAACATTAACTGATGCTAAAGATAAAGCTATCGACAATGGTGATGTTGTAAGTGAAAAGCTGTTAACAGCTTCTGCCTCAGCTACTACTGCGAAAGAATTCTATTTGATGTCAGGTAAGAAATATTTGACTGTTGTTGCTGAACAATGGGGTAATATTACTGATGCTCCCTACAAAGTGAAATTTGTAGATAAGAAGGATGATGCTACTCAATTTAAGATTTCTAATGTAAACAATAAGCTTGCTATTACTTCAACTGTAGCTACTAAGAATGTTTACCTGACTGTCGTTTCAACAGACTTAGGTACGGTTTTGACTGCTGTTCAGTCTGATGTTGTTAAAACAGACTTGACTGCTGTTCTTAGCAAAACAAACATGGTTAACGGTAAAGTTGATGAAAAGAACAACCCGTTGTTAAACAAATATGTAACATTTACTTTTGCAACAGCAGACAAGAACATTGCTGCTAAAGACGGTAAAGTATTAGGTCTTGACAACAAGGCTGGAAACAAGATGGATTTAGTTGAAGCCGACAGATATCTGCAATCTAAACCGGAAGGTCAGTGGGCTGTAACTCTGGAAAATGATTCAGAATACAACTTCAAGTTCACAAACCGTGAAAAGAATGTTTCTTTCTCTGCTTCTGCTCTGTATCTGATCGATGCTAAGACAAACAAATATGCAGTTGTTTATAATGGCGGAACTAGTACTTTCTCTGGTGGTGTAAGAGATACTTTCGTTATCAATGGTGTTGATTTGAAACTGGTTTCTAAAGATTACTATGTAAACTACAAGAACGACGAAATCAAAGATACACAGTATAAGATGGCTATCGCTTCTACAGAAACAACAGACTTCTATGTAACTGAAAACCACGAAGGCAAACACCTCTTGGGTCTTACTAAAGAAACTGCTAATTCTGTAAACTGGAAAGTCGTTGCTACAAAAGATACAGTTCTTTTGATCAACAACTATGGTAAATATGACGAAGATGGCGACTATGTAGCTCAGCCTGATACAATGAAGATCCCGACTTATGCATTCCAGAATGTTGCTAACGATGAGTATATGACTTATGCTCCGGAAAAATTAGCTTTGGACGAAGATGCTATGTATTGCGATCCTAACTCTGTGAAGTTGACAAATGAAAATGATCTGTCTGCTTATGCATTCGTACTGAAGAAAAGAGCTGACGGCTTGTTCAATATCATCGGTATCAAGAAAGTGGGTACAGGTGACGATGCTCATTATGAATTGGATTTGACAAAGAAACTGTTCGGCGCAACTACTGAAAAGAATGGTCAGGTTCAGGTTGAAGAATCATGGGAACAGATCAACTCTAACGACTTGTTCAAATTGACACCTGTTGACGCTCCTGAATACCACTTCGTAGAAAATGGTTTCGGAGAAAAGGTTAGCATCTTCCGTGAAGAAAACGATGCTCAGGTATTGTATGAAAAACGTGATGTTAAGTCTGTTGTAGACAACGATACATTGAGCTTCCTGAACATTGATAACGTTTATCAGTTCGACAAGATCAATCCTTCTATGTTTGTTGATACAGCTTATATCAACAGAGGTGAAAACACTCGTTGGCAGTATCTGTTAGCTGTAAATGCTAAAGTTCACAATCCTGACACTTGTACAGTTCCGGGTCACCCGAGAACAGACCGTATGGTAGAAGGACGTTATTTGATCAACCTGATCGATACAGCTAACGTTTATGGTGCAACTCACCTGCATAACAATCCGTACATCAACAGAACAGAAGCTGGTGAATATTTGGCTAAACTTTCGTTCGTAGATGCAATGCATATTAACGATACTCTGATCATCAACCGTAAAGGTGGCGAAGCTGTAAAACTGTTAATGGATACTCCTGACTTCAATGTAGCTAAGTTTGCATTCCGTTATGTAAATCCTGCCAACGAATCAGATAAGACATTCAAGATCCAGACTCAGTACAAAGATTATAAGAATGGTGATTTGACAGCTAAAGACAATGCCTCTAACGAAGGTTACCTGAAATGGATCAACGGTACAGTAGTTGTTGTTAACGGTTATGCAAACGGTGATGTATTCGGTATCAACGAAAACGAAGACCGTGATGCAGTAGCTAACGAAGATGTTACAGTATCTTCAATTAGTGTTGTAGCAACAGACGGTGCAGTTATCATCAAGGGTGCTGAAGGTAAGAAAGTTGTAATCAGCAACGTACTTGGCCAGACAGTAGCTAACGCAGTAATCTCTTCTGACAACGCTACAATCTCTGCACCTGCCGGTGTAGTAGTAGTAGCCGTAGAAGGCGAAGCCGCTGTAAAAGCAATCGTAAAATAAGGACTTATTTATAATCAAATAATTCTAAATTGTTTACCGCGTGTCGTAGGGGCGGTTTGCGAACCGCCCTTACCCCAATTACCCTGCGACAGGCGAACAAGCGGTAGATATTAATACTAAAGTAATGAAATAAAGTTCTTCTGTTCGATCTCTGTGAAGAGCAAAGACAGACAAAAACAAACCTCCCCGGATCATTTCCGGGGAGGTTTCTGTTTTATTAGCGCAATTTTATCTTAACGGAGGCAAATATTATTCAGAGAAAAGTGTATATTTGCCCTCATCTGTAATGAAAACACTTTAAATTATTAATTTTCAAATGAAGAGACTATGTATGGCTGTCATGGCAATGTGTTTATTGCTGTCGTGCGCCGAAAAGAAAGAAGAGGCTACACTCTCCGGGTTATTGAAATCTGATTTCGTATCAGAAGTGGAAGGTAAACCAACTGCATTATACGTGCTGAAGAATAAGAATGGTGCAGAAGCATGCATTACCAACTATGGTGGCCGTTTGGTTTCTGTTATGGTTCCTGATAAGAAGGGAAATATGACCGATGTAGTATTGGGATATGACAACGTAGGTAAATACGTTGCTTCAGATGGTAATTATGGCGCGCTGATCGGACGTTATGGTAATCGTATCAACCAGGCTAAATTCACATTGGATGATACCGAGTATACACTTCCGGCTAATGACGGTAATCATTGTCTGCATGGTGGTCCTCTGGGATATCATACCCGTATGTGGGATGCTAAACAATTGAACGACCAGTCTCTGGAATTAACTTATTTGTCGAAGGATGGAGAAGCCGGTTTCCCCGGAAATCTGGATATAAAGGTAACTTATACTTTGACAGATGATAACGCTGTCGATATCAAATATGAAGCTACTACCGATAAGAAAACAGTGGTGAACCTTACTAACCACAGCTATTTCAACCTGTCGGGCGTTCCCGGATCTAATGTATTGGATCAGGAAATTATGATCAATGCAGACAATTTTACTCCGGTTGATGAAACGCTGATTCCGACAGGCATAAGCACTGTTGCTGAAACTCCGCTCGACCTGCGTACTCCGGTGGCTATCGGAAAACATATCGGCGAACAGTTCGATCAGTTGGTTTTCGGTCGTGGATATGACCACAACTGGGTATTGAATGCAAAGGGTGATAAGAACGTATTGGCTGCAAAAGCTTATTCTCCGACCAGCGGCATTGCTTTGGAGGTTTATACAAATGAACCGGGTATACAATTCTATACAGGTAACTTCATGGATGGAAAAGATACCGGTAAACACGGTGTATTATATCCCCACCGCGGCGCATTCTGTCTGGAAACCCAACATTATCCCGACTCTCCAAATCATCCGGACTTCCCAAGTGTTGTGTTGAACCCGGGAGAAAAGTACTTCAGCGAATGTATTTATAAGTTTACTGTAGAATAATTCAGTTATAGGATATTCGGATAGAGTAAGTCTGTCTGTTGATGCATAAAGGGTACCGTTTACGGTGCCCTTTTTTTGTAGTTAATAATTCTTTGCAATCAATATATTTTATTGCTTTTCGTTATCTTTGCTCCGACAACATGTTGGCCGGACATTGAGTTTCGGCTCTTCATCAGTTGGCAACGTTAAGCGTTTAAGATATTATCTTTGGAACTGAAAATCGCCAAGTTTCAAGTCGAACAAGGATAATAGGCAACTAAACGCTCACGCTTGTTATATATATTCATGTATATAATAGAGCGTGGGCTGTTGTCTTATTATTTGTTCGATGGGTGTTTGGCGATACCTCAGTTCCGAATAATAGATTAGCAGTTTCCACGCTTCTTTATAATATAAAATGCCAAACGAGGGAAACGGGGCGGCACAGAGTTAGAATATGAATCCTAAAGAAAAAGAACGGATTGCTGTGTTTTACTGGATATCGCCGAAAGTATAGGAGGCAGTGTTGCCATATCCGATTGTCCTCATTACAAGCAGCTGAAGGATAGAATCGTCCTGACGGAACAGGATTTTGAAATGGCCCGCAACGCATCTGTGTTGACAAGTTTAGCGGTTTTGAAGAATGTACATTATAACACAAAGATGATGCTGGCCTTAGCCGTTTGTGACCTGTATTCCGAATACATGGTTGTTCCGTTCGACTATCGTGTAGCCTTCGAAACATTGATGAACGCGATAGACTGGCCTATCTCATTCTCCGAAGTTCTGGCACGAAGCAGAACGGAATAACAATCGCTGTTAGAATAAATTATAGTTTGTTCGAAGTACCTTAAACTCTGTACGACGGTTTATCTGATCGGCCATTTCCTGTTGTTCAGGAGTGAGTGTCAGGATAAACTCTTCCGTCAAAACATCCCCTTCTTTCAAAAAGTCGAAACTTTTTGCCAGTTTCTTATTGATTGTCTTCGGCACGCTTTCACCATATCCTTTGGCTTCCAGGCGTTCTTTGTCGATACCTCCGGCGATCAGATAATCGACAACGGACTGGGCACGCCGCTGGGCAAGACGTTCGTTGTACTGGTCGGTTCCTTTACGGTCGGTATGTGCTCCTAATTCGATTGTCACATTCGGATTATCGTTCAGCATCTTGATCATTTCATCCAATGCTTTTTGCGATTCGGGGCGTAAAGTTGCCTTGTCGAAATCGTAGAAGATATTCTCGATCACTACCGGTTTGCTGATCGGAGAGAGGTAGAAGTCGACGATATAGGTCTCGTTCTTTTCTTCCGGGCCTGTCTTCAGTTCGAAATTCTGGTTGAGGTAACCGCGTGCACTGGCCATCATTACGTAGCGGATGTCGCGTTCCAGTTCTACCCGGTAGCTACCGTCTTTCTTTGCCGGAACTTTTACATTCAGGCCATCTTTACCGACAATGCGTATGGTGGCGTCTTCGATCGGGTATTCATCCACGTCCGAAACGAGTCCTTCGATAAATATCGTGATGGTTGGCAGTTCGAATGAATAGAGGTGGTCGTAACCGCGTGCGTCGTTGCGGTTGGAGCTAAAGAAACCTCGTTCCTTGTTCCCTTCGAAGGTAATACCGAAATCATCACCCATTGAGTTGATCGGGGCTTTCAGGTTTTCCACATGCCACTTGCCGGTACTGTCCTGGGTGGCTTTGAAAAGGTCGAGACCGCCCATACCCGGATGCCCGTTCGATGCGAAATAGAGCGTAACGGAGTCGCGGACATACGGGAACATTTCGTCACCGGGAGTATTGATTTCCGGTCCCAGGTTTTCCATCGGGCCGAAGTCGCTACCCACGAGTCTGGAACGGAAGATGTCTTTTCCCCCGAAGCCTCCGACGGCATCGGATACATAATAAAGATATTTCCCGTCGGGAGAAACAGACGGATGTCCCAGGGCGGTTACGGAGTCTTTCACGATGGATGCGCGTGTCCCTTTTCCCCATTTGGCACTGCTACGGGTGGATACGTATATTTCAGAGGTACGCGGTCCTTCCGGATCTTGTGCGCAATAGGTGTAATACATGGTGTTTCCGTCTTTTGAGAAAGAAGGTGTTCCTTCATCAAATTCGGTGTTCACTTCATCTTCCAGTTCGATAGGAGCCAGCCAGTTGCCTTGTTCGTCTTTCTTGACCAGGAAGAAGTCGTTGTTTCTTATTCCGGTGATGGCACTGACTGTTTCCTCTTTATCTTTCCCGGCTCCTTTGGGGGTACGGGAAGAGGTGAAATAAAGCTGATCGTAAGCTTCTCCGAATAGCATCGGGCAGAATTCACCGCGACGGGAGTTGAACTTCTCCATACGTTTAACGGTGTAACGGGTAGGGTTCTGTTTCCATTGCGGAGCCAATTCGCTTCCTTTGATACCGTTCAGGGCCAGTTCGCTTTCCGGGTTTAGTTTCAGAAACTCGTTATAGTAGCGGATTGCTTCGGCATACCTGCCGCTTCTCTGGTACATCTGTCCCAGGCGAAGGTTTACAATGCTGTCGGGGTAGTCGTAGCGCAGTGCATTCATGTAGGCACTTGTCGCTCTCGGCGTATTGTTGATAAGCCGGTTACATTCAGCCATTCGATAGGCAATATATCCGCGAAGATCCCGCTTCTGGGGAGAAGTCTTTGTATAAACTTTCCGGTAAATGGCTGCTGCTTCAAAGTATTCACCAATGCGTTGCTTCTCCTCCGCATCACTCAGCTTGGCCGATTTGCAGGAAAACAGTAGCAATACAGATAGAAACAGTAGTATATAGGGAGTAATCTTCTTATTCATCACCAGACATTCTTTATAATAAGTAATAACGAATGGAATGAAGGGATATTGCATTTACCTTGTATTCAATCATATTATAACAGCAACGAACTATCCCCGTAACTAAGGAAACGGAAATCGTTAGCGAGTGCATAATCGTAGATATTTTTCCAGTCGCCTTTGACAAAAGCGGAGATAAGCAGAAGCAAGGTGCTTTTAGGCTGGTGGAAGTTCGTGACGATGCCTTTTACGATCTTGAACTCATAGCCTGGGGCGATGATGATTTGCGTAGATGTGACCAAAGCATTCAAGGCATGCTTATCCAGATAATTGAGGATGTTTTGCAGCGCCTCGACCGGTGTCAGCCGGTTGTTGGCTTCGTCGTAGGGCATCCATTGTTTGACGGTCAGTTCGTCTGAAGTCGCATCCGGATTGGAGGATAACGCTATACCTATATAATACAAGCTTTCGAGCGTGCGGACGGAAGTTGTCCCGACGGCAATGATTTGGCCGATATGCTGCATCACCTGTTCGATGGTACTTCGGCGTACGGAAATGAACTCCGTATGCATCTCATGTCCTTCGATCGTCTCGCTTTTTACAGGCTTGAATGTTCCGGCACCCACATGCAACGTCAGCTCTTCGCGACCGAACCCTTTCGCATCCAGATCAGCCAGCACTTCCGGAGTGAAATGCAGTCCTGCCGTCGGGGCTGCGACCGAGCCTTTGATTTTGGAGTAGACCGTCTGGTAAGTCTTTAGATCGCTTTCCTCTGTCTTCCGGTGAAGATAAGGAGGGATAGGCAACTCTCCCGCAGCATCCAGCACTTCGGCAAAACTGAATCCGCCATCCCACGTAAAACGTATCTGGTGCGTTTCCCCGTAACTTTGTACTTTTTCAGCACGTAATGTTACCTTTTGTCCGTTGATCTCTATCTCCCGGCTGAGGCAAGGTTCTTTCCACTTCTTCGCATTCCCGATCAGGCAGATCCAGCAACAGGTTTCCGTCTCCTGGAAGATCCGTTCATAATCGTGCGGCTCGGAAGGATCGAGACAGAAGACTTCGATCTGCGCTCCCGTTGCACGTTGGAACAGTAGCCGGGCTTGTATTACGCGGGTATTGTTGAATACCATCAGTGAACCTTCCGGAAGATAATCCGTGATCTGCTTGAAGATACTTTCGCTAACCTCTCCGTTACGGTAGAGTAACAATTTAGACTCATCCCGTTTCGGCAGCGGGAACTTGGCGATTCGCTCGTCGGCCAACGAATAATTATAATCTTCGATACTTATCTGTTGAGTTTTTGTGACCATTGCATTCATTATTACGGGGTACGATCTTACCGAACCCGGCTGCAAAAGTACAAATTTGTATGATATTATGGTATAATGAAGTATCTTTGTCGACACGAATATAAAGATAAAATAAGTATGAATATAAAGGTTGGTGATAAGGTGCGTTTCCTCAATACGACAGGAGGCGGCATTGTACGTAGTTTTAAAGGGAAAGATCAGGTATTGGTAGAAGACGAAGACGGCTTTGAAGTTCCGGCCCTGATCCGCGAATGTGTTGTTGTCGGTGGCGATAACGAGATGCAGGTGCATAGCTCTAACCGTCCGCGTGTGCAGCTTCAGCCCCAGGTTCAGCAACCGATGCCGAAACCCCAGCCCAAAGAGGAAGAGGTGAAGGTGGAAGAAACGCCCGAAGGCGAACGCCTGAACATCCATCTGGCTTATTTGCCGGTCGAACCATCGAAAGTTATACAGGATAGCGGCTATGAAGCCTATTTCATAAACGATAGCAACTATTACCTGTTCTTCAATTATATGAATCGTCATAACAATAGTTGGATAAGCCGTTACAACGGTCTGGTTGAACCGAACACAAAGATATTTATGGAAGAGTTCGGCAAAGAAGACTTGAATGATCTCGAACGCGTATGTGTGCAGCTGATCGCTTTCAAGAAAGATAAACCTTACTCGCTGAAGAATTCCATCTCGGTTGAATTGCACCTCGATACGGTCAAGTTTTACAAGCAACATTGCTTTATGGAAAATGATTTCTTCGAAGAAGACGCTTTGGTTTATTCCATCGTGCGTAACGACGTTCCGGAAAAGGAATTGCTTGTCTCTGCTGCGGAGTTGAAAGAGGCCATGTATCAGAAAGCCGGTGAAGATCGTCATGCCCCGCAGCCGATCGTAAAGAAGAAGTCTGACGGTGCCGTCCTGGAAGTCGACCTGCATATAACTGAGCTGTTGGATAATACAAACGGACTGAGTAACGCGGACATGCTAACTTATCAGCTGGATAAGTTCCATGAAATCCTCGGTAAGTACGCAAACCATAAAGGACAGAAGATTGTCTTTATCCACGGTAAAGGTGACGGAGTACTTCGTAAGGCTATCGAAAAAGAGTTGAAAACGAGATACAAACAACACTATTATCAGGATGCATCTTTCCGTGAGTACGGATTCGGTGCAACTATGGTAACGATCAAGTAAAGATACCTCCTGATTAATAACAGATAAGTACCGTATGAATCCTATTTCCCCTTGCAGAAAATCTGTTGCCGACAGTGTCGACAGCTTTGCCGACGTCGTCGACAATATTGCTGACGCCCTCGACAATATTGCCGACAGCGTCGGCAACAACTTTCCTGCAAGGGAAAACTAGAATAGATGCCGTCCTGATACGGCAAACAACCGGATAAACGAGAATGATATGGCTACCGAAATAGAAAGAAAGTTTATTGTAAAAGGCGACTTCTCTGCCGATGTATTCGATGCGCAACGCATTGTACAGGGATATATCTGTTCTGAGCCCGGACGCACGGTGCGTGTTCGTATTCGTGGGGAGAAAGGTTTTCTGACTATCAAAGGCCCTTCGGATGAAAAAGGACTGAGCCGTTACGAGTTCGAACAGGAAGTGCCGCTTGCGGATGCCGAACAGTTATTGAAGTTATGCGAACCGGGAGCCATCGATAAAGTGCGTCACCTTGTCCGTGCAGGGAAGCATATCTGGGAAGTGGATGTCTTTCACGGAGCCAACGAAGGTCTGGTTATGGCCGAAATAGAACTGGCTTCCGAAGACGAAGTATTTGAGATACCGGAATGGATAGGGGAAGAGGTAAGCGGCGACAGGAGATATTACAACTCGATGCTTACCAAAGAACCTTATACCGGATGGGCGAAGAAATAGTACTAATTTAAACGATAAAACACTATGAAGAGAATCTTATTATCCCTTTTGGCTGCCGCTCTGTCATTGCCGGCCGTAGCCGACGAAGGAATGTGGTTGCTTCCTTTGCTTAAGCAACAGAAATTTCCGGAGATGCAGGCACTGGGCTTGAAGCTGCAGGATTACGACATTTATAGTCCCGACTCTGCCTCGCTGAAAGACGCCGTTGTCATCTTCGGCGGCGGTTGTACCGGTGAGATCGTATCGCCGGACGGTTTGTTATTGACCAACCATCACTGCGGATACGGCCAGATACAGCAACACAGTACGCTGGAGCACGATTACCTGACCGACGGCTTTTGGGCAACTACCCGTGACCAGGAACTTCCCAATCCGGGACTGACCGTGACCTTCATTGACAAAATAGAAGATGTCACCGATTACGTGAAAGCGGAACTCGAGAAAGATACCGATCCGAACAGTATGAATTTCCTTTCTCCCAAATACCTGAACGGACTGGCTAAAACCCGGGTAGGAGAGAAGTTCCTGCAGGATAACCCCGGAACGGAAGTGGAGATCAAAGCCTTCTACGGCGGTAACGTATATTATATGTTCACGAAGAAGATCTATTCGGATATCCGCCTGGTCGGAGCTCCCCCTTCATCTATCGGTAAGTTCGGTGCCGACACCGACAACTGGATGTGGCCGCGTCATACGGGCGACTTTTCCGTTTTCCGTGTCTATGCCGATGCCAACGGTAACCCGGCTGAATATTCCGAATCGAACGTTCCGCTGCGTCCTAAGCGTTGGTTCAAGATCTCTATAAAGGGAGTGGAAGAAGACGATTACGCCATGATGATGGGATTTCCCGGACGTACAAACAAGTATTATACCTCCTGGGAAGTTGCCGAACGTCGTGATATCGACAATGCAGTCCGTATCAATGTCCGCAACCTTCGTCAGGAAGTGATGCTGGACGAGATGCTGAAAGACCCGTCTGTACGTATCCAGTACGCCAGCAAATATGCCGGATCGACTAATGCTTACAAAAATGCTATCGGTAGCAATTGGGCGATAAAAAAACGTAACTTCGAACAGGTTAAGAAGGAAGAGCAGGATCGCCTGATTGCCTGGTCGCAGGATAATGACGAGTCTGATTATCCGGAAGCCTTATCTACGATCGAACAGATCGTTTCCGATCGCAAAGACCTTCGCTTCCGTAGCTGGATGCTGGATGAAGCAATCCTGCGCGGTATTGAATTCACAAAAGTGCCTTCGGATATTCAAGCTGTCAGCGAAGCCTTGAAGGGTAAAGACCGCAGCGAACAACAGAAGCAGGTACGTCTGCTGGAAATGGCCTACCACCGTTTTGCCGATAAGGATTACGCACCCGAAGTGGACAAGAAGATTGCCAAAGTGATGTTGAAGGAATATCGCCGCTTGGTTCCGGCTAAGTCGCAACCGGCTTACTTTACCCTGATCGACAAGAAGTTCAAAGGAGATGTAGACCGTTTTGTGGATTATCTGTTCGACAAATCTATCTATGGTAGTGAAGAAAACTTCGATAAGTTTAAAACGCGCCCTTCCGTTAAAGCACTGGAAGAAGACCCGATGATCCTGTTTGCTAAATCAGTGCAGGAAGAAAAGTCTAACCTGAATGCTGCTCTGGCGGATTTCGATGCCGGTTATGCCATCGCTCACCGGATGTATGTAAAAGGGCTATTGGCCATGTATCAGGATAAAGCCAATTTCCCCGATGCCAATTTCTCCCTGCGTCTGACTTACGGCCAGGTGAAAGGATACAGTCCGCGGGATGCCGATTATTACAGTTGTCAGACAACGCTTGACGGTGTGATGGAAAAAGAAGACTCAACCAACTGGGAGTTTGTTGTTCCTGCTCGTCTGAAAGAATTGTATGCCGCAAAAGACTTTGGCCGTTACGGTATGCCGGATGGAAAAATGCCTGTCGCTTTCAGTGCGACAACACATAGCACCGGAGGAAACTCGGGTAGCCCTGTTTTGAATGCAAACGGAGAACTGATCGGTATTAACTTCGACCGTAACTGGGAAGGTGTAGGAGGTGATATACAATACCTGCCGGATTACCAGCGCAGTATTATCGTAGATATCCGTTACGTCCTGTTCCTGATCGATAAATATGCTGGTGCCGGTTACCTGTTGGAGGAAATGGATCTGGTAGAATAATCGGATAATGGGAGTTGTTATCATAAAAAAAGCGAATGATCGAAAGATCACTCGCTCTTTTTATATCTGATATAATTAAAATATGCCTTTTTCCAGGTCAGCTGCCTTTACGCGGAAAATATATCCGTTGCGAGAGAAGACTAATTCTCCGTCTTCTTTCTTTTTCTGGTTAACTAAGCGTTGAAAAGCTATATTGGCACCTTTAACTATATTCTCTTCAAATTCTCTTACTTCTTGTTCACTCATGATGTTCAAGTTTAGTGTAAATATCCGAATTATATATCTCTTTTTTATCATTCCTGAATCCTTTGGCGATTACTTCCATCGGAGACATAGAATTGTCTGTTACCATCCAATAATCACTAATGGGGATATATAGTTCAAAAAGATTGTGAATACCCGCCTCGTATCTACGGCGGATAGTACTCTCCGGTATGTTATGACCACCGGCTGCCACTCTCATTTTTACCCGTTCCACTGCCAGATCCGGCGTATTCAGCCAGAAATATAACAATGTAACATAATATCCTTCCCTTTGTGCTTCCCTGATCAGATTTGCGACTGACCGGGTGGCGAGCGTAGTTTCCATTGCAAAAGTCTCACCGGCTGCGATGAGTTCTTTAATGCGCTTATACATAATTCGGCTTGCTTCTACAGCTACGGCGATGCTATCTGCGTTAAAAGGGGAAAGCCCCTTGGCTATCTCGTCGGAGTTCACAAACTCTTTACACTTCAACATCTCTGGAAGAATTGTAAATGAAGCTGTGGTCTTCCCTGCTCCGTTGCAACCTGATATTATATATAAATATGGCACTATTTGCTGCTTTTTGACAGGGCAAATATAGATAATAGTTTAATATGTTGTACTATTTATTTCTCAAAAATCGTGAAAATGTGCAGAATTTGTACGAATAACCCCCTGTTTCGTTGTTTCGGAGGCCTGTTTTGTTAATTTTAGACCCATAAAAGGTCGCTCATTATACTATCCGATATGAAAATTCCGTTGCGGGAGAGCGTCAGGGTTGCGTCTTTTTCGATAAGAAGTCCTTGTTTGAGGTAAGGGGTAGCTTGCTTTTGGCAATAGATTAATTTGTCATTTCCGAACTGTCCTTGAATTTCGGTTAAATTGACGCCCCACATCGTGCGAAGTCCCGTAATAATGAAATCATTATAACGGGTGTTTATATCCAGCTCTTCCACCTCTACCTCCGGAGATCCGCTTTCAATTCCCCGGATATAGGCCGGAAGGGAAGAAACATTCCATTGACGGTTTTCCCCATTGTAGGAATGAGCGGACGGACCTACTCCCAGGTATTTCTTCCCGGTCCAGTAGGAACTGTTATGACGGGAGATCATTCCGGGACGTGCGAAGTTGGATATTTCGTAATGAAGATAGCCGTTTGCCGTCAGCCGGTCGATCAGGGAGGTGAACAGAGTTACGCTGACCTCTTCTTCGACAGGAGATATCTTTCCGGCTTCCTTTAATTTATATAAGGCGGTTCCCTCTTCATATATTAAATGGTAAGCGGAGATATGGGGAATATCCAGTCGGATGGCCGTGTCGAGGTTCGACTCCCATTCTTTCAATGTCTGTCCGGGCAAGCCGTAGATCAGATCGATACTTATATTCGCGAGGTCATTTCCTTTGCATAATTCAACAGCCTGCAAGGCTTGTTCCCGGTCGTGCCGGCGGTTGAGGAAGCGCAGGTCTTCCGCCTTGAAACTTTGTACCCCCATGCTGATACGGTTGAAAGGAAATCTGCGAAGGCCGGTAACATACTCGGGTGTCATATCATCCGGATTAGCTTCGAGTGTGACCTCCTTGCAACCGGATGTGTCGAATAAGCGTTGTATGGCATCAAATATATGTTCGAAGTCAGTGGCTTGTAATTGGGAGGGAGTTCCACCTCCGAAGTAGATCGTTTCTAACGGTTCATTGCCGATGTAATCCTTTCTTATTTCCAGTTCGCGGATAAGGGCAGTCACGTACGGCTCCTTGTATTTCATTTCCGTGTTGGAAAAGAAATCGCAATACAAACATCGTTTGGCACAGAACGGAACGTGTATATAAAGACCTGCCATATCGCACTGATTTAGTTATTTCGATAACAAATGTAGGTAAAAAAGCTGCTTATCAAAAACTCCGGAATGTTAACGTTGCATAGTCCGACCGGAGAATTAAAGATTTACCGTCTGCTTTGATTACGTCGAATACTGTTTCCGTACTGTCCATGCCAAAAGGCAGGAGCTGCTCGTGAGTGGCCAATGTGTTTGTATTGTAGGGGACACTAAACTCTTTTACTGTAATCATTTCGGCTTCCTGGTCGTAGTTGAAACGGCCGACGAAAGTACCGTATTTGTTCTCACTTTTATCTCTGATTTCCACCAACTGTAATTGTATGGCATAATATATACGTTCGCACGGGTGAATGGTTCCGTCCGCCGTTTCGAAATGCATCAACTGCCATTGTCCGTCAGCATTGCCGTTTATCGGTGCCTTCTCGCAGCCGCTTGAAAAGATCATGCAGCAAAGAAGCATGATAAGTATATTCAGGTTCTTATTTATTCTTGCTTTCATATATTTTATTTCAGGAGGATCCCTTCTTTTTTGATTACTAACATGCCACCGGTATTATTTCCCAGATAAGTGCCGTGGTCGAGTCCCAGTGCAGCAGAGATAGACCAGCCCCGGAGTTTCCGTGGACTGTATGTGACTTCGTACAGTGAACTGAACTGTTTACGGACTTCGTCCAGAGGATCATCGTATGTCCCCCAATGTCTGGCGTAACTCATCAGTACGCGATAGCTTATTTCTTTCGAGGGATTTCCGTTGAAGCCGATATGTTGTGACAATATGCGGTTACTCTTAAACAATAAACTTCCGTCTTCATTATAAAGCGGTGCCGGTAGGAGAGGGTTCCCCATTCCCATGCCCCAATGTTGCCAGCTTTGGTAATAGTAATTATTGTAATAGTTGTCTTTCGCGCTGATCTGGTATTCGCTGAAGTGGCCGGCAAATCCGTCGTACAACATCGGACCTGTCTGGTCTTTGGTAGCCAGGCCTTCCCATACGAACGTACTGACCCACCGGTTATGAGGCAAGGTTACTTCCAGGCCGATATGTCCGTCTTTCCACCGTCCGTACTCAAAGAACATCTGGGAGTGGTCGTCGAAGAAATGTTCGTAATATCCTCTGAATTTCCAGTCATTCAGGTAATAGCTTAATGCAATGTTCCAACTGCCCACATGGTTACCCAGGATATTGACCTGATCTCCCCAGGGAGTATCGTCGCCCCCTTTTCCGGGAATGAGTACATTGAAGAACTCCTTCACTCCTGTGGGCATTGTGTATATCTGTTTACTTTGGCGATTAGCATTGTATTCGTATCCTTTTCCGCCGAACTGTGCCGCCATGATCATGCCGAAATCGAGTTCGAGAGGAAACTTCTCTTTTTTACCGATACGGAATAAGAGGGACTTGCTATGATACAATACATCTTCTACATATTGCTTGTTGACGGCGACATAATCACGTTGCCAGCGGTCGTCGGTAAAACGTCCGTAGGCTATGTGCCCTTTCACTTTCAACCAGGCGTTGGTAAAAGGCACATTGGTGAATTCCTCAATGCCGACTCTTACCTGGGGAACGGGGCGGGTATTATTCCCTTCTACCATTCCTCCGCTGCTTAATTGCGGATTTTTCCCAAAAGGATCGCGTTCCTTACTGCCGACACTCATACTCAGGCATTGCCAGGATATATTGGCATAAGCCTGTTGGATAATAAAAGCAGAAGTGTTATTTGCCGCTGTTGCCAGATCGAAGCCAGCTTGTATGTTCCAGTGATGCTTCAGCTTTTTATTAAAGGCTAGTCCGGCTTCCAGGTAGGCACTGTTCGGTTTAATGCTGGACAGACCGTTCCTGTTGGCGGTAAACCAGAGTGGGGCATAATTGCCTCCCCCCGCAGTGACACCTGTTTCTACATGATAGGTAAAAGACGGATCTGTTGTTTGTGCATATAAGAATGTAGTGTGACAACAGATAGCCAGTAACACTGTTCGTAATTTGTATATCATTAAATACTAGTTATAGATATTTACTTCAGAATATAGTTGTTCTTTCTAGTAAATTCATGTCCATTAAATAAGTAGAGTGCAAGCCTCCGCAATAAAAACAAGGCGACAAAGATAGGAAATATTCAGCAATGACTTTCCTGTAACCCGCTAAATTTAACTCTGGTCTTACAACCTGTTTGCCGTGTTAGTCAATCGGATATGTGGCATAGTGGATAAGGCCGGATCTATGCAATAAGCATAGCCTGCTGCATAACATAGTTCTCAAACACCGGGCGATAATTGCATTTTTCCTGTACATTCTCTAATTTGCGGCCTCGTGAGTATTTCACGTAGTTGATATTTATTGTTAAACTCAATTAATACCTGATATCATGAAAGTATACCAAACAAACGAAATTAAGAACATCTCTATTCTGGGAAGTTCGGGCTCTGGGAAAACCACTCTCGCTGAAGCAATGCTTTACGAGGGTGGAGTTATAAAACGTCGCGGTACTGTAGAAGCAGGAAATACGGTGAGCGATTATTTCCCGGTTGAGAAAGAGTATGGTTACTCAGTGTTCTCAACCGTTTTCAGTGTTGAATGGCAAGACAGGAAGTTGAACTTTATCGATTGTCCGGGTTCGGACGACTTTATCGGTGGAGCAGTATCTGCCTTGAACGTAACTGATACGGCACTGATGGTATTGAATGCCCAATATGGTGTGGAAGTGGGAACATTAAACCAGTTCCGGTATACAGAACAATTTCATAAACCCGTTATCTTCGTTGTTAACCAGTTGGATAACGACAAAGCGGACTTTGATGGAACTATCTCCCAGCTGAAAGATCAGTTCGGTAGCAAGATCGTACAGATCCAGTATCCGGTCAGTACAGGTTCTTCTTTCAATGCCGTTGTCGACGTATTGAAGATGAAGATGTACCGTTGGAAACCGGAAGGTGGCGTTCCAGATGTATTGGAAATTCCTGCAGAGGAAATGGACAAAGCTATGGAACTTCACAAAGCTCTTGTTGAGGCTGCTGCCGAGAACGACGATATGCTGATGGAAAAGTTCTTTGAAGAAGGAACTTTGAGCGAAGACGATATGCGTGCAGGTATTCGTGCCGGTTTGGTTATCCGCGGTATGTTCCCTGTATTCTGTGTATGTGCAGGACGCGATATGTGTGTGCGCCGTACGTTGGAATTCCTTGGAAATGTAGTTCCGTGTACAGATAAGATGCCTCGCCCGGTGACAACCGAAGGTGTGGAAGTTACTCCCGAATCGAGTGGCCCGACCAGCCTGTTCTTCTTTAAGACGACTGTAGAACCGCATATCGGCCAGGTTTCCTATTTTAAAGTGATATCAGGAAAAGTAAAAGAAGGAGATGATCTGCTGAATGCCGATCGTGGATCGAAAGAACGTATCGCTCAGTTATTCTCTGTTGCAGGTCAGACCCGTAATGCTGTGACTGAAATGGTTGCCGGCGATATCGGTGCGACCGTGAAACTGAAAGATGTACGTCGCGGTAATACATTGAACGGAAAGGGTTGCGACTATAAGTTCGACTTTATCAAATATCCGGATCCTAAATATCGTCGTGCCGTGAAACCGGTTAACGAATCCGATTCGGAAAAGATGATGGAGATCCTGAACCGTATGCGTGAGGAAGACCCGACGTGGGTGATCGAACAGTCCAAGGAGTTGAAACAAACGATTGTTTCCGGACAGGGAGAATTCCACCTGCGCACATTGAAGTGGAGAATAGAAAATAATGATAAGTTGCCGATCGAATATATCGAACCGAAGATTCCGTATCGTGAAACAATCACGAAGGCGGCCCGTGCGGACTATCGTCATAAGAAACAGTCCGGTGGTGCCGGTCAGTTCGGTGAAGTTCACCTGATTGTAGAACCTTATTACGAAGGTATGCCGGCTCCGGATATGTATCGTTTCGGCGGACAGGAATTTAAAATTAGCGTACGTGATACGCAAACTATTGATTTGGACTGGGGTGGTAAGCTGGTATTTATTAACAGTATCGTTGGTGGAGCCATCGATGCACGTTTCTTGCCAGCTATTCTGAAAGGTATTATGGCACGTATGGAACAGGGACCGTTGACCGGTTCGTACGCCCGTGATGTGCGCATCATTGTTTATGATGGCAAGATGCACCCGGTAGACAGTAATGAAATTTCTTTCATGCTAGCCGGTCGTAATGCCTTCAGTACTGCCTTTAAAGAAGCAGGACCTAAGATTCTTGAACCAGTTTATGACGTAGAAGTATCCGTTCCGGGTGATTATCTCGGTGATGTAATGAGTGACCTGCAAGGTCGTCGTGCCATCATTATGGGTATGAACAGTGAAAAAGGTTTTGAAAAGTTGTTGGCAAAAGTTCCTTTGAAGGAAATGTCAAGCTATTCAACATCTTTGAGCTCCATCACGGGTGGTCGTGCTTCATTCACGATGAAGTTTGCCTCTTACGAACTTGTTCCTTCCGATGTACAGGATAAGCTGTTGAAGGCTTACGAAGCTACCCAGGCGGAAGAATAACCAGAAAAGAATCTCTAACCATAAGGCAGCCCTTGTTTCAAGCGGCTGCCTTTTCTTTTTCTAAAGCTCCCTCTTCAACTGCTCCAACACCTCAAAAACACCCGGACAAGTTTGCGCATTCTTAATCGTCAGTGCGTGTATCAGTCCTTATCCTCGTCGATATGTAAATTTCATACGGTTGTTGCATCCCTGTAATAGTAAACAGGTTCTTTTGTACAGTGTAAATCTCTTACGTATGAAACTAAGAAAATATTATCCGACCGTTGTGCTTTCTGACATTCATTTGGGTTCCGAACACTCAAAGACAAAAGAAGTAACCAATTTTCTTAAATATATCGACTGCGACCGCCTCATACTGAACGGCGACATCATCGATGGCTGGCAACTCCAGAAGTCAGGTAAGCGATGGAAGCAGGCGCAGACCGACTTCTTCAAAGTCCTCATGAAGATGATGGAGAAGAAAGGAACAAAGATTATTTATGTACGTGGTAATCATGATGATTTCCTGGATAAACTGGTCCCGTTCCGGTTTTCCAATATCTCTATAGTCAAAGATTATCTGCTGAATAGTCACGGGAAGCGTTACCTGGTGACTCACGGTGATATCTTCGATACAGTGACCACCCACATGCGCTGGCTCGCTATGCTGGGCGACATAGGTTATACCTTCCTGTTATGGCTGAATAAAATCTATAACAGGAACCGGGAAAAACAAGGTAAGCCCTATTTCTCTCTTTCCCAACATGTGAAGCACCGGGTAAAAAGTGCTGTCTCTTACATCTCCGACTTCGAAAAGGAGCTGGTGAAACTGGCTTTATCCAGAAAACTGGACGGTATTATCTGCGGACATATCCATCAGGCGGCCAATGTCCGGTATGACAATGTGCATTATCTCAATTCCGGCGACTGGGTGGAGAGTATGACTGCCCTGGTTGAAAACGAGCAAGGCGAATGGAGCATTCTGACTTACAACAAGGCTGAATATGAGGCCGATGAGGACAAAATTTCGAAAACTGTATTATACGCCGAAGTGATATGAAGATACTGTTTGTCATACAAGGAGAGGGAAGGGGCCATCTGACCCAAGCCTTATCTCTTCGTCAGAAGTTGACCGACGAAGGTCATCAGGTTATTGGCGTACTTGTCGGGAAAAGTCCGGCCCGCCGTATCCCGTCGTTTTTTATAGAGAAGATCAATGTGCCGATCTATCACTTCGAAAGTCCGAACTTTCTGCCTACGGCTAAGAACAAGCAGGTGAACCTGTTGAGTAGTATCGGTTATAATTTGTTACGTTTACATAAATATGCTGGTAGCATTCGTTATATCGACCGGATGATCCGGGAGACGGAAGCCGATGTGGTGGTCAACTTTTACGAATTACTGACGGGGCTCACTTATCTGTTTACCCGTCCGAAAGCTGTTATGGTTTGTGTCGCTCACCAATATCTTTTCCTCCATCCCGACTTTTCTTTTCCAAAGTTGAATAGCGTTTCTTTATCCCTGTTGAAATTCTTTACCCGTGTGACGGCTATCGGTGCGACGAAGATGCTGGCTTTGTCTTTCAGGAAAATGCGTGAAGTACCCAATGATAAGATCGTTGTAGTTCCTCCACTGTTGCGTAAAGAGGTGATAAATAAAACTTCACGTAAGGGCAACTACCTGCATGGCTATCTATTGAACAGTGGTTTCGGAGAAGAAGTAAAAGCCTGGCATGCCCGGCATCCCGACGTTCCGATGCATATTTTCTGGGATAAGAAAGATGCTGGAGAAACAACCTGGATAGACGATACCCTTTCCTTCCATCAACTCAGCGACATCCGCTTCGTTAAATATATGGCAGGGGCGAAAGCTTATGCCACGACTGCCGGCTTCGAGTCTGTTTGTGAAGCGATGTATCTGAATAAACCTGTTTTGATGGTACCTACTCATATCGAACAGGCTTGTAATGCCTATGATGCCTCTTTATCGGGAGCCGGAGTTGTTGCCGACCGTTTCGATCTGGATGCTTTATTGCATCTGTCCGAAACTCACCAGCCGAACCCGTCTTTCCGTCATTGGGTGAAACAGGCAGATTGGTTGATTCTGCGTGAGTTCCGCGAAGATCTACTGATGGAGGAGATGCCTTCTTCCGTATGGCACCGTTTGTCGATGCACTGGGTGTATAGGCTGGCGAAGAACTTCTCGTTGTAATGTCGGATGGTTCCCGGCAGATAACCCCTTTACTCTGGACGTCTAACATTGTAACTCAGGAGTATTAAGCTCTTAACACCCTTATTTCAAATATGTAATGTATACTTTTCGAAAAAGTAATGCTAGCCTTTCATAAAAGTAAGGTATGCCTTACATATTTGTAAGCCTTGCCTTTCTTATTTTAAATAAGGGAGTCTGATGGTTAATTATGGTATGCCGGAAGTTTAACTCTCGGTAGCTGATCGCTTAATGGTAGGCTGCTACCGACGGGGATCGTGTCATGCAATATACACCAGAATTCATGTTATGTCAAGCATTTGCGATTAAAAATGCATGAATGAACCCGAAATGAAGGCAATATGAATGCAGATAAATAAAATCATTCATAGACTATTCGCTGGATATTCAAACTCTTATCTCCCGGATGAACCTATGAATGATAAATCGATGAAAACATTATTATATAAAGTACGCGTACATTTAATAGATGCATATTCTTTTGACGTTATTATCAACAGTCTTCTGTCCTTTTATATTATCGACAGTAACTTTCCTCTCTTTGTAACCCTAACTCCCCCTTTCGTACAGAGTATCGTATTCAATTGATAAGAAAGGATATGGTGATGTAAAAAAATCAATGAAAATAATTGCAGATAAAAAACTATTGCTTACTTTTGCTGAAGTATTTGACGATCGTACAAGCAAGCCGATAGAAGATAGATCGGCATTATTATAGAATAGGACTTAGAATTACTTAGTATTAATATTAAATTTTTGATTATGAACAAAAAGTTTTCTACTCTGGTAGCTGTCGTTCTGGCGGCTACAAGTTTCGGAGCTACTGCGCAGATTGCACCAACGGGTGACTTTGCGAAGTATGCGACTGCAAATAAACCTACCGAAGGTATGCGGACTATCGAAAAAGGATATTTCCAATTGGCTGTTGGTTCTTCCATTGATGAGCATATTCTGGCAATGCAGCCGACTAGTGCTGGAGGATATGAATTGGTCGTTGTTGATGGTTCTGTTACTGGTGCTAACGCTGTTGAAGTAAGAAGAACTCTTTGGAAGGCTGTTATCAGTGGTAATGCTGAAGCGGGTTATTCTTATCAGTTACAGAATGTTGGTACAGGAGAATTTTTGGGTGTTAATACATCTGATGCAATTGCAGTAAATAAAGAAGGAACTGCTGCATGGCCTGCTACTGGAGATTTGACAGGTAAGGTTGTTCCTGTGGGATCGGAGGTTTCTGTATGGAAATGGGTTTCAGCTCCGTCTGTTGTTAAGACTGCTGGTTTTGAAATTGGTGATGCTAAAGGTTTTACTTCTGCTTTTGGCGAAAAGAATGACTCTACCGTAGTCTTGGTTGCCAATGCAGCTTCTATTGCTAATGATGTGAAAATTGCTGCTGTAAAATATTCATTAAGGAATGTCCCGGCAAATGATCCTACTCAATTAGTTAAAGCTATTCCTGTTTCTCCTAAAGAAATTGTTTTGGGTGCAGACGATTTGAACTCTTTGTTGTGGAAACAAAACCCGGCTGCTGATGCAAGTAAAGCAGAATTCACATTCACTCCGAACGTAATCAACGACGAAACGAATGTATTTGGTAACTTGTTTACTAAAAATGCTTACAAGGCTGTTCCGGCTGTAGGTTTCCCGGCTGCTGTTGATGTTGCTACTAATCCTTTTAATGGATTAGGAACTTCTTATGATGCCTTGTATGATGCTGAAATTGCTTATTATCAGAAAGCACAGGAAAAAGCTTTTATCGAAAAAATCGCTTCAGTGGTTTATGGTGATGATAATAAAGTTGCCACAGCTAAACTTGCTGCAGTGAATGCTGCTATAACTGTTATTACTGGTGATAAGAGTGCTATTGATCTATTAACTACACCTGCATTAATCGCAAAAAAGATTGATGGTTTGACCTATTCTTCAACACCGGCAGACGCTGATCAGGTAAAAGCAGTAAAAGAGGCAGCTATAGCTTATGTATCTGGTGTTCACGGTAAAACAGCGGCTGAAGCATTGACTGAAGCTAAAGGTATTGCTGATGTTACAACTGGTACTGCAATAGCTAAAAAAGTAAATGATTTTATTGCTGCTAATATTACAGATGGAACTGCTAAGACTGCAGTAGACGCAGCTATCAAAACTTCTTATACAGATTTATTAGCAGATGGTGCTACATTAAAGACTGCTATTACGTCTGCTAAAAACACTCTGAACACACCTGTTACTGGTTATTATGCTAAAGGAGTAGCAGATAACAAATGGGTATCTCTGATGTTGGAAGAAGCTGAAAAAGCTGAAGATAACACTTACCTGTCTGTAGCTTGCAACTTTGTTACTGAAACAGCTAATGAAAGAGAACGTCCATTAGGATTTACAACCGGTAAATTTGCAGACTTCGGTTATACTGCTGATCCTAAGGCTCGTTTGGATTTGAACGGTCGTTATAACTTCCAGTTCACTTATTTCCCAAATGCAGACTCATTGGTAATCCGTACAGGAGGTTGGGCTAAAAAGAACAATGCTCAGACATCTTGGGGTGATATGAATACAACAGATAACCCTGAATTGGGTGTAGCTGCGGCTTCCCCAAGTGCAACAGCTCCTACTGCAAAAGGTACAGAAAATAATATAGTTAAATTGATCTATCTGGCTAATAACCATAGTGAAATTACTGTTGGTTCTTCTGATTATTATATCGGCGCTGCTCCTAACACAGTGAACACTCGCATCTCCATCAAGAAGATCGATGACGAATATGTGAAGACAACTTTGGCTTCTGGCGTATACTTCTTTAACTTGTTCTCAGGAAAGGATGCTAATAAAGCTATCAATGGTAAATACATGGTCGCAAACTTTGCTGGAACAGAATTAGATTGGGTTAACGAAGAAACTTCAAAAGTATTTGAAGGTGCAGTTCAGGACTTCGGTCACATGCCGCGTACTCAGTGGGTTGTTAGTCAGAACACAGGTGCGGCTGGTATCCAGACTGTAAATATCTATAACCGTGAATATCCTAGTTATAAAGCAGAAAATGTTCAACTTTATAAAGGTGGAGACGGTAAAGTATTTGCTTTAGGTTATAACAACTTACTTGCTTCTGCTAACGATACATTATCTTATGCTTTGGCTACAACAGCTAAACCTAACGCAGGAATCGCAACTAGCGAAACTTTAGGTTACAAAGCTTTGGATTACGATGCATTGATCGAAAACATCTTCTCTCTGAAGTATTTCAACGGTTTGAACGCTGGCAACTTTGTAGAAGTATCTAAAGATGCTGCTATGGCTATCAATCCTAATACAGAAACTGCTGATGCTGTGAAGTTCGTATTCGAACCGGTATTGGATAAAGATGGAAAAGCTCCGGCTAAGAACGAATTCGGTTTTGATGGAACTGTAGCAAATGTAAAGAATCTGTACAGAATTGCTTATAAGGTTAAATTGTATAACCCGGGTAAGGAAGATTTATATCTGAAAGCAAACGGTAAAGACGGTTATGAACTGATCTCTGAAACAGCAGATGTAAAGGGTACTTCATTCTTCTTCAAAGAAAATAATATGTTGGATGTAGAAGGTGATACAACTTGCTACTACGCATTGGTTCAGGAAGATTTATCTACGGTTTCTGGTGTTAAACACCCGTCTCTGATCCTTTCTGTTGAAGAAATTGACACAGAAAACAGTGTTGCTACATTTGCATTCGACGAAGGTTTGAAACCATTGTATCGTCGTATTGGCAAGACAGTTGCTGATAATTTGAAAGATATGGCTGTTGATACTGCTAAATTCTACATGTCTAACGAACCGACTCGTTTCTTGTATGAAAACTCTGTAAACCGTACAGCTGAAAACGGTACTGAAATTGCAAAAGATAGCCTGAACTTCTTAGGTGTTATCAACAAAGCAGACCGTCCTGAAAATAGCATGTTGCCTATCTTTATTGATACAGCTTATGTTCGTGGTGAAACATCAATGCCTCAGTATATGTTAGCTTTAGGTGTAGAATATACTCCTGCTGGTAAATATAACACTTGTCCGGATAAGATTGAAAATTGTCACCAACATCCGACAATTGATACAAAAGCTTTTAGAACAGGTCGTTATTTGGTAGCTTTGGATGACTCTGCAGCTGTTGCTCCAATCAAATATCAGGATAAATTCCGTTTGGCATTCGTTGATGCTAAACATATTGAAGATACTCTGGTTATTGTAAGCTCTAAATATACAGGTTCTGAGAAGTTTGCAGGTAAAGATTCTATCAAACTTGACAACGATAAAGTATTGAACGCTGCAACATTTGCATTCCGTATCGTTGATGGTAGCGAAAATGGTGACTTCTATATTGAAGCAGTTAAAAATGCAGATAAGAAACCTCAATATGTTCGTGTACACAATGGTGTTCCTGTATTGGTTAGTGAAATCAGCGAAGCTGCTGTATTCAATATTACTAAGACTAGCGAAGATCCTGTTGCTAACGAAACAATCGGTACAACTACTGTAAGTGTAATTGCTGGTAACGGTGATATCACAATCAAGGGTGCTGCTGGTAAGAAAGTTGCTATCAGCAACGTTCTTGGTCAGACAATCGCTAACACAGTTCTTTCTTCTGACGACGCTACAATCTCTGCTCCTGCTGGTGTAGTTGTAGTAGCTGTTGAAGGCGAAGCTGCTGTTAAAGCAATCGTTAAATAAGAAATAAATAATAATTAAAAGAATGCTTCTCTACTCTTCCCTTCGGGGAAGGGTGAGTAGCCTGTGAAGGTGAACAGATTGGAAGCGCAATTTTAGTAATAAAAATAAAATAAAGTTCATCCATGAGTACCACTGTGAAGTGAGGAAATGGACAAAAAAACAACCCCGTCGATATTTATTGTCGATGGGGTTTTGTTTTTAAAGAGCTCCAGGAAACTGAGTCTATTATGTTAAATAGAAAAACCGTATTATATAGAAGACGATTCCTGACGGAAAGCATCTTTCATATAATACGGTTGTCTTATATGAACTAATAATTCTTATTGATTCAAAGCCTGCTCAATATCCGCAATAATATCGTCCGCACTTTCGATACCGACAGAGAAACGGATCAGATCCGGAGCAATACCGGCTTCCTTCAACTGTTCGTCTGTCAGCTGGCGGTGTGTATGGCTTGCCGGGTGAAGCACACAAGTACGTGCGTCTGCTACGTGAGTAACGATAGCTGCCAGCTTCAAGCTATCCATGAACTTGATAGAAACCTCACGTCCACCTTTCAGGCCGAATGACAACACGCCACATGAACCGTTCGGCAGATATTTCTTTGTCAGGTCATAATACTTATTCCCTTCCAGATCCGGATAGTTCACCCAAGCAACCTTGTCGCAGTTCTGTAACCATTTAGCAACAGCCAATGCATTTTTACAATGCTGTGGCATACGTAAATGCAATGTTTCCAGACCCAAATTCAACAGGAATGCATTCTGTGGAGACTGGATAGAACCCAGGTCGCGCATCAGCTGGCTGGTTGCTTTCGTGATATAAGCCATCTTGCCGAATGTCTTTGTATAAGTCAGTCCGTGATAAGATTCGTCCGGCTGGCAAAGGCCCGGATATTTGTCGGCATGTGCTTCCCAGTCGAAGTTGCCGCTGTCGACGATACAACCACCGACAGCAGTCGCGTGTCCGTCCATATATTTAGTTGTAGAATGTGTTACGATATCAGCACCCCATTCGAACGGACGGCAGTTGATCGGTGTTGCGAATGTATTGTCGACGATCAAAGGCACACCGTGGCTATGAGCGATACGGGCAAACTTCTCAATATCCAACACCATTACTCCCGGATTGGAGATCGTTTCGCCGAACAATAACTTTGTATTCGGACGGAAAGCCTTACCGATCTCTTCTTCGCTGGCATCCTGATCGATGAAAGTGCATTCGATACCCAACTTCTTCAAGGTAACGGACAGCAAGTTGTATGTACCTCCATAAATACCAGTTGCACTTACAATATGATCGCCGGCTTCACAAATATTGAAACAGGCAAAGAAATTGGCCGCCTGTCCCGATGAAGTCAACATGGCGGCAACACCACCTTCCAACGCCGCTATTTTGGATGCTACGGCATCATTTGTCGGGTTTTGCAGGCGGGTATAAAAATAACCACTCTCTTCCAGGTCGAACAATTTAGCCATCTGTTCGCTGGTTTCATACTTGAATGTAGTACTCTGATAGATAGGAAGTACACGAGGCTCTCCCTTTTTAGGTTGCCAACCACCTTGTACACACAAAGTTGCCGGCTTGAATGAATTGCTCATATTTTTTATGTTTGCTATGTAATTATATTCTGCAGACAAAAGTAAAGAATAGTTTGTTCTGTTTACACAAATCTTCGATCAATTATAAAAAATACACTATTGTTTCAAAATAATCTGTACCTTTGTACCCAATTTTGGTGTCACGTTTCCAATTCCACGGAAAAGTGATGAAAAGGGAATCAGGTGAAAATCCTGAACAGACCCGCTGCTGTAAGCTCCGCCAAAGTCTTTGAGCACGACTCAATCCACTGTTCGCAATGAATGGGAAGGACGTTCAAAGATGGAGTAAGTCAGAAGACCTGCCAAGATAACAAGTTTAAAGCTTTCGGGAGATAAGGCTAAAAAACATATGAGAAAGAACATTCATCTACTTACCGGAGGTTCTGCCTGTTCATGTGTTCTATTGTTTCTTTCATCGAAAGCATGTAAAAAACAATTAATGAATTTGGTGAAATGAGAGGTTTCATGCATGTACTTCTGTTATTGATTTGTTTGTTCCCTGTAAGTCTGGCGGCACAGAATAAAGTGATTTTATCCGGCGAAGTAAAAGAAAAGGATGGGACACCACTCCCGTTGGCTACTGTCGCTATAGAAAATACGACTTCGGGAACGTATACCGACGATCGGGGACGTTATTCATTGTCGGTAACTCCCGGTAAACGTACCCTTATAATTAGGCTGTTAGGTTACAACACCATAAAAACCGTTGTCGATATCCGTAAAAATACGACAATGAATTTCACAATGGAAGAAAACTCCATAACCCTGAATTCGGTTGAAGTATACGGTAAAACGAAAACCCAACAGGTAAAAGAAAGTGCTTTTTCTGTCAATGCGTTGGATGTTAAACCACAGATCAACACACTTAAGAATCTGAATGAAATGGTGAACCGGACAACCGGCATTAAGATCCGGGAAGAAGGTGGAGTCGGTTCAGACTTTGACTTGTCTATCAACGGAATGTCGGGTAACTCCGTCCGTTATTTTATCGACGGAATGCCTTTGGACGCCAAAGGCAGCGGTGTTTCACTGGCTAACCTGCCTGTTAATATCATCGACCGGATCGAAATTTATAAAGGAGTGGTACCAGCCAGCCTGGGAGCAGATGCGTTGGGAGGAGCAATCAACATTATTACTAACCAGGTGAAGAAGAATTACCTGGATGTTTCGTACGGTATCGGTTCTTTCCATACACACAAGGCTGATTTGAATGCACAATTTGTAGATCCAAAGACAGATTTGATCATCAGGCCGACTATCGGAGTCAATTATTCGAAGAATGATTATAAGATGAAGGATGTTGAAGTGTGGGATGAAAGTGCACGTGATTTTGTATTGGTAGACCGTAAACGTTTTCATGATGATTATTTCTCTTTTCTGGGACAATTGGAAGTCGGGTTTGTCAATAAATCCTGGGCAGATGCATTCTTTATTTCAGGTTCTTATTCTAAAGTAAATAAAGATTTGCAGACCGGGTCTATCCAAAGTAAAGTATATGGTATGGCAGAAAGAAAGGTAGATGCCTGGAATATTTCAGCTCGTTACCTGAAGCAGGATTTTTTGATCAAAGATTTAAAATTAAATGCCTCTCTTTCGCATACCTGGGATCATTCACTGACAGTCGATACTGCATTTCGTAAATATGACTGGAATGGAGATTACATCAATAGTTCACGAAACGAAATTACCGGACGTGACCGTTCGTTACGTCATTATAAACGTCCGCTGACCATTATCCGTACCAACTTAGATTACCGCTTTAACAACAATCATTCTCTTAACCTGAATTATTTGTTAAGCCGTACAGGAAATGACCGTTATGACGAGATCGATACCGAATTTGAACCATCGAATGACGTGTTGGCAAAACACATTTTAGGTCTGTCATACAATCAGTCGTTTTTTAGTGGGAAGATGGATAACACATTCTTTGTAAAAGATTATATCAATCATTTGGATATCCAGCAACAAGATTTATACTGGATTACCGGTTCTAACAGTATGCCTTCTTCTTCTACAAAAAATAATATAGGTTACGGCCTTGGTACACGTTACTCTTTTTGGGAAGAATTATCATTGAAAGCTTCCTACGAGCATAGTGTGCGACTTCCCTTGGCCCGTGAATTACTCGGTAACGGTACAACGATCTATCCGAATGTTAAATTGAATCCGGAGAGCAGTAACAATGTCAATCTGGGTACTTATGGAACAGTTCGCCTGGCACCCGGTCATCTTTTATATTATGAAGCAAACGGATTTTATAGGAATGTGGAAGACTACATTCATGCTGTCATTTCTGAAGCAGAAGGTATGATGCAATATGAGAATGTATCGAGTGTTGATATCAAAGGAGTAGAGGGTGAAGTTCGTTATACCTGGAAAGATTGTCTGCAAGCAATAGTCAATTGTAGTTACCAGGATGCCCGTGATAAACAGGAATATAAAGCAGATGGAAAGCCGTCTATCTCTTATAATAATAAAGTACCGAATCGTCCGTGGCTTTTCAGTAATGCGGAACTGAATGTCACTTTACGCGATCTGTTCCAGAAAAACAGTAAGTTGCGTCTGGGATATCATTATCAGTATGTGCATTGGTTTTTCCTGACTTGGGAAGGATTTGGGGTATTAGAAAGTAAATCGAAAATCCCGACACAGCATCTGCATACAGCCACTCTTTCCTATTCGTGGAATAAGGACCGGTATAATATCTCACTAGAGTGTAATAATCTCTTTGATGATACATTATATGACAACTATATGCTCCAGAAGCCGGGACGTTCGTTCTTCTGTAAATTTAGGCTATTTATTAATTAAATGTATATATAGATGAAAAAGTTTCAATTATTCGCCTGCGCATTTGCCGCAGTTTTATTTAGTTTATCTTTTAATGCTTGTTCGGATGACGATCCGGAAATAGATCCTGAAAATCCTGAAAATCCAGAGAATCCGGAAAACCCGGAAGAACCGGAAACGCCGGCTTCTACTACTCACTTTGACCTTTGGGTAACAGTTGGTGCTACTGGTGGTATGGGGTCTACTGATGCTATCCTGGTAAAAAGCGTAGATTCTTTGACTGAACAACCTACTATCGACTTTAAGAATGATGGTGTGGATGTTACGGCTACTATAAAAGAAGAAACTATCTACAAAGGCAAATACTATTATCAGGTTCCTGTCTCTGCAGATCGTTTTGCTAAATATCAGATTGTTGGAAATAAGTTAGAAACGGTTGCCCAACAAATTTTTGTTAAGAATATATTTAAAGATCGTCGTTATACTCATGCTTGGATCGATGATAATACATTGGTTATCATGGCTGCTAATGGTGCGGCAGATAAAGTGATCTGGACTAAACTGAATGCTACGGATATGAGTATTCTGGGTGAAGGTGAACTGGCTTTGGAAGCTCCGGAAGGTGATAAGTTTAGTACTTCCGGTTTAGCTAAATATAGAAAATCAGATGATAAGATAATCTACTTCTACCAGCATAAGAAGGAAACTAAAAACTTCTATGCTGCTTTTATCAATGCAAAAGATATGACTGTAGAGAAAGAAGTGAAGGAAGATCGTGCAGAGATGATGGCTGGAACGGCTTATGGCGAATTGCTGCAGGATAAGATGTTCTTCGATGAAAACGAAAACCTGTATCTGGCATGTAATAATGTTATCGAGGGTGCACCGAGCACAACTCAGCAATATGGTCGCTTACTTCGTATCAAGAAAGGCGATTTGGATTTTGATAAATCTTATTTAGGACATGATTACAGTAAAGGTAAAATAATCACAGCCAGCTATCTGACAACAGGTAAAGCTCTTCTTTACATCATGGACCCGGATTATACCGGAGCAACAGGATGGGGTGCTGCCTACAACTGTTATTATGCAACTCTGGATCTTACAACAGATGAAAGAACTGAGTTCCAGTATGAAGGTAAACATTTGCCTTTCAGCAGCGGAAACTTCTCACAGCGTTCTCTGGTTGATGGCGACAAGGCTTATATCGGTGTAAATCCTGAAACAGCACAACCTTGCATATATATCTATGATATTAAGACCGGTGAGATGACGAAAGGTCTGACAATTGCAGAGGGTTACGGATTCGACCGTATTACATTAATGGATAATGCTGACGCAGAATAATAAATAGATAATTATAATGAAGAAGGGAGCTCATTTCTTATTTGGTTTACATCGGATTGCAGGAACTATTATAGCTTTGTTTTTCCTGATGTGGTTTGTCTCCGGGTTAGTGTTGGTCTATCATAGTTTTCCCCGGGTAGACAAAGCTGTTCAATATGAAAAAATGGAAATGCTCCCTTCTTCATTACCTGATATAGATAATTATCTGGAACAAATTCCGGATAAAGGTAAGATTCGGAAAATAAATGTTCGCCAGTTTCAGGGACAGACATTGTTCTCAGTAGCGACAAAGGATAGTACGTATACTTTTTGTACTGACACCTTACAATCCGTTAAACCGGTTACATTCGATTATATCATGCAGGTTGCCCAGGATTGGGTAAATGCTCCCATATTGAAAGTGGATACGCTTCATAAGCGCGAGCAATGGATCATGTATAGCCGTTATGTGCGGGAAATGCCTATTTATAAATTTTATTTTGATGATAAAGATAAGCACCAGCTTTATATAGCTGCCCGTTCCGGGGAAGTGCTTCAGTTTACCTCTTCTACCCAACGTTTCTGGGCCTGGGTAGGATATATCCCTCATACTTTTTATATCCCTTTCCTACGCCAGAATACCGATGCCTGGACGAATACGCTGACTGTTGCCGGAATCATAGGCATGCTGGCCGGGCTGACTGGCTTATACGTCGGTATTACAGTTCTTTACAGAAGATATAAGCAGAAAAGGACATTAGAGATCCCATATCGTAAACGCTGGTATCGCTGGCATCATATACTGGGATTGATCCTCGGAATATTCATAGTTACCTGGGGATTGAGTGGTGCTCTTTCTTTGCAAAGAATACCTCGTTGGATTATTAATATAGAGGGAGATTACAGTGTTAGCCCGGAAAAACTCCGCGGAAAAACTTTCCCTTTGAATAACTATAAACTGGATTACAGACAGCTGAAAGAGGCCTATCCCGATTTGAAACAGGTGGAATGGACTTACTATGGCGATCTTCCTGTCTATGATATTATTGCCGGAGATCAAAAACTGATGATCGATGCCTCTTTGCCGGAAGTCAAGAACTTATTCTTATCGGAAGAAACGATCGCTCGTGCCATCAGGAAGATGCATGGCGAAGATGTGGCTTTCCATATCTCTATGATCGATCGTTACGACGAATATTATCTTTCTATCGATAATACCCGCCCATTACCTGTCTATAAAGTAGACGTCGACAATTACGACCGTAGTGTTTATTATATCGATCCGACTACCGGAAATCATAAATACCTCAACACCAACCGGAGGGTAAAGAAATGGCTGTTCAGCGCTTTTCATTATCTGGATATCCGTTGGTTAGTAGAAAGACATACCTTGTGGACTATCGCCCTGTGGACGCTATGTCTGGGGGGAGCCTTTCTTTCCTTTACAGGAGTATGGCTGGGTGTAAAATATATCTACCGGAAGCTAAGGAGGCGATAAACACATTTCTACTTCAATATTTTCTTCTGCAACGCACTGAACCAGATAAAAGCAACAACCCCTTTCAGCATACTGGAGATACTGATCGCCCACCAAACGCCGACAATCCCTAATCCCATGGCTGATAAAGCGATCGCCATCGGTATACGCAGCGAGTTGAATGTTATGCTGATAATTGCAGGAGGGACCGTTCGCCCTGTACCGTAGAACAGGCCTTGCATCGTTATCTCAAGCATCATGAATAACATCGAATAACCGTCTATCCGCAAGAAAATACCTCCCGCCTCGTAAGCTTCTCTTTGAGGAACGATCAGGGAGAAAACTTCACTACCGTAGAAGACGAATAATAAAGTGCAAAGAATACCGAATACGGTTGTCATCTTTAACGTCGTATGGTAAGCCTCCAACACCCTGTTCTTTTCTGAAGCCGCATAGTTTTGGGCGACAAATGCGCTTAGAGCTGTACTGAATCCTTGTGAAGTATTCCAGGCTATAGCCTCTATTTGCCCTCCGGCAGTAAGCGTCATTAAGCCGATATGTCCGCCATAGGTAGACGCTGTGCGGGCCATGAATATGTTGATAATGGCAAATAATGTGTTTAGCATGGCGACAGGTAATCCTAACTGAAGAATCCTTTTTGAATAACTCTTTTTTAGCTTGACAAAGAAGGTGAAACCTCCCAGCAACCTGCTTCTCCATTTCAGTTGATATACGAATATGGCACAAACCGTTGCTTGCGACAGCCAGGTTGCCCAGGCTGTTCCGGCAGTTCCCATGTCGAATACAAAGATAAATACCGGATCGAGTATCATATTTATGATAAGTCCCGTTCCACTGATGTAGAACGGGATTTTACTTAATCCAGCTGCATTGTGAATACCTGTAAAAGCTGCAGACAGGAATATAAAAGGGAATGCTGTGGATACGATCCGTAGATATTCGACGGCGTTGGCCGCAATAGGTGCCTCCAGTTTATAAACTCCGATGATAGGGTTTGCAAAGACGAACAATAGTAATCCCCAACAGATAGAAATGATCAGGGCGATGGTGAGGTTATGGGATGAATAATTCCGTGCATCCTCTTCGTTACGTGCACCGATGCTTTGTCCGACGCTTACTTCCGAACCGACTTTGTTTAATAAGGAGATCGAGTTGGTCATCCAGGTCAGGATGCCGACGGCCCCGATGGCGGCAACAGCTTCACTTCCCAGACGCCCTACCCAGGCCATATCGGTAATGCTATAAGCCATCTGAATAAAAGAAGTTCCCATGATTGGTAATGCCAGATTGAATAATTGGCGTTTGATGGGACCTTGTGTCAGGTTCTTTGTTCCTTGCATGTTCGTCTAATTTGCTGCAAAAGTAGGAATAAAAAAGGAGAACCCGATAGCGGATCCTCCTTCTCTGTTATGTTTCTTTCTATTCGATTAGAAGTTTATATTAACTCCAATCATAGCACTGAACTTCTGTAACGGGTAACCGCTGTAAAGTTCGTATTTCTGGAATAATACATTGTTCAACTTCAGATACAGGCCGAAAGTATCGTTAAAGTTGTATGCTCCGGTCAGGTCCAGCTCGTTGATATTTTTCATTTTGTTATCATTGATCTGATCCATCGTTGTTTTACGTCCTGTGGCCAGATAGTAATCCAATGATGCTGACAAGTTTTTGATCGGTCTGACAGTTACACCGGCTGTGATCTCCATTTCAGGCATACCGTATGCTTCCGGCTCTTTCAGGTTCATAAAACCATTTTTCCGATCTTTAGAGTATTCAACGTTCCAGTTATTGTAAACTCCTTTTAAAGATATTTCAAATAATTGCTGGTAACTGTATTTCAGGTTGGCTCCGACAAATAATTGTTTGGAGTCCACAAGGTTTAACGGGTCACTGAAATTTCCGAAATGATCTTTTGTATTGTTTAGGCTTGGGATAAAGAAATAATCATCACTTGTAATTCTATATCCTCCGAAAATATCAAACCAGAAACCTGGAGCTACCCCGCTCTTAATCCCGAGTATTCCATCTAACCAGTTGCGTGAAGGTGTTATTCTGGATACAGGAGATGTATAACGGTTTACCTGAAACAAGTCATACATGCTGTTTGATTTTAATTTTCCATTAGCATTCAGGTACAATACGGTTTTGTCTGCCACTTCAACGTCTGCTGAGATATTGGGAGATGCCATGAATTCTTTATGTTCTCCGCTGAAGAACATTGCGTTTACTCCTAGTTTGACATGCCAGTTATCGCCTTCTACCTTATAATAAGGACTTAATGTGGCAGCAGCAAAATTATCGAAGTAATATGAGTACCCGGCTTTTTCTCCATCCGGTATCTTCATTTCATTGGGTAAGCTATAGTTGAAGTATTGGAAGTTTCCATCTAATCCCACTCTTTGGTTGCCTCCGAAACCTGCATTTAATCCAAAATTAAGATTGAATGTTCCTTCTGTCGGTCCATCTAAAGGTTTGCCAGTAGCATATTTATAGGAGAAATTGGTATAACCTAAATCCAACAGATAACCGACAGGCGCGTCTTCTTTTGATTCAACACCTACATTAGCTTTGACCGTTTGGGCTACCTGGTTGGTTTCCACATCGCTTACTAAGTCAGGAGCTACACTCGAGGCCGGATCTAAATCAACTGGAATCCCGTAATAATTAAATCCGGAATAACCATATTTAATTCCCATCTTCAATGCCAGCTTATCAAAGTTGTGCTTGAAGTTAAGACCTCCCATATTATCGTTCAGTTTAGCTTTTACCTTTTCATCTATCTGAAGATATTTCACCTTTCCATTCGTGGAGCGGTGTGAGAACCAGATATTCAGCTGATCCTTGTCTGTGCTGAGGATATGATATCCCAGGTCACCATTCAGATTTAGATAAGTTCCGGCACCGAAGTTAAAATAGCCACGGCGTTTGTTGTACTGGATATCCGTCATGATGCTACCCGAAGGGAGCAGGCTGATCTCTTTGGTCGGGTCGGCTGGCACTGTAAAGTTGGCGTAGTCGATCGGCATCTTTTTCACTACCGGCTCTTTGATGACCGGCAGGGTGTTGACTTTACTTGCGTCCTGTACCGAAGGATCATATTCGCGTTCGAGCGTCATTTCCCGGTCCAGATTCTGTTTCTTCGAAGTATCTTCCTGTGCATTGACTGTGGCTGCTGTTCCCAATAGAGCAACGACACACAGTGTTTTTACATTATATATAGTCTTCATTGTATTCAATTATTGCTTTAGTTTACCTAATCTATCCTCTATCATGCCGGCAATTTCGTCGTCACCCTTATAGTTATTCTTCAGGTTGTTCAAATAAGCACGAGCCTGCAGGTCGTCTCCCTGGCGGATATAAATATCAGCCCATAGGATAAAGCCACGTGCCAACCAGTACTGGTGAGGTGTACCGTTTTTGGCGAAATCTTCCAGAACCTTTTCGGCATTCTTATCGTCTTTAGTATCGTAGAAGTATTGAGCCAACAGATATTTGGCTTCGGCTCCGTGAACCGTACGGGTATCTTTGCTAAGAACTTTCAGGTCTTCCAGCGCTTTCGCCGGCTGCTTATGGTCGATATAAGCCTTAGCGCGGATATAGCGGGCTTCGGCTTCTACCTCAGGAGACAGTTTCGGATCTTTCAGCAATTCGTTGGCAGCGAGTTGTGCTTCTTCTTGTTGTCCGGTTTGTAAAGCGCAACGCATGATACCCAGGCGGGCTGCTTGTTTGTTTTCCGGATTCTCTGCGATTACCTGCAAGCGTTTGAAGGTTTCCAGTGCTGAAGCGAAATCCTGGGTGAGATATTGCATTTCTGCCGTACGTGCCACCGATTCTTCAAGGAATTTAGTATCGCCGTTATCGATAACCGATTTGAAGCGTTGCAGGGCTTCATCATATTCTTTCTTTGTAAAAGCAATGCTTCCTAGGTAATAATTGGCATTCGAACTGAATGCTCCTTCCGGGAATGTCTGCAGATAATTGATCAGGCTGCGACGTGCTTCTTCGTTATTACCCCGGTTGAATAGTTTCTCGGCAGCAATATAAGTCAGTGAATCCTGTTCTCCCACTTCCAGACGAACGTTGCCGCCTATAGAATTTACATAATTGGCATAAGCATTGATATCGTTCAGGTCGATGTAAACAGACTTTAAGTCTTGCAGAGCTACTCTTGCTTCTTCGCTTCCCGGATAGTTGCTGACCACCTTTTTATAGGCTTCGGCTGCTTTCTCCGGCTGGTTGTCGTTGAAGTAAAGCAGACCTAGCTGGATACCGGCTTTACGTGCCAGGCTACTTTGCGGGAATCGCTGAATTAATGATTCGAAAGCCTGGGCGGCCTGTGAACTGTTATCCAGTAATACATAAGAACGTCCTTTTTCGAAAAGGGCATCGTCTACATATTGTGATTCCGGATAGTCGCGGATCAGGCGGTCCATCATACTGATCTTTCCTTTATAATCTTTCTGCAATCCCAACAGGAATCCTTTCTGGTAAACTGAATAGTCTCCGGCAGAAGGTTGCAGTTGTGCAGCGCGAGAATAGTTCTCTTCGGCTTGTGCAAACTGGCGGTTCTGATACTGACAGTCGCCGATACGGTTGTAGGCATCTGCAAGAGCCGGAGCATTTTGGTTACTTTCCAGGTCGACATACTGACGGAAGCGATTTTGCGCTTCTCCGTATTCTTTCAGTTTAAAGTAACAGTATCCCAGATTATAATGAGCCAGTGCGTACATGTCTGTATTGCGCTGGCGGGTATTGTTCAGGTAAGTACGGTAATCTGAAATCGCTTTCTGGTATTCTCCGAGACGGTAGTAAGACTCTCCACGCCAGAAGTAAGCATCGTTGCGCGACTCCATATTATAAGAACCCAGATTGATAGCCTGGCCGAACAGGTCGACCGCTTCACCCAGTTTCATATTGGTAAATGCCTGTGTACCGAGCTGGAACAGGATATCCTGTTTAGCTTCCAATATCTTTGTACTCGGACGATTGATCTTATTGATGGAGTTGAGGGCAGCCTGATAGTTCTTTGTTGTCAGATAAACTTCCACCAGGTAATCGTTTACCTTATCGGCGTATTGGGAATTCGGGAAGTCATTCAGGAAGTCTTCGAAGATGGTAACCGACTCGCCGAATCCGGTAAAGGCTGTTTCGTGGATCAGGAGGGCGTAGTTAAACATGGCCGTTTCCTTGATTTGCTTGTCGAACGAAGAGGTTGCTGCTGCTTCGAATGCCATACGGGCGTTGTTCTTGTCGTTCAGTTTCAGATAGCTTTGTCCGAGATAGAGGTAAGCATTTTGTGAAAGCGCGTCGTCTTCACGAACCGTCTGCGACAGGGCATTGACAGCACTGTTATAGTTACCTTTATTATAATAGCACACTCCGAGGATATACAGGTCGCCTCTTAGCGGACTGTCGGTAGACGATACGTATTTGCTTAACATATTGATCGCCTTGTCCTGATTTCCCAGGTGATAATAGGAGTTACCTACGACACGGTAGATTTCGCTATTGTTTTTACTGTTAGGGTAGGAGGAGAGAAGTTCTTCTCCTTCGTGGATAACTTTTTCGTATTTATTCTGTATAAAATAGATTTGTGTGATGTAATATAACGACTGTTCGCGATAGTCCGGCATCTCTTTCAAACGACTGAATTCTACCAGTGCGTTATTATATTTACCGGTAGCGTAATCGATATAGGCTACATAATAAGTAGCTGCTTCACGATACTGTGTTCCGACTTGCTGGATACGTGCAAAATATCCGCGTGCCTTATCCATTTCTCCTGTTTGTAACAGAGAGTAGGCCAAGCGGAAGCTGTAAGTCTCCTGTTGTTCCAGACTAAGCATGTCGATATTCGATTCGTTGAACCAGAAAATAGCTTTCTGATATTCGCCACGTCCGAAATGAACCGAACCGATCAGGAAGTTTACCTCATCACTGTGGCGTGAAGCCGGATAGTCTTCCAGGTAATCTTTTAATAGTTGGTCGGCATTGGGGCGTCCCTGTTCGTAAGCCGCATATACGATCATATAATTGGCTTCCTGGATCAGGTCTGCATCTTTCGAATGTTGTTTATAAGCTTCCAGCTTATCGATACAACCCGGATAATTCTTTAAACTAAACAATTCTTTACCTTCTATGAACAAACGGTCCGGTGCCTCAAATTGGTACGACCGTTGCCCGCTAGCCACATGACTTCCTACCACCAGGCACAGTGGAATAAGTATTCTTTTCATCACTCCTTCGCTTTAATGTACAGATATTAAACAGTCTCTGTTAGTTCTAAGTTGCAAATATAAAGAATAACATACAAATGCTAAGTAAGTTATTAACAAAAAGAATTAATATTATGATATATAAAGAAAAACCGCCGCGAATCACTTCGGGGCGGTTTCAGGTTCCACTTTTACCATCAATTATGTTTTATTTAATTGTAGTGGAAATATCGTTATTTCTTGATTATCTAACCATCTTGTAATAATCCTTCTTTGCCCAGAACAGGTTGGTATAATAACCTGTTGACTCTTCGTAGTTCTTGGCGATGGCTGCCTGGCAGTTGTCGCTGTTGTAAGTCAACTCATCGCTCGGATAGGGCAGACGGTTCGGAGGAGTCGGGTAAGAAGATGCTTGATTGTCTGTTGCGAATTCAATTACAGGATAACCGGTACGACGTACCACGTTCCAAGCTTCCAACTTGTTCATGAAACCGAAGTTCAGCCATAACTGTGTGCAGACTGCTTCCTGTGTCGGCTTCCAGATACTTTCAGCGTATGCTGTGATTTCACTGTCTGTCGGTCTAACCAGTGGACGGAATCCTCTGTAGCTGTCATTTCCTGTCTTATAAAGAGAGCTTGTTTCTTTCATATCCCAATAATATTCGGTAGACAGTTTCACACCTTCCACGAAGAACGTTTTCGCCTTGTTGGCATCGGCTGTTACGCCGTACCCCATTAAATAAGCTTCTGCCTTGCTGAAGCTAACCTCTGCTGCGCTCAACCATAATCCGAAGATGTTTTCATTTCCTTGATATGATTCCCAACCGGCAGCGGCGATGGTGTCGATTTCACAGAAATAGTTAGCTTGTGTCATGCCCCTGTCTACATATTCCTTATGTTTTTGATCTGACAAATTAGAAATTTCAGCATCAGTCATCATGACATCGTAAGCGATATATTCACCATCGGGATTACAATCGTACATAACCTCCAGGCGCGGGTCGGTTTTAGCATCGGGGATACCGTTACTCGGTACGTTCATTGCATTCAAAACAGTCTGTGAACAAGCTGCCATACCTCCTGAGCGAAGTGCCTGTGACAAAGACTTACCGAAGTTGAAGTTATCCGACTGGGTGTCGGCTGTCACTCCCATATTCTCTGTATTGTTGTCAATAAGCGGATATTGGCTCGGATTATTCAGGATTTCAGCAATGGCTGCATGCGCTTCAGTGACACAATCGCCGGCAGTTGACAAATGAAGGGCAATACGCAGACGGAGTGAGTTCACATATTTCTGCCAAATTTTTGCATCACCGGCAGCTATTGTATAATCCTGACGAGCTAATGAACTAAGACCGATTGAATTTACATTACCTCCTGCGAAATAGTCGCCTACCTCTTTCAGATTGGTAAGAATCTGTTTATATAATACTGCGTCGTCGTCGTAAACGCATTTTTCTTTGGCTGCGTTGTAGTCACCGTCTCTCCAAAGTGTACCGGCTCCGTTGAAAGGAACATCGCCGAACAAAGACAACATTTCATGTAACTGTGATTCAACCAATGTACGACCCAAATAATAGAACACCAGGTTGGTAGGCTTTTCTGCCTCCGCAAGATTCTCGTAGTTATATTCCAGTAAACGTAGCTGGGTTACCATATCGTAAAAGTTCTTCCAACGGTCATCGTAACGGCCTGTACCGGATCCCATATAGCGACCACGTGAATTATTGGTACCGATAATTCCGGAGAAAATACCGGATGTGGTAGATTGTACCCAATGACGATAGTAAATCGGATTCATCCATGTATTACCTTTGAACATCAAGCCGGTGAATACCTGTGGAATACCAACTGTTGTTGTCTTGGAAGGATCGGCATACTTATCATCATACGCTGAATCGGCGCATGAAGAGGCAAGTGATACCAATGCGACTCCTCCTATTAACATTGAAAATATCTTTTTCATAAATTCTTCTTTTTAATCTGATTTAATAAATTATACATTAGAAGCTTGCGCGAACAGAGAAACCGAATGTACGTGCACTGGCCGTTGAACCGCCGAGTTGTGCCTGGTAGATCCAGTTTGTTCCGTCTGTTGCTTCAGAATCGAACAATTTCAAAGTACGATATACATAGAATGGGTTGCGTACGAAACCGGAAACCATCAGGTTGTTGCAGGCAAACTTTCTGGTCCATTCTGCCGGTAAAGTATAACCCAAGCTGATTTCGCGACATTTGATGTAGCTGTTTTTCTGGATAGCATCCTGGTAGCTCTGAGTAGCACTGGTTCCCCAGCCGTAGTGGTTTACGTTGGCTTCGAACTGAGTCACAACGATATCGTTCGGCGTACCGTCTTCTTTCACACCCGGAAGAATTAAGCCATTGTCCCAAACATAATGGCCGTTAACCATCGTTTCACCTCGCTTGTAGTTGCCTACTTCACTTGGATTGAGTACATGGATAGCTCCTTTGTCTTCCATTTTTTCTGTATCACTGTAGTAATATAAACCACCAGTCGAATAGTCACGAACACCGATTGCATCAGTAATATTACCAGCGGCCATCATATATTGCCAAGGCGCGTTCAATACATCACCGCCAAATCGGAAGTCGAATGCCATATCCAGAGTGAAGTTTTTGTAACTTAAGCTAGTTCCGAAACCTCCGGTTACTTTCGGCATGGCGTTGCCTACTTTGTGACGTTCTGATGTATCAGTAATATATAAACCGTCGCTACCTACGATGTAGTTACCGTTATTGTCGGTTTTCCAGGTATAGGTGTACCAGTCACCCATAGATTCGCCTACATGAGATTCAAGCGATGCTGCACCACCGTCTATACTGCTATCGTGAGTAAGAACGTCAAGACCATCAGCTAGCTTTTTGACCATATTCTTATTCCATGCTACGTTGGCACGCAGATCCCATTTCCAGTCCTTATTTTCAAAAGGGGTGCCGTATACGCTTAATTCAACACCCTTGTTGCTCAACTCGCCGACATTCATCAACATACTTGTCGCACCCATTGAAGCTGCACTGGTTGTAGAAAGAATCTGATCCTTGATGGTGTTACTGTAGAAGTTGAATTCCATGCCTAGGCGGTTTCCAAAGAACTTGTTTTCAAGGCCGATTTCAAATTCATATTTGGTTTCCGGTTTGATACTTTCGTTACCGATTGATGTCGGTACAAAGTTATGTATATAGGTGGATGATCTTAGTAAAGATTCCTGATTGAATGCCAGGTTTGCACGATAGAGTTCGGGAGCGTTACCTACAATACCGTAAGAGGCACGAACCTTTCCGTAGTTCCACCAAGTCGGCATTTGATCTTTTAACAACTCGGTATAGAGCACGCTGACGCTGGCAGAAGGATACCAGAATGAGTTGTTACCTTTCTTCAGGGTAGAGGTCTTTTCCTGGCGGATAGAACCTTCCAAAAATCCCCATCCGTTATAACCGTAGCTGGCTGTTAAGAAAGCACCTGTTTTAAGCAGATCTTGTCTGGTCATACTGGAATTCTTTGTGCCGACGGAAGCATTCAAGTGGAACCAATTTTCCTGTGTCAACCCTTGACTAGTGCTTACATCTGACAGGTAGTAAGATTCTCCGCGTGCCGTCCAACCCAGGTTGGCTGTTACGTTGTGGAGTTCGTTGAATGTTTTGTCAAACATCAACATGATATCACTATAAACAATTTGGTATTGGCTGTTTTTTAATCCGTAAGAGTCGCTGTACTGACCGTTGGTAGAAAAGATATGTGCATTTTCTGCATAATTTTTGTTTTCAATCTTGTCTACTGTTAGGTCGGCAGCCACACGCCCGTTCAATGTCAGGCCAGGGATGATTTCCCAGGTAGGATTGACAGCTCCGATAAAACGCTGGTGATCTTCTAATTGCTCCTTACCCATAATGTTCCAGAAATATTCATCGACGAGTGCACTGGATCCCATCGGCGTATAAAGGAATTGTTCGTTCGGTGTTAAAGTATCGCTTGTACCGCCGTTGTAGGAAGAGATGCTGTTCTTATAACCGAGGCTGGTAATTGTATGGTCGCGCATATAAGCGACATCAGTGAAGCCACCGAAGAAACCTCCAAAGTTGTTAGTTAAACGGCTGATACGGTACGGACGGTTCTTGATGAACTGGTTCTGATAGGTAGCCGTATAGTTTAACTTAATTGTCTTGCTCACATCGAACGTGCCGTTTAAATTGAAGTTGTGCTTATGGTTGTTAGAGTTGAGCTGCATGGCCTCCACATCGTTATAGGTGTAGGAGAAACGTACATTGTTGCGCTCATTACTGTTGGTCAGTGACAGGTTATATGTCTGATTGATACCTGTACGGAAGATATCATTCCACTGGTTGTGATCAATCGGAGTGTATGCACGTTCTGTTCCGTCAAAGTAGGTAACTGTTTTACTTGGATCATATTTGGCCCCCCATGAGTAATATGTTTCACGGTTAGGCGTAGTAATCGAGTTTCCGTTGCGGTCTACACGCAATTGGCGGAAACCTGTCAAAGCTTCCTGACTATCGTTTCCTAGTTGGGAGTTGTCGTAACCTGGACCGTATTCTTTTTGGATTTCAGGCATGTAAGCCACTTTGTCGAAGCTCACGTTGGCACTGAAGTCCACGCGTGTACCTGTACCGGCTTTAGCCTTCTTGGTTGTGATCATCACAACACCGTTGGCTGCTTCCGAACCGTACAGAGCAGAAGCGGCAGCACCTTTCAGGATAGAGATGTTCTCTATGTCTTCGGGGTTGATATCAACCATACCGTTGGAGTTGATACGTTGGTTTCCCCAATAACCGTCGTTGTTGGTGTTGCCGTTGTGGACGGGAACTCCATCCATGATGATCAAAGGTTGCGTGTTGCCTGTGATAGAAGAAAGGCCACGTACAGAGATAGATACGGCAGATGTACCACCACCTGGAGCTGCCTGGATGCGTACACCCGTTGCCTTACCGTAAAGTCCGGAAGCGATGTTTGAACCACCGGTTCTGGTCAATTCTTCAGAAGAAACGTTACTTACAGCGTAACCCAATTTTTTGGCATCTTTCTTGATACCCAAAGCTGTTACGACTACTTCGTCGAGCTTTTGGCTGTCTTCGGCTAATTTAATATTCAAGGAAGCTTGCCCGGTATAAGCAATTTCCTGAGTTGCATACCCGATAAAAGAAATTTGGATAATGTCTCCGTTCTTAACTCCTTCCAGGCTGAAGTTACCATCCATGTCGGTAATACTACCGTTTGTGGTTCCTTTGATCACAACTGATGCTCCGGCAACAGGGCCGAAATCATCTTCTACAACACCGTTTACTTTACCGTTTTGTTGGGTAATTGCGGTTTCTAGCTTCTCTGGCGCTAAGTCAGCATATACACTTGTAGGAAGTGTTATCGCTCCTGCGACAAGAATTAAGCTGACAGGTTTGAAGTGTTTCAACATAATTAATGAGTTTATAGATAATAATACTAGTGTTAGTGGAGTTACTTTAGATTTGACGTTTATTGATGTTGTTAATCTTAGTTCTAAAAGAACTAAGGTTGTTCAATAATTGTAACTTTATTATTATCAGAAATATACAAACTGTTAAGTATGATTAAAAAAAACTTTTTCGCAAAATATTGGGGGGGAGGATTGCGATTTGTTATACTTTGGGGTATTAATAAATATTGTATAAATGAATAAGATGGGTGTTGAGGTTGATATACAAGTTTATTATGTTGGAAAAATATACAATATGAATATAATCAAAGGGTGGAGTTTGTGGTTTGTTTTCGGGGTTCTTGTTTTTATGCAATTGTTGAAAGTGTTAAAAATAAAGCATAATATCACTTTTGTTGACGTAAAATAACAGTGGGTAATAAATAATTAATACATTTGTGCCAGATATTTAGTACGGAGTTCTTTTAGAACTAAGATGGAATTTATGATTATATAGCCTCTTTTTGAGAAAAATATTATAAGAAACATGAGGTGTAGATGTATATTATGTGGAAAATAAAAAGAGCGGAATGTCCCGCTCTCCTAATTGTCAATTGTAGTGATAAAGAGGTGAAAGTTAACTGTAACTTTTTTTATAAATTTCGATCGCTTTCTTTATCGACATCAATCCGAAATCATCAGCATTTAAATCCTCTTTTTTTGTAATTACGATTTCGGCGGCATCATCTTCCGCATGGACTCCGTCGAAGCTTTCCACATAGCATTCGAAAAACATGTCTACTGTGTGTACTTCAAAACCACTGTACATATATAAATTAGGAATTGAAAACAAATAACGGCATTCGGTAATATCCAGTTCTGTTTCTTCTTTTACTTCGCGATGAGCCGCTTCTTCCGCTGACTCGTACATATCGACAAACCCTCCCGGCAGATCGAGTGTACCTTTCGCCGGATCTTTGGCGCGTCGTACTAGTAGCATTTCACCTGTCGCGTTACGTATAAAGCAGGCGACAGCCGACGAAGGATTGAAATAATAAACAAAACCGCATGTTGTACACTGTTTGGCTTTTTCGTTGCGTTCTACGAATGTCTTGGCACCACATTTGGGGCAATAGACGAACTGATGTAAAGGATGACTCATAGGATAGGTTTATTATAAATGTATATAAATGAATAAGGGCGGCTTAAAGCCGCCCTTGATCCGGGGCAGAACCCCTGTAAATACGATTACTCTTTCACTTCCCAACCTAAAGCGCTGGCTCCTAATACGGCAGCATCGCTTTCTTTCAATTGAGAGAAAAGAAGTTTTGTTTTACCTTCGTACACTTTCAGCATGTTCTTTTCCATTGAGCGTTTGATCGGATTCATGATCAGATCACCAGCCTTGGTAAGACCACCGAATAGAATAATAGCTTCCGGACTTGAGAATGCAACAGCATCAGCAAAAGCTTCTCCCAGAATGTTTCCTGTAAAATCGAAGATTTCGAGAGCCAATTTATCATTCTTCATCGCAGCTTCATATACATCTTTTGAAGTGATTTCGTCCGGATCGAGTTCGCGCAACAAACTGTCGTCCTTACGGATTTCCAGATATTCGCGGGCTGTACGAGCCACACCTGTTGCCGAAGCATACGTTTCCAAACATCCCTGGCGACCGCAACCGCAAGGACGTCCATTGTTACGACGCATGATTACGTGACCAAGTTCACCGGCAAATCCATCGTGTCCGTAAACCAGGTTACCGCCGATAACGATACCGCTGCCAACACCTGTACCCAACGTGATTACGATAAAGTCTTTCAGACCGCGTGCTGCACCGTAAGTCATTTCTCCGATTGCGGCAGCGTTAGCATCATTTGTCAATGCAACAGGAATACCTCCGATTTGTTCGCTGATCAACTGTGCCAAAGGAATTTTGCCTTTCCACGGAAGGTTTGGGGCAAATTCGATACAGCCGTTGAAGAAGTTACCATTAGGAGCTCCTACGCCTACACCTTTGATTTTGTCCGGACCACCAGCCTGATCAATCACTAATGACAGACCCTGACCGAGTTCGGTAACATAATCATTGATATCACTATATTTCCCTGTTTTGATTGATCCACTGTACAAGATTGTTCCTCTTGCATCCACAACACCGAAAACAGAATTGGTACCGCCTATATCAATACCTACTACATAAGGCTTCTCCATGATTTTATATTTATGATTAATAATGAGTTTTCTGGAAAGCAAATATAAGAGGAATATGGTTAGCTGCAATGATTTTCTTCAAAAAAATGTAGAATGAAATTCGTTTTAGAATATTACGATAAATGTAAGTTTAGTTAATGTCGAGTAGGTCAGCCCCATTGCTGGGGCTTTCCCCTCTAAGAACCGTGCATGAGAGTTTCCCCTCACACGGCTCAAGCAACGCATTACCATTCTTACTGAAGGAATAGTTCTGCCTCATTTCCTACTAATTTTATTAGGGTTAAACTTCTTGTTCTTGCATGAACTGTGTATGAGAATCTTGAACGGTTTGCCGTTGACAGTCTCCTTGATAGTCGTCCATCTTCGTTCATCGTCAATAATCTCTCCACAGATTGGGCAACGCATTTCTTGGTGAATCCAAATCATACGCAGCAGGTCATCAATCTCACGTAGTTGGTTCTCCGTGTTCTTTGACTTGCGCCGTGCATAGTAAGGAGCATCGGCAGGGTCGTATGGATTAGTATTGGTTCTGACACGCACGTACTTCAATATGGGAGTGTCCGCCAGCCTTTTAAGACTTAAAGTCGTTTCCTTACCCGACTTCTTGTTCTTGGTTATAGTGGCGAAGCACCATTCACGTCCATGCAATTGTTTGAAATACCTGTCTTTAATCCAATGTTTGCCCTTTTTCGGATGCCTGCGTCTTGCCCATTGCCAAAGCGTCTTGTACACCTCGTAGTCCACACGTGAGAATGCTTTCGATGATGCCCCGTAACGGTAATAGTTTGCCCATCCGGGAATCATGTGGTTAAGCATCCTTATAAGTGAGGAAGCCTTTGCCGACTTGTTGCTCTTGATTTTCGTACGAACCTTGTCACAGAAATTCTTCATCGCGTCCTTTGACGGCTTAGTCAGAAGTTTTCCGTTTGACTTGTATTCCCTGATGTTGAAGCCGAGGAAATCAAAGCCCTCACTGATATGAGTAATCCTTGTCTTTTCTTCCGACAACATCAGTCCACGTTCTGCCATAAACTGCCGTATAAGGGGCAGGATAACATCCTCAATTGTTTCCTTATCCTTTGCAGTGACAATAAAGTCATCAGCATAGCGCACGAGATTGATTTTGGGCTTAATCCATTTACGTCCGTCTGCGGTAGGTTGCCAATAGGGTTTCACCGCCTTTTGGACAAGGGATTGTAGCCCGTCAAGAGTCATGTTGGCAAGGGTTGGGGAGATTATGCCTCCTTGTGGAGTTCCCTCCTCGGTCGGAAAAAGACTTCCATTGAATACATAACCACTTTTGAGCCATTTTCTCAGCACCCCCTTATCCATAGGGATATTGTTAAGAAGCCATTCATGGCTGATGTGGTCGAAGCATCCTTTGATGTCTCCCTCCAAAATCCATTTGGGGGCAACATCCCTTGAAAGGACATTGTGACACTGGGCTATTGCATCTTGGCAGCTGCGATATTTACGGAAGCCGTAGGAGTGTTGGTCGCCTGTCGTTTCCGCAATAGGGTCGAGAGCCATCAGATAGAGAGCCTGCATCGCACGGTCTTTCATCGTAGGGATTCCCAAGGGGCGTTTCTTCCCGTTCTTCTTCGGTATTTCCACACGGCGCAGGGGCATCGGTTGATAGCCACGGCGTTTGAGTGTGTCAATAGCTTTGACTTTTGCCGCATCGGACGACCACCTTACATGGTCAACTCCTGCGGTGTCTTTACCCTTATTAGTAGTAACCCGGACTACGGCAAGATAGCGACCGTAGAACGAGTGGGTCAACAGCCATTGCAAGGACTTGACCTTGCCGTGTCTGCCTTCCCTTTGAGCCTTTACAATACGTGCTTGCAGCTTCCGAACATACTCCTCTGCCTTGTGTCGGTCAATGCTTTTCCAACGTTCGGTATCAGAGAGGACCATATTTTCAGGCGCACACTTTTCTTTCGATTTGTTCATTTGCTTTCCTTTCTTTAGAAGTTCTATAAGTTTATTGTAAAGAGTTACCTTGTGGAAGTGGGCACACTTTCGTGTCGGATGATGTGGCTCCCTGCCATACATGGCAATGAGGTCAATCCGTATCCGCTCCATTACAGAGCGGCATTCGCTTTTTCCACGTTCCTATACCCGCACCCCATATAGGCTTGCCTTGCGGCTCGCTTACCTCCTCAAAGAGGGGGAGAGATACGGGCTTACCACGTTCCATGCAAGTGACGATAATGGGTTAGGTCTGTCCTATCCACCGGCAGTCATTATGTCCGTGCAACCCCACCTGGACAGGGAGTTGACCGACTGCGCACCTTTTGGTTCAAGCCTACAGCCTCGCTTTTGGAGCGAAGCCCTCAACATCATTTGGCTTGTTCTTCGTAACGATGTTTATCGGACATTCACATTGGTTGACCATACCATCAAGTCTCGCCCCTCGGCAGAACGATGTTATCTGCCTTAACCTCCACTCACGCTTCGGTCTATTCCTTTCGGAAAGGGTACTTTGTCAGAGCAGCTTCGCACAAAGAGATTACTCGCAATGCACGTACTCTCAGACTACTGCAAACGGAATTGCAGGTGTAATCAATGAATTAAATCATAGTCACACAATCACTTACACGGCTTTTACGTGTCACACTACAGGATCAAAATATGTCATTTTCAGCTTTTTCACATCTTCGGATAGTGTTACTTTCAATGATTGTTTTATCTTTGATAAATTCTTAACCCATTAATGAATAACACTATGCCACAGGTTTCAGACATACGGCTCATGCTCCGGGCGGAACAACCTGTTTTATCGGCCCGCATGAAAATCAGCTACAAAGAATTGGAAAGGCTGTTTGCCAAAAAGCGCGAAAATGTATTAGCTCTTCTCCGTCCTACCGGAGTATATATGACCGATGTTCCTTTTATTATTTACCACGATTATTTGAATCTGGATGTGGAAAACCTGGATTTGGAGATTTGTTTTCCCCTCTCTACCTGGATGGATGGTGATGAAAACCTGCAACCTCGTGTCATTCCCCAGACGAAAGTGGTCCATTGTATGTTCAAAGGCAATTATGAAGAGATGGATTATTTGTACGGAGAAATGACGGCCTGGATCATGCAGAAAGGATATGAACCGGAAGGTTCGGCCTACGAATTCTATTATATAAAGAAGGAACAACCTTATGATGAAAGGTTGACCAAAATTGTATTGCCTGTAAAGGGCTGATACAATTTTGGTATATGGACAGCTTGCCCGGTTTTATTTAGCCGGCAATACCTCGATCCAGTAATCGTCCGGATCGTTGATGAAATACAATCCCATATCGGTGTTCTCATAACATACGCAGTCCATTTCCTTGTGGAATTTGCGGACTTCATCATAATCACCCGCCACGCGGAAACAGAGATGGCTTTCGTTATCTCCCAGTTCGTATGGTTCGTTGCGATCTCTTAGCCAGGTCAGTTCCAGTAGGAAACCAGTCTGATCGTCTGTCAGGTAAACAAGGATGAAGGAGCCGTCGGCTGCTTCTTTCCGGTGGTGTTCTTTCAATCCCAGCGCCTTGTTATAGAAAGCGATACTTCTTTCAAGGTCGAGTACGTTGATGTTGAAATGATCAAATTTGCCTTTAATTTCCATGATTGTTTTCTTTATAAATTAAAAATCAGTGCCTTCTCCAGGAATGGACAACAATATATAACGGCATCCTTTTGACTCTGCATAAGGTCCGAAAGCCATTATTTCGGCCGGACGTTCCCAGAAATGCATCGGAACTAATACATCCGTTTTTATCTTATCGATAAACTGTTCAGCACCTCGCATAAAGTCCGTGCCGATACGTGGATCGACGGGAAACATGGCCAGATGCAGATGTTGTACCGTTTGAGCCAGTGTTGTCAGTTCATGTAGGTAATCGCCCTCTGCTTTTGCCACTTCCTGTGGGGTGGATTCGTCTTTCCAATGCCAATTGTTGAGGTCGCCTGCATGAAACAACTGTTTGCCTTCCGCTTCTATTAGGAAAGAAATACCGACGTCGGTCGAACCGAAAGCCTGTATCCGCAGATGTTCGTCTTCAAATACGTCTCCCTTTTTCAAATAAGTGGCGTCTTCGGCGTTTGCACGTTTCCGTTTCAGGATATCTTTGGAGAAAATATATTTGATATCCGGTTTTATCTCTTTCCATTTCAGAATATCCGGGTTGAAATGGTCCGAATGGAAATGGGAGGACAGTATATATAATGTACCTGCGCGATGAAGCAGTTCGTCATGTACGAATCCCGTATCCGGAGTTTTCCCCGAATCTTTAAAATAATCGATCAGGATGGCATATCCGTCTGCTTCGATGGCAAAGCCGCTGTGATAAATATAAGTAAGCCTCATACTGTTTTCTTTTGTTTTCATGTAAATAAAACATGATATCCTGTGATTAAGTTGCTTTCTGCGGTACAAATATACAAAAGGAAGGGGGGATTATAGAAATAGTCCGGTGATAATCGGAAAAAGTGTAGGGGGAAAGATCATTTACTATATCGGGAAAATAGAATTACTATGCAGGTAATCAACGGTTGATGGTTATCAACCGTATGGCTGACAATTATCAATCACAAAACGAGAATTAAATGGAAGAAACTAAGGCTTTGATTTATAAGCGAATGCTCTAAAACAAATATAGTATGATTTTGAATAAATTCGACTATTTATATAAAAAATATTTGAAAAGATGCAGTATGTCCGGTTTTAATGACTTTATTAATTAAGTTGTTTACCATTTCTTTTCTGAATGATTAGGAAAGTTAGTGTTAATATAGATTAAATATTAGTACCTTGCGATACAAGGTATCTTATATAGGCATATATTTGTTCCGTCAGAGAATAAAAAAGTTCCTTAAATATGTAACATTTTTGGCAATGTGTACGTCTAATAATAAAAAGTAATGACAGATATTATGATTCAGCTGAAAGGAATTAACAAAACGTATTTCAATGGTGCTCCGTTGCATGTCTTGAAAGGTATAGACCTGGAGATAGAAAAAGGAGAGATGGTTTCGATCATGGGAGCTTCCGGATCGGGAAAATCGACACTGTTGAACATACTGGGAATATTAGATACTTACGATACGGGTACCTATCATTTGAATGGACAATTGATTCAGAATCTGAGCGAAACGCGTGCAGCTGAACTTCGTAACCAGATGATCGGCTTTATTTTCCAGTCGTTCAATCTGATTTCCTTTAAAAATGCGATGGAGAATGTGGCTCTTCCTTTATATTATCAGGGAATGAACCGCAAGAAAAGAAATGCCATGGCTATGGAGTATCTGGATATGGTCGGTCTGAGAGACTGGGCGGAACATATGCCGAGTGAAATGTCCGGCGGACAGAAACAGCGTGTTGCGATTGCCCGTGCCCTGATTGCCAAACCACAGGTGATCCTGGCTGACGAGCCGACCGGTGCACTCGACAGTGTTACAACGGTCGAGGTAATGGAACTGCTTCGCAATGTGAATAAAGAAGGCATGACTATGGTGATCGTTACCCACGAACAATCCGTAGCCGATGCAACAGAAAAGATCATCCGTGTCAAGGATGGTTTGATAGAAAACATAGAAAGAGGAAAAGGATATGTTCGACTTTGATAATTTCCGCGAGATATGGAGTACGATCAAAAAGAACAAGCTCCGTACATTCCTCACCGGCTTTTCCGTAGCATGGGGGATCTTTATGCTGATCGTCCTGCTGGGAGCGGGCAACGGGATGAAGAACGGCATCATGAAAAACTTCGACCGTTGGGCGGGAAACCGTGTGGAGACATGGCCCCGCTTTGCCAGTAAACCTTATAAGGGAATGCAGACGAACCGACGGATCAAGTATAAAGACGACGATCTGGTGGCACTGAAGCAACAGAATCCGGAAGTAAACCTGGTATCGGGTATTCTCTATCAAAGCGATACACTTTCATATAAAGAGGAATATAATACTTATTCGTTGCAGGGAGTCCATCCGGACAAAGCTATAATCGACAAGATCACGATGACAGTAGGCAACGGACGTTTTATTAATGAAGTGGATGTCCTGCAAAAGAGAAAGGTGATCGTTATTAGTCCGCGAATGAAAGAAGTCCTTTTCAGGGGAGAAGACCCGTTAGGTAAATATATAAATGCCAGTGATATTGCTTATCAGGTAATCGGAATCTATACAGATGAGGATAATAATAACAATGCACCGGCCTATATTCCTTTTTCTACTGCACAGCAACTGTATCGTTCGGGCTATGGCCTGGATAATATAATCTTCTCCCTGGATGGTGTCAGCACCAAAGAAGAATATGAAGCCTTTGAGAAACGTTTCCGTCAGCAGATGGGCAAACGACACTATTTTGATCCGGAAGATTTGCGGGCGATCGGTATGTGGAGTACGATTGAAGATTTTGCCATGTTTAACGGTATGTTGAACGGTATTACCTTGTTTATCTGGATTATCGGTATCGGAACACTGGCTGCCGGCATCGTGGGAGTGAGTAATATCATGTTAATAACTGTAAGGGAAAGAACCCGTGAGTTCGGTATCCGTAAAGCGATCGGTGCTACTCCGTTCTCCATCCTGAAACTGATCATCGTGGAGTCTATCCTGATAACGGCAGTGTTCGGCTACATTGGAATGATAACCGGGGTAGGACTGACGGAAGCCATCAATGCTGTGATGGAGAGTAACAACATGGGACAAGCCTCTTCGAATGATGATATGAGTATATTCCTGAATCCGACGGTAAGTCTGAGTGTCGCCTTGTCTGCTACCCTTTTGATTATCGCAGCGGGTGTGTTGGCTGGTTATTTCCCGGCACGTAAGGCAGTGAAAATTACGGCTATCGAGGCCATGAGAAACGAATAAAAACAGAAAGATATGTTCGATATAGACCGTTGGGTGGAGATATGGGTGACAATCACCCGCAACAAGACCAGAAGTTTTCTGACCGGATTCGGTGTGTTCTGGGGAATTTTGATGCTCGTTATCCTGCTGGGTTCCGGTACAGGGTTTAAGAATGGAGTATTGATGGGAGTAGACGGCTTTGCAACAAACTCTGCTTTCTTCTTTTCCGAACGTACCGGTGAAGCGTATAAAGGATATAAGAAAGGACGTTATTGGCAGATGCGTAACCGCGACCTGGAAACGATCCGTCAGCGTGTGAAAGGTGTTCGCTACCTTTCGCCGATGGCCATGTCGTGGGGCGGACAGAATAATGTGGTGAGAGGACAGAAGGCTGGTACATATAATGTACGTGGCGTGCACTCAGAATATTTTCAGATTGAAACGCAGCATGTGCTGGAAGGCCGTTTGCTGAATGAGATAGATGTATTGGAAAGGCGTAAGGTCTGTGTGATTGGAAGTATTGTCCGTGAAGTATTATTTTCTCCAGGTGAAGATCCGATTGGCGAGTATATCCGCGTGAACGGTATTTATTATCAGGTGGTCGGTGTGGTAAAACCCAAACCGCGCGTACAGATTGGCGGACGTACGGAAGAGAGTATTATGACTCCTTTTACAACTTTGCAGCAGGTGGCCAACCAGGGTGATAAATTCTGGTTCTTGTGCGCTACGGCGGAGGATGGATATAATTGTCAGAAGATGGTGGATGATATCACGGCGGTATTGAAAATGCAGAACGAGATTTCACCGACCGACCCGCAGGCTGTTAGTAGTTTTACGATAGCCAAGCAGTTCGAGACATTCGATATGCTTTTTACCGGAATCAATATTCTTGTATGGCTGGTGGGTATGGGAACACTGTTGGCCGGTATCATCGGAGTTAGTAATATTATGATGGTGACTGTCCGGGAACGAACCCGCGAGATCGGTGTACGACGTGCTATCGGTGCCAAACCGTTCGATATCATTTCTCAGATCATGAGCGAGAGCTTGTTGCTTACGGCTTTGGCGGGATTAATGGGGCTGAGTTGCGGGGTATTCCTGCTCGATGTGGTGAACAGAATGCTGGCAAGCGGCGGGCAAGAGGCTAATAACGGCACTTTCTTCAGTAACCCGGAGATCCATATCGGAACAGCAGTTGTCGCTACATTCGTGTTACTTATCAGTGGCTTGATGGCTGGATTGATTCCCGCCTGGAGAGCCATGCAGATCAAAGCTATTGATGCAATCAGAGAAGAATAACATACTATCATTTGTCAATTAAAGTAAACTATATAATCATGAAGAATCGTATCGTAAAGAAAGTCCTGCGAATCATCTTTTTAGTATTGGTGGGAGCCGCCGTGATCGGCACTTTCTACTTCTTGTGGAAAAAATCACAACCTGTTATTACTGTTTATGAAGTAGTAACGCCCAAGCGCGACTCCGTGGAAACGAAAACCGTAGCGACCGGAAAGGTAGAACCTCGCGACGAAGTTTTGATCAAACCTCAGATGTCGGGGATTATTTCCGAATTGCTGAAAGAAGCCGGTCAGATGGTGAAAGAAGGCGAGATCATTGCAAGAATCAAGGTGATCCCGGAAATGGTTCAGTTAAACAGTGCCGAATCGCGTGTACGTGTGGCTAAGATCAACCTGGAACAGATCACAGCTACCTATAAACGGGATGAAGAACTGCACAAGCAGGGAGTTATCGCGAAAGAAGATTATGAAACATCTTTGTCTAACTATAAAAAAGCACAGGAAGAAGCTGAGAATGCACAGGATGCATTGGAGATTATCCGTGAAGGTATTTCCCGCAGGTCTGCAGCATCCAGTACGACGCAGGTTCGCTCTACCATCACCGGTATGATTTTGGATGTTCCTATCAAGGTGGGTAACTCCGTGATTCAGTCGAATACCTTCAACGACGGTACGACGATTGCTTCTGTAGCCGATATGAATAATATGATCTTCCGTGGAAAAGTGGATGAAACGGAAGTGGGTCGTATCCATGAAGGAATGCCGATCAAATTGACTGTCGGTGCACTGGATAGCCGTACGTTCGATGCCGTATTGGAATACGTAGCTCCGAAAGGTGTGGAAGAAAACGGTGCCGTGATGTTCGAAATTAAAGCTGCCGTACAGATGCCGGAAGATGCCTTTATCCGTGCCGGTTACAGCGCCAATGCCGAGATTGTTCTGAAACGGGCGACAGATGTAATTACTATTCCTGAAAGCTGCGTAGAGTTCAGCGGCGATTCTACTTTCGTGCAGATCGTGACGCAGGAGAAACCGGAACAACTGTTCGAGAAACGTCCTGTAACAGTCGGCCTGTCTGACGGTATCAAGATTGAAGTGAAGGATGGTTTGGCTGAAAATGATAAGATTCGTGGCGGTATTGTTGCTCCGAATAAGAAATAAAATTTAAACGAATAAGCTATGAAACAAGTAATATCATCTATAGCGTTGGCTTCTTTCCTTTTCTGTCTCCCGGCGGGAGCACAGGAGGCGCCAAAACAATGGTCGCTGGAGGAATGTATCCGTTACGCTATTGAAAATAATATCGACCTGAAGCAGAAAGAACTGGAACGGCAGAATCAGGAAGTGACCTTGCATACCAGCAAATATAGCTGGTTACCCAACCTGAATGCCAGTATCAATGAAAACTTCGGTTTTGGTCGGTCTGAATCGAAGGACGGTCTGATCGTAGACCGTAACTCGGCAAATACGTCTGCTAATATCCAGTTGAGTATGCCTATATTCGATGGTTTCAAGATCCCTAACGATATTGCAGCGCGCAAGCTGGACTTGAAAGCATCTATCGAGACACTGAATAAAGCGAAGGAAGATCTCTCTATAAATGTGGCTTCCTATTATCTGCAGGTTCTTTATAATAAGGAAATGTTAAAAATTGCCGAATTGCAGGTGGCACTTAGTTCGGAGCAGGTAACAAAGACGGAGGCGCTTTATAATGCGGGAAAAGTCCCGGAGTCACAATTGTATGATATGAAAGCGCAACTGGCAAAAGACGAAGTAACCCTGACTGAATCGAGAAATAACGTGAAACTGGCATTGCTTGATCTTACTCAAGCGCTCGAACTGGAACGTGATGGCGAAAATTTCGACGTGCTTGAACCCGAAACAGGTGATGCTGTTGAACAATATATGAGTAGCATTATCCCGCCAGATCAGGTGTACGACTATGCAGTCGGTGTTAAACCGCAGGTCAAGGAACAGGAATACCTGCTCGAAAGCCAGAAGAAAATGCTGAAGGTGGCTCAGGCTGGTTATTATCCCAAACTGAATTTCAGTGCAGGTTACAGCAACGGTTATTATCATAACTTCGGTGATGGAGATTATAATAATGCTCCGTTTAGTGACCAGTTGAAGAATAACGGACAGAAATCGATCGGTTTCAGTCTGAGCATTCCGATCTTCAATCGTTTCCAGGTGCGTAACAGTGTTCGTTCTGCCCGTATCGCTATCCACAATCGCGAGTTGCTGATGGAGAACACGAAAAAGACACTTTATAAGGAAATCCAGCAGGCTTATTACAATGCCACGGCTGCACAAGAAAAATATGTATCGTCCGACAAATCGGTCGATGCGAGTAAAATAGCATTCTCTTATGCGGAAGAACGTTATGGTGCGGGTAAGAGTACCGTTTTCGAATATAGTGAAGCGAAAACTAAGTATGCGCAGAGCCTTGCCGAGCAAACGCAATCGAAGTATAACTTTATCTTCCGTGCTAAGATACTGGACTTCTATAATGGAACACCAATCACCTTATAATATTATTACAGTTGGATTTTAGATCCTATTTTTTAACATAATTGATGGACACACCAAGAAGGAGGGAGGTTTTCGTGAGAAAGTTTCCCTTTTGTTTTTATTAGGTGATACTCCCGAAATAACAATAATAATCCACGGAATAGGCAATTATTTGCTATTTTATATCGAAAAATCTGCTTTTATTTTTGTACTTCCATATAATTGTGGAAAATAATCTGCTTGTAATGACTAATCTTAAGAATATATATAATCCGTTAAAAGTATAAAGTCTAAAATAGATAGTTGCCATGAAGAAAATAAGTATTATAATATTCCTTAGTTTATTTACTTTTGAAATAGGAGGAAATGTCGGGTTAACTGCACAAATCTCCTGGTTACCGGCAGTAAAGGATGTAACTAAAAATATCCGTTTGCTGGAATGTTCTTACAACGAGGCCGAGTTAAAGCAGTGTGAAGAGATCAATTCGTCTTCTGCCTGGGAGGTACGGACCGAACAGACAATGGCTAATGGTGGCAAACTATATACTTTTTCTTTTACAGCCAGACAGGATATGAAAGATACCGGCGTGGCAGTGGCATTCGATCGGTATGGTTGGACAAGCGATAACTATGTGATGATCCCTTCTTCCGTTTATAACGGTAACAGGCAACGTATTGTCAACCGTTCGTATGCTACGGGGCTCGATAAGACAGATTATAACCGGAAGGATCTGGCGCTGACTTCCAATCCGATTCCGCAACTTTCTCCTGAGTTTGGAGCTTCCTCCCGTTTGGAGGTCAATGTCAGTAATGCGGCGACTCCTGCCATGACGATGCTGGAACGGGGGAAGAAGTCCGGAACGATTTTACTGACCGACCAGGGTATCGAATGGAATAAGCAACTATTGGATCATGCCCTGATCGTTGAAGAAACACCGGATCGCAGTATCGCCTCTTTTGTTATCAGTGCTCCGGGGGTACGGGAACGCAAACCGGAATTTATCGGTTTCAGTAAAAGTCCTGACCGGGGAATACAGGTGAAGAAAGGAGATAAAATCGTTATACGGGTTACCGAGATCACTTTTCCCTGTGAAGATGTTCCGATATTACTGGCGCGCTTTATGAAAGATCGTAAACTGCATACTGCCGGAGAAGCTCCCCGTAATCTGATGCCGATGAGTGAGGTGCTGACGCGGATGGTACGGAATATCGACGACCGTTATCATGTCGGTGACCAGTGGGAATATTATTGTCCGGAGAATGCCGACTGGATCTCTTACGGTTGGATTGGTGGTCTGATGAATACCTATCCGATGCTGGCTTTAGGCGATGAGGAGCATTTGCGAAAAGTGAAAAATACGTTCGACTTCGGATTGCCGCGTGCGAAAGGGAAAAGCGGTTACTATTATGATGTTCTCGGATCGGACGGAAAAGTCTTATACCGTGATGCTGCCGCCAATAATCCGGGAATCGGACTGACCCGTAAAAACGGCGATGTGCTTTACTGGATGGTCAAACAATTTATGTTATTGAAGGAGCAGGGAAAAGTCTCTGTTATCGATGCCGGTTGGGAAACGAATGTGCGTCTGTTGGCAGATGCCTTTGTCAATACCTGGAAAAAAGAGGGAACATGGGGGAATTATCTGAATGTGGAAACAGGCGACGTAGCTGTATATAATACGACGAGCGGAGCAATGGCAGTAGCCGGATTGGCTCTGGCTTCTGAATATTATAAGAATCCCTCTTACCTGGAAGTTGCCTGCGAAGCTGCTGCGGATTATTACGATAATTTTGCTTTAGTCGGCTTTACCTCCGGTGGTTGCGGTGATATCCTTCAAAATGCAGACTCCGAAACGGCGGTTGCTCTGCTCACTTCTTTAATGACACTTTATGAAGTGACGGGGAAAGAACAATATCTGAAACAATCAGCTGATCTGGCGAATTTATGTGCCACATGGACAGTCTCTTTCCCTTACCGTCTGCCGGAAGATACTCCGCTGGCAAAACTGGGAGCCAATCTGACTGGTGCTGTTTGGGCAAGTACACAGAATAAGCACGGAGCTCCGGGTTTTTGTACGCAGTCCGGAGATGCCTTGTTCAAACTATACCGTTCTACCGGCGATGTTTCTTATGCTGAATTACTCCGTGACGTGATTCATGCCCATGCTGAAGGCATACAACCCAATGGAAAGATTACAGAACGTCTGACTTATTGTGATGCCGATAGCCGTGGCTCTCGCGGAGACGGTGGCAAGACCGGTTGGAACGAAACAAACGGAGCTATGATGGCATTGGAGATTCCGGGTATTTATGTTCGGACAGATCTCGGCTCCCTCTATGTCTTTGATCATGTAGAAGCGAAAATAATCAAACAGAACAAGAAACAATTAGTTCTGCAAATAACGAACCCGACCGCTTACGACGCAACTGTCACCCTCTTCGCAGAGAATGCAGAAGAAGCAGCCCGTCTGCTGGGCGACAATGCCTTCCTCGGATGGAATGATAAGGTGACGGTAAAGGCGGGTAAGTCTGTAACCTATAAACTAAAAACAAATTAATAACAACCCTTATGATAGAATATAAGAAAGTCCTTTCATTATGCGCCGCTTCTTTACTTCTTTTCAGTTGTACAACAGAGAAGACCTGGGATTTCAGTACCGACTATTTCAGTATCGGTGTGAATGACAAGGGGTATATTACCAGTATGAAAAATACGACTGTTTCGCCTGCCCGCGAGTTCAGCCCAGCAGATAAACCCTCCCCGTTGATGTCGTTATACGATTCTGAGAAAAGGGTGTTTTACACACCGCAAAGTGCCGTTTTCAATGACGCAACTCATTGCTTTACGTTGGAATATCCGAACGGTTCTGTGGCTGAAGTTGCATTGCAACCCAGTGGTAAATATTTTAAACTGACACTGAACAGCTTGGAGCCAAGAAACGGTATCGATGCAATCCAATGGGGAAGCTATTATACCAACATCACCAACCTGTTAGGTGAAATTATCGGTGTCGCCCGTGATACCAGCGATGTCGTGAATTACAGTATTGGCGTGTTCGCCCTCGACGACAATACATTAGGCGGTACACCCGATATCGAAGGCGATGCCGCCCCTTTCCAGTACATCATTCACACGCCTGATAAAGAACGCTACCCGTTACCGGACAGCCTGCATGAAGGACAGGTGTTTACTCTGGGAGGGAATGGCGTCAGCGATGTCGCTTTCTATGCCAATAAGGAACCTTATTACCGGATCATGTACGGAAATGCAGCTTTGGTGGATAGCCTGGGACGCATTTTCCTAAATTATCAGTCGAGAGACCGCAGCAAACCGCGTCAGGTCTTTTATTCCCTGATCCCGAACATGCCGGCAAACATTCCGAACCATATCGATGTGGAACCTATACCCGGTGTTGATTTTATTGGTTCTTCCGTCGCTTTATGGGGAAGTCCCGACAGTACGGCTCTGATGGATGTCATTCAGGATATTGTTCTCTCGGAAGGATTGACTTATCCAACGGTGAAAGGTAGATGGATCAAAGATCCGGCTGCCTTTAGTCCGGATGTAATGACCAGCGGTAACCGTTACGACAGCATTATTTCGTATACCGCCCGTTTGGGCTTCCCTGCCATCCATGCATACGACCAGGGATTTTTGCGTCCTGACCGTGCCAACGAAGGGTATCTGGACGGAAAAGCTCAGACAAAGAAGCCTTTCCGTTTTAATTCAGGAAATAAATCACATCGTGAGTTTGCCGATCTGGCTGCCGCCGAAGGCTTGATGTTGGGACGCGTCTGCATCACTAACTCACTGGCACCGGGTACTAAGGATGCCAGTCCTGTCCCTAGCGACAGCCTATGTTATCAACAGAAACGTACGCTGATGAAAAGTATCACAGCCCAGGATACGTTGATAGTGGTCGATGATCCGAAATACCTGGAAGAAATAGCCAGTTGGGAAGGTCATTGTAAAGACCTGAATATTCTGAAAATCGGAAAGGAACTGATCCATTACCTGGGAGTTTCCGAAACAGCTCCTTATACATTACAGAATGTAACCCGTGGCTATTGGGGTACGCAGGCCACTAGCCATGAAGCTAATGAGCCAGTCTATAAATTGCAGGTGACCATCAATTACGGTTACGACGGATTGATTCCCAACCTGGCCCTTCAGGATAAGATAGCCGAGTATTATGCCGAAGTTGCTGCCCATAGCGGCCTGACACTTTATGATTTCGATGGACAGGAATTCCTTTTCAATAACGGTCACGGTTATTATTCTGCTAAACGTTTCTTCCATAAAATGTTTGAAAGAGCGAAAGAGCTGGATGTTCCTTATATCCGTTTCTCCGGTGCCACTTTGTCGGAAGGCTCCTGGCATTACCAGAGTGTATGGAATGTGGGCGGCGGACGTAATCTGTATGACCTCGATACACGCGAATGGGGAAGTGCGACCAGCCAGGGAAAAGACCTGCGCGATGTCACTTATTCTAATTATTATCCGGTTTCATTCGGTGGAAACTTTGCCATCAAAGATACTTCTACGGTTGAACAGTACGAACATGTACAGGCTATCTCGGTCGGGTATGGTGCCACTTATTTTCTCACTCTCAATCAGAATGACGTAGAAAGTTGTCCGCAGAAAGACGAGATATTCAATACAATCCGTACATGGGAAGATGCCCGTAGGGCAAATGCCTTCCCCCGCCAGATAAAGAAACTACTCAGAGATCCGTCTTACGACTGGAGACTGGAAGCTAATGAAGATGGAAATAGTTGGATGTTATACCGCCTAACCAATGGAAATAAGGTCGAATCATTCAATTTGAAAAGAGCTGCAGGTTATTGAAAGTAGCACTCCTGTATTATGGGGAGTAGCATGCCTGTGTTGAATAGGTTAGCACACTTGTGCTACTTTTGCGATATAGGTATCCTGAAAGTATATGGGCTTATTGTATGAAGGATGATTACATATAGATATTGTTTGTAAGACAATAATTGTTGTCGTTTTTGTTGTATATCTAGTTGTCAGTCTGTATATTTGTTCCCGTAAATACATGAAAAACTCAATCTTTATATGTGATAAATACAAGAAGTATGAAAAAGTTATTGCTAACCTTGCTGGCTGTACCTCTTTTGGTAAGTTGTCAGGACTCTCACCTGATCGAAGCTAAAATAGCCCAGTCTCCGAAAACGTTTTGTAATCCGGTGAACCTCAATTACCGGTTCATGAAAATAGATGGAGGCGAGGGGATTCGGGAAGCTGCCGACCCGGTTGTGGTATCCTTTAAAGACAAGCATTATTTATTTGCATCCAAGTCATCGGGCTACTGGTATTCTGATGATTTTACTGACTGGAAACATGTTTTTATAACCGACAGTGTATTGCCTATCGAAGATTATGCACCGGGTCTTTTTATACATAATGACTACCTCTACTATGTGGGTTCCACGCATGGGAAAGGAATGTTGTACCGTTCATCCGCTCCGGAAAAAGGAGAGTGGGAACCAGTGAAGGAAATCTGGTCTTTCTGGGATCCTGCTTTCTATGTAGAAGGGGATAATTTGTATATGTACTATGGCTGTTCGCCTGTCGATCCGATCTATATGCAGGTACTGGATCTGAATACATTGGAAGCAAAAACAGAAGTGATCACCTGTTTTAACAGTGATAAGGAAAATCATGGTTGGGAACGGACAGGAGAATTGAACGAATTGCCCCGTCGTCCTTATATCGAAGGAGCCTGGATGACAGCTCATCAAAGCAAGTATTATTTACAATATGCCGGTCCCGGAACCGAATGGAAATCATATGCAGACGGTGTGTATGTTAGTACATCTCCTACCGGTCCGTTTACCTATATGGAAAACAGTCCGGTCTCTTATAAACCGACCGGGTTTATCGGTGGTGCCGGACATGGCTGTATGTTTACGGTCGGTAATGAGAACTATTGGAAAGCGGCAACCAACTCGATCTCCGTTCGCCATATGTTTGAACGGAGGGTTTCTTTTTTTCCTGCCGGCTTCGATAAGGATGGTTACTTGTATACGAATACCTATTTAGGCGACTATCCGATGTATCTGCCCGGAGGCAAAGAGCAGACCGCCGGAAGTTATCAGCCTGGCTGGATGTTGCTTTCCTATAAGAAACCGGTCACAGTCTCTTCTTCACTGGATGGTTATTCGGCAGAGAATACGGTGGATGAAGATTCCCGCACGGCATGGGTTGCCGCATCGAATAAAGCAGACGAATGGCTGCAGGTCGATTTACAGAAGCTCTCTTCCATTCAGGCCATACAGGTGAATTTCGACGAATACGGAGCGAATCAGCGAGGCTTTGTTCCGAATGTTTACCAAAGTTATCTGATCTCTGCTTCTGTTAATGGCAAAGACTGGTATCCGGTGGTAGATTACAGCACGAAGAAGACAGATACTCCTCATGACTATATCGAATTTGAGGCTCCGTTCAAGGCCCGGTATATCAAATTGCAAAATAAAGAATATACAGTATCGTCGAATCTTTCCGTCCGTGATCTGAGAATCTTCGGTAACGGTCTGGGCAGTAAGCCACGCGCAGTGAATGACTTTACAGTGGAACGGGATCTAACCGATCCGTGTAAGGTACGTTTGAGCTGGAATGAAGTGCCGCATATCCAAGGGTATATTGTCCGTTATGGTGTGGCGAAAGACAAACTGTATAACAATTTCCAGGTAATGGGAGACACTGCCCTGGAAATCGGAAGCTTGAATCGGGGTGTTACTTATTATTTTACCATAGATACTTATAATGAGAATGGCGTTACTCAAACGTCGCAGATAGAAGTTTGCCAATAATGACAAAATAGAAAACAATAGATAGAAGAATGAAAAGATTGATTTTTACAGTCATGCTACTACTCCCTTCCCTTTGGATGGGGGCGCAGTCGCAACGCGAGAAAGTATTATTAAACCAGGATTGGCTTTTTGCTAAGGGACATGCGGCTAATCCGGAAAAGGATTTTAATTACGGACAGGCATTGTCGTTCTCTAAGATAGCCTTTTTGCAGGAGTCTACTATGCTGGATGCAGACCAGGAATCACGTTTGGCTATTCCTCATACGCAGAAGTTTGATGACAGCGCATGGGAGAAGATTTCTGTGCCTCATGATTGGGGAATGGCTTTGGGATATAGCCAGGAGCAATTTAAGATGAAAGGATATCGTAAGCTGGGTGGACGTGCACCCGAAAACAGCGTGGGCTGGTATCGGAAACGGTTTACTCCTGAATTGCTAAAAGGGGACCGGTATACGCTGGAGTTTGAGGGTATCTTCCGTGATGCACAGGTATGGATGAACGGAGTCTATTTGGGACGCGGCGAGAGCGGTTATGTGCCTTTGGTATTCGATGTAACGGAATGCCTGAATTATGAAAAGGATGCTGAAAATGTGATATCCGTCCGTGTAGACGCTACTCATTCCGAATTATGGTCGTACGAAGGTGCCGGTATCTACCGGAATGTATGGCTTCATCGCACGGCTCCCGTGCATATCCCGCAATGGGGAACATTCGTTACCAGTGAAGTGGATTTGCAGAAGAAAGAAGCCCGTGTGAAGGCTCAGGTGGAAGTTACTAACCAGAGTGGAAATACATCGAGTGTCATTGTAAGGAATACTATAGTAGACAATCAGGGCAAAGAGATAGTCAGTGCAGACGCAAAGGTTTCCGTGAAATCATTGGAGACGGAAGAAGTCGAGACATTGATGAATGTACCGGATGCCTGTTTATGGTCATTGAATACTCCTACTCTTTATACATTACATACGGATATTGTTGCAGATGGGAAAGTCGTAGACAGTTACGATACCTCTTTCGGTATCCGTGATATTCGTTTCGATGCCAATGAAGGTTTCTTCCTTAATGGCGAACGTGTGCAGATTCAGGGGGTATGCTGCCACCAAGATCATGCCGGCGTAGGGATTGCCGTTCCTGACCAGCTGAATGCCTGGAGGGTGGCCCGTTTGAAAGAATATGGGGTAAATGCATATCGTGCTTCCCACAATCCCCCGACAACGGCAGTGCTGAATGCTTGTGATACATTAGGTATGTTGTTCATGGATGAACTGCGTGTATTGAGCTCCAGCAAAGAAGGTCTGAGCCAGCTGGAAACAATCATTCGTCGCGACAGGAATCATCCGTCTGTTATCATTTGGTGTTTGGGTAACGAAGAACCAGCCATACAGGGAACAGAGAAGGGACGTATGATTGTTGAGCGCATGAAAGTCGTACAGCGCAAACTGGATCCTACCCGTCCGTGCACGGCAGCCATGAACGGTAGTTGGGGTGAAGGTTTTACCTATGCCGTAGATGTACAGGGTTCTAATTATTATAAAATAGGTAATATCGATGCCGTACATGAAAAGTTCCCGAACCTGCCCTGTATCTTCACTGAAGAGGCGAGTACGGTGATGACGCGTGGTATTTATCAGACGGATGCAAAGAAAGGTTTCCATCAGGCTTACGATCGTGACTGTCCGGGATGGGGCGCACGTGCACAAGAATGGATGCGTTATGTCGATGCACGTAAGTTTGTCGCCGGTGCTTTCGTATGGACCGGTTTCGATTATGGAGGCGAGGCGCAGTTGCATTTCTGGCCGGGTGTAGTGTCTCATTTCGGTATTCTGGACTATTGTGGTTTCCCGAAAGATGCTTTCTGGTATTATAAAGCCTGGTGGACGGAAGAACCGGTGTTGCACGTGCTTCCTCATTGGAATGGTATCGGTACCGATTCGGTCGATGTACATCTGTATACTAATATGGATGAGGTGGAACTGTTCCTGAACGGTAAGAGTCTGGGTAAAAAGACGGTTGAAAAGTTTGATATTCCTGCTTGGCGTGTTAAATACACTCCGGGTAAGCTGTTGGCTAAAGGAAAGAAGAACGGAAAGAAATATACGGAGTTGGTAGAAACTACCGGAAAGCCGGCTTCCCTGCAACTGGTCAGTGAGAACGGTTCTTCTATTCAGGGTGATGGCAATGACGTGGCAATCGTAACCGTAAAAGTATTGGATGCCAAAGGACGTGTAGTGCCGATTGCTGACAACAGTATCCATTTCGATGTCCGTAACGGCAAGATACTGGGAGTGGGTAATGGTAATCCTTGTAGTCAGGAACCGGATGTCTTCCCCGCAGGCAGTGATGTACACCGGAATGCTTTTAATGGTTACGCCCAGGTGCTTGTCACCAGTGACCATTCCGGCCAACCTATTGAACTGACAGCCGTATCGGAAGGACTGAAAGAGAGTAAAATCATTGTCGAAGTAACAAAATAAAATAGATAATCACATGAAAAACAAACTGAAAAGTATCGTTTTACTGGCCGTTGTCTCTTTGAACGGCCTGGTAGCACAGACGTATGAGTATCCGTTCCGGAATCCGGATCTTCCATTGGATGAACGTGTACAGGATATTATATCCCGTCTCACTCTGGAAGAAAAAGTTCAGTTGATGAAACACGCAGCTCCGGCGGTTCCCCGTTTAGGTATACCGGCTTATAACTGGTGGAATGAAGCGCTTCACGGTGTAGCCCGTACAAAGGAAAAGGTGACTGTTTTCCCGCAGGCGATCGGTATGGCTGCCACCTTCGACACGGAAGCTTTGCAGCTGATGGGGGATATGACCTCTTCGGAAGGCCGTGCTCTTTTTAACGAAGATCTACGGGATGGAAAGACCGGTAGTATTTACCGTGGACTGACCTATTGGACACCGAATATCAATATCTTCCGAGATCCCCGCTGGGGACGTGGTCAGGAGTGTTACGGCGAAGACCCTTATCTGACAGGTAAGATGGGATCGGCTATTGTCCGTGGCCTGGAAGGTAATGATTCTCATTATCTGAAAGCAGTAGCCTGTGCCAAGCACTATGCCGTACATAGCGGACCGGAAGGCAACCGGCACTATTTTGATGCACGTACCTCTTTGTATGATTTATGGGATACGTATCTGCCGGCTTTCCGCGAGTTGGTAACGAAGGCGAAAGTGCATGGTGTAATGTGTGCTTACAATCGCCTGGAAGGACAGCCTTGCTGTGGTCACAATGAACTGTTGCAGGATATTCTTCGCAACCAGTGGAAATTTGACGGTTATGTTACTTCTGATTGCGGAGCAGTCAACGACTTTGCCCATCATCACAAAACGCATAGTAATGATGTAGAGGCAGTGGCTGATGCTGTCTTGGCAGGTACCGACTTGGAGTGTGGTAATTTGTATCAGAAACTTCAGGAGGGTGTCCAGCAGGGCATTATTTCAGAGAAAGATATCAATGTCTCTTTGGCTCGTCTCTTCAAAATACAGTTTAAGCTGGGTATGTATGATCCGACTGACCGTGTACCATATGCTACGATCGGACGTGAAGTGATCGAGTGCGATGCGCATAAGGCACATGCTTACAAGATGGCGCAGGAGTCGATGGTCTTATTGAAGAATAATAAGAATATACTTCCCCTGAATGCTTCCAAGATTAAACGAATTGCTTTAATCGGTCCGAATATGGATAACGGCAGCACGCTACTGGCCAACTATTTCGGTGTTCCGAGCGAAATCATCACTCCGTATAAGAGTTTGAAGAAACGTTTTGTTAATACGATTCAGATCGATACGCTGACAGGTGTCGGTATCGTTCAGAAACTGGAAGGTGCTCCCTCTTTTGCCCAGGTGGCTGCCCAGGCTAAGAAAGCTGACATTATCATCTTCGTTGGCGGTATCAGCGCCGACTATGAAGGAGAGGCCGGTGATGCCGGAGCTGCCGGTTACGGTGGTTTTGCCAGCGGTGACCGTACTACAATGAAGTTGCCGGCGGTACAGACAGAATTGATGAAAGAGTTGAAGAAGACAGGCCGTCCGTTGATTCTGGTCAATATGTCCGGTTCCGTCATGAGCTTCGATTGGGAGAGTCGCAATGCAGATGCTATCCTCCAGGCCTGGTATGGCGGACAAGCTGCCGGTGATGCTATCACCGATGTTCTTTTCGGCGACTATAATCCGGCAGGCCGTATGCCGTTGACTACCTATATGAATGATGAAGATCTTCCGGATTTCGAAGATTATTCGATGGCAAACCGTACGTATCGTTATTTCAAAGGCGATGTCCGTTATCCGTTCGGTTATGGCTTGAGCTATACTACATTTGCTTATCAGCCGTTGTCGAATGCTTCCGTTGTAAAAACCGGCGAAAGCATCCAGGTGACAACAACGGTGACCAATACCGGCAAACGGGATGGTGATGAAGTGGTCCAGTTATATGTCTCTCATCCCCAGAACGGAAATACCCGTGTCCCGTTACGTGCCTTGAAAGGCTTCAAACGTATTCATTTGAATAAAGGCGAAAGTCAGACAGTCACTTTTACGCTTTCTCCGGAAGAGTTGGCATTAGTAGATGACAAAGGTAATCTGGTGCAGAAAGAAGGTCCGGTAGAATTATATATCGGCGGAGGCCAGCCTTATAAATCGGAAGGCAGTTTCGGAGAGTTGAAGATTGAGGGAGAACCGTATGTCGTATACTAAATATTTTTTATTGGTGTGTTTTATTCTGTTTGCCGCTCATGCAGGGGCAAACAGAATAGACACTGTTTATGTTTCGGATTTTGGCGTACTGCCTAATACCTATGAGAATGCTGTAACAGGTCTGCAGGAAGCCATAAAAGCCTGTAAACAAACAGGTGCAAAGGTATTGAGTTTTCCGAAAGGACGCTATGATATCTGGCCGGAAGGAGCTATTCGTGCTGAATATTTCATCTCTAATACATCGACGGAAGAGGAATGTCCTTCAAAAGTAAAAACGATAGGATTGCTTTTTAAGGACATGGAAAATCTGATTATTGAGGGGAATGGTTCCATGTTGATGTATCATGGGAAAATGATTACAATGGTACTGGATCATTGCAAGAATATTCAGATACGGAATATCAGTACGAACTTTCAGCGTCCGACTGCATCTGAGATTCAATATACCCGGGCTACTGCCGGAGAGACTGTCGTTACTTTACATCCGGATTCATGGTATGAGATAGTGGACGGTTATATTAATCTGTTTGGTGAAGGATGGAAGTCGAATCGTATTCATTGCAATGAGTATGATGTGGAAAAGAAAACTTCTGTTTATACGAATGGCTGGAATGTCTTATCCAAATCAAAGGTTAAAGAACTATCCCATGGAGTTGTCAGTTTCTCAACTCCTTCTGATTTTCACCCTAAAGAAGGTAATATATTGACAGCCCGTGATGTGATTCGCGATCAGGTCGGAATGTTCATTCTGGAGAGCAGCGATATCGTTTTGCAGCATGTGAATATGCATTATATGCATGGTTTAGGTATCGTTAGTCAGTTTGTGAATAATATAACCATGGACCATGTGAATTGTGTTCCTCCGGAAGATAGTGGCAGAATCCTCGCGGCATCTGCCGATATGATGCATTTTTCCGGATGTAGCGGAAAGATAAATATTTCGGATTGCCGTTATGAGGGAGCGCATGACGATCCGATCAATATACATGGAACCAATTTGAGGATCATGGAAAAGCTGGATGCCAATACGTTGAAACTTCGTTTTATGCATGGGCAGAGTTACGGCTTCAATGCTTTTCATGAAGGAGACGAGGTTGCTTTTGTCAGGGCTAAACGTATGGAACGTTATCAGCGTTCCTGTGTGTCGGAAGTGAAAAGGATTTCGGACAGAGAGGTTCTGTTGCGTTTGGATAAACCGGTTCCGGCCGATATGGAATTGGGATTGGATTGTATAGAAAACATGACCTGTACACCGGAGGTCGAGATACGTAACTGTTACTTTACGCGTACTTGTACGCGGGGATTATTGATCACGACTCCTCGTAAAGCAATTATTGAAAATAATATTTTTGAAAAGACAGGAATGAGTGCCATCCTGATAGAGGGAGATGCGGAAGGCTGGTTTGAATCGGGGCCTGTCTGTGACGTTTTGATCCGGAAAAATACTTTTATAGATTGTGCTTATCAGGGAGGTCCTGGTAATGCCGTTATTGCACTGAACCCGTCGAATACACAGATTGATCCTGACCGGCCTGTTCATAACAACGTGCGTATAGAAGAAAATGAATTTCGGGTCTTTGATTATCCGGTTCTTTATGCCAAAAGTACGCAAGGACTGGTCTTTAAGAATAATACGATCATCCGGACACATGATTTACAGCCGAAGTCCTCTAACAAACAGGCTTTCTTCCTGAATGGTTGCAGTAAGGTAGTTATCGAAGGGACTAACTGGGAGGGAGACGTTTTATCTTCCGGTTTACACCTGGAAAATATGAAAAGGAAACATGTAAAGTTTTCTAAAGATATAACACTTGAGAAATGAGAAGAAAGAATAATTTGTTGATGACTGCTTGGGAAGGTGTTTCTTATTTCATGGAACAACAGTTATATGATGCAACTACAACAGTGCGGTTTTTATAAGAAAATAAGTCTGTATCCTATAAAACATATCGTTTATAGTTAGTAATTGATTGAGATTTTTTTAGGCTTGCAGGTGTATTGTTTATTTTAATATCTGTTTTAAAACGGTCCCTGCAAGCTTTATCTTTTATTCATTTCTTATAGGTATATTGTTTATTTGTTTATTTTTGCGAAACAGAGGGGGACGAGATAGTTTATAAAAGAATAACCTCATTTAATGAAGAAACTATACAATCATGATCATCAATGAAAGAACATTCAAAGATGCATATAATGACTATTTTGAAATTATATGTCGCTTCCTGAATTTCTATACCCGCGATTATCAGGTAATAGAGGAGGTGGTTCAGGATGTTTTTGTCTGTTTGTGGGAGGACTACGAAGGAAAAGAAATACAATACATCAAGACTTTTTTATATAACAGTGCCCGTAACCGGATGCTGAATTATTTACGTGATGAAGATAACCATACTGTTTTATTAGAGAAATGGGCGCGTATCGAATTAGAAAAGAACGAATCGGTCGATTGTGTAGACCGTGAGTTGTTTTATCAATTACTGCAGGCTGCCGTCGAGTCTTTACCTGAAAAATGTCGGGAGATATTTATCCTGAGCCGGGAAGAACGACTAAGTTACAAAGAAATAGCACAAGTAAAAGAGATTTCCATAAAGACTGTCGAGAATCAAATGGGGATTGCCTTAAATAAGGTACGTGAATATATTGCATCCCATTCGGACGAGGCGATGGTGATTGCATTATTATCCCTTTTATCAAAGAATTACTAACGGATATCTTCTCAGTTTCTTCTGTACTTCTATTCGTTTGATAATTATTAAAAGAACAAAACACAATTATCAAACGAAAGGAACACATATGTGCTTTATTCGTTTGATATATATCAAACGCAAGAGTCTTCGAATACAAAATCCTGTTTTATGGAGACAATATATTTTTATATTCTATAAAATATTTCATAGGGATTTAGGGGTATTACAAAATGTTTAAATTAAAAAGGAAGTTACTTCCGATTTTATTCACACTATTTTTATTTAACTCTGCTTATGCTCAAAGTGTGAAGATCGATCTATCGGTAAAGAAAAGTGATTTGACTGGTGCCGTCTCTTCTGTGAAAATGTCAGATGCTCCAGTGGCAACAATCTCAACGGTCAGCCATGCATTAGCTGGAAAAGCTGCCGGATTGCAAGCTACTACAATTAGTGTACAGCCTGGTGGTAATATTGAGTTTCGTATCCGCGGGGCGGCTTCTCCACAGGCAGGAAATGATCCGTTGATTATTGTAGATGGTTTCCCCGTTAGTGATCCGGGAAGTATGGAAGTTGGAAAATATGATGAAGGTAAAAAAGATAATATATTAGCTTCTATCAATCCTAATGATATAGAATCTATTGAAGTTCTGAAAGATGCTAGCTCCACGGCTATCTATGGAGCATGTGCAGGTAATGGGGTAATTATTGTAACGACTAAAAAGAGGCAAACAGGTAAGCCTAATGTAAAATATTCAGGGTCCGTATCAACCCAAAATATAGCTCGTAATTATGAGGTACTTGATGCACATGATTTTATGCTTCAAAGAAACCGTTATTATCAAGAAAATGGATGCGGGATAATAAAATTGGAGTTTATGGAGGGGCAGATGAGTCCACTGTTTCTCCTTTTGTTCCCAGATATACGGATGCGGAGATTGCAAATCCTGCAAATAATACGGATTGGATGGACGGAGTTACCCGTTCCGGATTTCAAACGCAACATAATATTTCTGTTTCCGGCGGATCTGAATATACTAAATATTTGATTTCCGGGAATTATTTTAAACAAGATGGTGTGGTAAAAAATAATGGTCTGGAACGATTTACCGGGCGTATTAATATGGAACAGAAGATCAGTAAATATGTAAGAGCCGGTGTTAATCTGACACTTTCGACTAATAATTACGACAACGTACCTTTAGGTGCCGGTTTTGCTGAAAATGCCAGTTTATTGGTATCTGCGTCTCAGTTCAATCTGTTACTTCCAGTAAAGAATGAGAATGGAGAGTATACTCTTAATCCAGAAGAATCATTTGTGCCGAATCCGATTTCTTTGTTGGAAATTACAGATAAGACGCGGAAGAAACGAATATTAGGTACGGCTTATTTAGAAATAGAACCGATCAAGGATTTGATATTGAAAGCTGATATCGGTGTCGATAATAATATGCAGAAAAGAAGGACTTATTTGCCTATTACTACTCTTTACGGAGCGAAAGAGGGAGGTACGGCGAATATTGGAGAGTTTGATAAATCAGATTATTTGTTGGATTTAACAGCTTCTTATAAAAAAATACTGGGGCGTCATTCCTTGAATGCATTGGTTGGATATTCTTTCCAGTCTTTTAATTATGAAAATTTGTCTGCAGGAAACAGTAAATTTCTTACAGATGGTTTCTTTTATAATAATCTGGGAGCAGGGGTTTATCCTAAACCAAGTGTTCTGCATCCAAAAATGAAATGGCATCTTTTTTCGGGCGTGTTAGTTATTCTTTTGCTGATAAATATTTACTAACAGCAACGTTACGTGCTGATGGTGCATCAAATTTCGCAGCTAATAAAAGATGGGGTTATTTTCCTTTTGTCGCGTTAGGTTGGAGGTTCATTGAAGAATCTTTTATGCAAAACCTGAAAGATGTTTTCTCTAATGTAAAATTGCGTGTCAGTTACGGACAAATAGGTAATTCAAATATAGGTAATAAAGCTATTAGTTTTTATAAGGTAGGTAATAATAATATTTTTGGAGATCAGGAATATAAAGGAGTTTATCTGGATCAGTTAGGTAATCCGGATCTGAGTTGGGAAACGACAAACGAACTAAACGTCGGATTGGATCTGGGTTTCTTTGATAACCGCATCAATTTGACGGGAGAATATTTTTATAAGATCGTATCTGACTTATTGGATAAACGTAACTTGTTGGCTCATCAAGAGGTTAGTATTATTGCTGCCAATATAGGTAAAACGCAGAGCTCAGATTTTGAAAAGGTATTTATTTGCTATTTCTTTAGGAAGTCGGAGAAATTATATTTGTGTTTCACTAAACCTGGTTAATTGATAAAAGTAATGAGGAAATATTGGCTTTTAACTTGATGTCTTAATGTTTTTAGTACATAAAGGGTGTAGCAGGAAATATTTTGTATATCTTTATCCCCTGTTAGCGATATTGTTATGAAGGAGAGTACCGAGATACAAACATTTAATCATCTGTTTATGAATTACAAAGGACGTTTTGTTCACTTTGCCAGAACGTATGTGGATGATGAAATGATGGCAGAAGATATAGCTGTCGAAAGTTTGATGTATTATTGGGAAAACCGTCAAAAACTCGACTCTCATTCAAATGTTCTGGCTTATATCTTGACAGTCATCAAACATAAGTGCCTGGATCATTTAAAGCAGTCACGTGTGCAGGAAGATTTCGTCGAATATATGAAAACGAATGAAGTCCGGAAATTGAACTTACGTATTGCTACTTTGGAAGCCTGTAATCCGGAGAGGATATTTTCAGAAGAACTTCAGGAGCTGGTAGATAAGACATTGCTTTCCCTTCCAGAGCAAACCCGCGATATTTTTATGAGAAGTCGTTATTATAACCAGAATCATAAAGAAATAGCCGAAGCACTGGGACTTTCGACAAAGGCTGTTGAATTCCATATAACCAAGGCGTTGAAAGTGCTTCGTGTAGCTTTGAAAGATTATTTACCAGCCTTATTTTTCTTAGGTATTTGTTAATTGATCGATCCTTTTCTTCTTTGAATAGAAACTTATATCCAACCGCCTTCCTGAAATGTTTTTTCAAAAAAAGTTACTTTTTCGTTAGGGATGTTCCTTAGCAAATCGCTTTATAAGCAGAAACACGAAAAAATGAAAAAAGAAACATTATATAGATATTTTGAAGGCATAACTTCCCCGGAAGAGGAGGAGGCTGTTTATCGTTGGCTGGATGCCTCTTCTGAAAACGAGAAGGAATTATTAAAGGAGCGTGAACTTTTTGATGCGATGATTCTTGCCGGAAGTACAGAACAAGATCTGTCCGGAAAGAAGATAGCATTGACAGTGCCTAAAGGTATGTGGATTCGTCCCTGGATACGCGAAGTGATGAAGGTTGCAGCAGTAGTCGCAATAACGGTCGCTTGTGGTTTATATTTTTATGTAGCCGAAAAAAAGGAACTATTGTCTGCCATGAATACTGTTACTGTTCCTGCAGGGCAACGTGTGAATCTGAAATTATCGGATGGGACCACTGTTTGGCTGAATGCTAGATCGGAGATGGTGTATCCGGCTGTCTTCTCCGGTTCGAAACGTGAAGTGAAGTTGGATGGGGAAGGCTATTTTGAGGTGAAACATGACAAGGAATCTCCTTTCGTGGTTCATACTCGGAAATGTGATATAGAAGTATTAGGGACGAAGTTTAATGTGGAGGCCTATTCGGATTCGGAAGAGTTTTCAACATCCTTGATGGAGGGCTCAGTGAAAGTGACGGATAATTCAGCAGTCTCAGCTTCAGTCCTTTTGAAACCGGATCAAGAGGTTCATATGAAAGATGGACGGTTATTGGTCTCATTCATTGAAGATTATGATCATTTCCGTTGGCGGGACGGATTGGTTTGTTTTGATAATGTCGCATTTCATGAGCTGATGAAACGTTTCGAAAAATGTTACGGTATATCTATTGTTGTGGAGAATAAGAATCTGGAAGAATATTCGTGCAGCGGTAAATTCCGTATCTCCGACGGATTGGATAATGCGTTACGTATTTTGCAACGAAATGCTAAATATACTTTTGAAAGAAATGAAGACAACTCTATTGTCTATATAAAATAAGTCTAATTAAAAATGAAAAGCCTATGAAACATGAATCGTAAAGTTAATCTTAAAGAAGATAGTTGATCTTAAAATGAAATGCCGACAAGTGTCCCCACACTCATCGGCATCCAATTAACACAATTAAAAATAACTGTATTAATCAATTAGCAACAACAAAGATATGAATAAAAAATTCTTATCGTGGGTTTTCTATGACAAACCCCAACGATGTAAACACTTTTTTAGAATAATGAAGATAACCACTTTATTCCTGTTCGTGTTAATCTTCTGTCTGCACGCAGAAAACACTAATTCGCAGAATGTCAGGGTTACTGTAAAGCAAAACAATACGCAACTATCCAGTATTTTAACTGACATTGAGAAGCAGACGGATTATTTGTTTGTTTATGACAAATATGTCAATGTGAATCGTAAAGTATCGGTAAATTTGAATAAACGTCCGTTAGGAGAGGTTTTGGAAGAACTGTTCGACGGAACGGATGTAAAGTTTGTGGTTGATGGGGCTTATATTGTTTTGTCGCCAAAAGAAGGTTGGGTAGAAGGTGTAAATTCAGTAGCCCAGCAAGGGAAAACTATAACAGGTGTAGTAAAAGATGTTAGTGGCGAACCTGTTATTGGCGCGAATGTTGTGGAAAAAGGAACAACAACCGGAACTATTACAGATGTTGATGGAAAGTTTACACTGAATGTAGCCTCTAATGATGCGACATTAATGATATCTTATATTGGATATATTCCGGCCGAGATAAAAGTAAAAGACAAATCTTCTGTATCTGCTACCCTGAAGGAAGATAGCGAGGTTTTGGATGAAGTGGTTGTTGTGGGATATGGAACGCAAAAGAAGATCAATCTGACCGGTGCTGTAGCGCAGGTCACACCTGAAGAAATTCAGAGCCGACCGATCACCAATGTGACGCAGGCTTTGCAAGGTATTACGCCGGGGTTGAATATTGCTCCATCATCTAAATATGGAGGTGAAGTAGGAAGTCCCATGGAAATGAATATTCGTGGTGTCGGTTCTTTGACGGAGGGTTCCGGTAGTCCGTATGTGTTGGTTGACGGTGTACCTATGGATTTGTCGTTGGTCAACCCGACCGATATTGAAAGCATTTCTATCTTGAAAGATGCTGCTTCTGCAGCCATCTATGGAGCAAGAGCTGCCTATGGCGTTATCCTGGTAACAACCAAGTCTGGATCAGAGGGTGAGAAGTTTACTATCTCCTATAATGCAAATTTTGGTTGGAAGACACCGACGATGTTGCAGAGAACTGTGAACTCATTAGATTTCGCAACAGCCATGAACCAGGCTTGTGCTAACTCAGGTATCTCTCCGCTTTATACGGATGAAATGGTAGAATTGATCAAAGAAAACATTGCAAGTGGTGGTACCATGCCAGGAGTAATTCCGGATAGGTCCAATCCACTTCAATGGGGACAGAATGGAGATACTTATGCCAATACCGACTGGATGGATGTCTATTATAAAAAATGGGCTTTTCAGAACAGTCATGATGTTTCAATAGCCGGAAGAACCGACAAATCATCTTATTACGCTGGTCTGGGTTATTTGAAACAAGACGGTCAGCTAAACTTCTTTGATGAGAATTATAAGCGATACAATGTGACTGTCAATAACAGTACGCAGGTAACTCCGTGGTTAAAGTTTAAATTGAATTCGAAATTCGCTTACAGTAAAAACAATCTGCCAGTTGGTTATAGCGGATACGATCGTACTGTAAACTATCACATGATGGCGCGTGCTTATCCTACTTTACCTGTCTATAACCCTAATGGTGACTTTATGGAATCGAATAGTGTTGCACAGATATTGAAGGAGGGTGGTTCTGAAAAACAATCAACCACTACTGTTTATATCACACCGAGTTTCGAGATCAAGGTGATTGAAGACTTGAAAATTAATGGTGATTTTACCTATAATTATCTGGGCTTTGACAAGGATACTCATTTTGCAAAAGTGAATGTCGGAAATGTGGATGGCAAAACGACTCATCTCCATCATGCCAACAATTTTAACAAGATCGAGGAAGAACAAAAAAGCGTGACTTATACAACCGGTAATCTTTATGCCAATTATGCGAAGTATTTCGATAAACACCATTTGGATGCATTAGTCGGTGGACAAATAGAATACAACAGTACGAAACGTTTGATCGGTTCGAAACGGGATTTGATTACAGACGATGTCCCGTCGATCGGTACAGCTACGGGGTTGACTGATTTGCAGGATGAAAAATCCGAGTGGTCTACATTAGGTACTTTTGTTCGCTTGAATTATTCGTTCGATGACCGTTATATGCTTTCTTTTAACGGACGTTATGATGGTTCTTCCCGTTTCCGTTCAGGTAAACAGTGGGGTTTCTTCCCTTCCTTCTCTGCGGCCTATAACTTACACCGTGAGAAATTCTGGGAACCGATAGCTCCGTATGTCAACACTTTTAAACTGAGAGCATCCTATGGTACGCTGGGTAACCAGGAGGTTCCTAACTATCTGTTCTACGAAACAATTCCGGTAAAGACCAATCTGGAGTATATTATAAATGGAGCGCGTCCCATCTATACCCAATCGCCTGCATTGGTTAGTTGGAATCTGACATGGGAAGAATCTCGTACACTGAACATCGGTGCCGATATGTCATTCCTGGACAACCGTCTTAGCGGTACATTCGAATGGTACTCACGCGAAACAGTCAATATGTTCGGTCCGAGCGAAGCACTCCCTGCCGTATTAGGTAAAGATGCTCCGAAAAAGAACAATGCTTCTTTGCGAACGAATGGCATTGAAGTGAGTTTAACCTGGAAACAACGGGTAAATAATGATTTCAGTTACTCTGTTACCGGAACTTTATCTGATAACCAGACTGAGGTTACAAAATATAATAATCCGACACAGATTATCTCTGATAAGACATACTTTAAAGGACAAAAGCTCGGTGATATCTGGGGATACGAAACCGATCGTTTCTTTACCAGTGAAGATGACGTTAAGAATTCACCGGATCAATCGGCTATCCATGCTAAATGGAATCCGGGAGATATTAAATATAAAGATCTGAATAATGATGGTAAAATTGATTGGGGAGATAACACCGCTTCTAATCCGGGTGATAAAAAGGTAATCGGTAACAATACTCCACGTTTCTTGTATGGACTGACATTTGCCGGTCAATATAAAGATTTTGACTTCAGTGTCTTCTTCCAGGGAGTTGGAAAGCGGGATGTTTTTATCGGCTCTATGACTTATTTTGGTTTCCAGGGTAATAAGTATTTTGATAATGTTCATGAACATAATATGAATTACTGGACGGAAGACAATACCAATGCTTTCTTTGCCCGTCCGTATGCAACCGGTGAAGTGAGCAAAAATCAGCAGACACAATCCCGTTTCATTCAGAACGGTGCTTATTTACGCTTAAAGAATCTGCAGCTTGGATATACGTTGCCGAAAACGTTGTTGCAAGGGGTAGGTATTGAAAAACTCCGCTTTTATTTCAGTGGTGAAAACTTGCTTACTTTCTCGAAATTAATCGATGGCATTGATCCGGAAGGTACAGTTGGTAGCTGGGGGGATGGAAAATCCTATCCGATGTCTTTGGTTTGTTCATTTGGTGTAAATCTAACTTTTTAATTCTATAGACGTATGAAAAAGAAATTATATATATGCGCTTCAATCCTTGCATCTTTTTTGATCAGTTGCGATTCATTCCTGGAGAGAGAACCGTTAGATAAGATCAGTAAAGAAGTTTATTTCAAGACCTCAAAAGACTTGGAGTTGTATGTGAATCAGTTTTACACGAAATTTCCGGGCTTTGGAGGTTTTGGTATCGGGTATTTTGGAGACGACCGTAATAGTGACAATATGGTACATGAAGACTATGATGTCCGTTTGGCCGGTTACAAAACGGTATCAGGAAACGCCAGTGATGCCGGCTGGAAATGGGAAGATATTCGCTCTGTAAACTATATGTTGGCAAATTTGGGAAATCTGGAAAGTTCATTCGATGAGAGTAAACCTTATATCGGTGAAGCCTATTTCTTCCGTTCTTATTTATACTATTCTCTTTTGCAGAATTTTGGAGATCTGCCCTGGGTAAATCAACCTTATGATACAGAATCTGAAGATTTATATAATCCACGTGTGTCTCGTAACATCATTGTCGACTCTATGTTGGTAGATTTGGATAAAGCTATCGAGTATATGCCAGAGAAAGCAAATGTTGTTGATGGACGTTTGTCAAAGGAAGCTGCCTTATTATTCAAGTCACGTGTAGCATTATTTGAAGGTTCTTGGGAAAAATATCACAATGGAACAGATTTTGGTGTAAAGAATGCTGATTATAACAAGTACTTCCATATTGCAGCAGACGCTGCTAAGCAACTTATGGATATGAATAAGTACGCATTATTTACCACAGGTGATCCAAATACAGCTTATTATCAGTTATTCAACAAAACGGACTTTAAAGACAATACTGAAGTAATTTTGGCAAGAACCTATTCGTTGGTATTGGGTTTGACACATAGGGCACAAAACTATCTTCTTTACAGAGGATCACGAACGGGGCTTAGTAAGGAATTAGTGGATGACTATCTTTGTCTGGATGGTAAACCAACTGCTTCTCATCCTGAATATTCTGATAAAAATCTGCTGAGTGTAGTGAAAGATCGTGATCCTCGTTTGGCTCAGACCATGTGGATCCCGGGTGATCTTCGTGTCGGCATAGGGGAAAGGCCTTTGTATTTTGAAAAACCTTTTATTGATTTGACGGGAGAAAATAACTGTTCAACCGGCTATCAGTTAAAGAAAGGTTCAGATCCTTATTGTGTAGATACAGAGAATGCAGAAACGGGTTCTATCGTGTTCCGGTATGCCGAAGCTCTGCTGAACTATGCTGAGGCTAGAGCTGAATTAGGTGAACTTACTCAGGATGATGTAGACAAAACTATTAATCAACTTCGGCAGCGTGTAGGTGTGGCGGATTTGAAATTGAATGCTATCACTAATGACCCGAACTGGAAGTTCCCGGCAATCTCACCGATACTTAACGAAATACGCAGAGAGAGACGTGTTGAATTTGCTTGCGAAGGCTATCGGCTTCCGGATTTGATGCGTTGGAGAGCACATGAAGTGTTTGGTAATAAACGTCTGAAAGGTTTTTATTTCAATCAGTCGGAATTTCCGGGAATGGAACCAGGTAAGGATATTCTGTTAGATAAAGATGGATATGTTGATCCCTATCAGGTTTCTTTGCCGGAGGGCTATAAGTTCAACCCTAACCGGGATTATCTGTTGCCACTGCCAACCACTGAACTTGTTTTAAATACGAATTTGAAACAGAATCCAGGCTGGAAATAGAAATTGTTTATTTTTTAGCCAAATGAAATAAAGGGTGTGTCAGTCAATTTTGATGCACCCTCTATTTTTAAACTATGAGATTATACCAAAGGACCTCAATTAATTATATAATAATAAATAGAATGAAACATATTTTAGTGAGTTTATTGACTGCCTGTAGCATGTCTGTAGCTGCGGCCCCATATACGGGACGAGTCTTTTTAGATAAAAACGGGAATCATACTTATGACAAAGGGGAAAAGGTCATTGCCGGTGTCTCTGTCTCCGACGGACTGAACGTGGTGCAGACGGACAAGGATGGGGTATTTCATCTGCCCGGCCATATCGACGAACGTTTTATTTTCATCACTATTCCGAGTGGTTACAGGGCGGAAACGTTTTACCAGCGGATTACAAACGAACAGACCGCCTATGATTTTGAATTACAGCCGGCAAATCCGAAAAGTGTGAAGCCTGATGGCAACCACCGTTTTATTCATATTTCAGACACACATATGTACGAATCGTACCGGACGGCTGCAGATGGTTATGCAGCCAGCTCGAAGTATCTGCGGAACTATGTCGAAAACGAAAATATCGCATTTGTTATCCATACAGGTGACATTGCACGGGAGGGTTTCGCCTCTTATAAGGAATTTTTGAATAATGAGAATATGCCTTCTTCGCAAGTCTTCTATTGTGTAGGTAATCATGACCTGGGTGAAGGTAAGTATGGAGAAGAATCTTTTGAGAATTATTTCGGACCAGCCTATTATTCTTTTGAAGTTGGTAACATTCACTATATTGTGACTCCGATGGCACACGGAGACGGCAAGCCAAGTTATACGAATGAAAGTATCGGCCGCTGGCTGAAGAATGACCTGAAATTTGTCGCTCAGGAGAAGCCGGTTATTGCGTTTAATCATAGCGTGATGAGTGCTGACGGCCATTTCCGCTTTGGGAGTGAAAAGGAGGGGTATATTGATCTGGCAGACTATAATTTGAAAGCTTGGATTTATGGGCATTGGCATCATGATCGCATGTACAGCTACGACGGTTCGGACGTGCAGATGATCTGTTCACCGGGATCTGTACGTGGCTCGTACGACCATTCACCTTCGTCGTTCCGCGTATTGACCTGCGGGGCACAGGGTGAACTTTCTTCCGAGATTCGTTATCCTTATATCGACAAGGCAGTCACAATCGCTTCTATCGATAATGGACGGTCGGCCGTTACACCGGAAGGTAAAGTGCCATTATCCGTCAATGCCTATTCGTCCGTTTCGCCGACACGAAAAGTGACGTATAGCTGTTTTAGCGGTGGAAAAGAGTACAAAGGAAATGTGTTGAAACAGCGGACTGATTTCAACTGGAGTACGGATATGGTATTGCCTCCCACGCTTGACGGGCAGATTGTGACTGTCAAAGTTGAAGCTCTGTTTACCAATGGCGAGGTGGCCGGGGAGAGCGCTTCATTTCGTTATCGAAGTGCTCCGGATATTCAGGTAAAGACCGGAGACGACTGGACAAATCTGTTGCAGACACCGGCTCATGTGCCGGACATTAAAGATACATTGCACCTGCCTTTGCAACTGGCGTGGGTACAAAATATCGGTGCCAATATATATTTTACCTCTCCTTTGGTTTACCAAGGTAACGTGTATGCTGCTTCGTTGGATGACAACGGACTGGGGAAGGCTTCAGTGCTTTGCATGGAGTCCGGAACAGGAAAGATACGTTGGCAGTATCCTTTGCATCATTCCGTACGTAGCAGTATTGCGGCAGAGGATGGTTGCATTTTTGCGCAGGATGTTAACGGATGGTTGTATGCTATCGATGCCGTAACAGGCAAATTGGCCTGGGAGAAAGATTTGAAAATGAATAAGCAGGTTCCACTGGATGATGGTTTGGTTGCAACTAATGGAGTTGTCTACGCCGGCACAGGGTATTCTTTGTGCGCTTTTCGGGCTAAGACTGGTGAACTGATATGGCAGAATAAAGATTGGGATACGGGGCATGGAACAGTTGCTACACTGACGGTTCACGATGGTATACTGGTCGGTCATGCTTTTTGGGAGGCAACCTATGCTAACGATGCCCGTACAGGGCGCAAATTGTGGAGCAAGGGATTCGGTTTCGGTAGCTCGATGGCCATGCATAGCGGTTTGCTCTATTGTCTTTCTGATCGTTCGCTGTCTGTACGCGAAGCGAAAACCGGCAGGATGATCGTGCAGAAAAAGTATGACTTCGAGTTAAAGAATCTTTCTACGCCACTTGTGACGGATTGTGAGATCATCTTTGGAACAGCAGAAAATGGGGTGGTGGCCGTAGATGCATCGACTCTGGAAGTGAAATGGCGTTTCCGAACGGGACGAGCCATGATCTATACAGTTCCGACACTGGGCGATCCGGCATCACCTGTTGAAACTAGTCCTGTTTTGTCCGGCAATATCGTGTATGTCGGAGCTTCGGATGGATATTTGTATGCTCTCGATCGGCAAACAGGTCAGTTGTTGTGGAAGCATGCAATGGGGGCACCCGTTTTGGGAACTGTCGCTGTTTCCGGAAATGCCTTATTCGCTGTTGACTTTTCCGGTAATATATACGGGTTCGTGTCTCAATCTTTATATTGATCACAGACAATACAAAGTATGAATTGAATAGAAAAACAGATAAAATGAAAAATGTAAGATTATTAATGAGGTTGTGTTTATTACTTTTTTTTGTTAGCTTTCAAATGCAGGCACAAGAAGTAAAGCAGATAGTATTACCTTACGAAGCGTCGCAGTTATTGAATTTCTCAGCGAAAGAAATTCAGAAGTATATTTATTTAAGGACTAAATTATTTGTGCCGATTCAATCGATAGAGGCTGAACATTCTATTTCTGAGGCAATTGTACTCAGAGATGACAACTGCTTGTCCATTGAAGAATATTCGATTGAAACGAAAGGGAATAGTCTGTATATTAACGGAGGATCGGATATCGCTGTATTGTATGGCGTTTATTCATACGCGGAGTTGCTGGGTGTCCGTTTCGCTTTACATGGAGACGTGATACCCGATGAACCGTTCCGTGGTTCGTTATTGCAATGCGAAAAAAAGAATGGTAAGCCGTTATTTGCATTGAGAGGGTTATTGCCTTTTCATGATTTTCCGGAAGGACCTGACTTATGGAATGAAGACATGTATAAATTGTGTATGGCACAGATGGTAAAGATGAAGATGAATTTTTTCTCCTTGCATACCTATCCGCATGTCGAACCGAATGTCTGGGTCGGCCTGTCTGAAGATACGGATGAAAAAGGGAATGTAACCTATTCTTATCCGACAACACTGGCTAACACAAGCCGTCCGGGAGCCTGGGGATATTCTGCTATGGATACACGCGACTATTGCTGTGGAGCTTCTACCCTCTTTAAAGATTCGGTGTATGCCAGTCCGTTGGTGGAAGGACTTCTGCCCTGGCCGAAAGGACAGGAACAAATGAATGAGGTGTTCAATCGTACCGGAGCTTTATGGGATGATGCTTTCTCTTTCGGAAAGCAGCTGGGGATTCGTTTTTGTGTAGGTTTGGAGACACCTCTGTCTATTCCCAAAGAAGTAACAGAACGATTGAAAGAAAAAAATATCGACCCCGGAAGCCGTGAAGCAAAACAATTGCTGTATAAAGGTATCTTTTCGCGCATACAGAAGAGGCATCCCCTGGATTATTTTTGGTTGTGGACACCGGAGGGATGGACTTGGGGTACTCCTTCTAAGGAATCTATACAGAGTACAGTGGAAGATGTCCGGATCGCTCGTTCCGTATTGTCAGAATTGGGTGATCCTTTCGGTTTCGGGTTAAGTGGTTGGGTATTGGGACCGCCCAACGATACGAAGTTGTTTGATAGACATCTGCCTGCCGGTGATTTCATGTCTTCGTTAAGCCGTTTGGTAGGACAGGAGCGTATCGATCTCGGATATAAAGAACTTCCGGATAGCCGTATGAAAATGCCCGTTCTTTGGCTGGAAGATGATCCTGCCTTGACCACACCGCAATTTTGGGCGGGACGTTTACGCAGTGATATTGCAGAAAGTTATGCAGCTGGTTGTAGTGGTATAGTCGGTAATTTCTGGAGAACCCGTTCTATCGCTCCCAATATTATAGCCATGGCTGAAGCCTGTTGGGAACAGGAGGACTGGAATCCGGATTTCGGAAAGCCGTATCAGTATGTACCTGAACCGACAAACGATATCCGGATAGGCGGTGTAGGGACAAACTACTACAGGCATATCAAAGGAACGGAAGACCAGTACCTGTACAATACTCAGCGTTACGACCTGGAGGGGTTTAAAGTGAAGGTTCCCAACGGAAACTATAAAGTGACTTTCCTGTTCAGTGAAACAAAGTTCGATCAGCTTGGACAGCGTGTCTTTCATTTGAAGGTACAGGACTCGGAGGTATTGCGGAATATCGATGTATTTAAAGCTGCCGGACGTGATAGTGCTTATACGATTACTTCCGGTATGGTTAAGGTGGATAATTATACATTGGATATTCAGTTTGAGCCGGTGGTCGGTCCTACGTTTCTATCCGGATTTGTGATCGAAGGAAAAACAGCTGATGTAAATCAAATCAAAGGAACGCCTTACAGACGGTGTATTGACGTGGGAGGCGGTTTATATAAAGATTTTGAAGCTGATTTGAGTGAACAGGTAGGAAATAAGCAGCAAAGATCCCGGGATATGTCTTCCACTTCCCTGTATCAGGATTATGCATGTCATGAATTCGGACCGGAGGTAGGTAACCGGGTGGCTGCCATTTTTGAATCGTTAGACGGTACAGTCGGAAATGAGGGACATTTGGGATTCCGTATGCCTCGTCCGGCTGCCTGGATCACCGGCCCGGGAGTCATTCAGCCTAATGAAATTCCCTGGGAAGAAGAAGCCGGCAAATATGCATTTGTCGATTCTTTATATGCCTTACGGGATCAGGTCAAAGGAAAAGGAAATAAAGCCCGTTTTGATTACTGGCTGAATACTTTCTCTTGTTTGCGGGCGATGGGAGAATTGGGATGCATGCGCGGACTGTTGGATAACCGGATGAAAGAATTGTCAGCCCAACCGTCAGAGAATGCGAAGTGCTCTTTTGTAGAAGATAAAATCCTCCCTCTGCGGATTGATCTGTCACGCAAATGGGAACAGATGATCGGCTATCTGATGCAGACTGTATACACTTCGGGAGAGCTGGGAACTCTAATCAATCTGGAATCGCAGACCCGTAAAACTTACGGATTTCTAACTAAATACGATCAGGAACTGGAAGTAGCCTATGGGAAGAAGTTGCCAGCTGAAATATATTTGTCTGAAACCTACTCACAGTCTCCCCGCCTGATTGTTCTTAATGAGCGTACAGTTATCGGAAAAGGAGAGGCGTACAAAATGGAAGTCACTGTATTGGGTACGAATCATATCGATGAGGTCCCGGTGTTAATGTATCGCGAGCTAGGGAAAGGGAAATTCAAGGCAAAGAAAATGACCCTTGAGAAACAACAGACCTTTAGTGTGCAGCTACCGGATAGTACAGAAAAAACAATTGAATATTATATTACGATAAATGTTGACGGAAAGAAATTATCTTATCCGGCTTCCGCTCCTGAAGTGAATTTGACTTGGGTGAAGTTATAATATTTCAACAATGATATCAGTGCATGGAAATGTTGTAATTTGTGGAACGTCTCGATTGAATAGGTGTTGGTTAAGGAATACAGATTTTATAATTGTAAAATAGGCATGAGAGGATATCCTTAGTTGGATATCCTCTTTTTATATGAATACTGAATGTTATTAGTGTATGTAGCTCTGTTAGGCAATAATAATCCACGGAATAGACAATTTTTTGCTATTTTATAAGAAATGAATACTATCTATATTTGTTATGCTTTAAATAACTATTATATTCTTATTTGTGTATGAATTTTAAAAATAGTATATATGAATTAGGATTTTGGAAATGACAACACATTTTCGCTATGATTCAGCAAGGCTGGAGGTGCAGCATGTCGTCTGGCTTTTTCCGGATGCTCCGTGGTTCGGGTACAATAGAAGGTGAAGGAGATGGACGGATTTAATCCGGAGGGATTGCCGGATAAAGAAACGACGCGGAATTACTTTGGACATACACTTTCCGTACCCAGCGGTCGGGCGGAATATCTGCCACTGGACTTCTCTGTGAAGAATCAACGGTGTTACTAGGGATATGTTGAAAGAAGAGGTGGTTGTCGGATATCCGGTTTTTCAGGATGAAGATATTAACTGGGCCAGTGGAGTTTGTACCGAATATGGTGATGACGAGGTCATGGTCGTGAAAGAAGTGTTCCTATGAAAAGCTCTTGGATGAAGACGCAGTTTTCCTTCTGTCCGGAATATGCCGATCCACGATATGGATGGTTTTATTACCCGATTATGTATCTGTCTGGAGAGTGATTTTATATGGAACGAAACCGGGTGTATTGACAGACTCCCATCTGATAGAACTATTGAATCCAGATCCGGACCCCACTTATGACTTTTCATGGGTGAAGCCCGGTATGGCTGTTTGGGATTGGAGAATTGACGGGGCTGAATGGGACGACTTTACCTATTCGATGTCTTATCCCTCCTGGATACGAATGGTCGATTTTGTAGCAGAACAAGGATTTAAATATCTGGTATTGGATGCAAATTGGTACGGGCCGGAATTTGAATCGGACTCCCATCCGGTGGAAGGTGATAAGGCAAAAGATGTACAAAACCTGATCGCTTACGGTAAAGAGATGGGGGGGGTATCTGGTTGTACCTGAATGATGTGGGCGGAAGAAAATCTCCCATAGAAGAGATGCTGAAACAATATGGTTGCCGGTCCGGTAGATATGAATAACGGCATGTTCGATCTTCGCCAGGGACCTACGACCCGTGTAGACGAAAATCAACCGGTACCCTCTACACTGGTTTCTGAAGCTGCACGTACATTGATTGTTTTCTCCGGTGTGACTATCCTTCCAGATACCCCAGAGTTTTACAAGAAATATCCGGCTCTGCTCGATTTCCTTTCTTCCCAGAAGATGCCTTGGAAAGAAAGTCGTACACTGGCTGGTGAGATCGGGGAATATATTGTTATGATGTGGCAGACAGAAGAAGTCTATCCTTGTTGTATCTACTTTCTTGCCGGAGGTATATGCAACAGATCAGATCAAACCTACAGTGAGGTATCATCGGGATGGTCAGGTTATTTCCCGTATTTATTTTGAACCAGGTAAACGAACCACGGTTACAGATGGTAACGGACGTATGGTACTGGAAGTTAGTAATCCGACTACTTTTCCTGCCGATGTGAAAATCTACTCGGAAGTATCGGCAGAGGCTCGTAAAACTCCTTTGATTTTGAGTAGTGATAGAATAGAAACGATCCGTCTGAATCCAGGTGAATTGAAAACTGTTCTGTTATAGTTTGAAATTCTGTTTCCTGAACTCCAACGGAGAAAATCCCATTACATTGGAGAATGTTCGGGAGAAATATTGAGACTCTTTAAAACCAAGCTTGTGAGCTATCTGATTGACTTTCATATCTGTCTGGATCAGAAGTTTGCAAGCTTTGTCTATTTTCAGGCGGGTAAAGTAGTCCATGGGAGAGTGCCCGATCTCTTTTACAAATTTACGGTAGAAATATGACTCCGAATAACCGCAAAACTTGGCAAAGTCTGACAATTTCAGGTTGGACTCAATATTATCGTTCATGAAATGTACCACACGGTTGATTACATTTTCTGAATATTCCTTTTGCCGGAAACGATTACGGTAGATGTTGATGAAAAGGAATGAACCCAGAAAATGAGCAAAACAGAGGTTCGCATAATGCATATGATCCATGTCGGTACTCTCATTTAAGGTATTGAACATCTCTTCAAACAAGTCGATCCGTTCCTCTATCCGTGACTGTGCAGAGGGAGAAACTGATGTCGGCTTATCGAAACGGGAAGAGAAAAGCGAAGCTTTATCTCCTCTGAAATGTAACCAGTAGATAGTCCAGGGATCTTCATCATCCGCCCCGTAAGCATGCGGAATGTTACGGGGTAATATGATAAATTGGTTTGCTTCCAACATTTTCCGTTTTCCATACAGATCGATCCATCCCCGCCCATCTTTACAATAGATGAACAGATATTCGTCGCATCCCTCGGGACGGTTTATATAATGGTGGGATGCACGCGCAAAAAATCCCATCGAATAGAGATACAAGTCACCAGTAAGTGGACTGTCTTCCATTAGTTTGATCATAGGGATCGGCAGATAGATGAAACGTTCGCCGGAAAAACCAAGTTCTACTTTTGCCATAATTCATATAATCGGATTGATACTGTAAAGTAAACAATAATAATCCACGAAATAGTCAATTATTTGCTATTTATTATTGAAATTGTAGTTTATAATTTTGCTTTAACTTACACTTTACCTTATACCTGGTCGCTGTGGTGGTGAAGTAAACAAAATATCGCAAGATTGTATAAGTAAACAATCGGAATGTCTATTGAATAGGAAATAAAAGTTTTTTTATTTTGTATGATGTGTAAATAGTTAATCTAAATGTAATAGAATGAGAAAGAGAATTGTGTTCAGCTTATTGATATTCATGTTTTCCTCCATGGTTCAGGCAGAGATAAAACCCGGTGCGATCGATTATATCGTACGCCCGCTTTACGGTTACAGGGCCGACGGTGCACCCGGACGTATTGTGACGGTCCGGTTGAAAGGAGAGGAACTGAAAGGTGATCTTTCGGTCGAAGTGATAACCAAGGGGAAAACAGAAAAGAACCATTTTGTATTGAATGCGAAAGACTCGACAGAAGTAGATGTTATGTTACCTGCCACAGTACCTACAGAGAAGAAGTCGGAAGTCACATTTGTCCTCCGTGGGGTGGATAAGACATACAAGCAAAAGGTCAGTATTACCCCTATGCGTCACTGGAATGTTTATCTGTACAACCATGCCCACGTGGATATAGGTTATACAAATACGCATAAGAACGTAGAGCAGCTTCATAAAAACAATATCATTGAAGGAATAAAACTGGCGGAAGAGACGAAGAATCATCCCGACGGTGCCCGTTTTGTCTGGAATCCGGAAGTAGGCTGGCCTATGGAGCGGTTGTGGCAATCCAATCCGGAGATGCGGGATGAACTGGTTGAGTCCATGAAGAAAGGGCAGATATGTTTGGATGCCAGCTATCTGAATCTGAATACCAGTACCTGTGCCGATGAGGAATTGTTCCATGTCTTCAAGTTTACCCGCGAGATGCAACGGTTGAGCGGAGTTCCTTCGGATGTTTTCCAGCAGTTCGATATACCGGGTATGTCGTGGGGATTGATTCCGGTTATGGCACAGGAGGGTGTTAAGTATATTATCTCATGGCCGAATACTGACCGCGCAGGAAATGCTCATAAGAATATGGATGGAAAACCCTTTTGGTGGGTAGGTCCCGACGGTAAATCGAAAGTATTGTTCCTTCAGCCGGGTGGTTATGCCAATAGTGGCAGTATGGGAAAAGGCGGAGAGACCGGACGTCCGTGGTTCGGACAACGTGACCCGGCAAAAGTGCCGAAAGTGATCCGTATGGGATATGCCAATGTCGATTTTACCGAGAAACTGACGGCGTTGGAAAAAGAGAATTATCCGTATGATTATACCGTTCTTTCCTGGTCGTTGTGGGATAACAACCCGTTGGATGCCGATGTCCCTTTTGCGGTGAAAGAGTGGAATGAAAAATATGCTTATCCGAAAATCATCATTAGCGGCGGTCATGAGATCATGTCGATGATAGAAGAGAAGTACGGTGACCAGTTGCCGGTCGTTTCCGGTGACTATACCGAATACTGGACGGACGGTCTGGGTACGGCTGCCGGCCTGACAGCCAAGAACCGGAATGCCAAGGAAAAACTGGTGCAGGCAGAAACAATCTGGTCCATGCTGGCAGACGGAGGAAAAGCTCCGCGCGAAGATTTCGATGAGGCCTGGCGTTATATCCTGTTAGGTTCGGAACATACCTGGTGTTTTGAGAACCCAACCGAACCCTATTTCCAGGATGCCATTTGGAAAGTGAAACAGTCTTACTTCCATGAAGCCGAAGACCGTTCGATCGATATGCTGGATGAATCGCTGGCTCCTGCCACGGATAAGTCGAATGGGGCACTGGGGCCTAAAGAAGGTCCGGCAAATGGAGGTATCGCCGTCTTTAATACGCATTCCTGGCGGCAGAGCGGTGTGATTAGGCTGACGGAAAAAGAAAGTCTGAAAGGGGATAAAGTAGTCGACCAGAATGGTAAAGAGCTTCTTTCCCAACGTCTTTCTACCGGTGAGTTGTTGGTTTATGTGCCGGAAGTACCTGCGCTGAGTTCCCGTCATTTCCGGGTAGTGGAAGGTAAATGTTCTTTGTCAGGCAGTTGCAAAATAGAAGGAACGACACTGGAGAACGATTGTCTGACGGTTCATGTGGACCGGACAACCGGTAATATTGTTTCTTTATTGAAGAAAGGTTCTGAATATAACTATATCGCCCAGGGGGCCAATACCTTCTCCTGGTTACCGGCGAATGTGGATGCTCCGCAAGCGGATACGGTATTGTCTGTTTCCGTTGTCGAAGAAGGTCCTTTGGCTGTAGAACTGTGTGTGACATCGAAAGCAACCGGTTGCCGGAGTGTCTCCCGTTCTGTCCGTTTGCAGGCAGGGCAGCCGTGGGTGGAAATATCCAATGTCGTAGATAAATTGCCTTTGGTGGAGAAAGACGGTATTCATTTTGGCTTTGCCTTTAATCTTCCGAATTCAAAGACCCGTGTAGATATTCCGTGGGGTGTGATGGAAGTGGAGAAAGACCAGTGGCCGCAAGGTAATCGTAACTGGCTGGCGATGCAACGATGGCTGGACGTTTCGAATGCGACACATGGCGTAACCTGGTGTTCGCTGGATGCTCCTTTGTTTGAATACGGCGATCGTTATGCCAATATCGCAATGGGCTGGGGAGGCCAGGGAAACTGGGTAACAAAACTTGATCCCAGTTCAACGGTCTATTCATGGGCGATGAATAATCACTGGCATACCAACTTCCCGTTGACACAGGATGGTCCTGTTCAGTTCCGTTACCGTTTGTATCCGCACGAAGCCTACGATGTGGTGGAAGCCAACCGTTTCGGTATGGAACAGTCGCAGCCGCTGGTTTATGTTACAGCTGATAAAGACCCGCAGGTACAGCCTTTGATTGCTATCGATAACCAGAAGGTTTACTCGACGATCATCAAGTCTCTGGAAACCGATCATACTTTAATTGTCCGCCTCCGCTCTCTTTCGGATAAAGAAGAAAACATCCGTCTCTCTTTCCCGAAAAAGACACCGAAAAACATCTCTGTTTGCGAACGCGAGGAGATTGCCGGAAAGAAAACTGACGGTAATCTGATGATGTCTCCATACGGACAGATGACGTTAAGACTGGAGTATTAGGGAGTAATATATTGAGATAGTAGTGCTGATAGGGTTGGCATAGTAGTGTGACTACCCTTGACACTACGATCTTGCTTTTGTAAGTTAGTTATCCTAAACTTATAGGATTACAGTTGTTTTTGAAAGAAATGGCGTCACCTCTTCTACTTTGAGACTCTATCTTTGAGTTTCAAAGTAGAAGAGGTGACACCACCAAAAAAAGTGGCGTCACCCTTGTAGTATAGGATAATCAACAGGTCTGTCCAGTAAAATCAAGGGTGACGCCGAAAAATAAAATTAAAACCTTGAAAACGGATGCCTCCCCATTATCTATTCTATGCCTACCTTTTCAGAAAAAGCCGCCGACCTTTTAAAGAAAAGCTGCTGACCTTTTTCAAAAAAAGCTTACGCTTTTGTTTGACTTGGTAGCCTATAAGGTTGGTTATTCCCGTGCTGTATGAATCATTGCGAACAGATTCTCAGAAGGTGTTGTTGAAGGAATGGCGCAACCGGCATTTAATATGAATCGGGGATTGTCTTTGAATATGTTCAGTAATTCTGAGGTTTTTTCTCTGACTAATTGAGGTGTACCGAATGCCAGTACTCCGGCTGGATCAATATTTCCGGCAAATACTGTTGTTCCACGCATTTTTTCTTCAGCCAGATGTATGTTCGTTTTATAATCCAGCTCTAGTACATCTGCCCCACAGGTAATCATTTGATCGATAATAATATCTGTATTACCACAAATATGTAACAGATAAGGAATTCCCAATTCATGGGCATATTCACAAACTTTCTTTTCGTATGGGAGTGCGAACCTTCCGTACATATCAGGAGATAACATAGAAGGACCAGCCGGACTATCACCGTTTGAAACCATATCGGCTCCGGCTTCTTTCATCATTCGAATAAATTGTGAAGTCGCTTTATAACAATAGTCCAGTAGTGCAAAAACAGATTCTTCCTCTTCCAGACATAAGTCTATCATCATATTCTCTACGCCACGAAGCATTGTCGCCAACGAGAATGGTGCCTGGTCACAATTCCCGCGTATATAAATTTCATCTTTGAAGTGAGCTTTTAATAAGGCTACAGCTTCACACCAGATATTTGCGTATCGGTAACTTTGTATGTCAACTGGTTTTAATTGGTCGACTTCAGCCAATGATGCTAAGATTCCTTCATGAGAGCGAGCCGGTTCTGTCTTCGGAAAGTCAACGTTTACACCACACGCGCCAGCAAGTGTAACCGTGTCGATATCTACCACAACACCATCATATTGATATTTTTCTACGGCACGGATAAAGCATTCGGCTATCACCCGTGGGTCGTTGCGGAACTGTTCCATCGTGTATCCGGCTTCGCTGACAGCCATCATAAAATTGTGCAGCATTATTGGGGTCTTATCCGGTTGCTTGCCGGAAAGAGCCGCTTGGATTCTTTCGTATCCTGTCATGTTAATTCTATTTATGAGTTTTCTTTTTCGATTTCTTCCAGTGATTTGTTTCTTGTTTCAAACAGATATTTCTTAAAGAAAAAATACCCACATAAAGTTGCGATTGAAAAAAAAGCAAAACTGTATCCGCCTCCGTTGGGTAATGTTCTTGCTACTATGGGAAATAAGAAGGATATGCTTCCGTTTATCATCCAATTAAAGAGGGATCCGATCGACATGCCTTGCGAACGAATACTGTTCGGGAATATTTCTCCAAGTAGTACCCATGTGACTGCACCCATTGACGATGCAAAAAAGGCAACAAAACCAACCAGTGAAAATAATAGGAGCCATGCTGGAAAATCGCTTCTAAAATATGAAAATGATAATAAAGCGAGAAATATAGACATTCCTATTGTTCCTGAAAGGAGTAATTTTTTTCGACCAACCCTATCGATTAATAATTTAGCCAATAGTGTAAATGTCAAGTTGGTTACTCCTATTATTACGGTTTGTCCGATGGCTGCATTTGTCGAGAATCCTGCAACTCTGAATATATCAGTTGCATAATACATCACTATTGCAATACCTGATAATTGTTGGAATACGCCTACTGCGATCCCTATCAATATGAAGCGTAGGTAGGGTTTTTTGAATAGAGATGGATGTTCGTTCGTTTGACATTGTTGGAGATGAAGTGATTCCTTTATATTCTCTATGATTTTTTCACTTATTGCCGGTGAATTATTTTTCCTTAATATATGTCTTGCCTCTTCAATTGCATTTTGTTGGATAAGCCAGCGTGGACTGCGAGTGACTTTTAAAAGGCATAGGAAAAAAAATATGGAAGGAATAGACATTGATAAAAACATATAGCGCCAGTTGTTTTCACCAGTGTCGATTAATAGATAATCAACAAAGAAAGCTGCCAATATCCCTACAACAACCCCTAATTGGAAATTAATAGATGAGCTACCTCTTTTTTGAGCAGAAGTAATTTCTGATATATAAATCGGAACAGTTACAGAAACGATACCTACTGCAATACCCCCAAGTATACGAGCACATGCAAAAAGCCAAAAAGAAGAAGTTAAACCTGTTACTATAGCAGAAATCAAGAAAAAGCAAGCTGCGATTTTCATGGTTTCTCTGCGTCCGAATTTATCAGCCGGCCAACTGGCAATTGCTGCTCCGAAAATACAACCGAGTAAGCCTGAGCTTACAGACCAGCCAACCATTGTAGCAGAAAGATTAAAGTAGGATGTGAAAAATGGCATGGCTCCGTTAATAACTGCCGTATCGTAACCAAACAACATTCCTCCTAATAATGCAACCCAAAAGTATAAATAGTGTGCGTTCATGGATTTATTTTTCTGTAAAAATATCCATAATTGATTTTTTTTTGATTAAAAGCTGTATTATAGCACTATTTTGAATTTATATTTTATCTGTAGCTTTTTTATGCGAAGTAGGAGAATAACCGTTATACTGCTTGAAAACTGTAGAAAAGTATGCTGGAGATGAAAAGCCCAAATCATAAGCAATATTTTTTATAGGAAGTTCCTGTTCTTCTATTAGTATTTGGGCTTTTTCAACTTTCTTTCGGATAATGTATTCAGCGGGAGGAATTCCAGTTTCTTCTTTGAATAGATGTTTAAACCTGGAAAGAGATAAGCTGCATTTGTCGGCTAAAAGTTCCAAATCTAGCATGTCAAACAGATTGTCATCTATATACTGTATAATTTCTGTTATACGTTCACTATAGAATCGGGTTTGCTTTTTTTCTCCGGAATGGATGATATGGAGCAGAAAAGAGACAAGTTGGTTATTTAATTCCATTTTGGTCAACGTGTCTCTATTTTGGAAGTAAATACGTATAATTCTCTGCAGTAAACGTTCACACTCGACATCTCCTTTAAAAAGTCGAGAGGGAAGTTGTAAGATTCGATTGAAGAGTTCTTGTGCCTCTGAAAAACTTAAGCCCAAATATTCTTTACTTTTTTCCGGTGATTTTAGAATCATCCAATACAAAATTCCTTTTTCTTCCGGAACGTTGCCGGTTCCATGTATTTCATTGGGGAATGTGATGAACACATCGCCACCATATAGTTTAAAAGTCTTTTCTCCAACGAAGTACTCCTGGCTTCCTTTTGCCAGAAAACAAATTTCAAGCATATCTGGATGATTATGTGGAAGAAGGTTTGTTTGCGCATTTACATAATTATATCGCCCAAACTCATCGAAGACATCTATATCATGTCTTTTCATATCCAATATTAAGCGACTGATATCTTTGTTTCTCATTTGTATTATGATTTTATAAGTTACGACTTGTTACAAAAATAAGAATAAAATTAAAGACAAAGAGAATGTGTGTATATGAAAACATTTGAAATAGTGCTATAATATTCTTTTAAACTTATAATTCGTAGTCAATTTTTACTTTTGCAAAGTATATAATACATTTTGAATATACTAATTTTTGAAAAAATATAATCACCTTAAAATTATTATCATGAATTCACTTACATGTAAGTCACTTTGTTTTAGAGGCTGCTTTATTCCTCTTTTCTTTTTACTTTTTTTCTCTTTCCCTTCAATTCTGTGGGCGCAAGATGTAAAATTCGAACTGAATGAGAAAGGGCAACTGTCCTTTCTTTGTTTTCCTTCATATGGTATGGATACAGTAGCTTTTAATCAAGGGCAATTTGCTGGTCCATCCCTGTTATTGGATGGAGAAATTCTACCATTAAACAAGACTGACAATGCCATGTTGTTTGTTGGAAGTCAGAAGGGGGTGAGTTATTCATTAAAATATTCTGTAGAGAATGGCTGTATGCGTGTTTCTGTATCTTGTAAGAATATAAGCAAAGCAGATATGGAAAATGTTCATTTGGCTATGCATATCGGTATTGATAACTGTATGAGAAGTTATCCGGAATGGAGATCCATTTATTTTCCTACATTGCTGAAATGTGAAAAAACTCATTTTTGGGGTTATTTTATGAATCCGAATGGAGGAATACTAACTATTGCTTCGCCCGACCCAATCGCATCTTACCATTTGCAATATAATAATTCACCTCATAATTTTGCCAGTGGTCACTTGATTTATACATCGACTCTTGATTTACTTCATCCAGGGCCTCTTCCTGAAGAAAATCCGGAAAATAGTGGTTGTTTGAAAAAAGGGGAAAGCCGTTCATGGTCTATCTATTTGACCGAGGTAAAAGACTTGTCGGATGTCTCATCCGTTGTGTCTCGATATACACAAGCACCTTTTATTCAATCACCTCTTTATACGATAAAAAACGGTGATTCATTTAAATTCACTTTTAATACAAAGGGAAAGCCAAAAGTTAAGATTGAATCTCCGAATACAAATAAGTACAGTATCGGAGTTCGAGGTTTAGGGAATGGGCAATATGAGGCTGAATATATTCCTAAAGATGGAGAAGGCGTTTATAAATTATATGTATCAGATGGAAGTAAAGTTTCACAAGGATGGTTTAGCGTTCGTTATTCTTGGTCTGATTATATAAAAGCGGCTCGTCAAGCTTCTCTGGATTATCGTCAAAAAGCATCTTCACATACAGAGAGTTGGTACGGTTTCTTATCGGCTTATCTGGCAAAAGCTTATTTTCCCGATTCAGAGACGGATGCAAAGGTGGAAGAAATGTTTAACGAAGTTTATCCGTTAATGTATGATAAGGAAACATTTTTACCTACCTCTTGGCATGACCGAATTCAGAATCATTCCATGATGGCATCTCTTTTTGTTTTACGTTATAAAGCAAGTAAGGATCCAAGAGATTTGTTTGCGGCATCTGCTTTAGCTGATTTTCTTTTATCCAAACAAACACCTGATGGGGCTTATAGAAATGGAAAAGTACACTATACTTCGGTGATATATATTGCTAAGTCTATCATGGAAGTAATGGAAATGGAAAAAGAATTGGTTGCAACATCGGAATATTGGGCTTCAACCTATCAACGGCATTATGCTTCTGTAAAAAAAGCGATGGATGAATTGGTTCTGAATTTGGATAACATTCAAACAGAAGGAGAGAATACTTTTGAGGATTGTATGATTGCCAGTAGTTATGGTCAATTGGCTATGTTTGCTCTTTTACAACCAGAGGGATCTGCAGATAGAGCTCGTTATCTGAAAGCTGCCGAGTATTTTGCAAAAGGACATCGTTGTCTTTCTCAATTGTTAATCCCGGATTCACGAGTGAATGGTGCTTCCATACGATTTTGGGAATCTCAATATGACGTATTGACTTATCCTAATTTTATCAATTCACCACATGGTTGGTCGGCTTGGCGGATTTATGGATTAAAATATTTATATCAATTGACAGGTGAAGAACGTTATTTGACAGATATGATGAATGCTTTAGGTAGTTGCGTTCAACTTCTAAATCCGAAGACTGGCGTTTTGAATTGGGCATTTGTTAGTGATCCGTACGTGGAGGTTAAATATTTTACGGAAGACAGTACGCAGAAGGGGAAAGGAATACATATCGATAAAGTGATAGGTAGACAATACATACCGATGATTAGCAATTGGTACAGAGCGCCTAAGGATACATGGGTGAGTGGTTACTGGAGTTATGATGGTGGGTGTTGTGATAATGATGTTCATGAGATATTTAAGTGTATGGGAGAGGTGGCACTCACCTCTGCTTATTTTCATCTAAGAGATGACGGGACTTTTATAACATGGAATTGTTCTGTTCAAAAAGAAGGAGATGTTTGGATGGTCAGTCCTAATGAAAATACTGTTGAAACTCTTTATACGAATGTTCGACAGACTATTAACTCGGATTTAGATGTAATACGGGTTTCAAAATAGTGCTATAATGTTAATTTGAACTAGTAAGTTATTAAGATGCTTTACTTTTGAAACGTTGATTTTAATTTATAACAAATGGTGTTAATCTATTTTTTTAATTCTTTAAATTAAATACTATGGGTATTCAAAGAAAACCAATCAAACAGCTTTGTACGAAAAATGTCGGTTTCTTGCTCATGTTAGGAGCATTGAGCTTAGGAAATGTAGGGGATACGTGGGCAGTCGATCCTTCTGCCATTGTATCCGTTTCTCAGCAATCTGAGAAAAAAATCTCCGGAAAAGTGGTGGATGCCAATAATGAACCAGTGATAGGGGCAAATGTAGTTGTAAAAGGTACTACCAACGGTATAATAACCGATGTGGATGGTAATTTTACATTGACCGTCCCAAGTAATGCTATACTTCAAATTTCGTATATCGGTTATGTCGTCCAAGAAGTAAAAGTTGCTAGTCAAACAAACTTTACGATTCAATTAGTGGAAGACTCCCAAGCTTTGGAAGAGGTTGTTGTCGTAGGTTATGGTACGATGAAGAAAAAGGATTTGACAGGGGCGGTTGCATCTGTCAAGTTGGATGATACTCCTGTGACTACAATTTCTACAGTGAGCCATGCTTTGGCAGGAAAAGCAGCCGGTCTGCAAATAAGGACAACCAGTGCGCAACCTGGAGGTGCTGCTACTTTTCGTATTCGTGGTGCTGCATCTTCCGATAAGGTAGGAAATGATCCGCTTATTATTGTGGATGGTTTCCCTGTATCTGATGTTGGGTCATTGAGTGCTGGAAAATATAGTGATGGTTCGAAAGATAATATATTGGCTTCAATTAACCCCAATGATATTGAATCAATAGAAGTTCTGAAAGATGCTAGTTCTACAGCTATTTATGGAGCAAGGGCAGGAAATGGCGTAATTATAGTAACTACTAAAAAAGGGAAAAAAGGTGAACCACAAGTTCGGTATTCAGGTAGTGCTTCGGTTCAGCAAATAACTAATAGCTATGAAATGTTGTCTGCTACTGATTTTATGACCCAATCTAATCGCTATTTAAAAGAGGATTGGATGAGAACAAATAAGGTTGGTATTTATGGTGGGAAAAGTGAGGCAGAAGTTTCGGCGTTTGTTCCTCGTTATTCGAATGAACAAATAGCAAACCCTCCTTATCAGACTGGTTGGTTTGACGAAATAACCCGTTTGGGATTTCAGACTCAGCATAATGTGTCTATAACAGGAGGTACAGATAAGACGAAGTATATGGTGTCAGGTAATTATTTTCAACAAAATGGTATATTGAAAAATAATCAGATGCAAAGATATACAGGTCGTGTCAATTTGGAGCAGAAACTTAGTAAATATGTGAATGTGGGCATCAATATGACGTTGTCACGCAATAAATATGACAATGTGGCTTTAGGCAATGGTCAAAGTGAAAATGCTAGTATAATGGTTGCTGCAGCTCAATTTAATCCGATTATGCCGATTAGGGATGAAGAAGGAAACTATACATATAATCCACAAGCAGCATTTCTCCCTAATCCCGTTTCTTTATTGGAAATTACAGATAAAACAAATAAAGAGCGAGTGCTTGCTACTGCTTTTGTTGAAATACGTCCAATAAAAGATTTGGTATTGAAAGGAAACTTTGGTATTGACAGGAATTATCAGAAGAGAACAGCATATTTGCCGACTACGACATTATATGGTCAAAAAGAAGGGGGAAAGGCCGATATAGCACAGGCTGATAAGAATGATTATCTCATGGAGTTGACGGCTAATTATAGTAAACAACTAGAAGAACATAATTTTAATGTATTAGGGGGATATTCTTTTCAGTCTTTTCATTATGAATCACTGGGGGCTAGCAACAATCAGTTTCTTACAGATGGCTTTTTATATAATAATTTAGGAGCTGGAGGAGCTCCGAAGCCGGGTGTATCATCTTCTGCAAGTAAGAGTGAAATGGCATCTTTTTTTGGTAGAGCCAATTATTCATTTAAAGATCGTTATATGTTAACGGCGACTCTACGTGCAGACGGTGCATCTAATTTTGCTAAAAATAATAGATGGGGATATTTTCCGTCTGTTGCTTTAGGATGGAGATTTACAGAAGAAAGTTTTATGCAATCTTTTACAGATGTATTATCTAATGGTAAATTAAGGTTGAGTTACGGTTCGACAGGAAATTCAAATATAGGAAATCGTGCTATTAGTTATTATCAAGTTGGTAATAATAATGAATTTGGAGATTCTGAACATAAAGGGGTTTACTTATCTCAAATGGGTAACCAAGATTTGAAATGGGAAACAACTTGGGAATGGAATGTTGGTTTGGATTTGGGATTTTTTAATAATCGTCTAAATCTAACAGCAGAATATTTCAGCAAGGTTGTCTCAGATTTGCTAAGTGAAAGATCTCTATTGTCTTATCATGAAGTAGGTAAAATTGCAGCAAATGTAGGTAAAACACAAAGTAAAGGGTTTGAATTGACTATAAATTCAAAAAATGTCCAAACACGTGATTTTAATTGGAATACAGATTTCACACTCTCTCTTTATAGAGATAAATGGAAAGAGAGAGATGAAACATGGAAACCTGCGGCTTATGATATTTATAATGCTCCATTAAGAGGAGGATATGGATATTTGTCTGATGGATTGGTTCTGGTTGATGAAAAGATTGAGCATATGCCAGGGGCACTTCCCGGGCAGGTGAAAATAAAAGATATAGATGGATTTCTTTATAACAGTGATGGTTCTATTCAAGTTGATGAAAATGGACGATCTCTTAAATCAGGAAAGCCTGATGGAAAATTAGATGATGCGGACAAAGTGTTTTATGGAAGCTATGACCCCGGTTTTGCTCTTGGGTTGAATAATACATTACAATGGAAAAATTTTGATTTGAATATCTATTTTTATGGCTCATTTAATGCTTTATATAGCGGCTCATATAAAGAGAATCTTTTATTAGGATCTCAGGGAGTTAAAAATATGGGTAATGGCTATAATATGCCAACATCTGTTAAAGATATTTGGTCACATGACAATCAGAATGGTATTCATCCTAGTTATTTCCAGGCTAATAGTACTTGGGGAATTGGTGACTATTATAATCAAAAAGTTTGGTATGTCAGATGTCGGAATATTACATTGGGATATAATATCCCTTCTAATAAAATATTATCTAATTTAAGAGTGTATCTTGATGTTAATAATCCGTTTGTGTTGACAAACTATAATGGAATAGATCCGGAAACTGATACGAATTTCTATGCATATCCTAATGTGACAAGTTATAGTTTAGGAGTTGATATAACATTTTAAATTTTAATGCGTAATGAAAAATATAATATATTATGCAATGTCACTTTTGACATTGTTTTCCTGTACAAACTTAGAGTCGGAAGTGTATGATGTTATAAATCCAGAAATATTTCCGCTTAATGAAAAAGATGCAGAGGCATTGGTTACATCTGCGGCATATTCTCCGTTTAGTCCTAATCGTATGTTTGTTGTTTCTGCTAATGGCATTCAATTAATAGGTGATATGACTACAGATATAGGAGAATGTCAATGGGCTGATGCTGTATGGCCAGATGTCCTTTATCAAAATTTCACATCTGATAGCTGGGGAGTAACGCAATTCTATGGCTATATTAGTGATATTAGTAAAATGACGTTGACTATAAATCGAATTTCAAAAGTATCTATGTCGGAAAGTTCTAAAAAACGTCTGATTGCAGAACTTCGTTGTGGTCGAGGTTGGTTGGCTTACCTTTTATATGATTGGTTTGGTCCTATTCCTATTGCAACTTTGGAAGAATTGGAAAATCCTTTACAAGAAAAAATTCTTGAACGCCCAACAAAAGAATGGATGGTACAATACATAGAGACTGAACTAACAGAAGCTATTAAAGATTTGCCTGCTAATTATGGCGCTTCAGACGGAAATTATGGTCGTTTTACGGCAGGTCTTGCTTATACTGTGTTAATGAAACTTTATATGCATGAAAGGAATTGGGAAAAAGCGGAAATGTGTGGACGGGAACTTATGAAATCTGAATATGGATATTCATTGGTTCCTGAATATAAAGATATTTTTACTTTGGAAAATGAGAAAAATACTGAAATAATATGGGCATGTCAATGTAGTAGAAGTGTAAATAAACAGAGCTGGTTAGCCCATGTTTTACCTTCTGTTTATCCTACAAAAAATCCAAATATTCAGAAGTGGCAAGGGTATCGGGTTCCATGGTCATTTTATAATACCTTTGAAGAAGGTGATAAAAGATTAGAGTCATTAGTTGGTGATTTTATAGGAACAGATGGTGTTCGTTACAACCAGGAAAATCCATCAACAGTTTTAGCTAAAGGTGCATTACCTGTTAAATATGGAGAAGATCCGTTGGCTACAGGAGCAGAAAGCCAAGTAGATTGGGTTGTATACCGTTATGCAGATGTGTTGACGGCATTATCAGAAGTATTAGTACGGAAGAATAATGCGATAACGCAAGAAGCTATTGATTTATTGAATACGATAAGAAATAGAGCAGGAATTAAGCCCTATGCAATGGCAAGTTTTACTGGTGTACAAGACTTCTTAGATAAAGTACTTTTGAATAGAGGACAAGAATTTTGGTTTGAAGGTTTACGGCGGACAGATCTTATACGACATGGTAAGTATATCGAGTATGCAAGAAAATATAAGGGCTCGGAAACAACAAAGGATGCCTTTGTTTTGATGCCTTTGCCACAATCAGCAATAAATGAGGGTAAAGGGATAGTTGTCCAAAACCCAGGTTATTAACAATGTTTGATTATTAGAAATAATAAAAAAAGGTTGTTCATGTAACAACCTTTTTTCTGAAAGAGAATAAATGATGATGTGAAAGTAATTTTAGATGATATGGGAAGGTTTCATTGTTTATGAAAATGATTTCTAAGATTTTATCCATAAGCAATAATAATCCACAAAATAGGCAGTTTTTTGCTATTTTATATCGGAAAAGGACCCTCTATATTTGCATTGTTCTTATAATTGATGTTACAATAACAATCGAAATACCATGAAGAGAAAGCAGTTACTTTTTACACTATTCCTGATATGCTGTGCAGCAGTGCAGGCGAAAGAATATCATGTCTCCGTCAAAGGGAATGATGCGAATGAAGGAACCGAAAAAGCTCCTTTCCGGACAGTAGGGAAAGCAGCAGAATATGCCTTTCCGGGAGATATAATTACCGTGCATGCCGGTATGTATCGCGAATGGATCAATCCTCCGCGAGGTGGCGAAAGCGACGAGAAGCGGATCGTCTATCGTGCGGTTCCGGGAGAAAAGGTCGAGATAAAAGGCTCAGAAAGAATCTCCAACTGGACGAAAGAGAAAGACGGTGTTTGGAAAGTAACGATACCGAATACGTTCTTCGGAGATTATAATCCCTATACGGACCTGATCTATGGCGATTGGTTTGACGGCATAGGACGCGAACACCATACCGGTGAAGTGTTCCTGAACAACAAATCGCTTTATGAAAAGGAAAGACTGGACAAGGTGTTGCGTCCGGTCCCGAATGAAAAGAGCAAAGACAAGGAAGGCTCCACCTACACCTGGTATTGCGAGAATGATGGCGTAAATACGATCATCTGGGCGAATTTCCATAAATACGACCCGAATAAGGAATTGGTGGAAATAAGTACCCGTAATACCTGCTTTTATCCGGAGAAACCGGGTATCGACTACCTGACTATCCAGGGCTTTCATTTCAGTCAGGCTGCTACTCAATGGGGTGCTCCTACGGCAGAGCAGATCGGCATGATAGCTACCCACTGGAATAAAGGCTGGATCATCGAGAACAATGTGATCAGCAACTCCAAATGTTCGGGCATAACATTGGGTAAAGAACGTCAGACCGGGCATAATGTCTGGCTGAATGATACGAGCCTGGACGGTTCCCTGCATTACATCGAAGTAACTTTCAATACGATCCGGAATGGTTGGAATAAAGAAAACATCGGTTCGCATATTGTTCGTAACAATGAGATATCCCATTGTGAACAAACCGGTATCTGCGGAAGTATGGGAGCTGCTTTCTGTCTGATCGAAAACAATCATATCCACGATATCTGGGTGAAACGCCAGTTTACCGGTGCCGAGATCGGAGGAATAAAGTTTCATGCTGCGGTAGATACCCGTATTATCCATAATCGTATTCATAACGCAGGCCGTTCCCTTTGGCTGGATTGGATGACACAGGGAACGCGGGTTTCCGAAAACCTGTTCTATGATAATGATTTGGAAGATATCTTCCTGGAAGTAAACCACGGCCCGTTCCTGGTCGACAATAATATCTTCGCTTCACGCCGGAGCATCCTGGAACAATCCCAGGGAGGTGCTTACGTGCACAACTTGATCGCCGGAGATATCTACCGCTACGTAGAACATGGACGGTACACACCTTACTTCTTACCTCATTCGACAGAGGTTGCCGGCCTGTCCATTATCCCCGGTGGGGACGACCGTTATATCAATAACCTCTTTGCTACGACGAATCCGGTGACAGAAGGAGAGAATAAGCGGAAATACGGTTTGGCAGACTATAACAAAACGGTTTATCCGATGATGGTTGAAGGTAATGTTTATTACAACAAAGCCTTACCTTTCGAAGGTGAAAAGAATAGCGTTGTGCTTCCTGACTTCAACCCGAATGTGAAGATCGAAGAAACGGCTGACGGCGTTTATCTGTCTTTATCCGTAAAAGGTTTGAGCGATTTGCAGACCAGCCGTGTCAATACGGAGAGACTGGGAAAAGCCAAACTCCCCAGACAAGCCTATGATCAACCTGACGGCAGCCCGATTGAAATAGCGACCGACTATCTAGGGAATGCACGTGGAAACCAGCCCAAACCGGGACCTCTGGAATCCATCAAAGACGGTGAGATCAGAATAAAAGTATGGTAATCTAAAATTATTATTGAACATGACATCTAAACAGCGTGTGCAAAGCGCACTAGCCCATCGTATGCCCGATTGCGTACCGGTCGACTTCGGAGCAACTTCAGTTACCGGTATCCATTGCAAGGTCGTGGAGGCTTTGAGGCAACATTATGGATTGGACCCGCATCCTGTCCGAGTCATCGAACCTTTTCAGATGCTGGGAGAGATCGAGAGTGACCTGCAGGAGATTATCGGTGTAGATTGTGTCCCTGTTTTCGGGCGGAAGGATATGTTCGATATCGATGAAACTCAACTTCACGAACAAATAACCCCCTGGGGACAGAAAGTGATGATCGCCTCCGGTATCGACCTGACGACTGATACAGAGGGAGACGTTCATATCTATGCAGGTGGTGACCGTTCTTATCCCCCCAGTGCCGTGATGCCTGCTGACTGTTATTTTATCAATGCAACCGAACGGCAGGAGTATGTCGACGATGATGCGATTCAGCCGGAAGATAACCTGGAAGAATTTGGTCCTATTTCAGAAGAAGATCTTCAGTATTATAAAGAGACAGTCGAAAAGGCTGCCGCCACGGGAAAAGCCGTTGTTGCCAGCTTCGGCGGTACGGCACTGGGCGATATCGCTTTCGTTCCGGGCATGGGACTGAAAGACCCGAAAGGAATCCGGAATGTGGCGGAATGGTATATGTCTACCTCCATGCGCCGTGACTATGTACAAACCGTCTTTGAAAAGCAGACCGATATCGCGATAGCAAATTATCAACGTCTTTGGGATGCAGTGGGTGAAAAAGTCGATGTCGTCTTTACCTGCGGAACTGATTTCGGTACACAGGATTCTCAATTCTGCTCCCTCGATACTTTCCGCGAGTTGTGGCTCCCTCATTATAAACGGATGAATGACTGGATCCACGAGCATACTACCTGGAAGGTATTCAAACATACTTGCGGGGCCGTCCTTCCTTTTCTCCCAGGATTGGTGGAGGCTGGTTTCGACATTCTCAACCCTGTACAGATCAATGCCAAGGATATGGATCCGCGCGTTTTGAAGAAAGAGTTTGGCGACCAGTTTACTTTCTGGGGCGGAGGCATCGACACGCAACGTATCCTGCCGAATGCAACACCCGAAGAGGTGCGGAGCCACGTCATGCAGGAATGTGAGATACTGGGGGCAGACGGCGGTTTCGTCTTTAATGCCGTCCATAATATACAGGCCAACGCACCGGTACGGAATGTAGTGGCAATGATAGAGACATTGCGTGAGTTACGAAGTTAAATACTAAAAGAAGAATAAAGTTATGGCAGATTTAGATAAATTGTATGAAGCTATTTTGACAGGAAAACTGAATGTAGCCAAGGAGGTAACCAACGAGGCTATTGCAGAGAATATCGACCCGCATTTGATCATTAATAACTATATGTCGCGGGCCATGGAAGACATCGGTAAACGTTTTGAGGAAGGAAAAGCCTTTGTCCCTGAACTATTAATGGCAGCTCGTGCCATGAAAGGTGCGCTCGACCTGCTGAAACCGCAAATGAAAGGTGCTGCTTCTCATAGTTTGGGAAAAGTGGTCATCGGAACGGTGAAAGGTGATTTGCATGATATCGGAAAGAACCTGGTAGCTTCCATGCTCGAAGGTTGCGGATTCGAGGTGATCAACCTGGGTACCGATATTTCTTCGGAAAAGTTCATCAATGCTTTGAAAGAAAACCAGGCGCAGATACTTTGCCTTTCAGCGCTGTTGACTACGACGATGAACTATATGCAGGAGGTTATCAAAGCCCTGGAAGAAAACGGTCTTCGTAGTCAGGTGAAAGTCATGGTAGGCGGTGCACCGGTCTCTGAATCCTTTGCCCGTCAGATCGGAGCAGACGGTTATAGCGACAATGCCAATGCCGCCGTAACGCTTGCTAAATCCTTATTATCCGCCTGATCGTATGCAGGAGTACGAGTTGGATTTCAGTCAGCTGTCCCTGACGCCACACGAGTTGTTCGTGGAAATGGGATACAGCAAGACGCAACAACCGGAAGAACCTGTGGAGACATTAGTTGTCTCCATGCTGGAAGATATATCCTCTTGGGTAAAGCCGCGTTGTACATTCGGTCTGTTTGGCGGACAGATAGAAGGTGAGGAGGTTGTAATAAACGGCGGTGAACGCTTGCAGGTAGGGGCTACCATCGCTACCTTAATGAAGAGCTCTCAACGTTTTGTTCTTTTTGCGGCCACGGCTGGTGCTGCTTTTCAAGCTTATCAAGATCGTTTGAAGGCGGAAGGCGATATTCTGAAATGTTTTATAGCCGATGTAATCGGAAGTTGCATTGCCGAAAAGGCCGGAGATTACATGGAGCGATTGCTCGAAAAAGAGCTGGGCGGCGAACGGCATACCAACCGTATGAGTCCGGGTTATTGCGGTTGGCATCTGTCCGGCCAGAAGACCCTCTTCCGGTTGATGGGCGAGCATCCTTGCGGCATCAGTTTGTCTGAGGTTTGCTTGATGACGCCGATTAAGTCTATCAGTGGCGTGATCGGTATCGGGCCTGATGTGGATGAGAAAAAGTATGGTTGTCAGTTTTGTGAGTTAGAAACTTGTTATAAACGAAAAAGATTGAAGAAATAATGGAAATACAGAAATGGTTACAGGAAACAATGACCCGGCAGGAACGAAGGGCTGTTCCTATCATGACGCATCCCGGTATCGAACTATGTGGTAAAACAGTGAAAGATGCAGTTACCAGCGGCGAAGTACATGCAGAGGCCATCTGCCGGTTGAACGAGCAATATCCGTCGGCAGCTCCGACGGTCATCATGGATTTGACGGTAGAGGCCGAAGCTTTCGGTGCGAAAGTGGTTTTTCCGGAAGATGAAGTACCCAGCGTAACGGAACCGTTGGTATCCGACAAAGAGTCCATAGATAGTTTACAGATCCCCTCGTTGGATGCCGGACGTGTGCCCGAATACCTGAAAGCAAACCGCCTGACGGCTGAGCGTGTAAAGGATAAGCCTGTCTTTGCCGGTTGTATCGGTCCGTTTTCGTTGGCAGGACGTTTGTTCGGTTTGTCCGAATTGATGATTGCTCTGTATGTGGAACCGGAGAATATAGCCGTCTTGCTCGAAAAGTGTACCCGTTTTCTGATCGACTATACCCGTGCGATCAAACAGACAGGCGTTCACGGGGTGATCATGGCGGAACCGGCGGCTGGTCTGATTTCAAACGAAGATTGTATCTTGTATTCGACGGACTATGTCCGTCAGATCGTGGATGCGGTGCAAGATGAAAACTTTATGGTGATCCTGCATAACTGCGGAAACGCCGGGCATTGTACGGAAGCTATGGTTCAGTCGGGAGCTATCGGACTTCATTTTGGCAATAAGATAGATATGGCAGATGCGTTGGCTAATTGTCCGGAAGACCGGTTGGTTATGGGTAACCTGGACCCGGTCGGACTTTTTAAACAGACATCTTCTGAACAAGTATATGCAGAGACGATGAATCTCTTAAAGAATACCAGCCAATGGAAGAATTTCGTTTTATCGACAGGTTGTGATGTTCCCCCTCATATTCCTTCTGAGAATATCGAGGCGTTTTATCAGGCACTTAATGATTTTAACAACCGATCAGTGTAAAAAAAGAATGTCCTGTGTAAGCTTTTTTACACAGGACATTGTATTTAGAATCGTACTTATCTGTTTCTTACCGGATAAACAACAGTTCCCTGTATTTCGGCAACGGCCACATCTGGTTATCCACCATCAGTTCCAGTTCGTCGATATGCTCGCGGATATCATCCAGGAACGGAACTACCGTATCATGATAAGCAATCGCCTTGCTGCGGAGGTCGGTGATGACGTTTGCTTTCTTACGGGCTTCGATCATTTCGTCCGTCATGCGTGTTACGGCATTCACATGTTTGGAAATCTTACGTACCAGGCGGCGCGGTTCGGCGGACAGGTCTTCGTATTCTTCCGGACTGAATGTTTCTTTCAGCTTGGTGATATTGCTGAGCAGCAAAGACTGGTAATGCAATACGACCGGAATAATATGGTTCATCGACAGGTCACCCAATACGCGGGCTTCGATCTGTACTTTCTTAATATAGATTTCCCATTTTACTTCGTTACGGGCTTCCAGCTCCTTTTCATTCAATACGCCTGTCTCCTTGAACATACGGATCACCTCCGGTTTCAGGTAAGCATCGTATTGCAGTGGAACGCTGTTTTCGCAATCCAGTCCGCGGCGGGCAGCTTCTTCCTTCCATTCGTCACAGTAACCATTACCGTCGAAACGGATCGGTTTGGATTCTTTGATATATGCTTTCAGTGTTTCGAAGATAGCCACTTCCTTACTCTTTCCGGCAGCCTGAAGTGCTTCCACATCTTTCTTGAACTGTTGAAGCTGATGAGCGACTGCCGAGTTGACAGCCAGCATAGCCGATCCACAGTTCACGGAAGAACCCGGTGCACGGAACTCGAAACGGTTTCCGGTGAAAGCGAACGGAGAGGTACGGTTGCGGTCGGTATTATCCAATAGCAATTCCGGTATCTGTCCGAAGCCCAGGCTCAGACGTTTCTTGTCGTCTACCTCGATCGCATCTTCGATCGAACTGTTCTCGAATTTATCCAGAACTTCGCTGATCTGCGTTCCCAGGAAAGAAGAGATGATAGCAGGAGGCGCTTCATTGGCTCCCAGACGGTGTGCGTTGGTAGCAGAAGCGATACTTGCTTTCAGTAAGGCATTATATTTATAAACGGCCATCAGCGTATTAACCACGAACGTGATAAAACGCAGGTTGTCTTCGCGGTCTTTACCCGGCGAGAACAGGTTGATGCCCGTATCGGTACCCATCGACCAGTTACAATGTTTACCCGAACCGTTCACACCCATAAAAGGTTTTTCGTGAAGCAGTACGCGGAAATTATGACGACGTGAAACACGTTTCATGACCGACATCAACAGCTGGTTATGGTCGTTCGCCAGATTACATTCTTCATAGATCGGAGCCAACTCGAACTGGTTCGGGGCAACCTCGTTATGACGGGTTTTCACCGGGATACCCAGCTTATAACATTCCACTTCCAGATCTTTCATAAATTCCTGTACGCGTGAAGGGATGGCACCGAAATAATGGTCGTCCAACTGCTGGTTCTTGGCACTTTCGTGTCCGAGCAGCGTACGTTCTGTCAGTGACAGGTCGGGACGGGCCGAATACAATTCTTCGTCTACCAGGAAATATTCCTGTTCCCAGCCCAGGTAGGTGATCACTTTATGAACATCTTCGTTGAAGTAGTTGCAGACCTCTTTGGCTGCTTTGTTCAGAGCTTCAACCGAGCGGATAAGCGGTGTCTTGTAGTCGAGTGCTTCACCGGTATAAGCGATAAAGACAGTCGGGATACACAAGGTGTCGTCTACAATAAATGCGGGAGAGGAGGGGTCCCAGGCAGAATATCCGCGGGCTTCGAACGTGTTGCGCAGTCCGCCGTTGGGGAAGCTGGATGCGTCCGGTTCCTGCTGGGCGAGCAGTTTGCCGCTGAATTCTTCGATCATACCGCCATTGCCGTCGTGTTCTACAAAAGCGTCGTGCTTTTCGGCTGTTCCGTCGGTAAGCGGTTGGAACCAGTGTGTGTAATGGGTTACTCCTTTTTCCAGTGCCCACATACGCATACCGGCAGCTACATGGTTGGCTATTTCCCGGTCGATAGGTGTTCCATTATCAATGGCGTGGGTCAGGGCTTTGTACGTTTCCTTGGAGAGATACTTTTGCATCGCCTTGCGGTTAAATACGTTCTCGCCATAGTACTCGGATACTTTCTGTTTGGGAGTGATGGCTTCTACGGCCTTACGGTTGGAAGCTTTCTCCACTGCATTAAAGCGTGAGATTGACATACGGATTATTTTTTTGTTTTACCGGCTGCAAAGATACGGGCAAATCTTTGTTTATGCTTTCATTGGGTAGTTAAAAAGAAACAAAGCCCATTCGACTTGGGATGAGCTTCGATTATCCTTTTTTAGAGTGCAGTATGTTAGGACTGAGCTAACAAGGGCACTATTATGGAGCAAAAGTAGGGTATTCTATTTTTTCTCGTTACAATCTCCTTCGGAGTCTTTTTTCCCCCATTTATGCCTTGCCCAGAAATATACAATAGACAAGCAAGCCACTAGAAAAAGCTGAATTATAAGTCTATCGTCCATTTTGTTTCTTTTATCAATAAAATATTTGCCAAGCTCCTTTAGCATGTCTTCGTTCTTCATACAAATTTAGATTATTATGTGTATATATCAAAGGTTATTCACTAAATTCTTTTGCATCTTAGCATAAATACATTGTTTTTCTTTCGAAAAGCGAAGAAATGATTTTTTACATGCTTCAATTCTATATCCAATAGTGAAGCAATAATACTGGGAAGGATTAATACACCTATTCATAGTATAAAAGTTTTGAGTTACCGAACATCAAGTAACAATGCAAATATAAAGATTAGTTTTCATATCCTAAATTATTCGACTTTTTATTTTCAAGAAATCAACGCAAATTATTCTTTTATTGGGTGTTCAGAATGGCTTTTTGAATGTAAAAAATGCGATTATTCCCGTTTCTCTTGATTTTATTCTTCCAGGTAACTAATTAAATTAATGTACACACGCGTACATTATATAAGGATATGTTTTATTTTGATGATTGTTTTTGGGAGCGTATAATGCTGTGTAGACTTTGAATATTATATATTGGAAGGCTGAAAATGAGTGACTAATTTTAACGTCCCTTTTTTCTCGTCAGCAAAATTACAACATTCTTTCTAACCGCCAATCTTTTTCCGAATAATTTTTCTTTTCCTATATCCTTTCTTATCAATTGGATAGCAAAGTTAGTACGAAATACTCGCTTTAGAAAACGAATTCCCAAAAAGTGACGAGAAAAAAGGGACGTTTAAACTAGTCATTTAACAATTGACAACATTAAGACGCTTCTTCAGAATAGGACTTTTAATAACACTATTATTAATATTAAATTTATTGATTATGAACAAAAAGTTTTCTACTTTATTAGCTGGCTTGGCGTTGGTTTCATCGGTTGCCTCTGCTGCGGTGAATTCTGACATTAAGTTACAAGTGGGACCTAATGACGGCTTGTACCAGATTGCAAAGGGCGATAGTGTTTTGGCTATCGATGCTGCTGGTAACTTCGTATTTAAGGAAAGTGCTACCGTAGCTGCAGCAGATTTGGCTTCTACATTGTGGTGTGTGAATATTGATGCCCAGAGTCAAGGACAAAATCCCAAATTCGATTTTACCAATAAAAAGGAAGGTCGTCTATTGGAAGTATTTATGGATGAAGCATTAAAAGATTTGGCTGAAGAAACTGCATCTTCACCTTTGGTTGTGAATGATGAAGCAGATGTTAATGGTTGGGCTTTCTCCTCTACTTATGCTGAGGGTATTGAAGAAGACAAACCTTTATATTCTTATTTTACTGCAGATTCTGTGATCGCATTGGAACAAGTTGGTGATGATCTCGTAGCTATGAAATATGGTGCGGACAAAGTTGGTGATATTGCAGCGAAGTATACTTTGAAGAAACCGTCTCGTATAACTCTGAATGCTGTAGCATTGAATACTATGTTAGGTTTAAATGCAAATGGAACATCATTCAAATTGACTTTTGAGCAGACGGCTAATCCTAATGTATTTGCAAATGAGTTGACTGCAGTGAAAGATACACTTGTGGATTATGTGATTGTTGCAAACAAGTCAACAGGCAAATATTTACGTGTAGATAGTGCCTATAATAATACAACTGGCGTTAAGTTTGTGATGTTGACAGATACAACTAAAGCAGCTACTTATCTTGCTGACGAAGCTGCAAGCCAAGGAAATAAGTATGCATTCAAATTCGAATATGCGCCGGCATCCGATAGCGTATTTATTACAGTTGCAGGAGCTCGTCTTGTAAAAGAAGATGGCAAAAGCTGGGCTGATTCTTATGAGTCTACAAACCGTGATAGCTTACATGTATATGTTCAGGATTTGGTAAGCTCAAAAGTGTTGACAGTTGGTACTGACTCTGTTTCTACTTATATTAAATTAGGATTTGGCACTTGTGGTGAAGCTCCTACTTCTACTAAGACTACTGTTCCCAGTGATTTGTATGTGATTAAGAGTACAGATGGTAAATATTTGGCAGCTCCGATCCATGGCGATTCTACTGTTCAGTGGGTTACATTGGAAAAGAATGTGAATGTTTGGACAATGCCATCATTCCAGTGGGTTGTTGAAAAACAAAGAAAAGATTCGAACACTTCAAAGATTACTATTACTAACCGTGAATTTGGTACGGCAATAAAGTACTTTACAAATGTTCAACTGGATACAGATGAAGCTTCTTATGCTGAACTGACAGATGACAAGAGTGTCTCTAAGACTGTAAATGTGGCTGGTTTCATTGCTGCAACTTCTGAAATTAAACAGGATAGCTTGCTGGGTTATAAATATTTGGATACACAGGATCTGATGGTTACTCGTTACAAGTTCCGTTATTTGCATGAACTTTCTGATGAATATTTTGCTGGTGTAAATACGGAGGAAAACGATTCTATTTTGTATGTCGGTGCTAAATCTGCATTTTCTCTGGCTCAGAAAGGTACAGATGAAGTATATGGTTATACATCATCTGCAGTTACTGACTTGAAACCACTGTATCGTAAAGTCTATACATTGAAGATCCGTAATGCTAAACTTATCTTTGGTGCTAAAGCTGACAGTGTAGTTTTGGATAAAGAAGGTCGTTTTGCTGTTTCTGAGAAAGTTGCTCCGGTAACATTCTTAATGAAAGCCAATAACGAGAAAGCGATCGACGATGTTGAGACATTGTTTTATGCATTCATTAAAACTGGTGCAGATACGACTAAAGTCGGTACAGATGACAACAATTTATGGATGAAGAATCAGATCATGACGGAATCTCGTACTTCAGCTTTCTCTGTAGAAGTAGACGACGCTCCTTTGTACAGAAGATTTAATACAACCAAAGAAGGTGAGATCGCTTCTGATGATCCTGATACAGTGAAGTTCTTCCGTGTAAACAATTCTGCAGACATGTTGTTTGAAGATGCTCACAGCGTATATTCTGAAGGTAAAGAAATTAATTTCTTGGGTATTAATAATAACATTCAGTATCCGGATGCGAAACGTGCTATCTATGTAGATACTGCTTATGTAAACCGTGGTACAGGTTATATCAAACCTCAATATATGCTGGCTGTAGGTGTACATGTTGTTCCGGGTGTTGATCCTGTTCCATGTCCGTTAGAACATAATCACGGATTCGATCAGAATGGAAATCCTCTTGATAAATGGACTTGTTCACATGCAACTCCGGGTACTGATGGTTACGTAAGAGGTCGCTATCTGATCAACGCCGTTGATTCTGCTAAGGTTGACGGAAACTATTTGGATGCTGTACGTGATGCTGATTATATTTGGAACAATCAGGTTCGTCTGGCATTTGTAGAAGCTATCCATAAAGAAGATACCTTGTATATTCTGAATGGTGAGGAATCGGCTTTAGCAGATCCTGTAGACTTCTCTACATTGAAAGCGACAAAAGTTCGTTTGGATAATAACCTTCATAAGAACGTAGTATTCTCTTTCCGTCTGTTGGAAGAAGGTTCTGATAACTTCTTGATCGAATCGGCAGAAACTGATAATAATATGATCGCTCCGATGCAGGGTGGTTGGGTGAAGATCCAGAACGGTGTTCCTGTAATTTCCTATGCAGCATTTGCTGATGCGGCTAATGAGGCAGAAATCTTTAACGTAGAAAAGACTGCTGAAAATCCGACAGCCAATGAGCCTGCTATCTCTGCAGAGACAGTTTCTGTAACAGCTGTTTCGGGTGCTGTTGTTGTGAAAAACGCAGCAGGCAAGAAAGTTGCTATCAGTAACCTTCTCGGTCAGACAATTGCTAACACAGTGATTTCTTCCAGTGAAGCAACTATTGCGGTTCCTGCAGGTGTTGTATTTGTTGCAGTAGAAGGCGAAGCAGCTGTAAAAGCAATCGTAAAATAAGTAATTATTAAAATCAAATAATTCTAAATTGTTTACCGCGCGGTTCATATTGCATGCAACGCACAAAGAACCAATTAGCCTGTGACAGGCGAACAAGCGGTAGATATTAATACTAAAGTAATGAAATAAAGTTCTTCTGTTCGATCTCTGTGAAGAGCAAAGACAGACAAAAACAAGCCCCGACGGTTCATTCCGCCGGGGCTTCGTTGTTAGCAAGATATGAGTCTTTTTTATGAGGAGGAGCCTGCGACACAAGGCATTGCCTTGTAAAGAGAGATAGCTCAATGTTGTCAGAAATGAGACATTTCTGAAGTTGACAGTTGACAACTCGAAAAAGGTTTCACCTTTTTCTAAAACAGACTCCATGCCACCGTCAGCCCTGCCATCACAATAGCCACCATGCTCATCAGTTTGATAAGTATATTGAGGCTCGGTCCGGAGGTATCTTTGAACGGGTCACCTACCGTGTCGCCTACAACGGTTGCCTTGTGGGCTTCGCTGCCTTTGCCGCCGTGGTTGCCTTCTTCTACATGCTTCTTGGCGTTGTCCCAGGCTCCACCGGCATTAGCCATGAAGATGGCCAGTACAAATCCTGTACTCAGACCGCCTATCAACAGGCCGATCACTCCGGTCACACCGAATATCAGTCCGGTTAATATCGGGGCGATGATAGCCAGCAGCGAGGGTACGACCATTTCATGCTGTGCCCCTTTGGTGGAAATCTCTACGCAACGGGCATAATCGGGTTCCGCTTTTCCGGTCAGGATACCCGGTATTTCACGGAACTGGCGGCGCACTTCTTCCACCATGTGTCCGGCAGCACGGCCAACGGCATTCATTGTCAATCCGCAGAACATGAAAGCCATCATCGATCCGAGGAACATGCCCGACAGCACTTTCGGATTCATCAATGTGACATCATAATAAACCATGAAGTCGGAAAAAGAGGCTTTTGAAATCTCCATCGTCCGTCCGTCGGCAAACGAAAGGACGGTTTCTCCCAGGCGAAGCAAACCGATTTTAATCTCTTCTATATACGAAGCCAGCAATGCCAGTCCTGTCAGGGCAGCCGAACCGATGGCGAAACCTTTACCTGTGGCTGCCGTGGTATTCCCCAGCGAGTCGAGGGCATCGGTGCGTTTACGTACTTCTTTTCCCAGGCCGGACATTTCGGCATTTCCCCCGGCATTGTCGGCTATCGGCCCGTAAGCATCCGTAGCCAATGTTATACCCAAGGTGGAAAGCATTCCGACAGCGGCGATACCGATACCGTAAAGTCCCATTCCGACATTATTAAAATCGAATCCGGAAGCAAAGAGGAATGAGCAGATAATACCGACTACGACTGCCAGTACCGGAATGGCGGTAGACATCATTCCCAGTCCGAGCCCCGAGATAATAACGGTGGCCGGCCCTGTCAGTCCTGCTTCGGATACCCGCCTGGTTGGCTTATACGATTGCGAAGTATAATATTCCGTAGCCTGTCCGATCACGATACCGACCAGCAAACCGATAATCACCGAGCAACTGATCCAGAACCAGTTGTCGAGCCCCAGCAGATACAGGATGCCGAAGGTGGAAATGGCGATAAGTACCGAACTCAGGTTGGTGCCGACAGCCAGTGCTTTCAGCAATTGCCGGATCGTGGCATTCTCGTTCGTGCGTACGGCAAATATTCCGATGATGGAAAGAACGATACCTACGGCGGCGATCAGCATCGGAGCGATAACTGCCTTGTATTGCATTTCTACATTACCGGAAGAAACGAAAGCGGCAGCACCCAGGGCAGCCGTGGCCAGGATAGAACCGCAGTACGACTCATAGAGGTCGGCACCCATACCGGCAACGTCGCCTACATTATCGCCCACGTTGTCGGCGATGGTAGCCGGGTTTCGCGGATCGTCTTCCGGAATGCCGGCTTCAACCTTACCTACCAGGTCGGCACCCACGTCGGCAGCTTTCGTATAGATACCACCTCCCACACGGGCAAATAGGGCCTGGGTGGAGGCTCCCATACCGAAGGTTAGCATGGTGGTAGTGATTATGGTCAGTTTATGTGTAGGATTCAATGCTTCGTCGGGGATAAGGGCATTCAATAGGAAATACCAGAAAGAGATATCGAGCAGTCCGAGTCCGACCACTACCAGTCCCATCACGGCCCCGCTACGGAAGGCAACCTGCAACCCCTTGTTTAAGGAACTACGGGCGGCGTTGGCGGTACGGGCGGAAGCATACGTGGCTGTTTTCATCCCCAGAAATCCGGCCAGCCCCGAGAAGAAACCGCCGGTCAGGAAGGCAATGGGAACCCATTCGTTCTGCACGCCGAAGCCATAGGCCATAATGGAAAATAAGATGACCAATACAAGGAAAACCGAAGCTACTACCTTGTATTGTTGTTTCAGGTACGACATCGCACCTTCACGCACGTACGAGGCGATTTTTGCCATCGTTTCCGTTCCTTCACTCTCTTTCATCATTTGCCGGAAGAAGAACCAGGCAAATACCAGCGCCAGGATCGACGCAACGGGAATAATCCAAAAAATACTTGTTATCATAGCAGTTCGATTTAAAAGTTTCTTTCGGAAGAAGGCTTTCAAAGCCTTGTTTCGGTCACCGTAAATGTAGCAAAAATAAAGACGTAGAGAAACTTTTTTGGAAATAATACTGTTTCATTCTAAAAAAAACAGCATATTTGTTACCGTTAAAAAGATGAGACATACAATGACGCAAGATTCAAACCATACAACGACCTATAAGTTGGGCCTGGCCCTGAGTGGAGGAGGCGCAAAGGGATTTGCACACATCGGTGTGTTTAAATTATTGGAAGAGTGTGGATTGATGCCTGATGTAATCGTGGGAACGAGTGTCGGTGCGTTGATGGGTGCTTTGTTTGCCGACGGTTATTCGGCTGACGAGATAAAAGAACTTTTTAGCGGCCGTGAATTCTCCGAGTTTGCACAACTCCAACTTCCTAAGTCGGGATTGTTTGACAGCAAACGTTTCCGGCATTTCTTACGACGCCATTTGAGAGCAAAAACGTTTGAAGAACTGAAGACCCCTCTGATTGTGATGGCTACCGATCTCGATAATGGTGAAAGCCATGAGTTTCGTAGCGGGCCGATTGTGGAAGCTGTTACTGCTTCGTGTAGTATACCTATTATTTTTAGCCCGGTGGTTATCAATGGGGTACATTATGTAGATGGCGGTCTGTTCCATAACTTCCCGGTTTCCATTATCCGCGATTCGTGCGAAAGGGTGATCGGGGTGAACGTGAGCCCGCTTGTTTCACAGAAATACAAACAGACGATCTTCCATATTGCCGAGCGTTCGTATCATTATATGTTCCGCGCCAATACGATAGAAGACCGTGAAATGTGCGACGTATTGATCGAGGCGGAAGAATTCGGCATGTATAAAACCTTCGATCTGGAGAATGTGGATCAGATTTCCAAAATCGGTTATTCTGCCGCTGTCCGGGCATTCGAACTGGTGATACAAGAAAATAAATATGAAACTCTGGTAAAAGCAATTACATCCCATAAGACGAATATCCTTATGCCGTAATTGAGTCCGGCCTGTGCCGGAGTTCCTTTTACCGATAACTTAAAAGTTGATAAAAGCGATGAAACAAAAGGACAAAATGATCATATATCAGGTCTTTCCCCGCTGGTTTGGAAATTCAACCTTTCCATTGGTGAAAAACGGTAGTATTGCGGAAAACGGAGTAGGTAAATTTTCTGCTTTTACTCCTACGGCGTTGGCAAAGATCAAGGAACTGGGTACTACGCATGTTTGGTATACCGGTGTGATCGAACATGCTACCCAAACGGATTATACTGCTTACCAGATACGTAAGGATCATTCGGCTGTTGTAAAAGGAAAGGCCGGCTCTCCTTATGCTATAAAAGATTACTACGATATCGATCCTGACCTGGCCGACCGGGTGCCCAATCGTATGAAAGAATTTGAGGCATTGGTGAAACGGACACACGATGCGGGGATGAAAGTAATCATCGACTTTGTTCCGAACCATGTGGCACGCGAATATCATTCGGATGCACGTCTTTCGTTTGTGGAAGACCTGGGACAGCATGACAATACAACGAAAGCTTTCGACATTAACAATAACTTCTATTATATTCCCGGACAGCCTTTGCAGCTGCATTTTGGCGCCAACCAGGAAGATTTTGAATACAGCGAGTTTCCGGCTAAAGTAACGGGTAACAACCATTTCGATGCAGCACCCGACCGGAACGATTGGTATGAAACCGTGAAGTTGAATTATGGGGTGGATTATGTGAATGGCGGCATCTGCCATTTCAACCCGATACCGAACACCTGGACGAAGATGCTCGATATCCTGCTGTTCTGGGCAGGAAAAGGCATCGACGGTTTCCGTTGCGATATGGCGGAAATGGTCCCGGTAGAGTTTTGGAACTGGGTGATCCCGAAGGTGAAAGAGAAACACGATGTATGCTTTATCGCTGAAGTGTATAACCCGAACGAATACCGCAATTATATTTTCAACGGCCATTTCGATTATCTGTATGATAAGGTAGGCCTGTACGACACCATACGTGCCGTGATGTGTAACCAGGCTCCGGCAACTAATATTTCCGGCTGCTGGCAAGCCCTGGAAGGTATACAGCCACACATGCTGAATTTCCTCGAAAACCATGACGAGCAGCGCGTGGCGTCTTACTTTTTTGCCGGTGATCCGCGCCCGGGTATTCCGGGTATGATCCTGTCGGCCACCATGAACACCAATCCGGTGATGATTTATAGCGGTCAGGAACTGGGTGAGCCGGGCATGGACGAAGAAGGGTTCAGCGGGCGTGACGGCCGTACCACGATATTCGATTATTGGAGTGTGGAAAGCTTGCGTAACTGGATCAACGATGGCGCTTTCGATGGCGGCAAACTGACTTCCGAGCAACGTCTTCTTCGTACGAAGTATGCAAAAATACTGAACATCGCTAAAACAGAACAGGTTATTACCCTGGGGGCGTTCTACGACCTGATGTATGCCAACTCGCGTAATCCGTATTTTAACGCGAACCGCCAGTATGTGTTTATGCGTAAATACCTGAACGAAGTGTTGCTGGTTGTTGTCAATTTCGATAAGAGCGAGCAGACCGTACGGGTGAAAATTCCATCGGAAGCGTTTCATTCGCTGGGATTTGACGATAATAGGGCTGCTGTCCTGACCGATTTACTGACAGGAGAGACGAGTATCAGCACACTGACGGCGGCTTGTCCGTTCCAGCTGACTCTTCCTGCCTATTCCGGTAAGCTACTGAAGTTTACGTATAAGAAATAATTGGTTTACATACGAAATACTGATAAGAGGGGCGGGGGTGACTCGCCCTTCTTGTTGAAAGTTTTCTGAAGATAAGGAGATTATTGCAAATAAGTTTTGTACTTTTGCACCACAATTCAAATCTATTTACTTAAGATAAATATTCGGAATAATGAGTGCACAAACTCCTTTCTTGGTGTTTTCGGGAACCAACTCCCGGTATCTTGCAGAGAAAATTTGCAATAGTCTTGGTTGTCCTCTGGGACAGATGAACATTCAACACTTTGCTGACGGTGAATTTTCAGTTTCTTACGAAGAGTCTATCCGCGGCCGCGATGTGTTCCTGGTTCAATCAACATTTCCTAATTCGGACAATCTGATGGAGCTTCTCCTGATGATTGATGCTGCTAAACGTGCTTCTGCACACTCTGTAATTGCTGTCGTTCCTTATTTTGGTTGGGCCCGTCAGGACAGAAAGGATAAACCCCGTGTGTCTATCGGTGCGAAACTGATCGCTGATATGTTGAGTACAGCCGGTATCGACCGTTTGATTACTATGGACTTGCATGCTGACCAGATCCAGGGATTCTTTAATGTTCCGGTGGATCATTTGTATGCTTCTTCCATCTTCCTTGATTATATTAAAAACGAACTGCCTCTCGATAACTTGTGTATCGCGACTCCGGATGTGGGTGGTACGAAACGTGCCAGCAGCTATTCCAAGTATCTGGGATTACCGATGGTTATCTGTCATAAGTCACGTTTACGTGCCAATGAGGTGGCAGAAATGCGTATCATTGGTGATGTAGAAGGTCTGGATGTCCTTTTGGTAGACGATATGGTGGATACAGCCGGTACAATCACGAAGGCTGCCAACCTGATGTTGGAGAACGGTGCGAAGTCGGTTCGCGCTATTGCCAGCCACGCTGTTATGTCTGATCCGGCTTCAACACGTGTTGACCAGTCGGCGCTGACTGAAATGATCTTTACAGACTCTATTCCTTACGCTAAGAAATGCGAAAAGGTGAAGGTATTGTCTGTCGCTGATATGTTTGCCGAAGCAATCCGTCGTGTTTGCAGTGGCGAGTCTATCAGTTCTTTGTATGCTATTTGATTTTATATAAAATAATAAACAGGCACGGATTACACATTTATTTGTGGTTCCGTGCCTGTTTTTTTATGCTTATTCCCCGATATATCCTTTCAGGGCATTGACATAGTTTTCGAATGCCTGCCTGCCGGGAGGTGCTATGCGGCAGGTGGTACGGGGTTTCTTTCCAACAAAACTTTTTTCAACTTCTATATAGCCGGCTTCGCTCAGTTTATCTATCTGCACACTCAGGTTGCCGGCCGTTGCCTGTGTCTTTTCTTTCAGGTAGACAAAATCTGCCTCCTCGACAGAAAGAAGTATAGACATCACGGCGAGCCGTAATTGAGAGTGGAGTAGCGGATCTAGTTCTTTAAACATTGCTTTTGAGCTTTATTGTTGACGATATGTCCGGGTATGATCATCATAAACACGAACGATAAACCGAAGTAAAGATACCATAAAGTGGTCGCTTTTTCGCCAATTATCAGCATGGTTAGCATATAGATTGCGATAATAAAAGCGATCAGAGGTGTATAAGTCATCCAGCGCTCCTGTATGATAATTCCGGTAATGGAAACGCCGATTCCGCAATAAATCAAAGAGAGCGGCAGCATCAGGATAAAGTCGATATACCGGGCGAAACTAAATTCGATGATACCGATCGTCAGAAAAGTAACGATGAACATCCAGCCCATTACCTGCCATACCTGAGAAATGACTTTGTCGGTGTAAGTTACAACTTTCGGAGGCCTTTGTCTTTGTCTGTAAGACATTATCGGCCATATAACGAACATCAGCATCCATCCCCAACTCCATATAAAGTTGTGTGTAAGACTAATCAGTACAAATAAAACGATCGATAGGACGGTTGTGAAATAGCCATATATTAGCATGATATTCCCTTGTCCAATCTCCATGTTCTTTTTACTGGAGTTTATCATTTGAGTGATGAGCGCTAGGCTCTCTTTCTCGTTTAGTGTTCTTTCTTCCATGATTTTATTTATTTTTTATTTTGTTCTTAATATGTTGTTCAAAGATAATGTCATTGTTTTTAACGGTCAATCATTCCGGTTTATTTTTCGTTTAACCGGTTTCTTTCCGAGTCGGAACTCCGTTCCACCGTCTTCTTTTTGATCTTCTTGCCGTTGTTGAAGTTCCAGGTCAGGGAAACTTTGAATGTACGTCCCAGGTTGCCGCTTTCGTAATGGCTCCGTGTCGTATATGCATCGATATGACTCACGAAATTATTGTAGCGGTTGAAGATGTTATTGACCGATGCCGTTAACAGGAAACGGTTACCGGCGAATTTTTTTCGTGCAGACAGGCTGAATATATGGCGGGAGGCGATTTCACTGTTCCCGGAATATAGGCGGCTTGTTCCGTTGTACTGAGCTTCCAGCGTGATGTCTTCCGGTAATTGGAAAGATGTGTTCACGTTGGCAAAGGCCAGATAATGATGTGCGAAAGCGGCTTCTTCCGTCATGCGGATATCTTGCTTTACACCTACGAAATTAGCCGTCAGATCGAGCCACGGGGTCGGTTGCAGCGGTATGTTGGCTGCGACGAACCAATGGTTTTCGATGTCGTGGTTTTCATAGGTGATGTAGGATATGTCCGGATCGGTTGCATCTTGTTTACAGAATTCGCGGATCAAGTCGTGGTGCAGGCTACCGCCGATAGTCAGTGTATAACGGTAATTGTAGACTATGGTGGCGCTGAAACGGTTGATATACGTTGGTTTCAGATACGGATTGCCGATGTTATAGCTGTAATCGGAAGTCTGAAGGCGGTTCGGATTGAGCGTATAGAATGCCGGGCGTTCGATATTGCGGGCATATTGTCCGACAAGCATCCATGTTTTCAGGTTGTTGAAAGCGTATGTGATATTCAGGTTCGGGAAAAGATCGAAATAATCCCGGTCGATGTGGTCGCTTTTATTGGAAGTCCGGGTATATTCTCCCCTTACTCCTGCGATGAACGACCAACGGTTGACATCGGCAGAAAAGGAAACGTATGCTCCGAAGATGTTCTCTTTATATTTGAGTGCGTATCCGTATCCCGGGTTTACGTTCCATTGTTGGTTTTCCGACAAGCCTTCGTAGCATGCGTTATCGTCCATGAATGTATAGGTGTACTTCAGGCCGGTGTTCAGTGATATTCCCTTTTTAAGATGCTTCCTGAGCGCGATGTCCGATGTGACGATCTGGTAGGTTGCATCCGAATTGCTCCTGTATGTACTGTCTTTATTCCATTCTTTCTGCATGGTGTAGTAGTTGTTCTTTCCGGTTGACTTTTTATTGGCGTAATCCGTGATCAGTTTAAGGACGGAACCTTTATTGTCGAGCTTATGCAGGTAGTTTACCGTGGCGGATAATGTATTATAGTCGTCTTTCTGATAATAATCTCCTGTACTGTTCAATAGAAAACCTTGTTTCGTTAATTCCGTTTCGCTGTAAGAACTACTTTTGGAAACTTGTCCGATATATTCTATTTCTGCACCTATACTGTTAAGTGTGTCGATTTCAAAAATGGAGCTGATACGTCCGGTTCCGTAGTTCGAACGGGTATCGAATTCGGAAAGACTCGAAAAACGGTCGCTGTCGTTCGTGTATTCTCTGGAGGAAGTCATTTCGCTATTGTTCTTAGGTGTGAAAGAACCTGATGCTGCTGCATTTACCGTCCATTTCCCCATACGGGCGTTTAATGTCGCGGAAGGCAGATAACGGTTTAGGGAAGATGATAAAACCGTCCCCATCATTATATTTCCCTGCACGCCGTTGTACTGTCGTTGCCGGAGTGTGATCGAAATGATCCCGCCACGGGAACTGGCTTCATATTCTGCCCCGGCAATGGGAATGACTTCTATCCGTTTGATCTCTTCTGATTTCATGGAACGTAAGTAGGAGAGAAGTTCTTCGCCGGTGAGTTTAATCTCTCGGTTGTCGACAAATACTTTTGTACCCTGCGCACCATTTATGGATATGTTTTCGTCCGTCAGCCATACGCCGGGAGCCTGTGAGAGTAACTCGGTTCCGTCTTTGCCGCTGGAAGGGGAAACGGATAATATGAAGCGATCGGCTTTTCGTTCAATGTTTTTAGCTTGTACCACGACCTCTTTCAATGCATAGGAGGATTGTTTCAGTGAAATGGTATCGGGGTGGGAGAGCGGTAACCGAATGGTTTTCCGCACCGGATCGTATCCGAGACATTGGGTGACGACGGTATAAGTTCCGTTTTCTACTTCCAGTTTGAAGTCACCTTTATCATTGGTCGTAACTCCGGCTTTCTGTATATCATCTTTCAGCAGAACAATGGTGGCATATTCAATCCTTTTTCCCGGTTCATCCGTTATATGTCCGGAGTAAACCGTCATTCCTGCCGGCTTTTGGGCTATGCCCGAAAAGCTGGCAGCGAAGATGAACAGGAGGAACGAGGTACTTTTCATGGTATTATTCGCTTGAAGGATAATATAATTTAAGCTTGACTGTCTCTTCTTCTTTTTGAGTTTTGCAATTTTTCATGACATATCCTTCGGCCGGTTTATGGTCGTCTGTGAAATCCATTTTATGATTGCCGTTCTCATCGTGGAAGACTGAGAGGTCGAACTGTTCCCATTCTACGTTTTCGAGTGTGACGGTGGCTTCTCCTTTTTCAGGTTTGGCCATACCGTATACAGGTTTGCTTTCTTTTCCTGACTGGGCCATGACGAGGATCATGCCGTTATCTCCCCGGATATTACTGATTTTTACTGTAATGGTCCGCGACCAGGCCATGCTACCGGTAAAAAACATTGCCATGATAATTAGTAATATTGTCCGTTTCATTTTTCTTCCTCCTCTTCTTTAATCATATAATGACTAGCGATCTCTAATCCCAGATTGATGCCCCAACCGGCTATTACCCACAAAACCCACCAGTAATATGGACTTGTGACATAATTAACTACTGCCAAAAAGCTGCATATAACGATATAGCGGAGGATATTCATCTTCAGCTGTGCTGGAAATGAATTGTTTTTCTTGTTTGAGTTTACTGTTGCTTCCATTGTCGTTGTCTCTTTAATTGTTGTCTGTAAATTGGTTTATATTATAAACCACATATAGATTAAAAAAGTGCAAGGAGTTGCGCATTTCTCACTTACACACCGCAAATATAAAATAGTTTATAATATAAACCAAATAAAACAGGAAAAAAATAGACTGATCTGGTATAAATTTATTTTTCTATCCTATCTGAAGTAGATTACATGGCGTACTAAATGAAATTACTATGGCGGGTAATCAGTGGTTGATAACCATCAACCGAACGGCTGATAATTATCAACCATGCGGTTGACGGTTATCGATCGTATGGCTGACAATTATCGGCCATTAAAAACTACTTGGAATAAATGAGATGAGTTTAGGTCAAACTTCTTGTTTGTAAGCGCTTTAGGTAATAAAAGAGTACATAAAATGTGAATGTACTCTTTTATTATTTAAAATAGATCGGCATGAGAACCGGTATCTGTGAATAAAAGTATTAATTCCGTATCGTTTTGGTCCCAGACCAACAACCAGTCCGATTGGATATGGTATTCCCACAGGCCTTCATATTTACCACTTAATTTGTGTGGGCGGTATTCTACAGGGAGGTTTCCGGTTGTTTCAAGAAGTTTGGATACTTTTTCGAATATGGAAATGTTGTATCCTCTTTTTTTTACAGAGCTTCAAATCTTTTTTGAATTTACCTGTATAGTTGAGTGTGTATTTCTTGTTCATCCGAAAATTTGTTTCATCATATCCTCTGTACTTTCAGCATGATAGATTCTTCCGGCTTTCACGTCTTCCAATGCTTCATCCAGTCCACATTTCTTTTCTTTGCGAACAGTGATGCTTCCTCCCATGCTTTTTATCAGTTTACGTATAGCAGATACGTATTTTTCGGGAATGGAGATTTCGAATGTTTTTAAAGTTGTTGGTTCCATAGTTGTTTATATTATAGTCTGATACAAAGATAAGTATAATTATTGACAAAGGTTTATTTTTCTTCGTCGATTATCATACCGCTACCCAGGCAGAGATGATGGTCTTTGTCGTAGACAACACCGTACTGGCCGGGGGCGATTCCCTGTATTTTGTTCTCGGACTCGATGCGATATAAATCTCCGATACGGCGGATACGTCCCAGGGTAAAGTCCGGTGTATGGCGGATTTTGAAGGTGATTTCCTTCTCGTCGGTAAACTCTCCCCACGGGTCTTCGGTGATGAAGTCGAAACCATGCAGGTTGATCGTTTTGCCGTATTGTGTTTCCGGGTCGTAGCCGTTGGAGACGTAGATGATATTACGTTTGATATCTTTCTTGATAACGAACCAGGGGCCGCCGCTCAATCCGAGACCTTTGCGCTGTCCGATCGTGTGAAACCAGTAGCCGTTGTGTTTGCCTAAGACTTTACCCGTTTCCAATTCGACGATCTTGCCGACACGTTTTCCCAGGTAACGTTCGATAAAGTCATTATAGTTGATCTTGCCGAGGAAACAGATACCCTGGCTGTCCTTACGCATGGCGCTGGGCAACTTCTGTTCGGCGGCGATGGCGCGTACTTCGGATTTCATGAGGTGACCGATCGGAAACATCAGCTTCTGGATTTGCAGACGGGTGATTTGTCCGAGGAAGTCGGTCTGGTCCTTTACCGGGTCTTTAGCGGTAGAAAGCCATACTTTGCCGTCTATCTCGGTCGTTGTGGCGTAATGGCCGGTTGCGATCTTGTCGAAGTCTTTTCCCCATTTCTCTTCGAAGCAGCCGAACTTGATAAATTTGTTGCACATCATGTCCGGGTTGGGAGTGAGGCCGCGCTTCACCGAGTCGATCGTGTAGCTGACCACCTTGTCCCAATATTCGTCATGCAGGGATACCACTTCCATGCGGCAACCGTATTTGCGTGCTATATAAGATGTTATTTCTATGTCTTCTTCGGCAGGGCAGTCGATATATCCGTCTTTATCTTCCATACCGATACGGATATAGAAGATGGTAGGATCGTATCCTGCCTCCTTCAACTGATGGACAACTACAGAGCTGTCCACACCTCCTGATACTAATGCTGCTATTTCCATTCTTTCTAAATATATCGGCTACAAAGGTACAAAATATTAGGGTGATATTCCTATGGCTTCGATTTATTCGTTACCTTTGCGGGAGAGCCCTTCGTTGTAATACTTCAGAAAAAACAAAAGAGTTATTATAAATAATATGAGAAATACAATAGTATCGCTTATGACAGCAATGGCATTGACTGCTTGTGCTGGTCCGAAAGAAAATAAAGGACAGGCACCGCAGGAGGATTTTAATTATGTGGTAGACCAGTTCGCCGACCTGCAGATTCTTCGTTATCAGGTTCCCGGATTCGAGTCTCTTTCACTGAAACAAAAACAGTTATTATATCATTTGTCGCAGGCTGCGCTGATGGGGCGTGATATATTCTTTGATCAGAATTGTCGCTATAACCTGCCGATCCGTCGCACACTGGAGACGATTTACACAACGTATAAAGGAAACCGGGAAGATGCGCAGTTCAAGGCGCTGGAGACTTACCTGAAACGGGTGTGGTTTTCAAGCGGCATCCATCATCATTATGCAGAGGATAAGTTTGTTCCCGGATTTACACCTGAGTTTTTCAAGAGTTGTCTGGAACAGGTAGACGTGGCTAATCTTCCTTTACGTGAAGGGCAGACACTGGAGCAGTTTGTCGCTGAGATATCTCCGGTGATCTTTGATCCGTCCGTATTGGCGAAGCGTACCGTGCAGAGCGGTGATCAGGATCTGATTCTGGCATCCGCCAATAATTACTATGGCGGAGGTGTTACCGAGAAAGAGGTGGAAGACTTTTATACTGCCATGAAAGCGGGAAAAGATACTATCACCCCGATTTCTTACGGTCTGAACAGCCGTTTGGTGAAAGAGAACGGAAAGATCGTTGAGAAGGTGTGGAAAGTCGGCGGCCTTTATTCGGCAGCCATCGAACAGATAGTCGGCGAGTTGCAGAAAGCTGTGCCTTTTGCCGAGAACGATGCACAGAAAGCAATCATCGAAAAACTGATCGAATACTATCAGACAGGCGATCTGAAGACGTTTGATGCTTATTCCATCCTTTGGGTAGAAGATACGACATCCGATGTGGACTTTGTAAACGGCTTTATCGAAACTTACGGCGATCCGCTGGGAATGAAGGCCAGCTGGGAATCAACCGTGAACTTTATCAACAAGGAAGCGACAAAGCGTACAAAGATTATCAGCGACAACGCACAATGGTTTGAAGACCATTCCCCAGTAGACAAACGTTTCAAAAAAGAAAAGGTGAAGGGTGTAAGCGCCAAGGTGATTACCATCGCTATGCTGGGAGGCGATTGCTATCCGGCAACTCCGATCGGCATCAATCTGCCGAATGCAGACTGGATACGCCGCGACCACGGTTCGAAATCAGTTACTATCGAGAATATAACGGAAGCCTACGATAAGGCTTCGCAAGGCAATGGTTTTAGCGAAGAGTTCGTTTGGAGTGACGTTGAACGTGAGGCGTTGAAGAAATACGGATTTATCACGGATAATTTACATACGGATTTGCACGAATGTCTGGGACATGGTTCCGGTAAACTGTTGCCGGATACGGAATCCGGAGCCTTGAAAGCGTACGATTCTACGCTTGAAGAAGCTCGTGCCGACTTGTTCGGATTGTATTATCTGGGTGATCCGAAATTAGTGGAATTAGGTTTGGTGCCGGATGCAGAAGCATATAAGGCAGAGTATTATAAGTATATTATGAATGGCCTGATGACACAACTTGTCCGTATCGAAGCCGGTAAGAATGTGGAAGAAGCCCACATGCGTAACCGTCAGTTGATTGCTCAATGGGCCTACGAGAACGGTAAAGCCGATAACGTGATCGAATATAAGAAACGTGACGGCAAAACATACGTAATTGTAAACGATTACGAAAAACTCCGTAATCTCTTCGGTACGTTACTGGCTGAAGTACAGCGAATCAAGAGCGAAGGCGATTTTGCATCCGGAAAGAAACTGGTGGAAGATTATGGCGTAAAAGTAGACCAGACATTACACGACGAAGTGCTTGCCCGTTATGCTAAACTGAACCTGGCTCCTTACAAAGGTTTTGTGAACCCGGTTATGAAAGAGGTGAAGAACGATAACGGAGAAGTGACCGATATCGTCCTCGATTATACCGAAGGTTACACGGACCAGATGCTTCGTTACAGTAACGATTATTCATTCCTCCCATCTTACAACGACTAAGCTATGTTGCAGGAACAATTAAGAGAAATAAAAATCCAGCTCCGCATGGCAATGAATGGCGTTACATCCACCAGCATGCGCGAGAAGGGGATAAACTATAAACTGAACTTCGGTGTTCCTCTGCCCGAAATAAAGCAGATTGCTGCTATGCACGAACCCGGTTCGGAGCTGGCAGCGGCTCTGTGGAAAGAAGATATCCGTGAGTTCAAGATACTGGCATCCATGTTACAGCCTGCGGATGATTTTCCTTTCGATCAGGCAAAGCAATGGGTGAAAGAAATACCCTATCTGGAAATCGCAGAGCAATGCAGCCGTAATCTGTTTTGCAAGTTGACTTATGTCGATAACCTTCTTTTGGGATTAATCTTCAATGTGGAAGACGAGTATGCCCGTACGGTGGCTTATCTGATTTGGGCGGAACTGTTCAAGGAGGGGAAAACGGTGGTTGCACCTGTAAGAGCTGCATTTATTGTGGAATGTATGCGGACGATCGCCTGGTCCGACTTCGGCGCTACCTGGAAAGAGAAGCAGGCAGCTGTGAAAGCAATGAAATTTTACGGTCGCCAGTCTGCCGATCATGCCAAGCAAATGTTAAGTGGTTTCGATGAGTTTCCGGAGTTCATGGATACGCCGGAAGGACAGGAAATATATAATGATTTAAAATTTGAATTTGAATATTATAGCTAAGGCTTTGCGTTTAAAATAAATGCGCTAACTTTGTCGGTCGCGTAGAGTCGCAACGAAATGGATGAAAAGAAGTACATAGAGATGAAGCAGTCGTTTACGGAGTATCTGACTGAGAAAAAACTACGAAAGACGGAGGAAAGATATGCTATATTTGAATGCATATGTCGTTTCTCGGGTCATTTCGACATGTACTCACTCCAGGAAAAACTGGAAGAGACGAACTTCCATGTGAGCAAGGCAACGCTTTACAATACGCTGGACGTGCTGGAAGACGGTGGCCTGATCGTGCGGCATCAACTCAACGCCCAATCGGTTCAATACGAACTCCGGGCTTTGGCGGAAACGCATCTTCATCTGATCTGTATGAAGTGCGGGGCGATCCGGGAAATGAAAGACAGTATGCTGAAAAAGGATGTCAACAATCTGAAGATATCCCGTTTCACACCTGAGTTTCATGCGTTGTATATTTATGGGATATGCAGTAAATGCAAGTTCAAGCTTCAGCAGAAGAATGGTAAATAAGAATATTAATAGTCTATTATAAAGATAACATGAAAGTAGATGTTTTATTAGGATTGCAATGGGGTGACGAGGGCAAAGGTAAAGTTGTCGACGTGCTGACTCCGAATTACGATGTAATCACTCGTTTTCAGGGAGGTCCCAATGCAGGACACACATTGGAGTTTAACGGAGAAAAATATATCCTTCGTTCTATTCCGTCAGGTATTTTCCAGGGTGGAAAAGTGAATGTAATCGGTAATGGCGTCGTTCTCGACCCGTTATTGTTTAAGCAGGAAGCCGAAGCGCTTGCTGCCAGTGGTCACGACCTGACCAAACAACTTTGTATTTCCAAGAAGGCACACCTGATCCTGCCTACCCACCGTATGCTGGATGCTGCTTATGAAGCGGCTAAAGGTTCAGGTAAGATCGGTACGACCGGTAAAGGTATCGGCCCGACATATACAGACAAGATCAGCCGTAACGGTCTCCGCGTAGGTGACTTGCTGCATAACTTCGATGAAAAATATGCTGCTGCCAAAGCACGTCACGAAGCAATCCTGAAATCACTGAACTATTCTTATGATATCAAGGAACTGGAAGCTCAATGGTTTGAAGCATTGGAATATCTGAAACAATTCAACCTGATCGACAGCGAGCATGTGGTAAACAACTACCTGAAAGACGGTAAGTCTGTTTTGGCGGAAGGCGCACAGGGAACTATGCTGGATATCGACTTCGGTTCTTATCCGTTCGTTACTTCTTCGAATACGATCTGTGCCGGTTGTTGTACGGGTCTGGGCGTATCTCCGCGCAATATCGGTGAAGTATACGGTATCTTCAAGGCGTATTGTACACGTGTCGGTAGCGGTCCGTTCCCGACAGAGTTGTTCGATGAAACAGGCGATCTGCTTTGTACGTTAGGGCATGAGTTCGGTTCTGTAACAGGACGTAAACGTCGTTGCGGCTGGATCGACCTGGTAGCTTTGAAATATGCCGTTATGATCAACGGCGTAAGCCAGCTTATCATGATGAAGAGCGACGTACTCGATAGCTTCGAAACGATCAAGGCTTGTGTGGCTTACAAGATCAACGGCGAAGAAGTAACGGAATTTCCGTTCGAGATCGACGATACGATCGAACCGGTATACGTTGAACTGCCGGGTTGGAAGACTGACATGACAAAGATGCAGAGCGAAGATGAATTCCCTGAAGAATTCAACGCTTACCTTTCCTTCCTGGAAGAAGAGTTGGGTGTTCCCGTTAAAATCGTGTCAGTAGGACCTGACCGTGAACAGACAATTATCCGGTATACGGAAGAATAAACCTCATATACTATTACAAAATGGCAGAAGACCACCTCTCAGCAGGCCCATCTTCTGCCATTTTTGTTTTTGGCAGACTTTTTGTAAGACATTTCTTGTATAACACTTAATTAATTAGAGCATTATGAGCATGTATTGGATTATATTTATTGGTTTTGCCTTGTTAAGCTGGCTGGTATCTTCCCGACTGAAAAACAAGTTTGAGAAGTATTCTAAGATCCCTATGCCTAACGGTATGACCGGAAAGGACGTGGCTGAGAAGATGTTGCATGATAACGGCATTTACGACGTGAAGGTGATTTCTACTCCCGGACATTTGACAGACCATTACAATCCTGCAAATCAAACGGTGAATCTTAGTGAATCGGTATATTACAGTAATAGTATTGCTGCGGCTGCCGTTGCAGCCCATGAATGCGGTCATGCGGTACAGCATGCCACTTCGTATGCTCCGCTGAAGATGCGGTCGGCATTGGTGCCGGTGGTCAGCTTCGCTTCGAATATCATGACGTGGGTGTTGCTGGGCGGTATGTTGCTGATCCATCAGTTCCCGCAGTTGCTGCTGTTCGGTATCATTCTGTTCGCATCGACGACATTGTTCAGCTTTATCACGTTGCCGGTTGAGATCAATGCCAGCCAGCGTGCATTGGTTTGGTTGAGTAGTGCCGGCATAACGAATGTCAGTACGCATGGAATGGCGGAAGATGCTTTGCGTTCTGCTGCTTATACCTATGTGGTGGCTGCTTTGGGATCGCTGGCTACCTTATTATATTATGTAATGATCTTCCTGGGCGGAAGAAGCCGCGACTAAACGAAAATGACTGCGGCAGCGGATAAAACTGGCTGCTGCAGTGAATAGGGACTGGCTGCTGCACCCACTAAAAATAGCTGCCCGAGCCATTCTGAATGGCTCGGGCAGCTATTTTTATTTCTTCTTTTTCTTCGCTTTACGGGTATCTTTCTCCATAAAATAAACCCAGATCAGTACTCCTATAAGTAATGTCATAGGGATTGAAAAAGCCATGAGAATATTTGCCATAACTACTCCTCCTTTAATTTAATTAGTAATAAACCTATTCCCAGGAAACATGAAGTAGATATAATTCCAATAGAATAAATAAGAATCGTATTGTCTCCAAAATCCTTTAGTAAGGCAGTAATAATAACACCTGTTATAGTGTACTTGGCTAAATCGATAGCAAAACTACCGATCTCGCCATACAACGCTTTTTTCTGTTTCTTTTTCATAGTTATGTGTTTTGTAGTTTATGTTACAAACGTAATAAAAAGAAACCGGTAAAACAATCAACTTAACCGGAAAACTACGAAATTGAAACAAAATACCTATCAGTAGCTTCATAAGATTTAAAGGGCTGGTTGGTGTCGTCCTCTATTATATCCCTTGGGATGACGTTGGCACTTACCAGCAGTTAAAGTAGAAATACTGCTAGATTGTATGCCGCAATATTTACAAATGTATTTTTGTTTCTCAGTACTTTCGTATAGTTTATGCCGTCCTTTATTATATCCGTCAGGGTGGCGTTGACAGTAACCGGAAGTTAATGCAGATACTGTGGACGATTTGTGACCACAGTATTTGCAATAGTAATTTCTTTTATTCGTAGACGCACTGCATAGTAATATCATTAATAAAAGAACCGAATGTTTAAATATTTTCATAGGCCTTTGTTCTATAGTTTGATATTATACTCTGTTGTAAAAGAGGTAATATACTCTGCGATTTTATAGATGAGTTCGTCCGATGCCATGGAAAGTTGGTTAGTATGGATAAGTAATTTCGGATTTTCTGGATTATTTCCTCTATGAATATTTAACCAAAATCTACCAACAGGTTGTGTCGGTTGTTTCCATGTTACTTGAAATAATTTTTCCAAATCAATTCCATACGTCTTGGGATAATGCCCACAGGCAACAAGGACTATTGGGAAATGTTGGAAGAAAGGATGGGCGAACATTACTTTTCTCTCATCAATAGATGCTTGAGTTTTACTTTTATCAGTCAAGTGACTGTATTTTGCGATGTTTGCGCTAAAGTCGGTCGTAAAGCAATTTTCGTGGAATTTGATGGTTTTATTATCTGGTGTTTTCAGAATGTGGTTCAATAGTTTTTGATATTGATACCATGTACGACTTGTACCTTTATCACCTCCAACTTTATATAGTTGTCCTTTGTAAGGATAAAGAGGGTTATAGGGTGGGTAGTTTTTAATATCTTCCAAACTTTTACATTGGTTGATGTTTTCTTTCCAGTTTTCTATATTACTATCAAGTTCCCAAGATTGTTGTTGCTTGTTATCTGGAGCAATGGCAGCTTCTTTTCCGGTTATTAAAATATTAGCATTAGGGTTACCACATCCGATGAAAGAGGTAGCCTGAACTGTCATATCCTGAAATTCATTTGTGTAAATCATAATATTGCATTTTTAATGTGATTGAGCAAATGTATTAATTGGTTTTTACTTATGGAAATCCAAGGTCTATTTTTTTGTTGAATTTTTACGGAGTGGCGAAGAGTCAAAACTTTTGTGATAGATGTGGTACTATGTTTGTTCGGAATCTACGAAATTGAAACAAAATACCTACCTTTGCATTCCGAATAATAATTTAATAGCTAGAAGTCGGTTAGCTCCGACGATAAACAAGAGCGGACAATATATGCAGAAGCCATCTATACCAAAAGGTACAAGAGATTTTTCGCCTGAAGAAATGGCGAAACGTAATTATATATTCAACACTATTCGCGACGTATATCATCTGTACGGATTTCAGCAAATCGAAACACCGGCCATGGAGAACCTGTCTACTTTGATGGGCAAATATGGTGAAGAAGGTGATAAGCTGCTTTTTAAGATATTAAACTCAGGCGATTGCTTCTCCGGCATTACCGATGAGGAGCTATTGGAACGTAATGCTGTAAAGTTTGGCGTGAAAGCCTGTGAGAAAGGTCTGCGTTATGACCTGACCGTGCCTTTTGCCCGTTACGTGGTTCAGCACCGTAATGATATAACATTCCCTTTCAAACGTTATCAGATACAGCCTGTATGGCGTGCCGACCGTCCGCAGAAAGGACGTTACCGCGAATTCTACCAGTGTGATGGTGACGTGGTCGGTTCCGACTCGCTGATCAATGAAGTGGAACTGATCCAGATCATGGATGAGGTATTCCACCGCTTCGATATCCGCGTTTGTATCAAGATGAACAACCGTAAGATTTTATCCGGTATCGCCGAGATCATTGGTGAAGCAGATAAGATTGTCGACATAACTGTCGCTATCGACAAGTTGGATAAGATCGGCCTGGACAATGTAAACGAGGAACTTCGCTCGAAAGGGCTTACCGAAGAAGCCATTGCTCGCTTGCAGCCGATCATTATGCTGGCAGGAACTAACCGCGAAAAGCTGGCCGTGTTGAAAGAACAACTGGCTGCCTCCGAGATCGCCATGAAAGGTGTGGAAGAAATGACCTTCATCCTCGATCGTATCGATCAGCTGCCTATGAACTCCGAACTGGAGCTTGACCTGACTTTGGCACGCGGACTAAACTACTACACCGGCGCCATTTTCGAAGTAAAAGCACTCGACGTTCAGATCGGAAGTATCACCGGAGGCGGACGGTATGACAACTTGACCGGCGTATTTGGCATGGACGGTGTGTCAGGTGTCGGTATCTCTTTCGGTGCAGACCGTATCTTCGACGTGCTGAACCAGCTGGATCTCTATCCTGCCGACTCGTTGAAGACAACACAACTCTTGTTTGTCAACTTCGGCGAGAAAGAAGAAAGTTATCTGCTGCCTATTATCGCCAAGGTACGTGCCGCCGGTATCCGTACCGAACTCTTTCCGGAAGCGGCCAAGATGAAGAAACAGATGGGCTATGCCGATACGAAGAAAATCCCGTTTGTCGCCATCGTCGGTGAAACGGAAATGAACGAAGGCAAGATCAACCTGAAGAATATGATCACAGGCGAACAGGTCCCTGTCACTGTGGAAGAGCTGATCGCACAGTTCTGATTTGCTTAAGGAAACTAACGAATACAACGACTTCTCTTTGAACGGGAGAAGTCGTTGTCCTTTATATTTGCCGCTTATGAAAATATACAGTTTAATTCTCGCAATCGCTTTATGCCTCTCTTCCTGCTCGTTCCAACCGAGAGCCTCGTGGGTGACGACTACTGAAAACAAACCGTGGCAGGAACAGGACGACCTGATCTCTGTATCCCCGGATACCATTCCGGAGATCGATGCGATTATCCATACCCATAAAAAGCAACAGAAGATAGACGGTTTCGGAGCCTGCTTCAATGAGTTGGGATGGATCTCTTTGAGTAAACTCGATCCGATCGTAAGGGAAGAAATCATGGAAGAACTCTTTTTCCCCGAGATAGGAGCGAACTTCACCATCTGCCGTATGCCGATCGGTGCCAACGACTTCTCCCGCGATTGGTATTCTTATAATGAGATAGACGGCGACTTTGATATGGCGTATTTCACCATCGCCAACGATCAGCAAACACTGATTCCTTTTATCAAGAATGCACAGAAATACAATTCGGACTTGAGTATCTGGGCTTCCCCCTGGTGCCCGCCTTCCTGGATGAAATACAATAAACATTATGCATCAGCCTATACGGGAGAGAATTTCAACGAGAAATACCGTAACGGACTGGCAGCCGATAAAGTCGGCTACGAAGGTTCGGATATGTTTATCCAGGACTCCCTCTATCTTCAGGCTTACGCCTTGTATTTCTCAAAATTCATCGAAGCCTACCGCGAACAAGGTATCGACATCTTTGCCGTCATGCCACAAAACGAATTCAACTCGGCCCAGATATTCCCCAGCTGTTGCTGGACGGCAACCTCTCTGGCTAACTTTATCGGTAACTATCTCGGTCCGGCCATGAAGGAGCAAGATGTAAATGTCATGTTCGGAACGATGGAGCGTGCCAATGAAGCCCTGGTCGACACTGTCCTGACAGATCCGGCAAGTGCTGAATATATCAAAGGCGTCGGTTTTCAATGGGCGGGGAAAGGTGCGATCAAAGGTATACACGAACGTTATCCCGATATGAAACTCTACCAGACCGAGCAGGAATGCGGTGACGGGAAGAACGACTGGAGCGGTGCCGTTTACTCATGGAACCTGATGCGTCATTACCTGGATAACGGTGCTTCGGCCTATATGTATTGGAATATTTCCCTTGAAAAAGGCGGTATCAGCCGTTGGGGATGGGCGCAGAACTCGCTGGTGGTGGTGGATGCCGATACGAAGACTTTCCGCTTCACTCCCGAATATTATATAATGAAACATCTGAGCCATTATGTGCAACCCGGTGCCCGTAAACTGGAAACATCCGGTCTGTATGCCAATTTGATGGCTTTTATCAATCCCGATAAAAGTATCGTTGTTGCTCTGGCGAACGAAGGGAACGACGATCGGCAGGTGGCTCTCGAAATAGACGGCCTCGTATATCAACCTGTATTACCGGCACATTCCATTGCTACTCTCCTGATAGACTAATCGGTAGCATACCATATATTAAGGTAAGGGATGGCAGGTTTTAACTTTTTCATCCCTTCTTTTTTTGCTTTTGGGCTTGCTGGAAATTAATTTTGGGCATGGTCGAAATCAATTTTGAGCTAGCCCAAAATTAAATTGAGGCATGCCCAAAAGAATAAAAATCCGGGAGTAATCAGTTAAAATATCCTGACCTATGAACTACTTCCTCTGCACTTTTGTTCTAGTCTCGAAGCAAAAAAGGTGATAAAGATAGTCATCCTGTCAGTCAGGTCAGTCTATCTAACTGTCGTGTTATGCAAATTTGTCAGTCTTTTCCCTGCCAATTATTTTGGCACAGATTTCGTATAGAAGTAAACGTGAATTAGAAATACACATATAAACATAACATTATTAACAATTAAAAAATATATCAAAGATGAACATTAGACCATTAGCAGACAGAGTGCTTATCAAGCCGGCTGCAGCAGAAGAAAAGACACTTGGCGGAATCATTATCCCTGATTCAGCAAAAGAAAAACCTTTAAAAGGTGAAGTTGTTGCCGTAGGTAACGGAACAAAGGATGAAGAAATGGTTGTGAAGAGTGGCGATACTGTACTGTACGGAAAGTATGCAGGAACAGAAATCGAACTGGACGGTGAAAAGTATTTGATCATGCGTCAGTCTGATATCTTAGCTATTATCTAATTCATTAACGGACAATAAAAAAATAATATAATCATGGCAAAAGAAATTAAGTACGATATGGATGCCCGCGACCTTTTGAAGAAAGGCGTGGACGAACTGGCAAATGCAGTAAAAGTAACATTAGGCCCGAAAGGTCGTAACGTGATCATCGAAAAGAAATTCGGTGCTCCTCACATTACAAAAGACGGTGTAACGGTTGCCAAAGAAGTTGAATTGGCTTGCCCGTTCGAAAACATGGGTGCTCAGTTGGTTAAAGAAGTGGCTTCAAAGACTAACGACAATGCAGGTGACGGTACGACTACTGCTACTGTATTGGCACAATCCATCATCGGCGTTGGTTTGAAGAACGTTACAGCAGGTGCTAACCCAATGGACCTGAAACGCGGTATCGACAAAGCTGTTGCCAAAGTGGTTGAAAAGATCGCTGACCAGGCTGAAGAAGTAGGCGACCAGTTCGAAAAGATCGAACACGTAGCTAAAATCTCTGCCAACGGTGACGAAACGATCGGTAAACTGATTGCTGAAGCTATGCAGAAAGTGAAGAAAGAAGGCGTTATCACAGTGGAAGAAGCTAAAGGTACTGAAACTACAGTAGACGTAGTGGAAGGTATGCAGTTCGACCGTGGTTATATCTCTCCGTACTTCGTAACAAATACAGAAAAGATGGAATGTGAGATGGAAAATCCGTATATCCTGATCTACGACAAGAAGATCTCTGTATTGAAAGACTTGCTTCCTATCCTTGAACCGGCTGTTCAGAGCGGACGTCCTCTGTTGATCATCGCTGAAGATATCGACAGTGAAGCATTGGCAACATTGGTTGTGAACCGTCTGCGTGGTTCTCTGAAGATCTGTGCTGTGAAGGCTCCGGGCTTCGGTGACCGTCGTAAAGCTATGTTGGAAGATATCGCTGTATTGACAGGTGGTGTTGTTATCTCCGAAGAAAAAGGTTTGAAGCTGGAAGGTGCTACAATGGACATGTTGGGTACTGCTGAAAAGGTTACTGTAGACAAAGATACTACTATCATTGTTAACGGTGCAGGCGACAAAGCTGCTATCCAGGCTCGTATCGGTCAGATCAAGACTCAGATCGAAAACACTACTTCCGATTACGATAAAGAAAAACTGCAGGAACGTCTGGCTAAGATGGCAGGTGGTGTAGCTGTTCTTTATGTAGGTGCTCCTTCTGAAGTGGAAATGAAAGAAAAGAAAGACCGTGTTGACGATGCTTTGCATGCAACCCGCGCTGCTATCGAAGAAGGTACAGTTCCTGGTGGTGGTGTAGCTTACATCCGTGCTATCGAAGCATTGGAGGGTCTGAAGGGTGAAAACGAAGACGAAACAACAGGTATCGAAATCGTTAAACGTGCTATCGAAGAACCGTTGCGTCAGATCGTTGCTAATGCAGGTAAAGAAGGTGCCGTTATTGTTCAGAAAGTAAAAGAAGGTAAAGGTGACTTCGGTTACAATGCTCGTACAGACAAATATGAAAACCTGTGTGCAGTAGGTGTAATCGACCCGGCTAAGGTGACTCGTGTTGCTTTGGAAAATGCAGCTTCTATTGCTGGTATGTTCCTGACAACAGAATGTGTGATCGCAGAGAAGAAAGAAGATACTCCTGCTATGCCTCCGATGAACCCAGGTATGGGCGGAATGGGTGGCATGATGTAATCTCTTCCCATAAGATAAATTATAAACGGCTGCTTCCGAAAAAAGGAAGTGGCCGTTTTTTTATTATATTTGTCGCGGTTTACATATATAATAATGTATAGTGATAAAGATTAAAGAAGGATTTAAAGGAGAACGTTTTGTCTCTTTGCCGGACGAATTGCTGGAGGCTTATAGCCGGGAACCGCTTATCGGTAATTTATATGTCCGTAAGATCGGTTTCTTTCCCCGGGTGAAGTACCATTATGTACAGAAAGACCAGGGATGTAGTTATGCTATGCTTATCTATTGTATAGAAGGGGAGGGCTGGTATACCATTCATGGGAAGACTTATCCGGTGAAGCAGAACCAATACATCATTATACCTCCGAATGTACCGTATTCCTTTGGTTCTTCCGAACATAATCCCTGGACGATATACTGGGTTCATTTCATGGGGAGACTTGGCCGGGAGTTTCTACCGTCTACACCGGTGCCGGGCATAATCCTGCCGGGCGAATATTCCCGCCTGCAAGACCGTGTACAATTGTTTGAAGAGATATACAGTTGCTTCTCGATGGGATATATTAAAGAATATATGGTTTATTCGTCGATGTGCCTATATATGTTCCTTACCTCTTTTTTGTATTTGGAGCAGTATCGTTATATTAATTTACCTAATCATAAGGAATACTCTTTTGCTTCCCGTGTGATCCATTACATGAATGAACATGTGGAGCGTAACCTGACTTTGGATCAGCTGGCGGCTTATTTTAAATATTCTCCATCCCATTTCTCTATGCTTTTCCAGAAGGAAACGGGCGTGTCGCCGATAAACTATTTTATCCGACTGAAGATACAGAAGGCCTGCCAGTATATCGTATTGACTAACCTGAAACTGAATGAGATATCCACAAAGCTTGGTTTTGAAGAGCCGGCTTACTTTTCGCGTACCTTTACGAAGGTGATGGGTATTTCTCCATCCGATTATCGTAAGAAAGAGTCGGAGCATAACAGGAGTCAGGAGGAATGATTTGATATGTCCTTAAAACCGCATTATTTGTACGTTTTAAACCAAGAATCGGATAAGAAAGCGTGGTTAAAGGGAAAAAAAGATAATAAAAAAATAGTGCAACTAAAAAAGATATGTATCTTTGTCCTACAATTTAAGTGCAAGGTATGCACGCAAGAGAACAATTTGATGAGATTTGTTTGAGCTTTATATTTTATTACAGTATAGATTTTATTTGAACTTTATATTTTATTACTAATTAAATTATTTGATTATGAACAAAAAGTTTTCTACTCTTCTTGTCGGCGCCCTGCTGACAACAAGTCTTGGAGCTTTCGCGCAAGGTACTACACATGTACATACCGATGAAAATAAGATCGGTCATGGTATTACTCTTCGCCCAACTGCAACAGCCAGTGCAGCAATTGGTGCTGGTATTAATCATTTTGATGCAGATAAATTGTATCAATTGACAGACGCAGATGGAAAAGTATTGATCCAGACTCGTAATTACCGGACAGGTGAATTGAATTTGAAGTTGGTTAATGTGGCCGACGCTCCTATCAATGCTTCTTTATGGTCTATTAAGGTAACTAACGATAACGTAAGTGGTGTTAGCTATACAATGACAAACAAAGAAACAAACCTGGAGTTGGTTTATGCTCATGTTAATGCAACTCTGTTTAATGAACCGACAGTTACTTCTACAACTAACCTGGATGCTTCTATCCTGGAAGGATGTCTGACTAACTGGACCTGGTATTCTACAATTTCTCAGAATACAAATTTTGATTACAAACCTATCTATTCTTATTTTGCAAACCGTGACTCGGTAGTTGTTCTTCAGAAGAACTTAAGTAGCGAAATCATTGCAGCGAAATATTCTAAAGAAGAAGCTGAAACTGACGTTGAAGCGATTACTGATGCTGTTAAGTTGAAACCGGTTCTGGCTGGTGGTATCATCCTGACTGCTGACGACCTGAACAGAATGGTTGACTTCCAGTACGATGGTACATTCGGTATCGTTTCTGCTGTAGCTCCTAACACTGAAAGCCCGTTGTTGACGAATACTTTCACTGCAGTAGAATTGAATGATGTTGATTTCCCGGTTGTTGCAACTGCTGCTAGTGACGGAGCTGTAAGAAAGCAGTTAGGTCTTAGCTCTGCTGCTGCTACTACTGCATTGGTTGCAGAAGAATTCGTATATCTTAAGAATGCAGCCGGTAAGGTTCTTTCTGTTGGTACAGAATTCTATTCAAGCCTGAGCAAGGAATTACCGATGGTAATGTTGGATGATGTTCCTTCACGCGTTGCTATTCCTGATGGTATAAGCCATACATCTGCTACTTGGGAAGCTCGTAGCTTGTTCCGTTTTACTTATTACCCGTCTAACGACAGTCTGTTGATCGAACCGATGAATGCTATGCCGAAGAATTATGCAAGTAGCTTGTGGCAGAATGCTGATTTCGCGTTCAACTCTGTTTACAATGACTTGACTAAGTTCCATACTAATACAGTAGCAACTCCTGGTAGAGCTAATCTTTACAGTGCTGATAATGGTCCTGTAGCTGTTCGTATTGCTTATCTTACAGAAGGAAAAGCTGTTATCACAGCTAAGAATACTGAAACAAACGGTGGTATCGCACTTCCGGGTTCTTTGCAAACTAAATTTACATTCAAAGATAGAAACTTTAAGTATCTGTCTCGTGTAAATGTAGACCAGGGCTTGTATTTCATTACAGATGTAGCAACTGGTAAGAATGTAGTTGACAACTTCATCGGTCGTTTGATGCTGGATGCTGCTACAACTGCTCAGGATTACAATGATATGCCTGCTACTATGTGGGTTGTTAAGACTACAGGTTGCGGTGCTGTTCCTACAGTAGCTATCTATAACCGTGAATATGCAGACGAAGTATTCGAAGGTCAGCTTTACAAAGATGAAAAGGGTATTTATTTCATCAATAGAAACTATCGTAGCTTCAGAGATAAAGAACTTCAGAATGCAGATACATATACATTTGCAGCAGTAGAAGATAACGAAGCTAAAACAAGTCCTCGTCATGGTTACAAGCACTTCAAGACTGAAGATTTGCTTTATACTAAGTATTACATGAACTACAACTTGTTTGCAAATCAGGAACTGTATCTGAACGTATCTGAAGAAAAGAGCTTTGCTCCGACTCCAGGTCAGGCAACAACTTATGAATTGACAGAAGCTCAGAATATTCTGGTTGATGGTGACAAGGCTATCGACGTACCGTTCGGTTACGGTGCTGAAATCGGTTTGCCGCAGCTTGCAAGAACAGCTTATGTTCTGAAAGTAAGCGACAAGAACCTGATCGACAACGATAAGATCTATGTATATCTGGTAAGCCCGCAGGGTAAGACTCCTTATTACAAGGCTATGACTAAAGCTGAAGCTGCTGCTTCTGCTGCAGATCAACCTAAGTTAGGTGTATTCTATCTGAAAGCCGATCAGGTGAAGGGTGACGAAATCTGCTATGTATTGGTAGATATCAACAGTGGTAATGTTCTGAGAATCAACAATGGTTGGATGCAGGCACATTGCGAAGACGGTGTTGGCGAAATGAGCTACCTGCCTTTGGATAACGTTGCAACTGAAAGAGCTACTGCATTTGCTATTATCACTGACAACCGTCCATTGTATATGGATCTGGGTGAAGTTGGTAAACATATCAATATGTTCCGTGCAAGAGGTACAGGTTCTGAATTCCTGTTCGAAGATTCTAACAACCAGAGCAACGCTCCGCAAGTTGTAAAAGACTTCGGTTACCTGGGTATGACAGCTGAAAAGATTCAGCCGATCGGTAAAGAAAGCAAAACTGCTATCTATGCTGACTATGTAGTAAGTTCAACTGACCGTATGCCTCAGTATCTGTTCGTTCTTCGTCCGGATTCAGTGAAAGACGGTAAGTGGTGTAATACTCACGGTTACAACCCGAACTGCGAACATGAGATGGATTACAACGGTTACCTGGCCGGTAGCTTCCTGATCAACCTGACTGACTCAGTGAAGGGTAGCACTAACATGTTGAATAATCCTGACGTTTACAAATGGCAGTCTTACACTCGCCTTGGTTTCGTAGAAGGTGTTCACCAGGTAGATGCAGATGGCGAATATCTGTATATCTTGAAGGATGGTAGAAAGTTGGCAGACCTGAAGAATAAGGACGGCGTTCTTGATCCTCGCGACCTGTACAACGAAGCTATCTTCGAAAAGAAACCGGTAGACGGCTTACATAAGAACTATGCATTCTCTCTGCGTTTCACAGACGACGATCATAAGGACTTCTTACTGGAATCTAACCTGGATGAAGTATCTCATATTGCTTCGTTCAAGGGTGCATGGGTGAAAATCCACAATGGTGTACCTGTATTGGCTGAATACACTGTAGATAACGGTAACCACGAAGATGACGACAAGAAGATGCAGGAACTGATCAACCAGGCTCAGATCTTCAACTTAGAAGATACTAGCGATTATGCAACATCTAACGAAGGTGTTTCTACATCAGGTGTTAGTGTAATTGCAGGTGAAGGTACGATCACTATCCTGAATGCAACTGGTAAGACAGTTACTGTAAGCAACATCCTTGGTCAGACTGTAACAGTTCAGAATATCACTTCTGACAATGCAACTATCACTGCTCCTGCAGGTATCGTGGTTGTAGCTGTTGATGGTGAAAGTGCTGTTAAAGCTATCGTTAAATAAATAGGAAACTCCTGGTAAACCGTTAGGTTGACAGGTTACATACAACAAAGCCCCGCTGGTTATCCGGCGGGGCTTTTTGCGTATCAGGGGGCAGAATCGGAATATTGTACAACTCAATCGGAATAATATGACTTGCCGGAATTGCTGAAGATTGCTTCTTTTGTCAAGAAAATAATCTTTGCAATTATGAGAAAAAGAATACTATCGTTTAGTTGTCTTTGCATTTTGGCAATTACTTCATGTTCAACGCCTGAACGACAACTGGTGTGGAATATAGGTGTGGCTGACAGTTCGGCTGTTGATCTGGCTTTGGGGCCTGACCGCTATAAAGAATTTCTTGCCAATGACTTTGGCTTTGAAGACCGGTATTATCTGGTTGGAAAAAGTGATGCCAAAGAGTCATTCCCTTATGTATTGCCGGGACCTGCCGACCAATGGGGAGGTACCTGGGCTACTTCCGGTCTGCGGACGCATGATACTAATATTCTCTTTGAGTTGGATAAACTTCCGGTGGAAGGAGAGTGGAATCTGATAATAGATCTGGCCGACAACTCGCCGCATATTCCTCCTCTATTAAAAGTAATGATCAACAATTGTCAGGAAGAGAAGATACAACTGGCTCCGGGTGGGAGCGATGCCTCTATTACCGGTGACATGAGCCAGGCCAAACCTGTCCACTTGATTATTCCTGTAAAAAGAGAATCTTTGCGGAAAGGAGGAAACTGTATTACGCTATCCGTCTTGGAAGGATCATGGCTTGTATTCGATCATGTAGGATTGGAAGGTCCGGGAAGTGTCCGGGCGATCGCTCCGGAGAAAGTCTTTGTCCGTTCCGTAGAGGCTGCAAATTATGAAATAGAAGTAGAAGGAAAAAAAGTGCAACCGCTGCTTGTCGATGTGGAACATCTTGAAGGGCAGCCGCTTCTTTCTGTCAGGCTTGATGGAAAAGAGATCCTGTCTACCCGTCTGGATACAGCCCGTTATTGCCTTGAAGCTCCAATGCCTTCCGTTACGGAGGGTGTGACAAGCACTTTTGAGGTTCGTGCAGATGGTAAAGTGATTCAAAAAGGAGAGGTGCAGCGTCAGCATCAACCGCTTCAGTCTCTGGCGGAATATGTCGATACAAGGATTGGAACGGCTCATTCCCGCTGGATGATAGCCCCTGGACCTTGGATGCCTTTCGGAATGGTAAAGCTGAGTCCCGATAATCAGAATGCAGGATGGCAGGCCGGTTATCAGCCGACCTTTGAAAGCGTAGGCTGCTTCAGTCATATCCATGAATGGACAATGGGTGGTTTGGGGATGATGCCGACAAACGGTCCTTTGCAGACTGTTATCGGTGACGAGTCTGATCCGGATTCCGGCTATCGCTCGCGGATCAATAAATTAAGTGAAGAGGCACCGTTGGGATATTATAAAGTCGATCTTACAGATTATGGTATCCGTGCGGAACTGACCGCAACCACTCATTGTGGTTTCCAACGCTATACTTTCCCGTCGGATAAAGACAGTGCCCGTGTCCTGGTCGATTTGCATATACCAGCAGAATATGATTATCAATTGAAAGATATCGAGATTAAGAAAGTGAGCGATACGCGTATCGAAGGATTTAGCCATCAGTTATCTAAAAATGTATGGAGTTCTGATGCAGACCAGGAATATACGATCCATTTCGTAATCGAATTTGACCAACCGATCTTGTCTATGGGAGGTTGGATAAATGAAAAGCAACAGCTGACAGATCGTCTGACGGCCCGTGATATAAAAGATGCCGGAGTTTGGCTACAGTTTGATGCCGGGAAGTCGCCGGTTGTACAGGCACGTTCCGGCTTGTCTCTGGTAAGCATAGCTAATGCGGCAGATAATTTGGAAAAGGAGATCAGTACTCCTTTCGGCTGGAAGTTCGATGCGGTACGTACTAATCAGCAGAATGTATGGAACGATGTGTTTAACCGGCTACAGATCACGACGAATAACCGGTTGGAGAAAGTTCGTTTTTATACGAATATGTATAGGGCGTTGTGTAGCCGTAATATATGGAGTGATGTAAACGGGGAATGGGTATCCGCCGATGAAAAGGTACGTCGTTTTACGGATCCGGATGATGTGGCTTTGGGGTGTGATGCTTTCTGGAATACGTTTTGGAATCTGAATCAGTTCTGGAACCTGGTAACTCCGGAGTGGAGTAACCGCTGGGTAAAGTCTCAGTTAGGAATGTATGATGCAAACGGATGGTTGGCAAAAGGTCCTGCCGGTATGGAGTATATTCCCGTTATGGTGGCGGAGCATGAAATACCACTGATTGTCAGTGCCTGGCAAATGGGTATCCGTGGTTTTGACGGAGAGAAAGCTTTTGAAGCGGTGAAGAAGATGCAGACAACACCCAGCCAGAAGGTTTGTGGAGGTTATGCCGGAAACCGTGATCTGGTTCCTTATCTGAAACATCGATATGTGCCGACCGACCAGGGACGTTTCTCTAATACACTTGAATATTCATATGATGACTGGACTGTCGCTCAGTTTGCAAAAGCATTGAATAAGGAAGATGACTATAACTATTTTACAGAACGGGGTTCATGGTGGCGAAATGCCATTAATCCGGAAACGGGATATGCCCAGATGCGTAGTAGCGATGGTAGTTGGGCGAAAGATTTCGATCCGTTCCATTCGGGAGCTAACCATCATTATGTAGAAGGGAATGCATGGCAGCTGACTTATTTTGTTCCTCAGGATGTCCCCGCACTAGCGGAAGTCATAGGGAAAGATCGCTTTGTGGAACGTCTGCAATGGGGATTTGATGCCAGTGAGCCCTGGCGGTATAATGCGCCGAACGACCAGTATTGGGATTATCCAGTGGTTCAGGGTAATCAGCAATCCATGCATTTTGCATTCCTGTTCAATTGGGTCGGTAAACCGTGGCTTACCCAGCGTTGGAGTCGTTCTATCGTAGAACGTTATTATGGAACGGGTATGGCTAATGCCTATCTGGGGGATGAGGATCAGGGGCAGATGAGTGCCTGGCTGATTATGGCCTCTTTGGGACTTTTCCAAACGGACGGAGGTTGTAGTACAGAGCCTGTGTACGAAATAGCAAGCCCTTTGTACGAAAAGGTTGTGATTGATTTGGGAGAACGTTTTGGCAGAGGTAAGACCTTTACGATCGAGGCTCGTGGCGCGTCCCGAAACAATAAATATGTACAAAGTGCCGTATTGAATGGCAAGCCCTTACAGTCTTTCCGCTTCCCGGCATCTGAACTATTAAAAGGCGGTTCTCTGGTTCTCGAAATGTCCTCGGAGCCTAATTATTCGTGGGGAGTGAAAGCTGATGAGTAAGACATTCTTTGTTTTGTCTGAATTATAATTTGTATTTCACAAGATATTTATGTTTAAATTTTCTATCATAAAGATGTGCTATCTTCTTTGTGATAGAAGATTTGTGTTGTTTTATTCTTGATAACAAGGTGGTTAGGTTGTATTTTGGAGTAGTAAGATAGTGCAAGTATATCGGATAATTTTATTATAATTCTGTAAAATATAATCTATTACTTTGTTGTAGAGTTAAGTAAGAATTACAGAGTAAAATTAATGAGATAATTATGGTATAGTATCATAAATACTAAATTACTAACTAATAATAATAGTATGAAACAAGTTAATCAAATGTCTAAACTTTTCGTTCGGGGCTTGAGTCGAAGGATGAAAATTCCAATGATCCTTATTTTGTCATTTTTAGTCTTTCCGGGCTATTTAGGGTCTAAAGAAGTGTTAACGCCCCCCCCCCCAGTTAAAAACGGATAATAATATTGCCGGTAAAGTAAAAGATGTTAACGGGGAGCCTCTGTTAGGAGTCAACGTTATGGTAAAAGGAACCTCTGTTGGTACGGTGACGGATATGGATGGTTCTTATTCTCTTACAAATGTTACCTCTAAAGATGTACTAATTTTTTCATTCTTGGGAATGTTATCTCAGGAGGTGACAGTCGGAAATCGTTCTCAGATAGATGTTGTAATGACAGAGGATGTTATCGGGCTTGAAGATGTGGTCGTAACGGGCTATACATCGATGAAGCGTAAAGATATAACAGGTTCTGTCGCTTCCATAAGCGCTGAAAAGATCAGCAGAATCCCTGCTAATGATATTACTACCAGCCTGGTCGGAGTTCCGGGTATAAGAATGGATGGTAGTTCTATACGTATTCGCGGAACACGCTCTAGAAATGCCAGTAACGATCCTCTTATCGTATTAGATGGAATTCCTTATAATGAAACATTATCTTCCATCAATCCGGGTGATATTGAATCGATAGATGTGTTGAAAGATGCGTCATCCACCGCCATATATGGGGCCAAAGGAGCGAATGGAGTTATATTGGTCACTACCAAACAGGCAAAAAAGGGAAAAACGTTGGTCTCTTATGATGGTTTTGCCGGGATCGGAGTCAATAACTGGGGCTCTTTTGACGTAATGGATGCCGATGAATACACCGCTTTTAAACGTGAAGCTTACCGGGCGGCAGGGACATGGAACAGTGAGGCGGATGATGCCAAAGCCTTTGCCGGAGCAGAGATCTCAAATCTGGGCACTATGAATACTGATTGGGCCGGTGAATATTTTAGACGTAAGCGTTTTTGGACAAATCATGTAGTTACGATTGCTTCCGGGAACGATAAAACACAGTATAAAGTCTCTTTTAACTACCGGAATGACGATAGTCGCTATGAAAACAATCACTATGATAATTTTTATTTGACTACCGATCTTTCGCATCAAGTACTTCCTTTTCTGAAAGTCGGAGTTTCAAATCGTGCTTATTATACAATAAAAAATGACAAACCGGATGTTTTTCAGACAGTGATACACATGTCTCCTCTGGCTCCGGTAAGGAATGGGGACGGTTCTTATAATACGTATCCGTTTGGTGATCCTTTTGTGAAAAACCCTTATCTGAATGAGAGTGATGAGGTTTATAAAGACAAGACGGAAGAATGGAAGATATTTCTTCGCCTTTTTGCAGAAGTTAACCTGGCAAAGAATCTGACTTATAATACAAACTTTGCTTATAGTCCTTCTTTTTCATCCAGAGGATATTACTATGACAACAGAAGTGTGTCTTATCAGGATGACCGTAATGTAGCAGGTATGCATAATAACCGTCAGGCGGACTGGGTGTGGAATAATGTATTGAATTATAAGCTGAGCTTCAAGAAACATACCTTTAACCTGTCGGGTGTATTTGAAATGCAGAACCGTCAGCTGGTAAATACCGGTATGTCGGGCAAAGAACAGGAATCACCGGCTTATCTGTGGTATAATATGGGAAGACTGGTAGATTCTAAAACTCTTTCTTCCAGCTTTACCCGTTCACAAATGGTTTCTTACATCGGACGTGTACAATACGATTATAATGACCGGTATATCTTTACTGCTTCTTTCAGAGAGGATGGGGCTTCCCAGCTTTCTCAGGGGCATAAATGGGCAACATTTCCCTCAGGAGCGATTGCCTGGCGTGCTTCAGAAGAAGAATTCATAAAATCGTTAGGTTGGATTACCAACCTGAAGCTAAGAGCAAGTTATGGTTTGACAGGTAATTATGCTATTGCCGCATATGCAACTACCGGTAATTTGTATGGAACTTATGCAAACTTTAAAACAGAGTCTGGAGAAATTCATTATCCGGGTTTGGAGCCGGATACCCGACCGACACCGAACCTGGAATGGGAAAAGAATAAAATGCTCGATATCGGGTTGGACTTCGGATTCCTCGACGGTCTTATTTACGGTTCTGTCGACTGGTACGATTCCAAAAGTTACGATTTGCTTTATTTGAAAACACTTCCGTATACTACCGGGTTTAATCGCGCCTGGGATAATGTGGGAGATACGCGTAACAGAGGTATAGAAGCTTCTCTGTCCGGAACAATAATAAAGAAAAAAGATCTGGATCTGGGTGTGACTCTTTCTTACTATAGGAATAAAGAAGAGTTGGTGCGTTTGCAGGATCCAAAAATGAAAGAAGATATTAATAACGGACTGTTCGTTGGCTATCCTGTTAGCGGTGTGATCTATGATTATAAACAAGTCGGTATCTGGCAAACAGACGAGGCAGACCTGGCCTCTCTCTACGGACAGAAGCCTGGCGAAGTGAAAGTGGCTGACCTGGATGGTAATGGAAAGATAGATGGTAACGATCGTACGATCATTGGAACCAACAGACCTGACTGGGTAGGTGGCCTGCAGATCAGCGGACGCTGGAAAGACCTGGATTTCTCCGTTGATTGTTATGGTGAGTTCGGTGCTATGGGTAGCGATGATTACAGTACGAATTTCTGGGCTTCTGAAATGGGACGCTGGAATACTGTAAAGATTGACTACTGGACACCGGAGAACCCTTCAAACCGTCATCCTCGTCCTGTGGCCGGTCAAAGTATTAAGTATTTGAGTTCCACGGGATATCATAAGAATAATTACGTGAATCTCAGGAATGTAACTATAGGTTATACGTTACCTCAGACACTGACGAATAAAGTAGTTAAAAAAGTTCGTCTTTATGTAACCGCAAACGATCCTGTCCGGTTTAGTAAGTTTCAGAATTCAGGCGGTATTTCATGGTGGGAAACATTTTACATCTTCGGTGTGAATCTTCAGTTCTAATTATAATCGGAAAAAATATGAAAAAGATAATTATAACGGGCATGATAGCTCTTGGTATATCCGTATCGGGGTGCTCGGATTTTTTGAAAGAGGAATCGTATGGTTCGACGACTGCCATTTTTGGAGAAGAAAATGGTATTAAAGCACTCGTATACCAGTCGTATACAAAAGTAAATAACCTTTATGGAGGTGGGGGAGAATGGCCCGCTTTTACGGAACATGGAGCCGATTTATTCCTGAGAGGTGGTAATTTTACAGACATGGGAGTATGCGATTATTATGGATTGGATGCCTCTAACGGAAATGTAAGTTGGCTGTGGAACCACTGCTACAAGGCTTTGGCAAATATCAATACGTTTTTTGAAACCATCGATGATACGCCTTTTGCCAAAGAAGAAGAAAAAGATCAATACAAGGCGGAGATGAAAGTGATGCGTTCTCTCTTTCTTTGGATCATTACCGAAATGTGGGGAGATACCTATTTGCCTCGTACAACGGATGAGGTTGAAGGTATGGAGGCCCGTCGCTCTACTCGTGCTGATTTTTACAAAGAGATTATCGGAGGGTTGGAAGAAGCTATAACTATGTTGCCGGATAAAAGAACTTCGGAGTTTGGTCGTATAGATATGCCTTCGGCAAAAGCTTTTCTAGCCAGAATGTACTTATATAATGAACAGTTTGACGAAGCGATGGATATGGCTTCTCAGGTTATTGACGGTTCTTATGGCTTGGAACTTTCCACTTCACTGAAAGATTTGTGGAACGACAGTAAGCGGAATAAAGAATTTATCTGGACTACGGAGTTTGTAGAAGATGAGTCTTTTAAACAGAGTAGTTACTATTGGCAACATTTTGCAATGTTTATAGACCGTTTTGCCGGTGTAAAAACAGAATGTGGATGGACCGGCTATGGTGGTTGCGGTGCAGTTCCTTCCTTATATTATATATCTTTGTTTAATCACGATGCTGATTTGCGTTGGTCTGATTTGCATCAGTGGGTATGGTATTATAATGATCCGTCTGATGATACATCGGGTTTCCCGAATATGCAGGAGTTATATGCGGATACGGCTTTATATCTGAGTATCGATCCTATCTCTACTGAAGAAAAAGCTAGAATGGCTTCTTGTTATACCGCGTTTGACGTAAATGATCTGTATGATTCAAAAGGTGTACCGACTGATCGAAAGACATTTATAGGAATGACAAAATTTGATGACAATACCCGTCCGGGTGATATGTCTACCAATTCCGATCGGAACTATCCGGTATTACGTCTTGCTGAAATGTATCTGATCCGGGCTGAAGCAAAAATCAGAAGTACCAATAAGCAGGATTTGAAAGGAGCCGTTCAAGATATAATGACTATTCGGCAACGTGCTATAAAAAGCGGATATGAGAAAGAGATGACAGTTACGGAAAAAGATATGACTCCTGAATTTATTTTGGATGAACGCGGACGTGAATTGGCCGGGGAATTTCAGCGCAGACTTGATCTTAAACGTCTGGGCAAACTGGTCGAGCATGTTAAGCTTTATAATCCGGATGCTGCGGCTAACATAAAAGAATACCATAAAGTATGTCCGATACCGCAAACGCAGTTTGATGGTATGCCGGATTGGACTACCCTTGGTCAGAATGAAGGTTATTAAAATGAAATTATATGAGAACAAACTTTATAACAATAATAATGTTGGCAAGCCTTATGTGGATTTGCCAGTCATGCACAGACGATGACAATTCTTCCGCCAGGAATAATTTAGTAGAATGTATCCAGAAAGCGGAAACTTCGATTGCCGAATCTGTGGAAGCAAATGAAGAGGGTTGTATCGCTCCTGGTTCGAAATCTATTTTGCAGACACGGATAGACTGGGCGTATTTTATTCTTCAGAACTCTCCGTCGGATGAAGCATATACGAATGCGTTAGCCATATTGAATGATGCAATTGATGCTTTTTATGCTAATGTCGTTAAATCCGGAACTCCACTTTTTGGCATAGGATCCAAAATGAAGCTGGGAACTGTGGGTGAGTGGGGATTTGAAGAATCTTTTACCATAGAATGCCGGGTGAAATATAATGAGTTTGCGGGAGGCGATCAGAATGTGATTTCCTGTGAAAACGGAAATTCCGGATGGATGCTTAGAAGTAGTGGAAATGTCGTACAGTTCTATATCAATGACGGAGGTTGGGCAGGTTGCCAGACGCCGGCATTGGAATTGAATCGTTGGTATCATATTGCAGCAAGCTATGAAAAAGGTAAAGGGCTTGTATTATATCTGGACGGACAGAAAGTTGGAAGTTCTTCCTGCGGAACATTGGTTGTTAATTTAGTAGCCGATTTACAGGCCGGCACGGCACCTTCTTATTCCAATCGTTATATGAGAGGATATATCCAGGATCTGAGTCTGTGGAAAGATGTAAGAACTGCGGAAGAAGTGGTAACAGATGTAAACTGTAATTTCTCCGGGACGGAAGAAGGGCTGAATGCCTACTGGCCATTGTCTCTTAATCTGGGTACGGAGATTACGGATGAAACGGGCACACGTGTAGCCAGTCTGGTCGATGTTGTTTGGGAGAGTAATGAATAAAAGAGAATGAATATGGAAATAGTATCCTTTCAATGTCCTGACAGGCGTTGGAAGGATATTTTTTCGGGAGGCCTTTCGCCTGAAAGAATACCTGATTAAATATTCTCGAAAAATAATTACAGGATATTTTGTTTTATAAAAAAAAACGCTACCTTTGCACCGCAATCACGAGAGATTGCTTACCTGAAAGTAATGAAATGCCCAGGTGGCGGAATTGGTAGACGCGCACGTTTCAGGTGCGTGTGTCGCGAGGCGTGCAGGTTCGAGTCCTGTTCTGGGCACTTCCGAAAGCGGACAACTGTAAAGTTGCCCGCTTTTTTTATATCCGTTTTTTTACTATATTTGAGCCAAAATGGAGAGGATGCAGCAATATACGGAAGATGAAATAGTAGAACAACTGCGGGATCCGGCCCGGCAAAGGGATGCTTTTGCCTGTGTCGTGAGCCTTTACGGGGAAAAGTTGTATTGGCAGATACGAAAGATGGTATTGAGCCATGACGATGCAAACGATCTTTTGCAGAATACTTTTCTGAAAGCCTGGACGAATATCGACTATTTCCGGGGTGAAGCGAAGTTATCTACCTGGCTGTATAAAATTGCCATCAACGAGTGTATCACTTTTTTGAACCGGCAGCGGAATATGAATAACGTGTCGATCGATGACACTGATGTTTTCCTGCTTGAACGTCTGAAAGGGGATGAGTATTTTGACGGTGATGAAGCACAGTTGAAATTACAGAATGCTATCCTGACTTTGCCCGAGAAGCAACGTTTAGTGTTTACCATGAAATATTTTGACGAGATGAAATATGAGGATATGTCGGAGATGTTAGGAACTTCCGTAGGAGCCTTGAAAGCCTCTTATCATCATGCCGTAAAAAAAGTAGAGGAGTTTTTAACAAAAGACATTTAAACCTTTTGGGTGAACGCTCGTCAAAGGAATATTAAAACGTAGGAGTATGGAAAAAGAACAAAATAATCTGGATCGTTTTAAAGGGAAGAATCCTTTTACCGTGCCTGATGGGTATATGGAGGATTTGACGGCTAATATAATGAGCCGGTTACCTGAGAAACCGCAAGTAGAGGTGAAGAAGATCTCTATGATGGATCGTATGCGTCCATGGTTGTATATGGCAGCTGTATTTGCCGGACTGGGACTGTTCTTTAAAGCTATTGTCGGTATCGATGGTGATCAGAGTAAGACGGATACATTATTAGTTCAGTCTAATGATACTTCTGCTACGATATCTGCTATACAGGATGCTGAGAATGAAGAATATCTGGAGTATCTGGAGGCACAGTACACAGATTATCTTTTAGCAGAAGAATTGGGCAATTATGAATAATTTGATGAAAAAAAGAAGTTATTAGCATATTTTTGTAATAATACTTGTATGAATAAAATATTTTTTATTACATTTGTGGCGATTTCAGTTTTATTCTCTTCGAAAGTGTTGGCGCAGGGAGATAAACAACATCGACATTTTGACAGAGAGGCCTTTCAGGCAAAGAGAAATGCATTCATTACAGCAGAAGTGGGGTTAACTCCGGAAGAGGCAGCTGCTTTTATTCCATTGTGTAATGAGTTGCAACAGAAGATGTTTGAGGTTGGTCGCGAATGCCGGAAGCTTTCAAAAGAAATAAAGCATAAGAAGTCTCCAACAGAATCCGATTATTCAAAAGTAAATGATGAATGTCTCGGAGTAAAGATGAAGGAGGCAGCTTTAGAAAAAGAATATTACGAGAAATTCAAAAAGATATTATCGCCCGAAAAGCTCTATAAGTACAGGCGTGCCGAATATAAGTTTGCACGTAGTTTTATGAAAGGGCCGGATGATAAGAAAGATGAAAACAAGAAAAAATAAAATATTATCATTATTTGTGTTTTTTGTTTAGATTTAGTTTTGGCGTTTAAGTTAAGGGAGGGGTGGCGACGTGATGTCGGTTCCCCTTTTGTTTTTTTATAACCCTTTCGATTTGGCTTCGTTCCAGATCTTATCCATTTCTTCCAACGGCATATCTTTTAGTGAGCGTCCTTCTTTGATGGTATGATCTTCCAGGTAATTAAAACGGCGGATGAACTTTTGGTTCGTGCGTTCCAATGCATTGTCCGGATTGATTTTATACAGGCGGGCAGCATTGATAAGGCTGAAAAACAGATCACCGAATTCACCTTCCATTTTATCTGCATCCATCTTGTCGATTTCCTCTTTTAGCTCGGTAAACTCTTCATGTACTTTATCCCATACCTGGTCGCGCTGTTCCCAGTCGAAACCTACGTTACGTGCTTTATCTTGGATACGGTGTGCTTTAACGACAGAAGGGAGAGAAGCGGGTACACCTTCTAAAACCGTTTTATTACCTCCTTTTTCTTTTAGTTTTAGTTGTTCCCAACTCTGTTCTACCTTTTTAGCCGTATCGGCAGATGCATCGCCGAATACATGCGGATGACGGTAAATCAGTTTCTGGCAGAGGCTGTCGCATACATCTTTAATATCGAAGGCTTCTTTTTCTTCACCGATTTTAGCGTAAAAGACGACATGCAGAAGCAAGTCCCCTAATTCTTTCTTGATGTTGTTGTTGTCATTTTGCATGATTGCCTCACATAATTCGTAAGTCTCTTCGATGGTGTTCGTGCGAAGGCTTTCGTTTGTTTGCTTTTTATCCCAGGGGCATTTTACCCGGAGCTCGTCCAGGATGTCTAGCAGTTGCCCGAAGGCTTCCATTTTTTCTTGTCTTGTTGCCATATTATCTATAATAATGTACTGGTTTTATAATATGACAATATGCCAATGAAACTCCTCCTATTATCCGGAGGGTATTTCAATTGGCATATTGGCGTGTTGAATTTATTATTTAATTACTTTTCTTCTTTCTTGAATTGTGTCAGTCCGTTTTGCAGGAACTGGATGTATTTTGATACATCTTCGTTGAATGCATACGACGGGCCGAGCGGCTTACCTTCGTCATTCAAAAGAATATAGAATGGCTGGGCATTTGCTCCGAACTTGCTTCTCTGGAGATAACTCCATTTGTCGCCGATCGTTTTCAACTTGCGCACTTTACCATGTTCTTCAATTTCAATCGGATGAGGCAATTTAGTCTTATCATCTACCATCAATGTGATCAGTACATAATCTTTCTCCAATAGTTGCTTTACCTTCGGGTCTGTCCATACGGATGCTTCCATCTTACGGCAGTTTACGCAACCGAAACCGGAGAAATCGATCATAACCGGTTTGTTCACTCGTTTGGCATAGGCCATACCGGCTTCATAGTCATCGAAAGCGGCATGTACTTCGTCATCATACAAGTTGAAATCCTGCGTATACAAAGGAGGAGCGAAGGCACTGATCGATTTCAGAGGTGCCCCCCAAAGTCCCGGAACCATATACATGGCGAATGCAAACGAGATAATTGCCATAAACAGGCGGGGGACAGATACATATTTTACATCGCTGTCGTGACTGAATTTGATCTTGCCAAGCAGGTAAAGGCCGAGCAATACAAAAATAACAATCCACAATACGATAAATACTTCACGGTCAAGTAAGCGCCATCCGTATGCCAGGTCGGCAACAGAAAGGAACTTCAATGCCAACGCCAGTTCGAGGAAGCCTAAAACTACCTTTACGGAGTTCAGCCATCCCCCTGATTTCGGCATACTTTGCAGCATATTCGGGAAGATTGCGAACAAGCTGAACGGAATCGATAAAGCCAGTGCAAACCCGAACATTCCGATAGCCGGGCCAACTGCTGTACCCATCGAAGCTGCTTGTACCAATAATGTTCCGATAATCGGACCGGTACATGAGAAGGATACCAATACCAACGTAAACGACATAAAGAAGATACTCAATATACCAGTGGTTGAATCTGCTTTACTATCCAGCTTGGTTGTCCATGAAGCCGGCAATACCATTTCAAATGCTCCGAAGAACGATATGGCAAATACCACCAGCAGCAGGAAGAATATGATATTGAAGATTGCGTTGGTAGATAAGTCATTCAAGGCACTGGCACCGAAAATACCGGTAATCAGTAATCCCATGACCAGGTATATAACGATAATGGAAAGCCCATAAGTTAACGCGTCGCGTATTGCTTTTTTACGATCCTTGGTCCGTTTCAGGAAGAAGCTGACTGTCATTGGGATCATAGGCCATACACAAGGAGTAAGCAAGGCGATCAATCCTCCGAGGAATCCGGCAAAGAAGATGAATAACCAGGAGGTATCGGTTGCTGTAACCGTAGTGTCGCCAAAAGCTTTCAAGTCATCGACAACGGGAGCCCAGAGAGCTGCGTCGTCAGTCAGTGCGTTAGCTATTTTAGCCGGGCTGGTGATTACTTTTTCAGTTTTTGCTGCCGGGTCAGGAGTTGTAAGAGTTACTGCTTCTTCAAGAACCTGGTTGGTATCCGGTTGTTCGGCGGTTACATCGTCTTTGTCTACGACAGGTGCATCGGCCGGTAATGTCAGTTTTGTGTTTTTTGCATCGAAAGCGAAGCTTACCCGGTCGGGAGGCAGGCATGTCTCGTCGTTACAGGCCATAAATTCAACTTCACCTTCTATCTTGAATTTCTTCGGATCGGTTATCTTTACCTTTTGAGTGAACGATACGGTTCCCGGATACCAGCGAAGGTCCATGGCGAACAATTCGTCGTATACTACCGTCGGTTTGACGGAGGAAACCGGTTGTCCGATCAATTCAGCTCCTTTCAGAGTCTCAAATGTAAAAGATGTTGATACGGGTCCGCCTTCAGGCAGGTTCATGTCGTACAGGTGCCATCCTTTCTCGGAGGTTGCGGTAAACACAACTTCTTTTTCGGCAGTTTTGGAGTCTTCCAGTTTTATTTTCCACTTTACAGGCTGGTGTATCTGTGCCTGCACAGCCAGTGTTACGAACACCAGCAAAAAAACACTAAAGAGTTTCTTCATACGATATTTATTTCTGTCTTAGTTATTTATTTAGCTAATGATGTGAATGTAGTAGGGATACGCGTTTCAAAACGCATCTCTTCACCCGTTGTCGGATGGATAAAGAAGAGTCGTCGGGCATGAAGCATCAGCCGTCCGGCAGGATCAGTTTCGGCGCCGTACTTATTATCGCCGGCAATAGGGTGTCCGATAGACTCCATCTGGACACGTATCTGGTTTTTGCGGCCTGTCTCCAGGTCAAGTTCCAGTAAAGAATAATGACCGTTGCTGTGTAGCTGGTGATAGCGGGTGATAGCCTCTTTTCCGTCGCCTACAGCTGTTACGTATACTTGCATTTTTGCATTTTCAGTCAGGTTTGAGACAATCAGGTCGGTATCTTTTTCCGGACGTCCTTCTACGACAGCGACATAACTACGAGCGGTGATAGCCGAGTTCCAGTTCGATTGAAGCGCTTTTTGTACGCGTTGATTCTTGGCAAACATCATCAGCCCGGAAGTATCGCGGTCCAACCGGTGCAAAACAAATATTTTGTTTTTCGGGTCTGTCTTTTTTACATAGTCGCTCAACAGGTGATAGGCGGTCCGCTCTTTTACCCGGTCGCTCGAGACGGACATAAGTCCTTCTTTCTTGTTGACAACGATCAGGTCGTCATCTTCCCACACGATGTGTAATAGAGGATTGCTGAACTCCACCTTCCCTCGTTCGTAACTGATCTCGACTTCGTCTCCCGGCACTAAAGGAGCGTTGAACTGGGAAGTGACTTTCCCGTTTATCAAGATTTGTCCGTGGGCAAGTAAGGCCTTGACGGAACTTTTGCTCTGTTCGCTCAACAATTGGAACAGGAAAGGAAGCAGTGTATTCTCTTCCTTCACCGCAACTTTGCGTCCGCGAGGGGCTTTTTTTTGATTTGTGTCTTTGTAACCTGAGCGTCTTCTCATTTTATTATCATAAATAATTCACAAAGATACTGGCAATTGCGGAATGTTGCAAGCAGTCTTTGTATATCTTAGCTGTTAATCTATTTGTTTTTTTGTTTAGAGGGTAATACTATCTTTGTTTGTCCTACATGGTAAAAAGGAAGAGAAAACCGTTCACCGTTCACCTTATGTGTTTTAATATGTTGATAGATAGTTGTTTATTGGTTCTGATTGTGGGTGAACGGTTTCCTTAAAAGGTGAATGGTTGGGCTAAACCGTTCACCTTTGTTTTTTCAACCTACTTGTATGGTATAGGTTCTTGATTATTAGGTCGTAGTTATGCACTATTTATGTCAAAGCTAACTATCTATTCGCTTAACGAGCAAGGTCGTTAAGCTTGATGAGCGTGGTCGTTAAGCTTTGCGACGACTGTCGCAAAGCTTAACCATGGTGGTTGGTTGCTGAGTAAGTCCAGACTTAAGGTTTAGTATCCAATGACTTTAATCGTAGTATGTAGTGGGGAGAGTAATACAAACAGGAATGATAGTACTCGTTGCAGTAGTCAGTCCGTTCATTGTTTCTACCAACCGGATAAATTCCCGTTTGTAACCTTGGCGATCATTTACTAGTCCGCTTTGTGCCAGAGAGATCACCTGATTATATGAGCCTGTTCCTTTGTATTCGGAGTTACGCAGTAGCTGGCCGAACATGGCGACTGCTGATGCAAAATAGAAATCGGGGGAAAGCTTGTTGTTGCCGCTTGCTTTCAATTTAGTCTCGATCAATTGGCTGACGTCGCTGTCAGGAGCTTTGTAGCGCAGGCGTATAGCCAGTAACTCCGGTTCTGCAAACTGCATGGTGCGGGGAGCATTGTTCGGCTTTATTTCATAAAAAGCCGTTACCGTATGTCCGGCACCCATTTCACCGGCATCTTTGGTGTCGTCGTTGAAATCCCTGTTATTCAATAAGCGACTTTCGTAACCGACCAGACGATATTCCTGTACCTGATCGGGATTGAAAGCGATCTGTAACTTCACGTCTTTGGCTACGGCATACATTGTACTACCAAACTCATGGACGAGCGTTTTGTTTGCTTCCTGAATATTGTCGATATAAGCATGGTTACCGTTTCCCTTTTCGGCAAGTACCTGCATCTTACTGTCTTTATAATTCCCCATTCCATAACCCAGAACGGTTAGGAATACACCGCTTTTACGTTCTTTTTCGACTAATCGTTCCAATCCTTCGGAAGATGATACTCCCACATTGAAATCGCCATCGGTACAGAGTATCACGCGGTTGTTCCCTTCCCGGATATAATTCTTCCGTGCAATATCGTAGGCAAGTTGGATACCGGCACCACCGGCAGTCGAACCTCCTGCCGTCAGTTCGTCGAGTGCTTCACGTATTTTTTGCTTATTACTTCCGGAGGTGGATGGAAGTACCACACCTGCTTCTCCGGCATATACCACGATGGCTACGCGATCTTCTTCCCGCAGATTATTGATCAGGAGTTTCAGGGATGACTTAACCAATCCCAGACGGTCCGGCCCATACATAGAACCTGATACGTCTACAAGGAAAACCAGATTGGAAGCCGGTAGATTTTCAGAAGGAATCTCTTTCGCTTTTAACCCGATACGCACCAGACGATTTTCTTTATTCCAGGGACATGGTCCTACTTCGGTGGTGATATTTACAGGATCTTTTCCTCCTGGTTTCTCGTAATTGTAGGAGAAATAATTAATTAATTCTTCTACGCGGACAGCATCGGCCGGAGGATTTTGCCCTTCATTGATATAACGCCGGATCGTCCCGTAAGAAGCGGCATCGACATCGATCGAGAAAGTAGAAAGCGGTTCGTTATTGACTTTCCTGAATTTGTTTTCTGCCAATTGGTTATATTCGTTCCTGTTTGTCCCCTGATCGTAATTATAGGATGAAGATGTGGTCACCAAAGCTTCGCAACAAACGACTTCTTCTTCTGCAATGATAGGAGCTGCGTCTTCAACGATAGAGAGAACCTCTGCCTGTGCCTTCGCTGTTTTCTGTGTTTGTATCTCAGCCTGAGCCGGATGCGGAACCGGAGGAGGCGTACAGATTAACGGTTTTTCTTCGACAGGTTGTTTGGCCGGACAGATTGCGACAGCTGTGTTGTCTATGTTTACTACCTCTTTGGTTTCCGGTATCTGCTTTTTTACAAGAAGAAACAGACCGCCAGCCAGGATAGCTGCCGTAAGTAAGCTGATGATTGTTGTTTTCGTTTTCATGACTGATCCTGTTTAATGATTAATGAATTGCTTTTACCTGATAGATGCCGCGATAAAGGGGAATTCCATAAATGTTTCGGACTTTTTTGAGAAAGATTTTAATTTAAAGTTTACATTTGTAGAAAAAAACGAGAACAACTTGCTGTTTTTCAGACGTAACATATCAACCTATTCAGATAGCGAACTGCTGCAATTATATAAGGAAACCGGGAAAAGCGATTATTTCGGTGAACTGTATAATCGCTATATCCCATTGCTATACGGGTTGTGTCTGAAATATTTGCAGGAAGAAGAGAAAGCACAGGATGCTGTCATGCAATTGTTCGAAGACCTGCTGCCGAAGCTTTCGCGTTACGAGATTCGGGAGTTCAGAACCTGGATTTACAGTGTGGCAAAGAACCATTGCTTCCAGCTGTTACGAAAAGAAAATCCCGAGATAGCAACCGATTTCGACCGGCAATTTGTGGAATCGTACGATTTATTGCATCTATTAGATAAAGAAGAAACGAGTGACGATGCCCGTACGGCAGCTCTCAAGCACTGTCTGGAGAAGCTGCCCGAACCACAGCAACGTTGTATCCTGTCTTTTTTTATGGAAGAAATGTCGTACGTCGATATCGTAGAGCAGACCGGGTATCAGCTTAAAAGCGTAAAAAGTTATATTCAGAATGGCAAACGCAATCTGAAAAGTTGTATTGAAAAGAGAATGGCGCAATGAAAAGTCTGTTGCAATACATACAAGGTTCACGAAAAGGCAAGGAAGCCCATCGCCTGGAAAAAGAGGCGATGAAAGATCCTTTTCTGGCCGATGCACTGGATGGTTTTCAGACAGTGGAGGGCAACCATGTGGAAAGTATCGAAGCAATGCGTCGCCGTATCTCCCGCCGTACTCGTTCCCAAAGAGATCAGATCGCGAAATGGAGTATTGCTGCCAGCTTGTTGATTTGTCTGGGATTTGGCAGTTACTTTTGGTTCAACAGAGATGCCGCTATGCCGAAAGAGTTACAGTCGATGGTTATACAGGAAGAAGCTGTGACACCGCCACTTCCTCCTGAACCGGTGATAGCCCAGGCTGCTGCTACCGGCGAATTACAGGAAGAAACGGAAGCGATGCAAAAGAAAGCTCCAACAGCAACAAAAAAGCCCGAAGCTAAAATGCGGCAGGCAACCCCTACGCCGGCTCCTTTGGCTGCTGCTCCTGCGAGAGCTGAAGTCTTGTCTATCGTTGAAGATGATGCCGATGTAGCAGAAATGATCGTGGCGGAAGAAGAAGTAGCGATGGATGCAACTATGGCTCGTGCCCCGATACACCGGCCGGAACCCGTTATAGGCTATAAAGCCTATGAAGAATATTTGCGTAAAGAATTGATTCACCCACAGGACTCAACCTGTAAAGGGGTGACCGGAACTGTCGTTGTTGCATTCCATATCAATGAAAAAGGCCGTCCGGTCGATCTGGAAGTCAAACGAAGCCTGTGCGCATCAGCAGACAAGGAAGCACTTCGCCTGATCGAAAAAGGTCCGGACTGGAAAGTGGATACGACCCGGGTTATTGTTCCTGTCCTTTTCGCTCCGTAAGTAATCTATTCAAATATTTTGATTTTGACAATTTGTTTCGTTCGTGTTTCTTTCTCGTAACTATTCAGCCCCCTAATTCATAACGGAGAGAGTGTGAGTAACTTTTTCCTTGTTGCAATATCATATGGGCATGACACTATTGTGTCATGCCCATATGATATAAACTTCGGTTAAGATTGTTTGTTTTTTACGATTGGTAACTGATCACATTCTTGGCAATGTCAATAAGAGTCAGAAAGGGGTCTTGTTTCTTTTTCCTTGCCGTATTTATTATGGAATGTAGCACACAAAAAGCACTCGCACCTTCACCGGATTTGAACTGACCACTGACTTTCTGTTTGACTTTCAATGGACGAATCGAGCGTTCACTGGCATTGTTGTCAGGTGGCACATGAAGGTTTTCCAGAAACACGAACAGATGCTCGGAGTGTGGTGATAGTCCATTTCTGAACTCGCGAAAATCATGCCACAGGTGGCTTATGTCTTCTTCCATAAGCTTTTTATAGCGTTCCTTTATATCCGCTATACCTGACACTGAATAATTATCGCTCTTCTGTAAATGGATGCTTTCTCTTAGTAAAGCTAACATTCGCACAGACCAATCTTGTTTTTCATCCAAGACTGTCAGATATATTAATTTCCTCAGTAAATGCGCCAGGCAGATTTGATGACCGGCAGTCTTCATGTTGAAATAAGACGAATGGCAATCGGTCACTAACAGACTATTAGGTAGGCCATCAGAGAACTCACTGTCAATGGCCGCTTTCCCACGTGATGAATGAGGAAAAACAAAGGTGGACAATTCATTTTGGAAAACCCACATCCAATACAAGTTCTTATTTAGACGCATACACGTTTCGTCTGCACCCACTACAGGCGAAGATTGTATTTCCTGCTTTATCTCATTATACTTGATGAGTCCTTGCTTACGCATGCGATTCAATATATTCGACACGCTGCCCTGGCTCATTTGCAAGCCATAAAAGTCGTTTAAAACCTCCGCCAGACGCTTGAAGGGTATATGCTGTGCCGTGCTCAGATAGGCAACCAATGCGTGTATGTTTACACCATAACTGACTCCCGGTTTTACATGCGAAGGGAAATCGGCGCGATTGCAATGACCGCATGTGCATCTTTTCTCAATGCCTATATGATCAGTGATTTTAGGCCTTATCGGAAGAGGTATATCGATGCTCTGACGTATCTCGTATGCAGAACCGTCTATCTCTTGCAGTGAATTGCCACATTGAGCACAATAGATCGGATTGTGGGTTTGAACCTCATCGGGCTTTTCGCTCTTGAGCAAAGTGTTTCCTGTATGCCCCACTTGTCCTCCAGGTTTCTTTCCGGATGAAACCCGCAGGGAGCGGGTGCGACGTATCGCTTGTGCTTTTAAGCTCTCTCGGGAAGGAGGTATATTACTGTTTTGACTGTCCAATTGAGGCTTCTCGTAATGCTCAAGGCGTTCTTTTAGCAACGCATTCTCTATGCGTAATGCCTCATTTTCACCCTTCAACACCACGTTCTCTTCCTTCATGATATTCTCATTGCGATATGCCTGGCGAAGTATATCTACGATATCTGACACTGTATCTTTCATGACTTAAAGATACTAATAATCAAATTGATATGCGAATAATCAGGTATGTTTTTTCATTAAAGTTCATTGCCTTTTAGCTAAAAATATCATTTTGTCAATCTGATAAAAGGGAAGATATACACCCTGAGATACTTAATAAAATATTTAAAAACAGCAAGATAAAAGATCATAATGAGGGGCTGAGTAGTTACTCTTTCTCAATCTAAATGATACGTTAAAAAATATTACCCGTAGGGGTATTTCAAATTTCCCGGTATAGTAATCCGAAATACATGGTATGGTAATATCATTTTGATAAATCGAAAAGTATTAATTTTATCAAACTGTTTAAAAGTTGAAATAATATATTACTTTTGCTAATAGGGAATAAGTATATAAATATGAATTATATTCAAAGTGATTTTGAAAGGATATATAAGTTGTACTATCCGAAGATGTTTGGATTTGCCAAAAACTATGTTTTGGCAGATGAAGACGCCGAGAATATAGTACAGGATGTTTTTTTGGTGCTTTGGGAAAAAAAAGATGAACTTGAAATTACTTATACTCTGACTACCTATTTATTTACTCTTGTTAAAAACAGATGTCTGAATTTTTTGCGGCATAAGCTAATAGAAGAAGAATATAATATCCAGATGAAGGAAGAACTGGGTTTCAAATTATACGCTTTGGAATCGCTGGATTATTCATATCATTCTGAAACGGAATTGCAGGAAGTTGTTAAACGGGCACTTGATGCTCTCCCGGAACGTTGTCGCGAGGTTTTTATTAAGAGCCGCATAGAGGGATTAAAGTATAAAGAAATATCGGAAGAACTTGGTATTTCCATCAATACAGTTGAAAATCAAATAGTCACAGCTTTGAAAAAACTACGTGTAGAACTTAAAGATTACCTGCCTTTGCTTCTATTTCTTGTTAAATAATGTTTATTTAGGATCATTTTATAGTGGGCTTTTCGTTGATGAGGGTCTAACTTTATATAATGCAAGAAATATGTTGGATTTATTATCAAAATATTTGACAGGAAATATCTCTTCCGAAGAAAAACAAACTCTTTTCCAGCAATTGAAAGGAGATTCTTGTTACAGGAAAGAAGCAGCCGATATGCAAAATTTGTCAGCTCTTATATCTATGGCAGAAGAAGATCATATGGCTTCTGATGTACAGTATAGTTCATTTGTCAGTTTACGTAGAAAACGTACCATCTTTTCTAGTATCCGGAAAATTGCGGGTTATGCAGCTATCATGGTTTTCTCTGTGTTATCGACTTATTTACTGACGACCTATCTCGGAGACGAAAATAATAATTTGGCTCGTTATCAGGAATTCTCTACACCGGCAGGACAGCGGGCAAAGGTTTTACTGACAGATGGTACGGAAGTTTGGTTAAACGCGAATTCAAAATTACGCTATCCGGAACGTTTCGGTTTAAAACAGCGGGAAGTCGAATTGTATGGAGAGGCTTTTTTTGAAGTGGAAAAGGATACGGAAAAGCCTTTTGTCGTTAAAACGAGTAAAATGGATATAAAAGTGACCGGAACGAAATTTAATGTGAGTGCCTATGGTTCTGAAAAATATTTTGTGACTTCGTTGTTGGAGGGAAGTGTTTCTGTTTCTTGTGCGAATGACAGGAGCCGTAGTTATACACTATGTCCGAAACAACAAATTGTTGTATCCGATCAGTCTTCGGAAGTCTCTTTATTTGAGAATACCGATTTCATGTCCTGGAAAGATGGAGTGTTCATTTTTGATGATATGCTATTAATAGATATTATAAAGAAATTGGAACTCTATTATGACGTTTCAATTATTGTGAAAAACACGAAACTAGGTAATTTCCGTTATACAGGAAAGTTCAGGCAACGGGATGGAGTAGAAGGTGTTTTGAAAAAATTGCAGATAGTATATCCGTTCACCTATACGAAGGATGATGATCGTAATCAGATTCTTTTGCAATAGTAAGGATTAACACAATACGGCTAAATCGTGTTAAGTTAAGACGGAATGTAGTGATTTTTCTGTGTGAAGGTTCTAACCTTATAAATGTAGAAAAATATATGTATAACCTTAAAAATAATATGCCTATGGATTAGAATAAAGAAATCTTTTTATCTATAAAAAGCTGACAGGTGTTCCACCACCTGTCAGCAATACATCTAACACTCTTAGTCGAAAAAGTATTAAACATTTAATTATACAAAGGTATGGAAAAATATGCTTTGTCAATCTTATTATTTCAAAGAAAACACTTTAAGAAGTTTTTTAATATTATGAGAATTTCAATCCTATTTCTGTTTGTCAGCATTTTGGCATCTTATGCTTCAAATGTAAATTCGCAGACTGCAAAAGTAAATATTACGAGCACTCGTATGACGATCGGAACTTTTATCAGGCAAGTTGAAAAGGAGACCGGTTATATGTTCGTTTATAATAAAGAGGAGATTGATGCAAATAAAACAATTTCTTTAAAGAAAGGGAAAAACACGGTTGCCGATTGCCTGAATACCATTTTTGTTGGTTCCGGCGTTTCATTTGTTTTTGATGATGGCTATGTAGTCCTTACGAAACACGCACAGGAAACTGCTGTATCGCAGCAGGCTGGTAAAGTGGTAAAAGGTATTGTTACCGATGAGACCGGTTTGTCGGTAATTGGTGCTAATATCTTTGTTAAAGGAACTAATTTGGGAACTATTACTGATATGGAGGGTAATTTTAGTTTGGAAGTACCTTCGGATAACGATATTTTGGTGGTTTCCTATATCGGTTATGTCGAACAACAGATTCCGGTGAAAAACAGAAAAAACTGGGCGATCATATTAAAGGAGGATGCACAGAATCTGGATGAAGTTGTGGTTGTCGGCTATGGTACGCAGCGTAAAGGTAATATTGCTACTGCCGTGACGACAGTTAAGGCGGAAGCTCTACAAAACCGTCCGGTCCAGACGATAGGTGAAGCCTTGCAAGGACAAATCCCGGGTTTGAGCGTTACGTCAAAAGGAGCACCGGGGGAGTCGCCTTCACTTCAACTACGTGGTTCTTCTATGTTGAAATCCAGCACTGCAGAAACGGACAAAGAAACATTACCCAGGTTGAGATCCGAAACCAGCGGCCCATTGGTTTTGGTGGATGGTGTGCCCGCGGACTTCAATTTTTTGAATCCGGAAGATATTGAAAGTATCAATGTCCTGAAAGATGCGGCTTCTGCAGCGATCTATGGTTCGCGTGCCGCAAACGGAGTCCTTTTGATCACGACTAAACGTGGAAAGATGGGCAAGCCTACTTTCCGTTATAATGGATCTGTCGGAGTCAATACACCGATGTATATGCCTAAATCGATCAGTTCTGCCGAATATGCAAGAATAAAGAATGAAGCGGAAAGGAATATGGGACGTGCTCCGATTTATTCGGATGAAGATATTGCGATGTTTGCCAATGGTACGGATCTGAACCGTTATCCGAATACAAACTGGCTGGATCTGGCAATACAAAACAGCGTTACTACACGTCATGGCTTGGAGGCTTCCGGTGGAACGGAGAAGGTGAGATATCTGGTAAGTGCCGGTGTCGATCACCAGACCGGCGTTTTTCCGAATACACAGCAGAATGTGTTCAACGTACGTTCAAGTACGGATATTACCATTACTAAAAAGTTTGGTATTTCTTTTGATATGCGTTACCAGTTAAGGGATATGGAAGCATTGAATAATCAGGAAGACCTTTATAAACAATTGATTTTTGCCGATCCGACTATGGTGGCTTATTATACGGATGGTACATATGGTTATAATCCAGGATTTTTCACCAATCCGCTGGTTCCTTTGTATGAAGGCGGACAGAAGCTGACTAACAGACATGAAGCATCGGGTATTTTTAAGCTTGATTATGAATTTATCGAAGGATTGAAATTTACCGGTATTGCCAATGTAAGATATACATTTCAGAATGAGGAGTCCAGAGCTCGTAAGACGTTCTATAAAAACTATTTCACAGGGGAAGAGTTTGAAAACGGACAGAATACTTTCACCGACCGTCGCGATTACAATGCTTACTATAATTTACAGGCTTTGCTGAACTATAAGAAAAGTTTTGGTGTTCATAACCTGGATATTCTGGCCGGTTACCAGCAGGAAAGTGAAAATACAGACTGGCTGAAAGGTGCTCGTTCCGGTTATCCGACCGATATTATTTGGGAGTTGAATCCGGGTCCGAAGGATAACTGGAGTAATGACGGGAACGGAGAGCATTGGGCGCTGGCCTCTTTTATCGGTCGTATCAATTATGATTACGACAATAAATATATTTTATCAGTAAGTATGCGTTCGGATGCTTCTTCCCGTTTTGCGAAAGGAAGCCGTTGGTCGACTTTTCCGTCTGTAGCCGGTGCATGGAGACTTTCCCAGGAGTCGTTTATGGAAGGAACGCGTAGTTTTCTGGACGACCTAAAGGTCAGAGCTTCCTGGGGACAGACCGGTAGTGCAACGGGATTAGGCCTTTATCCGAGTTATACGTTGATATCTACTGGTGGTTTGATCCTGAATAACGTTTATCAGCAGACTGCTTCTTTAAAAACGATTGGAAATAGGGATTTAACCTGGGAACATACGGATATGTTGAACTTCGGTCTGGATGTGAAAATGCTGAACAGTCGTTTGAACTTTACGGGAGACTATTATATCAAAAAAACGAAAGATATTTTATTGGAAATGCCCGTGCCGCTGGAATATGGTTTTGGTAAACCGAATATGAATATCGGCGAGGTGCGTAACAAAGGCTGGGAATTGACTTTAAGCTGGAATGACCGTATAAATGATTTTGGTTACAGTATCTCGGGTAATTTGTCGGATAACCGGAATGAAGTGATCGACCTGGGAGATACAGGTCCGTGGAAAGGTTCCAACACCTATACGGAAGTTGGATTGCCTTATAACTCTATTTACGGATATGAATCGATGGGATTATTCCAGTCTGATGAAGAGGTAGCCAATGCTCCTTTCCAGAATTCAAATACGGCTGCCGGTGATATACGTTATAAAAACCAGAATGGAGATGATAAGATCGATGCTAACGACCGTGTTGTAATAGGCGATCCCAATCCTCACTTCCTGTATGGCGTGAACCTGGGTTTTGATTACAAAAACTTTGATTTAAATATGTTCTTCCAGGGGATCGGGCAGAAAGACCGGGTTATAATGGATAATTTTGTCAGACCGTTTTATGATTCTTCTATTTTTGAACATCATTTGGATTACTGGACTCCCGAAAATACAGGTGCCAGATATCCGCGTATCCTGAATAAGGACGACGGAACACATAATTATCAGCAGTCTGATTACTGGATGATTAATGCCGGATATTTCCGTATGAAGAATTTGCAGATCGGATATACTATTCCGCGTGAAATATTAAGATCGGCAGGTTTTGACAGAGTACGGGTCTATTTCTCTGCTAATAATTTGTTTACTGTTTCCGATTTTGTGCCGGGTATGGATCCGGAATCTGATAAGTCCGTATCTTATCCGTTTGCCCGGACATATTCATTTGGTTTAAATGTTCAATTTTAAAAAGCTGAAAAAATGAAATCAATAAAAATATATATATGTGCAGTCCTGATGGTGCTGGGTATTTCTTCATGTGATAGTTTTCTGACAACTCCTCCTTTGGATCAGATTTCCGAAGATCAATGGTGGAATGACAAAGGCCAGACAGAAATGATGGTAAAAGGTGCTTACGAGTATGTACCAGGCCCGAATGAAGTGGTGCTTCGTGATTGCATCAGTGATAATGCGACACATCGTGATGCCAAATACAAGGAAGTAGGTAATGGTACTTATACAACACAGAGTGGTGCCGTTAAGGATGAATGGCGCTATGCATCCATTGCTAAGCTGAATTACATACTAGAAGGGATCGAGAAGGCAAAAGACCAGATATCGGAAGAAGAATATCTCCGTTTTAACGCGGAAGTGCGTTTTATTCGTGCCTTTGTTTACTATAATATGGTTTTCTTTTTCGGAGATGTACCTTTGATCACTAAGACGTTGAGTGTGGCGGAAGCTCGCGAAACGTCTCGGCAACCTCGTCAGGAGGTATTGGATTTTGTGTTAAAGGAGCTGGAAGAAGGTGTGCTGCCGAATATCGATAAAGTCTCTGTAACAGAAAGAGGTCGTGTTAACAAACAGGTAGTGAATGCATTCCTTTCCCGTATTTATCTGTACGAAAAAAATTATGAAAAAGTACTTTATTATACGAACGAGGTTATCGGGACCGGAGAATATGAGCTTCATTCCAATTATGAAGAGTTATTCCGCCCGCAGGCTGATGCAAGTAATAAAGAAGTGATTTTTGAGCGTCAATACAGTTCTCCACTGGTTGTGCATGAACTGAATCGTAACTTGTCTCCGGCTTCTTCTGTTTATTCCGGTTGGTCACATGTGTTGGGGTTGCAGGAATTGGTAGACGATTATGAATGTGTGAACGGTCATCCGGTTTCCGAATGCGAATCTCTGGGTTGTGAATATTTCCAGAAAAGGAAAGATGCGGAAGCTGAAACGCATCGTGGAGAATATGATTTCCGCGATCCCCGTCTGGCTGCTACCATCATGTGGCCGTACTGGGAATGGAAAGTAGGGGGAAATGTTGTTTCCCGCTATGGTGTGGATGATCCGGATAGCAAGGATTATGTAAAGAAAGAAACACATATGACCGGTTTTCTGGTTACTAAATGGGTGGATTTGCAGGGGGAATATGCAGACCGTACCCGTGGTCAGAAGAATATGACCGTCTTGCGTTATGGGGATGTCCTTTTGATGCGGGCAGAAGCCTTGATTGAACTGGGACAGGATTTGGGTGGAGCTGTTGCTCTGATTAATCAGATTCGTCAACGGGCCGGAATGCCTGATATCGCAATAGCTTCTCAATTCGTATTGCGTGACAAGCTACGCCATGAAAGACGTATAGAAACTGCCTTTGAAGGTTTGCGTTATTTCGATATCATTCGTTGGCATATTGCAGATAAGGTGAAATCTGGAAAGGTGTATGGTGCTCGTTTGAAGGCGATCAGTGATGCGATGGACAATAAATTTGTGGAAGAACGTTTCTGGAATGATAAAATGTATTTGTTCCCGGTTCCTCAGGAAGCAATAGATAACAATCCGAATTTGGTACAGAATAAAGATTGGTAATTATGGTTAATAACTAGATTGAAAACCCCGGGTCTGCATTTACGGAAGAAGATTCGGGGTTTCTTTCTGAATGTAAAAGTGATTGATTCTAATAACAGACTAGTTTATGAAAAAGAATATTTTAGTGTTGCTATTTTGGGTATTGACATTTAACCTATCCGCTTCAGGTTTACCGGAATTCTCGACTGCCGGTTTTTATGAGTTACCCAATACTGGTCGTGAGGTCTATTCCATGAATTTGGCGTGGAGGTTTATAAAAGGGGATGTATCGGGAACTCCCTATGCCACCGACTTTGATGATTCAGGTTGGGAAGTTGTTTCACTCCCGCACGGATTGGAATATCTGCCGGTAGAAGCCAGCGGTTGTGTAAACTATCAGGGTATTGCCTGGTATCGTAAACGTTTCATACCGGATGATCATTTGAAAGGAAAACAATTGTTCGTACATTTTGAGGCGATCATGGGGAAAAGTGAGGTCTATGTAAACGGGCAGTTGTTAAAAAAACATTACGGCGGATACTTGCCTGTTATCCTGGATGTAACGAATCTCCTGAAATGGAACGAAGAGAATGTAATAGTTGTAAAAGCAGATAATAACGATGATCCTTCTTTTCCTGTCGGTAAACCGCAAAATCTTTTGGACTTTACTTATTTCGGTGGCATTTACCGTGATTGCTGGCTGGTTGCACATAATGACGTGTTTATAACCAATTCGAATTATGAAGATGAAGTTGCTGGAGGTGGTTTATTTGTCTCCTATGCCGATGTATCTGAAAAAAGTGCCCTTGTAAATCTAAAAGCCCATATCCGCAATAATTCGGCAAGTGACAAAAAGGTTACGGTTACTTTTGAGTTGAAAAAGAAATCGGGTGAACTTGTCAGGCGCGTTTCAACGAGGTTAGCTGTGAAGAGGGGGGATGCCTCGTATGCTGTTGGTTCGATGAAAATTAACATGCCTTCTTTATGGAGCCCCGATCATCCCTATTTATATGATCTGGAAGTGATGGTCAGAGATGCCAATGGCCAGGTGGTGGATGGTTATCGCCAGAGAGTGGGTATCAGAAGTATAGAATTCAGGCAAACGGAAGGTCTGTGGATAAACGGTAAACCTTACGAAGGAAAAATAATGGGAACGAATCGCCATCAGGACTTTGCCGTTTTGGGAAATGCTCTACCCAATTCGATGCAGTGGAGGGATGCCAAAAAATTGCGTGATGCAGGCTTGAAGGTTATTCGTACACATTATGTGATAGATCCGGCATTTATGGATGCCTGCGATGAACTGGGTTTGTTTGCCCTTGTGGAAGTGCCAGGCTGGCAGTTCTGGAATAAAGAACCGGTCTTTGGAGAAAGGCTTTATTCGGATATACGGAATATGATACGTATACACCGTAACCATGCCTCTTTGTTCTTTTGGGAACCGATTTTGAACGAAACGCATTATCCGGAGGATTTTGCTAAAAAGGCGTTGGATATTTGCCGGGAAGAATATCCATATCCTTATAGTATCGCAGCTTGCGACGATGGTGCGGCCGGAGATCAATATTATTCATTGCTATTGCGTCCTATTGAATCGAATTTGCGTACGGATAAAACCTATTTTATCCGTGAATGGGGAGATAATGTAGATGATTGGAATGCTCAGAATTCTGATAGTCGCGTGGCGCGCGGGTGGGGGGAAGTACCGATGCTGCTTCAGGCGGAACATTATGCGAATCCGTCTTACATAAAGGATTATCCGGTTTTATGTTACGAGACGATCTGCAACAAACCCAGTCAGATAGTCGGTGCCTGCTTCTGGCACTCGTTCGACCATCAGCGTGGTTATCATGCCGATCCTTTCTATGGCGGAATTATGGATGCTTTCCGACAGCCGAAAACATCTTATTATATGTTTATGGCACAACGCTCTCCAGAGAAGAGCAATTTGATTGCTGATAACGGACCGATGATTTATATCGCGCATGAAATGACACCTTTTTCACCGAAAGATGTGACTGTATATTCCAATTGCGATGAAGTTCGTTTGACAGTTTTCAAGGATGGGAAAAAATATATTTATAAGAAGGATCCGGATCATAAAGGTATGCCGTCTCCCATTATAACTTTTGAGGATGCTTATCATTTTATGGAGTGGAAAGTGATGGCTCGTTCAGGAAAACAAAATGACGCCTACTTGTTGGCTGAAGGGTTGATGGACGGGAAGATTGTTGTGAGCGATAAGCGCTATCCATCCGGTCAGGCCGATCATATATCCCTTCGTCTGGATAATGAACAGATCCCTTTGAAAGCAGATGGTTCTGATGTGGTAACAGTTATTGCCGAAATTGTCGACAAGCGCGGAACAGTAAAACGATTGAATAACTCTGTTATCCGTTTTAACATAGAGGGAGAAGGACGTTTGTTGGGAGATGCTTCCGTTGGAGGTAATCCGTGTCAGGTGATTTGGGGTTCTGCTCCGGTTTTGGTACAATCGACAGCAAAGCCGGGCAAGATTAAAATTATTGCTTCTATGCAAAATCCGGGTCAGGCGCGTCCGCTGGAAGGAATATTGGAGTTTGAAAGTGTAATAAATGATCAAAAAGAAGTTTTCTCGCAGAAAGAGTTATCCTTATCCGGACAAGCACGTTCTGCAGTTAATCTCTCCAGCAATAAAAGTGATCAGGAAAGGGAAAATGAACGTTTGCGTAGGGAATTAAATCAGTTGAAAGTAAAAGAAGTGGAAAAACAACAGACGCAGTTCGGTGTTGGCATCAATGACTGACGTATCCTGATTTTATGAGCGGAACATGCTATATGATAATATTTTTTGTACCTTTGCACATCAAAATAACGGGTATAGCTGGCCCATGTTAAATAAGGATATAATTAGAATAAGACAATATGGAAATTGCAAGTAAGTACAATCCCGCAGAAGTAGAGGGAAAGTGGTATCAGTATTGGTTGGATAACGGCTTTTTCAAGTCGAAACCGGACGGTCGCGAACCGTACACAATTGTCATTCCGCCTCCTAACGTCACCGGCGTACTTCACATGGGACACATGCTTAACAATACCATTCAGGATATCCTGATCCGTCGTGCCCGTATGTTGGGTAAGAATGCTTGCTGGGTACCGGGTACCGACCACGCATCTATCGCTACCGAGGCAAAGGTGGTGAACAGACTGGCTCAGCAGGGAATCAAAAAGACCGACCTGACCCGCGATGAATTCCTGAAACATGCCTGGGAATGGAAAGAAGAACACGGAGGTATCATCCTAAAACAGTTACGTAAACTGGGTGCATCCTGCGATTGGGATCGTACGGCTTTTACGATGGACGAAAAACGTTCGGAAAGCGTATTGAAAGTTTTTGTCGACCTGTTCGACAAAGGCCTGATCTATCGTGGCGTGCGTATGGTAAACTGGGACCCGAAGGCCCTGACTGCTCTTTCCGATGAAGAAGTAATTTATAAAGAAGAACATAGCAAACTGTTTTACCTCCGTTATAAAATCGAAGGGGAAGACGGTTACGCCGTTGTTGCAACTACCCGTCCGGAAACGATCATGGGGGATACCGCCATGTGTATCAATCCGAACGACCCGAAGAACCAGCACCTGAAAGGTAAGAAAGTGATCGTTCCGCTGGTAAACCGTGTGATCCCGGTTATCGAGGACGATTATGTAGATATCGAATTCGGTACAGGTTGCCTGAAAGTAACTCCGGCCCATGACGTAAACGACTATATGCTGGGCGAGAAATATAACTTGCCTTCCATCGATATCTTCAACGATAACGGAACACTGAGCGAAGCCGCCGGCTTGTATATCGGTATGGATCGTTTCGATGTTCGTACACAGATCGAAAAAGACCTGGAAGCTGCCGGCCTGTTGGAAAAGGTAGAAGCTTATGAAAATAAGGTAGGTTACTCGGAACGTACCAATGTGCCTATCGAACCGAAATTGTCTATGCAATGGTTCCTGAAGATGGAACACCTGGCACAGATCGCTTTGACTCCGGTTATGAATGACGACCTGAAGTTCTATCCGCCTAAGTTCAAGAATACATACCGCCACTGGATGGAGAACATCAAGGACTGGTGTATCAGCCGTCAGTTGTGGTGGGGACATCGTATCCCGGCTTATTATCTGCCGGAAGGCGGTTATGTGGTAGCCGAAACACCTGAAAAGGCATTGGAACTGGCGAAACAAAAGAATCCAGCACTGACAATGGCCGATCTTCGTCAGGACGACGACTGTCTGGATACCTGGTTCTCTTCCTGGTTATGGCCGATCTCTCTATTCGACGGCATCAATAACCCGGATAACGAAGAGATCAACTATTACTATCCGACCAGCGACCTGGTAACAGGACCGGATATCATCTTCTTCTGGGTAGCCCGTATGATTATGGCAGGTTACGAATACAGAGGTGATATGCCGTTCAAGAATGTTTACTTTACCGGTATCGTTCGCGATAAACTCGGACGTAAGATGTCGAAGTCATTAGGAAACTCTCCCGACCCGTTATTGCTGATCGAACAGTACGGAGCCGACGGTGTTCGTATGGGATTGATGATGGCAGCACCTGCCGGAAACGATATTCCTTTCGACGAAGCTTTGTGCGAACAGGGACGTAATTTCAATAACAAGATATGGAATGCCTTCCGTTTGATCAAAGGTTGGACGGTCGACGATACGATTGCGCAGCCGGAAGCATCGGCTACTGCTGTCAAATGGTTCAAGATGCAGTTGGATAAGACGATTGCTGAGGTAGACGATCTGTTCAGCAAATACCGTCTGAGCGAAGCGATGATGGTTATCTATAAACTGTTCTGGGATGAATTCTCTTCCTGGTATCTGGAAATGATCAAGCCGGGCTATCAACTGCCGATCGATAAGGTGACTTATCAGGCAACACTCGGTTTCTTCGACGCGTTGCTTCGTCTGCTCCATCCGTTCATGCCGTTTATTACGGAAGAATTATGGCAGGCTCTCGAACCGCGTAAGGAAGGAGAAAGTCTGATGGTTGCATTAATGCCTGAAATTACACCGGTAGATGCTGCTTATCTGGAATCATTCGAGATCGTGAAAGAGATTGTGAGCGGTGTCCGTACGATCCGTCTGCAGAAGAATATTCCGAATAAGGAAGAATTGACTTTACAGGTATTGGGCGATCATAACGACGCTTTCAACCCGGTAATCGCTAAGATGTGTAACCTGTCTGAGATTGCAAAGACTGACGATAAGGCTGCCGGAGCCGTATCCTTCCTGGTTCGTACCACCGAATATGCTGTTCCTCTGGGCAGTATGATCAATGTGGAAGAAGAATTGGCTAAATTGCGTGAAGAACTGAAATATCAGCAGGGCTTCCTCGCTTCCGTTACAAAGAAACTGAGCAACGAAAGCTTTGTAAGCAAAGCCCCGGCCAAGGTAATCGATATGGAACGTAAGAAGCAAGCCGATGCCGAAAGCAAGATCAAATCGATAGAGGAGAGCATTGCTGCATTGACGAAATAATAGTTTACAAAGGACGGCGGGAAGATAATTATTCCCGCCGTTTTTTTCTTTTGCATTCATCATTCCTTCATAAACTATCATAAAACGACCTGTTTGAGGTAAAGTATCGCAAAAAAGAGGATTAAAAACGATCAGATGCCTACTGTTTTCCGATAGTACCCTACATCTTTTGCTCAAATATGGCTGTTATTTTCACGAAAACTACTTATACTTCTCCTTGAGATTCTCCTATATTCGATCGCGAAGCCCAACTGTCACTTGTCAACTGCCAACTGAAAAAGGTTTCACCTTTTTCTTGTTTGGAGTTATCCTTGTTTTATTTTTTCAGGATAAAGCTTATATATCTTTAATTTTTACTAACTTGCAGCCCTTGTTATTTACAAGGTGTATAAGAAATGAGGGGAATAAGAAAAAGGCTGTTCATCATCTTTTGTTTTTTAGGAAGCTTTTGTCTTCCTGTTACTTTATATGGTGCTAATGACATTTCAGATGCGCTATCTCTCGATTCGCTCTTTGCGATGGCACAGGCAAATGTACAGCAACAAAAGGGCTTTGGGTATGCCACACAATTACTGGAGGAAGCCCAACGTCGGAAGGATCGCTATCAGGAAGCGAATGCCATGTTCTGTCATGTCCGTTATTATTATTCCAAGAATACCGACAGTATGTATTTCTGGATGCAAAAGGCATTACCTCTCTTTAGGGAACAAAAGAGGTATGTAGAGTATTTCCGGATGAAGGCATGGTCTATTTATGTTTTGAATCGTTCGATGCAAAATGAAGAAGCCCTGAAATATGTTGACGATTTAAAGGAAGAAGCGACCAGTCTGAATTTTCCCGAAGGCGTAGAGATGGCCAATCAGGCACTCGCCGATTTTTATTTGTCCAATAATCTGGGAGAGGAAGGTGTCGCCCTGTATGAAGAGGTTATACATAGCATGGAAATGAGAAATGCACCTCTTATCAAGCGTATCAATATTATCCGGCAGCTCATGAATAAAGCTTTGGATCCCGAAACGAGATTGAAATATGTTGAGCGGCTGGATGATTACATTAAGATCTGTAAGGGAAAAGGGATCGAGTGGTTGGATGATGAAATGTCTATATATTACCTGGAATATGTCATGCACCGGCACTATGCCATAGAATATATTGGAAGGGATAAACTCAAAGAGGCGTTGCCCCACTTGCAACAAGCCCAGGCACTTCTGACAAAATACGAGATGTATAATTATGAAATAGAGTTGAAGACAATTTATGGATCTTATTATCAGCATAGTAAACAGTATAATAAGGCTCTGGCTATTTTTGATACTTTATTACCTGTTTGGCGCCAGCGGAATACGATGGGGGGCTACCTTGATATGTTGGATCGCAAAGCTGATGTTCTATTGAAGATGGGAAGGGATAGGGAGGCGTCGCAACTCTATAAAGAATATGCTTTTTTGAATGATTCATTATCGAAAGTCCGTTTTTACGATAAACTGGCGGAAATGAATGCGCAACATAAGGTAGACAAACTGGAAATAAAAAACAAACAGATGGATCTGGAAGTTGCCCAAGCACATTCTCAGCTTCTTCAAATGGGAGGAGGAGCCGTTCTCCTGTTTATTTTATGTTGCCTGTTGGGGTATATCTCTTATAGTCGCCATCGTTACGGCTTGCAGTTGAAACAGGCTAAAGAGAAAGCAGAAGAAGCCGACCGGATGAAATCGACCTTCCTGGCTAATATGAACCATGAAATCCGAACTCCGCTGAATGCCATTGTCGGTTTCTCTCAGGTGCTGGTAGATGAAGATGATCAGGAAACCCGGCAGGAATATGCCAATATTATACAAAGTAACAATGAACTGCTTCAGCGTTTGATAACGGATGTCCTTGATATATCGAAGATTGAGTCGAATACGATGGCTTTGAATTATGCGATGCACGATCTTCCTGTCCTGATGAAGGAGATCTATAATGTGATAAAGCTAAGGATGCCCGAAAATGTAAAACTGGTACTTAATGAGTGCCTGCCACAACTTTTTTATACAGATCGTAATCGTCTTACGCAAATTCTTACTAACTTGCTGACCAATGCAATCAAGCATACGGAAAAAGGTTTTATCCGCTTTGGTTATGAGGTGACAGAGACAGATGTCGTCTTTTCGGTGGAAGATTCGGGAGAAGGTATCCCCGAAGATAAACAGGAAAAGATATTCAGCCGTTTCGTTCAGTTGGATGACTGGAGTAAAGGAGTAGGCCTGGGGTTAGCAATTTGTAAAGGACTTATTACCCAGATGGGAGGGACGATCGGTGTTTCTTCCGTGTTTGGTGAAGGTTCAACATTTACTGTCGTTTTACCTCTGAAAAAGCCGTAATATATTATTTACATAATTTACCATGAAGAATTCTAGAAGAAACTTTTTTAGACAAGGACTTGCCGGCGCTATATTATTAGGTTCGGCCAGTGTAGTAAAAGCCGGTTTGCCGGACAGGATCATTCCCAAGGCTGCCAAGTCGATTAATCCCTGGCGATTGGGGATGGCTGGCTATACATTTGTTAATTTTGATTTGGACACAACCCTAAAGACTTTGGAGAGACTGGATATTCATTATCTTTGTATCAAGGATTTCCACTTGCCGATGGATAGTACCGACGAACAGATTAAAGCATTTCATGAGAAATGCGCCGCTCATAAAGTGACGGGTTATGCGGTTGGTCCTATCTATATGAAGAGTGAACAGGAGATCGACCGTGCTTTCGAGTATGCGAAACGTGTAGGTGTAAAGTTGATTGTGGGCGTTCCCAACTACGAATTGCTCCCGTATGTGGACAAGAAAGTGAAGGAATACGATTTCAATTATGCGATCCACCTGCATGGTCCCGATATTAAAACCTATCCGGACGCAACGGATGTCTGGGAGCATACGAAAGACCTGGATCCGCGTATCGGAATGTGCCTGGATATCGGTCATGATCTGCGTAACGGTTGTAATCCGGTTACCGACTTGAAGAAATATCATACCCGTGTGTTTGATATGCATATCAAGGATGTAACAGACTCATCGAAGGCAGGTGTCGGTATAGAGATCGGTCGTGGAAAGATCGACTTTCCAGCATTAATGAAAATGATGCGTGAAGTGAACTATACTGGTATGTGCAGCCTGGAATACGAGAAGGATATGAAAGATCCTTTCCTCGGTATCGCAGAGTCGATCGGCTATTTCAAGGCGGTGAGCGATATTGTATAATGTAGGGGCGAACTTAGTTTCGCCCTCTTTTAAACAGAAGAGTGATGAGAAGTGCGTTTTATTTATTGGCAATTGGCTTGTTGACGTCTTGTAGTTCGGTCAACTATGTGGCGATTGAAACATACAATCCGGCAGAGATTACTTTTCCGGAAAATGTCGGTAAAGTACTGGTCGTGAATAATGCAGTGCCGCAACCGGATGATGTCGGTTGTCAGCTTAGTCTGTTCGGTACAAAACAGGATACCTGCCATGTGAAAACCGATAGTGCTTTATTTGCTACTTGTCGAGGACTGGGGAAGGCAATGGTCGATGTCTCTTTTTTCAACGACGTGCTTCTTTATCATGATGCTACCCGTAAGGATGATGTGTATTACGAGGATAAGAAACTGACAGCGGAGGAAGTTACTGCTTTGTGTGATGAAACCGGAACGGATGCAGTGATCTCAGTGGATCGTATGTTATTTGAAATACAAAAAGATGTGGTTGCATTTGCAGAAGGGTATGTGGCCGGTGATATCAGTGTAAAAATGTCGGGTGTGATACGTGGTTACCTGCCGGGCAGACCGAATCCTTTGGCCACTGTTTACATGACGGATAGTCTTTTCTTTTCGGAAAGTGCCTATAACCAGATGCTTTTGGATCATGTATTGCCCTCTATGGATGACGCTGCACGTGCATCGGGCGAGTATATCGGTATGAGAGCAAGCCCTAATTTTGTTCCTCACTGGACTCGTGAGACTCGCTGGTTCTATTCGGGTATGGGAGCGCATTGGAAAGAAGCTACTGCTTATGCCCGTTCAGAGAAGTGGGAAAAGGCAGCCGAGCGCTGGCAACATCTGTATGAGACTTCCAATAGCTGGAAGACTCAGGCAAAAGTCGCATCCAATATCGCTTTGGGATATGAAATGAAAAGTGAGTTGAAGGAGGCGTACGATTGGGCTAAAAAGTCATACGACCTGTTTAAAAAGAATGAAGGCGACCAGGGTAAGAACACCCGTCTTTTATATCTTTATGTAGAAGCGTTAGCAAACCGGATACGCTCGGATAAAAAACTTAATATGCAATTTGGAGAATAATATCATATATTCTCCGAATTATTACTACTTTTGACAGACGATTCAAAAAGAATAAAAAAAGAGTTATGAGTGCAAATAATGCAAAGATTCAGTCTGTCCTGGAGACAACCTTTACTTCCGCTATCGGAAAACTGACTGCCGATGATTCCAATAGCTATCACAGTGACCTATATGTCCAGGCTGACCCTGAAAGCGGGGAGCTACAAATCTATGACGAAGAGGAACGGTTGTTGGACAAGACGATCGTATTCGACTGGGTAGGCTGTCCCTGTGAAGAAGACAAATTCAACAAGCAGGTAGCCAACACCGTGAAATCTGTGCTGACTCTTTTAGTTGCAAAAAATATATTTGACAGTCCTCACATCATGAAACCTTTCTCTGTAAACCTGACAGACGAGGATTTCGTTGTAATAGAGGAACTTCTCTTCCTCGACGATGAAGTTTTGCGCGCCGACGATCCGCTGTTGAAAGATTTAGATGCAGATTTAGATGATTTTTTAGCCAAACTTCTTTCAGATGTCGAATAGAGTTTTTACATTTGTGCCCGAATTGAAAAACAAGTAACAAGTAAATATATAATGTTGCCGAAATAGCTCAGTTGGTAGAGCAATTCATTCGTAATGAATAGGTCGCCGGTTCGAGTCCGGCTTTCGGCTCATAAAATAGAAGCAGCTATCTTTTGAGATAGCTGCTTTTTTATTGGGAATATCTCTGTTTAACCCAAAGATCTACAAGAACCTTTAAGTCTCTGTTAAAAGAATGATATACAGAAGGATATTTGCTATCAAGCTATGGTAGATATCCTTTTATGTATGTTTAGTATTAAGCTATCTAAAAAAGAAAAACTATTTTATGTGATAAAATTCTCCTATATTTGTAAATAACAAATAAAGCAACTCTATAGTTATCATACGAAAGATGAAAAGTGAAATAGATAAATTTTCAACTATTATCCGCGATTTTGCTCAATTGCCTAAGAAAGAAATATCTCCTACTTTTATGGAGATTTGTAAATATCCATATAATAGGTTTGAAGAAATCTGTAGTAGAGTTTTACAATTTTATTTCAACCCAAAAGCTGAGCATGGATTTAAAGCTCTGTGGTTAGTGTCACTATTGGATGCAATAAAACAAACTCAAGTTTATCAAATCACAGATAATGTGAATGTTGTAACAGAGGAAAATGCAAATGGCAAACGAATCGATTTAACAATCATATCTGATAAGTTTGTTATAGGTATTGAGAATAAGACGACCGCTGATGTATATAATCCGTTAAACGAATATACAAGACATATACAAGACGCGTACAAAGACAAAATACAAATACTGTTGGTTTTATCTATAAAACCTATCACTTGTATATCTGCCAAAAGAACACTTAAGGTAAATGGATTTATATCACTAACTTACAAGGAACTATTTGAATCTGTTTATCAAAATTTAGGTAACTACATAACAAATAGCAATCAAAAATATCTTACTTATATGTTAGACTTTATGAAAACAATAGATAATATGGATAATTCAAATACAAATATAGAAAACGACTTTTTCTTTAAAAATAAAGAAGAGATAGAAGAACTGATAGGAAGATTTAATAGATATAAAGAAAATATTCTATCTTATCAAAAAGAACAAATATCTATTTTGGAACAGCGAATAAGTGATGTTACAGGACGTAAATGGTGGGTTTGGCAAGGATGGGATTTAGGCATAAGTTTTAATGATGAGGAACATAGAATTGGTATTGAATCAAGTTATGAAGCAACAAAGGATGATCCATGTGCAAAATTTCATATATATATAACTACTTGGAAAATGAAAGATTGGTTCCCCTATAAAGATAACGTCCTTAAACATTTTCCTGAATATATTTTCCTTGATGAATATAATGATGGACGTTCTTATCTTCATTTGCCTATAATAGAAGGTAATGACCAAGACAAAATAATAGAAGCACTAAAAAAGACTTTTGAAACAATGAAAATGATTACTTCAAAAGAATGAAATATAATTAATCGCTTTATACACTTTGTTCAAAAGGTGTTACGTGATTTTTCTGGAATATACTTCAACTTCGAAAATAAATCCTTTGGTCACTAGACTAGAGGATTTTTTCATTTATAACCATTTAAAAAAGAAGATGCCAGCTTAATTCGGTGTGCCTCTTAAAATGGTATGCCCTTTATAAATATAGAGAGGTTTCATTTATAAATGAAAGAGATAGCATGAAAGGATTGTTATTCATTGTGTTAACAGCATTGATATTTATGTAGGCTGTGCATTGCTTATCTTCCCTTTTCTAGTGTTCATGTTTCACACACTTATTAACAAATCAATAGGAAGAATAAGGCTTAAATGAAAAAACAGTGTTTAATATTTTAATCGCAACGATAGGAATACTAAACACTTTTCGTACATTTGCAACAATCTCATACACCTAAAGCGATAGGCATAGTATGAGAGGACATATGTTTAACGAAAGGTGTTATTGAAATTATCTTCTATTATCAAATCTCGCAAATTTGAAAATGGTACGAAGATGGTACAATAGCACCCGCATCATTTGTATTAAACTTACCTGTGAGGGTAACTATATACAAAACTGGTGTGGGTTACTGTTGTTTTATCCGTACCATGGGCAATGCGAGAGCCTGATAATAGGATAAAACAAATACAGTTCCCACACCTTTTATTTTTTTATCCGAACGGAGGGAACAGGGAGGGTGAAATTTAATTGTTATGACTAGAAATTTACTTTTTATGCTTATTGCTGTATGTACTTTGTTCAGTTGTGGAGGCGATGATCCTGTAACTGTTGATCCGATTAAACCGGAACAACCAGAAAATCCACAAGATCCTGAGAATCCAGAAATAAAGACTAAACGTATTAAAACACTAAAAGTTGATCGACCTTCAGGACTTTTCACTGAAGACAAATTAACTTATGACGACCAAGGCCATATTATCAAGATTGAATCTCACATAGAAAATTCTGACTGGTATGATTTACCGGAATATGATGCTGTTACTACATTTACTTATCAAGATAAAAAAGTTATCTATGAGGTCACTTGTAACGATTACTCACATAAGCAGGTACTTCAACTAAATGATTCGGGGTATATTGAAAAACTTGTTTACAACGAAAAGAACGAATGGAGTCATTCTTTTGAATATTGGGGAGATGGTTGTCTAAAAATTAAATATATGGATACTGGCTACTATTATGCCTATAAATATGAAAGTGGAAACCTGACTACAGTCGCTTTTTTCGCAGATAATAAAAGCAGCACAGACTATATTAAACTTGGAACTTTTCCTAATAAAGCGGGCATCTCACCGATGCTTTTTTCTGATGAGTTCTGCACATTAAGCTTTGAGATGCCATGGGAACTTGGAGTGGACGAGTTTGCTCTACATAATGCCTTTTATTTATTTTATAATGGATTATATGGGAAACATTCCAAAAATCTGGAGACTTCAGTTACAGATCGGGGGGATACTATCTCTTTCGAATATAAGTTAGATGAAGAGGGTTATCCCACAAAAATAATCTGTACTGAATTGGACAATGGTGTTCCTATTCTTAGCAGTGAGAGTGAAGATGCTTTTATTGCAAACATAGAATATTGGGAAGATTAAATACCTACACTGAAATAAGGCACGATTTTTAACAGATCGAATAATGAAGTTAAAAACGTGCCTAATCTTTTTATATGCTATAATATTATAACAGAGATGATTAACTGATCTATTAATGAATGGCTCATGTAAGCAGAGGTGTAAACCAAGCAAGTATAAAACAAAAAACGGCGAAGGTAAAACAGATAAGCCGCAATAGCTCAGTTGGTTGTGTTGGTAGCTAGGTTGCCAGTTCAAGTCCGGCTTTCGGCTCATAAAATAGAAGCAGTTATCTCAAAAGATAGCTGCTTTTTGTGTTATACTTGGGATTTAGCTGGTTTTCTTTTATGATATATAAAGTATTAAGTTTTATCTTTGTCCTGTAAATCATCATTATCTATGAATATATGAATGAAACCATTCTGAACGGTTTATTAAATCTGTTTGCTGTTTTTGCTTCGGCTGTGCGCATAGAGGAACAGCAGGCAAGCCGGGCGGTTCATTTTTATTTGTCCAGTCATTTTGGTGTTCGTTCTCATAAAGAGTATATTGAGTTATACAGTGAGTTGCGGAGTATGTATGACGATCCTCTTTTTCCTGTGGATAAAGAGGGAGTGGTACGTAATATCTGTGAGCAGATGAAGGTGAAGCTGATGGCGGAAGAACAACTTCTTCTCCTAATTCGCTTTGTGGAGTTTGCTTATTCCAATAGTGAAGAGTTTGAAAACCATCTGTCTCTTTTTCATCTGGTGGCCGATATTTTTGCCATTCCACAGGAAGAGTTTGACGACATACTTGCATTTATAATCGGGAAACCGTCTTCTTCTTTACTTCTTATCAGTGGAGAAGATATTGAAGCTGAAAACCATATAACCCGTAAGGGGATGGACGGATTTATCCGTGTACTCTTTATCCGTCGGTTCGATAAGCAGATATTTACCTATTATGGCTCAGGGGTCGTTTTCATGAACGATATCCCTTTGTCATCGGGAATATTTTATGCCTGGCAGCATAGTAGCGTATTGAAAGGACCTTTGTTTCTTCCGGTTTATTACAGTGACTTATTGACTGTCTATAATAAGAATGAACGGAAAGAAACGATTTCTCTGGCTGGTAGAGGTTTGAATTTTACTTTTAAAAATAGTTCCAACGGACTGCATAACTTTTCCTTCAACCTGGAGTCGGGACAACTGGTTGCCATTATGGGAGGAAGTGGAGTCGGTAAGTCTACTTTACTGGGTATCATGAACGGGAATATCCGTCCGGACGAAGGGAGTATAACTGTGAACGGTTATCCATTGGATGCGCCCGAAGCCCGGCAACTGATCGGTTTTGTTCCGCAAGACGATTTGTTGATTGAAGAACTTACCGTTTATCAGAACCTTTGGTTTACGGCCCGTCTTTGTTTTGCCTGTCTTTCGGAACCGGAGATTAAAGAACGGGTCGATGCTGTCCTGAAAGATTTGGATCTGGAAGGTATAAAAGATCTGGAAGTCGGTTCGCCCATCCGCAAAACGATCAGTGGTGGACAACGTAAACGATTGAATATTGCTCTCGAACTGATTCGTGAGCCGGCTATTCTGTATCTGGATGAGCCTACCTCCGGTTTGTCTTCGTCAGATTCAGAGAAAGTTATCATGCTGTTGAAAGAACAGACCCATCGCGGAAGGCTGGTTGTCGTGAATATTCATCAACCATCGTCGGAAATCTATAAGTTGTTCGACCGTCTTTGGTTGTTGGATCGGGGAGGGTATCCTATCTATGACGGGAATCCGATAGAAGCAATTATCTATTTCAAGCAAGCGGCTAAATATACCGATCCGGATATCAGTGTTTGCAGTACCTGCGGAAATGTCAATCCGGAATTGATATTGAACATCATAGACTCGAAGAAGATCGACGATAGTGGTAACCAGACGAATATCCGGAAGTTTACCCCCGAGGAATGGCATGAGAAATATGTCTCGGCGCGACCAGATTACACAGATGTCGAGGAGAAAGATTTGCCTGACAGCAAACAGCGGAAACCTTCCTGGTTTAAGCAATTTTGTATTTTCCTGGAACGGAATATCCGAACAAAGTTGGTTAATAAACAGTATTTGGCAATTACCTTACTGGAAGCTCCTTTATTGGCATTGATTGTCGCTTTGCTTACCCGTTATGTGGATGGCGACGAGTATACTCTGCTAGCCAACAAGAACTTTGTGTCTTATATCTTTATGTCGGTTATTGTCGTGACCTTTATGGGGCTAAGCATAAGTGCCGAAGAGATCATAAAAGACAAGCCTATCCTGAAGCGTGAACATTTTCTCCGGTTGAGCCGCAGTAGCTACCTTACTTCCAAGATGGTTTACCTTCTGATAGTATCGGGACTACAGTCTTTACTTTTTGTTTTAGTGGGGAATGCTATCATGGGAGTTGGATGGGAGATGTTCGGTATCTGGTGGAGTATCCTTTGGGCTACCTCTTTCCTGGCAAATCTGACGGGATTGATCTTGTCGCAGTCGATGAATTCTGTTGTTGCCATCTATATCACGATCCCTCTTTTGCTTATTCCGCAGATATTACTTTGTGGATTGGTGATCAAGTTCGATGACTTGAATACCCGTGCATCGAAGGAAAATAAAGTGCCGCTGATCGGTGAAATTATTCCTTCACGCTGGGCTTTCGAGGCCTTGATGGTGGAGCAGTTTGCCGATAATGCTTATAACCAGGCTTATTTTCCAATTGAAAGAGAAAAGTATCTGGCACAGTATTATGAGAATATACATGCGAAAGAGGTACGTCGGTTGGCTGAACAACTAGAAATAAAGGATGACTCCGACAAACGATTGATGGTAGAAAATGAACTGGCTGTGTTGGGACATGCAGCCCGTATTGCTCCTTATGCGAAGGGCGAAAGCTATTTGTCGTATTTGGATAAGGTGGATATGGCCCTGCATGAACGTGCGCATAACTTTACTGCTTATCTGGATCAGGTGCAACAGGAGGATATACGTGAGAAAGGAGCTGAGTGGGTAACCGCCCAAAAGAAAGAACACCATAACTCGGCTATCGAAGATCTGGTGATGGGAGCTGGTGGACGTAATTTCTATAAAGAGTATGGCCATCGTATTTATCCTGCGATAGGTCAAATATATGTAGTGCCGGATAACCCGTATGGCAGAGCTCCTTTCTATGCTTATGAGAAAAATTTGGGTGGTATTTCAATTTCTACGTATAATTTTAATTTATTGATTATAGGTTTCTTTGCGTTTTTAGCGATTATCGCTATATTCGCAGAGTTTCCGGGACGTTTCCTGAGAGAAGAGTGAAAAAGCTGGAATATAAATTATTAAATAAAGTAACATGAAAAAGAGTGTATTAAGCGTGCTTGCAATAGCCGCATTAATGGTAGGCATGGCTTCCTGTAACGGAGCTAAGAAATCTGATGATGCCCAGAAAACGGAAGAAGCTGCCGTTATAGCCGGTAAAGCTCCGAAAGATTTGTTGACAGAAGAGGTAAAGCAGGAAACTGTTAAGTTCCTGGCTGATATGCCGGAGTCTGAGCTTCCTTATCGTTTGTCAAGCGGCGAAGTTCAGGTTAAAGTGGCTGATTTGACATATATGCTGCCGGTAGCTAAAGCTGCTGAACTGAGTACTGCTACACAGAAAGCACGTGCACTTGGTATGTATATGGCTGATTACAACGTATTGAAAGCTATCGGCCAGCCTACTGCTGAGGTAGAAGGTGCCATTGTAAAACTGGCTACAGACCTGAATGTTTCTTTTGTATTGGATATTCTGAAAGAAGAAGCTCCGAAAGATGCAACTAAAGAACAATTGCAGGCTTTCATGAATGCACAGGAAGATAAGATCATCGATAAGATGGCTGCAGAAAATAAAATAGATGTACAGATCGAAATCTTAGGTGCATCTTCTGCTGAATATGCTTGTCTGCTTGCTAATCCAACATTGGTTGTTAAGGGGGATGCTACATCTGCCGGTCTGTCTGCCAATATGGAAAAACGTGTGACTATGCTGGAAGAAGTAGTTGCCGATTTGGCTTCTTATTATCCGGATCTGCAACAGCTGGGTACAACCATCAGTCCGCTGAAAGAAAAAGTAGCAACAATCCAGGATGCCAGAGCTGCTAATGCAGAAATCATGGGTATCCGTGATGCTTTGCTGAAATAAGTACATATATATAATGTATATAAAAAACGGAGATGCACCGATCGGTGCATCTCCGTTTTTTTATCCGGTAAAAGTAAGTTAGCCTTGATACGTGATGGACAACAACGTGATGTCGTCCGATTGTACGGCTCCGACAACGAACTTTCCAACTTGCTCCGTTATTTTGTCTACAATCTCTTTCGGACTCTTTCCGATCAACTCCTGACAGTTTTCAAGCAACCGTTGTTCGCTGTATTGCTCGTGGCGGGTATTCATCGCTTCTGTGATTCCGTCGGTGTAGAGCAACAGGTTGTCTCCCGGCAATAGCTGTAAAGTTTTTTCGTGATAGGTGATATCGTCTATGCTTCCTAATATAAAGTCGTTTGTCAGCGGTACGGATACAACTGTATTATCTGCTTTCATCAGGATAGGAGGGTTGTGTCCTGCATTGCAATAGGTCACGAGGCCTGTATTCAGATTCAGTATGCCATAGAATACGGTGACGAACATTTCGTTTGTATTTTCCTGGCAAAGAAATGCATTCGAACGTTGCATACACATGGCTGCTGAATTTTCGTTCAGTGCGATTGTCCGGATAACCGTCCGGCTGATCGCCATAAAGATGGCAGCCGGGACTCCTTTACCTGCAACATCTGCAATTACGAATCCCAAACGATCCTGGTCTATGCGGAAGAAATCGTAAAAGTCGCCTCCCACATATTTAGCCGCATTCATATAGGCGTAGATGTCGAATGATTTCAATTCCGGAAACGGCGGAAATGTTTTCGGCAGGATGGTCTGTTGTATTTCCTGGGCGATATGCAGGTCGTTACGGATAGATTCCAACTGTGAGTGTTCCTGTTGTGCCTTCTTGATGAAGGATATCTGTTCAGCTGCCTTTTCGATCGTACGTTCCAGGTCTTCCAGGTTGATTGGCTTTGTCGTAAAGTCGAATGCCCCCTGGTTCATGGCACTACGAATATTCTCCATATCGCCGTAGGCTGAAACCATGATACATTTCAGAGCCGGATTCTGCATCTCGTTTATTTTGGCAAGCAATGTCAACCCGTCCATTTCCGGCATATTGATGTCGCTTAATATAACATCGAAATCCGGTTGGACAAGCATGAGTTGAAGTGCTTCCAGTCCGTTGTGCGCAAAATAGAATTCATATTCTCCTTTCTTTATCTTGCGACGGAAGTATTGGGTAAGCAACCTTTCCAGGTCTAATTCATCATCTACACTTAATATTTTTATAGCCATGACTTTTGTCTCTGTTATTGTTGGATAGGAATAGAAATAGTAAAACGGGTATATTCGCCGGGACAGGACTCCATCTCGATCGTACCGTTGTGTTTTTGTTCGATAATCGATTTAGTGATCGACAACCCCAGGCCGGTACCTTCCCCGATCGGCTTTGTAGTGAAGAAAGGAGTATAAAGTTTCTTCTTTACCTCTTCGGAAATACCCTGTCCGTTATCTTCTATAACCAGGGAGATACGGTTGTCTTCTTTCTTTAGGGAAACCTTGATGGTGGGCTGGTAAGCTGTGTCGGCTGCCTCTTTCGATTTGCTGAATACGGCATAACAGGCGTTGTTCATCAGGTTGAGTATGGCACGACTGAAGTCTTGCGGAATAATCTTTACCAATGGCAAGTCGTCGGCATAATTCTCTTGTATAGCCACGTTGAAGCTTTTATTATTCGCTCTGACGGCATGGTAAGAAAGCCATATATATTCTTTGGTCAGCTGTTGCAGGTCGGTAGGGATATATTCGTCGTCTTTGCCACGCGAGTAGAGCAGGATGCCACGCACAATGCTCGAAGCGCGGTTGCCGTTCTCTTCGATCTTAGTCATATTCCCCTCCAGGTCGGACATAATTTCTTTGATCTCTTCGACCGAGTCTTCCGGTAATGCATCCCCGAGCTCGTCCAGCACTTCCTGCATATCCTTTAGTAGCTTCTGCGAAACTTTGCTGAAATTGATTACGAAGTTGAGCGGATTCTGTATCTCATGCGCAATACCGGCACTCAATAATCCGAGCGAAGCCATCTTTTCCTGCTGGCTGATCTGCTTCCGCAGATTCTCAATCTCTTTTTGGGTATTCTCATTCATTGTTGATCCTTTTTTGACTGATGGGAATTGTAATTAGGAATTCAGTATAGTTATCCTTTTCGCTTTTCGCCAGGATCGAACCCTGATGGTTAAGGATAACTTCACGGCAGAGATACAACCCGACACCGGCTGCTTCAGCCGAAGGTTTCGTTGTAAAAAATGGTTCGAATATCCTGTCTTTGATATTGTCTTCGATACCTATTCCGTTATCATAGATACTGATAAATGCAGTATTGTTTGCTCTTTCCTCCAATTTGATCGTAATAAACGGAGTGAAACTTTCTTTCTGGAGTTTCCGGAGCAGTGCATAAATGCTGTTTTTAAGAATGCTGCCTATTGCTTTATTCATCTGTTCGATATCGATTTCCACCATAAGCGGCTTTTCCGGGCATTCGAGGTTTATCTGTATCTGGTTTTCTTCAATTTCTTTTTTGAATAATTTGTTGAGAACATCTATGTTGACCTTACACAACTCGCTCAGATCGGTTACTGTAACATCGCCGTGACGGTCTTTCAACAACTCTTCCATAGCTTTGACGATGCGGACCGTGTTACAACCATGCTCATTGATTTTTTGCAAGTTACCTTCTATCATATCGAGTATTTCGACACTGTCTTCATAGATTTCTTTTGTCATGACGGCTTTCTCGTCCGTGATGTTCTCTTTCAATTCCTTGATCAGGTCTGCCGATAGGCCGGCAAAGTTATTGATGTAGTTTACCGGATTGAGGATACGGTCTACCAATCCCTGTGTAAGCTGTCCTACGGTTGCCAGCTTTTCCTTCCGTACCAGTTCGTCCTGCGCTTCGGCCAGAGCATCCAGTGCTTTCGACAGTTTTTCCGATTCTTTCAATACCTGGTCGCGCTGGATACGGAGCTCGATGGTACGTTCTTCCACTATCTTGGCAAGGTATTCTTTTTGCTTCAGCTTTTTCCGCAAACGTCCTTTTAAGATATAGAGAATAATCTCTACAACGATAGCGATGCCGGGAACCGTTTCCCAATCGTAATAAAGGCCTGCAATAATAAGTATCCAGCCAACCAGCGTCAACTTTTCTATGATGCGCAGTTGTCTTTTGAGGGAAGCTATTTCTTTAATATCGAAGTCGGCCATATTACTGAATTTCTTTGGTCATTGTTAATATATTCTTTCCTTCGGAACGGTCATACCTGACATCCGTCATCAATTGTTTAACCAGGAAAATACCCAGTCCGCCGATCGGGCGTTCTTCTACCGAAAGGGTTATATCCGGTTCCTGATTTTCCAGCGGATTGAACCGGATGCCGTTGTCGGTCACAACTATTTTCAACACTCCCTCTTCACACCCCATGTCAATGCGTATATCGCCTTCTGAATTGGGATATGCATATTGAATAACATTCGTTACAGCTTCGTCCATTGCCAACTTTATCTGTATAAGCAATGTTGCATCAATACCGCAACGTCCAGCTTGCTGTTCCAGGAAATCATACAGAAGGGCAAGCTGGTCAGGATTATTCTTAATATGTAGTGTGCTGGTCATTTTACCGGAGTTTGGATCTTATTACTCAATGGTAAGGAAAGAGTTGAATCCGGTTATTTTGAATATATCCATAATGCTGCTCTGGATATTCCTCAACACGAAAGTCCCGCCTTTCTGGCTCATTTTTTTTTGTAGAATGAGAAGTAAACGCAGGCCGGCACTGCTGATATAACTAAGGTCAGTGCCATCGAGTATTACTTTCTTTACATCTTTCTCAAGGATGTCCATGATCTCTTTTTCCAAATCGGGCGAACTCAAGGTGTCCAGTTGACCGGAAAGACTGATCACTGTCTCTATTCCGTGTTTTATTTTTATTTCCATATTCTTTTCGCTTTCAATTTAAGCAAATGTAAATATTATAATCTAACACAGCAAGTTATTATCTTGATTTGTTAGTTCCGGCTTACTTCTTTGTAAGCCGGCTGATTCCGCGTGCAATTTCACCTACCCAGAGAACCAGGGAGGAAGAACCGATGATGATACCCCAGTCTTTCAGCGATAGAGGAATTACATTGAACATTTCTCCTCCGAAAGTGACGATCAGATATTGGCCGATCAGGATCAGCAATGCTACAAACAGGAAGCTTTTGCTCTCTTTCAGGTTGGCGAAAGCCGAACGGCCTTCCATGAACGCTTTGGCATTGAACATATTCCAGAACTGAAGCATCACGAAGAAGCTAAAGAACCAGGACAGGTCGTGCGGAGTTAATCCGGTCTGTGCGTGGAAGTAGTATAATACTCCCATCAGGATGATGACGAAAGCCAAGCCTACTCCGAAGATGTTGTAAGCCATCGGGCGGGTGATGATAAAGTCTCCGTCTTTTCCGCTACGGCGGGGTTTGTCTTTCATAACCCGTTCGTTAGGAGGAAGGGAGGCCAGTGCCCCGGCTGCGAATGTATCCATGATAAGGTTTACCCACAACATCTGAGTAATGGTAAGCGGTGATTCGGTTCCGAACAGCGAGCCTAACAAAACGATCAGACAGGCAGCCACATTGATTGTCAACTGGAAGAGCAGGAACTTCTGGATATTACGGTACAGGGAACGTCCCCACATAACGGCGCGGGTAATACTTCCGAAGGAGTTATCCAGAATCGTAATATCGCTGGCTTCTTTAGCAACGGATGTTCCGTCTCCCATCGAAAGACCTACCTGTGCGGCTTTCAGAGCCGGAGCGTCATTCGTTCCGTCGCCGGTTACAGCAACAACGGCCCCTTTCTTTTGTAATAACTGGACCAGGCGTTGCTTGTCGGTTGGACGGGCGCGACACATAATTTTCAGGTCGAGTACACGATCCAATGCTTCTTCATCGGTTAAAGCTTCGAAGCCTGGGCCGGTGATGATATTACGGTCGGTATCTTCCGGTTTCCATGTCCCGATCTGACGGCCGATCTCTTTGGCTGTTCCCGGTGTATCTCCTGTTACGATCTTTACGTCTATGCCTGCGTTCAGACAGCTTTGAACAGCTGCGGGGACATCTGCCCGGACTGGGTCGGAGATAGCAACGATCCCCAGGTAAGTCAGGTCGGTTCCATGTAAGCGTCCGTTTACGAAATAGGCTTCGTCTTTCCCGTCTTCAATGATCTGGTAAGCGAATCCGAGTGTACGCATCGCCTGATTCTGATAATTCAATAGTTGCTTTTCAATTTCGGCCTTGCAGGCTTCTACCGGCTTGTAATCTCCGTCGGTCGCTACACGCTGGCTGTTTGCCAGTACGATTTCCGGAGCGCCTTTGACGTATAATATCTTTTTACCGAGCAAGGCGGACTGTACGACAGTTGCCATGTACTTTCTTTCTGTCGAGAAGGTGAGCTGTGCCAGAACCGGTGCTTCCTCCCGTAATGTCAGATAATTCTGGCCCTGGCTGTTCAGCCAAAGCAACAGGGCTGCTTCGGTGGGGTTGCCCAATGTCTTTACTTTATCTTCCGAGAAGTCAAGATAGGCGGTAGAGTTAACCGAGATACCTTCTTTGATTAGGTTGCTTAGTTCATCGTCACCCAGTTTCTGGTCTTTTAGGTTGTAAAAGTTTGTCTGATAGACCTGCATCTGGTTTTGTGTCAGTGTTCCGGTCTTGTCAGTGCAGATCACGGTTGTAGCTCCCATTGTTTCACAGGCATGCATCTTACGGACCAGGTTGTTCGTTTTAAGCATCCGGTTCATGCTGAGCGCGAGGCTCAGGGTGACGCTCATCGGCAAACCTTCGGGGACGGATACAACGATCAGGGTTACTGCTATCATAAAGATATTCAGTATGTGAGAGATCAAATCCATTACCGGCATACCGGAAGAGGTGAGGAACAGTTTGGCCAATAGGGCGATGAAAGTAAGCCCGGCTACGGTGTATCCACCTTTACTGATCACGGCGGCAAGTCCTTTCAGCTGCATCTGCAACGGGGTCTCGACGTCACTTTCTATTTGGGAGCCTTCATACACTTTTCCGTATCCGGTAGCGTCACCGACCAGTTCGACCTCCATCACACCGTGTCCGTCTACTACGGTCGTTCCACGCATCACAGCGTTGGATGGGTAAGTTGCTTCGTTATCGAATTCAGCTTCGTTGGTTGTTTTGCTGATGATTGGTTCGCCGGTCAGGGTCGACTCGTTAACCTGTAAGGATATAGCTTCCAGCAGTCGACCGTCGGCGGGTATTTCTTCTCCCGTTTCCAGTACGACGATGTCGCCTACTACCACTTCTTTTTTAGTGATCTGGCAGATATTTCCTTCGCGGATTACTTTTACGAATGTATCATCGTTCACTGTGTTCAGTATATCGAATGCTTTGTTGGCTTTCAGTTCAAAAAAGAACCCTACGCACGATGCCAGCATGATGGCAAAGAATATACCGATCGGTTCGAGAAAAGCGGTGAAGCCCTTTGCCTCCGGTCCCCAGCAATGTACGCCGGCGATGATCATCGACAATAACCATGCTACCAGCAGGATCTTAATGATCGGATCATTGAACTTTTCGAGGAATTGACTCCAGAGAGAAGCTTTCTCGGGAGGTGTAAGGATATTTTCGCCGTGAAGGCGCCTGCTTTCTTCAACTTCTTGTTTGGTTAAGCCCTGATACTGATGTTTTTTCTCCATAAATTTGTTTATTCCAATTCAGAATTATAATGTACAGCAAATTACGTAAAGTTGACGGACATACGCAAGTGCTTTGGTTTTTAATTGATAATATTTGAACCTATTCGCTTCGGTGAACCCTATGCGGAGGTCTAAATTGTCATATATAGTGAAATTGGAGTATCATAATATATGAGAATATATTTTCATAATATGTGGGAATTCAGTATCATAATATATGATACTTCTTTATTCTCTCGAATCGTTTAACGGTTTTAGTTGACTACTTTCTGTGTTATAAATGAGGTTAGTTGTCTCCGGTATCATCCTATAACTTTGTTAACCTTTTGTTGTGTTAAATTAACGGGTCTGACTTAAACTTTTGTCATCTTATAATTGTCTTATATATAAAAGGCAAATTGTGTATTAGTTATTAAGGTTATGAAGAACGTTAGGTTATTCTGGATACTGGGGATTGTCCTCGCTTTAATAGGGCAATCCCTTTGTGCCCAAACCAAGAAGGAAAAGAAAGAACAAAAAGAAAAAGAAGTAAAAGAATTAATAGAAAGTAAACGGTTTACGATAGATGTGAACCGTGCGATACCCATGGGAGGGCGTTCTCTCAATCTGACCTCTCCCTATTCTCTGGAAATGCGCGGCGACTCGGCTATTTCCTATCTTCCTTATTTCGGAAGAGCATATTCGGCTCCTTATGGTGGCGGTGACGGGTTGCGATTTGAAAAATCAATTACCGATTATCAAACCTCTTTCAACAAAAAGGGAACCGCTCAAATACAGTTTCGTGCCCAGACAGACGACGATACATATACATTTAATGTACAGGTATTCTCTAATGGTTCCGCAACTATAAATGTGACACCTGTCAATAAGCAGAATATCACATTCTACGGGGAACTGGCTCCTAAGAAAAAGGAATAAATAGTCGTCCCTGCCGTGCATTTCTTTCGGCAATACGCTTATTTACTCTAGCGGTAAATTCGAAGTTTTTAAGTCCCCAGTCGGGAGCGATCAACAGCTCTTTCGGGGATTGCGATACAAACCTCTCTACTACAATAGAGGGGGTTAATTTTTCTATAAAGTCGATCACCAGGTCGATGTATTCGTCGGCCGTATAAAGATGGAACTCTTCCGGATGATCGGCATATTCCTTCGCCATGCGGGTGTTGCGGATCAGTTGCAATTGATGAAGCTTTAGCGTTGTGATCGGTAATGCGGATAATCGATCGGCATGATGCAGTATCTCTTCGCGGCTTTCTCCCGGTAAACCCAGGATCAGATGGGCTCCGGTGTAGATGCCTCTTTCGGCTGTCCGGTGGATGGCTGTTTCCGATTCTTCGTAAGTATGTCCGCGGTTGATGCGGATCAATGTTTTATCTAATGTACTTTCCAATCCGTATTCTATCATCACAAACTTTTCTTTGGCGAGGGAGGTGAAATAGTCCAGCAAAGCTTCCGGCATACAGTCCGGGCGCGTTCCGACGATCAGCCCGACCACTTCGGGATGTGATAAGGCTTCCTCGTATTTGGCTTTCAACGAATTCAGTTCATCGTATGTATTGGTATACGCCTGGAAATAGGCCAAGTATTTCATTTCCGGATATTTGCGGGAGAAGAAGCGGATGCCTTCTTCCAATTGTTCGGATACGCTTTTCTCTGTGTGGCAATATTCCGGACTGAATGTTTGGTTATTACAATAAGTGCATCCTCCCCAACCCTTTGAGCCGTCACGGTTAGGGCAGGTGAAGCCGGCGTTTATAGAGATTTTCTGTACTTTGTAAGGGAATACTTTCCGTAGAAAATCACCGAAATCATTATAAGGCTTTACGTTTTCCATGAGGCAAAGGTAATTTATAATGGTTAATCGCCAATGTCCGGTGGTTAATTTAACGATAAAATGCCCGAGCTTACCCGGGCTGGTACATAAATTACCTTTAAAGGTGAAGGGTTTACCATGATAAAATGCTAACTTTGCGACCTATTCAAAATAAAATTAGAAGTATTCATGAAACGATTGGGTGTTGGTTTCTTGCTTTCATTGGTGATAATTGGAAGCGTATCTGCTCAGAACGGGAGCAAACGTGTAGATTTAAAAGAAATTACAGATGGTAAATTCCGTCAGGTAACAGCTATTGGAGAAATGCGGTCGTTGCCGGATGGTGAGCATTATACAGCAATGAACAAGGATCGGAGTATGATCATTAAATATTCATATCGTACGGGTAATCCGGTAGATACCTTGTTTAATGCCCGCACTGCCCGCGAATCGACATTTGATGACTTCGATGGATATGATATCAGCAGTACCGGTCATCATATATTGGTTTGGAGAGAGACTGAACCGATTTATCGTCGTTCGTTCAAGGCTACTGTTTACGATTATGACGTGCGTCGTAACTATGTAAAGCCTTTGTCGGACTCGAAGAACAAACAGATGATTCCGACTTATTCGCCTGACGGACGTATGTGTGCTTATGTTGTGGATAACAATATATGGGTTCGTAAGTTCGATTACGATACTGAAGTGCAGGTAACCAAAGATGGTGAACTGAACAAAATCCTGAACGGTATTACCGATTGGGTGTACGAAGAGGAATTTGCAGTAACAAACCTGATGGCCTGGTCGCCCGATAGTGAGTACCTGGCTTATGTCCGTTTCGATGAGAGTGAAGTTCCTGAATATTCCATGCAGATGTACGGTACAGGTTTATATCCGGGTTATTACAACTTTAAATATCCGAAAGCCGGAGAAAATAACTCGAAAGTAACCGTGCATTCTTACAGTGTCGCTACTAAAGATATCAAGGAATTGAAAGTGCCGGTTGAGGCAGACAGCTATATTCCGCGGATTATTTTTACGACTAATTCCGACCAGTTGGCTGTAATGACTTTAAACCGTCAGCAGAACCTCTTTAATATGTATTATGTAAATCCGAAGAGTGGTGTATCGCGCCTGATCCTTCGTGATGAAAATAAATGTTATGTGGATTCCGAATGGTTGACTTCTATTCATTTCTTCCCTTCCGGATTTACTTATGTAAACGAGCAGGACGGCTATTCCCATATTTATCTGTATTCGCCGACGGGGGTAATGCAGCGTCAGGTGACAAAAGGGAACTGGGATGTAACCCGTCTGATTGGTTACGACGATGCGACAAAAGTCACTTATTACGAATCGGCGGAAGAAAGTCCGTTGCGTCGTTCTGTTTATAAGATAGATGCGAAAGGGGTAAAAACAAAGTTGACGGATGCAGAAGGTACGAATAGTGCCGACTTCAGTGATAACTTTGCTTATTTCGTAAATACCTATTCGAATGCGAACACTCCCGCCCGGATTACGGTAAACGAAACAAAGAGCAAAAAAGAGTTACGTGTATTGCAGGATAATGCTGCATTGAAAGAAAAACTGGCTAATACATCGTTCTCTAAAAAAGAATTCTTCAAGGTACATACAGCTTCTGATTATGAGCTGAATGCCTGGATCGTTAAACCGGTGAATTTCGATGAATCGAAGAAATATCCCGTGTTAATGGTTCAATATAGCGGTCCTAATTCACAACAAGTATTGGATAAATACGGTTTTGACTGGGAACACTATCTGGCTGCTAACGGATATATAGTAGTCAGTGTGGATGGCCGGGGAACCGGTGCACGTGGTGAAGCCTTCCGCAAATGTACATACTTGCGGATGGGTGAATTGGAATCCAGAGACCAGGTGGAAGCTGCACAGGCATTAGGTAAATTGCCGTATGTGGATGCCAGCCGTATCGCCATCTGGGGATGGAGCTTTGGTGGATACAACACATTGATGTCGATGAGCGTAGGTAACGGTACTTTCAAGGCCGGTATCGCAGTGGCTCCTCCGACAGACTGGAAATATTATGACTCGGTTTACACCGAACGTTTTATGCGTACGCCAAAGGAAAACTTCTCGGGCTATGCTGCTACATCGCCTATCCGTCTGGCAAAAGACTTACAAGGTAAGCTATTGCTGGTTCACGGTACTGCTGACGATAATGTACACTTCCAGCAAACGATGGATTATGCAGAAGCATTGGTACAAGCCGGTAAACAATTTGATATGCAGGTTTATAAAGACCGTAATCATAGTATTTACGGTGGCAATACCCGTTATCATTTGTATACCAGGATGTCTAATTTCTTATTTGATAATTTATAATGCCAGAACATTTGAGAAAGCCGGATTGGTTGAAGATCCGGCTTGGAGGGAACGAACAGTTCACACGGACTAAAAGTATTGTTGAGTCTCATTGTCTGCACACGATCTGTACAAGCGGCAAATGTCCGAATATGGGAGAGTGTTGGAGTCGTGGTACCGCAACCTTTATGATTGCCGGTGAGATATGTACCCGTTCCTGTCGTTTTTGTAATACACTTACAGGCAAGCCGTTGCCATTGAATCCGCTAGAACCGGCCAACGTGGCAGAAAGCATCCGCCTGATGAATTTGAAACATGCAGTAATAACGTCGGTCGACCGGGATGACTTGCCGGATATGGGAGCCCAGCATTGGGTGGATACTATCCGTGCGATCAAGGAGGTTAATCCGGAAACAACAGTTGAAGTTCTGATCCCTGACTTCCAGGGACGTCTTGATCTGGTGGACAGGGTTGTTGCTGCCGGTCCTGAAATTATTTCACATAATATGGAAACCGTACGGCGTATCAGCCCGCAGGTTCGTAGTGCAGCTAAATATGATGTCAGTTTATCTGTCCTGTCCCGTATAGCCGGACAGGGAGCAACAGCGAAAACAGGTATCATGGTCGGTCTGGGGGAAACTCCGGATGAGGTATGCTGCCTGATGGACGATGTGCTTGCGACAGGGGCTTCCGTATTAACAATTGGACAATATTTACAACCTTCAAGAAAAAATATTCAAGTTTCCGAATACGTCACCCCCGAACAGTTTGATGCTTATAAATCAATTGCTTTAGAGAAAGGTTTCCGGATGGTGGAGAGTGCTCCGCTGGTTCGTTCCTCTTATCACGCCGAAAAGCATGTTTGATTGCGAAAACATTTAACAAATTGCGTTGTTATATTATTAAAGTGCGAAGAAAGGGGGAAAGGGTATGAACAAAGTTAAGAAAGGATTGGACAACCAAGCCATTGGCTTATTGCCATTGCTGTTGTTTATGTTTTTAGACAATTACTTTTCTTATCTGTTGTCTTTCATCATTGGCGTTACCTTTTGCTTTGTATGTATTTTTCTCTATCAGGTCTTAAGTAAGGATAAGGTATATCAATTCCTGCTGTTGCCTTCGGCAATGACGCTGGTGTTATATTCTATTTTTCTTTGCTTGAAACTCGAGCCGGTCTTGTTTATTTATTCTCCGTTGATTACGGAAGTGTTGTTGGTTGTTGTACTTGCGTTTATCGGTTTTACCCGGCGCTCGGTACTAAAGAAAATACGAACATCAGCTCATCCGACTTATAAACGGACTTTAATGCGGACAACATTGAATGAATTTTATTTCATTGCCCAGCTTGTTCAGAATTTATATACATTGCACCTGTTTGCTATTCTGGTATACAGTATCCTGCCGGATACGATGCAGAGTGTACATACAGAGCGTTTCCTTTACAGGGAACTAGGGGTATTGGTTGGTATACTGGTTATTCTTTATGAACAGGTACGTTTGTCGTTGATGCAAGGTAGCTTACGGAAAGAAATGTGGTTGCCGGTGTTGAATGAAGGAGGAAAGGTGATTGGTTGTATTGCACGTTCGGTAAGCCGCACGTTGCCAAAGAAATACTATCATCCGATCGTCCGGATAGCCGTTATTCATAACGGAATGCTGTATTTGATGAAAAGGAGTAAAGATGCTTTCGTGTCCCCTGATACGATCGATTATCCTTTCCATAGTTATGTGTTATTCAGGCATAGTATTGAAAGTACTGTGCGTGAGTCGGTGGGCGAACTGGCCGAACAGGAGGATGTAACACCTCGTTTCCTGATACGTTATACGTTCGAAAACGAGAAGGTTAAACATTTAGTATCACTTTATGTGATCTGTCTTCGTACGGAAGAGCAACTGAGTCAATGTAAAAAGGCAGGCGGAAAGCTATGGACTGCCAAACAAGTAGAAGAAAACCTGCATTCAGGTGTATTCAGTGAATACTTTGAACAGGAGTTCTCTTATCTTCAGAATACGATATTGCTGGCTGAAAATTTCTGCTGCGGAAAGTAATAGACTTACTATCGAATACCGAGTTCTATCACTTCCAAGTCTTTAATATTCTTACCATCAATAACAAAACGTACAAGCGTACGGACCTGGTGAAAGCCGCTCTTTCCGGCGGCTCCTGGGTTGATATATAAACAATTAAGATATTTATCATAAGCAACTTTCAGTATGTGCGAATGACCCGCTATGAAGATATTCGGGCGGGTGTCGTACAATTCTTTGCGGATAGCCGGATTGTATCGTCCCGGGTAGCCGCCTATATGCGTCATCATCACATTTACTTCTTCTACCTTGAAATGAGCCACTTCGGGATATTCCAGCCGGAGTGATTGCCCGTCTATATTTCCATATACGGCCCGGAAAGGTTTCAGGGCTGCCAATCGTGCCGCCAGTCCGTCCGATCCTATATCTCCTGCATGCCATATTTCATCGCATTCTGCAAAGTATTCCGCATATTTATCATCCCACCAGGCGTGAGTATCCGAGAGAAGTCCAACTTTAATCATAACAATTTCTTTTATTCTACAAAAGTATCTATATTTACGCAGCTAAGAATAGAATACGATGGAGAATTCATATAAATACTTTAAACGCGACATCAGTTGGCTTTCTTTCAACTACCGTGTTTTGCTGGAGGCAGAGGATGATACACTCCCTGTTTATGAGAGGATCAAGTTCTTGTCTATCTATTCTTCCAACCTGGAAGAATTCTATGAAATACGTGTGGCCGAACACCGCGGAGTGATCATGAAAAAGAACTTCACAGAAGAAAGCGGTGCCGAAGCCGAAGAAGTGTTGACTGAGATAACGAATGAAGTGAACCGCCAGCAACGGGAATATTACCGGATCTTTTCGGAAAAGATATTGCCAGAACTGCATCGACAGAACATTTACCTGTATCAGGGAAGCGAGCCGGAACCTTTCCATGAAGAGTTCGTTCATAACTTCTTTAATGAAGAGGTCTTTCCTTTCCTGTCGCCCGTAATGATACAGGCCGGGGACATCCGTACGTTTATCCGCGACCGCCGTTTATACCTGGTGATCCGTATGATAAAGAAAAGCAAGCGGAAACCGGAAGAGGGGCAGGTTCCTGAATATCATTATGCCATGATGAAGATACCGTATGCCAAGGTTCCCCGTTTTATCGAGTTGCCGAAGCATGAAGGGAAGTTCTATATCATGTTTATCGATGATATCATCCGTGCCAACCTGGCCAACATATTCCCCGGATATATTATCGATAGCTGTTACAGTATCAAGATATCGCGTGATGCCGATATTTACCTCGAGAACGAGAAAGGAAATATCGTGGAGAGTATCCGTAAGAAAGTGAAGAAACGGAAGATCGGCGACCTGAGCCGCTTTATGTACGACAGGGCGATGCCGGACGATTTCCTATCTTTTATCTGTGATGCGTTCGGTATTACTACGGATGATCTGGTGGTAGGCGGTCGTTATCTGAATTTGCAGGACCTGGCCAAGTTGCCTAATCCGAAAGGAAAAGAGTTGGAGCAGCAGATACCTTCCCCTATGCGTATTCCTTATCTGGATGAAAAGGGATCGGTGTTCCGTGCCGTGAAGAAGAAAGATATCATGTTGCATTTCCCTTACCAGTCGTTCGACTACCTGATCCGGTTCCTGATGGAGGCCGCTTTCGATCCGAAGGTAGACGAGATAAAGATCACCCAATACCGGGTGGCGGAAAATTCGGCGGTGATCAATACGCTGGTCAGTGCGGCGCAGAACGGGAAGAAGGTAACGGTCTTTGTAGAGCTGAAAGCACGTTTTGATGAAGAGAACAATATGAGTACCGCCGAACGGATGGAGCAGGCCGGTATACGTATTATATATAGTATCCCCGGTTTGAAGGTACATGCCAAGGTTGCCGTTATCATCCGGAAGGATTCTGAGGATGGGAACAAACGTCGTGACTTTGCTTACCTGAGCACAGGCAATTTCAACGAGAAGACTGCCCGTATCTATTCGGATATGGCTTTGCTGACCTGCAACGACGAGATCATAACCGATATAAACAAAGTCTTTGCCGTATTGGAAGGGAAGATGGCCGAACCGACCTTCCGCCATCTGTTGGTGGCCCGCTTCAATATGGTGCCTGAACTGAAACGTATGATTCAACGTGAAATCGATCACGTAAAGGAGGGACGCAAAGGACGGATCGTTTTGAAGATGAACGGGCTGCATGACCAGAATATGATTAATGAGCTTTATCGGGCCAGCGAGAACGGTGTAGAGATCGATCTGATTGTCCGGGGCATTTGTTGCCTGGTGCCCGATCAACCGTATAGTGCCAATATCCGGATAACCCGTATCGTCGATATGTTTCTGGAGCATTCCCGTATCTGGTATTTCTATAATGATGGCCGGGAAGATGTCTTCCTGACGTCGGCCGACTGGATGCGCCGTAACCTGAACCGCCGTATCGAGACTGCCTTTCCGATACTCGTGCCCGAGATCAAACAGGAAGTCATCGATATCCTGAAGATACAGATGCGCGATAATGTAAAGGCCTGCCTGATCGACGAACAGTTGCATAACAACTTCAAGCGGGATGATGCGCCCGAAAAGGTGCGTTCGCAGCTGGCCATTTATGAGTATCTGAAGAATAAATCGTGAAAGAACTGATATGGACAATCCTTCTTCCCTGACTTTTTTCCTCTTTTGTTTCTGTTGGGTAGCGCTGATAGCCGGTGCGGTATTGGGGTACATTATCGGTATCCGTATGGCACGCAATAAGGAGCGTCACCGGCTGGTGAAGGAAAAGATCAGGAAGAATAAGGTCGCCATTTATCATTACCAGAAAGAGAAATACGAGTACATCGGGCAGATCAACCGCCTGGAAGAAGACCTGCATAACCTGACGGAAGAGTCGGAACTCTATAAGGAGCGCATTGCCGACCTGGAATATTACCAGCGGAAAGTGCGCGAAAGCGAGCAAATCATCGAACGCCTTTCTTCCGACATATCGGAGGTTGCAGGAGGGGTGACCGATGCCTTCTCCCTTGTAATGCAACTAAAGAAAGATCCCGTGCGCACCAACCTGACCAAACAGGAATGGACGGAACTTCTGCACACCACCGATCTTCTCTTCAACAACTTCCTTACTGAGTTGAAAGAGAAATCAGGCATCACCCGGCATGAAGAGGAGATCTGTTGCCTGATTAAATGGAACTTTGCACGTAAAGACCAGATGGCTGTCTTCAACAACACGACCGAAGCCCTGACCAAATCGAAGAGTCGCCTGAAGAAGCGCTTGCAACTCGACGAAAAGACCGATCTGGATCAGTTTATTCGACTTTATTAATCATTCTGCCGATAGGGATTGTCTTGCAAAATGAAGGAAATGTTATTTGTGTTTGATCTATATTGCTGATAACTATTTCTTTATCGCTTCTCTCGTTTGTCCGGTATCTATCCTTTCCCTTCTCCTTTTTCTCCCCTACATTTGTCGGAGTGAATAATTAACTCTGATAATATACAAACAAATGAAGCTTATGAGAACACAACATCTATTTGCCTTTTGTCTGTTGGGACTCCTTACATTGGCTGGTTGTAATACCTCGATCGTAGAGAAACGGGCTACCGGGCTACCTTACGAAGTCCTGGTAGTAATGGATAAAACAGACTGGGCCGGTGAGGCTGGAGAAATGGTGAAGGCCCAGTTAACCTCACCGGTTCCCGGACTTCCCCAGCCGGAAGCCTCTATGCGTATAACCTACTCCCCGAAAGAAACTTTCGATGGTTTGCTGCGATATGTGCGTAACATCCTGATCGTCGATATCGATGCGACGAAATATACCCAGGTATCTTTGAGTAAAAGCGAAGACGAATGGGCGACAGGGCAGGAGGTAATGAGGCTCAGTTCCCCTTCATCCGAAGAGCTGGTCACTTACCTAACTCTGAACGAAGCCGATATAGTCAATCATTTTTCGAAGATAGAGAAAGAGCGGCGTGTGGCAATCCTGAAGAAAAATTACAGCCAACTGGCCATGGATAAAGTACAGGAAAAGTTCAATATTCAGCTTTGTGCACCGGACGATATGACCTACTTTAAAGACACAACCGACTTTCTCTGGGTCTCCAATAATGCCAAGACAGGACGCATAGACCTGTTGGTCTATTCTTTTCCGTACACAGATGCGAATACATTCACGGAAGACTATCTGGTAGCCAAACGCGATTCTGTCCTGAAAGTGAACCTTCCCGGCGCTTTCCTCAATTCATATATGGCGACGGAAACACGTGTCGACCTGTCTTATGAACCGATCACTTTGAATAACCAGTATTGCGGCGTATTGCGCGGTTTGTGGAAGATGGTGGGCGATAAGATGGGAGGGCCGTTTGTCAGCCACGCCTTTCTGGATGAGAGGACTCAGCGCATCGTCGTAACGGAAGGCCTTGTTTATGCTCCGGAGACAACGAAGCGGAATTTGATACGTAGGATTGAAGCGGCTCTCTATACGGTGCATATTCCTAAACCGGTAGTAGCCCAGGCGTATTGACCGTACGAGGTTTAAGCAGGTTCTTGCTTACTAGTAAGCCTCTTCCTAGGGACAATTAACTCCTTTCCTCCCAACTTTGATAAAAGTAAGGCCTGCCTTACATATTTGTAATCCAATCCTTACTTTTATGTAAGGTTGGCTTTGCATTTATGTAGTGTCTGCCTTGCGTATATTAAAGTAGGGAGGAAAATGGTTAAATATAGGGAAGAGATTCCTTAGTTATAAGGTGCTGCCTGCTTAGTTGTCGGGATATAAAATAACCTTGTCCGGCAGGTAACCGCTACGGATACGCCATTCCTGGGGATACAGGTTGTTGGCACGGTTGCCGAGGTGCTTGACAAACCCCAGCGGGAAACCGTTGTAACAAACCAATACATAACCTTTCTTCGTCTCTTCAGGCAGGAGCAAAACCTCTTTTTTCAGGTATTTGACAGCATCTTCCCAACTGATTTCAATGGAGGTGAAGGCCTCCCTGTTCAACGCCGTACTTAATGCCAGCGAATGGGCAGGCAGGATGTCTTTCCCTTTCAGCTCGCCGATGCGTATTCCGGCACTGACGATCCGGAGCTGAGCAGCAATCAGTTGCCAGGTTTCATAATGAGCCGATGGAATAGCCTGTATGGTGTCGTTGAGCAGTTCGAAGCGGAACTTGTCTGCTCCCTCTATCCAATTACTTACCTGAGAAGGGACGGCTGGTGAGGCTTTCCCTTTGTCTTTCTTGTTTTTACTTTTAGGACGGATCTCATTCGTTTCACCGGGTGCTTTGCGTAGAGCGGCAAGGAAGAAACCTTCCCCTTGGGTCTTATGCGGGAAAAAGCGGTAGACCGGATGATCGTAACGCAGTGCGCCTGTGATCTGCCATTCTTCTTTAACAGGAATGGTCAGGGCTTCGGCCCCCAGTTCTTCCAATATATAATGTATGTTGTCCTCGTCTTCTTCCGTATTGTATGTGCAGGTGCTGTATATCAATAGGCCGCCCGGTTTAAGCGCGTCCCATATATCATGGATGATACGCCGTTGGCGTGAAGCACAAAGGTTGACGTTTGCCACGCTCCACTCGCCGGTGCTGTCGGTGTCTTTGCGGAACATGCCTTCACCGGAACAGGGTACATCGGTGACGATCACGTCAAACAAATGGGTGAGACGGCCTATCTCTTCTGGATCGTTATTCGTCACGATATTATTCGGGTTACCCCATTTGGTGATATTCTCGGCCAGGATATTGCTGCGGCTACGTATCACTTCGTTACTGACCAATAGGCTGCCTTCGGGTAAGGTACTTAATAGATGGGTGGATTTCCCTCCCGGCGCGGCACATAGGTCGAGACATTTGACCGGCTCGCTGACGAAGGTGCGGATCGCTTGTTCCAGAAACATGGAAGAGGCTTCCTGCACGTAATAAGCTCCGGCATGGAACAACGGGTCGAAAGTGAACGACAAGCGTTCGGGTAAATAATATCCTGTTTCGCTCCAGGCTACCCGTGAAGTCTCCGGTGCTTTCGTCCCTTTCTTAGGGTTGATACGGATACTTACGGGAACATCTGCCTGCAATGCGGCTTCCAGTTTCTCATATTCGTCGCCTAACAAGGCACGGGTACGTGTGATAAAATCGATAGGAAGTGCCATCTTATTCTGTTTGTTTGGTGCAAAAATACTAACTTTGCAGAAAACTAACAGTATGCAAGCATCGCTTTTCCTTATACCGGTTACATTGGGGGATACCGAGCATCGCCGGGTTCTTCCTGAATATAACCGTGAGATCATTCTTCAGATAAAACATTTTATTGTAGAAAATATACGTACTGCCCGTCGTTTCCTGAAAAAGACGGAGCCGTCTATCGTTATCGACGACCTGACTTTTTATGAACTGAACAAGCATACCTCACCGGAAGACGTAGCGGGTTATCTGGCTCCGTTGACGAAAGGAGAGCATGTAGGCGTTATCTCTGAAGCGGGATGTCCGGCGGTGGCCGATCCGGGGGCGGATGTCGTGGCTATTGCTCAACGGAAGAACTATCCGGTCGTGCCGTTGGTGGGGCCGTCTTCCATCCTGATGTCAGTCATGGCTTCCGGTTTCAACGGACAGAGTTTTGCCTTCCATGGTTATCTGCCTATTGATGCGTCGGAGCGCACCAATACGATCAAGAAGCTGGAAGGACGTATCTATTCGGAAAACCAAACACAGCTTTTTATTGAAACGCCTTATCGCAACAATAAACTGGCTGAGGAGCTGATCCGTACTTGCCGCCCGTCGACCAAGCTATGTATTGCTTCGGATATTACTTGTGAAGATGAATATATCCATACCCGCCCTGTAAAGGATTGGGCAGGAAAAGTGCCCGACCTGAGTAAGAAACCGACTATTTTCCTAATCTATAAATAATCTCTTATGGCGACTTATCAGGCACACGAGACAGCAGTAATCGACCCCGGTTGTACGATTGGCGACGATACCCGTATCTGGCACTTCTCCCATGTCATGTCGGGTTGTACGATTGGTGAACGGTGTAATATCGGACAGAACGTGGTGATATCACCGGAAGTCGTTCTGGGTAATAACGTAAAGGTGCAGAACAACGTTTCTGTTTATACGGGTGTGACTTGTGAGGATGATGTTTTCCTGGGGCCGAGTTGTGTGTTTACAAATGTAACCAATCCCCGGAGTGCAATCAACCGGAAAGACCAGTATATGAAAACACATGTCGGCAAAGGGGCCACGATCGGAGCAAATGCCACGATCGTCTGTGGACATAACATCGGAGCGTATGCCTTGATTGGTGCCGGAGCGGTGGTCACTAAAGAGATTCCGCCTTATGCCCTGGTGGTTGGTAATCCATCCAGACAGGTTGGCTGGGTAAGTGAGTATGGGCATCAGCTGCATTTTGACGGAGATGGCTTTGCTGTCTGTCCGGAAAGCGGGGAGAAATATCAATTGAAAGATGATGAGGTTTTTCGTATCGGGTAATAAATAGAAAAGGCGGAAAACTCCGCCTTTTAGTATATCTTAGTTAATATAAGTCATTATTTTTCGTGCCACCATCTTTGCCCACTTGGGGTCATAAGCCAAATAAAAAAAGCTATACCTATGGCACTCATTGTTATACATAAATAGACAAATCCCATAATTTACTCCTTTCCTTTTAAAAATAAAGCAAAACTAAAAGCTGTCAGAATAATAACAGCTATAAATCCTGATACAAAGATAATTGTTTTATCAATATTAAAGTTTAATATGTTCGTTAAAATGATACCGCCGAATATCAGCTTGGTGAGATCGCTGATATATTTGCTAGCTTCCAGATAGACGGCTTTCCGAGTTTTTCTATTTACTTTCGGAAGTAACTTAAATGTATCGGACATTTTCCGTCGATGAATCGTTGTAATATTTTTCATAGCTTATTCGTTTTGTTAATGATGTTGGCAAATATATAAAAAGAAAGGCGGATAATCAATCATCCGCCTTGTAAATATTTCTTAGCAAGCCTTCAAACTCATATCGAGACTCTTAACCGAATGGGTAAGTGCTCCGACAGAGATAAAGTCGACACCACATTCTGCATAGTCACGCAGCGTATCGAATGTGATACCGCCGGATGACTCTGTCTCGAAGCGTCCGCCGATCATTTCGACTGCCTTCTTTGTATCTTCAATATTGAAGTTATCGAGCATGATACGGTCGATACCGCCCACATTCATGGCTTGTTGTAGTTCGTCGAAGTTACGGACTTCGATCTCTATCTTCAGGTTCTTACCTTTTTCTTTCAGATAGTTCTGTGCACGGGTAATAGCCTGTTCGATGCCACCGGCAAAGTCTACGTGATTATCTTTCAACAGGATCATATCGAAAAGTCCGATACGGTGATTAACGCCGCCGCCGATCTTAACAGCATCTTTTTCCATCATACGCATACCCGGTGTTGTTTTGCGGGTATCCAATACGCGGGTTTTGGTGCCTTCCAATGCTTTAACATATTTACGGGTAGTCGTAGCAATACCGCTCATGCGTTGCATAACGTTCAGCATCAAGCGTTCTGTTTGCAACAGCGACTGTGTTTTTCCTTCTACTGTAAAAGCAATGTCCCCTTTCTTTACTTCTGCACCGTCATTAATAAAGATAGTCATTTTTAGTTCCGGGTCGAAGTCATGGAAGATACGTTTTGCCATCTCTACGCCGGCCAGAACGCCGTCTTCTTTAATGATAAGCTGGCTCTTTCCCATGGCTGTTTCGGGAATACAGCATAAAGTTGTATGATCGCCGTCACCGATATCTTCGGCAAACGATAATTTAATTAAGTCGTCAATTAACTGATCCATTTGTTATTCTATTCTGATTGATTGTATAATCGCTTTGTCGCCGTCGGCACGGTAAGTGATGTTCACACGATATTCACCGGAGGCTGTCGGAAGTTTACCGACAAAGAAACCGGCATCTTTTTTATCTGCGTGATGAACTACGGAAAAACCTGTAGGTTTATTGCTACCAAAGAACGTAGAAAGCATCTTAACAGCTTCGCTTCCATTGCATTTCTTGGAAGAGCCGGGTAGGGCTATGTCTACTTCTTGATCCATCGCTCCTGTTAATGAAGAGGCATTTCCACCTTTGAAAGCATTTGATATAGGAGTAATATCGGCCGCCATGACGCTCAAAAATGAGAGTATCAATGCCAATGTAAGTAATAATCGTTTCATAAGCTATCTCCTCTTTTTATGAGTTTTCTGATGCAAAGGTATGTATTTTTCCTGTAAATTAGCGCCTTCAATACTAATAATGTAAACGAATGAAAATTGCACTGGTCGTAATAGGTAAAACGGATGCCGGCTATTTTGTGGAGGCAATCAATGAATACAAAAACCGTTTAGTCCATTACATCCCATTTGAGATGGAGGTTATTCCGGATATAAAGAACGTAAAGAATTTGTCGGAATCACAGCAAAAAGAAAAGGAAGGAGAACTGATTTTAAAGGCGTTACAGGCTGGCGATCAGTTGGTTTTACTGGATGATAAGGGTAAAGAGTTTACTTCGATGCAATTCTCTGCTTATATTGAAAGGAAGATGCATACGGTTTCGAAGCGCCTGGTCTTTGTTGTCGGCGGCCCTTATGGATTCAGTGAGGCTGTTTATAAAGCTGCTTCAGAAAAGATCTCATTAAGCAAAATGACCTTTTCGCATCAGATGATCCGTTTAATCTTTGTAGAACAGGTTTACCGGGCAATGACAATCTTGAATAATGAGCCTTATCATCATGAATAGTAGACAGTTGACAAGTGACAGTTGACAGATAAGATTCGCATTCGAACCCAAAACTGTCACTTGTCAACTGTCTTACTCTCTTGTCTTTTGGAGCAACAGATAATCTAATAACGTCATTGCCGTCATCGATTCCACAATGGGAACGGCGCGAGGCAGGACGCATGGGTCATGACGTCCGCGAGCTTTCAGGATAGTATCTTCACCATCCATATTAACGGTTTCCTGTTCCATAAGGATGGTTGCTACCGATTTGAACGCAACGCGGAAATAAATATCCTGGCCGTTGGAAATTCCCCCCTGTATACCTCCTGAATTATTAGTACGGGTATTAATATGTCCGTTGTCATTAAAGAAACGGTCGTTACGTTCGGAACCACGGTAAAGAGCGGCATTAAATCCATCACCATATTCGAACCCTTTCACTGCATTGATTGTTAGCATGGCGTGTCCTAAGGCTGCATGCAACTTTCCGAATACAGGTTCTCCCAGTCCGACAGGCGTACCTTTTACCACACAGGTAATTACACCACCGATAGTGTCGCCTTTCGACTTCACTTCTGCTATCAGTTTTTCCATTTCGGCAGCTTTCTCCGGATCGGGACATCTCACTGCATTTTCTTCTGTCAGATTCAGATCATAATCTTTATAAGTACCATCCAGTTTGATAGGGCCGACCTGTGAGGTGAATGCCTGTATATTTATACCTGTCTGGCGTAGTGCTAGTTTGGCGATTGCGCCGGCAACACATCGGGCTATCGTTTCACGAGCCGACGAACGTCCACCTCCTTTAGGATCACGTATACCATACTTCATCTGATAAGTATAGTCTGCATGTGAAGGACGATAAACCGTTTTCATATTGTCGTAATCAGACGAATGCTGATTTTTATTCCAGATAATGAATCCGATCGGTGTACCGGTAGTCTTTCCTTCATAAACTCCGGATAGGAATTGTACTTCGTCATCTTCCTTACGCGGGGTTGTGATCCTTGACTGGCCTGGTTTACGACGATTCAGCTCTTGCTGGATAAAGTCTGTGTCCAACTCGATACCAGCCGGACATCCATCGATAACACCTCCGATACCCGGACCATGTGACTCGCCGAACGAGGTTAATCTGTATATATTTCCGAATGTATTCATATTAATAAATGAAAAGTGGAGATTAAAAAATGAGTCTGAAAATGAAAAATGAGGAATGCAGAATTTCTATTAATTCTTCATTCCCCATTCTGCATCTTTCATTTATTTATTAGTGGCAGCTACCACATCCGCAACCACCTTCGTGATCGTGGTCACCGCAATCGCTTCCGCAGTCATCGCATCCGCAACTGCATCCACCGGCCGGAGCTGATAATGCTGCAATTTCTTCTGCTGTCGGTTCGTGAACATCGATAACTTCACCGCTGAAGTGTAGAGTTTCACCAGCCAACGGATGGTTGAAGTCCATAACGACTACATCGTCTTTTACTTCAAGAACAGAACCGTTCAGACGGTTGCCGTTTGAGTCCATCATAGGAACTGTATTACCTTCTTTGATGACTTCTGAATCAAATTTACCTTCAACTTCAAAAATGTTTTTCGGCAGATCCAATACATGATCTTCCACATATTCTCCGTATGCGTCGGCAGGAGCGATAGAGAAGTCGAACTTGTCACCTACTTCAAGACCTTTCAAAGCATCTTCGAAAGCAGGAAGCATGGCGCCTGTTCCAAAGATGAATTTTAAGGGAGCTTCTGCAACTGCTTTTTCCATCAACTCGCGCTCTTCACCTTCTCCTACGTTCAGGTCGTATGTAACCGCAACGAACTTATTTGCTGTAATTTTCATTTTTAATTGTATTTGTAATAAATAAAACGAGACAAATTTACGTATAATTTCCGAGTTTATCAGGTTATTCTTTTAAAAATAAAGATATGTAATGTTTTAATCTGTAATATATAGCTATCTTTGCAGCCGGAATAAAAGAATCAATAGATTCGGATTATATAGCGAATAAATAGTGTTTGTCGATAAGTTATAAAGTGATAGTTGCACATGTGGTTTTCTAAATTGAAAGACTTTTTTTTTCCGTGTTGTAAGGAAAGAAGAAAGTTGATAAGTTTGTTTTTCTTTTTATTGGTCTTGAAGTTTATGTGGTTTAATTTGCTTTGGTGCATGTTATCTACGTTTACTCCTTTCTCGAAGGTTGAAACATATCTTGATACTCTGTTGGTCTCCTTATTTTTATTATTGCCGTTAGTATGTTTCCGGGCCGTGAAGGTGACATTGGTTATCTTTGTATTGATGGATTGCCTGTTCATTTCCAATCTGATGTATTTCCGAACTTATTTTACAGCAATACCGTTAGACAGTTATCTGTTAGCTGCAAATCTGACAGATTTTTCTAGTAGTGTGTTCGATTCGCTACGGATAGCAGATGTGTTTTTTCCTCTTTCAACATTGACTGCCGGAATCTTATGGTGGCGAAATTATCGGAAAAAGGAAGAGATTCAGCCTGTTAACGAGGGTAAAGTGTCTTTTGCTTTTGTTCGTTATGTTTGCCTGATATTATTAGTGGCTTTATTTCCGGCCATTAAGCTTTGGAGTCAAAATGGTTTTAAGGCCGCCTACGAGAGATTGCAGGATGCTTACCTACATACATGTAATATACCGATGTATACGATATTCGGCTCTCTTTATTATGATTATTCATGCGATAATATCACATACACTCCGGAAATAAAAAATCGTATTGACTCCTGGTTAACCAGGAGAACGGATTATAAATCCGTTCTCCCAAAAGTTTATACAAGGGAGAATTGTATTATAATCTTAGCTGAATCTCTGGAAAGTTGGGTGTTGAATAAAACTGTTGAAGGACAGGAGATCACTCCAAACCTGAACCGTATATTAAAGGATTCATCTGTAATCTATGCACCTCATGTCTTATCGCAGGTAAAAGGTGGGCGTTCTATCGATGCTCAATTATTGGTCAATACCGGACTTTTACCTATAAACTCCGGGCCTTATAGTATAAAGTTTCCGGATTCATATTACCCTTCACTGGTAAAAGCTTTCAAAAAGAAGCATAAAGATAGTGAGGCTTATAGTCTGACGGTTGATAAGCCGATGGTCTGGAACCAGTGTGTAATTACTCCTGCGATGGGATACGACAGTCTGGTTTCGAAGAACTGTTTTGTTAAAGAGGAACCCGTAGGTTCCCGTGGACAAGTGGGCGATCGTGCCTTTTTGCGTCAATGTTTGGAGAAGATACAAAATAATGAAGTCTGGAATGAATCGGGAAATACGTTTCTGCAGTGTATTACTTATTCCGGGCATAACCCTTTTCTTTTGCCTGACTCTCTGAAAAAGGTATTCTTTTCTCCCGAGGTTCCGGAAGTTCTTAATAATTATATGACTATGGCGAACTATACGGACCGGGCACTAGGGGAGTTTGTAGCACAACTCCGTGCAGACAGTCGTTTTGATAATACCTTGGTCATGATTATGGGAGATCACGAAGCGCTGGGTACTGTGAGGAAAGAGCTTTGTAATGATCCGGTAGGGAAACAGATTGTTTCAGATAAATCGTTTGTTCCGCTGATAATTCTGAATGCCCCTTTCAACTTGTATCATGGAAAAGTGATGGGTCAGATTGATGTTTACCCTACATTACTGGACTTATTAGGTTTGAATGATTATTGGTGGAGAGGTATAGGAGAAAGTATACTGGATTCGCACAAAGCGAATTTTGAGGTCGACCCTCAGTTGAATATAGTGGGAGATACAACAGGAGTTCCTGAAGAGGATATTAAAGTGGCAAAAAAGGCTTGGGAAATATCTGATATGATTATCCGGTACGATTATCTGGGCCATGTACATGATCTGGATAAAAAAGCAGGTTCGTTATGAACCTGCTTTTTATATTTATTTTTTATCGATGGCTTTTTTTAAAGCGTTTAATGCCGTATCCAGTATGGAGCGTGGACAGCCGATATTCAATCGCATATAACCTTCCCCGCCGGGACCGAACATACTTCCATCATTTAACAACAAACCTGCTTTTTCCTGAAATAGCTTGACCAAATCTTCCTGGCTTAATTTCAGATCACGGCAATCCAGCCAGACGAGGAATGATGCTTGTGGTGGATATACTTTAATCTTCGGGAGTTTTGCTTTGAAGAATTCGTCGACGAAACGGACATTTTCCATTATATACATCCGCATCTGTTGCAACCATTCGGCACCATAGGTATAAGCGGCCTCTGTTGCTGTATAAGCAAAGATCGTACCGTCGCCTAACTCTCCGGCTTCCAGAAATTTATAAAACTCCTTTCTTATTTTTTCGTCAGGCACAATAGAATAGGAAGTTACGATACCTGCTATATTGAATGTTTTACTTGGGGCCATGAAAGTGATACTGCAGGAAGCAGCAGCTTCTGATACGGTCGCAAACGGGTGATGACTGAATTGTGGGTAAGCCATTTCTGCATGTATCTCATCGGAGATTACAAGAATATTATGCTTTGCACAGATTTCTGCAAGTTTAACCAATGTGTCTTTCTTCCAGACAATACCGCCCGGGTTATGAGGATTACAAAGGATCAATACTTTACATTGTTCATCAATGACAGATTCAAGATGTTCGAAATCCATTTCGTAAACGCCGTTCACCAGTTTTAACGGGTTATTGACGACTTCACGTTTCATACTTTCTGGAACAATGCGGAAAGGATGATATACAGGTGGTTGTATAATCACTTTATCGCCAGGTTTGGTGAAGCATTGGATCACAAAGCCAATACCTTTCACAATACCCGGGATGTAGCTGAGCCATTCCCGTTTAATTTTCCATTTTTGTTTATAATCTACCCATTCTATAATACTTTGATAGTAAGAATCAGATCCGAAAGTGTAGCCGAATATTTCGTGTTCGCAACGCTTTTTAATAGCATTTACAATAAAGTCCGGTGTCCGGAAATCCATATCGGCAACCCATAGAGGAGTCAGGTTCTCATTGCCATACCGCTCTTTCAGGCCGTCATATTTGACGCAATTGGTGCCGCGGCGTTCAATTACTTCATCGAAGTTGTATTGTTTCATTTTATATTAGTTCAGTTTTTGTCGATTGATCGGGGTCAAAGATACAAATTATTTATTATTTCTTTACCTTTACAATTCTTTCGATACAATTGCTATTATTGGTGTTAAAAAAGAAGTATGACAGATATGAATCAAGCAAATGAGGAAAAGGGACGGCTAAAACCGGAGATGATGGAAAATGCTATAGTTCGATGTAATACAGCGGAAGTTCGTCGGCTGTTGGACGCTGGTTTCGACTTGACGGAAACGCCTTTTCTTCCGGATGGAAGTGAACAGCCACATTATTATGTGGACATGTTGCTCAAATATTATTGCTTTTATTGCAATTATAAAGAACTGGTGGAGCTCCTGCCTCTTTTCCTGGAACAGGTGGAGCCACTCGATGGTTTGAAACTCGAAGAAATCGGTCCTACACATGCACAGGAGTATACGGAACAGATTCTCCGTTTCTTATTGGAACATACGATAGACGTAAATGAACAGAACCGAAGCGGAAATTCCCTTCTGCATGAAAAATTGAAGGATTATCGTAATAAATATATAGGCATGTCGTCTGTTGTTCCACCCGAAAAGAACGAACCTGATATCATCCTAGATCTCCTGTTGGAACGAACTGACCTGGATGTCAACCTGATGAACTACGAAGATCTGCCACCTTTGTATTATGCCTGCCGGTATACAACCAGTCGTATTGTCAGCAAGCTGTTGGAATGCGGTGCCGATCCTTACGTGCTTTGCGGCAAGAAAGGAGCAACCCTGTTGCATGTGGCTTGCGAGAGCGAGAAGATGGATATCGTACAAACCCTAATCTTGTTCAGCGCAGACATCAACGCAGCCGATGCTGACAGCATAACGCCGCTGCATATTGCTTGCGACAAACAGAATGAAGAACTGATACAATATTTATTAGAAAACGGGGCCGACCCGATGGCGCGCGACAAATATGGCGATACGCCTCTGCATCTGCTAGTCAAAGATACTAAGCCGCAAACGACAGCCTGTATTGACTTCTTATTAAAGAAAGGAGCTGATATAAACGCTTTGAACAACAATCTTCGTACCCCTTTCTTTGTCTGTGCAAAAACAACTGACAACCAGTTCCGCAATCGCAATGGTGTCTTATTGAGATACCTGCTGAGCAAAGGTGCTTATGCCGATACGCAAGATGCCGCCCAGAATAATCCATTATATTATGCAGTAGAAGACGACGATGTGGAACGGGTCAGTTTCCTGCTAAAAGCCGGTGTCGATCCAAACTGGCGAAACGACAGGAATATGAGCCCTTACAAACTGGCATTGCAGAAGAACCGCCGATCGATTATCAGCCAGATAGAAAAGTCGCAGGTAACTATTACGGCTGCTCCCGATGATCTCGATGCCGCCTTTATGGAAGCTTGTGCCGGAGGCAAGCGGGGTGTGGCGGAAATGCTTTTCAAAAGCGGTAATATCGACATAACTTATGTAGACAATCACGGTCGTACGCCGCTTCATTATATTGCCCAGGCCGGTATGGTTGCTTTGGCTGACTTTGTTCTGAATAAAGGTGTAGAAATTAACTACACAGATCAGAATGAACAAACAGCCTTGCATATAGCGGCCGCATTCCGTCAAAAAGAAATGTTGCACCTGTTGCTGGAACGTGGGGCAGACGGAAATATCCGCGACGACAAAGGGCTGCTTCCTATACATTATATAGCACGTAACGGTCAGTTCGATATCTTACAGATGATGCATAACTCCGGCTACGACCTGGAAGTTGCTACTGACAAGGGAGATACGCCTTTGCATATGGCTGCCTTTTATCGGACAAGAGAAAACGTGCGCGTGTTGTTGGAAGCCGGTGTATATCCGGATCCGCAAAACAATGATGGCTTTACTCCGTTGCAGTTTGCCGTACGCGGTAATCAAAAGGAGATCGTCAAACTGCTGGTAGAAAAAGGAGCCGATCTCAGCCGTACGGATACTGATGGCGATGCACCGATCCATTGGGCTGCCGGACGTGGTCACAAAGACATGGTGCAGCTCCTGATGGAACTGGGTGCCGACATCAATGCTCTGAACGACCGTCATCAGACCGCCCTGCATATCGCCTTTATTCGCAGAAGCAAGGATATGGCCAAGTTTTTGCTGGAATCCGGTGCCGACTTCGAAATCAAGACTGCCGAAGGAAATTCTTGTATCGATCTGGCCACAGCAAACGGACAGAAGGAGCTGATAGAATTAATCGGCATTATTCAGCGACGACGTGAAGCTTTGGCAGATTAAGTATCATTTCGATATTTTTTATTAATTTGCGGGCGGAATGGAACTATTAGAGGAGAAACTAATCTTAAAAAATATCGCGGCAGGAAATGTTGATGCCTTCGAACGGCTTTTTTTCTGCTACCAACCTCGGTTGGTTCACTTCCTTGTCGGCTTGACGCACGACAAGGAAGTGAGTCGGGATATTGCCCAAGATTTGTTTCTCTCGTTATGGAAAGACCGTGAAAAATTGAAGGAGGTAAACTCCTTTTCCTCTTACCTTTTTCAAATGGCCCGTTTTACAGTGTTTGATTATTTCGACCGCCTGGCCGTTTTAGAAAGGTACACGAATGAATTTCTGTTGGAGGTTTCCGTCTCTCAATCGGACGAGGAAGCTATCTTTGCACATGAATTACAAAATATTATCAACCAGACTGTCGAACAAATGTCTCCCCAGCGGAAACTGGTCTATCAGATGAGCCGTGAACAAGGTTTGTCGAATGATGAGATTGCTTCTCATCTGGGGATCAGTAAACGTACTGTGGAAAACCATCTGACAGCAGCCCTTGCCATTCTTCGCAAGGTTCTTTATCTTTTTTTTCTTACTTATTTGAGTTAAGAGACTACAACCTTGATGCTACCCGTTAGTTCCGGAACCAAAATATTTTCAAAAAAAGTTGATTGTTGATTGTGTGTGTCGTTGCCGTTAACCTACTTCAATATAAAGACGGATATTTTATGGAAGAAAACAACAAGACAAAACAACTCATGCGGCTATATTTCGGAAAACATTTTTCCCGATACGGGCGTATATTGTTTGGCCGTTGGCTGAAAGCGGATGATGAAAGATCGCAAAAGCTGGAGGCGTTGCAGGATATCTGGAAGGAAACAGATGCGGAAGCGACAGAATCTACGCATCGTGACTGGATGGCTTTGCAAAAACTGTTGTTGACAGAACCGGCTCAAAAACGTATAATCCCTTTGTACCGTCAGGTGTTTAAATATGCAGCTGTCATTGTACTGATGTTGATGACTGCCGGTACGACTTATTGGGCGACCAATCGTTTTAAGCCTGTCCGTCACGTAGAAATGGCTCAGATATTTGTTCCTTACGGGGAAAGTAAAGAGGTTTTATTGCCCGATGGCTCAAAAGTGTGGGTCGATGCCGGTTCTTTGCTGGTCTATCCGAAAGATTTTACAGATACTGATACACGTACGGTTTATCTTACGGGCGAAGCAGCATTTTCCGTTCAAAAGAATCCGGCACAACCATTTATAGTGAAAACAACTTATCTGGATGTGCAGGCACTGGGAACTGTCTTTACTGTAGAAGCTTATCCGAACGATTCCTGCTCGATGGCTACGCTGGAAGAAGGAAGTGTGCTTGTTTCAGTCAATGATGAAGGTATCGAGCCTACTCTGTTAAAGCCGGATCAGCAATTGATCTATTCCCATACAGCCCATACCGTAACAGTTCATGCTGTCGATGCATCCATATACAATATGGAAAGGGATGGTTACCTGATTTTCGAAAATATTCCGTTCAATCGTCTGATAGCTTCTTTGGAGCGTAAGTTTAACGTGACAATCCATTATAATTCACAAAAATATGCAGGTGAATATTATAATGTCAAATTCTCTCCGAACGAGAATCTGGATGATGTGCTGAATGTGCTGCGGCAATTGGTTGGCATACATTACACTGTGAAAGGGAAAGTGGTATTTATAAACTAAAAATAGAGGAGGATACAAATATGAACAAAAGAAAACCGGAAAGACAGAAAGTGCGAAAATCCCTCTTCCCGGAATTCGAAATCGAATCTTGAACATCGTTGGATTGACGAGTAAATCGTCTGGTTTTATTAATATTCAATTTTCAAATGTACAAATATATGAAATTAACTAATCTAATACCTATAAATAACAGAAAAAGCATCTCCAGATTGCTATTAGTAACGGCGTTGTCTTCTTGCAGCCTGTTCGGCTATGCGCAGCAACAGCAGGTAAAACTAACAGGAAATAATATAACCTTAAAAGCTGCTTTCAAGCAGATAGAGCAGCAAACAAAATTGTTTGTAGACTATAATACACAGGAAGTAAACGACTCACGCCTTGTCTCCCGTTTACCCAAGAATAGCAGTGTAAAAGAGGTGTTAAACCAGTTGCTGGAAGGAACCGGCTGCTCAGCCAGTTTTAGCAATGGGCATATCATTATTACGAAACAAGTAAAACAAGAAGGTAAGTTAAAGAGAGTATCAGGTGTTGTAAAAGATGAAAGAGGAGAGCCCATCATCGGTGCGAATATTGTTGTAAAAGGAACAACCAACGGTACGATAACCGATATGGACGGGAATTTCAGTTTCGAAACTCCGGAGAATGCCATATTGCTTATCTCTTATATCGGATATGCTCCGACAGAAATGAAACTGAAGGGGCAAAGTTCGTTTAATGTAATTTTAAAAGAAGATACGGAATTGCTGGATGAAGTGGTGGTGGTAGGATATGGAACAGTAAAGAAAGGCAATCTGACCACGTCAGTAACGTCGGTAAAATCTGAAACATTGCAAAACCGCCCGATTCAAACCGTTACGGATGCTCTTCAGGGAGAGGTGGCCGGTTTGAATATTACGAGTTCGGGACGTCCCGGAGAAGCCTCAAAGATGCAATTGCGTGGTGCAACATCATTAAACGAAAGCGGTTCCCCTTTGGTTTTGATTGATGGTGTGCCGGGTGAATTTAACTATTTGAATGTTGATGATATTGACAATGTTACAGTATTGAAGGATGCAGCTTCGGCTGCTATTTACGGTTCCAGGGCAGCCCATGGTGTCATATTGGTGACAACCAAGCGAGGAAAAACAGGCAAGCCAACCTTCCGCTACAATGGTTATGTAGGGATAAACACACCTACCGATATGCCCGAGACGTTGAGTTCGGCAGAATATGCAACAGTTCTTAATGAGGCTTACCGGAATATTGATAAATCGGCGGTTTACTCTACTGAGGATATCGCTAAATTTGCAAGTGGCGAGGATTTGAATCGTTACCCCAGCACCAACTGGCTGGATTTAATGTTTCAAAATAGTATTTCCACACGCCATTCTATTACGGCATCAGGTGGTAATGAAACTGTGAAATATCACCTGAGTGGTGGTCTTGACCATCAGACGGGCGTTATTCCGGAAATCTCTCAGAATGTTTTCAATGTGCGCTCTAATGTAGATGTAGCCATAACCAAGCGCTTCGGAATTTCTTTCGACTTCCGTTATATTCAGCGTAAGAAAGATGAGGTATTGGGGTTTAATGACATTATAAAGGACGTATATAAGATGAATCCTACCCAGGTGGCTTATTATACGGATGGAACGTATGGCTATAACTCCAGTTTGATTATTAATCCGATAGCTTATCTGAAGGAGCGCGGACATGGCTATCAAGATAAGCACGATGCCAGTGGCGTATTTAAGTTGGATTATGAAATATTGGACGGACTGAAGTTCTCCGGTATCGCCAATGTGAATTATGTATTTGATAATACCTCTTCCCGTGCCAGAAAAATCTATTTTACTGAATACTTTACACAAAAGCAATATGAGAATGGCGTTAATTCTCTGAAAGAAGAGCGAGATTTCCGGCAATATTATAATCTGCAGGCATTGCTAAATTATAAGAAGAAGTTTAAGGAACATAATTTCGATATATTGGCAGGCTTTCAGTCGGAAAGTGAAAGTAAGAATAATGTAGATGCTTTCCGAGATGGCTTTCCGACAGATTTGATTTATGTGCTGGATGCAGGCTCAAAAGATGCATGGTCGAACGAAGGGACAGCAGAGCATTGGAGCATTGCTTCGGTGATAGGTAGAATCAATTATGATTATGCGGGAAAGTATATGTTGTCTGCCAGTTTCCGTTCTGACGGCTCTTCTAATTTTGCCAAAGGTCACCGCTGGTCTACCTTCCCGACAGTCTCTGCCGCCTGGCGTGTGACGGGAGAATCGTTTATGAAGAATACAACACATATTCTGGATGATTTAAAGATCCGTGCTTCCTGGGGTATGGCCGGTGCCTCTTCCGGACTGACTGATAAGGATACAGGCATGAGTCTTTATCCCAGTTATACAACTATAACGATGGGCAATGTTGTTTTAAATGGTCTTTATAGTCAAAGTGCTTATTTGAAATCGTTGGGTAATACTAATTTGAATTGGGAGAAAACCTATATGTTTGATATTGGTTTGGATGCTCAGTTTCTTGGCAATCGTTTGAGTGTCGTTGCTGATTATTACTCTAAAGATACTCGTGCCATTCTGATAGAAATGCCTGTTCCAATGGAGTATGGTTTAGGAAAACCTAAAATGAATATAGGAAAAGTCTCCAATCGTGGTTGGGAATTGGAAGTAGGCTGGACCGATCAGATAAAAGATTTCCGGTATAGTATTCGTGCAAATGTGTCTGATAATAAGAATGAAGTAAAGGATATTGGTGGTTCGAATGCCTGGATTAGTGATAACACCTATACCAATGTTGGTTATCCTATCAAATCAATTTATGGTTACGAGGCTATGGGATTATTCCAGTCGGAGGAAGAAATAGCAAATGCTCCTTTCCAAAATGTAAAAAATAAACCAGGTGATGTACGCTATGTAGATCAGAATAAAGACAATAAGATTGATGGAGAAGACAGGGTTATTATTGGAGACCCGAATCCACATTACTTATTCGGACTGCGCCTGAGTGGTGAATACAAAGGTTTTGATTTATCAATGTTTTTTCAGGGTATTGGGAAAAAGGATTATATCATGACTGGTCCTGGTGTGCGTCCTTTTAATGATAGTCCACTTATGAAACAGCATATGGATTATTGGTCTGAGACGAATAGGGATGCTGCTTATCCCAGAGTGCAACCGAATGCAGAGGGTAATTTTAATTATGAACATTCTGATTTCTGGAAAATCAATGGAGGTTATCTCCGCTTGAAGAACCTGCAGTTAGGATATAAGCTTCCACAAACAGCACTGTCAGCAGTAGGATTAAGATATATGCGTGTATTTTTCTCTGCTACAAATCTGTTTACGATTGATAATTTTGTGCCAGGCTATGACCCGGAAACGGAGAATGCATTTACTTATCCGTTGGCAAAAACATATTCTTTCGGTTTGAATGTTGAATTTTAAAACAAAGATGGTATGAAAAAAATAATAAAATATGCATTATTTGTATGCTTGGTTTGTAATGGAATTAGTTGTAATTCGTTTTTAGATATGCCGCCTTTGCATGAAATATCAGATGAGAACTGGTGGCAGGATGCCAGTCAGGCTCAAATGATGGTAGACAATTGTTATACATTTTTACCTGATCATGAGATTGTCCCTTACCGGGATGGCTATTCGGATAATGCTATCTGGCGTGCCCAAAATGCAATGGGAGATGGCTCATTGACGGCTACTTCTGATAATGTAAAGAATGAATGGAAATATGCAGATATCGCTCAACTGAATTATGTATTGGAAGGTCTTGAGAAATCAAAAGAGAATTTTTCTGAAGACGTCTATTCTCACATGACGGCAGAGGTTCGTTTTATTCGGGCATTTCTTTATTATGATATGATGTTCTACTTTGGCGATATTCCTTTGGTGACAAAATTATTAACAGTAGAGGAATCGAAGCAAACCGGACGTACTCCAAGAGCAGAGGTTCTAAGCTTTATAATGCAGGAGTTGAAAGAAGCGTTAATTGATATTCAAAAAAATCCAACAGAAGATACAGGACGTGTGAATGAAATGGTGGTCCGTTCTTTTTTAGCTCGTGTTTGTCTGTATGAGAAAGATTATGAATCAGTGTTGGAACATACTTCCGCTGTTATGAAAAGTGGAAAATATGCTTTATATCCTTCTTATGAAGATTTATTCAGACCGCAGGCGGATGGAAATAACAAGGAAGTTATATTTGAATTTCAATATTCAAATCCATTGAAACTACACGATTTGAATCGTAATTTATCGGCAGGTGCATCGCCTTATGCCGGTTGGGGGCGTGTAATGCCCCTGGAAAATATGGTGGATGAATATGAATGCATTGAAGGACATCCTTTTGCCGACTGTAAATCTTTGGGCTGTAAGCATGCTGAAGCAAGAGAAGCCATAGAGACAGAAGGACTGTATGGCGAATATGAATTCAGAGACCCTCGTTTGAAATCGACCGTAGTTACTCCAGGCTGGGAATGGAAGAAAAATGGTGTAACCACTTTTGTATTCGACCCGGCTGATAAAAACGGCTTGGATTATATAAAAAACAAACCTTGGAGTACTGGTTATGTGATTACCAAATGGGTGGATATGACAGGTGAGAATGCAGACCGTGTAAAAGCGTATAAAAATATAACTTTGTTGCGTTATGCCGATGTATTGCTGATGAGGGCCGAGGCTTTGATTGAACTGAATAAAGATTTGCAGGAGGCTGGAGCTTTGATTAATCAGATTAGAGATAGAGCAGGAATGCCTCATATCGACATGGCAGGACAGACAGAGATGCGAAAAAAACTTCGCCACGAACGTCGCATAGAATTAGCTTACGAAGGCTTGCGTTACTATGATATTGTTCGTTGGAGAATTTGCGACCAGGTGAAGAGTGGAGATATGTATGGTTTTGCCATAAGAAATGAAGAAACAGGCAAGAGAGAGAATATCTTCATGGAAAAACGTGTTTGGAAAGACCACATGTATGTGTGGCCTATCCCACAGGATGCACGCGACTTGAATCCGAGTTTAGGACAAAATACTGGATGGTAACTTATTAAAATAAAAAAGATGAAAAGACTTGTATTGTTGATACAGCTTGTGATGTTGTTTGTGCCGTCAAAATATCTGACGGCACAGACAAGAAATTGGGACATTCCTCCCTATGCAGAAGATTATGCTTTTATCACAAATGATGGAGCGTGGTGCTGGTTTTCAGACCCGAGAGCCATTTATGTTGATAACAAAATGTTTGGCGGCTTCGTGGACAAGGAGGGAAGTATCTGGGCTTTTAGTTATAATCCGGATACCCAGGAGAAGGAACAGTTTAAACTAAGTGACAAATTCGACTACGATGACCATGCAAATCCATCTATCATGGCTTTGCCTGACAAGCGATTGGTTTTATATTTCTCAGCTCATGGAGGCACCAAAAATTCTCCGATATATTATGCTATTACGGAAAAGCCGGCAGACATTCGCTCCTGGGGCAAACTGCAGAATATTGACCCGCAAATGCCAGGCTCATTAGGAGTCTGTTATACAAATGCAGCTATGCTGTCTGAAGAAAGCAATCGTACTTATTTGTTTTTCAGAGGGCGTAATTTTAAACCTACTTTCGTTTTTACCGATGATTTTAAGAAATGGAGTAATCCGGTAACGATTGTTGTTAATGATACTATCTATGGGGAGCAGGGACGTCCTTATATGAAAGTAACGACCAACCATAAAAACAAAATCTTTTTTGCCTTTACAGATGCGCATCCGCGCGATAGAGCTACTAATTCCATCTATTTTATGATGTATAAGAATGGCAAGTTATGCAAGGCGAATGGAGAGGTTATATCAGAAAGTTTTGATAAGCCGGTAATGCCTAGCCAGACCGATAAAGTGTATGATGCAACTAAAACATTTGATAAAGCTTGGATATGGGATGTAGCGTTTGATAAAGAGGAAAATCCAGTTTTGGTATATGCTCGTTTCTCTCATGGCCGGAGTATTCATTCTTATTGGTATGCTCGCTGGACAGGTTCTGAATGGAAAAACTACAAGATAACTGATGCGGCTCAATGCTTTATGCGTAACGACTACAATAATAAGAATTATCTGGAAACGGAAGAAAACTATTCGGGAGGCGTTTATCTGGATCATGAGAACCCGTCTGTTGTTTATACTTCACGGCCTATTAATAATGTGTTTGAAATTGAGAAATGGACGTTTACCGGAAACGACAAAGACTCTTGGATTTCCGAACCGCTGACAAAAGATTCCGAACGGGATAATATCCGTCCTTTCGTTGTTCGCAATCATTCGGGAAATCAGCCTTCTGTGTTGTGGATGTATAATTATAAATATCCGGGCTTCCGGGCTTATGATTGTGCGATTAGAGTAAATCAAAAGGCGAAAGGGTTTGATAATAGTTTGAATAAAGAAGCTATTAAAACAGTTGCAACCCAAGTGGCAGACTGGCAGGTTCGTGATTACCAGACGGCTCCTTTCAGTAGCAATGTGGCACGTGGCTGGCGTAATGGTGTGTTATATAACGGTATGTTCGACTGGGCTGAGTTGAGCGGTGATAATAAGTACTTCAAATATTTGGAAGGAGTCTTCAATAAAGAATACTGGCAGGTTGGAAACCGGATGTATAATGCCGATGATATTTGTGTTGCCCAGGCTTATTTGGATATGTATGTCAGATTTAAGAAAGAAAATATGCTGACTCCAACATTGGCACGGGCTGAATGGGTAATCGAACATCAGCCGACAGGAAACATTGATATCACGAAAGGACATAGCGACCGCTGGTGGTGGTGCGATGCCTTATTCATGGCTCCGGCTGTCTATTCCCGTCTGTATGCTATTACGGGAAATGCAGACTTTATGAAATTTGCGGATAAAGAGTTTAAGGCCACTTATGAACATCTGTATGATAAAGAGGAAAAGCTGTTTTTCCGTGATGGCAATTATCTGGATAAACGGGAAGCCAATGGCGAAAAGGTATTCTGGGGACGTGGCAATGGTTGGGTCATGGGAGGATTGGCCGAGATACTGAAAACATTGCCTGAGAAAGATAAAAAATATCGTCCGTACTATTTGAATTTGTTCCGTGAAATGAGTCGCCGTGTTGCTGAATTGCAGTGCGAAGATGGTTTCTGGCGTGCAAGTATGTTGGATACTGAAACTTATACAGATCCAGAGACTAGTAGTACGGGGCTGTTTGTTTATGCTTTGACTTATGGTGTTAATCAGGGATATCTTTCGAAAGAAGAGTATTTGCCCGTAATTCTCAAGGGTTGGGAGGCTCTTGTTGCATCTGTCGATACAGAGGGAAAAGTCTGTTGGGTTCAACCTGTCGGGCAAGATCCCAAGCGAATAGAAAAAAGAATGACTCAGGTTTATGGAACCGGGGGATTCTTAATGGCTGCTTGCGAGATTTATAAATTGACCGAGAAAATGAAATAATGCAATATGATGAGAGGTTTCGGCTGTTTTTTATTGTGATTTTATTAAGCATATTCTGTATTCAGAAAAAAGTTAGGACAAAGGAGGTAAGTTTCTTGTCATACTTTGTGGTTCCTATTTCTTCAGCAAGATGGGAACGTTCGTCTCCTCACGGTATATTTTCTGAAGTTATGAGAGATATACTGGGACAAAATAATAAATATACTGTAAATGGTTCTGTGAAATTAAACGATTTCAAGGCTTGTCTGGTAAATATTAGATTTTAGGGAAAATACAGAGCATTTTATTCGTCCGGCCTCTCATCATGCATTTACTTTAACATTTTGTTTGAAATTAGATATCTATTATTTTTGTTTCGAAAGGAAATGGCAGGAAAGATAAAATATAGGTGAATTATTGGTTGATGGATTTATTATGTATAGAATAAGAAATCATCTGTGAAAGCTATGAAGTGGGTTATATTCGAAATAAAGAATTGTTGTTTTATGAGAGAGTTCTGTTGGAAGAATTTATTCTGTTAAAATGCAAGATGAACCATCTCTTTCCTTGATAAATGAAAGAAAAAGCAAGATTTTTCTTTTAAATCCTTTGCTCATATAAATTATTGTTCTACATTTGCAGCGTCAAACAAATTAAAGACGATAAGAAAAGATGATGAACAATGTATTACATATTATTCTCGTGGTGGTCCTTCTAGTCATTAGTAGGTAAGGAGAAAGGTGTGTAAGAAGTTGTGAAGTCGTAAATGATATATTCTTAAGCCTTTCTCCATATAGAGAAGGGCTTTTTTATTGACTAAAAGATAAAAACAGATATGATGAAGAATCCGTTAAGAAGTTCATATAGCACAGAGGGTAGACGCATGGCGGGAGCCCGTGCTTTGTGGCGTGCCAACGGCATGAAAGAAGAACAGTTCGGCAAACCGATTATAGCCATCGTGAATTCATTTACCCAGTTTGTCCCGGGACATGTGCATTTGCACGAGATCGGACAACAAGTGAAAGCGGAGATTGAAAAACTCGGCTGCTTTGCCGCAGAATTTAATACGATTGCTATCGATGACGGTATCGCCATGGGACACGACGGAATGCTTTATTCTCTTCCTTCCCGCGACATTATTGCAGACAGCGTAGAATATATGGTGAATGCCCATAAGGCTGACGCGATGGTTTGTATCAGTAACTGCGACAAGATTACTCCGGGTATGCTGATGGCTGCGATGCGCTTGAATATCCCGACAATCTTTGTTTCCGGGGGACCGATGGAAGCCGGAAATCTGGACGGACGCGCACTCGACCTGATCGATGCGATGATCGAAGCTGCCGATGATTCTGTAAGCGATGAACAGGTTGAGAAGGTTGAACGTTCGGCTTGTCCGACCTGCGGATGTTGTTCCGGTATGTTTACTGCTAACTCGATGAACTGTCTGAATGAGGCGATCGGTCTGGCTCTTCCCGGTAACGGTACAGTAGTGGCAACGCATGCCAACCGTACGCGCCTGTTTAAGAAGGCTGCTAAAATGATCGTGGATAATGCGTTCAAATATTATCGTGACGGCGATGATTCTGTATTGCCCCGTAGTATTGCCACCCGTCAGGCATTCCTGAATGCGATGTCGCTCGATATTGCAATGGGAGGATCTACCAATACAGTCCTTCACTTATTGGCTGTTGCTCATGAAGCGGAAGCTGACTTCACCATGAAAGATATCGATATGCTTTCCCGTAAAACTCCTGTCATCTGTAAAGTGGCTCCAAGCTGCTCCTATCATGTGGAAGATGTGAACCGTGCTGGAGGTATCATGGGTATCATGAATGAATTGGTAAAAGCCGGCCTGGTGGATGATTCGGTGAAGCGTGTGGACGGACTGACCCTGGGGCAGGCGATCGACCAATATTGTATCACATCCGTAAATGTAACGGAAGAAGCAATCAATATTTACAAAAGTGCTCCGGCACACCGTTTCAACCTGGTGCTCGGTTCACAGGAAAGCTATTATAAGGAACTCGATACGGATCGTGCAAACGGTTGCATCCGTGATGTGGAACATGCTTATGTAAAAGACGGTGGTCTGGCTGTTCTCTACGGAAATATAGCGCAGGATGGTTGTGTTGTCAAGACAGCAGGGGTAGATGAAAGTATCTTCCGTTTTGCAGGTCCGGCAAAAGTTTTCGATTCGCAGGATGCCGCTTGCGAGGGCATCCTTAAAGACAAAGTCGTCTCCGGCGATGTCGTCGTTATCACCTATGAAGGTCCGAAGGGTGGACCGGGTATGCAGGAAATGTTGTATCCGACCTCTTATATAAAGAGTAAACACCTGGGAAAAGAATGTGCATTGATCACGGACGGACGCTTCAGCGGTGGAACATCAGGTTTGTCAATCGGACATATTTCTCCCGAAGCTGCTGCAGGCGGAGCGATTGGCTTAGTGAAAGACGGCGATATTATTGAAATTAATATTCCCGAGAGAACCATAAACGTAAAGGTAAGCGATGCCGAACTGGCAGAACGCCGCCAGGCAGAAGAAGCCCGCGGACCGAAAGCCTTTACACCTCCTTTCCGCCAGCGTACGGTATCGAAAGCACTGAAGGCATACGCCAAGATGGTTGCTTCGGCCGATAAAGGCGGTGTTAGAGTAATTGACAATTGACAGTGGACAATTGACAATTATAAAAAGTAAAAGACATAATAAGCAGGAAACATTAATAATAACATTCAATTGTCAATTCTCAATTGTCAATTGTCAATTAGAAAAGAGATGGATAAACAAAAGATAACCGGTTCGGAAGCTTTGCTGAAAGCGCTGATTGCTGAAGGAGTAGATACTATCTTCGGTTATCCGGGCGGGCAGGCAATTCCTATATACGATAGTTTATACGACTATAAAGATCAATTGAAACATGTTCTGGTACGCCACGAACAAGGTGCGACACATGCGGCTCAGGGATATGCCCGCGTTTCCGGTAAAGTGGGGGTAACGTTGGTTACTTCCGGACCAGGAGCAACAAATACCATTACCGGTATTGCCGATGCATTGATGGACAGTACGCCGATGGTTGTAATTGCCGGACAAGTTCCGTCTCCACTGCTAGGTACCGATGCTTTTCAGGAAGTCGACGTAATCGGTATTACACAACCAATCACTAAATGGGCCTATCAGATTCGTAAGCCGGAAGAAATAGCCTGGGCCGTATCCCGTGCTTTCTATATCGCATCGACGGGACGCCCCGGTCCGGTAGTACTTGACCTGGCCAAAGATGCACAAGTAGGTTTGGTGGATTATGAATACGAAAAGGTTGATTATATACGCAGCTATCAGCCGGAGCCGGATATCAAACAGGAACGTATTGAAGCCGCTGCCGCTCTGATCAATAGTGCAAAGAAACCATTCTGCCTGGTAGGCCAGGGTGTTATCCTGGGTGGGGCAGAAGAGGAATTGAAAGCCTTTTTGGAGAAAAACGATATACCTGCCGGTTCGACCGTGTTAGGATTGTCGGCACTTCCTTCCGACTTCCCCTTACATAAAGGTATGCTTGGTATGCATGGAAATGTGGGGCCCAACCGGAAGACAAACGAATGTGATGTGTTGATCGCTATCGGTATGCGTTTCGACGATCGTGTAACCGGCGATTTGAAGACCTACGCCAAGCAGGCAAAAATTATCCATCTGGATATCGACAACTCGGAAATCGGAAAGAATGTACCTGTTGATGTAAAGGTATTGGGAAATGCAAAACACACCATTCCGATGATCACCTCTTTATTGGAAGAACGGAAGCGTCCCGAATGGAATGCCGAGTTCGAGCCGGATGAAAAGGAAGAAGAAGAAAAAGTGATCCGTAAGGAACTTTTCCCTACCGAAGGTCAGTTGAAGATGGGAGAAGTAGTACGTAAAGTATCCGAAGCAACCGGCAATGATGCTATCCTGGTTACCGATGTAGGTCAAAACCAAATGATGGGTGTCCGTTACTTCAAATATAAGCAAACCCGTAGTGTGGTCACTTCAGGAGGTCTGGGTACGATGGGCTTCGGTCTTCCCGCTGCTATCGGAGCTAAACTGGGTGCTCCCGACCGTACGGTTTGTTTCTTTACCGGTGACGGTGGTATCCAGATGACTATCCAGGAACTGGGAACCATCATGCAGGAAGAACTGAATGTGAAGATCATCGTTCTTAATAATAATTTCCTCGGTATGGTACGCCAGTGGCAGGAATTGTTCTTCCAGGAACGTTATTCGAACACCATCATGAAAAATCCGGACTTTGTCGCGATAGCCAAGGCTTTCGGTATTGCTTCACGCGCTGTCGACAGCCGTGAAGAACTGGACGGTGCAATAGAAGAAATGCTTAACCATGACGGCGCTTACCTGTTGGTTGCCAACGTGGAAACCTGTGGAATGGTATATCCGATGGTTCCGGCCGGAGGAAGCGTTACGAATATGATTTTAGGTGCTAAGTAAGGAGGAACAATTATGAATACGAAAAAATTATATACCGTTATTATCTTTTCAGAAAACACAGTAGGTCTTCTGAACCAGATAACCGTTATCTTTACGCGCCGGCAACTGAACATTGAGACGCTTTCTGTTTCTCCTTCCGCCATAAAGGGAATACATAAGTTCACAATTACTACCTTTGCCGACGAGGATATGATCGATAAGGTCGTTAAACAGATCGACAAGCGTGTGGATATTCTGAAAGCCTATTATAATACGGATGAAGACCTGGTTTACCAGGAAATAGCTCTTTACAAACTGAGCACCGAACTCTTTATCAAGATGGGTACGGTAGAAGATCTGATCCGTAAGTATAATGCCCGCATCCTCGAAATGAACGAGAGCTGTGTCGTACTTGAAAAGAGTGGTCATTATGATGAAACGCAAGCCTTGTTCAAAGAACTGAGTGAGACGATCGGCGTGTTGCAATTCATCCGTTCCGGCCGTGTTGCGATTACGAAGAGTAAGGTAGAGCGCCTGAGCGATATGCTGTCCTCGATGGAAAAGAAGTTGCAGGATAAACATTAATACAAACAGAAGGACTTCGTCCCTTATAAAAAGAAGAGTATGGAGAAGAACAAAGTAGGAGAATTTCATTTCGTAACCGAGTCTTATCTGATGGACTTTCGGGGTCGCATCACTATTCCGATGATCGGAACTTATTTGCTGCACGCCGCTTCCTGTCATGCCGCCGACCGTGGCTTCGGTTATAACGACATGACCGAAAGGCATACCGCATGGGTGCTTTCCCGTCTGGCAATCGAAATGACTTCCTATCCGGCTATGTCCGAGTCCGTAACCTTATATACCTGGGTCGATGAAGTCGGAAAGTTATTTACCAGCCGTTGTTTCGAACTGGTGAATGGCGAAGGTAAAACATTCGGCTTTGCCCGTTCCATCTGGGCGGCTATCGATGTGGAAACCCGTCGTCCGACTTTGCTCGATGTAGAAGGGCTGAGTGCTTATGTCACCGACCGTCCCTGTCCGATCGAGAAACCCGGTAAGATCTCCCCGGTAGAAAACAAGGTACCCGGTGAGCCCTATCGTGTGAAATACAGCGACCTCGATGTGAATGGACATCTGAACAGTATCAAGTACATGGAACACTTGCTCGACCTGTTCGATATCAGTATGTTCCGTGAAAAAGAGATAAGCCGTTTCGAAATAGCTTATCAGTCTGAAGGAAAGTACGGTATGGAGCTAACCCTTCACAACCAAGAGATATCTCCGGACAAATACAACATGTCCATCTGTCACGAAGGCAAAGCCATCAGCCGTGCTGCTGTCACCTGGACATAACCGTAGGGGCGGGAGCTGCCCGCCCATCACATAGAAATAAATTATTTTATATACATTCATTTTAATAGTAAAAAGAAAATGGCAGTAATGAATTTTGGCGGTGTTGATGAAAACGTAGTAACCCGCGAAGAATTTCCGTTGGAAAAGGCAAGAGAAGTATTGAAAGATGAAACTATCGCCGTGATAGGTTATGGCGTACAAGGTCCCGGCCAGAGCCTGAACTTGCGCGACAACGGTTTTAACGTAATTGTAGGACAACGTAAAGGTGGTAAGACTTGGGAAAAAGCCGTTGCTGACGGTTGGGTGCCGGGCGAAACACTGTTCGATATCGAAGAAGCTTGCGAAAAAGCAACAATCATACAGTATCTGCTTTCAGATGCCGCGCAGATTGAAGTATGGCCGCGTATCAAAAAATACCTGACTCCGGGTAAGGCTTTGTATTTCTCTCACGGTTTCGGTATTACTTATAAAGAACGTACAAACATCATCCCTCCTGCTGATGTAGACGTAATCCTGGTTGCTCCGAAAGGATCGGGTACTTCACTTCGTCGTATGTTCCTGCAAGGCCGTGGCTTGAACTCAAGCTACGCAATCTTCCAGGATGCAACAGGCAAGGCATGGGATCGCGTAATCGCATTGGGTATCGGTGTAGGTTCAGGCTACTTGTTCGAAACAACTTTCAAGAAAGAAGTATATTCTGACCTGACTGGCGAACGTGGTACTTTGATGGGTGCAATCCAGGGATTACTGCTTGCTCAGTACGAAACACTGCGCGAAAACGGTCATGAACCTTCTGAAGCATTCAATGAAACAGTAGAAGAACTTACTCAGTCGTTGATGCCTTTATTCGCGGAAAACGGTATGGATTGGATGTATGCAAACTGTTCGACTACAGCACAGCGTGGTGCTTTAGACTGGATGGGCCCGTTCCACGATGCTACAAAACCGGTATTCCAGAAACTGTATAGCGAAGTTGCCTGTGGTAACGAAGCACAGCGTTCTATCGATACAAACAGTAAGCCAGACTACCGTGAAGGTCTTGAAAAAGAACTGGCTGCTCTTCGCGACAGCGAAATGTGGCGTGCAGGTGCTGTTGTTCGTAAACTTCGTCCTGAAAACAACTAATAATTGGTACGATAAATAAATATTAAACATCTTGCGATATAAAGCGGTAATCCGGCATGTTCTGGGTTGCCGCTTTTTCTTTCCCGTTACTAGCTTGTCAAAACGGTTGAAGAATGTATCTTTGTAAACGAGATTGTTAATAACTTAAAAAGATATACCATGAATAAGATCAATCTTTTCTTTCTCTTTTGCCTGTTAGCTGTTATTCCGGTCTTTGCTCAGGAGGATATCAGGATTACCCATGCTCCTTATCTGCAAAATCTAGGTGAAAATGAAGTGAGCATAGTATGGACTGTCAATAAACCATCCATTGGTTGGGTGGAGTTGGCACCGGATGACGGAACACATTTCTATCAGACTGAACGGTCTAAAACATTCAATGCGAAAAATGGAATAAAGCAGACATCTACTGTTCATGCCGTTCACCTGAAAGATTTGGAGCCCGGGACACGTTATCGTTACCGTATTTATTCACAGGAAGTGTTAAGTCATGTCGGTTGGAAGGTTATTTATGGAAATGTGGCGGCTACCGATGTATACGGGAAGCAACCGTTGACTTTTAAAACAAGCGATCATAATCGGCAATCAGTCAATTTTGCGATGGTAAACGATATACATGGTAAGAGTGATATGCTGGAAAAACTGGTTTCTTATTGTGATCTAAAGACTACTGATCTGTTTTTGTTCAATGGTGATATGGTTTCTATTTTCAATAGTGAGAAAGAGATCTTCGACGGATTTATGAGTAAGGCTACAGAACTGTTTGCTTCGGAGTTGCCGATGTACTATACGCGTGGGAATCATGAAACGCGCGGTTCTTTTGCTACAGCTTTTCAGGATTATTTTTCACCCGGACAAGATCATATTTATTATATGTTCCGTCAGGGACCGGTATGTTTTGTTATTTTGGATTCCGGAGAGGACAAGCCGGATTCCGATATAGAATATTCCGGAATAAATGCCTATGATGAGTACCGTACCGAGCAAGCCGAGTGGTTGAAGAAGGTGCTTGAAAGTAAGGAATATAAAGATGCTCCTTTTAAAGTTGTTGTTTGTCACATTCCCCCGTTTGGAGGTTGGCATGGCGATCAGGAAGTGACTGAGAAGTTCATCCCGTTATTGAATAATGCCGGTGTCGATATAATGCTTTGTGGGCATCTTCATCGATATATACGGAATGAAGCCAAGGACGGTGTGAAATTTCCAGTTATTGTAAACTCCAATAATACGGTATTGAAAGCTGAAGCTCAAAATAATAAACTGAGTATAAAGGTGCTTGATCAGGATGGAAAAGAGGTTGATAAACTGATTATAAATAAGTAAAGACTGAACCCGGATATAAAAGATCCCCGACAGACTGTATAGGTGTTATCCTATTAGTACATAATATAGAATTTAAGTAAACGGATTCATCTGAAAAAGTATTTTAGGTAATGAATTATAGATTCATCTGTGCTTGTGCTTTCATTTTATAATGAAATAAGCGCAAAAAATATCGTTTTATATTTGGTGGTTAAAAAAAAGGCTGTATCTTTGCAGCGTTAAATAAGAAAAGACAATGAAACAGAACATAGCAAATAGTCTCATTATTTCTCTAAACATTATTCTACTCTGGGAACGGGATAGGAAGTGAGACTGTACGTGCTTTTCTGATGCATGAAGATATTAAAGAGCCTTTCTCACTTCCTTGTGAGAAGGGCTTTTTTTATGGATACAAACAAGAGTATAAACAAATTTAAGAGTATAAGATTATGTCAGACAGATTATTTATTTTCGACACCACGTTGAGAGATGGTGAACAAGTTCCGGGATGCCAGTTAAACAGTATTGAAAAGATTCAGGTAGCCAGAGCACTCGAAGAACTTGGTGTGGATGTGATTGAAGCAGGATTTCCAGTATCGAGCCCGGGGGACTTCAATAGTGTGGTTGAGATATCGAAAGCTGTCACTTGGCCAACTATCTGTGCGTTGACTCGTGCTGTCGAAAAAGACATCGATGTGGCTGCCGAAGCATTGAAGTATGCTAAACGCGGACGTATCCATACCGGTATCGGTACTTCCGATTATCATATCCGTTATAAATTCAATTCCAACCAGGATGAAATTCTGGAACGTGCTATCGCAGCTACGAAATATGCTAAACGGTATGTGGAAGATATCGAGTTTTATTGCGAAGATGCCGGACGTACGGACAATGCTTATCTGGCGCGTGTTGTTGAGGCCGTGATCAAAGCGGGTGCCACAGTTGTAAATATTCCTGATACGACCGGTTATTGTCTGCCTGACGAATATGGTGCAAAGATTAAATACCTGATGGAACATGTGGACGGCATACAGAATGCGATTATCTCTACACACTGTCATAATGACCTGGGTATGGCAACAGCCAATACCGTGCAGGGTGTCCTGAACGGAGCACGCCAGGTGGAAGTAACCATCAATGGTATCGGTGAACGTGCCGGCAACACTTCACTGGAAGAAGTAGCCATGATCTTCCGCAGCCACAAAGAACGCGGAATCGAAACCAATATCAATACCACAAAAATCTACGGTATCAGCCGTACGGTTTCCAGCCTGATGAATATGCCGATTCAGCCCAACAAGGCAATCGTCGGACGTAATGCGTTCGCTCACTCTTCCGGTATCCACCAGGACGGTGTATTGAAGAATCGTGAAAGCTATGAGATCATCGACCCGAAAGATGTAGGTATCGACGATAACGCCATCGTGCTGACTGCCCGTAGCGGACGTGCTGCCCTGAAACATCGTCTGAATGTCTTAGGTGTGGAACTGAGCCAGGAAAAGCTGGACAAGGTATATGAAGAATTTCTGAAACTGGCTGACCGCAAGAAAGATATCAACGACGATGATGTATTGATGTTGGCAGGAAAAGACCGTACGGCTACACACCGCATCAAACTGGATTACCTGCAGGTGACTTCCGGTGTCGGTTTACAGTCTGTTGCCAGCGTATGTCTGGATATTGCCGGCGAGAAGTTCCAGGCTGCAGCAGCCGGAAACGGTCCGGTAGACGCTGCCATCAAGGCGGTTAAATCTATTATCCATCGCACGATGACCATCCAGGAGTTTCTCATTCAGGCTATTAATAAAGGTAGCGACGACATGGGTAAGGTACACATGCAGGTGGAATACGATGGAAACAACTACTATGGCTTTGCTGCCAATACCGATATTATCGCAGCTTCGGTAGAAGCCTTTATCGACGCAATCAATAAGTTCGTAAAATAACATAATACATAATTAGCAATGAGCAAGACATTATTTGAGAAGATTTGGGAGAAACATGTGGTAGACACACTGCCCGACGGAACGATCCAGTTTTACATCGACCGTCTGTTCTGCCATGAAGTAACCAGTCCGCAGGCGTTTGCCGGCTTGCGTGCCCGTGGTCTGAAACCATTCCGTCCGGAACAGATTACTTGTATGCCGGACCATAATATTCCGACATTGCACCAGGAGAAACCGATCGAAGATCCTGTGTCTAAGAACCAGGTAGATACGTTAGAAAAGAATGCTAAGGATTTCAATCTGACTTATTACGGATTACAACATCCGAAGAACGGTATCATCCATGTGGTAGGTCCGGAAACAGGTCTGACACAGCCGGGTATGACAATCGTTTGCGGCGACTCCCACACTTCTACCCACGGCGCTATGGGTGCCATCGCTTTCGGTATCGGTACCAGCGAGGTGGAAATGACATTGGCTACTCAGTGTATTATGCAGCGTAAGCCGAAAACGATGCGCATCACCATCGACGGAAAACGTAAACCGGGCGTAACGGCAAAGGATTTTGCTCTTTATATCATCAGTAAAATGACAACAGGAGGTGCAACGGGTTATTTCGTTGAATATGCTGGCGAAGCCATCCGCAATACAACGATGGAAGAGCGTCTTACCATCTGTAACCTGTCTATTGAAATGGGTGCCCGTGGCGGTATGATTGCTCCGGACCAAGTCACTTTCGATTATCTGAAAGACCGTGAATTTGCTCCCCGTGCCGAAGCGTGGGAAAAGAAACTGGCTGAATGGCGTGAATTATACAGCGATCCGGATGCTCAGTTCGATAAAGAGATCGTGTTCCATGCGGAAGACATCGACCCGATGGTGACTTACGGAACGAATCCGGGCATGGGCATGGGCATCCGCGAAAGCATCCCGACTATGGAAAGCGTAGACGAGGCTGGTCGCATCTCTTATAAAAAATCGCTTGACTATATGGGCTTTACTGCCGGTGAACCTGTATTAGGCAAGAAAATAGATTACGTATTCCTGGGAAGTTGTACGAATGGGCGTATCGAGGATTTCCGTGCTTTCGCCTCTTTGGTGAAAGGAAAGAAGAAGGCCGGCGATGTGATTGTATGGCTGGTTCCCGGTAGCTGGCAGGTAGAACGTCAGATTCGTGCGGAAGGTATCGATAAGGTTCTGACAGAAGCCGGTTTTGAATTGCGTCAGCCGGGCTGTTCGGCTTGTCTGGCAATGAATGAAGACAAGGTTCCGGCCGGTAAATATGCCGTATCTACTTCCAACCGTAACTTCGAAGGTCGTCAGGGACCAGGTGCACGTACCATCCTTGCCGGTCCATTGGTGGCAGCAGCAGCAGCAGTAACGGGAAAGATCACCGATCCGAGAGATTTAATGTAATAAGATTACGAACTGAAAAATCAAAAGAACGAAATGAAAGAAAAATTCACGATAGTAACATCCACCTGTGTACCTCTTCCTTTGGAAAATGTAGACACAGACCAGATCATCCCGGCCCGCTTCCTGAAAGCTACCACACGCGAGGGCTTCGGCGATAATCTTTTCCGCGACTGGCGTTATGACAAGGCGGGCAACCCTAATCCGGACTTTGTTCTGAATCAGAATACGTATAAAGGCGAGATCCTGGTAGCCGGAAAGAACTTCGGTAGCGGTTCGAGCCGCGAGCACGCTGCCTGGGCGATTGCGGGATATGGTTTCCGTGCGGTTGTCAGCAGTTTCTTCGCCGATATTTTCAAGAACAACTCGATGAACAACGGACTTGTTCCGGTTGTTGTTTCTCCTGAGTTCCTGGCAGAGATATTCGCATCTGTCGAGGCTGATCCGAAGGCGACGCTGACGATCGATCTCCCTTCGCAGACGATAACTAACAACGCAACCGGTAAAAGCGAATCCTTTGACATCAACGCATATAAGAAAGACTGTCTGGTAAACGGTCTTGACGATATCGATTACCTCTTGGCTAATAAAGAAAAAATAGAAACCTACGAGGCTTCGCGATAAGTAATAACAGATAGGGAACGCAGATGACGCAGAATACGCAGACTGACGCAGATTTTTTATTTAAAGAGGAAACTGATAAGATAATAGGTGCGTTTTATAAGGTTTACCGTACATTAGGATATGGGTTTCTTGAACGAGTTTATCAGAATGCTCTTTATTATGAACTGATGAGGTTGGGATTGGATTGTAAGGTTCAATATCCTATACAAGTTTATTATGAGGGATATATTGTTGGAGAATATGTGGCGGATATGTTGATAAATAATCATTTAATACTGGAACTGAAAAGTGTGGAGGCTTTGTCTCAGGCTCATGAATTCCAGTTGATAAACTATTTAAAAGCAACAAGGATTGAAGTAGGGTTACTGCTTAATTTTGGAGAACATGCTCAAGTAAAACGTAAAGTCTTTAAAAATAAATAATCTGCGTAAGTCTGCGTTTTCAGCGTAGTCTGCGTTCCTTAATAGAAACTATGATATTATGGTAGAAATAATGGATACAACCCTTCGGGACGGGGAACAGACATCGGGTGTCTCCTTTGCGGCTCATGAAAAACTCAGCATCGCACAAATGTTGTTGAGCGATTTGGGAGTGAACCGTGTAGAGGTAGCCTCGGCACGTGTATCGGACGGAGAGTTCGAAGCCGTGAAGCGTGTGGCTGCCTGGGCCGAACGTACCGGAAATCTGCATAAGCTCGAAGTCTTGGGTTTTGTAGATGGCGACGCCTCGCTCAACTGGATCGAATCGGCCGGTTGTCGCGTGGTAAACCTACTCTGTAAAGGTTCGTATAAACACGTAACCGAACAACTCCGCAAATTGCCTGAACAGCATATTGCAGATATCCGTTCTGTTGTATCGCTGGCTACCGAAAAAGGTATTGATGTAAATATTTATCTGGAAGACTGGTCGAACGGGATCAAGAACTCTCCCGATTATGTATTCCTCTTGGTCGATGCGTTGAAAGACCTTCCCATCCGCCGTTTTATGCTGCCTGATACATTGGGCATTCTGAATCCAGGAAATACATACGATTTCTGTAAGCAGATGGTGGATCGTTATCCTGACCTGCATTTTGATTTCCATGCCCATAACGATTACGACCTGGCTGTGGCTAATGTCTACTCGGCTGTGCGGGCGGGAATACACGGTATACATACCACTATCAACGGCTTGGGGGAACGGGCAGGAAACGCACCGCTCAGCAGTGTGATCGCTGTAATAAAAGATCAACTGGGAGGGGAAACTCCTGTCAGAGAAGAAAAGATCAATGCCGCGAGCCGTCTGGTAGAAACCTATTCCGGTATTCATATTGCCCCGAACCGTCCGATCATCGGAGAGCATGTCTTTACACAATGTGCCGGTGTACATGCCGATGGCGACAGCAAAAATAATCTGTATTGCAACGACCTGATCCCCGAACGTTTCGGACGTGTACGCGAATATGCACTCGGAAAAACATCCGGTAAAGCCAATATCCGTATGAATCTGGAATCGCTCGGGATAGATGTCGACGATGAATCCATGCGTAAGATCACCGAGCGTATAATCGAGTTAGGTGATAAGAAAGAAATGGTAACAACCGAAGATCTGCCTTATATCATCAGTGATGTTCTTCACCATGATACGATGACAGATCAACGTATCCGTATATTAAATTATTCATTATCTTTGGCACAGGGACTGAGGCCTGTAGCTACGCTGAAGATCGAGATTGACGGTGAAGCCTACGAAGAATCAGCTTCCGGCGACGGCCAGTACGACGCTTTTGTACGTGCCCTTCGCCGAATCTATTCAGACCTCGGCCGTCCGTTCCCGATGTTGACGAACTATTCCGTATCCATTCCCCCCGGCGGTCGTACCGATGCATTCGTGCAGACGATCATCAGCTGGAATTATGCCGGAGTAGATTTCAAGACCCGCGGCCTCGATGCCGACCAGACAGAAGCTGCCATCAAGGCAACGCTGAAGATGCTGAATAAGATCGAACAATAATTATAGGAGGTATTAGTTATGAACAAAAGATTGACCATTGCGCTCGTAGCGCACGATAACCGTAAAGCAGACATGGTAGAATGGGCTGTACACAACGCAGAATTCCTTTCTCATCATCATTTGGTATGTACCGGAACGACCGGTGGACTGATACGCAACGCTTTCGACGAGAAAGGCGTAGGTGCTGAAATTACTTGTATGCATTCCGGTCCGTTGGGCGGAGATGCCGAAATAGCAGCAATGGTAGTACGCAAGGAAGTGGATCTGGCGATCTTTCTGATCGACGACCTGAATCCGCAGCCTCACGAAGCCGACATCCAGATGTTGCTTCGCCAGTGCCGTGTTCATAACGTGCCCATCGCTTGTAACCGTTACAGTGCAGACCTGATGATTACGAGCACTCTGTGGGATGACGACAGTTATGTCCCCACGGAACCCAAATATGTGCTATTTAAAAGAGACTAAAAGAACAATTATTTATATGAAATTAAACATCGCAGTCCTTCCCGGCGACGGTATCGGTCCCGAGATTGTAGAACAAGGCATGAAAGCCGTAAAAGCTATATGTGAGAAATATGGCCATGAATTAAGTTACAAACATGCTTTAGTGGGAGCCGTTGCCATCGATGAAACAGGCAACCCGTATCCGGACGAAACGCATGAGCTCTGTATGCAGAGCGACGCCGTTTATTTTGGTGCGATCGGTTCTCCGAAATACGATAATAACCCGTCTGCCAAGGTTCGTCCCGAACAGGGATTGCTGGGTATGCGTAAGAAACTGGGACTTTTTGCCAATATCCGCCCGGTGACGACATTCCCTTCGTTATTGCATAAGTCGCCTCTTCGTGCCGAATTGATCGAAGGAGCAGACTTTATGTGTATCCGCGAATTGACAGGAGGTATGTATTTTGGTCGTCCGCAAGGTAGAAGCGAAGATGGTAATACGGCATACGACACTTGTGTTTATACCCGCGAGGAGATCGAGCGCATTGTTCGTCTGGCTTACCAGTATGCACAAAAACGTCGTAAGAAAGTAACCGTGGTCGATAAGGCGAACGTATTGGCAACTTCCCGCCTATGGCGTCAGGTTGCACAGGAAATAGAAAAAGAATATCCGGATGTGGAAACCGAATATATGTTCGTGGACAATGCTGCGATGCGTCTGGTTCAGTGGCCGAAGAGTTTTGATGTGATGGTGACTGAAAATATGTTCGGTGATATCCTGACAGATGAAGCGTCTGTGATTACAGGTTCACTCGGAATGTTGCCTTCGGCCTCTATCGGTGTGCATACTTCTGTATTCGAACCGATCCACGGCTCTTATCCGCAAGCTGCCGGAAAGAATATCGCAAACCCGTTGGCCACTATCCTGAGTGCCGCCCTGATGTTTGAATATGCTTTCAATCTGATGGAAGAAGGTGCTTTGATCCGTGAAGCTGTTGCCGCCTCTATGGATGCCAATGTCGTAACGGAAGATATAGCAGAGAACGGTAAGGCTTACAAGACCAGCGAAGTAGGGGATTGGATTGCTGAATATATTGCAAAGAAATAACTGATTACAACATCCGGTGGGGCAAAACATCTTTCGTTCCATCGGATGTTTCGTTTGGTATGCTTTTATTGCTTCAGGTTTCAGTTACCTTATGCCGCATCTTTATTTATCTCCATAATGATTTTTTGCTGAAACAACTGTAACAGTTATTTTTTCTTCTTCTATGGTATAGATCAAACGATTAAATTTGTCAATCCTTCTGCTCCAAAAACCGGACAGATTACCTTTTAGAGCTTCAACCTGTCCCGTTCCTGTGGTGGGGTGTTCTTTTAATTCTAGGAGCAATCTTTCAATTTTGGTTATTACAGTCTTATTCCCTGATTTTTTAAGTTCAGCTATGTCTTGTATGGCTTTTGGTTCAAATACGATAATATATGCCATTTCATAGACTGTTTATGAAGTTTGTAATATCTTCTGTAGATTGTAAAACTACGGTAGATTTAACTTTTCCCTCTTTGTGCGCTTTTACCCGTTTTTCCACTTCGGCCATATTCTCAGCATCATCAAACCACGGGTCACCGCTTGGACTCGGATTGGTTGAAACTTCTACACTCAGGGAATTTGCTTTGGTTTCCAAAATGTTTTCTATGAAAGCCTTTACGCTTTTACCCTGTGAAGCAGCCATAATGGACAGCTTTTTCAAAGTGTCCACAGATAAATCTATATTTTTCCTTTTCTTTTCAATTGCCATTGTTGCCATAATCTTTCGTATTTTCCACAAAGGTATAAAATATACATCATATACACAATGTATGTATATTGGATGGCTGAATATGTGGTGAAGATATAGGTCGTAACCAATTGGAACTGACATAAAAAGCCGGAATTAAGGAATGCAGGTTACGCGTTCTTTAATTCCGGCTTTTGACTTTTCCGGGTGATGATCATTCAATCACCGGCCTGTCGTCTTCCCTTTCTTCTCCGGGAAGATATGCGGTTTCAGCACTGACTTGTTGGAGGAAGCCAAAGTCTTCTTCGGTGTGGAGTTGTTTTACATTAAGCGTGTTTATTTTCTTCATGAATTAATTAAAAAAGGTTCAATATTAAATACTATGTGAACAAATGTAGGTTATTTCTTTGGTATATCTCCTATTCTCTTTCTCTCGGAAAAAGCGGGGATAAAAGCTCTAAAAAATAGTAAGCCCTGTTCCTGTTGGGGACAGAGCTTACTGAGTTTTTTAGGCATCGTCCTCGTTGGGGACGGAGGTTGCAGAAGCTTTTTAGTGTTGTCCCCGGCGGGGAAAGGGGTTACAGAAGTTTTTAGCACCTGCCCCCGACGGAACAGTGTCAATTTTCTGGAAATACGACATCTACCGTAAATACATAACTTTCTCCGTTGTAAGAGATATGTATATCAGCATTCGTCCAAGAGGGAACATATGGCAGGGTCTCCTGTACCCCCTTCTCCGTTCCTCCCGGAATCGGGAAATTCCACCAAAATTGAGCCAATCGTCCTCCCGTGGTGGTATAAAAGTCAACATGGTCCAAATATACCTCTTCTGAATTTTTATTATTTACCCAACAAATAAAATCAGTTGCTGCATAGGGACCATAACCTGGCTTTGGCTTCAATTCAATAGAAACCTCTATATTCTTTTGTATGGAAGATATGATGTGTACACGCGTCGTTTCCGAAAAAGAACCTTTTTCATTCCGGACACGAATGGTGACAGATCCTGGAGCATGTCCGGTTACAACGCCATTTTCTACTGTTGCGATGCTTTCGTCCGAGCTTGTCCAAATCAAACCTTCCTCTACGGCTCCTGAAGGCAAGACTGAATATCTTAACTTCTTACTTTCTCCTGTGCTGATCTCCGTCAAACCATCTAAAAACATAATAGTTGATACTTCAACCTTATTCACTGTTACCAGACAAATAGCCGTAAATCCTCCTTCTTCGGATGTTGCTGAAATTTCGCAACTACCTGTAGATTTTAAAGTCACTAAACCATATTCATTTACCACAGCTACTTTTTCATTGCTACTTTTCCATATCAGATTTTTATTTGTTGCATTTTCAGGGTAGAAAATAACTGTAAGTTGTTTATTAGTACCCGGATCTCCAATCAGTTCATATTGATTCAACTCTATTTTCTCCAGTTGAGTCGGTTTCACCTTTACATTACAAACAGCCTTTACTGCCTGGTCTTTCTTGGCATTTACTGTAATAACGGCCTCTCCAATTCCTGTTGCTTTCACCACTCCCAACGGCGAAACCGTTGCCACTTTTTCATCCGACGATTTCCATTCTACATCCTTATAGGTAGTATTTTCCGGAGAGATCGTATAGGATAGTTGTTCCGTTTCACCGGATTTCAAAGTCAGCGTGTTTTTATTCAATTTTATACCAGCGGCTGCAACCGGTTTAACTTTTACACGACAGGTTGCAACGAAAGGCTGACCGTTGGCATCGCCTACCTCGGTAGTTGATACTTTGACTTCGGTTTCGCCTTCCTTCAAAGCGGTCAGTAATCCGCTATCCGTAACTTTGGCTACACCTGCCGGGCGGTAATCGATATAGTCGGCAACTTCCCATTTATATTTCGGAGTCGGAGCATCCGAAGAAATATGTGATACTTCAAACTGGTAGGTTTCGCCCACATAAATTTCAATCTCCGATTTATCCAGGCTGATGGCTGTTACGATAGGATCGTCTTTTTGACAAGAATAGAAAAGAATTGTTGCAAATGCAATTAGAATATAAATAGAATGTTTCATGTTGTTTGAATTTTTATAGGTGAATTAATAGCCGGGGTTCTGTGTCACTCCCGGATTTACTGATACTTCATGTGAAGGGATTGGGAAAATACTCAAATGGTTGTCAGGCCAGCCGAAATAAGTTTGGTCATATTCCATGGTATTCAACAATAATTTCCCGGCATAGTTGTGGCTTGTGGAATAGGTGGATTTGTAAGTCTCCATCACCTTTCCTTTCACTTCTCCGGTCAGCCAACTGTTCAGCGCTGTATAGAACGCATTGCTGGAAATGTTTTCGTTCTTCAGAACCGAAGCGACTCTCGAAAAATTTCCTTGCAAGGAATAAACCTGGATAAGATATTGCTGAATTTGCTCCCGTTTCATATCCGAATGTGCGTAATATAACAGGGCTGTTTCAAAATCGGCAATGACTTCGTTCAGGATTTTATTCCTGTTGCTTTCAGGGATAATATGACCATCTGTATTCTGATCCCATATCTTCAAAACCAGCGGAGCTTTTCCATACCAAAGTGCTAATTGTAAATAGATATGCCCTCTTACCGTTAATAATTGTCCGGCGCTCTTTTCTTTAAAAGCATTTGTAAGGATCGGGCTGGCATAAATCTTATCTAACAGAGAATGCGTTTCATTTAAACAGGCATATGCGTCATCCCATAACCGCTCGATTAATGGATTATTTCCGGTATATGTTTTTTCTTTAACCGACAGATATTCCGTCTTATCATTTACTCCTAGATAAGCTGCATCCAGTTCATTCACGAAACTGACAAATTCCGCATGTTTTGCGTAAATGCCATCGACTGCCATTTGATAGTCGTTTTCCGACTGATAGTAAGTGTCAGGGCTAAGATTATCAACCGGTACTTGATTTAATGGTTCTTTCCCACAGCCGGTAAACAACAGTCCGCAGGCGAATAAGCAGAGAAGATTTCTCATAACAAATTAAATTTTACCCTTCCTGTTTCCCCCCCGGAAAGATTAACAAAAAAAGAGGCGTGGAAACTGTTTAATATCTTATCTGTCATAGAGGTATCCCCATACCCACCGTACAAATAATAAACAACAGCCCCACGCCAATATGATATAACAACACTCTACAGGAGAGTGTTTGATAATACCAAAGGCGTGAGCGTTTTCTGCTGTTATTAAACTTGTACGGTTTGAAAATTGGGGATTTTCTATGACAAGAATAATATCTTAAAAACGCTCTTTAAATATGTATTTCCAAATGGTCTTGTTTGCACCGGACCGGATGGAATTGGTGCAAAAATACGAAAAATCTTTTATTCCTAGGTCTTAATAAACGGTTTGTTTATTTCGTCATCTTCATCAACTCCTCGATGACTGCCGGGTCGTAACCCATTTCGAGTGCTTTTTGAAAGTCATTGGCGGCAGACTCCTTTTCGTATTGGGCCAGTTTGACTTTGCCTCTTAATACATATAAGGAAGCACCGGGTGTGCTTTCAGCAAAAATTTTGCTGATATCGGCCATGGCCCGCGCATTCTTTCCCATCATGAAGTAGACATCGGCCCGTCCTTCATACAGAAGCCAGTCGCGAGGCATCTGGCTAATCAGGTAATTGAAAATCTTTTCGCTCTCGTCGTAGTTGCCACGCATCTTTTCCAGGATGGCATGTCCCAGGCGGGCACGTACCGACTTTTCGTTGATCTCCAATATTTTGTCGAAATCCTGTTCAGCCCAGATATAATTCTTTTTTTGTATATAGATCAATCCCCGGCAATAAAGAGCCTCTTCGTTTGTCGGTTCTTCGATGAGGAGGGCGTTGTAATCGTTCAAAGCCTTTTCCGTTTCACCCATTTCGGAGTATAACGAAGCACGGTTTTCGAGGATTGTCGGGTTATTGGGGCGTCCGCTGAGTGCTGCCGTATAGGAAAGCAGAGCATCTTCCAGTTTGCCCTGTCGGCGTTGTATACTTCCCAGGTTGGTCAGTAACGCGTAGTTCATCGGGTTACCAGGCTCTTTGCGCATGGCCGAGCGCAGACTTTCTTCGGCAGATACCAGATCTTTCTTGTCGAGGAAATCGTAACTCTTTTCAATCAACTCTTCGTAAGATTGAGCGTAACTGCTTGCTGCCATCAATAGGAAGACAATGAATATCGGAAGTAGTCTCATTCTGTTGTTTTTATCTGTTATTTGGAATGGATACAAAGCTACGTAAATATATTGTTCGGGCGCCGGATTAAAAAAACTTTATACCTTTGCCACATTTTATAAGACTTTTGGGGACTTTGATTGTTATAAGATAAAAGTGTTTAATTAAAAATGATAGATTTATGATATTATTAGATGTGTTGGCGTCCAATCCGAGATTGGAAGGTTTTATTAATTCCCTGATAGAGCAGGGCAGTCATTTAGGGTGGACAATAATCAAAGCTGTAATCGTATTTATTGTAGGGCGGTTTATTATCCGGATGATAAACAAACTCGTTCGTCGTATTCTAACCAAGCGTGACTTCGATCCGTCGGTGAAGACCTTTGTCGGAAGTCTTGTCAATGTCACCTTGATGGTGTTATTGATCATCTCGGTCGTTGGTGCACTGGGGGTACAGACAACATCGTTCGCTGCGCTGCTGGCTTCTGCCGGTGTTGCCATCGGTATGGCTTTGAGCGGAAACCTGTCGAACTTTGCAGGCGGACTGATCATATTACTATTCAAGCCTTATAAGGTAGGCGATTATATCGAGTCGCAAGGTGTGGGAGGTACGGTAAGGGAAATTCAGATTTTCCATACGATCCTGCTCACGGCAGACAATAAAAATATTTTTATCCCTAACGGTGCGCTGAGCAGCGGTGTCGTTACCAACATCGGTAATGAACCGACCCGTCGTGTAGAGTGGACTTTCGGAGTCGATTACGGCAGCGATTTTAATCATGTTAAAAGTGTGATCGAGTCTGTATTGGCAAAGGATGCACGTATAATGAATGAACCGGCTCCCTTCATCGCTTTGAGTGCGCTGGCCGGCAGTAGCGTGAATATCGTAGTGCGTACCTGGGTGAAAAGTACCGATTACTGGGGCGTTTATTTTGATACCAATAAGGCTATTTATGAAACATTTAATGCGGAAGGTATCGGTTTCCCGTTCCCACAACTTACCGTACATCAGGCAAAAGACTAACTTGTCCTTAAAATAAATCTTTTTGTTCAATAATCGCTGGATTTGGTTCGGTGAGGATATATTCTTAAAAAAGTAGAACAAAAAGATTTATCTTTGTCTTTCAGAAAATTTATTGAAGTGTATTGATTTGTATAAAAATATATAGAACTTTATTTTGTTACTTTAGTATTAATTATTTGGTTATAAAAAATGAAAAAGGCTCGCCATTAGTGGACGAGCCTTTTTTCTCATGAGTTCAGGCGGTCTACCGTTTTCACTCCTTTGACGGCTTTTATTTTTTTGACCAGCATATTCAACGAATGGGTATCCCTTACCAGTACGGCGAAGTTCCCCTGGAAGATACCGTCTACCGAGTCGATATTCAGCGAACGGAGCGTAACATTGTTTTCTTTCCCTATCACAGAGGTAATGTTTGTTACGATCGTGATGTCGTCACGCCCGATCACCCGCAATGTGACGATGTAGCCATTATCTCCTTTTCCACTCCATTTGGCCCGGATAATACGATAACCGAAACGGCTGAACATCTCCTGTGCATTCGGACAATCCAGACGGTGTATCTTGATACCTTGTGTAGAAACAAATCCGAAAACATCATCCCCATAGATCGGATTACAACATTTGGCTAGTTTGTATTCTATGCCCGTCAGATTCTTATCGATCACAAGCACATCCTTGTTCGTGGATATCTCTTCCACTTCGGTGGTCTTGATATACTCTTCGGCACTACGCACTTCCGAGCGTTCGTTCGCTTCGGTTTCTTTCCGTACATATTCCTGGTATTCGTCAATCACGTTGTTGGCATCCAGCCGTTCTTCCGCTATTTCAATATAGAAGTCGGTGACGGTCTTAAACCCTTTTTTCTTGATGTAACGCATCAGGTAAGGTTCGTCCATCTCGATCTTCCGGTTCTTGAAACGCCGTTGCAGCATTTCCTTGGCAAAGTCGACCGCTTTGGCCGTCTCTTCCCTCAGTGCCTGCTTGATCTTTACCCGGGCTTTGGAGGTGACGACGATATTCAGCCAGTCGCGTTTCGGCGACTGCGTAGGGGAGGTGACGATCGAAACCGTATCTCCGTTATGAAGTACATATTTAATAGGTACGTTCTTCTCGTTTACTTTGGCCGACACACATTTACTACCCAACTTCGAATGGATGGCAAAGGCAAAGTCGAGTACAGTAGCCCCTTTGGCCAGTTTGATCAGTTCGCCGGTAGGAGTGAAGACATATATCTCGTCTTTGTACAGGTCCATCTTGAAGTCCTGCATCAGGTCGAGCGGATTATTCTCTTTCTCTTCAAGGGCTGCACGGACAGTGTTGAGGAACTCATCTAGTCCGCTTTCGGCTTTTACCCCTTTGTATTTCCAGTGGGCGGCCAGTCCTCTCTCGGCAATCTCGTCCATACGGCGGGTACGGATCTGTACTTCCACCCATTTGTTTTGCGGGCCCATTACTGTGATGTGGAGGCTTTCGTATCCATTCGTTTTCGGGATCGATATCCAGTCTTTCATACGGTTCGGGTTAGGCTGGTACATATCTGTTATGATCGAGTAGACCTGCCAGCAGTCTGAACGCTCCTTTTCCAAAGGTGTATCCAGTACGACACGGATAGCGAACAAGTCATAAATCCCTTCAAACTCAATTTTTTGCTTTTTGAGCTTGTTGTTGATGGAATGGATTGACTTCGTACGTCCTTTGATATCGAACTTCAGACCCATTTCCTGCAACTTCTTCTTGATAGGAGCGATAAACTCGGCAATATAGATATCGCGCGAACGTTTCGTCTCGTTCAGCTTTTTCTTGATGAAATCGAACTGCTTCGGATCGGTATATTTCAGTGACAGGTCTTCCAGTTCGCTTTTGATTTTGTATAATCCCAGACGATGAGCCAACGGAGCATACAGATACGATGCTTCGGTAGCCAACCGCAAACGGTCGTCTTCCTTTAGCTGTTTACCCAGGCGCATCAGGCAAAGACGATCGGCAATCATGATCAGTATCACCCGTACATCTTCCGCAAAGGAAAAGAGCAGGTGATGGAAGTTCTCGGAATTGACAGCCGTATTGCGTGCATACAGATCGGATGTTTTCAATAGCCGGCGGATAATCAGTGTCACATCTTCATCGAATGTTTTTTCTACTTCTTCCAGCGTCACTACTTTTTTCAGCACAGGGCGGTAGAGTAGGAGTGCGATCACAGAAGTTCGTTTCAGGCCGATTTCCGTTGTTGCGATCAGGGCGGTATTTATATTGCGGATCAGACCGTTGATGCCGTTCTTGTCCCTTCCGTAACAGTCGAGGGCGACAACACGCTGCATCAATTCTTTCATTTTTCGTATATCCTCTTTCTGTAAAAAGGAATAAAGGCTACGTACCAATTGTCTGTATTTCGAGAAGAAATCTTTTCTCTCCTCCTCAGTAAAGAACGGTTGTATATCCATAGTTGCGTCTCTTTTTTTACTGCCCATTTGAGGACAGGCCGTAAAACATACTGTAAAAGTATCTTTTTTCTCCGAATATCAACTATAATCTAAGGGTATTTTTATACATTTGCGAGAAGGATAGGCCCGGAAGGGGCCGAAATGGATAAGAATACTAATTTAAAAAGATATGCTATGTTAAACGCAAACGATTTAAAACAGCTGGCGGATAAAGGGATCAGCGAACAGCAGATTGAAGAACAGTTAGCTTGTTTCGTAAAAGGCTTTCCTTACCTTGAGATTGCCGCTTCGGCTTCGGTAGAAAAAGGAATAATGGTTGTTTCGCAGGAAGCTCAGGCCACCTATATGGAGGCCTGGGATGCTTACCTGGCTAAAAATAAAAGAATCCTTAAGTTCGTTCCGGCGTCGGGTGCAGCCAGCCGTATGTTTAAGAACCTCTACGAATTCCTGTCTGCCGACTATGACGTGCCGACGACTGACTTTGAAAAGAAGTTCTTCAACGAGATCAACCGTTTTGCTTTTTATAATGAATTGAATGCCGCTTGTGTGAAAAATGACGGAAAAGACATTCCGGCACTTGTTGCATCAGGCAACTACAAAGCGGTCGTATCGAATCTGCTGGATAGCAAGGGACTGAACTACGGACAGTTACCCAAAGGCTTGCTTCTGTTCCATAAGACTGCCGATAAGGTACGCACTTCTATGGAAGAACATCTGGCCGAAGGTGCCATGTATGCAAAGAACAATGCCGGCGAAGTAAATATCCATTTCACCGTTTCTCCCGAACATAAAGCCTTGTTTGAAAAACTGGTGAATGAAAAGAAGCACGAGTACGAAGAAAAGTTCTCCGTAGCCTATGATATTTCTTTCAGTGTGCAGAAACCGAGCACTGACACGATAGCTGCGGATATGGAGAACAACCCTTTCCGCGACAAGAACGACAAACTGTTGTTCCGCCCCGGCGGTCATGGTGCACTGATCGAAAACCTGAACGATATAGATGCTGATGTCGTATTCGTAAAGAACATCGACAATGTGGTTCCCGACAGTTTCAAATGTTCGACCGTAATCTTCAAGAAAGTGATTGCCGGTGTACTGGTAACATTGCAGGAACGTATCTTCAATTATCTCGATCTGATCGAGACAGGTAAGTACACCCACGACCAGGTGGAAGAAATGATCCATTTCCTTCAGTACGATCTCTGTGTGAAGAACCCGGAAATGAAATTGCTGGAGGATGCCGAACTGATCCTTTATATTAAAGGTAAGTTATTGCGTCCGCTGCGTGTTTGCGGTATGGTGAAGAATGTAGGTGAACCGGGTGGTGGTCCGTTCCTGGCAGTTAACCCGGACGGGACTATTTCGTTGCAGATACTGGAAAGTTCGCAGATCGATTTGAAAGATCCGGCTAAGAAAGTTATGTTTGAACAAGGTACCCATTTCAACCCGGTTGACCTGGTATGTGCCTTGAAGAACCATAAAGGAGAAAAATATAATTTACCGGAATATGTTGACAAGAATACCGGCTTTATCTCTTACAAGAGCAAGGATGGCCGCGATTTGAAAGCATTGGAATTGCCCGGTTTGTGGAATGGCGCTATGAGCGACTGGAACACAGTCTTTGTAGAAGTTCCTATCGAAACATTCAACCCGGTAAAAACAGTGAACGACTTATTACGTCCCGAACATCAGTGATTGGGTCGATGCCATAATAAGAATAAGGTTTAATAGAAGAAAGGCGGACTCGTGAGGGCCCGCCTTTTATTCTTATATTTTCGGAAGTTCCCACGGAGCGCGATATTCCTTACACAGGTATTTATCTGCTTCGGCATCATGGAAACTGGTGCCGTCCCACGATAGTTTCTTTCCAGTGCGATAGGCGATATTTCCCAGTTGCGAGAATTTGGCGATATGGGCACCGATCTCAATACTTGCATTACAGTTGCGGTTGCGTGACTTGATACATTCCAGATGATTTTTGACATGCAGGTTCAGACCACCTTCACCATAGGCCTTCTTCAGGGCTACGGCCTCCATTCGGGCTTTACCGCTTACTTTTTCGGGAATCACTTCCCAGCCGCCACGGTCGATTACTAATGTACCGTTTTCACCCACGAAACCGAGTCCGTGGTTACGTCCGTAAGCGCCGTCGTCTATTCCGATGGCATGATCCCACATAACGGTGAAATCATCGAAAGTATAAATCGTTTGGAGCAGGTCGGGTGTTTCGCAGGCATCGTCCGGATAGCCGAATTTGCCGCCCGATGCCATGATAGAATTCGGAGCCGTCACATTCATTCCGTAAAGTGCATAGTCTAATAGGTGAACGCCCCAGTCCGTCATCAGTCCTCCGGCATAATCCCAGAACCAGCGGAAAGTAAAATGGAAACGGTTGCGGTTGAACGGACGCTGAGGAGCCGGACCGAGCCACATATCGTAATCGACACCTGCCGGAACAGGTTCGTCGGCAACGACCGGGATCGACGGGCACCATCCCTGATAAGAGAACACCCTCACGGTACGGATCTTGCCCAGTTGTCCGCTATGCACGAAAGCCATCGCATCCTGCCAGTGCGGATCGCTGCGCTGCCATTGGCCTACTTGTACCACACGGTTGTATTTTTCGGCGGCACGTACCATGATGTTACATTCTTCGATACTGTTGCCCAGCGGCTTCTCGCAGTATACATCTTTCCCAGCTTCACAGGCGGCTACCATCTGAAGGCAGTGCCAATGGTCGGGCGTACCTACGATAACGACGTCTACATCTTTGTTGTCGATCAGCTTCCGCCAGTCTTTGTAGAGGTGTTTTACCTTCTTTCCGGTCAGTTTCTGCGTCTCGGCAGCCCTGTCGTTTAACACTTTTTCATCAATATCGGCCAGTGCGATACATTCTACTTCCGGGTTACGGAGGAAGGCCTGTAAATCTGAAAAGCCCATCCCCTTGCAACCGATCAGGCCGACACGGATTTTGTCGTTGGCACCCACCGGATTACCTCCAGCTTTAATAAAAAAAGGGTTCATAGAAAGTCCGGCTCCCAGAATAGCTGCCTGCCGGATAAAATCTCTGCGTGTTGTCATGGTCTATATGAGTTAATAGTAAAGATACACAATTGTTAGTTAGACACCAAAAGTAAGAATAAAGCCCGGTATCCCCCAATAAAATATGTAATAAATATATAATGTAGTGTACAAATCCGAAAAAGGGAAGTAAATTTGCACCTGCTCTCGGCGAAGAGCGATGTATAGAGTATTCACCCAAAAAGAAACAAAATGAAGCTGACACGCTTATTGACCTGTCTTTTTTTAAGTACAATAGGGTTTTCCTGTATCCAGGACGAGGCTCCAAATGCGGAGGCCGATATCAACATCCTTACCCTCCCGGGTAGCGAGGATGATATTCTGGACATAGATTATGAAAATGATGCGATTGTAATTTGGGCCACTCCGGGTATAAACCTGGAGAGTGTTGCTCCCGAATTTACATTGACGGAAGGTGCTACAATCAATCCGGAAAGTGGAACGGTTCGCGACTTCACCACACCTAAGACGTATGAAGTAACCTCGCAGGACGGCAACTGGAAGAAACGGTATGAGATTTCTTTCATCATGGCCGATATTCCTACCAAGTTTGATTTTGAAAATGTAAGACAAAAAGATAAATATCAGGTATTTTACGAAGTGGATGGAAACGGTAAGCCTTGTATGACCTGGGCTAGCGGTAATCCGGGATTTGCCCTGACCGGTGTCGGTAAGGGACCGGAAGATTATCCGACTATGTCTGATCCCAACGGGATTAGCGGTAAATGTCTGAAACTGGTAACTCGTTCGACCGGCTTTTTCGGTGAGGGGGTAGGTATGCCTATTGCTGCCGGAAACTTGTTCTTAGGAACGTTCGATACGAGTAATGCCTTGACCAATGCGTTGAAGGCAACCCGATTCGGTTTTCCGTTTGCTTATGAGCCTGTTGCTTTAAAGGGATATTATAAGTATAAAGCAGGTGATGTCTTCACTAATGGTACAGTGCCAGTGCCCGGGACGAAGGATGAATGTGATATTTATGCTATTTTCTACGAAACGGACGATAATGTGAAACGTTTGGACGGAACGAACCAGTTCACTCATCCTAACCTGATTTCCATCGCTCGTATCGATAATCAGAAAGAGACGAATGAGTGGGTCGAATTCAATATTCCATTCAAGATGCAACCCGGTAAGACGATCGACAATAATAAGCTGAAAAATAAGAAGTATAATGTGGCCATCGTTTTCTCTTCCAGTTTGGAAGGCGACCATTTCAATGGTGCTGTGGGAAGTACATTATATATAGATAATGTGGAATTAGAGTATAAGGCCAATTAATACTTGAAGACAGATGAAAAAGAATATATCGATTATAAGCATTGTAGTATTGCTGTTGGTGTCGACTACCGTATTTGCACAAACCGACAGGAATAAAGGGATTATCCGGTCTTCATTGATCGGTTTGGAGTATGAGGTAAAGGCCGGGTTCAGTATCGGTGGTACGGCTCCGCTTCCTTTGCCGGAAGAAATACGGGGTATCGACAGTTATCGCCCGGGTATGCAGATCGCTATCGAAGGAAACGTGACCAAATGGCTCGATCCGGCACGTAAATGGGGGCTGACTGTTGCTTTGCGCCTCGAAAACAAAGGAATGAAGACGGATGCTACCGTGAAAAACTATAAGATGGAAATCATTGGTGATGCTGGTGAGAAGCTGAAAGGTTACTGGACGGGTAACGTAAAGACAAAGGTAAAAAACTCATACCTGACAGTTCCTGTACTGGCTGCTTATCAGATTGCTCCCCGTTGGAGAGTGAATGCCGGTCCGTTTTTCTCTTATGTGCTTGACGGCGATTTCTCCGGTGATGTATATAACGGTTACCTGCGTGAAAACGATCCGACAGGAAACAAGGTAGAATTTAAAGAGGGGAAAAGTGCACCTTACAACTTCTCGAAAGACTTGCGTAAGTTCCAATGGGGTGTGCAACTCGGCGGTGAATGGAAAGCCTTCAAACACCTGAATGTATATGCCGACCTGACCTGGGGATTGAATGATATCTTCAAGAAGGATTTCGATACGGTTTCTTTCGCCATGTACCCGATCTATCTGAATCTGGGTTTTGGTTATGCCTTTTAAAGATATAGAATAGTTTATCAATATAATAAGCCAAAGGAGATTTCTCTTTTGGCTTATTTTGTTAGGTTGAATGTTTCAATTTTATCAGATATGAACCAATATGACCGTCCTCGTAGGGGCAGGTTCCAAACCTGCCCTTTGTGACAATGATTACATCCTGTTGATATTGGGCGGGTTTGGAACCCGCCCCTACGAGGTCGGTTATTTAGGTTTCACCTTTTTCTAAAGTTGAACCAAATATCAGCTTCTCGGTCTTCATTAAAATTAGCTCCCAGATAATAGTCAGTCAACTCGGTTGTGGTTTGAATTGCCAGCCAGCTAGTATTGATCAACCCCAATGCACTATTCATACCACAGTTGTGGTATGAAAGAAACTCAACTGTGGTATGAACGGAATCCAACTGTGGAACAAAAGAAATGCAGTTGTGAAACGCAATAACATCTACCAGTTTTCACTGTTTAACCCTTTTTCTCCTGCTGCCTGAACTGTGATGGAGTAATACCTTTGATCTGTTTGAACAAGGTACTGAAATGGCGGGGATATTCAAAGCCGACGGTTTCGGATATCTCCGTTATATTCATGGCGGAACCTGTCAGTAGTTGAGAAGCCTTCTCGATACGGATCATATTGATGTAATCGTTTACCCCCATATTGGTTAGTGCCTTCAACTTGGCGTAAAGCGGCGTACGGCTCATTCCCAGCTGGGTAGTCAGGAACTTAACGTCGAGTTCGCGGGACGGCAGATTATCATAGATCAGCTTGTTTAACTTCAGCATGAATTCTTCATCCAGGTTGTTTGTCGGGGCAGTGGGGATCGCTTCTGTCAGATGCAGATGACTTTCCTTATATTTCTGTTTGATAGCTTCCCGGTTCTTCAACTGGTTGCTGATGACCGTCATTAATAGTTCCATATCAAAAGGTTTGGCCAGGTAAGCATCTGCTCCGAGCTTGTAACCCATTGTAGTACTGTCGAGGTCACCCCGGGCTGTAAGAAGGATCACGGGGATATGACTTGTTGCGATGTCTTCCTTAATTTTCTTGCATAATTCATACCCGTTCATTTTCGGCATCATGATGTCGCTGACGATGATGTCGGGGTGCTTCTGGTTGATGATCTCCACGGCTTCCTCCCCGTTAGCCGCCAGATATACATTCTTAAAGGACTCCTGTAATGCTTCTTTCAGGAAAGAACTCAATTCTTTCTTGTCTTCGACAATAATCACTGAATAGTTATTGGTGGAGAAAGCTTCCGGCTCGGACGGCGTCTCGACAGGCTGCCATGTGTCGTACCGGCTTTCTTCATTTTCCGGGTTATCGCTCTCGGTATCGAGTGGAAGTTCGAAGAAGAAAGTGGCCCCGCCATCGGTATTATTCATTGCCCCGATCGTTCCTCCATGCCGTTCGATCAGGACTTTGGCGAACGATAGTCCGATACCGCTTCCCGATTGCTCATGGTTCCCCTGATAATAACGGGTAAAGAGTTTATCTATATCCAGATCACCCAGACCGATTCCCTGGTCGGCAACACTGACATATACTTTGCCATCCATCAGTTGACTGGATACAGTAATGGTCGTATCAGGCGAACTGAACTTCAGTGCGTTCATTAATAGGTTCGAGAGGACCGTCGTACATTTCTGTCCATCGAAACTAACCTGTCCGATCCGGTCGTCCAACTGGTAATCTATGCGGATATGCCGGGCTTCGAGTTCACTTTCAAAATCCTTTGCAATCGAACTGATCCATTCATTGAGCGGATGAGGTGTTTTATGCAGGGGACTCTTCGTCTCTTTCAGGCTGTTCATATCCAGTACCATGTTGATAATGTTACGCATATCGAGTACCTGTTTATAGATACCGCCCAGTTGCCCTTTCAGTTTCTCCGGATCGTTCCAGCTGTTTTTGTCGAGTATCCTCTTCAACGGGGCGTAGATCAGTGTCAGCGGAGTACGCAACTCATGGCTGATATTGATCAGGAAATGTATTTTCTCTTCATTAATCTTATTGGTATGTTCCTTTATCTTCCATCGCATTTTCCTGTCTCTGCGTCGGCGGGATACATAATCTATCCAGAGCAATATCAGAATAAACAGAATAATAAAGATCGCGAAGACATAAGGACGCTGATACCAGGGCGGTGTCACCGTGATATGAAGCACATCGGCCGGTTCGCTCCATTCGCCGCTCTTCGAATTACAGGACACCAGGATCGAATAACTACCGGGAGCCAGCATACGAAGGGAGAGGATGTGACTGTATGTTTCAGTATACTGCTTGTCGAGTCCGGTGATCGTGTAACGGTACAACTTGTTTCTGAATACATCTTTCTCCATTGCAATCACTTTTATTTCCACCGAGCTATGGGTATGGGGAATGGTGATATTATTATTCCCCGGTTGTAGCTTGTCGATGCAAGAGTTTCCGTCGAGCAATACGTCCATCAACCTGATTTCGGGAAGGTCTTCTTCCTTGGTCGATATATTTTTATTGATACGTAATAAGCCGGAAGCTCCTCCCAGATAAATATAATCCGAGATGGAAGATACCTGGTACTTATAAATGAACTCGTTGGTGGTATATCCATCCGACTCTCCCCATGAGGCAAAGCGTTTCTTTTTCAGGTCGTAAGAGAATAACATATTACGTGCGCCGATCCAAAGTCGTTCCTGTTCATCGAGAAGGAGGGTAGATACGCTGTTGAATAGCTTGGTCTCTATTTTGGTAAACTCTTTTGTGTTCGAATTGAAGTAACCGAAGCCATACTCTGTTCCGATCCAGAAGATGCCGTTCTTATCGCGGGCAACGGCTTTGATCGTTTCGTGTTCCCCGATACTGAGCAGGACATGTATTGTGTCGTTGCCGTGATGTACTTCATAAAGCTTATTGCTTTGAATGATATAAGCAGACCGGTTGTCAGTGCATACCATCTTCATCGGACCGACGGCTAACTCTTTTCCGTCGACTTTCAGGAATGAGAATTTCCCGGTCTTAAGATTATGGCTGAGAGCATTTTTGCCCAGGAAGTAAGACCACTCATCCGTGATCCTGTAAGCCATAGACGCATTACCACCATGAAACTGATCGATTGTTGTCGCTTCATCGATCACATGGAAAGGGCGGCTGTAACGTCCTGTCTCCTTATTGAACAGGTAAAGACCTTTCGTATATAAGGATACAAGCAGTTCCGAGTCTGAATAATCGGTAATAGATACGACCTTGTCCCCGTATGTGGAAGGGTAATGCTTAAATGTATCGGTATAGGGATTATATTGGTTGATACCTCCTCCGTCCGTCCCCAGCCATAAGCGTCCTCGTTTATCTTCATGGATGCTGATGACTGATATATCGCTTAATCCGTTTGTATTGTTGAGAGGTACATCCTTATATGTTTTCATAAAGACCTCCTTTATACCGATCATGCCGCCTCTAACCGTTCCGCCCCAGATATTATCTTGTTTATCCCTGTAAAGACATTTGACGGAATTAACAGGAAGGGAGCTCATATCTCCCGGCGTATGCATAATAGCTGTGATATCCGAGGGATTATTCAGATCCATGATATTGATGCCTCCGCCATCGGTGGTTATCCAGAGTTTATTATCTATCTCCATGAAGTCGAGAACCAGGTTGTTATTCAGTTTTGAATTTCCTGTATGGATATGATAGAGTTTCTCACCGTTAGGGGCATAGCAAACGAACCCTTTATTATAGGAAGACAGATAAAGTCTTTTTTTACTATCCAGATAGGCGGCGTTCAGATTAGTCTGCACCGGATAATCCGTGGGGGAGATCTGACCGGAAACCGGATTATATCTGAGAATGCCGTTCCAGTGGGAGATAAGTAAAAGCTCTCCATTCTCCCAGGGTTTTATGTAATACGGCCTGAAGTTGGATGAGTCCTTTTGGATGATCGATCTTTTACTGAATGCCTGCTTTTTATAATCATATATGTACAGGCCATCATTTGCAGAGAAAAGGATGGCGCCGGGGCAGGTATAAAAAGAGTTTGTCAGGATCGCTTTATCTTCGAACAGGATCGGATGGAATGAGTCGCTGCTCTTGTCGTACAGGGTTAAGCCGTTATTGGTCGATATCCAGATATTGTTCAGGGAGTCTTCTGCCAGGAAGTAGATCGTATTTCCCGGTAAAGAATAGGGATTGTCTTTTTCATGGAAATAGCTTTTCATATCGTAGCGGTCGAAACAGTTCAGTCCCGAAGCAGTCCCGATCCAGATCAGTCCTTTGTTGTCGGCTAGGATACAATTAACTGTTGTTTGCGAGAGTCCTTTGTCAAGACTCAGTTGCTGGAAATAATAACTGGGATTGTTCCCCTTTATAAATCCGTTGCAGGAAAACAGCAGGATCAGAAAGTATAAAATTCGTGTAACAGAGCTTTTTTCCATCATATCTCATTCTAATTACCGCAAATGTAATAAAACCAATCTGAAGTTGAAAATAGCTGACTTAATTAGAACTTCGGGATGGATTTTGACATGAAAAGTACGCAGGTTGACATCCGTCTGTGGCGGAAAATGCAACTTTGCGTTGTGAATAGTTAACTAATTATAAACGCTTATGGTATAGTTAAGAGTTGATTTTTTACATGAGGTAGTAAACCACTGGGTAGTTACCCGTCTTGAGAACTTTATTTTATTATCATTTAAAATTCGATTTTATGAAAAAATCTCTTGTAACATTGTTACTGATGTTATTCTGTTGTGCCGTTTTTGCACAGCAAAATGTGAATGGCGTTGTCATAGAAGAGGCTACGTCGGAACCCTTGGCCGGAGCAGCCGTTCAGGTGAAAAACTCACAGAGCGGAACGATTGCCGATGCGGATGGAAAGTTTTCCATTAGCGTATCGCCCGGGCAAACTTTATTGATTTCTTATATTGGCATGATCCCTCAGGAGATACTCGTGAAGGAAGGCATGACTAATCTAACTATTAAAATGCTTAGTGACGCAGTGGATATAAACGAAGTAGTAGTGGTAGGCTATGGTGTACAGAAGAAAGTGAACCTGACCGGTTCGGTTTCTTCGGTGAAAGGCGAGGCGCTGGAGCTTCGTCCGGTAGCTGATGCTGTGCAGAGTCTGCAGGGAATGGTGCCGGGGTTGCTGGTTAGCAATTCCAGTGGCGGCCGTCCCGGAGGTACCGGTACTTTGACATTGCGTGGACAAGGAAACCTTGACAATAATGCTGCACCTTATATCCTGGTGGACGGTGTGGAAATGAGTCTTTCGGATGTAAACCCCAGCGATATTGAAAACATATCGGTATTGAAGGATGCGGCGGCCTGTGCTATCTACGGTGCGCGTGCAGCTTACGGTGTGATCCTGGTGACTACCAAGAAAGGGGAAGAAGGTAAAATGCGTATCAATTACCAGGGAACGGTAGGTTGGAGTTCGCCGACTGTATTACCAGATATGGTTAATTCGTACGACTTTGCTCAATACTGGAATGCAGGTGTTACAAATGCCGGTTCACCGCGTTTGTACAGTGACGAGAAACTAGGTCTGCTGCAACAGTATATTAATGATCCGAGCAGCGTAAATCCGTGGTTCGAACTACCTGCTAATGCCAATATGAACCCGGCTTTCGAAAACTCGGAGTCAGGAGTAGGTAATGTGAACTATTTTGATCTGCATTATAAGAACTGGGCTTTCAAGCAGAATCATAACATCAGCCTGAGCGGTGGCGGTAAAGCGGCACAATATTATATCTCAGGAGGATATTATTCGGAAGACGGTATCCTTCGTTATGCCGACATGGATTATAAACGTTATAATTTTGCGGCTAATATCACTTCACAGCTGACCAGCTGGATGAAGTTGAAGGTGAATTCCAAATTCATGCACTCCGACCAGAATACCCCGTTCGGTGACGGTGGTATCAGCGAAGGTTTCTATCATTCGCTGGCACGTTTCCGTCCGACGGTTTCGCCGATCGACCCGAACGGAAACTTTACGGAGCTGACAATGATCCCGTACCTGCAGAGTGGTACTTATACGAATACACAGCGTGATAATATGAACCTTACCGCCGGTCTGGAAATCCAGCCGATGAAGAACTGGTTTATCTTCTTCGACTATACGTATAAAATGGGTAACAAGGAATATGAAGCCCTGAACGTCAGCCCGCTTATTTATGGAGCCGACGGTGTGAGCACTTCTAAAGGGGTACGCTCGGAGTTAGGTATGTCGCCTGATGGTAAATTTACCCGCAGCTATGACCGCTCACGTTATCAGTCGATCAATTTGTACACAAATTACCTTTTCAGCATTGCTGAAAAGCATAACTTTACTGTAATGGCTGGTTTCCAGGAAGAAGACTATGACTACAGCCTGATGAAGAACTCCATTACAGGATTATATTCAACCAGCAACCCGAACGTGGGAATGGGAACAGGCGACAAGACCGTTGTCGATACCCGTAACGGCTGGGCTACCCGTGGTTTCTTCGGACGTATCAATTATGATTACGATGGTCGTTACCTGGTTGAAGTGAACGGTCGTTACGACGGTTCTTCCCGCTTCGCTTCCGGCAACCGCTGGGGATTTTTCCCTTCCGTATCGCTGGGATGGAATATCACGCGTGAAGAGTTTATGAGCTCTGTGACAGATGTGTTGTCTAACCTGAAGCTACGTGGTTCTTATGGTTTGCTGGGTAATCAGGCAGGTGCCGCCCTCTATACTTTTGCGGCAACCATGTCTTTGAACAACGGTTTAGGTAATTATATCTTCTCCGACGGACGCCATATCTTTACAAAAGCACCGGGTGTAGTAAATCCGAATACAACCTGGGAGAAAGTGGAAAGTAAGAATATCGGTATTGATTTCGGTTTCTTAGGAAACTCTTTGACCGGTACGTTCGACATTTTCCAGCGCGATACGAAAGATATGTTAGGCCCTGGTGTCGACTTCCCTGATTTCTTCGGAGCCGATGCTCCTAAAACAAATAATGCACGTATGCGTAACCGGGGGTGGGAGTTGGCTTTGAATTATCGCGGACAAATCAACGGTGATATTCAATATACGATCGGCGGTTCAATCTCCGATGCCACTTCAGAAGTGACCGAATATGCCAACCCGACCGGAACGAACCCGAATGACAATTGGTATACAGGGAAGAAAGTGGGTGAAATCTGGGGTTATCGTGCCGACGGTCTGATACAGACACAGGAAGAAGCCGACGCTTATAATGAGAAATATGATATGTCGTTTATCAGCGGACGTCCCTGGACACCGGGCGATGTGAAGTATCGCGACCTGAATGGCGACAATAAAGTTAACAAAGGAACCAACACATTGGATGATATGGGCGATATGACGGTGATCGGTAATACGACCCCGCGTTATCAATATACAGTGAACGGTTCTATCAGTTGGAAGGGCATAAGCCTGAGCATGATGTTCCAGGGCGTAGGCAAACGTGACTGGAATCCGGGAACAGGTGCTTATTTCTGGGGAAGCGGTCCGTATGCACAGGTGACTGTGTTCAAGGAACATCTGGATTACTGGAGTGAATCGAATCCGGGTGCTTACTATCCGAAACCCTATATCCATACGGCAGGTGGCGTTGTACCGTTCCGTGATAAAACGATGACGACCAGCGACCGGTATATTCAGAGCGGTGCGTATTGCCGTCTGAAAAACCTGACAGTAAGCTATGACCTTCCTGCAATCTGGACGAACAAAGTCGGTTTGCAGAAGGCACAGGTATTCTTCTCCGGTGAGAACTTATTGACTTTTACAAAGTTGAAAGGTATGTATGACCCGGAAGCGATCTATACAAAGAATGATTATACCAGTGAAGGTGGTAAGAACTATCCGATGAACCGGGTGATATCTGTGGGTTTAGTTGTTAACTTATAATTTAGAGATCTTATGAAAAAAAGAAATATATTTTTAGGCTTGATCCTGGCTTTCAGCCTTACATCTTGCTTTGATTTAGATAAAATGCCGGAAGGTGTGCTTTCTACTGCACAGCCTTTCAACAGTACCGGCGAAATGAGAAACTACCTGGATCAGTTCTACCAGACAGGTGCAGCTTATGGTAGCGGCCTGCGTGCGCAGGATTTCGGTGCCGGTGGAGGTGGAAATATTGCCGGGTATGATACACACAGTGATAATATGTCGTCCAGCTCGGTAAGTTCCCGTCTGGCCGGGGAGACCACATTGAGCGGAGCTTCCAAGTTGTCGAACTATACAGGTATCCGTAATCTGAACTTTTTACTTAATAACTTAGGTAACTGCGCAGAAGAGGGAACTTCGGAGTATAACCAGTATGTAGGTGAAGCCTACTATTTCCGTGCCTGGTATTATTATCAGATGTTTGTGAATTATGGTCCCCTGACATGGGTCAGCACGCCGCTCGATCCGGACGAAGGTGCCATGCAACTTCCCCGCGACAGTCGTACGGTCGTAGCCGACAGTATCCTGGCGGATCTGGATAAGGCGATCTTTTATCTGAACGAACAGAATAACAGTGGTTCGATGCGTGTGCACAGAGACGTAGCCCGTGCCCTGAAGAGCGAAGTCGCCTTGTTTGAAGGAACCTGGGAGAAATATCACAAAGCAAAGGGGGATAAGTTTTATGATCCTTCGGTAACGGACGAAAAGATAAAGAGTTATTTCACACAAGCCATAGCTGCTGCCAAAGAGGTGATGGATCGTGGTGTATGGAAGATTTATACAACCGGAAATACGACGAACGATTACCGTCAGATGTTCCAGACAACAGATTTATCCGGTAACCCGGAAGTCCTCTGGTTTAAGATGTATGACGGCGACCAGATCGGAAACAACGTGAACCGTTACCTGAACCAGGGTGGCGGAGGCGTCGGCGTGACAGCTTCATTGGTAGACGATTACCTGACTATCGACGGAAAGCCTTTTGTGGGTAATGCACTGATAGAAGCCAAGAAGGTATTCGGAAACGAACTATTGCCAACCGTTCGCGACCCGCGTCTGGTACAAACCATTTGTGCACCGGGACAGCAACTTCGTCCGGACGATGCACCTCCATATTACGTGGTTCCGCCGCTGATCGGTTCCTCTGCCTATAACCAGAACATGACCGGTTATTCTTTATTGAAGCATGTGCAGATCGATTATACCGGTAGTCTGGATGCAGAATTTAAGGGGGCAACACCTGCTATTCAGTTCCGTTATGCCGATATCCTGTTAAATTACGCAGAAGCGATGGCTGAATTGGATGGAGCTGCCAATTCTCAAAATATTATCGTAGCTTTGCAACCGTTGCGTGACCGTGTTGGTATGCCTGCCGTTGACTTTGATCGGGAATATAATCAGGAATCCGATTATCCTTTCCGTCATTTGAATAAATATATTCAGGCTGTGCGCCGTGAACGCCGTATTGAAAAAGCTTGTGAAGGCCGTCGTCTGGAAGATATCCTGCGTTGGGCTGCTGCCGATGAACTGATTGTCGGTAAGTGGGCGAAAGGTGCTCTTTTTGTAGGAAGCAACTTGCAGAATCATCCGGAGTTTGATGGTAAGCTGGTGTATGACCAGCCTTCCGGAAATAATCTTTATCTGACAGGAAAGCCGGGTGATGCTTTACGTTATGTAGTGCCCAGCAATCCGGCCGGTTACGAGCAAGGATGGAAGTTTAATGTCGGTCGCGACTATCTGTTACCTATTCAACCTCGTATGCTGTCGCTGACAGGAGGTAAATGGGAACAGAACCCAGGGTGGTAAACTCATTTATATAAGCAAGATATATGAAAAACGTTAGATCTACAGTATTATTTTCTTTAACAGGAGCAGCGATGTTGGCATCGCTGCCCTCCTGCAAGGAGAAAGAGGAGAACAAAAAGCCGATGAACATCCTCTACATCATGTGTGATGACCATTCGTACCAAACGATTAGTGCGTACGATAACCGGTTCATCGAGACACCTAATATTGACCGTATCGCCAAAGAAGGGGTCCGTTTTACCAACAGCTTTGTTGCCAACTCGTTAAGCGGCCCGAGCCGTGCTTGTTTGCTGACCGGTAAGCATAGCCATAAAAATGGTTTTACCGACAACACACATACTTTCGACGGTGCACAGCAGACGTTCCCTAAACTGTTGAAACAAGCAGGTTACCAGACTGCTGTCGTAGGTAAATGGCACCTTACTTCCGATCCGACCGGATTTGACTATTGGAATATCCTGACCGGACAGGGAGACTATTACAATCCGTATTTCATCGACAACGGTGAGAAGAAACAAATTGAAGGATACGCCACCAATATAACGACCGATCTGGCGATCGACTGGCTGGATCAAAAGAGGGATAAGGAGAAACCGTTCTGCCTGCTCCTGCATCACAAGGCTCCGCACCGTACCTGGATGCCCGATACTTGCGATCTGGAGTTGTATAAGGACGTTGTTTTCCCTATTCCGGAAACATTCTATGACAAGTATGAAGGCAGAATCGCTGCTTCCCAACAGGAAATGAGCATCATCAAGGATATGGACCTTGTCTATGACTTGAAGCTGGCCGACAAAGAGAATGAGATCCATTCTAATCCGGGACTGGAAAAGGCCGGCCGTGCAATGTACAACAAGCTTAATGCTGAACAAAAGGCTGCCTGGGATAAACATTACGATCCTATCATCAAGGAGTTCAAGGAAAAGAAACTTTCCGGTAAAGCGTTGGCAGAGTGGAAATACCAGCAGTATATGCTCGACTATATCCGTGTGATCCATTCTGTAGATCGCAATGTGGGCCGCGTACTGGATTACCTGGAAAAGAACGACATGCTGGATAATACGATCATTGTTTATACTTCAGATCAGGGCTTCTATATGGGTGAACATGGCTGGTTCGACAAACGTTTCATGTATGAAGAATCTTTCCGTACACCGATGCTGGTTCGCTATCCGGGTGGAATAAAGGGTGATATACCTGAAATGGTTCAGAATATCGACCATGCTGCTACTTTCCTGGAACTGGCCGGTGCTCCGATACCGGAAGACATTCAGGGCGATTCTTATCTGCCGTTGCTGAAAGGCGAACATCCGAAAGACTGGCGTACCTCTTTGTATTACCATTATTATGAATTCCCTGCGGAACATATGGTGAAACGTCATTACGGAGTACGTACGGATCGTTATAAGTTAATGCATTTCTACGACGATATCGATGTATGGGAATTGTATGATCTGCAAAACGACCCGATGGAGATGAATAACCTCTATAACAAACCGGGTACGGAAGAAGTAACCAAGCAGTTGATGGACGAACTTCACAAGCTGCAGAAACAGTACGACGACCCGATCGAATCGGAACTGGCAAAGAAGAGCTGATTTTATAACTGTAAAATAAATGTGAGAGGATGTCCTTGGTTGGGCATCCTCTTTTTGTTTTCTTATCTATTATCGGATTAAATACAAAAAAAGAGGCTCACTTTATCAGTGAACCTCTGCATGTGTGCTTTTCCGTGGAGCATATCGGACTCGAACCGATCACCTTCAGACTGCCAGTCTGACGCTCTAGCCAGATGAGCTAATGCCCCGGGTTTGGTTTTCGAGTGCAAATATAGAGGTTTTCCTGATATATTCGCTATCTTTGTGTAAGAAATTTGGAGAAAAAGAATATGATCGTTTATAATACAACATTCAATATAGAGAATGATATCCTTACCGAGTGCATAGAATATCTGAAAAAGAGTTATATACCTCGTGCTGCAGCCAGCGGATTTTTAAGAACACCTTACTTACGCCGTATCTTACAGGATGAGACTGAGGATGCGAGCAGTTACTCGGTGCAGTTCCATGTAAAGAATCCGGAGACACTGGAATACTGGATGCAATCGGAAGGCCGTGCCCTGCAACAGGAGTTGATTACACGTTTCGGAACCAAGATCGTTGGGTTCAGTACCTTACTGGAAGAAATAGACTGGGAGAATGATTAAAGACCGTGTTATATTAGGTATAGACCCCGGAACGATCGTGATGGGATACGGTGTCCTGAAGATCGAAGGGAATAAACCTAAACTTGAGGCTATGGGCGTACTGCAACTGAACAAGTACGAAGATCATTACCTGCGCTTAAAGAAGATATTCGAACGTGTACTGGCGCTTATCGACCAATATCATCCTGACGAATTGGCAATCGAGGCGCCGTTCTTCGGAAAGAATGTGCAGAGTATGCTGAAGCTGGGAAGAGCCCAAGGCGTTGCCATGGCGGCTGCTTTGGAACGGGAAATCCCGATCTTCGAATACGCACCGTTGAAGATCAAAATGTCTATTACCGGTAACGGGAATGCAGCGAAAGAACAGGTGGCAGGAATGCTACAACGTTTCCTGCATATTCCCGAAGAGTCGATGTTACCCCAATTGGATGCGACCGACGGATTGGCAGCCGCTGTATGTCATTATTTCCAGACAAATAATCCTATCTCGGAGAAGAAGTATACCGGCTGGAAAGACTTTATGGCAAAGAATCCCGGTAAGGTGAGGAAATAAAAAAACTCCGGTCCCTGTTAAACCAAGGATCGGAGTTTCTTTATTATGGAAAGAAATTATCTTTTGCCAAGCTTATGATCCAAAAGAATTGCATGATGTTCTCCATACATTTTCAGTTGGTCTACAATTGCCTTTGCCGATGATTCTTCTTCTACCTGTTCGCGAACGAAACCATATAAGAAGTCTTTGGCAGCATGATCGTTGTCGGCTTCGGCGATGTCAACCATCTTGTCGATCAACTCTGATACATGCACTTCGTGTTTGTAGACATGTTCGAATACTTCCAACGGAGTACCCCATGCAGTCGGAACGACATTAATCTGATTTATAGTGATGTCACCCCCGCGGTCGATAGCGAAATCGATCATCTTGTGGGCATGTTCCATTTCTTCTTCTGCCTGTTTTCTCATCCAGTGCGCACAGCCGTTCAAGCCTGCTTTCTGGAAATAGATTGACATTGACAGGTACAGGTTTGAAGACCACATTTCTGCTTCTACCTGTTCATTGAAAGCTTTTGATAAGTTCCTACTTAAGATCATAATGTTTACTTTTATTGAGTTGTATTTGTATAAAAGTAATCACAAAAAGTGTGCCATACTTTATTATACAATACCTTGCGCCATCATAGCTTTGGCAACTTTCATGAAGCCGGCAATGTTGGCACCTTTCACATAGTTCACATAATTGCCGTCCTTACCGTGAGCAAGGCATTGCTCGTGGATAGCACCCATGATCTGATGCAGTCTGGCATCCACTTCTTCGGCAGTCCAGGAGATATGCATGGCATTCTGCGTCATTTCAAGTCCGGAAGTAGCTACACCGCCTGCGTTAACGGCTTTACCCGGAGCAAACAACTGTTTGTGTTCGATGAACAGATCGACAGCTTCCGCCGTACATCCCATGTTGGAGACTTCAGCAACGCATAAGGTCTTGTTCTCGATCAGCTTGCGGGCATCGTCGGCATCCAGCTCATTCTGGGTAGCGCAAGGAAGGGCAATATCCACTTTCTGTTCCCAAGGCTTCTTGCCGGGATAGAAAGTGGCGTTAGGATATTCGTCGGCATAAGGTGCCACGATATCGTTGCCGCTGTTACGCAATTCCAGCATGTACTCGATCTTATCGCCCGAGATACCGTCCGGATCATACACATATCCGTCCGGACCGGAGATCGTTACGACTTTAGCACCCAGTTCGGTAGCTTTCTTTGTCGCTCCCCAAGCCACATTTCCAAAACCGGAAACGGCTACTGTTTTTCCTTTTATATCGATTCCATGTGTTTCGAGCATCTGATGTACGAAATAGAGAGCACCGTAGCCGGTAGCTTCCGGACGAAGGATAGAACCTCCGAACTCCATGCCTTTACCGGTGAAAGTACCAGTGTTTTCACGAGCCAGTTTCTTGTACATTCCATACATATAACCTACCTCGCGTCCACCAACGCCGATATCACCTGCCGGAACGTCACGATCCGGACCCAGGTTACGCCACAGTTCCATAATGAAAGCCTGGCAGAAACGCATGATCTCTGCATCGCTCTTTCCACGGGGAGCAAAGTCTGAACCGCCTTTACCGCCACCCATCGGCAGGGTTGTCAGTGCATTTTTGAATGTTTGTTCAAATCCCAGGAACTTAAGGATAGAAAGGTTTACAGACGGATGGAAACGGATTCCTCCTTTATACGGGCCGATCGCATTATTAAATTGTACGCGGTATCCTAAATTGACTTGTACTTCACCTTTATCGTCTACCCAGGGTACACGGAAAGTAAAGATACGTTCCGGTTCTACCAGCCGTTCGATGATCTTGGCTTTCTCGAATTCCGGATGCTGGTTATAAACTTCTTCTATTGATAAAAGAACTTCTTTCACGGCTTGCAAGTACTCTTTTTCGCCCGGGTGCTTTGCTTCCAGTGCAGATAAAATAACTTCTGTCTTCATAGCGTTTCTTGCTTTTTTAGGAATAACAATGTGTAGGCAAATGTAGCGAATTCTATGGACTGACCAAGGGTTTTGCTTTCTTTTTGATAGTGAATTATATGTTTTTGATGCATATCTTTGGGCTGATTCTCCTTGCTTGCCATCCTTCTAGCTTCAATATGCCTAATATTTAGTGTACAGGCAAGCGTCTTTTAATATTCAGGTCATGACTTCTTTCTTCTTTTTTTTCCTTACATTTGGGCGCATATAATTCTATGAAATCGTTATGAGCGGAATACCGGATTTTAAGAACCTTGTGTTTAAAGACACATCATTCGCCAATCTAATGAATAAGCGTATATATAATGTATTGCTTATTGCTACAAAATATGATGCCTTTATGTTGGAAGACGACGGGCGGGTCGATGAACAGATATTTAACGAATATACTTCGCTGAGCCTTCGTTATCCTCCCCGTTTTACCCAGGTGACTACGGAAGAAGAAGCACTGGCTGAACTGGAAGACCGTAATTTTGAATTGATCATCTGCATGCCTAATATGGACGACCGCGATATTTTTGCGGCGGCAAAGGAGATCAAGGTGCATTATCCTAATATTCCTATCGTGGTGTTGACGCCTTTCTCCAAAGAAGTTTCCAAACGTATAGCCAATGAAGACCTGAGTGCGATCGACTATGTATTCAGTTGGCTGGGAAATGCCGAGCTGTTGTTGGCTATTATTAAACTTATTGAAGATAAGTGGAATGCGCCCGACGATACGAAAAGTGTAGGTGTGCAGATCATTCTGTTGGTGGAAGATTCGATCCGTTTCTATTCTTCCGCTTTGCCGCATCTGTATAAGTTTGTTTTGGAGCAGAGCCAGATGTTTGCCAAGGAGGCGCTTAACGGTCACCAGCAGACGCTTCGTATGCGTGGTCGTCCGAAAATCAAACTGGCAAGAACCTACGAGGAAGCTGTCCGTATATTCGACCAGTACCGGGATAATATGCTCGGTATCGTTTCGGATATGAGTTTTATGCATAATGGGATGAAAGATCCTTATGCTGGTTATAAGTTTGGGCAGTATGTCCGTAAGACGGGATTGATCATTCCTTTTGTCCTGGAGTCGTCAGAGTCGTGCAATAAAGTATATGCGAAGGAGCTGGGTGCGTCGTTTATCGATAAGAATTCGAAAAGTTACCCGCAGGATCTCCGTAAGAAGATTATGCAGCGTTTCGGGTTTGGCGATTTCGTTATCCTGAATCCGCAGACGAAGGAAGAGATCATGCGTATCAAGGATTTGAAGGATTTGCAGAAGAAAGTCTTCCAGATACCGGACGATTCGTTGGTTTATCATCTTTCGCGCAATCATTTCTCACGCTTCTTCTATTCGCGTGCCATGTTCCCGCCGGCAGAGGTCCTGAAGCGAGTGGACGTGAGCGATTATAAAGATATGGATGAGGCTCGTAAACTGATATTCGACCTTATCGTACAATACCGCCGGATGAAGAACTCCGGGGTGGTGGCCATCTACCAGAAAGACCGTTTCGACGAGTACAGCAACTTTGCCCGTATCGGTGACGGTTCGCTGGGAGGAAAGGGGAGAGGCCTTGCTTTTATGGGAGCAATGGTGAAACGTTATCCGAAATTGGAGACGGAAAACTTCAATACCAACATACCGAAGACGGTAGTTATATGTACCGATATCTTCGACGAATTTATGGAGACGAACGAGTTGTTGCCTATCGCCTTGGGGGATGCCGACGATGAGACGATCCTTAAATATTTCCTTCGTGCCAGTCTGCCGGCCAGTCTGATCGACGACCTGATGGCTTTCTTCGATGTCGTGAAGAGTCCGATAGCCGTCCGTTCGTCCAGTTTGCTTGAAGACTCTCATTATCAACCGTTCGCCGGTATTTATTCTACTTATATGATTCCCCGGATGGAGGATAAATATGAGATGTTGCGTATTCTGAGCGATGCGATCAAGGCGGTGTATGCTTCTGTGTTCTATCGTGACAGTAAGGCATATATGACGGCAACTTCCAACCTGATCGATCAGGAGAAGATGGCGATCGTATTGCAGGAAGTGGTCGGCAACCGTTACAACGATCATTTCTACCCGACCATCTCCGGGGTGGCCCGATCACTGAATTTCTACCCGATCGGTAACGAGAAGGCGGAAGACGGTATAGCCAATATCGCCCTCGGACTGGGGAAATATATTGTTGACGGTGGTCAAACTTTGCGTTTCTCCCCGCGCCACCCGCATAATATTTTGCAGATGAGTACGATGGATTTCGCCCTTCGTGAGACGCAGACCCGCTTCTATGCGCTCGATCTGGAGAACCTGGCACAGCAGTTCTCTATCGACGACTCTTTCAACTTGTTGCGTCTGAACCTGAAGGATGCCGATGCCGACGGTTCTTTGAAATATATCGTTTCTACTTACGATCCGTACGATCAGATCATTCGTGACGGTTATTATTCCGGAGGGCGGAAGATCCTCTCTTTCGTTAATATCCTGCAACATGATGTATTCCCGTTGGCAAAGACGTTGGATGAATTGCTTCGTATCGGTCAGGAGGAAATGGGGCGTCCGGTAGAGATCGAGTTTGCTGTAAATGTCGACCCTAATAATCATGATAAGGCAACTTTCTATCTGCTTCAGATCCGTCCGATCGTCGATAACAAGGAGATTATGGATGAAGACCTGAGCCAGGTTAAGAATGAAGAGACAATCCTTTCTTCGACCAGTGTATTGGGTCATGGTATCGTGACGGACGTACAGGATATTATCTATGTAAAGAGCGGCGCTTTCAATTCTTCAAACAATCAGTTGATCGCTTATGAGATAGAGAAGCTGAACCGTCGTTTCACGGAAGAGGAGAAGAACTATGTCTTGGTTGGTCCCGGACGTTGGGGCAGCAGTGACCATTGGTTAGGTATCCCGGTGAAATGGCCTCATATCAGTAATGCGCGTGTGATAGTGGAATGTGGCCTGGAGAACTATCGTGTCGACCCGAGCCAGGGAACGCATTTCTTCCAGAACCTGACTTCTTTCGGTGTCGGTTACTTCACAATCAATCCTTTCAAAGGCGACGGCTGGTTCGATGAAGCGTATTTGAATGCTTTACCGGCTGTTGAGGATACAGAGTATCTGCGTCATATCCATTTTGACAAACCGATCGTTATAAAGATGGACGGGAAGAAGAGTTTAGGTGTAGTACTTAAGCCGGAATAAGATAGTATATAGCAAAAAAAGTCCTCTCATGCATCAAGCAGAGAGGACTTTTTTGTTTTATGACGCAATGGTGTATCAGTCTTTCTTCTTGATAAAGTCCGAAGGATAATTCACCTTGTTGATGATCTCGTTATCCTTTAAACGAATCCAGGTTTTGAAACCTTTTTCACCTTCTGTCATTTCGATCACACGGGCACCGTTGGTCAGATTGTTATAAACCGTGTCGCCACCGGTATAACGGCCGTAAGCCAATAAGATACCTTTCCAGTAAACGGCATAATCGTCATCATGGTCGTGACCGACAAATACGCCTTCGATGTCTCCCATTTCTTTCATGGAAGCAAACAGGCCGGAGTTTAGTTGCGGTGCACAAGCCTTTTCCTTACGTGTTCCTACCATTATAGCAGTTTCGTCAGATGCTGCCTGATTGTATTCCGGTAAAGCGATGTGGAAGAATGCCAATGAAGGAACCGGCGTTCCACCGTTTTGCTTTGTGAATTTAGTGCTGTTGTCGCGATACCATTGAATCTGGTCGAACTTGATGTAATCGTATCCGCCGATCCCTTCGATCTGTGAATACGAATGAGAGTCCATACAATAAAGTACGGCTGCATCTTTATTTCCATTCGACGATTTGATCGGCAGGATGTAGTTGCTGGCTCCGGATACACCTTTTACTGAGTCGGTCAGGTTATAAGGGATTGTCCGGATAATATCGAACAGCTGCGCACGTGTCAGCCCTTGCTCGTTATCATGGTTACCGAATGTCATACCGAAAGGTATTTTGCGTTGGGCTGCCAGGTTGAGTATGGTGCGCATACCTTCTTCGGCAGGTTTTCCGTAGATTACATCACCGGTGAAGAGTACCAGATCCGGCTTTTCTGCATCCAATACCTCATTAATCCTTTCAACAGAGATTGCCGATTTCGGATTGTTATGGATATAATGTACGTCCGTAAACTGTACGATCTTAAATTTTCCGTCTTTATTGAATTGCAGTGACGGTTGCTGGGCGTTACCGTTCAGTAAGCCGCCCAACAGGAATAACATGCTAAATAATATCTGTTTCATCATCTATTTATTTAAATACCGGCATCGGACGTCCGATCCAAACTTGCGGTTGTTTCAGGTTGAAGATTTCAGCAACGGTAGAAGCGCAGTCGAACTGCATCATGCTGATGTCATCGAAGCAATATCCTTTTTTGATATTTTTACCGGCGATGATAAAAGGAGTCTCCATTTCCTGCATCGTCTTGCCGCCATGCCCTTTGTTGATACCACCGTGATCGGCTGTGATGATGAAAATCGTTTCATCGTACATACCGGCTTTCTTTACTGCATCGACGATCTGGCCGATATAACCGTCCAACTCTTTGATTTTAGCATAGTAAGCGGGAGTGTCGTGTCCATCGGCATGTCCTACATGGTCAGGATTATCAAAAGCGATCATTGTAAGGGTCGGCTTTTTCTCGGTGATGTATTTAACGGCCATTTCGCATAATACGGTTGGCTGTTTGTTATAGTCGGGACCTTGTGCATGATAGCTCATAGACAAGGTATCAACAAGATATTTGATACCGTCCCAGTCGTAAAGACAACCGATCTCGGCATCCGGCTGAGCATCGCGAAGCAATTGGAAAACTGTCGGGAAAATGCCGTGTTTATTTAGTTCGCGTGAAGGCAGCTCTGGTGTTTTTGAACCCCATTCTGTGTATCCGTGGATCTCTGGACCCGCACCCATGAACATAGAGGCCCAGTTCACAGCACTGGAAGATGGCAGTACGGAACGTTTCTTCAACGTATAAGAACCGTCTTTCATAAATTGTTTAGTGACGGGCATCTCCGCTTTTTCTACACTGTAAGCTCCCCAGCCGTCGAGGCCGATCCAGACTACGTGTTTTGCTTTTGGTTTGGCGGCAAAAGCCGAACTAACGGTGAAAATGGTTAAAACCAGAAAAAGTAATAAGTTTCTTTTTTTCATGATATGTGTTTAATTTTGTATTAGTACATCAAAGGTATGTAAAATAGGTACGAATATCTAATTATCATAGCTTCTTTTATCATTATTTTATAGTAATATCGAATTGGTCGTACGACTCGGTTCTCCAGGATTTATCGGCTGTTGTCGGCGAAATAGCGAAAAGTGGGGAGAACGTTTTTATCTTAATTGTCTGACCATCCGGCATAAATTCCATGATACGCAACCAGCCGTCGCCACCGTTGCCATGCCAGAAACCGTCGGCCGTCTGGGCGTTGAACATCATCTGTGGAATCTCTTTGCCGGCAGCATTTTTATCCACACGGAAAGAAACATTGTCCTTGAAAGGAGCTATCTCGCATTCATGGCCGCAGATCACCATACAGATGTTGGAAGAGGGATATACGAGTTTCTGCCAAATGGCTTCCCCGTAATTAGCCGGAGATACTTTGTAGTTCTCTTTTATGTGGCGTTTGCCGTTCCAGGCGAGATAAGAGTGGGTTAGGAGAATAACTTTGTGATCTTTATACTTCGGCTTTTCGGTGATAGTCTTTGCCCATTCGATGGCTTCGTCGCGTGGTGCGAACTCCAGGGAGATAACCAGTATTTTGCCCCAGGTCTTCGTGTCGAATTCGTATGCTGCATTTTCAAGCGTAGGGATATCCTGATAGTTGTTTCCCACTTCTACCAGTGATTTTCTCCAGCAGGAGTTTCTTTCCGAAGGAAAATAGGCGGGGAAACGGCATAAACGGTTTTCCGACTTTTCGTATCCGTAGTCATGATTGCCGGTACAGATAACGTAAGGTAATTTATTATCCAACCGGGCAAAAGCCTGTGAGGCCGCTTTCCATTGTTCTTCGCTGGTCTGGTTGCCGTTCACGCCGTCCGGTATACGGATTTCGTTCTGTTCAACCAGGTCGCCGGTACATAGGACGGCTTCGATATTTAATCTTTCTTTGTTGTTGGCTGTCCATGCGGTCATCAGTTCGAACAAGGGTTGGTTGACATCGAATTTGGTGTAGCTCTGGGGATCGGGTAACAAGATCATGGAGAATGACTGGTCGTCCGTTAATTTAGGTTGTACAGGCTGTACCTGTGCATTCATTGTCATCATATTCAGTAAGGTGATGACGGATAAGAATAATCTTTTTTTCATTTGTATTTAGTTTAATGTATTATTTGTCGGATGGAGGCGTCAGTTCGAATGTAGTCAGGACTGCTGCATGGTCGGAAGCCCATACGTCGTCTATCTCCGGTGTTGTTTTTATGATTTTGGAAGAGACAGCGCGGATATTGTTCCCTTTATAATAAAGGAAGTCGATCCTGTTTCTTTGCAGTTGCCCGTAGATGGCGGCGAAGGTCCCTTCCGGACGTTTTATTTCATCCGGATTGATTTCGCGGAAACTGTCTTTATATCCTTTTTCCTGCATATATCGGGAAATAGGGAAGTCGACGGGACCATATCCGTAATGAAACGGTGCGGCAGCGGCGGTCCAGTCTAAATGGCTGCAGGAATTAAAATCACCGCCAAGGATAACCGGAATATCTTCGCCCGTTAAATAAGGTTTTGTATCATTTTCCAGAATGTTTTGCAGGTCGACTAGTCCCAGTCGGGCATCATCGGCGATCCATGCATAAGGATTATGACCTATCATATGAAAACTGCCGGTATATTCGGGATGATAAGCATACCGTATCCAGCAGGCGTTGACTAACATCTGTCGTTGGTCGGGTAATGTCAGTTTGACAGGGTTGGAAAAGAATGTTTTCTTTGTCGGTAGGGGAGTTATGGAATATCTGCTGAAGAGTACCAGATTATCCTGTAAAGAGGCGGTCTGCATGTTATATCCCAATTCCTCTTTTATACGTTGTTGACTGCCGTATCCTTCCTGCATGGTAATAACGTCTGCATTTGTTGTCTTAATAAGATCGATGATCCGGGTTACTCCATCTTTACCCAGGTGATTGCCTCCATGCCAGATGTTCCATTGAAGAACCTTAACGATGTTCGGATTGCTTTTACTGTTCTCGGTGATGCTTTTATCAATGGGGTCTTCGCTTTTTTCAGGAATGTATTCAGTCTCGTCCAGTTTGAAAGACGGTACGGATATTTTTATTTTATTGCCGGGATTAGCCTTGTCTGCAATATCTGCCGTAACTAATAAATAGTTGATGCCGGGTGTTAATGTGACAGCTCCCGATTCATTCCGGAAAGACATTTTCTTCCGGGGCTTTTCCCCTTGTCCAAATAATTCAGTTTTTACATCTGAACGAGCTTTTTTACCTGTATAATAGACATGGATATTGGATATATCATTTAAAGAGGTAACTTCCGACAGGTCGAGATCGAGTGCTGTTAAACGCAAAGGAGCTTGATCTCCTGTGACGGCTATTCTTAATTTGAGTATCTGGTCGTCCGTACTTCCCTGATCTGCATCCCATTCACTGTCGATAACAACTGCATTAAATAATTCTTGTTGTTTGGAAGGTACTACGAATTTAGGGTTATCATTCACAACGGTATAAGCTAACGGGGCAGTCCCTTTATATTGGTTTCTGCCGTTTCGCAAATGGTATGCCTGGTCTCCTTTGCCGACCCAATTGGTTATTACTTCTTCGGTTTTTGTTCCGTCGTCAAAGTTGTAGTAGGCAACCAGTGAATTGAATAAAGGATGAGTAGGTGCTAAAGGTTTATTCATCCATTCCTTTAAAGTCTCTGTTGGCACGGCTGTATTCCAGATACGGACTTCATCCATGAATCCCCCGAAAGTGGTCGGTTCATCTTCATTGACTCCCAATGCTCCGGGAAGAACGGATATACCTGTTGTTTTGCTGTCGATGACTTCTCCGTCCAGATAAAGTCGGGTAACGAATCCGTCGCAGCTTACTGCTACATGATGCCATTGATCATCCAATACTTCTTTAGACCATAAATTAGCCCATGTGCTATGAAGTTTTCCATTTTCAATGACCAACGGCAGATAATCCGCCCTGTTCGTAAAACTATATTCACCACCTCCAAAGATGACTTCCAGGTCTTTCCATGAGTTGTCATCGCCCTTGATCCATGTCTCAAGGGTCCATGATCCAGTCAGGAAACCGATGCCGGTACGGACGTTATTGTCTTTTCCGTCCAGATGTAAGGCGAGATTGCGGGTAGGAAGTTGTGATGAAACAATGAAAATAGAAAAGAAAGGTATAAGTAGAGCAAAGATGTATTTCATGGTATTATTGTATTATTTAAAAGCGAACAAATCTATAAAAAAACATTGAAGTAAAGAAGGGTTTGTAATACAAACCCTTCTTTTGTTTAGACTATTTTATTATCCACATAATATTATTTATATTGTCAACTCCTCCCCATTGACGTTGTAAAGCGATATCCATTTGCTCCTTATTATAATTTATTTCATTTTGAGGGTAAAGCCATCTCATTGGAATCTTATCTCTTACTTCATTTAAATTAGTTTCCGGATTAATTGGAAATTTTGGATTACCAGTTCTTCTATATTCATAATAAGAATCCCATTGTAAATGGAAAAATGAAGCTAAATAGGTCTGCATCCAAATTTGTTCTAATCTTTCCTGTATTGAACCTTCTTGTCTGTAAGAAACATAAGGACCTGTTAAATATTCCTTGATATAATCATCTGTTATGGATACTCCTTGAGTATATATTTCTTCATTGGGTACAGTAGATCTAACAAATTCAAAAGATGCACGAATACCTTTTTCATAGTATTCTTTAGCGGAGCCGTTTATCCAACCTCTTTCTACCGCTTCAGCAAGTATAAAATTCATATCAGCATATCCTAAACGGATAACAGGAACTCCTACAAAGTTATTACGGTAAATATCATTTACCCTGTTATACATTTTGGTAGAGACTTTTACTGCTGTTTCACTGATAGCTGCTGTTGGATCTAAACCTATGTAAGCATTCCAATCATTTCTTTCCAACAATGTTGCTCCCTGGGGCAAATAAAGTGGATCAGTCAATGCCTGAATAGGAGCAAAATAGTAGAATAATCTATAATCTTTGTATTTTTTCAAAGGAGTGATTAGGGTCTCAGATCCGGGATAAGTCTCCATAGCCCTCCATTGTGTTACGTGCATTGGGTTTTCCTGACCATTTTTATTCGCAAATACAATCTGAAGGTTGTCTGCGTTACTTTCAAACAGGGGTTTTTCTTTTACTATCTGTGCAAAGAGCTGCTCAATCCGTAAATCCGTTGTATCTTCAGCTCTTTTTTGTAAGGACATTAAGACCTTTAAACGTAACACATTGGTCGCCTTTCTCCAATTTTCTGTATTTCCCCCATAAACGATGTCTCCTTCGAAACTTTCATTGGCTTTAGCAAAATATGTATCAGCTTTATCCAGATCATCTAAAACACCTATAAATACATCCTTTTGATCATCATATTTAGGATATCTGTATGTTTCTATGTCCAGAGCTTCACTATATGGAATATCGCCCATATCTAGGGAAGTACGATAGAATGCCCATGCTTTTAAATAATGATAGAGCCCGGCATATGCATCTTTGTCCGAATCAGGGGCAATTTCCATCATTTTATATGCATTAGTTAATCCTTGTAACAAATTGAAATCACCTTTGGATAAACTATTATATTGATAAAGATCAATTCCTTCTCCTGAGATTAATCGTTTACTTAAAAATTCACTGTTCCATAATCCGGATGGCATTATGTGATCCAATATGACTTTTGTTGCTAACATAGAGGATGTTACTGTCGTCGGTTTATTGGGGTCTGTGTTAATATCATTAAAATTTGATGTACAACGAACAAATACACTCAATAGAATACATACCGGTATTACATATTTTAATTTTATGAGAATTGTTTTCATATTATTCTGTTTTAAAAATTCAATTTGAAATTAACTCCAATATACCGCTGAGAAGGTGAATTCAGGTTCTCATACCCATACTGATCACCTCCTTTGTCTGGGTCGGACATTTTATATTTCTTTGTCCATAATAGAAGATTCTGCCCGGTTAAACTAACTTCTGCATGTTTTAACCCGATCATTTTGGTATATTCATATGGAATGGCATAAGTAATGGATAAATTTCTTAATTTAAAGAATGTTTCATCAAAGACATTTTGCCATTTAGGTTTACTTGCGCCATCGTTATATCTCATCATATATGATTGATAGGATACTGGAACATCGTTAGGCGCGTATACCCGTGTATCTTCCAGAATATTGCCATCTGCATCTCTTTTTACTTCACCGGATACAACTTTTACGCCATTTCCAATGTAATTGGTTTTACCATTTACTACTTCATCATAACGCCACTGGGTATCTGTATCAATATGAGAACCTGAACTCAACATAGTCTGTACAGTTCGTGAAAATGACATACCTCCAACTCGTCCGTCAATAGTAAAACTTAAGGTAAAATCTTTATAGCGGAACGTATTAGTAATACCCCATGTTAAGTCAGGTCTGATATTTCCTCTTTTAGAATAAAATGTTTGTTGAATGGGCATGCCTCCGTTATGAATAATATTTCCATTCGGATCTCTTTCCCAATCGTAAATTTCGAACCAATCCCAACGTTCCCCTTCTTTTACCCATGGCTTTTTAGTCGAATGGTCCGGATCTAACTTTTTATATGTATAGATGTCTCTTGACCAGTTGGTTAGAATATCCCATCTGAAATCTTTTGTTTGGACGGGAGTTCCTCCGATTGTCAATTCAAATCCTCTTCTTAAAAGTTCTTCTTCCGAGTTTACCTGAATGCTATTATATCCGGTAGAAGAACTAACGCCTCCGTTTACAATGAAATCAGATTCCACCTTTCTAAAATAAGCCAAATCGGCGTGAGCTCTATTACTGAAGAAATTAACAGCTGTACCAATTTCCATGGTTGTTGCTTTTTTAGGCAGAATGTCATTCCCTATTATTGAAGACGGGAAACTGGCTGTTCCTGATCCGTTCCATCTATTGGGTACTACAGTATATACGTTGTTATTTGCATAAATATCAGCATCTTGTTTGGTCATTGTCCAAGAGCCTCTTACTTTCCAAAAATCCCAAATTTCCGGTAACTTAATGAGTTCAGATAGGACAATACTTCCGGACACTGAAGGATAAAAATAGGAACGATTGTTTTTATTAAGTGTTGAAGACCAATCATTCCTTCCTGTAAGATCTAGGAAAAAAGTGCTAGCCCATGACATAGATACTTTACCATACAAACTATTTGTTTGTTTACGTTTCATGACATTCTGATTAGAACTAAAATCGTATGGAGTTTTGACAGGGTCAACAGATGCTTGTAAAGAATAAAAACCTGGTATTGTCAGGCCTCCTGCTGTTTTGATAAACTGGTTATCGGATTTCCAATAATAAATATTTCCACCGAATAACACATTCAGATTTAATTTGTTCCACGTTTTATCAGCCATTAACATAGCATCTGTATTAATACTATATCCAGAAGTTGTACTAGTATCGAAATATCCTTTTTTATCCCAGGAATAGTTAGCACTGATTGCGTTTCTGTTTTCTGTTTTATCTATGTAAGTATCCATTCCGGCACGTAGTACAGCTTTTAACCATGGATTAATATCGAGGCTTCCGTTCATATAAGTGTTGACCATTGTTTTGTCGGTCTTTTTTATGACCTCATAAGCTTTGAAATAAGGATTGTCGTACCAACTTCTGTCATACCAGTTTTGTTGAATATTTTCTTTTCCTTTAACCCAATAGTTTCTGTAGTCGCGTATATCATATTCAGTACCGCCCCATACTACCATATCATAAATATAGCTGGAACTATAATATCCTGCCCCAAAATCGTTGGGCGATATTTTTTTATTTATAGTAGCAGCAGCTTCCAATTTGAATTTGCCATAGGACATTTCACCTCCGACATAATAATTGAAACTATTTAATTTTTGATTAGGATATTGTCCTTTATTATAGACATGAGTGAGAGAAGTACGGAATGAACCGTATTTTCCTTTTTGAGAAACACTTACGTTATTATTCGTAACCATACTGAACTCCAGGAAGTTTTTGAAATTATTCTTCCCTTTAGAAACCAACTCTTGTTCTCTACGTTCATAACTATAAGGGTCATACATGACTGCTGTACGTCCAATATCCAATTTATCACCCCATACATATCCTGATACATCATCATATTTGCCTCCGTAACCGTAACTGTATGAAGATTGAGCTTTAGGGAAAGCTAAATAACCAGCAAAAAACATGGTATTACTATTCACACTAATATCCAGGCCTTCTCTTTGTGAACTCTTTTTAGTGGTAACCATGATGGCACCGTTACTGCCTAAAGCCCCGTAAAGAGCTGTAGCTGTCGGTCCTTTCAATACATCAATCGATTCAATATCATCTGACGCAATATTATTTAGAGACATATTTTGGGATGGTATCCCATCAATTATTAAAAGAGTTTCTTCGCCTCTAAGATTTAATTTAGTATTTTCATTGAATTCCGTCGTATTTAAGACTGTTAAGCCTGCTACTTTTCCGGTCAATAAAGAAGCTACGTCAACACCTTTTGCTGTAGTCAATCCGTCTGGATTTATTTTTTGTACTGCATATCCAAGCGCTTTCTCTTCTCGTTTGATACCTAGTGCAGTGACAACAACTTCCTCCAGCCTTTTAGTATCTTCTTCGAGCTGAATGGAAAAAACAGTATTGTTTTTGACTATTATCTCTTTGTTTTGATAGCCAATGTAGCTAATAACTAAAAAGGTATTATAGGGTACAGATAATTGGAATTTTCCATCTATGTCTGTTATGGTTCCGTTAGTGGATCCTTTTTCTAATATATTGGCTCCAATGATCGGTTCTCCTTTCGTATCGACAACTGTTCCTGATATCTTTTTAATTGTTTGTTGTGCAATTGCGTTTTCAAGAACTGTTTTAGGTGATAGGATAATACTTTTCTCCAAAACTTTATAACTGATATCCGTCCCGTTGAATAATTGTTCCAATACATTGAATACATTTTTCTTGTTGCTTTTTATGGAAACGACACGGTTGGTATTGACCTGTTTGTTGTTGTAGAAGAAATGGAATTCAGATTGTTTTTCAATTTCGTCCAGGACCTCTTGTACTGTCTTGTTATTAACGTTCAGAGTTAATGTCGCAGATTGACTGTAACTGTCGGATGCATATGCCAGTCCGATGCATACAAATAACATTATTGCGGTGAGTCTCATACATAATGGTATTTTTTTCAGGATAATAAACGATAGATTCACCATCCTGAAGTGTTGGATGCTAAAATAATTTGTCATAGATTTGTAAGTGATTTTAGAGTTAAAAAAATTCATTTGCTGACAGCTTGTCGCCAAACAAGCTAACAGTAGGTTTTCATACGGGGAAATACGCCAATATTTTCCCGTATGTTTTGTTTAGGGAGGTTCGAATGTTTTCATTTTAGTACTTGAATTTAGGTTGTTCATACTTCTGTGATTTTAATAGAGTTCAACAATCGTTTTTTCTGATATTTTATCTGTTCCTGTTTCAGGGTCGACAAACTTATATTGAATACCCGATGATAAACGGAAATGTTCGAGTATAAGATGAAGATGTTGTCCGTCGAAAGTTCCGGTAAACGAGTTTTCATACAGTAGGTCATTCTTTACGATGAACTCGGTATTAAATCGTTTATTCAATATTTTCAACGCTTCTTCAAAGGCCGTGTTTCTGAAGATAACCAAGCCGTCTTTCCAGGCTGTTAGCGTGGGAAGATAAGGTTTATTCTGGCTAATGCCTTTTGTTTTTGAATTATAGGAGATTTCTTCATTGGGTTTCATGAGCAGCGTCTCTTCCGTATTATCCTTATTGGGGAATGAGAGCCTGACGGAACCGGAGACTAAAGTGGTGACCACCTTATTGCTTTCTTTGTAAGCTTCCATATTGAACTCAGTACCTAACACCTCGGCTTTCAGGTTGAAAGGAGTGTTGACGATGAATCGCTTCGACTTATCTTTTTGTACGGAGAAATAAGCTTCCCCCTCCAGTTCAACGCTCCGCGTATCTCCTGTGAACTTTTGCGGATGCCTCAGATAAGAGCGGGAGTTAAGCCACACTTTGCTGCCGTCCGGAAGATCAACAGCTGCAACCATACCCGGATTCGTTCTGATTTCGATAAATTCGACCGGATCTTCTTTAGTAGCAAAGTAGATCGTGCTGATCAATAAAGGTATAACGAGAATAGCGGCGATCCGTTGCAGCCAGAAAATGAACGAATGCTTTTTATTCCCTTTTCTGTTAATCCTCTCCTTTACTTCTCCCAATGCCTGGGTAGAGTTTACCGATTTAATCGTATTGAGCGTATCCGTGGCAAAATAGATATACTCGATATCCCGTGCCATCTTTTTATTTTCCTCTGATTCTTGTATCCAGGACTCGACTTCCTGCTTTAGGGCAGGTGTGAGTGCTCCGGAAAAATAGTCCAGAAGAAGTTGTTCATCTATATGTTTTTGTGTATCCATTTTGTCTCTTTTATAATTAAGACTAACGAGTCGGGAAACCTCCTAAACGAAAATGCACTTTTTTATAATAAATTTTTCTATTTGTTCGATCTTGCTGAAAACTTAATCGGGTTGTAATAGGTCAATAGGTTTAAAAATACTATTTTTGCACGGATACATACAAAGTCTTATTCGAATTAACATCCCACTATATGCTTTCAAAAATCACAGATAAAACAACAGACGAGGTTCTTTTCGAAGAGATCCAGGCTGGTGATGTGAAAGCATTTGATGTCTTGTTTATGCGTTATTATCCTTTATTATGTGCCTACGCAAAACAATTTGTAGATTTTGATGATGGTCAGGAGATTGTACAGGATGTTATGGTCTGGTTCTGGGAGAATAGTTCTATGCAGGTGATCGAGTCCTCTCCGAAGAATTATCTGTTTAGAGCTGTGAAGAACAGATGTCTTACCCTGATAAATAGGAATGAATTAAAACAGCGGATTGTGGATTCTATGTCCGTCAATATGCAATCGCAGTATGAGGATCCTGATTTTTATGTGGTGGAAGAATTAACCCGGAATATAGAAGCCGCCTTGGCTCGCCTGCCGGAAACGTATCGGGAAGCCTTTGAGATGAACCGTTTCCAAAATATGACTTACCACGAGATCGCCGAAAAACTGAATGTCTCGTCTAAAACGGTCGATTATCGTATTCAGCAGGCATTAAAACTATTGCGTGTGGAACTAAAAGACTATTTGCCATTGTTAATGGCCTTAGTCAGAATTGTCTGAAACACTTCCGGCTAAAGCCATCTTATTTTATTACAAACTTTTTACCCATTCTTCCGCTTTTGCCAAAGCTTCCGGTTTGCCAATATCGAGCAGTCGCAGATTTTCGGCAGCATAGGCATGAATATTGGCTTTTGCGCAGATGGACAGATAGAAGTTGATAATCGGGAATTTACCTGTCCACTCTTCCATCCAGTCAAATATCTGCGGGGATAATACATGAACACCGCTGAAGGCATATTCATTATATAATTTGGGATCGAAATCGGGATAATAAGATTTTACTTCTCCTGTTTCATGGTTTCTCCATCCGCACAGACGGTTCTCGTTGTTGAAAAGAAGGTAACGCGATGTGTTCCGTTTGCTGACCAGCAGGGTGGCTAACGGTTTTGTTTCCAGGTGACAGTTGTATAACTTTTTCAGGTCGACATTCGACATGATGTCGACGTTGTGCACCAGGAAAGGTTCGTTTCCCTGAAGGAATTTGGCTGCATTTTTTATGCCGCCTCCGGTGTCGAGAAGATATCCCCGTTCGTCGGAGATATGGATCTGGATTCCGAAATTGTTATTAGCTGCCAGGAAATCAATGATCTGGTCTCCCAGGTGGTGAATGTTGATAACGATCTGGTGAAACCCTGCATCCTTCAGTTTAAGGATCACATGTTCCAACATTGGTCTTCCATTGATTGGTATCAATGCTTTTGGGGTATTGTCGGTCATCGGTTTGAGGCGAGTCCCCATACCGGCTGCGAAAATCATAGCTTTCATAATATTGCGTCAAAGATTTGTTCTATATTTTGTTCCCTATGGGTCAAGTCTACTTTTACTCCGAATTTAGAATGCAGATGCTCTGCCAGGTGTTGTGCCGAATAAACGGAGCGATGTTGTCCTCCGGTACAACCAAAGGAAACCATCAGATTCGTAAAGCCACGGTCCAGGTATCGTTTCACAGAAGCATCTACAATATTATATACATGCTCGAGGAATTGCGTAATTTCACCGTCTTCTTCCAGAAAACGGATAACCGGCTCGTCAAGCCCTGTAAAGTGATTGTACCGCTCATATTTACCGGGGTTATTAATGGCGCGGCAGTCGAAAACAAAGCCTCCGCCGTTTCCACTCGGATCGTTCGGAATGCCCTTTTTATAAGAGAAACTGACGATCTTAACTTCCAGCATCCGCTTTTTTATATCGTCCCTGAACTGTGTCAGTCCGGTCAACTCCCTTAACACGGAACAGAGATAGGGGTATTCGGAATAATCATTCTTCAATAGCTGGCGCAGGTTATTGATCGCGAAAGGAACACTTTGGATGAAATGTGGTTTCTTTTCAAAATATCCCCGGAAACCGTAGGCGCCCAATACTTGTAAAGTCCTGAACAGGACGAAATGACGTAACTGGCTGAAGAAATGTTCTTCATCTACATCTGTATATTTTCGTAGTGCCTGCAGATAATCGGCAAGCAATTCGTTTCTTAAATCTTCCGGATAATTGGCTTTGGCTTGCCAGAGGAAAGAGGCAACATCGTAATAAACCGGCCCTTTTCGTCCACCCTGAAAATCAATGAACCAGGGTTCTCCATCTTTTACCATCACGTTACGTGACTGGAAATCCCTGTACAGGAAAGTAGGAGTAGTGTCACGCAATAAGACATCACTCATCTTTTGAAAGTCATCTTCCAGGCGGTCTTCCTGAAACTCCATGCCTGTTGCTTTCAGAAAGCAGTATTTAAAGTAATTCAGGTCCCAGAGGATTGAACGCTGGTTGAATTCCGGCTGTGGATAACATTCGTTGTAATTAAACCCATCGGCTCCTGCATACTGGATGGAAGGCAGCATGGTAATTGTTTTATGTAATAACTCACGTTCCTGTTCATCGAATACGCAACTTTTACGTCCTTTTTCAATGGCGTTGAAAAGCATTGTGTCTCCCAGGTCTTCCTGTAGGTAGAAAGAATAGTCTTCAGAATGAAAACGTACTTCCGGGACGGAAATGCCTTTCTCTCTGAAAAATCCGGACATATAAATAAAAGCCTTGTTTTCTTCCTGTGAAGATCCGCTGACTCCGATCAATGTTTCAGGTCCCGATATTCTGAAATACCTGCGGTTTGATCCGGATGAAGGTAGTTCTGTGATGTCTTCGGCCTGTGAACCGGTATATTCGTAGTAGAGTCTTTTTAATTCTTCTGTTACCATACTTTGTTTAATTACGGCACTAAGGTAATAGTTTTTTGTCAGGGGAGGAAACTTAATCAAAAACATTCACTTTCGTATTTGGATTTAGTGCGTTGTAGTTCAAGTGTCAAAATGTTATTTATGACGGTATGTAGGGATGCTATACGGACAAAAGGACGGCGTGGGTGGATTCTGTGAGATTCTCCGGGAGGATGTCGTTGTTAAATAGGTCGGTTTTAATGTGAAAATATGGCGAATTGATGTTGCTTGTTTGCTTGTTGTGTCTGTTTTGCTTTGTGAAATTGATATTTGAGAAGCTTATGATATTTTGTTTCTGGCGTATTTTAAAGATGATCTGTGATGAAAAACTGCCGAAAAACATATAATTCGGGCAGGAAAAAGCCTTTGTTTATCCGGTGCGCAACACTTTTTAACTGTACTTTCGTTTTAAATGAACCTCCATTTTATTTAAAACAAAAAAAAATTCGTTTTAAACGAACTTGCAATTCCTTTAAAACGAGTTTTTGAAAATGATTTAGGGAGATATTTGTTAATTAATGTAATGAAAAATCTTCTAAAAACGATCTTAGGGAAGAGTGGAGTGTTTTTATTTCTTTGAAATGTGTGTCATATTGTTGTTTAAGTATGACTGTTTGAATCGTTTTGTTACAAAAGGCTTCCGTTTATGGCTACCTATATAATGAAAGTTTCATTCATTTCTACTATGTTTTTCTTTGAAAAGGCAATCTTTAATAACGTATGTAACATCTTGGCATTAAAAAGACTAGTTTTGTACAATATACATGATTATAAGTATCTTTAGCGTTTCTTATTGCATCTAGGAATTTAAAAAATCATATCTTTGTAGTTAGTATTAATAATATGTATAAACCAAAAGGGAAAATATATGAATAAAAAATCTACTCTAATAGCCGCTGCTTTGATGGCGGTAAGTTCGTTTACGGTTAGCGCGGCACCTGGTGATGAGGTCAATTCAAAAGAATGGACTGCTGGTAATTATTATTATTTGAAGTCTGATAATAATTATCTTTCTCTGTGTGGTACAAAAGCTGACTCTGTCGTATTTAAGGTTTTTGGAAATGAACCAAGTAAAGCAGCAAGAGATTCAGCTTTGTGGGAAATAACGAAAGTTAGAACCGAAACTGGTGGAAATACAATTTACCAGTTTAAAAATAAAAAGACAAAAGCTCTTTTGTCTTTTTCTCCGGTAGATTATAAACCTGTTTTAGCAGAAGGGGTAAGTGAATGGAGTATATCGTCTGATGGTAAGATTGTTTCTTATTTGGCTGAAGATAAGCTGATGGCATTTGCATTAGTTAATGGTACAGATGGAAAAAAAGATTTCGTTTTAAAAAAGAAAGTAACTGATGCTTCTGCTTTCACTGTTAATTACCCTGAATCAGCTGTCTCTTTAGAGGCTAATGAACTTGGGGATAATTTTAGTGTATTTCGTTTGTCTTTTGGAGATAAGTTTGACGGTGATATTTTCTCAGGGCAAGATATTGTAGCAAGTAAATCTGATAAAAATTGGGTAAGGTTGCAAGTGAAAGACGATATGACTTTCGATGATGGTAAGACTGCTAAATATTTTGGACTGGATACGACTAAAGTAGAGATAACAGGTGCCACTGATGTTTTTGGTGCCAAATTTGTGTTAGATTCTACATATACAGATGATGTTAAGGGCGGTATTAAGTATCATACGGTAGGTAATGGCGATTTTCAACAGTTCCAGTTTAAGGTTGATTTGAAGAATGATTCATTAGTAATGTTAGTAAAGAATGCTCCGATTGTAAATGGAGACCTGGAGCTTTGCGCTGAAAATGTTCAGGTTGTATTTACAAAGGTAGGTACCACTCAATTATTGACCGTTTCTAAAATAAATGAAGCTGGTAAGCCTATAAATGGAGCTGCTCCTTTTATCACTGTTGAAAAGGGAACTCCTGCTAAAATCGAAGGTGGTACAGGCGTTTACTTCTTGAAGAGTGCAAGTAAAGGAGAAAATGGAGGAAAATATATTTCATCTTTTAATGAAAAAGATCATAAGATTGTACCAATGACAACCGGAAAGCCTTCCGTAAATCAGCTAGAAGGACAATGGTACATCAAAGAAGATAATGGAATGTATAGCATTGTAGATCGTAAAAGTAATACATCTATGTTGCTTAAAGGTGAAGTTTTTGCTGTTCAGGGAATGGCTAATACATTTACATTCGGCGGCAATGCTGATTCTATCACTGTTGAACCTCAGAAAGTAAATCTTGATGACAAGTTCTTAGGATCGGCTAATTTCACAACAGCGGAAATGGCAAATAATGGTTATGCCTTAAATCTGATTCCTGCAGGTGCTGAAACAAGTTCTTCTTATACTGTTACGGCTGACTCAATTCTTCAGGTTAAATCTGTGGATGGAAAAGATGCTGTTATTTTTAAAATTGTCGCTGTTGATACATTAGAAATCGGTGGTGCACAAGCATTGAAAGATACAGTTTCTATTGTGAAATATCAGTTGAAGTCTCAGTTTAGCGATAAATACGTGGCTTATGATACAGAAAAGAAAAGCCTGAAAGTTTCTAGCTCTGCTGACGCACTTGATTTCTTCTTCAATATAAATGTTGACGGTGGTAAATATAGCATGAAAATAGCTACAGATAATAATGATGGTAAATTTATTACTGCTGATTTAGCTTCTTCAAACATGGTTCTATCAGAAACTCCGGCGTATTTCAATTTCGTTGAAATGGAAGCTCCTGAATATGGTGCATTCGAGTCTGGTAACAAACGTTTTACTTCAGATTTGAAGTCATTAACAATGAATCCGTTGAACTTTTTTGCAGAAGCAAAACAGGAAGGGCAGGATATTTTGAAGTCGACTTATGAAAAAGATAACTTTAGCTTGTGGTTGAGTAAATCAAAGGCTTCTACAGCTGAGAAACCGTTGTATTTCATTATGACTTCATTGGCTGTTGATGGTGTTCCGGGTGTTGATAGAGATTATTTCTATATGGTTTCTGGTCGCGATTCTTCATTGCTTTCTGGTAGTGCTGCTCGTGTAAACTTTATTAAAAACGATACAATTGAAACAATGAAGGATAGTTCTAAAAATCCGGCTTTGTTTGCATTAAAGGTTACAGAAAGTGGAAACTATCTGTTGGAAAATCAGAAAGAGGTAACTGTTGCTACAGGTACACCATATGTTGGCATTATAAATAACGTCGTAGTTATGACAAAAGACGGCGTTGAATTCTCCGTTGAAGCAGCTCCGGCTCCTGTTGCCAACGAAGAAATCGAAGCTCCTAATACTATTAAAGTAATAGGTGGCGTTGGTGAATTCAGTATCCGTAATGCACATGGAAAGAAGATCACAGTGTCGAACATCCTGGGCCAGACAATCGCTACACGTGTTGTTTCATCTGACTATGCTACAGTTCCGACAACAAGAGGTGTTGTGATTGTATCTGTCGATGGCGATCAGGCTTATAAAGTAATTGTGAAGTAAAAAGAGATATAGTCTCAAATAAAAAATCCGGCTCCCGTAATTAATGAGGGAGCCGGATTTTTTATTTAGATAAGAATGAGATTTGAATTACTCGGCATTGCTTTCCAGTTTATTTTTCAGATAGGCAATCCTATTTGTAGATTTATCCTTTTCCTTTATCAGATTTTCCAGATCGCTTAATACTATGGCCAGATCATAAGTTGCTGCGATCGCTTTTTTGTCGCCGTCGGCAATATATATCGTATAAGGTTTACCACCTGTATATTCTGCTTTGATACGCTCTTTTACGTTTGTGGCGATAAATTTGGCAGCATCGAGGCCTTTTTCACCTTTATAAGTAACGACCTCAGTTGTCTTTCCCAGATCCTTGAAACGGTAATTTACTCCACCGTCGTAAGCAATCGAAGCAGTTTCGGCAAACTGACCATCCGGCGTACTGACTTTTAATCCTGTATGATTGATCGGTGCACCGCCATAGAAAACGCTGGCAAGATAGATTTCACCTTTTTCATTAACTCCGCTACGAATATAACAACGTTGAACATTCCGTTCTATCGTCTGTTGTTTCCAGATATAATTCCCGATTTCTTCGTAGACGCTATCTTTTTCGAAAGAAAATCCTTTTTTCAGAGTCTCGGCTTCTTCTATTTTAATAGGGAGCAAGCTGTCACAAAATGCAATAGTCCGTTCCGCCTCTTTTAATTCAACCTGGCGCATAAGGGCCAGGCCTTCTTTCAAGACCTTGTATTCTTTCGGGTAGAGAGCACGGAGGCTATCTATTTCGCTTTTTGCAGCGAAGAATTCATTCCGTTCGTACATGCTTCTCGCATTGTTCAATCTGGCTTGTGCCTCTTTCTCCGTTTGGTTGCATGCAGCCAGGGTAATGGCGGCAAATGCGATACATATTGCTGACTTCTTCATGTTGTTTAGCTTATTCGTTCTGTCTGCAAAGATATATTTTTTATCTTTGCAGTCTCAATGAGTGAGATAAATAAAGCGAATGTATATAGATCAGGAAGATATTTTAAATCATATATCGGCTAAGCCGTTCCACATAATATCAGAGGCTGCAGACGAATTAGGTGTTGAGGCTTATGTGATTGGTGGTTACGTCAGGGATATTTTTTTATACCGTCCTTCGAAAGATATTGATGTTGTTGCGGTAGGCAGCGGAATAGAATTAGCAAAAGCAGTAGCTAACAAGTTAGGTAAAAAGACACATCTATCCGTGTTCAAAAACTTTGGAACGGCGCAGGTAAAATCCGGTGACCTGGAGATTGAGTTTGTCGGTGCCCGGAAAGAATCTTACAGTCATGACAGCCGGAAACCGATCGTAGAAGACGGTACACTTGAAGATGACCAGAATCGGCGTGATTTTACGATCAATGCGTTGGCTTTGTGTCTGAATAAAGACCGTTATGGAGAACTGGTGGATCCTTTCGGAGGTTTGGAGGATATGGATAATCTGATTATCCGTACACCGCTTGACCCCGATATAACATTCAGCGATGATCCGTTACGTATGATGCGTGCCGTCCGTTTTGCTTCACAATTAGGTTTTTTTATCCATCCCGATACGTTCGATGCTATCGAACGTAATAAGGAACGAATCTCTATTATCTCTAAGGAACGGATTGTGGATGAGTTGAATAAGATCGTACTTTCCCCCAGGCCTTCTGTCGGTTTTGAACTTTTGGATAAAAGCGGATTACTGCAACTGATATTCCCGGAATTATGTGCACTGAAAGGTGCAGAAACGAAAGAAGGGATCGGTCATAAGGATAATTTTGCTCATACATTAATGGTATTAGACCGTCTGAGCAAAACAACAGATAATTTGTGGCTTCGTTGGAGTGCAATCTTTCATGATATAGGGAAACCGGCCACCAAACGTTTTGATCCTCGTTTGGGCTGGACATTCCATAACCATAACTTTATAGGTGAACGTATGCTTCCGGGAATTTTCCGCCGCATGAAGTTGCCGATGAATGAAAAGATGAAATATGTCCAGAAAATGGTGACTCTGCATATGCGTCCCATTGCGTTGGCTGATGATGAGGTGACGGATTCGGCTATCCGCCGTCTTCTTTTCGATGCCGGAGACGACATAGACGATTTGATGAAACTATGTGAAGCCGATATAACTAGTAAGAACCCGGAGAAAGTGCGTCGTTTTCTTAATAACTTCCGTTTGGTTCGTGAAAAGCTGGCTGAAATAGAAGAAAAAGACCGGGTACGGAATTTTCAGCCTCCTGTTTCCGGAGAGGAAATTATGGAAATATTTGGTCTTCCTCCTTCTCAACCGGTGGGAGTTATAAAGGAGGCAATAAAAAATGCAATCCTGGATGGTGTGATACCTAATGAATACGAGGCTGCTAAACAGTTCATGCTGGAACGGGCGGCAAAGATGGGATTAACTCCTGTGAAATAATAATTCTGGGACTTAGTAGTTCTACTTTCATATCACGGATTACAATATGTGATCTGTAAATAATTAGAGCCGGCTTGCTTATTCAAGAAGTCGGCTCTGACTATTTTTTATTCTTCGGAAGAATGAAAGTCACTTTCCTTTTAGTAACTCTGTCGCTTGATCTCCGAAGACGATTTTTAATACTTGCTCTTTTTTGTCGTTATCTAACTTGATTTGTAAGACAGTTTCTGCTGATATGTTATTGTCTCTACTCAGGACGTATTTTTCAGGATATGCAATAATATCTATTACTGATTCCTGTAATGCATTTGCAATCTGTAATAATGTATTATACTTTAACTCCCGTTCACCTGACATGATAAGACTAAAACCAGCTTGTTTTATTCCAATCTGACTGGCTAGATATTCCTGGGAATACCCTTTGTTCCTGCGAATTGCGTCTATATTTCTTAATATATCGTTCATGTGAGCAATTTAACATTTGTGGTTTGAATAAATAAGCGATCTCTGTAATAAAAAATTGCACTTTTGTTTGCTAATATAACAAAATGCAATATCTTTGCCGTTGTGATATTCTTAATTCTCTTAATAGACTGTTTGTTCCCTTTTTGAAACATTTCGCTATTAAGTCTAATTGTTAACCAAATTTATTTGAATATGATATTGATCAATAATAAGTTGCGTTTGCCTGCAAACCTGATCACCCGGTATCGGAATGAACGGATCATTATCTGTGATTGTATGGCTTTTCAAAAACGTTCTTGTGGTATCTCCGTAATAAAGATTGCACTTTGTTAAGTTATGGGGATGATAATATCTAAGTTTTTTATGATTCACTAGTATTCATTTTAATATTGATTGCCTATGATTATGAATTTTTAAATCCAATGTTTAGAATCGGATATGTAATAGTATCCATTGTGTTTTTTAACCTTATATTCATTTAACAACAGACAAAAATGAAAGAATCTATTTTAGACGAACATTTTAGAAAATGTCGTGCTAAAAGCAATTTACTCAGAATGTTAACCTTATTGCTTTTTGCACTTTGCACGACGACTGTATTTGCTCAACAGAAAAATATCAGCGGAACAGTTACCGATGCCTCAGGTGAGCCTCTTATTGGTGTAAATGTTTCTGTAAAAGGAACTACGATCGGTATTATAACCGATATGGACGGTAAATATCAATTGGAAGTACCCACCAACGCTAAACTTGTCTTTTCTTATATCGGCTACCAATCGCAGGAGATTGCGGCAGGTAATCAATCATCGATCAATGTAACATTAAAAGAAGACACTCAGAAACTGGACGAGGTTGTAGTTGTCGGTTATGGAGTACAGAAAAAGGTAACGGTGACAGGAGCTGTCGCCAGTGTATCGGGGGAGGAGTTGAAAGCGTCTCCGACGAGTAACTTGACTAGTGCTATGGTCGGTCGTATGCCGGGTGTTATTGGTTTCCAAACAGCAGACGAACCGGGTGGCGGTGCTACGACTATTCGTATTCGTGGTACTAACTCCCTGGGTAGCAATGATCCGTTGATTGTAATTGATGGTATACCCGATCGTGATGGTGGTATGAACCGTTTGAACCCGAATGAGATTGAATCTATTTCAGTTTTGAAAGATGCTGCAGCCGCTATTTATGGTGCTCGCGCTGCTAATGGCGTAGTTTTGATTACTACCAAACGCGGTAAAGAAGGCAAACCGGTTGTTTCGTTCAATGCAAGTGGTGGATTCTCTAAGCCGACCCGCATACCGGAAATGACAAACTCGTATGAGTATGCAACAATGTTAAACGAAGTACTTCCGGGTTCTTTCTCCGATGAACAAATCGAGGGTTTCCGTACACACGCTGATCCATGGAAATATCCGGATACGGATTGGTTTGACGAAATTATAAAACCAGCCTCCCCTATCTATCGTGCTGATATCGGTATATCCGGTGGTACGGATAAAGTTAAATATTATGCTAATTTCGGTGCAAACGGCGAAGATGGTTTGTATAGAAATTCAGCCAACCGCTATGACCAGTATAGCTTGCGTACAAATTTGGATGTCAAGACCAGTCAATACGTAGATTTTCAGCTTGGAGTAGCTGCCCGTTTGGAAGATACCAAATATCCGGCTAAACAAGCAGGCGATATTTTTGGTAATGCACGTCGTACCCGTCCGGATCAACCGGCATGGTGGCCAACAGGTGAACCGGGACCGGCTATCGAACGTGGTGACAACCCGGCTGTAACGAGTACGGACCTTGCTGGTTTCGACCACTACAAAAACCAGTATATCCAGAATAACCTTTCCGTAAACGTAAAAGTGCCCTGGATCGAAGGGCTAACGTTGCGGGGTAACGCTTCTTATGATATTCATTTCCAGAATCGCCGAAAAATGGAAAAACCGGTTTACTTGTATTCCTGGGATGGAGTAAATGAAAGCAGCGAAGGTTTGAGTTCATCCAAGCAGTGGATAGATTCTCCGACACTGGAACGCAAACATACTGAACAACTCGGCTGGATGCTCAACGGTTTGATCGACTACAACCGTACATTCGGACAACACACGATCGGTGTTACATTCGGTATGGAAGGTCAGAAGAAACAATATGAAGAAACATTCGCTTATCGTACAGGGTTCATCTCAGACAGTAAACCAGAATTGAACTTAGGAGGTCAAGAAGGACAGATGGCAAATGGTTACTCTTGGAAAGAGACTCGTCTGAACTATTTCGGCCGTGTCTCTTATAACTATCTGGAACGTTATTTATTCGAATTTGTTTGGCGTGTCGATGGTTCCTACCGCTTCCCGAAAGATCAGCGCTACGGTTTCTTCCCTGGCGTATCAGCAGCCTGGCGTGTATCAGAGGAAGCATGGTGGAAAGATAATGTTCGTTTTATCGACTATTTCAAGTTGCGTGGTTCCGTGTCGCAGACCGGTAATGATGCCCTCGTAGATTCAGATAACAACTACGACCATTCCATCCAATATCTGACGACATACGCATTCAACAACAATGGTATAGCATTTGGTGGAACTGAAAATAAACGTTTGTATCCTAGCCGTACTCCAAATCCGAATATCACATGGGAAGTTGGGACTACTTACAATGTCGGTTTGGATCTCAAATTCTTACAGAACCGATTAAGTTGGGAGACGGATGTATTCTACCACAAACGTACGAATATGTTGATCTCACGTAATGCATCTCTGCCGGAAATCACCGGTATCACCTTACCGCGTGAGAACTTGGGGGAAATGAAAAATCGCGGTTTTGAATCTTTGGTAAGCTGGCAAGACAAAATCGGTCAGGTAGAATATGGGGCATCTCTGAATATGACATACGCAAGAAACCAGATTACCTTCTGGGATGAAGTGCAAAATGTTCCTGGATACCAGTTCTCAACAGGTAAAGCAGTGGGTAGCCGCGACTTGTTGTTTTATGTAGCAGACGGTATTTTCCATACCCAGGCAGAAATCGATGAGGCGCGGGTAAAAGGTCTGTTGTATTCAGATAACACGGTGCCGGGCGATATTCGTTTTAAGGATATGAATGGTGATGGAAAAATCGATGGTTTGGATCGCGTCCGTCCGGAGAAGAACCAGGAACCGCGCTTCGTTGCCGGTTTGACACTTACAGCCAGGTGGAAAGGTTGGGATATCATGTTATTGTTCCAGGGTGCAACTGGGGCTCAGGTATACATCGAAACCTGGTCCGGTCTGGTTGGTAATTTCCTGAAAAGTGACTTCGATAAACGGTGGACACCGGAAAATCCGTATTCGGAGGGTCCACGTGCATGGGACCGTGAGAATCAGTACTGGATTAACAATGATAACACCTATTTCTTGCGAAATGCCGATTACCTGCGTTTGAAGAATGCCGAGCTCGGATATACCTTTAATTTCGAAGGATTAAAGAAAGCGGGGATTTCCAATTTGCGCCTCTATGCAAACGGTTCTAACCTGTTTACCATTGACGGTGTAAAAGATGCCGATCCGGAACAGCGTAGTAAAGACTTAGGAGATTATCCTCTGAGACAAATCATCAATTTCGGAGTTCAAGTAACATTCTAAAACGTAATTATTATGAAAACAAGACTAAAATATATTTGTCTTTCGGCTGTCGCAGGACTAACACTATCATTCAGTTCCTGTTCCGACTTTATGGACCTGACACCGGAAGACCAGTATGATGAAGCAACCGTTTGGACGGATGCCGATTTGACAAAATCAGTTGTTACCGATGTTTATTCGTATGTATGCGACATCGCACAAGAAGTAAATCCTGAAGCATGGACAGATGACGGGTTTTTTACACACGTATATGGATGTCGTGATATAAACGAAGCAACCGTTTCTCCTAGCAACTTGGCCGCTTACGATCGTGACGACTGTCCGTTTAGATGGAGCAAACAGTTTAAAGCTATCTACCGTGCCAATCTCGTATTGGAAAATATAGACAACGTTCCTCAGAAAACCGGGGTAGACTTGAATGCTTTGAAAGGGGAGACCTATTTCCTTCGGGCGTATATCTATACGGAGTTGCTCCGTGGTTTCGGTGGCGTGCCTATCGTAGACCATGTGTACAGTATCGAAGAGGCTTCAGAAATGGAGCTACCGCGTTCCAACGTGGCTGATGTTATGGATTTTATATTAAAAGACATTGAACAAGCTGTTAGCTTATTGCCGGAACAACAGACCGGTGCAAACTTAGGGCGTGCAACGAGGGGAGCCGCTAAAGCGTTGAAGGCTCGTTTATTGCTGCATATTGCCAGTCCGTTGTTTGCAGACCGTTCTGTTAACACTTTGGCATGTAATCAATACACAGGCGACCGGCAAGCTTTATATCAAAAGGCACTGGATGCAGCTAAAGAGGTAATTAATGATGGCAATTATTCACTTATCGACTGTAATGCAGGTACAATCAAGGATATTGCAGAAAAATTCCATAATATCATTATCACGAATAATGACGAAACAATCTGGTCCAAACAGTATGTAAACAAAGATAAGGATGCCGACAACTGGGTTCGTAACCGTGTAGCTTTACTGCATGGTCCGAATGGATACCACAACTGGGCAGGTACTGCTCCGACTCATGATTTGGTCATGGCATTTGAGACGGAAGACGGAAAGATCCCGAACACCCTGTTGAAAGCCGGCGAAGAAACAACTGTGAATCCGTATACAAATCGCGAACCACGTTTCTATGCAACAATCGGCTATGACGGAGCAGAATGGGGACGCCCCAGAGCCTCTGATGGAGCTGTGTTCGATGCAACTCCACTGGGTAACCTGCAGTTCGGATATTATGAATTGAGTAGCGGTGGTGTTGAAGTTAATGCCATACAATCAGTAGATGATGAAAATAATGCTATCAAAAAGCAACAATTTAACGGTATGGTTGGTGTAGATACCCGTATGTCTAATATCGAAAACTGGAACGGAACGTACACAGGCTATCTGGAAAAGAAATTAATCGATGGTACGGTTTCTGCGACCGAACATAATTTCCAGATCTGTCCGATGCCGTATATCCGTTTGGCCGAAATGTACCTGATTGCAGCCGAAGCTTGTATTGAACTGAATAAGTTGGATGAAGCGGCTATTTATTTGGATGCCCTCCGTGGGCGTATCGGACGTCCGGATACAAGAGCTACTTTGGCTGTTCGGGGACAGGCTTTTAATCAGAATGATTTGCGTGAGTTTTTGCGTCATGAACGTCGTGTAGAATTAACTTACGAGCATTCTCGTTATTATGATGTACGTCGCTGGATGATAGCTCCGGAAACAGGCAGTAAAAAGTTGACAGGTATCACTATTGTAGGCCGTCTGAAACCGGGTAAGACTGCTACGTTACCATATGTACATGATGAAGACGTTTATAATTATACCTGGACCGTCCTCAATCTGAACTACATTGAGAAACGTAAATGGGATAACAAAATGTATTTTGCTCCTATCAAACTAGAGGAGACATTACGTAATCCGGCATTGGAGCAGAATCCGGGTTTCAAATAGAAATATAAAGGTATATTAGAGTATTATTATGGCACGTTGATCACGCAGGTTGCTCTGTAGTATCAGCGTGCCATGTATACAATTGAATAGGTAAAGGAAGGGGAGCAATTGCTGTTTATAGATCAATATCAAATATTAATATTACGAAATTTATTGTACATATTACAGCATTTTGTAACTTTGGGCAATCTCTCAATTCGTAATTCGTAAAATAGTATTATCATGAAAAACAGAAAGCTAAGAATGGGCATGGTAGGTGGTGGAAGTGATGCTTTTATTGGAGCTATCCATCGTCGTGCGGCCTTTATGGACAATCAGATTGAATTAGTTTGCGGATGTTTCAGCGTAGACCCTGAAATATCTAAAAGTTCCGGACTCTCTTATTTCCTCCCGGAAGATCGTATTTACAGTACTTATCAGGAAATGTTCGAACACGAAATGACTTTGCCGGAAGGCGAACGGATGGATTTTGTTACGATCGTAACACCTAACCGCTGGCATTTCGAACCCGCTATGATGGCTCTGGAAAGAGGCTTCCATGTTGTGGTGGACAAGCCGATGACCTTCTCATTGGAAGAAGCGAAGCAACTACAGAAAAAAGTAGAAGAAACCGGACTGGTATTGGCTCTTACTCATGTGTATTCAGCTTATCCTGCCGTGAAAGAAGCGAAAGCCCGTATCGCCAGAGGTGATCTGGGTAAACTGCGTCGTGTGTATGTGGAATACCTGCAAGGATGGCTTTCCGACCGGATCGAACTGCAGGGGGGAAACAATGCCGGATGGCGTACAGACCCTAAACGTTCGGGTAAAGCCGGCTGTATCGGGGATATCGGTACACATGCCTGGCATTTGAGTGAATATATAACCGGTCTTAAGGTACAGGAAGTTTGTGCCGACCTGAATGCTTTTGTACCCGGACGTCCGATCGATGACGATGGTGCCGCTTTCATGCGCTATGAGAATGGGGTGGTAGGTACGCTGACAGCTTCACAGGTTGCAGCCGGAGAAGAAAATAATATCCGTATCCGTATCTATGGAGACAAAGGCGGTCTGGAATGGCAGCAACAGGAACCGAACACCTTGTTGGCTAAATGGACCGACAAACCGACCGAAGTGATTCGGATGGGAAATAATGGATTTATAAGCGATACAGCCAAAATGAATACCCGTACACCGGGCGGTCACCCGGAAGGTTTCATCGAAGCATTTGCCAATATATACAGAAACTTCGCCCATACCGTAATGAGTATTAAGAAAGGAGAGCAGCCTTGTGAAGAATGCCTGGATTTCCCGACTGTATACGATGGCGTAAGAGGTATGCAATTCATTGAAACAATGGTGGAAGCCGGTTACAATGATAATCAGAAATGGCAGAAGTGGGTAGATTGATTACGCACATATATTGAAAACCTAATATCAAATGAAATTAAAAATGCTAGCTTGCTGTTGTTCCTTAATCGGAATGACAGCATTCGCTCAGAAAAATGAGTGGAAGGATCCAAACGTTAATGAGGTAAACCGTGCTTCGATGCATACCAATTATTTTGCGTATGAGACAGAGGATGCCGCGTTGAAGGGATGCAAAGAATCTTCAGGGAATTTTATGACCTTGAACGGAACCTGGAAATTTAACTGGGTACAGAATGCGGATGCTCGTCCGACAGATTTCTACCAGGTGAACTTTAACGATAAAGGGTGGGCGAATATGCCTGTTCCGGGGGTATGGGAACTGAACGGTTTCGGCGATCCTATCTATGTAAATGTAGGGTATCCGTGGAGAAACCAGTTTAAGAACAATCCTCCCGAAATTCCAGTAGAAAATAATCATGTCGGTTCATACCGGAAGGAAATAATTATTCCGGCAGACTGGAAGGGTAAAGAAATCTTCGCTCATTTCGGTTCTGTGACCTCCAATATGTATCTGTGGGTGAACGGACAATATGTAGGATACAGTGAAGACAGCAAACTGGAAGCCGAATTCGATCTAACCAAATACTTGAAACCCGGAAAGAACCTGATCGCATTCCAGGTCTTCCGCTGGTGCGACGGAACTTACCTGGAAGACCAGGACTTCCTGCGCCTGTCGGGGGTAGGACGCGATTGTTATCTGTATGCCCGTAATCCGAAGTATATCCAGGATATCCGTGTAACTCCGGATCTGGATGCACAGTATAAAGATGCTACATTGAATATTGCATTGAATCTGAAAGGTGGCGGTGTGGTCGATGTGAAACTGTTGGATAAGCAAGGCAATTCGGTTGCAACAACTACACTGAAAGGATCGGGTAAAGTTTCTGCCGATATGGCTGTTGCCAATCCGTTGAAGTGGACGGCTGAAACACCGAACCTGTACACTTTGGTTGCTACATTGAAAGATGGCAGTAAAGAGTTGGAAACAATTCCGGTAAAAGTCGGTTTCCGTAAAATCGAACTGAAAGGTGGTCAGATCCTGGTAAACGGACAACCAGTCTTATTTAAAGGGGCAGACCGTCATGAAATGGATCCGGACGGTGGTTACGTGGTATCACGTGAACGCATGTTGCAGGATATCAGAATAATGAAGGAATATAATCTGAATGCCGTTCGTACTTGTCATTATCCGGATGCAAACCTGTGGTATGACTTGTGTGATGAATACGGTATCTATGTCGTGGCTGAAGCCAATGTGGAATCTCACGGTATGGGATATGGTGAAGAAACACTGGCTAAGAATCCGCTGTATGCCAAGGCGCATATGGAGCGTAACCAGCGTAATGTACAGCGTGGGTTCAATCATCCGTCTATCATTTTCTGGTCGTTGGGGAATGAAGCCGGTTTCGGACCGAACTTCGAAGCATGCTATACCTGGATCAAGAACGAAGACAAGAGCCGTGCCGTTCAGTACGAACAAGCCCGTACGAATGAGTTTACAGATATCTATTGCCCGATGTACCTGGGATATGACAGATGCGAAGAATATTGCAAAGGTAATATCGACAAGCCGCTTATCCAATGTGAATATGCACATGCGATGGGTAACTCGCAAGGCGGATTTAAAGAATATTGGGATCTTGTACGCAAGTATCCGAAATACCAGGGTGGTTTCATCTGGGACTTCGTAGATCAGTCATTGCGTATGAAGAATAAGGATGGCGTAGAGTTTTATGGGTATGGTGGCGACTTCAACCGTTATGATGCAACAGACAACAACTTCCTCGATAATGGTTTGATCAGCCCTGATCGTAAACCGAATCCACATATGCATGAAGTAGGCCATATCTATCAGTCAATTTGGGTTACACCTTCTGATCTGGCCAACGGCGTAGTGAATGTGTATAATGAAAACTTCTTCCGTGATTTGAGCGGTTACTATGCTGAATGGGAATTGCTGGCAAACGGTGAAGTTGTCCAGACCGGTATGATCAAAGACCTGGAAGTTGCTCCGCAACAAACCAAGTCTGTCAAATTGAATTACAATACGGAAGGTATTTGTAAATGCAAGGAACTGTTATTGAATGTAGCGTTCAAACTGAAAAAGGCTGAAACAATGCTTCCAGCCGGATATACAGTAGCTAAAAATCAGTTGGTGATCCGTCCGTATGAAGCTCCGGAATTGAAACTGGCTAATGTAGAAAAGGTAAATATCGCAACAGTTATTCCTGTTATCAAGGAAAACGATTATAATTACCTGATCGTTTCAGGCGAAAACTTCCGTATCGAATTTAATAAACACGACGGTTTCCTTTGTAAATATGATGTGAAAGGACAAGCTATGATCGATGAAGGCGGCAAATTGACACCTAACTTCTGGCGTGCTCCGACCGACAACGACATGGGTGCCGGCCTGCAGAATAAATATGCAGCCTGGAAACAACCCGGTCTGAAACTGACTTCTATGACTAATAAGATTGAAAATGGTCAGGCTGTCGTAAATGCGGAATATACAATGGAGGCAGTTTCTGCCAAGCTGTATATCACCTATACGATCAACAACGAAGGTGCAGTGAAGGTTTCGCAGAAGATGGTTGCCGATAAGTCTGCTAAAGTATCGGATATGTTCCGTTTCGGTATGCAAATGCAGATGCCGGAAGAGATGGCACGCATTAAATACTACGGACGTGGCCCGTGGGAAAATTATTCGGATCGTAATAATGTAACCGACCTGGGTCAGTTCTGTCAGACAGTGGACGAACAGTTCTATTCTTATATCCGTCCGCAGGAAACCGGAACAAAGACTGATATCCGTTGGTGGAAACAAACGAACAAGGGTGGTAATGGTTTGATGTTTGTGGCTGAGGCTCCGTTCTCTGCTTCTGCATTGAATTATTCGATCGAATCGCTTGATGACGGCGTACAGAAAGACCAGAGACATTCGGAACTGGTTCAGAAGGTAGACTATACTAATTTGTGTATCGATAAAGCGCAGATGGGATTAGGCTGTGTGAATAGCTGGGGAGCGCTTCCTCTGGAAAAATATCGCCTGCCTTATGGAGATTATGAGTTTACTTTTATTATGACTCCGGTTCAGTCGAATTTATAAACTGAAAATTATTAAAAAAAGCATAATCGGTTTACGATTAACGTTAAATAGGCCGGTTATGCTTTCTTTATATTAAGGAAAATACTACTTTTATTGCCGATTTTTAAATCTAATTCTCAGGCTAAGTGTAAAATTTTGAATACCATAAAAACAGATGGCTACTAACAAAAATTCTAACCGATATTTATCAGATCCAAAGAAGTCTTTCTTCAGAGGAAAGACTTTTATGCTCCTTCTTGGAGTAATCTTCGGTGCCGGGGTTATGATCCTGGCCTATAATACTTCTGTCTATTTTTCTTCTGACGAATCTTGTATGATGTGCCATGTGCACCCTCATGTGGAAAATAGCTGGAAACTATCCAAACATGTAAATAACGGAAGTGGAGTGAAAGTACATTGTGTAGACTGTCACCTCCCGCCTAAGAACGATACATGGAACCATTATACGGCAAAAGCGAAACTGGGCTTGAAAGATGTCTGGTCTTTTATGACGAAAGACAGTGCCGATTTCGACTGGAATGCAAAGTCTGAACTGGAGCATGCCGTAAAATATATCCCTAACGAATCATGTAAAGAATGTCACCAGAATCTATTCCCCGAAGGGATTACGAACGATGGTATCACTGCACACCTTTATTATGATGAGAATGAAAAGAAACTGGACTTGCAGTGTATCAGTTGTCACCTGGATGCGGGACACTATAATCCGAACTATAACCATTCGAAGATGACGGGTGTACCGGGTCTGGCTTCCGGTGGCGGAGCGGTGGATACAAGCCTGTATTTTAAAGAACCGGCAGTGGTTACAGCTTTTGCCGATTTTAAGGAACAGATCCCCGGCACTCCGGTGTCGTTTAATATGGTGGCTGTTCCCGGCGGAACATTCAAGATGGGTAGCACTCCGAAAGAACCGTTCCACAAACCGGATGAAGCTCCTGTACGTGAGGTAACTGTCAGCCCGTTCTTTATGGCTGAACTGGAAGTAACCTGGGATCAGTACTGGGCATTCTACGGTAGCACGATGAGTGAAGGGCGTACACCTCCTGAAACAGTATATGCAAACAACAGCAACCCGGATGTAGATGCTATTTCCGGTCCGACTCCTCCGTTCGGTTTTCCCGATCAGGGATGGGGTGGCGGCGATCGTCCGGCTATCACGATGACACATTATGCAGCTGAAACATTCTGCCAGTGGTTGTCAAAGAAGACAGGCAAGAAATACCGCCTGCCGACCGAAGCCGAATGGGAATATGCAGCCCGTGGCGGTACGGAAACTCCTTACTTCTTCTCCGGTAGCCCGAAAGATTTCTCGGATCAGGGTTTCTGGCGTAAGTTCTTCGATGCAAAGACCGACAGCATCAGCTCGTTCGTTATTTACAATAAGAACAGTAAGAATAAGACACAAGAACCGGATCTGGTGAAAGCCAATCCGTTCGGATTAAAGAATATGTTGGGTAATGTCATGGAATATTGTGCAGACAAGTACGATCCCGAAGCTTACTGCAAGGGAGGCAACGCTGTAACAAATCCGTTGGTGACAGAAGGAACAGAATGGGTAGTGCGCGGAGGTAATTATACTTCGGACGCTGCAGATGTTCGTTCGGCAGCCCGCGACTATACCAAACATGATGCGTGGTTGAAGACAGATCCGCAACAACCAAAGAGTATCTGGTGGTACTCAGATATACGCGGTATTGGCTTCCGTGTAGTATGTGAGCCCGATGCTTCAATTAAGTAGTAGACTAGTGTAAAAATTATATCAATTCTTTAAATTTGCTATATCATGAAAAAGGAAAACAGTATCAGTAGAAGATCGTTTTTAAAAAGCTCGGCTATGGCTGGTGCACTGGGTGCAATCGGTACAGGTAGTGCGGCTAGTGTTTTAACATCTTGTGACGGTGGAAGCAAAGCGAATGCTTTGAAGCCGTTGAAAGAACCCGGAACATATTACGTTCCCGAATTGCCCGACCTGGCAACAGACGGACAGGAACTGAAAGCCGGTGTTATCGGTTGTGGCGGACGTGGTTCCGGTGCAGCATTCAACTTCCTGAATGCCGCTAATGGTGTAACAATCGTTGCATTGGGTGACACTTTCCAGGAAAGAGTAGATGATCTGGCTGGAAAGCTGAAAAAAGATAAGAATATCGACATTCCGGCCGACAAACGTTTCGTAGGTCTGGATGCTTATAAGCAAGTAATAGACAGTGGAGTAGATGTAGTTATTATTGCAACTCCTCCTGTGTTCCGTCCGGTACATTTCCAATATGCAACAGAAAAAGGAAAACATTCATTCCTTGAAAAACCGATCTGCGTAGACCCGGTAGGTTATCGTACGATTATGGCTACAGCTAAACAGGCTGATGCTAAGAACTTACGCGTGATCACAGGTACACAACGTCATCACCAGCGTCCTTATGTAGAATCTTATAAGAAGATTATGGAAGGTATGATCGGTGAGATTACAGGCGGTACCGTTTACTGGAACCAGAGTATGTTGTGGTTCCGTGAACGTCAGAAAGAATGGAACGATTGCGAATATATGATCAAGGACTGGGTGAACTGGAAATGGTTATCCGGTGACCATATCGTTGAACAGCATGTACATAATATCGACGTATTCACTTGGTTCAGTGGTCTGAAACCGGTGAAAGCAGTAGGTTTCGGTTCTCGTCATCGTCGTGTTACCGGTGACCAGTATGATAACTTCAGTATCGACTTCACTATGGAGAACGGTATCCATATGCATAGTATGTGTCGTCAGATTGACGGTTGCGTAAGCAATGTAAGTGAATTTGTCCAGGGAACAAAAGGTTCATGGGATAGCTCTACTATGGAGATCAAAGATCTTGCCGGTAATGTGGTATGGAAATACGATTATGAAGCAGAGAAAGCAAACTTCAAACAGACTGACCCGTATACATTGGAACATGTAAACTGGATTAACAGTATCCGTGGTAACAAACCGCTTCAGCAGGCTTCTGAAACAGCTATTGCCAATATGGCTGCTATTATGGGACGCGAATCGGCTTACTCCGGTGCAGAAACAACTTGGGATGCTATGACGGCTTCTCCGTTGGATTATACTCCGAAAGACCTGAATCTGGGTAAGATGGATATGAGTACATTTACTGTTCCGGTTCCGGGTAAACCTCTTGAACAAAAGAAATAAGATATGACTCTGAATAGAAGAAACTTTTTAAGAACAACCCTTTCCGGTGCTGCAGTTGCTGCTGTCAGTACCGGGGCGTTGGCTTCCTGTGCCGGCAAGGCTTCTTCGGATGAAAAATGTCCGGAGACTAAATCTTGCTGTAACAGTAATGCAAAACTGAACCTTTCTTTCCAGGAAGGAACTCCCCCGGGTGAAAGCCTCAACGAGAAGTTCGATTATATGGAGAAGATGGGTATCGTCGGTTTTGAACCGGGCGGACGCGGATTGAAAGACCGTGTGGGTGAGATCAAACAAGCCCTGAACGGACGTAACATCAAAGTCAGTGCCATCTGTGCAGGTTTCGAAGGTTTTATCCTTTCTACCGATCCGGCTATCCGTCAGAAATGTATGGATACAATGAAAGAGATCATTACGGCTGCCGGCGAACTGGGTTCGACAGGCGTTATCATCGTTCCGGCGTTCAACGGACAGGTGCCGGCACTTCCTCATAACCAGGAAACCCGCGACTTCCTTTGCGAACAGTTCAACGAGATGGGTAACCATGCGGCTCAGAACGGAACGACCGTTATTTTTGAACCATTGAACCGTAAAGAATGTTTCTATATGCGTCAGGTAGCCGATGCTGCTTCCGTATGCCGGGATATCAATAATCCGGGCGTTCGTTGCATGGGTGACTTCTGGCATATGACCTGGGAAGAAACTTCCGACATGGGAGCGTTCCTCTCGGCGGGCGACTATCTGCAACACGTACACGTAGCAAGCCGCAAACGACGCAGCATGCCGGGTGAAGACGGTGATGCGGATAACTATATAAATGGCTTCAAAGGCCTGAAGATGTTGGGTTATGATAAATATGTAAGTTTCGAATGCGGATGTCAGGGTGATCGTAACACGGTTCTTCCTGCCGCAGTGGAATTATTACGCAAACAATGGGAAGAAGCATAAATTATGCCTTTAGTATATCCTAATATGCAAATGAGCGAGGTGGTGGAAGAACATCCCTCGCTCATTCCTGTAATCAACCGGTTTGGTATCCGCCTTGGATTAGGCGACAAATCGGTGAAAACGATCTGTGACGAATATCAGTTGGATACGGATTTCCTGCTGACAGTGATCAATACGTTCCTGAATGAAGAGTATTTTCCGGAGAGGAAGCTACAAACATTCCATACTTCGCAGATCATCGATTACCTGACCAAGACCAACCAGTATTATTTACGTTATCAACTGCCGAACATAGAGCGGCATCTTACCTCTTTTATCTCTATGAGTACACCGGGCAACAATACGTTGAACCTGATCGGTAAATTCTTCTCTTCTTTTAAGGAAGAGTTGACATCACGCATAGAGAAAGACGATCAGATATGGTTTCCCTATTGTCTGTCTTTAAGTGAAAAGATCAACGGCTGTCAGGCCTCGGATGGAGCCGAAGTGCTTCAGCTCGGTGGCGAGCAACGGTTGGAAGACCCTATTGAAGCCTTGCTTTCCGACTTGAAAGGCATTATGGTTAAACATCTTTCGGGCGATTATAACGAGAATTTATGTTATGCCGTGATCTTCGGGATCAGCAGTCTCGCGAAAGACATCAAGCAACATAACCGTATCCGCTACCGTATTCTTACTCCGATGGTTTCGGCTATGGAAAAACTGTGTAAATAACTCCTGTTGATGCATAGAACCAGGCAAATAGCAATCATTTTATCCGATACTTTGCAGAGTATTGGTCTTCAGAGCTTGCTTACCGACTATTTCCCTCCTGTGGAAGTGTGTTGGTTCCCTACGTTCGATGCATTCAATATCGATGGTTGTAACGATACGTTCGATTACTATTTTACCTCACCCGAGACACAGGTTATGAACGGTGATTTTTTCCTTCCCCGTCGTAGTAAGACGATTGTGTTAATCAATGGGGGAGAAGGAGACGGTGGAATTTCTACAACGAATCATATCACGATAAAAGCTTCCCAGGAGATTATCATCGAGCAGTTGCAGCAATTGCTGACCAACGATAACTCCGGTAATTTATCCGGGGATACGAACAAAGATCTTTCCACTCGCGAAACCGATGTCCTCCAATTGATCGTAAAAGGTATCACCAACAAGGAAATAGCCGATAAATTAAGTATCAGTCTTAACACAGTTCTTACTCACCGGAAGAACATCACTACTAAATTAGGCATTAAAACCGTTTCCGGCCTGACTTTCTATGCCATCATGAACGGGATCATTTCGGGTGATGATATAGAATTGTAGAAATAGCGTTATAGTGTTAAAATCACTACATGTAGTGATTGATTGTGTTGTATCTTTCCTGTTCCTTTGCAATCATAAAATACTAATAGTTCGAGTACAATGAAACAACGCTACCTGTGTGTGCTGGTTGTCAGTTCTCTTTGGGGGATACAAACTTTGAAGGCTGATGAGGTAAAAGTGAATATCAATGAAAATGATACCATCAAAACGTATAATATCGATGAGGTCATTGTGACTTCTTCGACGAAGGAAACGAACGACCTGCGTCTGTTGCCCGGTTCTGTTTCTATCCTTTCCCCACAAGCTATTTCCGGACGTCAGATCGATGCGTTGAAAGATATCAGTTCCTTTGTCCCTAACCTGTATATGCCGGATTACGGTTCGAAGATGACTTCGGCTATTTATATCCGTGGTATCGGTGCACGAAGCAGCGGACAGTCGATCGGGCTATATGTAGATAATGTGCCGTATCTCGATAAGAGTACGTTTGATTTCGAACTGAACGATATTCAGCGTATCGAAGTGTTGCGTGGTCCGCAGGGAACATTGTACGGTCGTAATGCGATGGGAGGTATCGTGAATATTTATACCTTGTCACCTTTCAATTATCAGGGTACGAAACTTTCCCTTTCCGGAGGCAACTATGGTGCTTTTAAGGCAAAGGCGGCCCACTACCGGAAATTGAGTGAGAAGGTCGGGCTTTCCCTTAGCGGTTACTATGATCGTAACGACGGTTTTTTTGTCAACGAATACGATAATACCCGGGCAGATAAGGAAGAGTCGGCAGGCGGACGTTTCAAACTGGACTGGCTGATCACTCCGAACCTGAAGGCGCAATATACATTCAACTACGATTATGTCAATCAACGGGCTTTCCCGTACGGACTTTACAATAAGGAGACGGGAGTGGTAGAACCTATCCGCATCAACGATCCCAGTTCGTATGAGCGTAATATGCTGAACAATAGTCTTTACCTGGAATGGAAAACTGATAAGTTCCTGCTTTCTTCGACCACTGCTTACCAGTATCTGAAGGATGATATGAAAATGGACCAGGACTATACCGAAAAGTCTATCTTCACCCTCAACCAGAAACAGAAACAATATGCCTGGAGCGAAGAAGTGGCGATCCGTTCGAACGATAAGAAGAATTACCAGTGGAGTTTCGGGGCTTACGGCTTCTATAATAGCCTGAAGACAGATGGGCCGGTGATGTTTAAGAAGGATGGTATAAAGGAGGTTTTGCAGGCTGCTTTCGATAAAATTCCTTTTCCTAAGTTTACCGTTAAAGGAGAAAATGATCAGATATATTTTCCCGGCTATTTTGAAACGCCTACTTATGGTTTAGCTCTGTTTCACCAATCGACATATAATGATTTGTTTATTCCCGGACTATCCCTGACAGCCGGTTTGCGTCTGGATTATGAAAAGGCGAAGATGAATTATGATTCATCGGTGGAAGGCATGACGATTAATATGTTTTTACCCAGTATGGCTCCGGGTATGCCAACCATTAATCAGGACTTTCCTGTAACTTCCCGTCTGGCGGGAGAAGAATCGCAGGATTTTCTGCAACTACTACCAAAAGCGTCTCTGCGTTATCAGTGTTCGCCGGGAACATTTACTTATATTTCTGTAGCTAAGGGTTATAAAACAGGAGGATATAATGTACAGATGTTTGGCGACCTGGTACAGGCTCAGGCACAGTATGACCTAAAGGAAGAAATAAAGCAGATAATGCCTCCGGGAATGGGAGGAATGTTTGAAAATCCCGAATTGCCGCCTGTATCCGATGTTGCCTCTTACAAGCCGGAACATAGCTGGAATTATGAGATCGGTGTTCGTAGCGAACTGCTTAAAGATCGTTTGAATATGGAACTGACGTTGTTTTATATGGATATTAGCGATTTGCAGTTGACTACGTTCGCCACGAATGGTAGCGGTCGTATGATAACAAACGGTGGTAAAGCCGATAGCTATGGTGTGGAGGTCAGTCTCCGCAGCCTTATCACCACAGGTCTGACCGCCGACTTGAATTATGGCTTTACCCGTGCCACTTTCCGTGATTATGCTACCTTGGATAAAGACGAGGTGGAGACGAACTATAAAGATAATTTTATCCCGTATACCCCGCGTCATACCGTTAGCCTGGGGTTGCAATACACCAAGTTGCTGCCTAACTACTGGCTCGACCAGTTCACCATCTCCGCCCAGTACACCGGAGCCGGAAAGATATTCTGGACGGAAACCAATGATATCAGCCAGAACTTTTACGGTGTGTTGAACGGCAAAGCAGGTGTCCGCAAAGGGGCCGTTAACCTCAACGTCTGGAGTCGTAATATCACGAATACGGATTATCAGGCTTTCTATTTCGAATCATTCAATAACTCATTCATACAAAAAGGCAAACCGTTCCAGATAGGAGCGGAGGTGTCGGTGGCTTTCTAAAGAAACATATATGAAAATAGTACTCTTATCTTGTTGTTTCTTTCTCTCCGTATTATCTGTTAAAGCGGAAGACCAGGATACGACAAAAGTCCGTCAGGTCGATCTGAACGAGGTGGTTGTCCAATCATTCAAACAGAACAGGGATCTGCGGTTGGAGCCATTATCGGCTTCGTCCGTCACAGGGACAGCGATACAAAATAAGCATATCACCGATATTAAGGAATTCAGTTCCTTTATCCCGAACCTGTTTATGCCGGATTACGGTTCGAAGCTGACTTCACCCGTTTATATCCGTGGGATAGGTTCGAAGATCAATGCCCCTTCGGTCGGTCTTTACGTAGACGGTATCCCTTATTTCGAGAAGTCTGCTTTCGATTTCAACTTCACCGAGATCGACCGGATGGAAGTACTGCGTGGCCCGCAGGGAACCTTGTACGGACGTAACACGATGGGAGGAATTATCAATGTATATACCAAATCGCCATTGAAGTATCAGGGCACGAATGCATGGATCTCTAACGGTACCTATGGTAATCGCGATTATGCCCTTTCCCGGTATGCAAAGGTCGGGGAGACTTTCGGTTATGCCCTTTCTGCCAATTATAACCGGAGTGACGGATATTTCACCAACCTGTACACTGATAAGAAAGCCGACGACCAGAAAGCCGGTTCAGGACGCATCCGTCTCGAATGGAAACCGACAGACCGATTATCGCTGGGCCTGATGAGTTCGTATGATTACTCCAAACAGGGCGGCTATCCCTACGCCGTTTGCGACTCCCTGACGCATCAGCCGGGCGATGTCAATTATAACGATTATAGTTTTTATAAACGGGCTATGTCTACTACCGGTCTGACGGTCGAGTACCGTGGAACGGGTTACAGCCTGAGCAGTAAAACCGCTTTCCAATATCTCTCGGATCACCAGGGGATCGACCAGGACTTTTCTGTACAAAGCATTTATTTTGCCCGGCAGGATCAGAAACAGAAGATGTTGTCGGAAGAGTTTAATATCAAATCGACAACGGCCGGCCGTTATAAGTGGCTGTTCGGTGCATTCGGTTTCTGGCAGGGGATCGATAATACGGTGACGCTGGATTATCTTTCTGCCCAATACAGTACGCGGAAATTGTATGATACTCCCACTTACGGTTTTGCCCTCTATCACCAGTCTACGTTGGATAGCTTGCTGGTGGACGGTCTGTCCCTGACTCTCGGTGTTCGCTACGATTACGAACGGGCTTCCACGGATTATCTGGCCTTTAAAGATACCGGAGGCAGCAGTAGCCAGACAGATAATTTTTACAGTAAACTGAAATTTAGCCAGGTGACGCCCAAGATCGCTTTGCAATATATGTTCCCCTCTACCGGTCTGCTGTATGCTACCGTGACGAAGGGGTACAAGACCGGTGGTTTTAATACCTCTTTCGAACGTGAGGAAGACCGCTCTTTCAATCCCGAAAGTAGCTGGAACTATGAGTTGGGAGGGAAACACCCTTTTCTCGACAATCGGTTGCGTGCCGAAATCGCCCTTTTCCGGATCGACTGGAAGAACCAGCAGATCAGCCAGACACTTCCTTCCGGCAGAGGATCGATGTTGACGAATGCCGGTCGTAGTGTAAGTAAAGGGATAGAAGTCAGCTTGCAGGGTAATCCGGTGAACGGCCTGATGGTGCAGGTGAATTATGGCTTTACTCATGCCACATTTAAAGAGTATGTCGATGAAAAGAAAAATATCGATTACTCCGGCAATCGACTGCCGATGGTTCCTTCGCACACCTTTGCCGTCGGAGCCGACTACACGATATCGAATCCATGCTCCCATATCGACCGCTTCCTCGTTAGTCTGAACTATACCGGGACGGGCCAAATCTATTGGAAGGAAGACAATAAAGTTTCCCAGTCTTATTACGGACAATTGAACGGAAAAGTTTCTGCAACCAAAGGATTTGCTACCTTTGCAATCTGGGCTAAAAATATAACGAATACCCAATATAACGCTTTCTATTTCGAGTCGGGAGGAAAAGGGCTGGCACAACGGGGCCGTCCGTTCACGATCGGGGGAAGTGTGGCCATTTCGCTTTAGCTTGCCTGACGGAAAAGTATTGCTCTCGGTAGTAGCCGAAAGCTTGTCTGACGGAAAAGTATCGCTCTCGGTGGTAGCCGAAAGCTTGCCTGACGGAAAAGTATTGCTCTCGGTGGTAGCCGAAAGCTTGTCTGACGGAAAAGTATCGCTCTCGGTAGTAGCCGAAAGCTTGCCTGACGAAAAAGTATCGCTCTCGGTGGTAGCCGAAAGCTTGCCTGACGAAAAAGTATTGCTTTCGGTAGTAGCCGACGATGATATATAAAGAAAAACATGAAACAAGAAAACAAAATATTCAACCTCGGAACCTTCTTCTGTCTGTACATTGCGCAGACCATTCCGATGAGCTTTTTCTCCACCGTCATCCCGGTCATGATGCGGCAGGAGAACTTCTCCTTATCTGCCATCGGGTTACTGCAACTGATCAAGTTGCCCTGGATACTGAAATTCCTCTGGTCGCCGATGGTAGACCGTCATGCCCGGACGACGGGCGATTATAAGCGATGGATATTCTCCTCCGAACTTATTTATGCCGTATTGATCTTTGCGGTTGCTTTCCTTGATTTCAAAACCGATTTTTATACCATCATAGCCTTGATCATCGTATCGTTCGTTGCTTCTGCCACGCAGGATATAGCGACCGATGCCCTGGCCGTTCTCTCGTTCAGCCGGAAAGATAAAAGCCTGGCGAACAGTATGCAGTCGATGGGCAGTTTCGGTGGTTCGCTGATCGGTGGCGGGGTATTATTATTGTTGTTTAAACAGTTGGGATGGAACAGCCTCCTGCCTTGTGTGGCTTTGTTCGTTATAGTGGCCCTGCTTCCCCTGTTCTTTAATAAAGGGATTGTTATTCAGCCGAAAGATACCCACGAACGGGCAAAGAAAGCCGATGTCCTCTACTTTTTCACTCAAAAGAAAATATGGAAACAGATCGGTTTCCTTTTCCTGTATTATTCGGGATTGATCGGGACACTGGCGATGTTGAAACCCTACCTGGTCGACCTGGGCTATTCGATGAAAGAGATTGGCGTCATGAGCGGGGTGGTGGGGACTGCCTGTGGTTTTCTGTCTTCTTTTGCCGGAGGTTTTATCGTCCGCCGCATCGGACGACATCGGGGACGGCTGTTGTTCTCTCTTTTTGTATTGCTGGCAACACTCTATTTCCTGGCTCTCTCTTATACGACACCGACAACCGAACTGTTGTATGTCGGTATAGCCCTGCTTTGGGGAAGCTATGGAATGGCTACCATTGTGGTATATACTACCGCTATGGATTGCGTACGCCCCGGACGGGAAGGAACGGATTTTACGATACAGACCGTGATCACCCATCTGAGTGGAATGCTGATGGCCATCTTGAGCGGGAAGATAGCCGATCATACCGGCTATCACGGACTGTTTTTCTTTGAAGTCAGCCTGGCTGTGTTATCGTTGGTCTATATATTGATCGTATTCAGAAAAGAGAAAGAAACAGTTTAGAATGATTAATTTCAAATTAGAAAAAACTGAGTCTTTTATGAGGCTCCGCCTCATGCCGCAGGCTCTCTTTTGCCGTTTGCTTCAGCTGACGGATAAATTAATGCTCCGGCTTTGCCGTATTCCTCTGTGGGTTTTAACCCCTTTGACATATAATGGTAGTCCCTGTTTTAAAAGGGGCTGAAGCCCACAAAGGAAGAGGCTTTGCCTCCTGTCTCTTATATCCGTCAGCTGAAGCAGACGGCAAAAGAGAGCCTGCGGCACAAGGCAACGCCTTGTAAAGAAAGGTAGTTCACATCTGACAATAAATGAAACATTCACTTCTAGAAAAAATGAGACAAACAATTTTATTATGATACAAAGCTTATTACAGAAATACAATGTGCCGGTTCCGAGGTATACCAGCTATCCGCCGGCCAATTATTTTACGGATACATTTACAAATACAGATTATGAAGCTGCCATAGAAGCCTCCAATACTGCCAGTCCCGGACATATCTCTTTCTATGTACATATTCCTTTCTGCCGTCATCTTTGTCATTATTGCGGATGCAATTCGTTTGCAATGATGAACCGGAGTGTGGTGGAACGTTATATAGAAGCCCTGCATGTGGAGATCGATAAAGTGAAAGAACGGCTGGCTCCGGGACGAAAAATATCCCAGATACATTATGGCGGAGGAAGCCCTACGGCCATGCCGGTATATGTTTTGAAAGAACTGAACGACCATCTGTTGGCCGGTTTTGAAACGATCGATCAGCCGGAAATAGCCGTGGAATGCCATCCCGGATACCTGGATGAAGAATATTGGCAGTACCTGACCGAAGCCGGTTTCAACCGCTTTAGCCTGGGTGTTCAGGATTTCAATGAAAAGGTATTGAAGACAGTAAACCGTCGTCCGGCTTTACTGCCGGTTGAAATGATCTTCCGGATCCTTCGCAGCAAAGGGGCACGTATCAATATGGATTTTATTTACGGATTGCCTTTCCAGACAGCCGAAAGCTTTTCCGAAACCATTACCCGGGCAGCCGTTTTACAGCCGGATCGTTTGGTTACTTTTTCTTATGCGCATGTCCCCTGGGTCAACCGGCAACAGCTGATCCTGGAAAAAGCCGGCCTTCCTGCCAGTGAGGAAAAGAGTCGTATGTTTGAAGCAGCGAAAGAAATATTGGGCGGTACCGGTTATAAAACCATCGGTCTGGATCATTTTGTACTTGAAGACGACGAATTGTATACCGCCCGGCAAAACGGACAGCTGCACCGTAATTTCCAAGGCTATTGTACCCGTCGTACGACAGGGCAGGTGTATGCTTTCGGTGTGACGGGCATAAGCCAACTGAGTTCCGCTTATACGCAGAACAGTAAAGATATTCACCGATATATCGAACAGATCGAGGGCGGTTCGTTTGCCATAGCAAAAGGATATACATTAAGCCGCGACGAACAGATCACCCGCGAAGCGATCGAAACGCTGATGTGTAACTATACATTGAACTGGCAGGATGTGGCTACCCGCCTGGCTTGTCCCGTAGATGAGGTAAAAGCAGCAACTGCTTATGATGAAAAACGTATGCGGGAGTTTGCCGGGGACGGTTTGATCGAATATGACGATGATCATATCCGCATGACTTCCGAAGGCGCTCTTTTTGTTCGTAACGTGGCGGCATCGTTGGATAAACTGATGCTTCATTCTAATAAATCATTTTCTAAACCAGTCTGATATGGAACAGCATACTACGGATATTCTGATCATCGGAGCCGGCCTGACCGGTCTGACTACTGCCTTTCATTTGGTACGTGGAGGAAAGCGGGTACATATACTGGAATGTAGCGACCGTGTTGGCGGACAGATCCATACCTTCCGTGAAGAGGGTTTTATCTTTGAGAGCGGACCGAATACCGGTGTAGTCTCTTATCCCGAAGTCGCGGAACTGTTCATGGCTTTATCTCCCGACTGCAAACTGGAGACTGCTCACGAAGAGGCGAAGCGCCGTTTGATCTGGAAAGGAAACTCATTCCGTGAACTCCCTTCCGGTCTATTCAGTGCAGTTACCACTCCTTTGTTTACCCTCGGCGATAAGTTCCGTATCCTGGGAGAACCTTTCCGCGCAAAAGGTACGAACCCTGACGAGTCGGTAGGAGAGTTGGCTGCCCGGCGGTTAGGCAAGTCATTCTTGAATTATGCCGTCGACCCGTTCCTTTCCGGCGTGTATGCCGGCAATCCGATGACGCTGATCACCCGCTATGCCTTGCCTAAGCTTTATAACCTGGAGCAGCAATACGGCGGTTTCATTAAAGGGACTATCGCGAAAGCCCGTCAGCCGAAGACAGACCGTGACCGCCTGGCTTCCAAGAAAGTCTTTTCCGCTGCCGGAGGACTGGATAACCTGACCCGGGCAATGGCCGTAGCTATCGGTGAAAAGAATATCACCCTGTCGGCTTCCGGCATAACCATCTGCCCGGCAGAAAAGGGATGGCTGGCCAGCTATACGACTCCGGCAGGTCAGCAAACCATCCTGGCTGATAAGGTCGTGACAACCACCGGTGCTTATGCATTACCGGAGCTTCTTCCTTTTATTCCGGAAGAAGATATGAGTAAAATAAGTAATTTGAAATATGCACCGGTAGTACAGGCTAGTGTCGGTGTGCGTAATACCGGAAAACTTCGTTTCAATGCTTTTGGAGGACTGGTCCCTTCCTGCGAGAAAAAAGATGTTTTGGGTATCCTTTTCCCGGCTGCCTGCTTCGATAACCGTGCCCCGAAAGAAGGAGCTCTCTTTTCTTTCTTTATCGGGGGAGTGAAGCATGCGGAACTGACCCGTCTGGAGGATGACGAATTGAAGGCATTGATCACTCACGAATTTCATGCTATGTTGAAATTCCCAGTCGATGTGCAACCGGATATGATCCGTATTTTCCGCCATCCCCGTGCCATCCCTCAGTATGAGTTGAGTAGCGGCGAACGTTTTGCTACGATCGACAGGCTCGAAGCGCGATATCCGGGATTGATCCTGGCCGGCAATATAAAAGGCGGGATCGGTATGGCCGATCGTATCCGGCAGGCAACAGGTATCGCAGAAAACTTGCTCATGTAAGTCAAAATCACTTTCTTTGCAAAAAGACAAGCTCATGGACGATATGGATAAGATGGTAGAAATAGCCCGGTTTCAATACCCGGCGGAGGCACAAACATTGATGGCATTACTCAAATCGGAAGGGGTCGACTGTTATCTTCGTAACGAATACAGCAGTCAGGTAATGGCTGGCTACGTAGACGTCGGCGGTGCCCGTGTGGAGATACTTGAAAGCGATGTCCCTCAAGCTTTGGAAATTATGAAAGAAGGTGGTTATGATATCCCGGCAGAAGATGAAGAACCCGAGCAGATACGTGTGGTTGCCGGTTGGGCTCGTCATATCCCTTTTCTGCGAAACTTTGCGTTTGAAAAGCAAATTGTCATCTTATTTCTGATTATAGCTGTGTTTTTGGCATTATTAATCTTTTTTGGATCAAAATACTCTTCCAACTAAACAAATGTAATAAATGGCGCGTAGAAAGATAACAAATAGTCAGGCGGTATGTCTTACTTTATTATGGGGCGTTTTGGCCTACATGCTGTTTACATACAGCGAAAAGATAACTTTTGATGTGATATTTGCCCTAGTTGCATCAGCTATCATTGTGTTCGTTCCTGTCTATAAGAACATAAAGCGTAGGGATGAATAGCATTTAGTCACATTTGTCTTCTTAAAATATCGAAATGACATTTTTTTATCATTTTTTCTTTCAAATATTTGCTGGTATGAAAAAATGGCTTACCTTTGCGACGTTGTTGAAAAAACAACACAAAATAGCAAAGTGGTATAACATTCTAAATAAACAGTTCTATGAAGGCAAATGAAGTTTTAGACAACTTAAAAAGAAGATTTCCTAACGAACCCGAGTATCATCAGGCAGTTGCCGAAGTTTTAGGCACTATCGAAGAAGCTTATAACGAACATCCTGAATTCGAAAAAAGCAACCTGATCGAACGTCTTTGTATCCCCGATCGTATTTTCTCTTTCCGTGTAACATGGGTGGACGATAAAGGACAGGTACAGACAAACATGGGTTATCGTATCCAGCATAATAACACGATCGGCCCATACAAAGGCGGTATCCGTTTCCATGCTTCGGTAAATCAATCTATCCTTAAGTTCTTAGCTTTCGAACAAACTTTCAAGAACTCACTGACAACACTTCCGATGGGTGGTGGTAAAGGTGGTGCCGATTTCAGCCCGCGTGGTAAGTCAAATGCTGAAATCATGCGTTTCTGTCAGGCATTCGTATTGGAATTATGGCGTCATATTGGCCCGGATACAGATGTTCCTGCCGGTGATATCGGTGTAGGTGGTCGTGAAGTGGCTTATATGTATGGCATGTACAAGAAGCTGGCTCGTGAAAATACAGGTACATTCACTGGTAAGGGTATTGAGTTCGGTGGTTCACTGATCCGTCCGGAAGCAACCGGTTACGGTAACGTTTACTTCCTGCTGGAAATGTTGAAGACTCGTAATATCGACATCAAAGGTAAAGTAGTAGCCGTGTCCGGTTCAGGTAACGTTGCTCAGTATACAGTTGAAAAACTGATCGAACTGGGAGCTAAGCCGGTTACAATGTCAGACTCTGACGGTTACATCTATGATCCGGAAGGTATCGACCGTGAAAAACTGGATTATATCATGGAACTGAAAAATCTGTACCGCGGACGTATTCGTGAATATGCAGAAAAATATGGTTGCAAATATGTACAGGGTGCTCGTCCCTGGGGTGAAAAATGCGATATCGCTATGCCGAGTGCAACCCAGAATGAATTAACAGGAGACGATGCCAAGACATTATTAGCTAACGGTTGTTTCGCTGTTTCTGAAGGAGCAAACATGCCTTCTACTCCGGATGCTATCGATGCATTCCTGGAAGCTAAGATCCTGTACGCTCCGGGTAAAGCTGCTAACGCCGGTGGTGTTTCTGTATCAGGTCTGGAAATGACTCAGAATGCAATGAAGCTGAGCTGGACAAGAGAAGAAGTAGATGAAAAACTGAAAGGCATCATGAAATCTATCCACGAACAATGTGTAAAATACGGTTCTAAGGATGGTTATATCAACTACGTGAAAGGTGCAAACGTTGCAGGTTTCATGAAAGTTGCAAAAGGTATGATGGCACAGGGTATCCTGTAAATTATAAATAAGGAGTTGTTTGCCAAATAAACAATCTGTGGTTATTTGGTCATGTAAAAAAAGGAAGCTCATCGAGCTTCCTTTTTTTGTTGTGTGTTGCCTGTTGATTGAACTGATTACTTTTTAAATGCAGCAGGTAAATTGAGTACATTGTTAACTTTGCGTGTCGAAGGACTGATATCGACTATCACGTCGCCACGTGGATCGCGTGACGAGGCAGCTACGACAAACTTATATCTACCGCCATCGGTTACCCAGGCACTGGTCTGCTCATCGAACGAAGCCAGGTCGTCTGTATGGACAGCGAGTGTTATTACCTGACTTTCTCCGGGTTGTAACATCTTGGTTTTACCGAATGCTTTGAGCTCGTGAACAGGTTTGTCCAATTTCCCGGCGGGGGCCTCTACATAGAGTTGAACCGCTTCTTTTCCGGCAACTTTCCCTGTGTTCTTTACCGTTACTTCAACGATTACTTTTCCATTGTCCTGTTTCACCGAAGGCTTACCATATTCAAAAGTCGTGTAGCTCAAGCCATAGCCGAAAGGATAGCTCACCTGCAGGTTCCGGGTGTCGAACCAGCGGTAACCGACATAGATACCTTCGTCGTAGATGGTATAGTCTACATTTTTGGTTTCGTGGGTTAGTCCCGTCTTAACCGACCAGCGGCGGTCGATCTTCTGGTCGATCGGGAAATTCAACGAGCTCCAGTGGTCACTCAAAGTTACCGGGAAGGTCATAGGAAGCTTACCGGAAGGATTGGCGTTGCCGGTAAGGATATCGGCAACGGAGTTTCCACCTTCCTGTCCGGCCTGCCATGACAGCAGGATCGCGTCGGGCATCTCTTTCCAGCTTTGAGTCTCGATCACACCGCCAACATTGAGTACGACAACGACCTTCTTATTGGCCTCGTGGAAGATACGGGTAACGTTTTTCACTAATTCCCGTTCAGTGTCTGACAAGAAGAAGTCGGAAGAAACACGATCGATATATTCGCCGGAGATACGGCCGAACGTGATGATAGCCATGTCATTGTTCTTTGCGGCATACTTGATGATAGCTGTATCCATCGGCATCTCGTTGATACGCATTTGTTCCCCTTGCTCTTGAGGTCTGTTGTAAGCCTGATAGATCGCTTTGATATTATCGTCGACAACGATCTGTTGATTTTTCAATCCGTCCAGCAGCGACACTACATAAGGACGGTGGATATCGCCCGAACCCGTACCGCCCGAGAAAAAATTATAAGAAACACCACCGAACAATGCAATGTTCTTATCTTTCGGAGACAAGGGAAGAGCCTGCTTTTCATTCTTCAAAAGAACCATACCTTCGGTGGCCGACTGCCGGGTAACGGTGGCATGAGCTTTCATGTCGGGATTATTGGAATATTTATAACCTTTGAAACGGGGAGTTCTGACCACCAACTCCAGGATGCGCCTGACATTGCGGTCGACTACGGCTTCATCGAGCGTACCGTTTTTTACTCCTTTTATGATGTGGGCAGCCTGTTCTTTTGTGCCCGGTTCGATCATATCGTTTCCGGCAATCATCTGGGCTGCTCCGTCGGCTCCTCCCCACCAGTCGGTCATCACCGTACCTTTATATCCCCATTCGTCACGAAGTATAGTTGTGATCAACTCCGGGCTTTCCGAAGCATATACATCGTTGATACGATTATACGAACTCATGATGGTCCAGGGCTGGCTCTCCTTGACTACGATCTCGAAGGCTTTCAGATAGATCTCACGCAGTGCCCGGGACGAGACGATAGCGTTGTTATTCATACGGTTGGTCTCCTGGTTATTGACAGCAAAGTGTTTTACAGAAGTTCCTATGTCGTTGCTTTGTACTCCGTCTACATAGGCTACAGCCATCTTTCCCGCCAGCAGTGGATCTTCACTGAAATATTCGAAGTTACGACCGCACAACGGATGGCGATGAATGTTGATGGCAGGAGCCAACAGCACATCTACTCCGTATTCCTTCGCTTCGTTGCCGATCACTTCCCCTACATTCCTGACCAGGTCGACATCCCAGGTTGAAGACAGTAAAGTCTCGATAGGGAAGTGGGTACAGAAATAATTTTCCTCCCCTTCGACCGGCAAAATGCCACAACCGGCAGGTCCGTCCGAAAGAACCACACAAGGGATTCCGACACGGGGAACCGGGTTAATGCGTCCGGCAGCACCGGGAACAACTTTCCAGGACTCTTTAATATGAGGTGCCGCATTTTCATCCTGATGATACATGCGGGCTCCGACGATCAGGTCTGCTTTCTCTTCGATGGTCATCGCTTTGATAACCGCGTCGATATTGTTTACTTTCAATTTGGGAACCTTGGCACTAACGGAAACAGAAGCAACCATAGCTGCCGCCGCAAAGCCTATTAGTTTCATTTTTATTTTCGTCATACGATATAGTTATGATTATTTTTATCTCTGATTGATCATTCTCTCTTGTCACTGGCATTGAAACCATTCGCCCCAACCCATGACCAGATAATCTTTGCTGATCTGTTCCATTTTCTGGAAGGTCAGCCAAAAAGCTTCCCGATGGTCGATCGTATGTCCCATCTCATTCTCATGTCCGGTAACGACCAATCTGGGATTGAATCCGTCGACCAGATCGCTCATCCGATGCGTCCAGCAGTTTACGATCAATGCATCCGGTTGAGGAATATCCTTTTTAATGTTGACAATCCATTCCATATCCTCCTTATTATATTGATCCCCGATATGGGCGACCGTCTTCTTTTCATCCGTCGTTACCACATAAATATTATTCATCAACTCATCCTGGTAGCCGGGGAATATTTTCACCCGGATATTTTTGTTTTTATCCAGTTTCATCTTCTTATCGATCATTTTGTCGGAACGTTCATGTTGTATACCCTTCTTATCCGGTAATATATTTGTCGGTGCGACAACCGGTTTTCCTGCTTTCAGGAACATTTCGACGACTACCGGGTCGACATGATCGCCATGATTATGAGTAAGGAACAAAACATCGCAATGGTCGACAATTTGTTGAATCAATGCGTCAGAGATCAGATTCTTTCCTTTGCAGGCTCCCCTGACAACATCAAATGCCAGGGTGACCGAACCGGTACGGGCAACAAAGCCGTCATTATAGATTTTATAAACTTTCATCCCTTGCTTTACCGGATTGGAAAGATCTGCAATGACCTTATTAACCCGTGAAGCGATGAAGCCATAGAGTGGTTCGCTATCGTCATATCTGGTCTCATGAAGCATGGCATCCAGATTATAAAGAGCCAGTTTCCTGATCATCGGGGCACCCGGCACCGGAGGATTTTCCGTTAATGCCTGATCGATCAGGCCGAACATCCGGAAAGCCTGTTTGTTCAGATATACTTCCGAATTACCCCAAAAGGCACTCTTTTCTATGACGTTCTTTTCCTGAGCGTTCAGACCTTCGGGGATTAATAGAGAGGCACAGAAACCTCCCATGCATAATAGTGTACAGAATATCTTTTTCATATCGTAATTAGTTATTAAGTAAAACGTTATTCTTGCTTGTGACTGAGTGTATCGGATTTTGTCAATACAGCAAACCTGCCGATCCCTACCGACATATCCGACTGCGATTGATTGAGGCAGCGTATATAACGGATGCGTGGCTCATGGATAGGAATAGTATCCATCCGGTCTGCCCCTGCTTTCAGGAATGTGAACCACACCTTACCATCGATAGACCCCTGGAAAGCACGTCCTTTGGATTTACTTTTACGTAAATCATAGACCAATGCAACAGGTTGCTTGCTTTTCTCTACCCGGAAGCCGAAGTATTCCCCGGGAGCTATTGTCACCAATGGAAAATGAGGGGTTAAACCCACTACATCGTCTTCGCAATAACAGGATAATTCGCCCATCTCTTTTGAACCGGCGAGAACTTCCGGTACCTCTTTCGGTTTTTCGTCTGTCAGCAATGAGTTTTCTACATATTGCAGCATCTGACGGATAAAAGGTAATAAAATCTGCGAACCGCTTCTGATGCCATCCTGCTCTCCCCGGCGATAAGGCCGGCTGAATACAGCAATCGTATTCAAGGCTTCTTTTACCTCTTTATACGCTTTCCGGCATCCTTCCGTATCGTGCTTGTCTGCTAAATCCAACATTTTCATTGTCGCTATGCCGGCCACTCCGACATTGCCCGTTTGTGTCAGCCAGGGATCGATTTCTTTTATCAGTTGCTTATTCGTTGCACTGCTTTTGATGATGCCCGGTGCTTTTTTTATCTGCATAAACAAATCTGTAATCTCGAAAGCCTCTTTTTTCAGATACTTTCCGGCAGATAACGATTGTTCGAACCGGTTGATCAGTTCGCTCGAATTGAAAGATTCTTCCCTGAAAAACATCCATGTGTTAGGACCGATATCCGCATTGTGCTCACAGAAAAGACGGAATGCATCGGGTGCTTCAGGTACGAGAGACTCACACGCCGTATTCCAGTTCTGTTTCGGATCGAACCGATCCATATTCCAGGTGAATTGGGAAACACTCCAAAGAGCGACTTTGCTTGCTTCGGCAAACTCCATCGGGTTTGATACGAATGCATACATGTCGGAAGCCGTGTTTTTATCCAGTCCATACACCGGTCCCATCAATAAATGAGCCAAGCAATAATCGTTTACCGGGAAGTTCCACCAGACATAGCAAGGCCGTTTGATCCGCTTATTTACCCATTCGAGTCCTTCGTGCGTAATATCGCTTACCACTTTGTCGCCGGTCCACATGATATGGATAAAAGGGTCTAGCTGTTCGCCCAGTATATCCAGGTAATCCGTCTTTGCCCAGTCTTTATTATATTCGGTCGGGCAGAGTACCAGTTGCCGGATATCTCCTTTCCTGTCGACAAATTCCTGTTTCAGATAATTCATAAAGGCGGCTTGCCTGGCTGCATCCGTTCCGTCGCCTTCGATATCATCGAAAAAGACGGCAAATGCCCGGACTCCCAGATCGTACATACTCTCCAGCTTCTTTATCGCAGCTTGCCGGTCCGTATCATTCCATCGGATATCCATGCCGGGGTGCAATGCCCAAACAAAATCGACCTTATTCTTTTTAGCTTCAGCCAATAACTCGCGGATATTCTTTGACTGATCTTCCGGATAGGGGATACGCCAGTAAGGTGAACGATGGTAGGGATCGTCCTTAGGTCCGAAAATGTAAGTATTCATTTTCATTCGTCCATAAAAACGCAGCTGTTCCACCCGGTTCTCAAAAGACCACGGAGTACCATAAAAACCTTCGACAACACCTCTGAAAACAATGTCCGGATAATCCCATATCGTACAAACAGGGAGCTTCTTTTCGTCTTTGATTAACTGGGACAATGTTTGTGCGGCATAAAAGAGAGAACGGTCGTCACAGATTTCGATCCGAATCCCTTTTTCAGTCACATTCAGCGTATAAGCGCCCGAACGTTGCATTTCACTCCCAGCCTTTTCCAACTGCTGAATGGTAATTGTCTGTTTCGCCTGCTCTGTTATCAGGAAGGATTGTTTCAGTAGACTCACGGCATCCGTATCCGGAAGGTTGATCCCTTCCAGCCGATAACCGGCCTTGGGTATCTTTATCCAATCACCCGACAGTTCCAACTTCTGGGGAATCGGATAGATATTCACTTTTTCTTGCCCACTTCTTCCGGTACATCCACCTAACAATAAACCGCTTAGCAAAGTGACAAGTAACTTTGTTCTTATTATTCCATCCATATTTCTCAAATTAGAAAGTAAAACAGGCCCGGTTTTTATTACACAGGCCTGTTTCATCATGTGCCTATGATCCAATTACCAATCCGTGTTTTGAGTCAGGTTCGGGTTACGTTCCATTTCAACAAACGGTATCGGCCAGATTTCGTGACGCGATTGATAAGCTCGTTCATACATCAGGTCGCCGAGAATATCGGTTGCATTCCTTACTGTCGATTGAAGGATACCCCAGCGGCGGAGATCCCAATAACGTTGACCTTCGCCAGCCAGTTCACGGGCCCGTTCATCGCGAATACGTTGTGTCATCTCGTCTTTGCTGTTGACTGCCATCCAGGTAGGACCGGAGTTCAATTCCGGCATATCGACACGGGCACGTATTTTATTGACTTCAGCGATGGCCTTTGTTGTCTCGCCATTTTCGTTGTAAGCTTCGGCAAGCATCAGAATAACATCGCCGAGACGGAGCAACGGAAACTCGTAAGGAGTACGGCTGTATTCCCCCCAGTAGCCATCCAGGTTACCCGTAGGAATCCATTTCCGCCAGAAGTAAGAGTTCCAACCTTCGGAGTTACGGATGAAAGATTGTGCTTCCATGGGGGCACCGCCTTTTGTCGGGTCTACGATTACAAACTGCTTATCCCTGGGATTGGAACCGGCATCCGTACCCAAGTAATGGGAGAACGGAGTGATCACATTCCAGCACAGGCGTGGATCACGGTTGTTGTAGGCGGCGGAAACCTTTGCCGTATCGCAGTCCAGCGTGCTGGTAATCTCCGTACTGGCATCGTTTATGGCTACAGCCAGGCATTTGCGGCGAAATTCCGAATTGCCGTTGTTGAAACCGGGGAATACTTCATCCCAGTTGAATTTCTGACCATCAGGCTTTTCATACAAATCGACCAGTTTGGTTGAAGGTACGACGCAGTTGCTGGCAATCAAACGCATGGTTGCTTTGTTCCCAAAATAACCGACTATATTCAATGCATATCCGGCAACGTTACCGTCGATAGACTGTATAGCGAAAATCATCTCATTGCTGCGTGCGCCATTATAGAGACGGAACAGGTTCTCGTAATTAGAATGCAAAGCATAGCCGTAGTTATTGCTTTTGTTGTACACGATCTCTTCAAAGTCTGTAATGGCTTTAGCCCATTCTTTGTTGAAAAGGTACACCTTGCCACGAAGTGCATAGGCGGCCCCTTTGGTGACACGTCCGTAATCGCTGCTTGCCCAACTTACAGGCAGTTTTGCGATGGCATCGGTCAAATCGTCGATCACATGTTGACGAATTTCTTCCGCAGAACTGCGCGGACTGGTTACAGTTGCAAATTCTTCTTCGATAATACAGCTCTCATCGTAGTAAGGAACTCCTCCCCAGCAGTTAAGCATACGGAAGTAAGCCATGGCACGGAAGAATTTGGCTTCGCCGACTATCTGGTCGATCATGGTTTTATCGATGTCCATTGTGGAGACATTGCGAATTACCGTATTCGAACGGTGAACCAATTCATACAGATATTGCCAGTGGTTTTGTACGGCACCGCTGGTCGACGCAAACGATGTCCCACGCGAAATATCGGCAAAAGGACTGGTTCCGTCAGCCAGGTCGGTACACATATCGAATGCGAACTCCAGGCCGAAACACCAGGTCTGCATCATAGCCTCATACAAACCGACAGCAGCTTGCTTGGCATGAGCTTCTGTTTTCCAGAATGTGACGCTCGACAACTGATCCGGACGAGTATAATCCAGGCTTTCACAACTACTGAGCAAAAGGACTGAACCTAAAAAAACGGAAATTATATTTTTAGCTTTCATCGTTTTCTGATTTTAGAATGAAACATTGAGACCTAAGGAATATTGACGAACTGAAGGGTATCCGACAGTTGCTGCAATTTCAGGATCCAACCCGGGGAAGTTGGTTATGGTGAACAAGTTGTCGATACTGGTGTAGATCTTCAAATTTTCGACAAAGAACTTCGAAGAGATATTCTTAGGAATAGTATAACCTAACTGAATATTTTTACAACGAAGATAGGCCGCATTATGAATGAAAGCAGTACTAGCCGTGTTGTTCTTGCTGTTTGCGCTGTTACGCAGTATCGGATACTTGGAGTTGTAAGGATTTTCCGGAGTCCAGGCATTGTCGGTAATATCCTTTATGAGCGATTGCCCCATAACGGTAGTGAAACGGAAAGCCTGGTTGTTATAGTACACCTTATAGTCGCCTACACCCTGGAGAAGCATGCTGAAATCGAAATTGTTCCAGTTTAAACTGAGGTTTGCACCGAAGGTCAGTCTCGGACTGTCGCCATGACCGACTTCTATACGGTCGTCGGCATTCAGGTTACCGTCACCGTTCGCATCGGCAAACAGGAAGTCTCCGAGTTCGGGACGTTGATACGTAGCGAAATAATTCGGGTTCTTATCGACCAGCGATTGTACGTAATCCAGGTCGGATTGATCGCGGACAATACGATCTACATCAAGTACATAATACTGATTGATCGGTTTACCTTCCTGAAGTTTCTTCACCCCGCTGATAGAGGCGACATCACCCTGGAATTTTGTGACCTTGTTGCTCACAAAACCCATATTGAAGCCGACAGAGTAGGTCAACTTGTCGATCTGGTCGGTCCAGTTGATTTCGAGGTCTATCCCCCGGTTGTTGACTTCACCAGCATTTTGGTTAGGCACGGAGGATGTTCCATGTTCCAGTGGAACCGGAAGTGAGATCAGGATGCCTTTGGTATCCCTGTTAAACCATTCCAGAGATCCGCTTAAACGGTTCTTGAAGAAACCGTAGTCGATACCGACGTTAGTCACATAGGTACTTTCCCAGGTCAGGTACGTATTGGATAATGTGGTTTGCGAAAGACCGCCGGTGACAGCATTTCCCAATACATAATTCGTTGCGGCATAAAGCGACTGATACATATAATTGTTGGATGCCGCATTATTTCCCAGTGAACCGTAAGATACACGAAGCTTCAACGAACTCAACCAATCCTGATAATCTTCCATGAATTTCTCCTGAGTGATACGCCAGCCGGCTGATACCGACGGGAAATAACCCCAGCGTTTATTCGGTGCGAATCGGGAAGAACCGTCGGCACGTAGATTGGCTTCCAGCATATATTTATCGTCCCAGACCAGATTGATACGGCCAAAATAAGAACGCATGGCCCATTCGTTGTAATTACCGGTAATACGTCCGAGCGTAGAAGCGGCATCGAGAGCTGTCAGCGATTCGTCCACAAGGTCGTATTTCAGATAATAATCAGTATCATACTTATTGTATTCCTGACTGGCACCGGCCATAACAGAGGCATCGAGTTTATCAATTTTAAATTCGTAACGGGCGGTTACATCTGAGGCACGGAAATCATTACGATAGTTGTATCTTCTGATATACGTACGAACAACTCCGGCACGTAGTAAAACCGGTCCGTCTGCTGTGAAACGATACAGGTCACGGTCTGTTAAATGATGCTCTGTCCGGCGATCCCAGGCATTATAAGTATAAGAAGCATCGATGGTCAGCCCTTTGACCGGAGTGACGCGTCCATACATTTTAGCCACGGTACGGCGGGAGATAGTAGGGAAGTCTTCTTTGTAGAACCACATACGACGATACGGGTTGGCATTGCTGACATTTTCTTCTTCCGGATTCTGGATACCGCCATAGAGATCGGTTGCCGGATCATAGAGTGTCATACCCGGTACCGTATTGAATGCACCGTAACCCCAGATAACATCACCACCCTCGGCGGCTGTACCAGCAGAAGGGTTGTTGTAATCCACGTAACCGTATGCGTTGGCTCCGACTGTCAACCAAGGTTTGATATCGACATCCACATTGGCACGCATCTGGTAACGTTTGTAGTTCGAATGATAAATCATACCCGGATTGTTGATATAGCCGAAAGAGAGGTTGTAGCGGGCTGTCTTGGAACCACCGTTGGCTGTAACAGTGTGGTTTTGAACCACCGAAGGACTGCGGTAGATGTGGTCTTGCCAGTCGGTATTAGGATAGATCGTAGGATTTCTACCTGCATCATTACGCCATTCGTCGATTTTACCCTGTGAGAAGCGGGCAGCCTGGCCGTTGGCTAATAAACCGGCATTCTGAATCTCCATGAAATCGGCATAATCGGTAACAAGATTCAGGCGTTTGGCTACTTTTTCAAATGAAACGTTTCCGCTGTAAGTGATTCTGGCAGATCCTTCCGATCCTTTTTTAGTCGTGATCAGGATAACACCGTTGGCGGCACGTGAACCATAAATGGCTGATGAGGCAGCATCTTTCAGGACAGAAATAGACTCGATGTCCTGCGGATTGATATCGCTGATACTGGCACCAGCCATACCATCGATCACGACAAGCGGGTCTGAATTATTCAAAGTACCCTGGCCACGAATACGGATCGTCGGGCTTTCTAATCCCGGTGTACCGCCCCCTGTATTTGTAACAGAAAGACCGGCAGCCAAACCAGCCAATGCATTAGTAGCATTCGTCACGGGACGATTATCCAAAGCATCCACTTTGACTGAAGAAACGGCACCGGTCATATTGACCTTCTTTTGTGTACCGTAGCCGACAACGACGACTTCATCCAGCAATTCGTTATCCTCACTTAAAGTAATTGTCAGTTTTTCAAACGCTTTCACTTCCTGACTTTTGTAACCTATGTATGAGAACAGGAGAGTAGCTCCTTTCGGAACATTCGGCAGGTCGAAGTGACCGTCGATATCCGTTACGGTTCCGATCGTTGCTCCTTTTACGACCACGTTCACTCCGACAAGCGGCATACCTGTGTGATCTGTCACAGTGCCTCGCACGACAATGGCGTCTTGCGCAGTAACAGGTGACGACATCAGACCTGTCGACTTTTCATTTTTTACAATTACTTGCCTGCCTTTGATAACATAAGAAAAACCATTTGAAGAGAAGACTTCTTTTATAATATCTTCAATGGATTTGTCTGAAATATTGACATTGACCCTTTTCCCAAGATCTACGGCTTCTTCATATATAAACACGTAGTTACTATTTTTCTCTAAATATGAAAAAACTTCTTTCAATGTTTTGTTCTGCATCTGAACAGTCAATATTTCCCCGGAGATTTCTGAGGGATTTGATGCATGGGTAATTAACGCAGGAAATGATATTAAAGATATCAATAAACATGCTAATTTTATGTAATTAATCTTTTTTCGATTAATTGCTGTGATATTTTCCATACCTTTGTATATTAATCTTTTAAACAACTAAGGATTATTTCTCAAAATAGATCGGATAATTGCGCCAACAGTGTCCGATCTTTTTTTATTTATACTTTTTACTTCTTCATAGGCAAATCTGTTATTCGTTAATACTCTTTTTCTTTCTTCTCCCTATTCGTGAAAATGATATCCTCCGCCATTTATCTTTTCAACATTCAATGAGGCTGAAACCTTTACGATTTCCAGTACTTCATCGATGGATTCACAGAGGTCGAGTTTACCGGAAAGTTTCCGGCCGGCTATATTCTTATCATACCAAACAGGCACTCCATAATAGCGGGATAGATTGTCCAAAACCTTTGAAACGGTTTCGAGTTCTAAAAGCATGACATTATCTTTCCAGCAGATATATTTTGTTACATCCACTTTCTCTTTTTTCATTATACCATCTTTCCAGTTAACCATCTGGGAAGGATTTAAAATCAGTTTCTCTTTTGCAGATGAGTTTACCTCCACACGTCCGTTTACCAATACGACTGAAATATCATCTGCTTCATAGGCTGTTACATTAAAAATAGTCCCCAGCACCTTTACATCCAACCCTTTTGTTTTCACTATAAAAGGTACTTTCGGATTATGCGCCACTTCCAGAAACACTTCTCCTTCTACGGCTATTTCCCGTTTGTCATCACTGAAAACCGATGGATAAATGACATGACTGGCTGCATTTACATACATTTTTGTTCCGTCCGATAGCGTTATGTGGGTGCGTTTTCCTTTGGGAACAATTATATGGTTCAGATTATTTGCTCCGGTTGCCTGGTCTTCTGCAACTTCCGGGGATTGGTTATTTACGGTTACGCCACCTTTCTTATCATAATTGACATAGGCTTCGTTCTCTAACGTAACTTGTTGATTCTTGGAAAGAACCAGGTATATCTGATTTAAACTATCGATAGGTGCGACTTTTTCCAGTTCAGTAAGAAAAGAGGGCTCTTCCTGTGGTTGGTTATTATAAGGAATAGAAATAAGGAAAAGAATGGCTATCGATGCAGCAACAGATAATCCGGCAAGAACATATCGAAGGGTTTTCTTTTTATCCTTTCCTATGGACCCGGCAGATGACAATTCTTTCACGTTTGCCCACGTTTCCTCTATTTCCATATCGGGAACCTGTTCGTGTTTCTTGACTAGTGAAATGAACTGCTTCATCTCGTTGTCGAACTCTGTCTTTGGTATTTTGTTTTTAGCCATAGAAGCAGTGCTTTTTATATTAATTACAATTTGCCTGCTCCGATGGTACTCAATCAAACTGCGATTTAACACTTAAGTAACTGTGTTTAACATTTATTGTTGAATAGCCGTTAATATGGAGTGTGTTATTTATCATTCAAGGAAGGATCGGAGAGAAGTAAATCTCTTAATTTGGCAATCGATCTGAAAAGAAGATTTTTGCTGGACTGATAATTGATATTCAGCAGGTTGGCTATTTCATCATGAGTTAATTCCCTGATATAATAGAGGTACAGGATCTCCTGTTGTTTGGAAGACAGCTTTCTGAAGGCTGCACTTATAAGTTCGTTCCGGGGTGACAGATCTTCTTCATCTAAAAATTGATCTGATCTGACGGTTAGGATCTCATCGGGGTAACAGACCAGTTTGCCGTTACGGATTTGTTCGGATTTCAATTCGTTATACAAGGCATACCGGAAAGCTTTCAGTAAATAACAACGTACGGAAGCTGTTTCTGATAAGCTTGAGTAGTTGCACATTAGTTTGACGAAGAAATTTTGCAGGCAATTCTTTACGAGATCGGTATCTTTCGAATATATCTTCCCGTAATTATATAATATGGGATAATATCTCCTGTATAAAACTTCAAAAGCTTTACGATCTCCTTTAAGACAAAGGTTCCATATTATTTCATCCGTTTTTTGATACATTCTCCTGGGTTATTTCAATTACACTCGCTGTAAAATGCCGCAAATATAGCTATTACTCCTTTTCCTGGATATTACATTTCGATTAACTATTAACTACGAAATACTACAAATGTAATCATATATTTGATATATTTTCTTTCATGTTTATATATTATAAAGTCACTGTATATCACTTTACAATGACGACATTATTAATATTTTGAATACAAAAAGAAGCGGGTCACTGTCTACACTTCGTTAGGTATCGCCAGAAACCCATAGCACACGTAGACAAGCAACCCGCTAGATATAGCAAGGACTTGTACCTTGTGTGCTGTCAAAACTGGCGATTTTAACGAAAGTAAGGCACTTCCTAATTTTCTAAAATGTATTTGTTCTATCGAACATTACAAAAATAGGCATATTTCTTCACTTTAGACAAAATATAGACATTAATATTATATCATGAAAGACAAGGAAGATAAGATAATCATAAAAAATACCCAGGAATACGTTGAGTACCGTAAACCTGGGTAATATATTTTGAATAGAAAAAATCAGTCTCTTTTTTATTCTACGTATAAGACCAATCCTTTCAGATATTCTCCTTCCGGATGGTAGATATTGACCGGATGATCGGCCGGCTGCGTCAATTGGTGTAGGATACGTACGCTACGTCCTGATTGTGCGGCAGCACTGAACACTGCCAGGCGGAAATTCTCTTTGCTGACCACCTGTGAACAAGAGAAGGTAAACAGGATACCTCCCGGTTTGATCTTTTCAAATGCGATCGCATTCAGTTTGCGATATCCTTGCAAAGCGTTGCGCAATACATTCTTATGTTTGGCAAAAGCAGGAGGATCGAGAATGATGAGGTCGTAATTGCTTCCCATCTTTTCCAGAAATTTGAAGGCGTCTTCGGCAAATGCTTTATGACGCGGATCGTTGGGGAAATTCAATTCCACATTTTTATTCGTCAGCGAAATCGCTTTGGCTGAACTATCAACCGAGTGAACCACTTCGGCACCGCCACGCATGGCATAGAAAGAAAAACCACCCGTATAGCAAAACATATTCAATACCGAATGACCTTTTGCATACTTTTCCAGTAACGAACGATTCTCACGCTGGTCTACAAAGAAACCTGTCTTTTGTCCTTTCTGCCAGTCTACGCAGAATTTCAAACCGTTCTCTGTGGCAATATCTTCTACCTCTCCGCCATATAAATAGCCATCTTCACTTCCGAGATTGGCTTTGTAGGGAAGAGTTGCTTCCGATTTGTAATAGATATTTTGTAAATTTTCTCCCAGCACAGTTTTTAATGCTTCGGCAATATCATGACGAGCATAATGCATACCCACCGAATGAGCCTGCATAACGGCTGTGTGAGCATAAATGTCGATGACCAGTCCGGGGAGGTTGTCTCCTTCACCATGAATCAGACGATAGGTATCATTGTTTTCCACTTCTGCCAGTTCCAGTTCTTTACGGAGCGTGTAGGCAACACGAATACGTTCTTCCCAAAAATTCGCGTCGATCGAGATCTGCTTAAATGATAAAACACGCACGGCAATACTGCCGATCTGATAGTGGCCGATAGCCAGGAAGCGCTGATTTGTTCCATACACTTCTACCAGGTCACCCTCTTCCGGATTACCTTCAATGCTTTGGATAGCTCCGGAGAATACCCACGGATGAAAGCGAAGCAACGACTCTTCCTTTTTCGGTTTGAGAAAAACTTTACAGTAACTCATTTATTTATCTTGATTCAATTGGTTGTATATTTTCAGGCAGGCCCAGGCGTCGAGGGCTGCATATTTCTTTTGTTGTTCGGTCAGTACATCGGCTTCCCAGTTGCTCAGGCGCTGTCCTTTCGATATTTTTTTATCAAAAAGGATGGCATATATTTTTTGCAAGCTGGCATCTTCAATTCCGAATTGGCCGACATAATTCTGCAAATCGAGGAAGTTGGCCGGTTTGATGTCAGTCCGTTTCCGTATGGCACCAAAATCGTCACGCAGGGAAAGCCCGATTTTCAGTATTTTGTCATTCACAAGAAAATCTTCCAGCGACTGCGGAATACCGATCCGGTTCAGCCGGAAAAGGAAGCAGGCCTCATCTGTAGAGATCTGCATCAATGAAATTTTATAGCGTGTCCCTTTTTTAAAACTGGGACGTGTTTCCGTATCGAAACCTACCGCTTCGAATCCGGATAAATAGCTGACAGCCTTATCCGTGTCTTTCTCTGTGTCGATCACGATAATCCGTCCTAAAAATTCTTCTATTTCAAGAAGAGATATTTCTTCTTTTGTTATTGTGTGTGTATATTGTGTCATCATTCCTCGTTCGTTTCAAAAATTTCATCATCACTGTAACGGGCAGCGTGGAGTGCCTTCAATGCGTTAAGGAGTTGCTGTCCCCAGAACTCCTGGAAGTTAGTACGGCATAAGGCAATAGACTGAAGCATGACTTCTTCGTTTCCTTGACGGAAAAGTGAAACGAAATTTCCGGTATCCTGATAGACATCGGCGATATTTTCGGAGATAAAAGCGGCGATAGGCGTATCACTGTACTGCATGTCCGGATGAAAGGTTTCCAGATAAGAATCCTTTTCTCCCAGCAATCCTGCAATCCGGGTACGGACAGACTCGTACATGTCTTCCGTAACGGTCAGTTCCGGTTCATCATCTTCGTCCGGCTCGACATCCGGCAAAAGTGTTGCTTTCAGATAAAGTAACGGCAATAGTTTGACAGCTTTGTCCACAAAGTCGAAAAGGCCTTTTTCTCCGGCTGTTTCAACAAATGTACAAAACTCCAATGCTACAGTTACAAACTCCAGCGTATTACGTTCGTATATGGGGTTGTTTTCCTTTTCCATGTTACTTCTTATGGTGTACCTAAGATTTCTAACCTGCAAAAGTAACAAATATATTGCGATAATTAGAATTATTAATTCTTAATTAAGGTCTTTCTCCTTACATTGTGAAAGTTTAAAACGTATCGTCAACTAATCTTATTATTGAGTATTGTCAAAAAAATAACGGATAACCGGAATAATTCAAGGCTTTCTATTGTATATTTGTAACGAATGAAATCAGCGGCTGATAATTATGAACCGTACATTTAACTAATTATGGAATATCCTCAATCTTATTCGTTAGGAAATGGTAGCTTGTGGCAGAATGTGAAATCGAAATGGAATAACATGCCTGTACCGATATCCTGCAGCTTGTATTTGTTGAAAGAAAACCGTTTTTATATTGATATTAGTGTTAATGAGCTAATTGATGTTGTGTTTACTATGTTTCCGGCTTATGGCTATTTTTCAAAAAAAGGTAAGTTGTATTATCTGAAAGACATTTCAAGTGGAGCAGAGCTTGTGTTAGAAGAAATAAAACATTCGAATTTGTTAGTGAAGAAGGGGTTTTGCTTTATGGAAAATGAGCTTTTTCATAAAGATGAATATATTTACGATTCGGATGAAGGTGCCCTAAATTTTGATGAAGATGTAGTGAAGAGTAAAAATAGAGAAATTGATTTTAAAGAAAATAAAAAGCCGGAACCTGTACCTTTACAATTGGGTATGTATAGGAATGGAGATATTTCATTATTTTTAGAAGTCGGTTTTCATTATAAGATTCTTTTTTCTAGTGAGAGTCCTTTATGTTTGCTTTCAGAAGGAAAATGGGAAAAAGAGGGAAATGTGCTGAAGTTATATACGCCTTCATTGGATTATACGTTTTTAGCCTTGATCAGTAGTTCTGGAAAATTGAAAATGATTCGTTTCCCCAATTGTGGTTATCCTGACTGGGTATATGAATTAGCAATAGAATATCCTTTTATTATGAGGTAAAAAAGAGGTATCTGGTAATCTCTGATTTTAAATGTTTGATCTATTGAAAAATAAAAGATGTGGATGTTGTTTTAATGTTTATCTTTATGTAGTTTTACGATTGAAAGAAATTCCGGATTAAACACCTTAAAAAGATCAGCTTATGAAAACCCATATTTTTGTTTATTGCCTAATTCCATTGATGTCGCTGTTATCCTGTACGAAGGAAAAGGGAACTATTTATACGGTTGATTTCTCTTCCCGAGACTTTCCTCAAAAGAGCGTTGATCTGGATGAATATGTCGATTCTTGGAGAAAAGTGATTCTGGAAACTGATTCGCTTTGTCTGGTTGATAAGTCTGCTAATTTTTATCCATGCAAAGAATATATTATTGTCTATTCGCCCAATAAAATTATGATGTTTGATTATGATGGTAAGTTTATAAAGAGTGTTGCTCAGGGAGGTAACGGTCCGGGTGAAATTAACTATTTATCAGATTGTGTGGTTGATAAAGAAAACCAAATCTTATATTATCTTGAAATATTTGATACAGAGAATATACACTCTATATCATTAAAAAAATGATTAATATGTAACTGTGTGGGTAGGGATTGTCTGATTGTAAACAAAAAACGAAGGCTTTATGAAAAAGAATAGATTATTCCGTGTTTTTCTGCTATGTCTTTTAGTATTGTATACTGTTTCTTTCCGGACTGTAGCCCAGTCTTATGAGCAGATGTGGGAACAGGTAGAGATGATGGAACAGAAACAACTGCCGAAATCAGCTGTTGGAGAAGTTCAGAAAATCTATGATCGTGCCAGCCGGGAAAAGAATGTCCCTCAATTGATGAAAGCCTGGTTGACGAAAGCCTCTTTACATATCGATGTAACGCCGGACAGTCTACCCGGCGAGTTAGACCGGTTGAAAAAATGGGCTATCGAAGAAACGGATCCGGTACATCAAGCCGTACTGAATAATCTGTTGGGGTATTATATATTGGACACAGGAAAAAGAGATGAAGCGGCAATCGACAGTGCTATTTCTTATTTTCGTCTTTCTCTCCAAAATCCGGAGATACTGGCTACGCAACCGGCCGGGAGCTATCGTCCTATGACGGTAAGTGCGAAACTGAGTGAAACATATTATAACGATAACATGTTTCAATTGCTTGCCAGTCAGGCTATCACACGGTTGAAAGGATATTGGATCGTTGATCCGGCGTTGAGGACAAAAATAGAAACAGAAGTTCTTGCCATCCATGACCGTTTAATATCCTATTATAAGCAACAGGGAATGAGAGATGCCCTGTTGTTGTCGTTACTGGATAAGTTATATATGGAAGGGTATGATGTCGGTCGGGGAGGAGTGGGTGAAAAGCTGAGATTGAAACAGGAGCGTGTTGTCGATTTGCTGAAACAGTGGACTGTCGAGTTTGCGGATTCTCCGGTTTGTGGTGAAGTGTATAACCAGTTGGCTGTACGCTATGATGCGATGGGTGATTATGTAGCCAAACTACAAGTGGCGCAAACAGGGTTAGAGAAATATCCCCAATCGCCTTCCTGTCGTGACTTAAAAGAGCAGGTTGCTGAGGTACTGACACCTCGTTTCAATGCTGATATTCCTTTTGCCTATCCCGGAATGGATGTTGATTTTAAGATTCATTATCGGAATCTGTCGGGTTTTACTGTTGAACTCTACCGGATGGATTTGACGCCGACAAGTAGTGTATTGGCAGGTGGAGAAATTCATTCTTCAGTTGTAAAAAAGTATGGCAGGTTAGTGGATAGCCGTCATTATCAGTTAGCCGAAACTCCTGATTACAAGGAAACGGATACATTGGTACATTACAGGTTTCCGACGGAAGGTATTTATGTCGTTAAGTCTATCCCGGACGGTAATCCGGCATATACTGCTTACGGAAGAGCTTATGTTTCCACCCTCCAGGCGGTTTTATTGGATTTGCCCGATGGGAAACAGGAAATAACAGTCGTCGATAAACTGACCGGGCATCCGGTGGTTGGTACGGAAGTTGCTTATTATCGTGTGGATCAGGGAGGAGGTTTCCGGTTGATTGAAACACATCCGACCAATAATAAAGGGTGCGTGACACTGGTTCCTCCAAAAGAAGAGAACTGGTTGGGTATCAATGTGCGCAAACCGGAAGCCGATTATATGGAAATTACTTATGCGGAACGTTCTGTTCATAGATATAATGGAAATACCAAGCCGGGAGAACAGAAAAAGATATCTCTTTTTACGGATCGTGCTCTTTATCGTCCCGGTCAGATAGTCTATGTGGCAGGATGGGTCTACGGACAACAAGGAGACTCGACCTATGTGCTTCCGGCAACGGAAAGTGAAGTTATTCTGCGTGATGCGAACAGACAGGAAATAGGCAAACTGAATTTGACAACGGACAGTCTAGGTTCATTTTCCGGAAACTTTGTATTACCGGAAACCGCTCGGCCTGGGGAGTTTGAACTGGCGGTGAAAGATGGAGACAGCCGTTATATTCGGGTGGATGAATATAAACGCCCCACTTTTGATGTAATTTTTCATCCGTATCGCTCCTCTTATCAAATGGGGGATACATTATTAGTAACGGGGGAGGTTAAAACCTTTGCCGGTGTGCCGGTAGGAGAATGTGAGCTGAGCTACAAAACGGTTCGTTCACAAAATGAGTTTTGGCGTATTTCCGGTAGTGAGACGATATTGGAGACCGGAAAACTTTTGACAAATGCTGATGGAAGTTTTGAATTACCTGTTTTTCTGCGTAAACCGGATGATTTCAATACGAATGATCCCGGACGTTATTATACTTTTAACGTGACGGCCCAGGTGATTAATAAAGTCGGTGAAATGGAAAGTAATTCTCTCTCTTTGCCTGTAGGCTTACAATCGTTGGCTTTGCGTATCCGTGGATTACGTTCCAAAGTGGCACGGGAGAAGCGTGACTCCATGGAAATCCTTGCTACGAATCTGAGTGGCCAGCTTGTAAAAAGCCAGACGGTCTGTGTGGTTTATTCTTTGGATGAGGCTGGGAGAAAAAGAGATGAAGTTTGGCGAGATACCATTGAAACCCAGCGAATGTTTGTCCCCCACGAGCTATTGAAACTTCCTGCTGCTAATTACCGAATGGAAGTTGCTGCAATGGATGAACAGGGTAGATTGTGCTCGGCAAGTCAGGACTTTGTCCTCTTTTCACTGTCTGATCGTCGACTTCCGATCGCTTCGCCGGAATGGTTTTATCAAGATGGGACAACATTCTATGGAGAACAACCTGTAAACTTGTATGTTGGAACCAGTGAGAAAGATGTCTGTCTGTTTTACGATGTATTTTGTGGAAAAAAACGTATCCATTCGGAAAGGATGACACTGTCTGATGAAATCCGTCCGTTTTCTTATGTGTATAAGCCTGAGTATGGTGATGGTATTACTGTTAATTTCGCTTTTATGCGTAAGGGTGTTTTTTATTCCAAGCAAGTAAAAATAACCCGGCCTTGTCCGAAGAAGGAACTCAAACTGCAATGGAAAACTTTTCGTGATAAGTTGCTGCCGGGAGGAGAGGAAACCTGGGAACTCCGGATAATGTCACCGGCCAAGAAAGCAGCGGATGCCTGTTTGCTGGCGACTCTTTATGATGCATCGCTCGATAAACTGTATCTCAATGACTGGGACTTCAGATTGAATTATCCTCGTTTTACGCCTGACATACGGCATAATATGATTGTTCATGGCCATTCGATCTGGATGTATAGCAGTTTCCCTTATTCTGCCAGTTCTGCACATGGTTTTAGCTGGAATGACTTTAGTTATATGCGTGTTCCTCTATGGCGTGTTCCGTATGCCGGTCTTAGTTTCAAGGAAAAAGTAACAAGCCGGATGAAGAAGGCTACAAACGTTGAGATTGCAGATGAAATCTCGGTGGATAATGGTTTTGATTTTGGGGACGGAACTTCTGTGATGGCTATAGCTGAATCTTCATCTCCTCTTGAATTGGACGATAGTTCTCCGTATGTTCCCCTCCGTGAGAACTTTGTAGAAACTGCATTTTTCTATCCTTCTCTTCGGACGGATACGAATGGAGTTGTCAGTATCGCGTTTACGCTTCCGGAAACGCTGACTGAATGGAAATTTATGGGGCTTGCTCATACATCTACTATGGATTATGGTTTTATAACCGCTAAAGCGAAAGCTGTTAAGTCATTTATGGTGGAAACAAATATGCCGCGTTTTATCAGGGTGAATGATGAGGCGGTTATCAGTACGACAATTACCAATATCTCGGAAAAAACGGCTCAGGGGATTATCCGGATGGAATTGATAGTTCCGGAGACCCGCGAAGTCATATCGACTCAAAAGCGGACGTTCAATGTTGATGCCCATCGTACAATGGCAGTTTCGTTCGATGTGAAAGGGGATGATAAATATTCGGCTTATATTTGTCGGATTGTTGCCGAGACTGATGGGTTCAGTGACGGAGAGCAACATCTTCTTCCGGTTTTGTCAGATAAACAGTGGATGACAGATGCTATATCCGTCCAGTTGAATGGAACGGATAATAAAACGGTTGCATTGGACGGTTTGTATAACGACGATAGTAAAACGGCAATTCGTAAGCAACTGACAGTCGAGTTGACAGCTAATCCGGAATGGTATGCCGTACAAGCTCTTCCAATGATTGCTGAGGCGGATAACGATGATGCTTTATCGTGGGCAACTGTTTTTTATGCCAATTCTTTGTCTGATGCGATTCTCAATATCAATGCTGATAATAAGACGGCTGTTTCCCGTTTACGTGAATTGCAGTTACCTGACGGATCATGGAGTTGGTATAAAGGTATGCGAGGAAATGATTATGTTACCTACCAAATAGCGGAGATGTTTGCCCGACTGCAAGCGATGAATATATCTGTAGAACCTGTGAAAGATATGTATGATAAAGCTTTGGACTATTTAGCTGATCGCTGGATGACTACTTACAGGCAAATGATAGCAGAGGAAAAGAAAGGAAAAAAGGATTTGATGCCGGACGGACAATCCATCAATTATTTATACATCTGTGCACTGGATAAACAAGCTGCTTCCCAAATTGAAAAAAAGGCCTGTTCGTACATGATCGATAAACTTGAATCCGGGAAATCTGATTATACGATTTACGAGAAAGCCCGTGTAGCTCTCATACTATATGAGGCTGATAAACAAGCAAAGGCAAAAGAACTGGTACGCTCTATAAAAGAATATACTGTGGCTACAGATGAAATGGGACGTTATTTCGATACATCTAAAGCAACCTATTCCTGGAACAGTTTCCGTATTCCTACACAGGTCGCTGCAATCGAGGCTATATCCCGCATAGACTATGATTCCGTCATGATAAATGAAATGAAGCAATGGTTGTTGAAACAGAAACAGGTGCAAGTATGGGAGACATCTGTTGCTACTGCCGATGTGGTGTATGCTTTTCTTTCCGGCAGTAAAAAAAGCATATCCGGAAACAGTCGTGTAAAAGCAAAAATAGCAGAGAAGGAAGTGGTGACTCCTAACGATACGTTGGGGTATGCCAGTCATACGTTTTTCGGAAAAGAAGCAGAAGTTCGGGAGATAGAGATCTGTCGTTCCGGTGCAGGTATGGGATGGGCCGCTGTATATGCACAATATATGGAAGATATGGGAAAGGTTCGGAAGGCAAAAGGAAATGGTTTAAAAATAACCCGCACTTATAGTAAGAATGGAAAGACTGTTTCTCCGAAAACAGAGTTGCATGTGGGAGATGAATTAACGGTACAGCTTACGGTGAAGGCTGACCGAGACATGGATTTTATACATATCACGGATTCCCGTGCCGCCTCTATGGAGCCTAAAGAGAAATTATCCGGTTATGTTTTTTCCGATAATATCAGTTATTATCAAGTGATAAAAGATTCTTCTATCGAGTTTTTTATAGATAAGTTTCGTAAAGGCACTGTTCAGTTAGAATATAAGATCTATCTGGATCGTCCGGGAGTTTATCAGACCGGAATAACGACTGTACGATCTGTGTATGCTCCTGAGTTTACAGGGTATTCAGGAAGCACGGTTATTGATGTACAAGAATAGTTTAATACAAAATTTGACTGCTATATGATGAAAAACAAACTTTTTTATTATTTAATAGCAATTGCATGCTTGGGGTGCCAGCATAAGGAAGGGAATAAGGAGCAGATATCTTATTTACTCAAACAGGATACTGTAAATAAGTCCTCTGTCGCAATGGTTCCGGATGAGAGTTCCTTTGAAATGAGATTATATGCAGAAGTTCTCCCTGTAACAGAGGATAGAGTGTATTTTACAATATATAATCATTTGGACAGAGAAGCTGTCTTCGGTGATGATGTGAAGATTGAGTATTATGATACAATCACTTCTACTTGGGTGAATACTTATCCGGAGAATGCTGTTTACACCTTGATGGCTCATCCTGTACCTTCTCATGGATATTGTGATGGCAACGCTTTTCTATATAAGCATGAACCAGGAAAGTATCGGATTGTAAAGACAATAGATAAGGCAAACCAATCTTATTTGGTTATCGGTAATTTTTCTCTTTCCAATACGCATGAGATTGCTCAAATATATAAGGAGCCGGATTGGGGTCCCGTTCAATATAAGGATGGTTATGAGGCATTGGATATGTTTATTAAAAAAAATACATATTATCCTGCTGCATTAAAAGGATCCGGCTTGAAAGCGGTAGTGGTTTGTGAATTAACTATTGACACATTGGGACGAATACAAAAAACTAAAATATTGAGTAAAAAAACGAACCTTCTCTTTGAAGAACAAGCAATAAAGTTAGTTGGAGAAATTCCGGGAAAATGGCAGCCCGCTTGTGATAGTCATGGTCGTTATCCGGACAAATATGGAATTTTTGTGAGATTTGACGAAGGCAGTAAGTAGATTTTAATTTGTGATCTTATTTTGTTTTATCCATCAAATGAGTACTTTTACGCATATTTTATTGAGCAAACCTGTATCCGTATAAGGGAGATTGAGGAATGGATTTCGAGAACTTTTATATAACATGGTATTCGCGTGTTAAGCACTTTGCACGCGACTATGTACTTTCTGAAGAAGAAGCGGAGAACATTACACAAGATGTTTTTCTTGATTTCTATCAAAAGAGAGATTCGCTTGATTTCCATATAAATGTGATAGCCTATTTGTTTACGTCTGTAAAAAACAGGTGTATTGATTACCTGCGACGTAAACTATTGGAGCAAGAAGCAGCTTCGAGGATGCAGGAGGATTTTGACTTGTCCTTCCGTATGAAGTTCGATTCTTTGGAAGCCTTCGATATGGACGGACTTTCGGAGGATAATATAAAGAATATAATAGAAAAGGCACTTAACGCACTTCCCGAACGGTGCCGGGAGATATTCATATTAAGTAAACTGGAAGGAAAAAAGCAGAAAGAGATAGCAGAAGAACTGAATGTGTCTGTAAAAACCATTGAAACACAGATGACTATCGCTTATAAAAAGTTAAGAGAGGAATTAAAAAACTATTTACCACTATTGATATTTATTTTGTCCTTTTGATAAGGCGTAAAAATTAAAAATATGGCAGAACCTTTTAAAAACATGTACAACGAGCAATTTTTCGATAGATTTACGAAAGATTTGAAACTTGTTATCAAAGATTTTGATGCTCGTGAGTTTGTATCCCAAATAATGGATAATGAATGGGAAAACAGAGAGCTTAAACAACGTTGTATGCACATTACAACAATTCTGAAAAAGTTTTTACCGGCAGATTACAAAGAGGCGATCGCCAAAATACTAGAACTGTTGGATTATGTAAAAAATACACAGCCTGATTTTTCAAAAATAGACGATACGAAGTTTGGTTTAACATTGGAGTATGGTCCGGTTTTAGATAATTATGTAGAACAATACGGATTGGACGATTACGAAACCTCTGTTAAAGCGATAGAAAAAATCACCCAGTTTACAAGTTGTGAATTTTCTGTTCATCCTTTTATTATAAAATATCCGGATGAAATGATGCAGCAAATGTTAGTTTGGTCGAAGCATGAACATTGGGGAGTAAGACGGCTTGCGTCAGAAGGTTGCCGTCCGCGTCTTCCCTGGGCGATGGCTTTGCCGAATTTGAAAGAAAATCCTGCCCCGATCATACCAATTCTGGAAAACCTTAAAAACGATCCGGCGAGATTTGTGCGCTTGAGTGTTGCCAATAACTTAAATGATATAGCGAAAGATAATCCCCAAACGGTGATCGATTTGGTGAAAAGATGGCAAGGAGAGTCGAAGGAAGTGGATTGGATTATCAAACACGGTAGCCGGACACTTTTAAAACAAGGTAATCCGGAGATGATGGAACTGTTTGGCTTTAATTCTACTGCAAAAAGTATCCGCATTGAGAATTTTCAAATTTCAATACCCGAAGTTAAAGTTGGAGACTCGTTGGAGTTTAGTTTTAACTTATTGAATAATAGCAATAAAAGAACCAAAATACGGCTTGAATACGGAATTTACTACCAAAAAGCAAATGGAACGTTGACAAAGAAAGTCCACAAGATCAGCGAAAAGGAGTACGCCGAAAATTCTACAACACAAATTACTCGAAAACACTCTTTTCGCGTGGTAACAACCAGGAAACTTCATCCCGGACTTCACCAGGTTGCTGTAATAATCAACGGGAATGAGTTTGAAAAGTATGATTTTGAGCTGATTGAGTGATAAATACGGCATACAGTAATTAGTCTTTCCGGGAAAATTAAGAAAAATGAAAAAATAATCAGATTTCTTTAGGGGGATTATTTTTTCTGTTCGTTTACTATATAAAGAACAGTGAATAATGGATGAAAGAATCATAAAATATTGCCAGGGAGTATTACCGAAGCAGGAACAGGATCAGCTTTTAAAAGAAGCTTATAATGATCCTGAACTGAAATCTCAAATCATAGACTATCAACATTTGCATAGTCTGTTGGAGTTGGTTCCGGAAAAAATAGATGCGCAGCAGGGATCTGAAAGATATGGTAACTTTAAGAGGCTTGTGAATTCCCGCAAAAGAAGAGTTTGGCTGATCTCGTTCAGCCGGTATGCAGCAATAATTGTGATCGCCTTTGTGTCTGCTTGGATGTTGGCATCTTACGATTTCTCCGGAGATGTCACAAACCGGCAAGAGTTAATCGCTTTTCAGCAGGAATTAGTCGTTCCGGCCGGACAGCGTGCAGAACTTACATTGCCTGACGGTACGAAAGTCTGGCTGAATGCAGGTTCTAAATTATCCTATCCTTCTTTTTTTGGAAAGGAACGGAAAGTTTTTTTGTCGGGTGAAGGTTTTTTTAATGTGAGTAAAAATGAAAAGGTACCTTTCATTGTCTCTACCCGGACGATAGATGTCAAAGCTCTGGGAACTCAGTTCAACGTATTCAGCTATCCGGAAAGTAATTATACCGGCGTTTATCTTCAGGAAGGTTCTGTGAAAGCTTACTTTCCCTCTTCCGAGGCTGAAGGTGTGATCCTTTCTCCGGAACAGTATCTTGTTCAAAAAGGAAAACAGTTAGTGCTCTCTACAATGGACCCGGATGAATTATTATGGCGCGAAGGTATTTATACGTTTAAAAGGCAGAAGTTGGGAAGAATCATAGAGAAGCTGGAGTTGTATTATGATGTGAAGATCGTTGTGAAAGATCCGGAAATATTGGATTATGAATATGTCGGGAAGTTCCGTCAAAGGGATGGGGTGATGGAGATTCTTCATCTGATCCAACGGATACATAATTTTAAAATCAAAAAGAATGATGAACTGAATCAGATAATACTGAGTAAATAAAAAGAGTATTAACCTTTAAATCTAGTATGTATGAGTCCATGAAGAATTAAAAAAAATCGGCAGATATTGGCCTATCTACCGATTTTACGAAAAGTAAAACCATTTGTGTTCAAAAAATTAGTATTTACTTAACAAAGCAAAGATATGAAAATAAATCCTTTGTTACCGCATTTCTTATGTCTAAAAAATCACCAAAAGGCATTCAGAATTATGAAACTATCCTTTTTTATCCTGTTTGTTTTTGTGTGCCAGTTATTTGCATTGAATACTGATGCACAGACTGTTGTTGTCGAATTGAAATCGAATAAACTTTCAATTGAAGAATTGTTTAAGGAAATAGAAAGACAGACTGACTATCTCGTCATATATAGTACGAGTGGTGTCCGTTCAAACTTCGATTTGTCATTAACTAAGAAGAAAGCCAAAGTCTCCGAGTATTTGGATGAAGCATTGAGAGGACATGGCTTGAAATATGAGTTTGTCAATAATTATATCATATTGTCGAAAACAGAAGAGGCTGTTGTCCAACAAAATAGAATTAAGATCGAAGGGACTGTTTATGATCCGGCCGGAGAACCCATCATCGGTGCTAATGTCGTTGAAAAAGGGACAATGAATGGTATTATCACGGATATAGACGGAAAGTTTTTTCTGGATGTCGTTTCTGGTACAACTTTGGTTGTCTCTTATATAGGATATAAAACGGAAGAAGTGGCAGTCGGTAATAAACGTAACCTGTCGATAACCCTGAAAGAAGATTCGGAGACATTGGAAGAAGTGGTGGTTGTCGGTTATGGAACGCAAAAGAAAGTAAACCTGACAGGAGCTGTTTCGCAGGTAACTTCCAAGGTATTGGAAAATCGTCCGATAACGAATCTGGGACAAGGACTTCAAGGGGTGGTTCCGAACCTGAATGTTTCTTTTAACGGAGGCGATCCCAATGCTGAAGTAAGTATGAATATTCGCGGCCTGGCTTCTATCAGCGGGGAAGGTAGTTCTCCTTTAGTGATGGTAGATGGCGTTCAGATGAATATGAATATGGTCAATCCGGAAGATGTGGAAAGCGTATCGGTTTTGAAAGATGCTTCTTCTTCGGCTATTTATGGTGCCCGGGGTGCTTTCGGCGTGATTCTGATCACAACGAAAAAGGGAAAAACGGATCGTAAGCCAGTGATTGAATATTCCGGAAGTATCCAGTTGAATACACATACTTATTTACCGGATATGTTGAGTGCTCCCGATTATATGGATGCCATGAATGAATCTTCGTTCAATAATACGGGTAAAGACAAATATTCGGCTGAACAGGTACAGTGGGTGAAAGATTATTATAATGACCCGGTTAATAATCCGGTTTACCATATGATGGAGAATGGAAAAATTTTCTGGAACTCAAATAATAACAACTATAAACAGATGCTTCAGAAATGGGCTCCCACCCATAAACATACGGTAAACATCAGTGGAGGTAGCAAAGCTATCCGTTTCTATGCTTCAGCAGGTTATATGAACCAGGAAGGGATGTTTAAGGATGCGACCGATATATTTAAGAGGTATAATTTCCTGAGCAATATCTCTGCGGATCTGACTCCTAATTTTCGTGTAGGCTTTAAAGCGTCTTATACACATACGGTATATGATGCACCTCATGCTTACTCGACGAAGGGTACTAATTGGTGGGAACAGATGACACGCGGTGAACCGCAGATATTATTCCCTGTCACAACACCTGAAGACAGCCCTGTCGGCGGTGGTATTCCAACGGAGCATTTTTATAATTTCCTGACAAGCGGTTCAAGAAATGTGACAAACAATGACTTGACCCTTTTGATGGGTAATGCAGAATGGGATGTGGTAAAAGGCTTGAAGATTAAAGGTGACTTTAGTTATAGAGCTACCAATGACAGACAAAAAGATGTACAAAAGGAATTTGATTATATCCGCGATTCCTGGACTACACAGAATAGTGCGACCTTCCCTTCCTCTATCCTCGCTCAGAATGCACGAAGTAACTATTTCGCTGCGAACCTATACGGGGAATATATGACTTCGATCAACGATAAACACAATATTACAGTATTGGCAGGTTTTAATCAGGAATGGGAAACTTATCGGGAAGATTATACCAAACAAGAAGAACTGGTGTCGAGTGATATTCCATCGATCAGCCTGGGTACAGGGAAAGTAACGACAAAAGACAAGGAGTACAGTTGGGCGATTCGTGGTATGTTTATGCGTCTGAAATATGACTATATGAATAAGTATTTGTTTGAAATGAATGGTCGCTACGATGGTACATCTAAGTTCCCGCATAATTCCCGTTATGGTTTCTTCCCTTCGTTCTCTGTTGGATGGCGTATTTCTTCAGAATCTTTTATGGAATCTACACATTCCTGGCTGAACGATTTAAAGGTTAGAGTTAATTACGGTAGTTTGGGGAATCAGAATGTCAAAGGTTATTATCCTTATATTTCCACGTTCGAAGTAACGCAGCAGACTCCTTTTATCATTAATGGCTCTTTGCCTATTTCCGTTGCTGCTCCCGGAATGGTTTCTCCGGATCTGACATGGGAAACTGTGAAGTCTTTAAATCTGGGTATTGATGTAACAGTGTTGAATCGTTTAAGTGCAAGCTTCGACTGGTTTAACAGGAAAACTACAAATATGCTGACTGAAGGAGATAAGCTTCCGTCTATTTTAGGTACAGATGTTCCAAGACGTAATAATGCAGATATGAAGACTGCCGGTTGGGAGCTTTCTGTCAATTGGAGGGATCAGTTGGCTAACGGTTTTTCTTATGATTTAGGTTTGATTCTGTCTGACTATCAGAGTGAAATTACCAAGTTTGATAATAATCCAAGCAAGTTATATGATAATTATTATGTAGGAAAAAAGATTGGAGAGATCTGGGGATATGAAACCGTCGGAATCTTCCAGTCGAAAGACGAAGTGGCGACGGCTGCCAATCAGAGTAAATTAGGTAATGGCGATAAATGGGGACCTGGTGATACACACTATGCAGATTTGAATGGTGACAAAATAATAGATTGGGGTGATAAAACAGTAGATAACCCAGGCGATACGAAGGTAATTGGAAATACGACACCGCGTTATCAGTTCGGTATAACAGCCAATCTGGGATGGAAAGGTTTCGATTGTAATATCTTTATTCAAGGTATTGGTAAACGCGATTTCTTCCCGATCGGTAGTTATTTCTGGGGACATATTAATAATGGGAATGCTGTCGGTACCTATGAAGTGTATAAAAATGCCTGGAGAGAAGATAATCCGGGAGCATTCTATCCTATGTGGAAAGCTTCTTCAATGAGTTATAATGTAAGAACACAGACTCGTTATTTACAAAGCGGAGCTTATGCACGGTTGAAAAACTTTACGGTTGGATATACGATACCAGCTGAGATCACCCAGAAAGTCAGATTGAACAAAGTTCGTGTTTACTTTTCCGGTCAGAACTTATTCGAGATTACCAATATGCGAGGTAAATTCGATCCTGAGCTTATCGGAAATGTGGATGATGAAAAATCAAAGTCAAATGTAGGCAAAGTGGGTGAATTTTATCCGTTGCAGCGTTCAATTTTATTCGGTTTACAATTATCATTATAATTAGAGCAATATGAAATCAATTAAAATATTACTTACAGGTAGCATCATGTTGGCAACGTTGGTTGCCTGTAATGATGATTTTATGGATCGTTTTCCGACAACAGATATCAGTGATCAGAATTTCTGGCATTCGACCAGAGATATGGAGTTATATTGTAATGGTTTATATACTTTCATTAAAGGACACGGAACCGGTCACGATAGAAGCCCGATGTTATCCGGTGATAACCAGAGCGATAATATGGCCCCTCAGGATTATAACAAGGTGGCTGCCGGCGAACATATAATACCGGAAAGTTCTAATACCGACGAATGGAATTGGACTTTTATCCGGAAGTGTAATTATTTCCTGGCCCGTTATCAGCAGGCGGAGATCAGTCAGGAGGAAAAAGATGCGTATGCTGCTGAAGTATATTTCTTTAAAGCCTGGGATTATTTTGAGAAGGTGAAACGATATGGAGATGTACCCTGGTTGACGAAAGACCTTACAACAGAATCGGAGGAACTTTTTGGGTCAAGGGATTCACGTGTTGAAGTGATGGATTCTGTGTTAGCTTGCATCGATTGGGCTATTGAAAAGCTGCCGGCTAAAAAGAGTGCTGTTTCCGGCCGTATCAACAGGGATGTAGCACTGATATTAAAGGCGAGAATCTGTCTGCATGAAGGAACGTTCCGTAAATATCATCAGATTGATAATTCGGAAAAGTTCTTGAAAGAGGCTGTAAACACAAGTCAGACTTTAATGAAAGAAGGTCATTACCAGATTTATAACACAAATAATCCGGAGTCTGATTACCGTACGCTTTTCTGTTCTCTGGATTTGAAGGATAATCAGGAAATGATTTATTATAAAGTCTATGAAGAAGGATTGTTAGGTAACAGGACAAGTAATCTTTTGGAAGGTGGAGAATCAACTTTAGGATTTAGTGTGACAAAATCTTTAATTGATGCTTATCTTTGTGAATGTGGAAAACCGATATCTCTTTGTAAAGAACATTTCCTGGGGCATGATAGTATTCAGGCTGAAATGTTACATCGTGACCCGCGTTTGTGTCAGACGATCTGTTATCCGGGAAAAGATTTGCAACGGGATACGAAGAAACCGGCTATTCCGGGATCAAATATTTCTACAGCAAATATTCCGACCGGTTACCAGATTATCAAATATTGGGTAGATGATCCGGCAGAATATTTACGTTATCAGAACGGTATTCTGGATGCTCCTGTATTCCGTTATGCGGAAGCCTTATTGGTTTATGCGGAAGCGAAGGCGGAATTGGGTGAGTGTACACAGTCTGATTTGGACTTGTCTGTTAATTTGTTGCGTAAACGTGCCGGTATGCCGGATATGAAAATCGATCAGCTGGTGAAAGACCCGATGTCTGATTTCCCGTCTTTACCGGTATTGATAGACGAGATCAGAAGGGAAAGACGTGTGGAGTTTGCTCTGGAGAATATGCGGTATGATGATTTGATGAGATGGAAAGCGGGTAAGCTGATGGAAAAAACGGTTCGGGGAATGAAGTTTGTTCAGTCTCAGTATCCGACAGTCGTTATCGGTAAACATATCGATGTGGATAAAGAAGGTTTTATTCTGCCGTATTGGAATATTTTACCGAACGGACGTAAGTTCGATGAATCGAAACATTATTATTTCCCGCTTCCGACAGAAGAGCTGGTTATTAATAAAAACTTAAAACAAAATCCAGGTTGGTAATCGATTATGAGAAAGATTTTTTATTCTGTAGCGGCCTTGGCTACATTGAGTTGTTCGGTAGGAGCAAAGGAGAAAGAGGCTAAGAATGTATTGTTTATTTTGGTTGACGATATGCAGAAAACCTGCATTCATGCCTATGGTAATAACCAGGTCGTATCCCCTAATATTGACAGGATCGTCGATCAGGGTATTTCTTTTATGCATACCTACACGAATGGTTCTTTGGGAGGTGCTTTGTCGATGCCGAGCCGTGCCATGATCATGACGGGGAGAGGTGTCTATGAGGTAAGTGGAGACGGCGCGGTGATTCCGGAACAACAAGTTACCTTGCCGGAATTGTTGCGGTCTAACGGTTATGAAACGTTTGCCACAGGGAAATGGCATGCAGATCCCTTGTCGTTTAACCGCTCATTTGCCAAGGCGGAAAATATTTTCTTCGGAGGAATGCATTCGTATGCAACAGACGGACATGTATCTCCCCGTCTGAACCATTATGATCCGGAGGGCAAATATGAAAAGACTTTTATCGGGGATAAGTTCTCATCAGAGATGTTTGCCGATGCGGCCGTCGATTATCTGAATAAAAGAAGTAAGAATGATAAACCGTTCTTTGCCTTTGTTGCTTTTACTTCTCCGCACGATCCACGTATGAAGCATCCAGAATACGGACATCACTATAATCCGGAAGAGATGGAACTGCCTGTTAATTTCCTGCCGCAGCATCCGTTTGACAACGGAGAGTTGAAGATCCGTGATGAGGTATTGTTACCCTTCCCGAGAACAGAGGCTATGATGAAAAAAGATTTGGCTGATTATTATGGAATGATCAGTGAAGTCGATACGCAGATCGGACGTATTATGAAAACCTTGAAGGAGAAAGGGGAGTTGGATAATACCATCATTGTTTTTGCTTCAGATAACGGTTTAGCAGTAGGACGTCACGGACTTCTTGGCAAGCAGAATTTGTATGAACACAGTGTCTGTGTACCGATGGCTATGGTTATTCCCGGCATGGAACAAGGTACCCGGAAAGATGTGGATTGTTACCTGTATGATATCTATCCGACCCTTTGTGATCTTCTGAATATTAAGCCGGCAGAATCTGTTACAGGGAAATCGTTGGCTCCGGTATTGAAAGGGGCGGAAAAGCACAGGGATCAATTATTCCTGGCTTACAACAGCTTCCAGAGAGCTTTGGTGAAAGATGGTTGGAAATACATTATTTATAATGTGGATGGTGCCATTACGGAACAGTTGTTCAATCTGCAGACAGACCCAGATGAAATGGTGAATCTGGCTTCTGATGCAAAATACGATTTCAAAAAACAAGCTTATAAGCGTATTTTGAAAGAAGAGATGAAAAAGAACAATGATTTCTGTAATTTGGATTTACATTACTGGATGGGAAGACCGGGAAAGATGTCCTGGGATGAAGCTTCTAAATTGTATGTTTATTGATCTGATCTGACATCAATTTCATATTTGGAGAACCGTATGTTTTCTTTAGCGCAATTTTATATTGTCGAAAAAGAAAGCGTACGGTTTTTCCGCATACCTATGCGGCTTTATGGAGATAATCATGTATATTTGCAAGTTATAAAAGATATCTCGGACATATTTCGGATATCATTTAACGAGGATTTATATGGCAAAGAAAGCAACTACAACAAAACAAAATAGTAACAACGAACCTGGTAAGTTTGCCCTGATGAAGATGTTCTTCACCAACGAACGTACCCGTTTTATTACCGGGCTGGTAATAGCAATTATTACCATTTATATCGGATTATCCTTGATCTCTTTCTTCTTTACGGGAGGAGCCGATCAAAGTAAGATCGAGAATGTCCCGTTATCGGATCTGCTGACGAACAGAGGTTCGGTTGAGAACTGGACGGGTGTGCGCGGAGCTGTCCTGGCAGACCTGTTGATGAACCGCTGGTTTGGTATCTCTTCGTTTATGATCCTGTTTTTCCTCGGTTCGGTCGGGGCGAAGCTGATGAATCTGCGTAGGGTGTCGTTGTTGAAACGTTTCCTATTCTGTGCGGCTATGCTAGTTTGGGGATCGCTGTTCTTTGCTTTCGTTTTTATCAGCGGATATGAAGATACTTTTATTTATCTGGGAGGACAACACGGATATTACCTGTCTGAAATGATGATCACCAATATCGGTATCCCCGGAACCATTCTGTTATTGGCCGGTATTTTTCTGATCATTGCCATATTCAGCAGTAAGAAAACGATACCGTTCCTGCAAAGCCTGCTTTCTTTCGGTTGGTTGAAGAACCGCCTGAAAAGAGAGAAGAAAGAAGATACAGAAGACGATACGACTTCGGAAGATGATACCGCATCCGAACATCTTATTGCCGACCAGCCGGACGAACGACCGGAAACGGATGATTTTGTTTTTGATACGGCAAAAGAAATGGAGTCTGCCGATGAGGTGGAAAGCTATCGTAAGCCTGAACCGCGTACTGAAACTTATTCGAATATCTCCAATGATGATACATTTGAAGTAACAGTCCCCCAGGAGGAAGAAGCGTATGATATTCCGGATGCAGGAAATCAACCCGATGATCCGGAAGACCTTCCGGGAGATCCTCGTTTTACAGTGGAAGTTCCCGCCGGCGACGATGAAGTATACGATGCTTCTTCATTGGGTGAATATGACCCGAAACTGGATCTGTCCGGTTTCCGCAATCCTCCGATCGAGTTACTGAAAAAATATGATGTAAGCGACCATCAGGTGGACATGGAGGAACAGATGGCTAACCAGAAACGTATCAAGCAGACATTGGAAAGCTTTGGTATCAGTATCTCCTCCATCAAGGCGACAGTGGGTCCGACCATCACCTTATACGAAGTAATCCCGGATACCGGTGTCCGTATTTCGAAGATCAAGAACCTGGAAGATGATATTGCCCTGAACCTGTCGGCTTTGGGTATCCGTATCATTGCCCCGATGCCGGGTAAAGGAACGATCGGTATCGAGGTGCCGAACAAAGACCCGCAGATCGTATCCATGCAGTCGGTGGTGGCTTCTCGTAAATTCCAGGAGTCCAAATATGACCTGCCGGTAGTATTGGGTAAGACAATTACCAATGAGATATTTATGTTCGACCTGTGTAAGATGCCTCACTTATTGGTGGCTGGTGCTACCGGACAAGGTAAGTCGGTCGGTCTGAATGCGGTGATAACCTCTTTATTATATAGAAAGCATCCATCTGAACTGAAGTTTGTATTGGTCGACCCTAAGATGGTTGAGTTCGGTATCTATTCAGACCTGGAACGTCATTATCTAGCAAAATTGCCGGACGCAGACAAAGCTGTGATCACTGACTGTACGAAGGTTATTATGACGTTGAATTCCGTATGTAAAGAAATGGACGACCGTTATGAATTACTGATGAAAGCTCATGTGCGTAATATAAAGGAATATAATGCTAAATTTACCTCCCGTCACCTGAATCCGGAGAAAGGACATAAGTTCATGCCGTTTATCGTAGTGATTATCGACGAGTTCGGCGACCTGATTATGCAGGCTGGTAAAGAGATCGAAACACCGATTGCCCGTATCGCACAGAAAGCACGTGCCGTCGGTATCCATATGATCATTGCCACACAGCGTCCGTCTACCAATATCATTACCGGTATCATCAAGGCGAACTTCCCGGCCCGTATGGCGTTCCGTGTGATGCAGATGGTCGACTCGCGTACAATCCTGGATGCACCCGGTGCCAACCAGTTGATCGGTCGTGGCGACTTGCTGTTCTCGCAGGGTGGGGAAACGAACCGTGTTCAATGTGCTTTTGTGGATACGCCTGAAGTAGAACAGATCGTAAACTATATCTCCGGCCAGGTTGGTTATGCAACCGCCTTCCTGTTGCCTGAATATGTGGGAGAAGGTGGCGAAGATAAAGCGCCGGGCTCTGTCGACCTGTCGGATCGCGATCCTTTGTTTGATGAAGCTGCCCGCCTGATCGTTATCCAGCAACAGGGTTCCACTTCTCTTATCCAGCGTAAGTTTGCGATCGGTTACAACCGTGCCGGACGCCTGATGGACCAGTTGGAAGCGGCAGGAATCGTAGGGCCGTTTGAAGGAAGCAAAGCTCGTCAGGTGTTGATCCAGGACGAGTATAATCTGGAACAGTTACTGAACTCTTTGAAATAATCGTTATTTATGGAAAGAGAAAGAAAGATAAAGATATGGCGTATTATCGCTATTTGGGGGTTGTTATTATGTCTCCTTTTCGGTGTCAGAGTGATAAGCAGGGCACAAAATCCGGTGTCGATTCTCGATAAGGCAGCTTCTGCCTACGAAAATTCCAATGGTATCTCTGCTTCCTTTGCTTTGAATACCCGTTCCGATATGCAGAAAATGTCGGAAAGTTTCGAAGGGACGATCAATATGAGAGGGGATAAGTTTACCTTGGTCACTCCGGATATGATTACCTGGTTTGATGGAAAGACGCAATGGAGCTACGTGGAACGTAACGACGAAGTGAATGTCAGTACCCCTTCCGGAGAAGAATTACAGTTTACCAATCCCGCCATTTTATTACGTGTATATAAGAAGGGTTTTACTCCTAAATATATCGGGGAAAGTACGGCTGCGAACGGAAAAGCGGCTTACGATATAGAATTGACGCCAAAGAAGAAAGGAGATATCATCCGGGTGGAATTACAGATCGAAAAGTTCTCGAACTTCCCGGCTGCAATCAAAGTCGAAGCAAAAAACGGCATTACCAATACGATCCATATTAGTAAACTGAAAACGGGTGTAAACCAACCGGACGACTTTTTTGTTTTTAAGGAAGGTGACTATCCGGATGCAGAGGTGATCGATCTCCGTTAAAAGACAGTAGAGTGATTCCTTAAATTAATTATCAATTATCAATAAATAAACGCTATGAGCAATTCAACAAATGAAAAGGTCCGTTGCCTGATTATAGGTTCCGGCCCTGCAGGATATACAGCAGCAATTTATGCTTCACGTGCAAATTTATCACCCGTATTGTATGAAGGAATTCAACCGGGCGGACAGCTTACGACAACAACGGAAGTAGAGAATTTTCCCGGTTATCCGGAAGGCATCACCGGTCCGGAACTGATGGAAGACCTGAAGCAGCAGGCATTGCGTTTTGGTGCGGATATCCGTTTTGGAATTGCTACGGAAACCGATCTTTCCGCAGCTCCTTACAAGGTGACGATCGACGGTGAAAAAGTAATTGAAACGGAAGCCCTGATCATTGCAACCGGTGCGACTGCCAAGTATTTGGGTATTCCCGACGAACAAAAATATGCCGGAATGGGCGTTTCTGCCTGTGCTACCTGTGACGGTTTCTTCTATCGTAAGAAAGTCGTTGCTGTTGTAGGAGGTGGAGATACAGCTTGTGAGGAAGCTGTTTACCTGGCCGGATTGGCAAAGCAGGTGTACCTGATCGTTCGTAAGTCTTATCTGCGTGCCTCCAAAGTGATGCAGGAGCGTGTATTCAATACGCCGAACATTATGGTATTGTTCGAACACAACACGATCGGCCTGTTTGGCGAAAATGGTGTGGAAGGTGCTCACCTGGTAAAACGGATGGGTGAATCGGATGAAGAAAAAGTCGATATTGCCATCGATGGTTTCTTCCTAGCTATCGGTCATAAACCGAACTCGGATATATTCAAACCGTGGATCGAAACCGATGAGGTAGGATATATCAAGACAATCCCCGGAACGCCGCGTACCAAAGTGGCAGGTGTCTTCGCTGCCGGCGATGTGGCCGATCCTCATTACCGCCAGGCTATTACAGCTGCCGGAACAGGTTGTCAGGCAGCTATCGAGGCTGAGCGGTATTTGTCGGAAATTGGAAAATAACGAAAAAGTACTACCTTTGCCCCGCTGAATAAATAAGTGGAAATGAGAAAGTATTGCCTGTTATTCCTGGTCCTTTTATTGCTTCATCCGGTTGGAGCAGTTGAATCTCCGAAGCACGAGATACGTGCTGTCTGGCTAACCACCGTCTATGGACTGGACTGGCCTAAAAAGCCGGCTACAACGGAAGCGGGAAGAAAGGCTCAGCAACAGGATTTATGCAATATACTCGACCGGTTGGCTGATGCGAATTTCAACACCGTATTTCTGCAAGTTCGTTTGCGGGGGGATGTTATTTATCGTTCGGCAATAGAACCGGCATCCAAAACTTTCTCAGGTAAATATGGAACAATGCCCGGATATGATCCGTTGGCTTTTGCGATAGAAGAATGTCACAAACGGGGAATGGAATGCCATGCCTGGTTTGTGACATTTCCTGTTGGTACGGAGAAGGCAGTAAAAGAACAAGGTAAATTATCTGTTGTAAAACGCCATCCGAAACTATGTAAACGCCATAACGGGGAATGGTATCTGGATCCGGGGGTGCCGGAAACAGCCGATTATATTTTATCCCTGGTAAAGGAAGTGGTGAACGGATATGATATCGACGGGATTCAGTTTGACTATATCCGTTATCCGGAGCAGGCCAAGAGTTTTCCGGATAAAGCCGTTCATAATAAATACGGTAAATCGCAGAAACTGTCTGACTGGCGGCGCGAGAATATCAACAAGATGGTCTACCGGATTTATGACTGGGTAAAACAGGTTAAACCCTGGGTGCAGGTCAGCAGTTCGCCGTTGGGTAAGTATAACCGGATCGAACGTGTTCCCAATGCCGGTTGGACAGCTTATGAAAGTGTCTTTCAGGACCCAAAGATGTGGATGCAGAAAGGAAAGCAGGATATGATCGTTCCGATGATGTATTATCTGCATGAAAACTTCTTCCCGTTTGTAGACAACTGGGTGGAGAATTGTAACGGACGTTTGGTCGTGCCAGGATTGGGAGCTTACCGCATGGAGAAGAATGAAGCGGACTGGACAGTAAACGATATTACCGACCAGATTGATTACAGCCGTTATTATGGAGGTGCAGGCTGTACCTTTTTCCGTTGCGAGAATGTGTTGGATAATTCGAAAGGACTTTATAATGAGTTGAAAGATAATTATTATAAATACCCGGCCCAGTTATTGCCTCTCACCTGGTTGAGCGATAGGGTGCCCGCTGCTCCGGCAGAGATTCATGTGGAGAAGGAGGGGAGCGACCTGAAACTGTCCTGGCAGAAACCGCCGGTGGAGAAGGAAGATCTAACTTATACGGTTTATTATTCATTGACGGACTCTATCGATACGGCATCGGCTAAATCTATTCTGGCTACCGGAGTGCGGGATACGGTACTTTATCTTCCGGTTGCCCCGAATGCGGAGAGAGGATATAGCTTCAGCGTTTCGGCTTCTACCCGTTACCATATCGAGAGTGCTGTGTCTCCTGATACTTATTATTATCTTTCCGAATTTCCTAAATAATATTAACGGTTAGGAGCGGATAGACGAAAGCATTATCTTTGTGTCGGATGAAAAATGCTGTAACATATCTGTTTATTGTTTTCTTGGCGACTCTTATTTTTTACGGAGGTGCCGGGGTAAATCTTATTACCTATTGCTGCGGTGATTGCCGCACGGAAGGGGTTGCAGTATTGTTGAAAGATAATTGTTGCGAAGTGCACGAGCATAGCTGTTGCAGTACCACCGATGAATCTTCGGTTTGCCACTCCGGCTGCTGCGAAGATGAATGCTGTGACCTGGAACGGATCAGTTTCGACTGGAGCAGTTCCAATAATCCGATAGTAGAATTACAACCGGCAGTGATCGACCTTTTGTCGTTTGCTTCTCCAATAGCTTCACTCGTTCCGACTCCTTCCATAAAAGAATATATTGCACAGGGTCAGGATGGACCGCCTGTGGTCTGCCCGCGTATTTACCTGAATTTACTTACTACGCTTTTGATTTAGATCGTTATTAGGAAAATGTGAAACATTTTTCAATTGTCAATTGGGCTTCGCGCTCGGCGATAGAAAAAGGTGAGTCTTTTTTATGAGCCTGCGGCACAAGGCAAAGCCTTGTTGAAGACAACGACACGAATAGGCTCAAATTTGACAATAATAAAAATATCTATTCCCTTACACCGGAATACTTACCGAATCAAAACGTAAAGCAATGTTGAAACAATTCTATATTACTCTATTTATACTATTCTCTGCCATCGCTGCCCGGGCGGAAGAAGTGAAAGGGCATGTGTTTGATGATAATAACCAGCCGATAATCGGTGCCAACGTTTATTGGGAAGGAACCCAACAGGGAACCACCACTGATGTAGACGGTGCGTTTGAATTGGCAACAAGAAAAAGTACCAATAAACTGGTCGTTAGTTATATCGGCTATACAACTTTCACGATGCAGGTAACAGATCCGAAGGAACCGTTACGGATAACCTTGAAGGGGGAAGTAGCCTTGGAAGAGGTCGTGATCAGCGAACGTAAAATGGGAACGATCGCTTCCCGTACCAGTGTGTTGCAGACGCAGAAAATCACCTATGATGAAATATGCCGTGCCGCCTGTTGTAACCTGGCGGAAAGTTTCGAGACCAACCCGTCTGTCGATGTATCGTATGCCGATGCTGCGACCGGCGCCCGGCAGATCAAATTGTTGGGACTGGCCGGAACGTATGTGCAGATGTTGACGGAGAATTATCCGAACTTCCGTGGAGCCGCCTCCCTGTACGGGTTGGATTATGTGCCGGGCGCCTGGATGGAAAGCATACAGGTTTCCAAAGGTACTTCATCGGTAAAGAACGGCTACGAAGCCCTTGCCGGACAGATCAATGTGGAATTTAAAAAGCCTCCTACGGCGGATATCTTTTCAGTGAATTTATTCGGAAGCGATGCCGGACGTTATGAAGGAAATGCAGACGCCTCCTGGCATATTAACGATAAAGTATCGACCGGTTTGCTGGTTCATTATTCCAATGACAAAAAGCAACATGACGGCAACGACGACGGTTTCCTGGATACTCCGTTGAAAGAGCAGGTCAACCTGATGAACCGCTGGTATCATAAACTGGATAACTATGTGGCCCAGTACGGAGCTCGCTACCTGCACGAAAACCGCACCGGCGGACAGGCAACCAAGCATCATGATTTTGTCGATCCGTATCAGGTTCATCTGGAGACGAACCGGGCAGAACTCTTCACCAAGCAGGCCTATATCATCGATAAGGAAAAGGTGGAGAGTGTAGCCATGATCCTTTCCGGCTCTTATCATGAACAGAAATCCATGTACGACCGTACGCCTTATAATGTCTATCAGAATAATGTGTATGCCAGTTTGTTGTATGAGAAAGAGTTTTCTCCGGCACATAGCCTGAGCACCGGCCTGAGCATGAATTACGACGGTTTCGATGAAAATCTGTTGCAAGATGGTACGCGCAAGGTCTTCGACCGTACGGAAGTTGTCACCGGAGCTTATGCACAGTACACTTACAATCTGAACGATAAACTGATCCTTCTGGGAGGTATCCGTGCCGATTACAGTTCTTTGTATGATTTCTTTGTCACGCCCCGCGTACATATTAAATATAATCCGTTCGACTGGTTCCATATCCGTGCCTCGGCCGGTAAAGGGTTTCGTACGGCCAATATTCTGGCAGAGAATAATTTCCTCTTGTCGAGTAGCCGTAAGATGAATATTGCCGACAACCTGGATCAGGAAGAGGCCTGGAATACCGGCTTGAACCTGTCTTTTTATATCCCCTTGTTCGGAAAAGAATTATCTTTGAACGGGGAATGGTATTATACCGATTTCCGGAAACAGGTGGTAGTCGATATGGATAGCGATCCGCACGCCGTCAGCTTTTATAACCTCGACGGAAAATCCTATTCCAACAGTTTCCAGGTGGAAGCGACTTATCCTTTCTTCCGGGGATTTACCTTGACTGCGGCTTATCGTTACACGGATGCCAAGACGGATTACCGGAACGCAGAAGGGCTGACGCAACGGCTCAAGAAACCACTGGTCAGCGATTATAAAGGACTGGTGACGGCTTCTTATCAGACCCCGTTGAAGAAATGGCAGTTTGACCTGACCGGACAGTTTAACGGGGGAGGACGTATGCCGACTCCGGATGCAGCCAATCCGTTGTGGGAACCGAACTTTAATGCATATACCGTTGTCAATGCACAGATCACCCGGTATTTCCGTCGTTGGTCTGTCTATATCGGGGCGGAAAACCTGTTTGACTACAAGCAATCTCATCCGATCATCGATGCGGAGAACCCGCGCGGAGATAATTTCGACGGTTCGATGGTGTGGGGCCCCGTTCACGGGCGAAAGATATATGCCGGCTTACGTTTCAACATCAGCCGCGATTAAATAACAAGATAAATTACTTACCCATTAATACAAATACATTATGAAACAGTTAGTAGTAGCATTGATTTGTGCCGTATTTACTTTTTCTACGGCTTATGCACAGGATGCAAAAAAGAAAAAAGACACAGTGACTTTCTTTGTTGAAGAGATGGAGTGTGCCAATTGCCAGAAGAAGGTAGAAAAGAATATAGCTTTCGAGAAAGGAGTGACAGATTTGAAGTGCGATTTGAAAACCCGCACGGTGAACGTTACCTATAAGACAGATAAGACTTCCAAGACAAAATTGGCTTCAGCCTTTAAAAAGATTGGAATGGAAGCTGTGCCTGTCGATGACGGTGCCGGCTGTCCGGTTAACCCTGCGAAAAAAAATTAAGCAGTCTATCTCCGTTAACATGGAAATTCGTTAGAACATCTTATCTTTGCAAAAGCATACCTGTATGGGGCGGATCTATGTGTCCGCCTCTTTTATGAAAAAAAAGTTCATAAAACATGCAGCGTTTTGTACGAGAATAACATCATTATAGTTGAATGGACGAGTCACAACTGATAAGGGGTTGTAGGAAGGGGGACAGGCTGGCTCAGAAAGAGCTTTACGAAACGTATTCCCGCAAAATGATGGGAGTTTGTCTGCGTTATGTGAACGACAGGGAGACTGCCCGCGATTTGTTGCAGGATGGTTTTGTAAAAGTTTTTACCAGTATGGACTCTTATTCGGGAGCTGGTTCATTCGAGGGATGGATGCGAAAGATCTTTGTAAATTGTGCATTGGAGTATTTGCGTAAGTCAGATGTATTGCGCGAGTCGACCGATCTGGATAACACGGCGGAATTGATCCAGCCGGACAGTTCGGTTATATCGAGTATGTCGGCAGCGGAGCTGATGACGTTGGTACATGAGTTGCCAACCGGTTTCCGTACGGTATTCAACCTGTTCGCAATTGAAGGGTATTCTCATAAAGAGATCAGTGAGATGTTGAATATTACGGAAAGTACGTCACGTTCACAGTTCACTCGCGCCAAACAGATGTTACAGAAGAGGATTAACGCTTTGTATTGAAAGGAAAGAATGAAAAAGGAAAGAGATACATTTGATGATATGTTCCGCTCGAAGTTGCAGGATTTCGAAGTGGATACGATGCCGGGAGACTGGGAGGCTATTGCCGATCGTTTACCGGTAAAAGCACCGGTACCTTTCCGTCGAACGCTACGTTACTGGGCTGCTGCGGCGGTCATTTCATTACTGATGATAACGGGAAGCGTTTATATGTTTAAGTCGGAGAAAGAGGTTGCTCCGATCGCAGAGAAGATCGAAAAGGAAACAAAAAAGGTGGAGACAGAGTTGGCTAAAGAAGTCGAAGCTCCGGTTACTCCGATAGAAGAAAAGATAACCGTATCTTCTGTGGCCGCAGTGCAACAGCCGGCTGTGGTACGGTCGACATACAAAGCAGCCGTAAAGGTTGCTGATACTGAACCTGCCGTTATTTCTTCAGATGATGATTTGGAGGAGCAAGCAGAAGTAATAACTCATCCGGATGAAGACTCTGTTGTAGTTGATAGAGAAGAGGTTGTGCAGGATCATCCGGAAGTGGGTTCTATTGATACCCGGTCGTTGATAGCTGATGCTGCTCCGGTTGGAAAAGTGGAAAAGGAGGCAGCTCCGCGTAAGTGGGGATTCGGTATGGGAGGCGGTAGTGTTACAACCGGAACAAATAATTCGTTGAACACCTATGCCTTGAAGAATACAATGTTGACGGATCAGGAACTATTATTTTTGAATTCTGCTAATTTCGAGAATAATACTTATCCGAAGACGAACATACATCATAAGACTCCCGTATCCGTAGGTTTTTCGGTGAGTCGTTATTTGAATAACCGGTTTGCATTGTCGACGGGATTGAATTATACGTTTCTGTCTTCTACCTGGGATGTGGATGCTCCGGTCTATTATAATAAGACAGCACAAAAGCTCCATTTTATCGGTATTCCGGTTTCTCTGTCCTATAAAATTGCAGAATGGAACCGTTTCCAGGTATATGCAGCGGCAGGTGTTATGACGGAAGTCAATGTATCAGGAAAGCTGATAACGGAAAAATATTCAGGTAAAGAGTTATACGAAAAAGAGAATGAGCATATTCGTATGAAGGAATGGTTATGGTCTGTCAATGCCCGTGCAGGTGTGAGCTACCCGTTACTTCGTTTTGTAAGCCTTTATGCTGAGGCAGGAGTAGACTACTATTTCGATAACGGTAGTACAATCGAAACCGTACGTTCCGAAAAACCATTTAATGTAAGTCTTCAGGCCGGATTCCGTCTGGGTTTCTAAATAGAACAAATACTAATAACATAAAATAAAAAGAACAGAAAAATGAAGAAACTTAAGTTTTTAAGTGCAGTAGCTTTGGCTACGGTTTTGTTGACCTCTTGCTTGGATGGAGGAAATAATGAACAATCAGGTTATACTTATGGTGTAATAGATTTTTCTATGGATGCTATGGGAAATGTTGCTTATACAGCTGATAATGTTCCGGTGTATGCTTCAACGTTTAGTAACTTAACAACTGATGAATGCGTCTATTTTACATATACTATTAATTACGATGATCCTGCTAATAATGCAGGAAAGAAGTATTTAACAGCTACTGTCCCTCAATATGCTAGGTTGGATAATAACGGTAGGGTAGAACCTGTTGATACAGCCAAGACATCCCCGACAGCAATCAAAAAAGGTGAGTTAACAACTGTTGATGCAGGGATCGTTGCAGGGGGAGCATATAGTGCTACTATAAAAGATTATTTATTCCTGGGTTCTAGTCATGAGAAATCGGCTAACGATCAGACAAACGAGTATTTTCTGCAGATTGATCCTTCTCAGGAACCACAAGTTGTAGACGGTAAAAATGTTTATGATTTCTTTTTGCGTGTAGTTAAAAAGACAGATGGTAAAAATACAATTGGGACTTCTGTATTTAACTATGCAATTCGTGCTGGTAATTATATCTCTTCATTAGAAGCTAAGGAAAAATCAAAAGGAAGTGACACTTTTAATTTTAGAATTAACTATATCAAAGAATTTAATAAAGACACAACAGAAGCTACATGGGCTAAGTCGAAAGTTCTTTCATATATGATCAATAAAGAAACGGATAAATAAGAACTGATAATTTATAAAAAAGGAGCTTGTTTGGGCTCCTTTTTTTATGTGGTAATCAATCGATAAACTTTTTGACTTGCTGTAAAAGAGCCCCCTTTTCCATTACACCCGAAGCACGCCAAACGGCTTCTCCCTTCTTGAAGATGATTAATGTGGGTACTGATTGAATACGGTACTCGTTGGCAAGGGCTTCATTTTTGTCAACATCGATTTTCAGAACACGTGCCTGTCCGATTAATTCTTTTCCGAGTGCTTCTATTGTTGGACTCATTACTTTGCAAGGACCACACCAAGTCGCATAAAAGTCGATCAAAACCGGCTTTTCTCCATTTATAATATCTTTGAAAGTTTCCATATTGTTTGTATTTATGTTGGTTGCAAATTATAGTTTATGTTTTTATTTATAACAGTTAGGCTGTAGAGCTTGTTCATTAATTTGAGTAAATGCATTTTCCCTTTGGATGCTTTGCAAAGATATGAGGAGGATATGGAGCGAATGGACTGAATGGAACCCAATAGGAATAATAATCGATTTTCCGGAAGTTTTTTTAATTGATTTCCGTCTATAAAAACAATTGTATTTGTGTTCAAAAGCAATTGTTTTTCAAATCAAATATAATTGTATTTGTAACTGAAAGCTATTGTCTGTGTAAACACTGAAAAAAAGATAGGCAGTTTTTAAGAATACGGGGATAGGGAAGATTACCCGATTTGCCAGACAAAATGAAATGCGTTCTTTGAATCCTTTTTAAAACCGAAAAATGGCGATAGCCTTATATATCTTTATAAAGAATATTCTTTCTATATTAAAAGAGAAAAATAAAGCGATCAACGAACTCTAATATGAGCGTATATTAATTATTAGTAAGTCAGCATGTTAGCATGACCTTTTCGTAATAAAACGCTAATATGAAAATTTACCAACAATATCGGTATTGTAAAAGGCGTGTAATGTGCTGAAAAGTAGCTGGTTATGTTTTTTTTGTCGTTGTAGTCGGAGAAAGAATAATCTTTCCGCTGATGTTTTGTTAACTTTGTATGAATAAACCGTGTTATAGCCAAATGTCGGGTAAATGTCGGGTGAAAGTTCGTTGTTATATTTGTTGAATGTTTGAGTTATGCATAATCTTGTCGAAAATTTGAATGAAGATGAAACAGCCGGAATTAGGTAAGTACATTGCAGGGCTTCGGGAAACGAAAGGGTTGACTCAGGAGGAACTGGTAAGTAAATGTAATATTAGTGTCCGAACTTTGCAACGTATCGAGTCAGGTAAAGTAGTACCAAGAAGTTACACATTGAGGCTAATTGCTACTGCACTGGATTGTGACTTGTTAGCTGTTCCGGAGGTTCAGGAAATTGGTAAAGCTGAACTCCCGGTTCATTTGTCATTCAAATCTGTTTTGAAAGATTTGTTTAACTTAAAAGTACACACAATGGCAAAATTATCAGTTTTAACAACGGTATGTTTGGCTATCGGTTTTAGTTTGTATACAGTCGGTACCAAATGTAACGCACAGCAAATGATGAAAATGAATTTTGTAACAGACAATACCGGAGGATTTGAGGTACAGCTTCCCCGCGGACTCCCCGGTTATGGAAGTTATATAAATAATGATACCGTTTTTATCAGGGCGGGGAAAGATTTGATCAAAGAGCATAAAGGATCTTTGTTTCTGAACAATGCTTTTGTTGGTCATGTACAGGAAAACGATACGATAATATTTAAAAAGGGAAACTTGTTTACTAAAAAGTCTCTTATTATTAAGCCATATAGAATGAAGGCGTCTTTGATATACAAAGATATTGTTTTCGTAACCCCTCAATCTATCAGCGGGTTTACCGATGATAATGGAGACACTTTCCGATCGGGGCCTCATACTTTCAAAGAAAGAGATAATCGAATATATCTGAATGATGTTTATCAGGGGGATGCTTTTGCAGGTGATACTGTTGTCATATCCAAATCAGGAAAGCTGGAAATTAGGTGAAGTGATCCTGAAATATCGGATATATAAAGTACATAGGTGACATCAGAATTTTTCAGATGCCACCTATGTGTTTTTCAAATATGTTGCTTAGTTGTTGATTAAGTTACCCTCTAAATCAAAAGCTATTTTTGTTCCATCAGATAAAGTATATGTCCAGCCACTTCCTGCTATAAAAGTAGCAGGTCTATAAAGATTCTCAGGAAAATGGTAACGCATATATTTGTATGTTTTATCATAAGGTGTTATTGGAATATCTTCGTTTCCTAGATATTTCCCTTTTAAGTCAAATTTTACTCCCTCTCCATTTGTTAACACAATCCGGTAGCCATAGTCTACAGTTTCAACTTTTGTTATTTCTTCTTTTGCGTTTATAGCTATGTATTGATTTATTTCGTCTGGCAAAACACTTAAAAGAGCTTCAGGAAACGGATATCCGTTTCCGTTAATAGTAAGCCATTGATAATATTTATTCATAGTAATGTCGAATCCATTAGAGAGGTTAACGTTGATTATTAGTGTGATATAATCGAAAGGAACACTGATCGATTTAGATGTGATACCTGTGAAATATTTATTTACAAATTCATTTATCTTATCAATTTCAATAGTTGTATTTTCTCTCTCCGGATCAATTACTACTTGAAGTGTTTGATTAACCCGGATAGTGTATCGCGTAGAATGGGTTAGTAGGATAGACGTTATTTGAGCATCAGGATAACGATTCGTGAGATACTCTTTTACCTTTGTAGGTAAGGATTCTATAATGGAAGTCGGTAATAGCTTTCCGTAACCGTTAAGTTCTTTCCAGTTATTATTAATATCAAATTCCAGTTTAATGTTTCCATTTAACCAAACTATGTAATTATAATCAGCATCCTCATTGATGGAGGTGTTTTTTATTACGGTCTGATACTTTGCTTCTGGAAAATGATGAGATATGAATTGTTTTATTGATATAGGTAGTTCATCCAGGCTGTTTATATCCAGTGTTTCTCCCAGAAATATAGATTGATATGTCTGAAATGCAAGTTCCTTGCTGCTTTGTAATGTAAATATATTACCGAAAAAAGTAGGGGTGATTCCTATTATAGGATCATTGGGATAATTTTTCCGAATGTATTCACTCTCTTCTTCTGAAAAAAATAGATTTAATGATCCCGGAAATGTGCTGTTTGGAGAAGTGATATTTAACCAATCTCCGGTTTGATTAAACGTAATACTGAGATCGTCCTGAAAATAGACTTTGTAGTTATCCCCATTTTCCGGATCGGTAGAAGTTATTTTCTCTATTTTGGAAGGTGATTGATCAGGAAGATGATAAGTTAAGAAATTCTGTGCTTCAATCGGCAATTGCTTTGTTTTTAAATTCTCATCATCATCATCATTTGAACATCCGCCGAAAAAAGTAATACAGAAGAGCGATAGAAGTAAACACTGTATGGATATCGATCTTTTCATGGCCTTAGAGTTTAATATTAATAGTACAAATGTAGTCAAATAGTAAGCCGGGAATAAATTTGGTATGTTAAATCAGACTAAATAAATTGCACGTTTGGCAAATGAATTGCAGAATAAGATGTGAAATTGAATTTGTCAGAATGTTATTTGGGTAAAAGAGGTAATCCGTATAAATTCATTACATTTACACGTCATAATTTGTCGACAATAATAAAGTGACACAACTACGACCAGCTCTTGTTAATTGATAATATCTAATTTGAAGTGAAGATGCATATGGATACAGAATTTATAAACTTAACAACAGACAATCTTGCCGATGAGCATTTATGCTGCATTATCCGTACTAAAAAGCTCCATCCCGGTGTTGAGGCAAAGCGGCAATGGCTTTCCGAACGGCTGAATGAAGGTCATGTCTTTAGAAAGTTGAATGCAAAGGCAACGGTTTTTATAGAGTATGCCCCTTTGGAAACAGCCTGGGTTCCCATAATGGGTGATAATTATTATTATATCTATTGTTTATGGACTTTGGGCAGTTACAAAGGGAAAGGGTACGGGAAATCGCTGATGGAGTATTGTATAGCCGATGCTAAAGAAAAGGGTAAATCCGGTATTTGTATGCTTGGAGCAAAAAAACAAAAATCATGGCTTTCCGACCAGTCGTTTGCGAAGAAGTTCGGCTTTGAGGCTGTTGATGTTACCGATAATGGATATGAATTGCTGGCACTCTCTTTTGACGGAACAAAGCCGACGTTTGCGCATAATGTCAGGAAACAAGCGATTGAAAGTAAAGAACTGACAATTTATTATGATGTGCAATGCCCTTATATCGATCAAAAAATCGGGATTGTCAGACAGTATTGTGAAATGAACGATGTTCCTGTATCTTTCATCCAAGTGGATACCCTGCAAAAAGCCAAGGAACTACCTTGTGTTTTCAACAACTGGGCAGTGTTTTATAAAGGACATTTTGAGACGGTGAATTTATTACAGGATGCTGCCAGCTTAATGAGAATACTCAAAAAGTAAAATTCGGATTTATATATTTTGTAGAAATAATAAAGCCTGTTAATCATATAATTAACAGGCTTTATTGGCGGTCCGGACGGGACTCGAACCCGCGACCCCATGCGTGACAGGCATGTATTCTAACCAACTGAACTACCGAACCAAAACAAATAAGGAAATAATAATTAAAAGAGGCGGTCCGGACGGGACTCGAACCCGCGACCCCATGCGTGACAGGCATGTATTCTAACCAGCTGAACTACCGAACCTCTTTTTATTATCAATCTCTCTCGATTGCGGTGCAAAGGTAAGTATTATTTTTAATCTTGCAATACTTCATGGGAAGAAAATGTGCGTTTTTTTTAATCATACCTGATATGCAGGAGATTAAGAATTGAATTTTTTTTAGCTGTTTTCAGAACGACCGGAGTTCCTTATAAGGCGATTTAAAACAGGTTTGTCACATTTACACTCTGTTTGGCAACTTTTCATTAATCAAAGGGGAATATGTTATGATAATTTGTTACTTTTGCAACTCAATATAAAAACGGAATAAAAAATGGACGTCGCCATTATTAAGTATAATGCCGGAAATATTTACTCAGTGAGCTATGCACTGAAACGATTGGGCGTAAGTCCTGTGATTACAGCCGATCCGGAATTATTGCATAAAGCGGATAAAGTGATCTTCCCGGGCGTAGGAGAAGCATTCACTACAATGGATTATCTGAAAGAGCATAAACTGGATGCTATTATCAAGGATCTGAAACAACCTGTACTGGGTATTTGTCTGGGTATGCAATTATTGTGTCGTCATTCTGAGGAAGGGGATGCAGACTGCCTGGGGATTTTCGATACGGAAGTGAAGCGATTCATACCTCACCGTCATGAAGACAAAGTTCCTCATATGGGGTGGAACACGATCACGGAGGTTAAAGGAGGTTTATTTACCGCACAATTGGAGAACAAATTTGTTTACTTCGTACATAGTTATTATGTACCGGTAAATGAGTATACGACTGCAACCACTAATTATATTCTTCCGTTCAGTGCTTCGTTGCATAAGGATAACTTCTATGCGACGCAGTTTCATCCGGAAAAGAGTGGTTCTGTCGGTGAAGTGATTCTGAAGAATTTTCTAAAACTATAAAGATATATGATCGAGCTTATTCCAGCTATAGATTTGATTGACGGCAAATGTGTACGTCTTACGCAAGGCGATTACGATACGAAGAAAGTGTATAACGAAGATCCGCTCGAAGTAGCGAAAATGTTCGAAGCACATGGTATACGCCGTCTGCATGTGGTTGACCTGGATGGAGCACGTCAGGGACGGATCATAAACTATCGTGTACTGGAAAGGCTGGCTACACGTACTTCACTGATAATTGACTTCGGAGGCGGACTGAAACAGGAAGATGACCTGGAGATTGCTTTCGAAAGCGGGGCACAGATGGTGACAGGTGGTAGTATTGCCGTAAAGAATCCGGAGGTATTCACATCGTGGATAACCAAGTTCGGAAGTGAAAAGATTATATTGGGTGCTGATGCGAAGGATAAAAAAATAGCGATCAGCGGATGGGAAGAAACAACTAATGAGGAACTGATACCTTTTATCGGAGGATATTACGACAAAGGCATCACCAAAGTGGTCTGTACGGATATCAACCGGGATGGGATGTTGCAGGGACCGGCTATCGAATTGTATAAGGAAATACGGGATGCACTACCTTTTATATATATCATAGCCAGTGGCGGAGTCAGTTCTATTGAAGATATAGAAAAATTGGCTGAGGCGGGAATACCGGCGGTAATTTTCGGCAAGGCTATATACGAAGGAAAGATCGATTTGAAGGATCTGCTTCGTTTTACCTGATAATTAAGGGAGAATAAAAGTATGTTGGCGAAGAGAATAGTACCCTGTCTGGATATTAAGGATGGAAAAACAGTAAAAGGAATTAATTTTGTGAACTTTCGTGATGCAGGAGATCCTGTTGAACTGGGGGCACAATACAGCCGGGAGGGAGCCGATGAGCTTGTCTACCTGGATATAACCGCTTCACACGAAGGACGTAAGACATTTACCGAATTGGTGAAGAAAGTGGCCGCAAATATCAGTATACCATTTACGGTAGGTGGCGGAATTAATGAATTGAAAGATGTGGATCGCCTGTTGAGTGCCGGAGCCGATAAGGTTTCGATCAACTCGGCAGCATTACGTAATCCCTCGTTGATCGAAGAGATTGCGAAGAATTTCGGAAGCCAGGTATGTGTGGTGGCTATCGATGCCAATCATGAGAACGGCGACTGGATTTGTTACCTGAACGGGGGGCGTATCCCGACGGAGAAGCACCTGTACGAGTGGGCTACTGAAGCGGAAAATAGGGGAGCCGGAGAAATCCTGTTCACCAGTATGACACACGACGGCGTAAAAGACGGATATGCCAATGACGCATTATCGGTATTGGCCGATAAGCTGCATATTCCGGTCATAGCCTCCGGGGGAGCCGGAAAGATGAAAGACTTTCGTGATACATTCGCAGAAGGGAAAGCGGATGCCGCCTTGGCTGCCAGCGTATTTCATTTCGGTGAGATCGCTATATCCGATTTAAAACAATACCTTCATACGGAAGGAATCAATGTAAGAATATAATCATTAGAATAAGATGAAATTAGATTTTGAAAAAATGGGCGGACTTATCCCGGCAATCGTTCAGGATAACAATACCAACAAAGTATTGATGCTGGGTTTTATGAATGAAGAAGCCTATGAGGAAACAAAGGAAACCGGTAAGGTTACTTTTTTCAGCCGTACAAAGAACCGTTTGTGGATGAAAGGTGAAACCAGCGGTAACACCCTGCAGGTGGTCAGTATGATGGTAGATTGCGATAACGATACCATCCTTATCAAAGCGAATCCGGCCGGTCCGGTTTGTCATACGGGTGCCGATACCTGCTTTGGCGAAAAGAATATAGAAGATATCATGTTCCTGAAATATTTGCAGGACTTTATCGAACAGCGCCGTCAGGAAATGCCGGAAGGCTCTTACACTACTTCCCTGTTTTTGAAAGGGGTGAACCGTATGGCTCAGAAAGTAGGAGAAGAAGCTGTTGAAACAGTGATCGAAGCAACAAACGGAACAGAAGATGGCTTTATCTATGAAGCATCCGACCTGGTCTACCATCTGATCGTATTACTTACAAGCAAAGGCCTTCGTCTGGAAGACCTGGCACGTGAATTAAAGAAAAGACATAAAGCATAAATTACTATGGAAGATACAATTCTGCTCAGACTGGAAGATGTAGAGATCTGCCGCGATGAAAATGTCATACTGCACAATGCTTCTTTTACGCTTCGTAATGGAGAGTTCGTCTATGTCATCGGAAAAGTGGGTTCCGGGAAGAGTAGTCTGTTGAAATCTTTGTATTGCGAAATCCCGATCGGCCAGGGCGAAGCTTGGCTGTTGGATTATAATCTCTGTAAGATGAAGCGGAAAGATATTCCTTATCTTCGGCGGAAACTGGGGATTGTCTTTCAGGATTTCCAACTGCTTACCGACCGCTCGGTGATCAAAAACCTGGAGTTCGTCCTGCGGGCTACCGGATGGAAGAAGAAGAGCGAGATAAAAGAGCGTATCGACGATGTGCTCCATCAGGTCGGCATGCATAATAAAGGATACAAAATGCCGCACGAGCTGTCGGGTGGCGAACAACAGCGTATCGTCATAGCAAGAGCACTCCTGAATGATCCGAAACTGATACTGGCGGACGAACCGACCGGTAATCTCGACCCGGAAACAAGCGGCCAGATCGTGCAGCTTCTGCACGACATTTGCCAGAAGGGTACGGCGGTGATAATGACCACACATAACTATACTCTGGTGCATAATTATCCGGCCCGTATAGTTAAATGTGAGAATGCCCGTCTGGGTGATGTGGGAGAATGATTTTTTATGTAACTTTGCACACGCAAAATAGCAAGGAACAAACAATTTAATTATAGGAAAAGAAAATGAAAGTTTTAAAGTTTGGCGGTACTTCTGTGGGATCTGCACAGAGAATGAAAGATGTAGCAAAATTGATTTGCTCGGGCAGCCGTGACATTGTCGTATTGTCTGCCATGTCAGGTACAACCAACTCGTTGGTTGAAATATCCGACTACCTGTACAAGAAGAATCCGGATGGTGCAAATGAAATTATCAATAAGCTTGCACAGAAATATTACGGACATATTGAAGAACTGTACAGCACTGCCGAATATAAACAGAAAGCCAAAGAACTTGTAAAATCTCATTTCGATTATATACGTACCTTTACAAAAGACTTGTTCACGCTGTTTGAAGAAAAGGTAGTCCTGGCACAGGGCGAGTTGATCTCGACCGGTATGATGAACCTGTATCTGAACGAAACAGGTGTTAAGTCGGTCCTGCTTCCTGCATTGGAATATATGCGTACGGATAAGAATGCAGAGCCGGATCCTGTTTACATCAAAGAACGCCTGGTTAAATTGCTGAACGAACATAAAGATGCCGAATTATATATCACCCAGGGTTATATCTGTCGTAACGCATACGGTGAGATCGATAACCTGCAACGTGGCGGTAGCGATTACAGTGCTTCTCTGATCGGTTCGGCTCTCAATGCAGATGAAATCCAGATCTGGACAGACATCGACGGAATGCATAACAATGACCCGCGTATCGTAGACAAGACATCGCCTGTCCGTAACCTGCATTTCGAAGAAGCGGCTGAACTTGCTTACTTCGGTGCCAAGATCCTGCACCCGACCTGTATCCTTCCGGCCAAGTTGAACAATATCCCGGTTCGTCTGTTGAATACCATGCAGCCGGAAGCTCCCGGTACATTGATCTCCAACGAAACGGAAAAAGGAAAGATCAAAGCTGTCGCCGCAAAAGATAATATTATCTCCATCAAGATCAAGAGTGGCCGTATGTTACTGGCTACCGGTTTCCTGCGTAAGGTATTCGAAATCTTCGAAAACTACCAGACACCGATCGATATGGTGACTACTTCGGAAGTAGGTGTATCGGTAACGATCGACAACCGCAAGCATCTGGAAGAAATCGTAGACGACCTAAAGAAATACGGTACTGTTACTGTCGATCAGGATATGGTGATCGTATGCGTGGTAGGCGACCTGGAATGGGATAATGTCGGTTTCGAAGCCCGCATCGTCCAGGCGATGAAGGATGTGCCGGTCCGTATGATCTCCTACGGCGGAAGCAACTACAACGTTTCGCTTCTGGTGAAGTCGGCGGATAAGAAGAAAGCGCTGCAGGCGTTAAGCGATCATTTATTCAACAACTAAATAATATGAGGGCAGCCTATTCGAGACTGCCCTTTTTTTAATTTATATATAATAAAATAATATGCTCAAAGGAACATTCCCGATAGATAAACTGAAGGCACTTCCTACGCCTTTTTATTATTATGATGTGAAGTTATTGCAAGATACGTTGGATCTGGTAAAGACTGAAGCCGGCAAGTATAATTATCATGTGCATTATGCCGTAAAAGCGAACGCCAATCCACGCATTCTTTCTATTATAGCTGAAAACGGGCTGGGAGCCGACTGTGTGAGCGGTGGTGAAGTACAGGCCGCTTTGGATGCCGGATTCCCTGCCGATAAGGTGGTTTTTGCCGGTGTAGGTAAAGCCGACTGGGAAATCAACCTGGGGTTGGATAACGATATTTTCTGTTTTAATGTGGAGTCGGCTGTCGAATTGGATATACTGAACGAACTGGCTGCCGCAAAGAATAAGATCGCTTCGGTAGCCCTCCGTATCAATCCGGAAGTAGATGCACATACACATGCCAAGATCACGACCGGCATGAAGGAGAATAAGTTCGGTATCAACCTGAGCCAGCTCGGTCAGGTACTGGATAATCTTTCTACATTAAAGAATGTGAAACTGATCGGTATTCATTGCCATATCGGTTCGCAGATCACGGATATGTCTTCCTTCCGTAATTTGGTGATCCGTGTGAATGAGATACAGGAAGAACTGGAAGCTCGCGGTATCGATATTGAAAACCTGAACTTCGGCGGAGGCCTGGGTATCGACTATTATCATCCGAATCATTTGCCTATCCCTGCTTTCGATAACTATTTCGCAGTATTCAATAAGCTGTTGAAAGTTCGTCCGGGGCAGCAGGTGCATTTCGAACCGGGTCGTTCAGTAGTGGCCCAGTGTGGTACGCTTATTTCACAGGTCTTGTATGTGAAGGTCGGTGAGACAAAGAAATTTGCTATTCTCGACGCCGGTTTTACGGAACTGATCCGTCCGGCCATGTATGATGCTTACCACCGGATCGAGAACATTTCCAGTGATGAAGCAGTGGAACTTTATGATGTGGTAGGCCCTATCTGCGAATCATCCGATGTGTTCGGTAAAGATGTAGAGCTGAACAAAGCCCATCGCGGTGACCTGATCGCATTACGTTCTGCCGGCGCTTACGGAGAGGTGATGGCTTCGCAATATAACTGCCGTCGTCTGCCGAAAGCTTACTATTCGGATACCATTTAATTGTTAATTAATAATATAGAGAATGCCGGGTTTCTTTGTTTTTGCAAAGGTTCCCGGTTTTCTTGTTTGTAGTGTTTCCTTTTTTACTACCTTTGTACGATCCCTTTGTGCGGAGTCTTGAAGGCGTTAATGATTAACAGATGAAATGTGAAATGAGAAAGAAAGATTTATATTGGGTATTTGCGGTTTGTTTGATAATGTTGTCCTCCTGTCTGGGTGATTCTACTACCCGCATAACGGTTGGGCAGCAGGAGGCTGTTTATCAGGTACGTCCTTCCCGAGGCCTAGTCCTACGGGATGGTCGTTTGATATACTCTTCCAGCATAAACTCGTTGCGTGCCGACGCCGGAGATTGTTTCCTGGTAGAGTATTCTTTTGATTCTGCCAGTCCTGAATTGCAAAAGACTGACAGTCTGTCGGTAGAACTATTGGGTAATCCTATTGAAGTTCCATTGTGGACATCCGGAGGAACTGTTAAATCTGACACCCTGTTGACAGACGAACAATATATATCTACGATAGGGAGCCGTACGGCCTACATCAAAGGACGTCTTTTCCTTTGGCCTACCCTGACGGAACCGGAAAGCCAGGTGGACAGCTTTGTAATGCATTATGATACGGTTAACTGGTACACAACAGCCGATGGTTACCGCACTTATAATCTTTATTTACGTGCGATCAGAAAATCGGAAATACCGGCAGATGCAGACTCTGTAAAGGTAGCTCATACGGAAGCATTCGATATTGAAAGCTTTTTCAATAAAGCATTGGAGATGGAAACAGCTAACAATGCGGAAAAGCTTACTATTGCAATTAATTATGTTGCAAAACCCAATAAGGACACAACTGCTGTTGAATGGTCTACATTGGAGTTAGATTATACGTTGGAAAATAAGACGGGAGAATAAAAGATATACGGATAAAAATAAAGGTTTACGGTAAAGGGAGGTTACCGTTATTGACGATAAAAAGTTTTGTATAACAATTTGTATCCCTTATTTTTATACTTTTGTCATTTTAATAGAAAGCGGAGAGATGTATAAAGAGATATTAAAATGGGTAATAGCTATCATTTCCCAACCGGGGAAGGCGTGGGAAATGCTGACAAAGAAAGAAGAGAAGGGTGACGAATTCTTGTCGAAGTTTGTGTATCCGTTAATCGGATTGGTTACAGCCGCAGCTTTTCTGGGGGTATTGTTTACGCGAAAGGAGTTTGATATAGAGTTGGCTTTAAAATCCTCGATTAAGACATTGGTCGCTTCGTTCGGTGGTTTTTATCTGGGTGCTTACCTGTTGAATGAGCTTTGGCAGGGATTCTTTAAAAGAACGAAAGATATGAAACTTTGCCAACGCTTTGTCGGTTATTCCTCTTCATTGATGTTTGCACTGAACATCGTCCTGATGCTGTTGCCGGAGTTTTTCTTTCTGCGTATTTTTATACTTTATACTTTTTATATCGTATGGGAAGGAGCAGGGCCTTATATGCAGGTGGCAGAGAATGAACGCCTGAAGTTTGCCGGTATAGCAACCGTAGTTATTTTACTGACGCCAGCCGTGATTGAATTTGTGCTATTCATGTTGATGCCGGGCTTGCGTTATTGACAGATAGAAAAAGATGAAAGAGAAGATTAGTAATAATATACAGATAAAGAATAAACGGGCCACATTCGATTTCGAATTGCTCGAAACATTTACTGCCGGGATCGTATTGACCGGGACGGAGATCAAATCGATCCGCCTGGGAAAAGCCAGTCTGGTGGATACTTTTTGTATCATGGAAAGAGGCGAGTTATGGGTAAAGAACATGTATATTGCCGAATATTTCTATGGGACATATAATAATCATGTGGCACGCCGCGACCGGAAGCTGTTGTTGACGAAGAAGGAGTTGCGCAAGATTGACGGTGCCGCCCGCAACAGCGGTTTCACTATTGTTCCTACCCGTATGTTTATCAATGAGAAGGGACTAGCCAAAGTAATTGTCGCTATCGCCAAAGGTAAGAAAGAATACGATAAGCGCGATTCGATCAAGGCCCGTGACGACAAGCGGGAGATGGACAGAGCATTTAAACGGTAAGATATATTGACTTGCCGTTTTTCTTTTCACCAAGAAAAAAACATATCTATGAATAAAGAAATATTTATACGGTCCCTGCAGGAGCGTATCCTGATTCTGGATGGTGGTATGGGTACCATGATCCAGGGTTTCAAACTGAATGAACAGGATTACCGCGGCGACCGGTTTGCCGATTTCCCCGGACAGCTGAAAGGAAACAACGACCTGTTGTGTATTACCCGTCCGGATGTCATTAAATCCATTCACCGTCAATACCTGGATGCCGGGGCAGATATTTTTGCAACGAACACCTTCAATGCTAATGCAATCTCCATGGAAGATTATGCTATGCAGGAGTTTGTACGCGAGATCAACCTGGCTGCCGGAAAGTTGGGACGTGAGGTGGCTGACGAATTTATGGCGGAACATCCTGACCGGACTATCTTTGTTGCCGGTTCCATCGGTCCGACCAATAAAACCGCTTCCATGAGTCCCGATGTCAGTAACCCTGCTTATCGCGCAGTTACCTATAAAGATGTTTATAAGGCGTATAAGGAACAGGTGGAAGCCCTGGTCGACGGTGGGGTAGATATTATTCTTTTTGAAACGACTTTCGACACCTTGAACGTGAAAGCCGGATTGGAAGCGGCAGAAACTGTTTTAAAAGAAAAGGGAAAAGAACTGCCTATCATGTTGTCGCTGACGCTTTCAGCCCAGGGAGGACGGACGCTTTCCGGTCAGACATTAGGAGCCTGCCTGGCTTCGATCCAGCATGTCAACCTGGTTAGTATAGGTCTGAACTGCTCTTTCGGAGCAGCCGATATGAAGCCTTTCCTGGCAGATTTGGCAAAACATGCCCCCTATTATATAAGTGCCTATCCGAATGCGGGATTACCTAATACCTTCGGTACTTATGACGAGACACCGGAAAAGATGGCCGGCCATGTAAAGCCGTTTATCGAAGAAGGATTAGTAAATATATTGGGAGGATGTTGTGGTACGACACCTGCCCATATCGCACAGTATCCAGCCTTGATAAAAGGAGCGAAACCGCATGTACCTGTTGCAAAACCGGATTGTTTGTGGTTGTCCGGTCTTGAATTGCTGGAAGTAAAGAAAGAAAATAACTTTATCAATATAGGTGAACGTTGTAACGTAGCCGGTTCGCGCAAATTCCTGCGCCTTATCAAAGAAGGAAGTTATGAAGAGGCGCTGACCATCGCCCGTAAGCAGGTGGAAGACGGGGCCCAGGTGATCGATATCAATATGGATGACGGAATGCTCGATGCCGTGAAGGAAATGACAACCTTCCTGAACCTCGTGGCATCCGAACCGGATATTGCCCGTGTGCCTGTCATGATCGACTCTTCCAAGTGGGAAGTGATCGAAGAAGGCTTGATGTGCGTACAGGGTAAAAGTATCGTCAACTCGATCTCGTTGAAAGAAGGAGAAGAAGTATTCCTGGCTCATGCCGCCCGTATCAAACAACTGGGTGCGGCTGTCGTCGTGATGGCTTTCGATGAGAAAGGACAAGCGGATACCTTCGAACGGAAAACGGAAGTCTGCGGACGTGCTTACCGTTTGCTTCGGGAGAAAATAGATTTCGATCCGTATGGAATTATATTCGACCCGAATGTACTGGCTATCGCTACCGGTATGGAAGAACATAACGGATATGGTCTGGACTTTATCCGTGCAGTCGAGTGGATCAAACAGAATCTGCCGGGTGCGAAGATAAGCGGTGGCATCAGTAACCTCTCTTTCTCGTTCCGTGGAAATAATTATGTGCGTGAGGCGATGCATTCCGTATTCCTGTACCATGCCATCAGTAAAGGGTTGGATATGGGTATCGTGAATCCTTCTTCTGCCGTATTATATGAAGATATCGAACCAGAATTCCGGAATTTATTGGAAGATGTGATCCTGGCACGCCGTCCGGAAGCAGCAGAAGAACTGATTACTTATGCCCAGAACCTGCATGTGGAAAAGCAGGGCGGTGCGGAAGAAAAGCACGAAGCCTGGCGCGAACAACCATTGAAGGAACGGTTGGAGTATGCGTTGATAAAAGGTATTGGCGATCATCTGGAAGAAGATTTGCAGGAAGCCCTGAAAGAATATCCGCGTGCCGTGAATATTATCGACGGTCCGCTGATGGGGGGAATGAATAAGGTCGGTGAACTGTTTGGTGCCGGTAAGATGTTTTTGCCGCAGGTGGTAAAGACAGCCCGTACCATGAAAAAGGCAGTCGCTATATTGCAGCCGGCTATTGAAGCCGATAAAACGGCATCCGGTTCGGCTAAAGCCGGAAAGGTAGTCTTTGCTACGGTGAAAGGTGACGTACATGATATCGGTAAAAATATCGTGTCGATCGTACTTGCCTGCAATAACTACGAAGTGATCGACCTGGGAGTTATGGTTCCCGCCGAGGTAATAGTAAAGACAGCTATCGACGAACAACCCGATCTGGTTTGTCTGTCGGGGTTGATAACGCCTTCTTTGGAGGAAATGGTACATGTGACGGACGAAATGCAGAAAGCCGGATTGACCATACCTGTTATGGTGGGAGGTGCGACAACATCGAAGTTGCATACTGCCATAAAGATTGCTCCCCATTACGATTATCCGGTGATTCATGTGCTCGATGCTTCGCAGAATCCGTTGATTGCAGCCAAGTTGCTGAATCCGAAAACCCGTGATAATTATATTGAAGAGCTCAACAAAGAGTATGAGATCTTGCGTGCTTCTATGGATCAAAAGAAAGAAGTACTGGTCTCGTTAAGTGAAGCCCGTGCCAATCCACAGAAGATAGACTGGTCGGCTTATACTCCGGTTGTTCCTGCCCGGATGGGAGTGCATGTGGTTCCTTATATTCCTCTGGAAGAAATCATCCCTTATGTGAATTGGATTTTCTTCTTCAGTGCCTGGCGGTTGAGCGGGCGTTATGCTTCGATAACGAAAATACATGGATGTGATGGCTGTCGTGCAGCCTGGTTGGCAGACTTTTCGGAAGATGAACGCCCGAAAGCGGCAGAAGCCATGCAATTGTATAAAGATGCCGCCAAACTGCTGGATCAGTTGGTCGAAATGAAAGCGGAGTATTGTAAAGCTATTTACGGTTTCTTCCCAGCTAACAGTGACGGTGATAACATCAAAATGGGAGATATTGTACTTCCGGTATTACGTCAACAGTCGAAGAAGGAGGAAGGTATCTACAAATCGCTTGCCGATTATGTCATTCCGGCTTCCGAAGGGCGTACGGATTATGTCGGTGCATTTGTCGTGACGGCCGGTGCCGGAGCCGAAGAATTGAAGAATAAACTGGAAAAAGAAGGCGACACGTATAGCTCCATGTTGCTCCAGACATTGACAGACCGTTTGGCAGAAGCTGTTGCAGAGTATCTTCATGAAAAGGTACGAAAGGAATATTGGGGATATACCCCGGACGAATCGTTGTCGGTCTCCGATCTGTACAAGGTGAAATATCAGGGTATTCGTCCTGCGGTAGGTTATCCCTCGTTGCCCGATCAGTTGCTTAATTATACATTGGATAATCTGTTGGATATGTCCCGGATCGGTGTTAAGTTGACGGAGAATGGAGCGATGTATCCTACGGCAACAGTCAGTGGTATTTATTTTGCTCATCCTGATTCGCAATATTTCATGATCGGTTCGATCGATGAAGAACAGATGAAGGATTATGCTGCTCGTCGCAACCTGTCGGAAGCGGATGTCAGGAAGTTGTTGAATAAAAACATCATCTAAGTGACTGTGATGGTGAAAGATTGGATCAAAAGGATACGTATTCGCTGGATTGTTCTGGTCGTATGCCTGATTTTGATATGGGTTATAATGGCTTTGCCTGCATGGGGAGAAGGTTATGCCCGTACGATTTATCCATTCTTTTCGGCTGTCTTGTCACGTATATCTTCTGTCTTTCCTTTTTCCATAGGCGATTGTTTTATTTACGGAAGTATTGCCGGGTTGGTTATCTATTGGGTATATGCTATTGTGAAACGACGCTCATGGAAAATGGTAATCGGACGTACTGTCGAATATCTGTTATGGGTTTATATCTGGTTTTACATGGCTTGGGGGTTAAACTATTTCCGGGAGAACTTTTTTGACCGGACAGAGATCCCTTACCTTGCCTATTCGGAAGACGATTTCCGTTCTTTCCTGTCGGCTTATACCGACTCGTTGAATGCTTCTTTTACTCCTGTGGAAAAGATCGACCAGGCAGTTGTGGCAGAGAAAGTAGAAAGCGGCTATCGCGAAATAGCCGGACAATTCGGCCTGGTTTCTCCTGCCGCTTATCTTCATCCGAAGCCGATGCTGATCCCATCCCTGATGAGCGGTGTCGGGGTATTGGGATATATAGGCCCTTTTTTCATCGAATATAATCTGAATCCGGATCTCCTTCCGGTACAGTATCCTTTTACTTATGCGCATGAAATGGCGCATGTCCTGGGAATTTCCAGTGAAGCGGAAGCCAACCTGTACGGATTTCTGGTATGTTCCCGTTCAGGTAATCCTGAAATACGCTTCTCCGCCTATTTTGCCCTCTTGCCTTATGTGTTGGGGAATGCTTATCAGTTATTGCCGGAAGACGAATTCAAGCAATGGACGGAGACGATATCCCCGGAAGTAAAAAAGGCTTACAACGATAAGGTAGCTTATTGGCAGGCACTGTATAATCCGACAATCGGTGAGATCCAGGATACCGTTTACAACTGGTTCCTGAAAGGAAATAATATCCCTTCCGGACGGAAGAATTATTCGGAAGTCGTGGCCCTCTTGATGGCAGTTAATGCATCACAGCCGGAAAAATAATTGGCCGGTCAAAGCTTGAATGAAATATTTTCCTACATTTGTAACGGCTTCTTCTACAATAGATTTTATATAATACTTTAAAGCTAATAGAATGAAAAATCAAGTACTAGCATATATGCTGACCGGTATTGCTGCTTTAGGACTGGCTAGTTGTACTCCGCAATCGACGACTATTGAAGGAAAAGTCTCGAATATTTCCGGTAATACCATCATCTATTGGCCGACAGCGGATGGTGTATATAACTCTACCCAGCGGGATACACTGTTTGTACAGGCGGATAGTACGTATCATATAACGCTTCCTGGTAACGGGAATGAAAAAATATCTTTTTACGTCTATGGACAGAGATATCTAGGGACGATATATGTAGGACCCGGAACGAATAAGCTCGATATTGATGCCTCCCTTGAAAACTCCTTGAACATAGAGAATAAACTGGTGAAAGAGAATGAAATTGTGAAGGAGCTTTCCCGGGTGCAGGAGGATGTTTTCAATTTAAGAGCCCGTAAAGGCGACGTTTTCGACGTAGAAAAAGATACGGTGGCCTCTTCTGTTTATCAAAAGTTGACCGATTATGGGGTGTCGATTGAACAGAAAATAGTCGGTGTAGATGATCTCTTTAAGAAAAGAGCCATTCAGGATATACGTATGCAGATGCTATTGGCTTTTATGAACCAGTATTTCGGGATCAATTACCGGGGATCGGAAGATGCGAAGAAGGAGTGGGAGGCTGTTTATCCGAAAATGCTGGCGTATACAGATATAAACCAGCCGGAGAATGTATTTTCCGAAGCGTTCGCCGATGTCATAGGGAGTGCTGCCGGAATCGAACTATATATGAAGACCGGACAGCAGCCGGCCAGCCGGAATGAAAGTAATCAGAAATTGTTCGATTGGTATAAGGTTAACCTGAAAGGACGTGTACAGGAAGTTGCGATGAGTAATATTATCCTGGAAGATGCCTCGAACGAAAGCTTTTCTACCGATATCCCTTCCTTGTATGGAGAGTTTAAAGAATTGTATCCGTCCAGTAAGCTGATCCCTGCCCTGGATGAGGCTGTACAGAAAAATATTTTGTTCAACAAGCTTGATCTTCCGGAAGGTATCCATATTTTGAATACGGACAGTGTACGTTCCTTTAAAGAAATAACCGACCGGTATTTGGGTAAAGTTATTTTTATAGATATCTGGGCTACCTGGTGTGGTCCCTGCCGTGCTTCGTTTGCCCATGTGAAACCCTTGCAGCAGTATGCAAAAGAAAATGACATCGTATTGTTGTATGTTTCTATCGACCGTCCGATGAATGCGGATCTATGGAAAAAGATGGCCGGCTATTACGACCTTAAAGGCGATCATGTTATTATTAATGAGTATTTTAGGATGGATATCTATAACACCTATGGCAATAACGGAATGTTAAGTATCCCTCATTGTGCCATTATCAACAAAAAAGGAGAACTGCAATTTAAAGGAGCCGCAAGCCCTGAAAATATGGATAAGCTGGCTGAACAGTTGCAGGAAGCGGCCCAATAAGTTTTAAATAGCATATAGAGTTTCAATAAGCCTTTACGAAAGCAGGTTTTTGGGAAATAATAATAAGATTAACGGTAAGTAATCTTTTAAGCTAACCCGTAGCTGTTTCAAGGCTTGTTGGATTCGGTAATTCACAGTTTGGGTCGATACCTGTAAAATCTCGGCAATCTCCTTGTAACTTTTATTTTCGAAGCGGTGCATGACAAAAGCTTCCCGATAGCTGGCGGGTAAAGCTTGTATTGCCTGGCTGATATGTTTCTTCAATTCTTCCGTCTGCGTGAAATCGTTGTCTTGCAGCATTTCCAGCATATACTCATAGTAACGTGTCTCTGCCCTCAGTTGCGACTGCTGGCGGGTAAGCTGGTTGATACTTCTGTGATAGACTGTTTTGTACAGATACTGGCTGAAAGAGGTATTGAATATTTGTGCCTCCCTGTTTTCCCATAACCATAACATGATATCCTGCACGATCTCTTCGGCATCTTCCAGACTGACAAACCGGTTTGCATACGTACACAACATCGGGTAGTATCTTCTGAATAAGGTACCATAGGCTTTTTTATCTCCACGTTGCATGGCCGATAACAGAAATGAATCGTCTATTGCTTGTGAGGGCTTTTTCATACAACTGTCTCCTTGTCGGCAAAGTTAGCTTTTTTGTTGAATAAAAAAAATATCAAAAAAAAGTGGACTTTCGTTTAGTAATCCGTCGGAGTTCCCTTGTCTAATATATAAACAGGCATAAAAATGAAAATGGAAACATTTAATATAGATCAGATAGAAGAACTTCTTCCCCGGTATTGTTCCGGCGAGGCGACGGTAGAGGAATGTCGGATGGTGGAGGAATGGATCGGGCAATCGGAAGATAATTACCGGATTGTCAAACAAATCTATGCCATCGATCAGGTAATGGGTACGGCACAGATGGAATCGAAGGTGAATACCGAAAAGGCTTTAGCATCTGTTTGTGGCAGAATGACAAAGAAGTCCCAAGTAAACATGTTTACTTGGCTGCAACGCGTTGCAGCCATCCTCTTTATCCCTCTTCTTATTATTTGGGGGATCGAACATTTTACTCCCCGAACAGAGCTGGCTCAAATGATCGAGATAAAAACAAATCCGGGAATGACGACCACCGTCGATCTTCCGGACGGATCTAAAGTATACCTCAATTCGGAGTCATCTTTGGCTTATCCTTCTTTTTTCAGTGAAGACAAGAGATGCGTGCAGTTGAAAGGGGAGGCTTTCTTCGAAGTACAAAAAGACCCCGAACATCGTTTCATTGTTTCAGCTCCCAACCATACGCAGATCGAGGTGTTAGGTACATCCTTTAATGTGGAAGCTTTTGAGAGAGACTCATTTGTATCTACTACGCTGGTTGAAGGTAAGGTTTGCTTTGCCTATCAGAAGAACCAGCAGCCTGCCACGGTAGTAATGAAGCCCGGACAAAAATTAATCTACAATACAACTTCTTCTCAGGTCAAACTGATCCAGACAAGCGGTGAAACCGAAACGGCCTGGAAAGACGGAAAAATCGTTTTCCTGGCAACTCCGCTGCCGGAAGCGTTACGGATGTTGGAGAAACGGTTTAATGTTGACTTTGTTTTATCCAATAACCGTATTCGTACAGAGGCATTCAATGGCTCTTTCACCAATCAGCGACTGGAACGTATATTGGAAATATTTAAAATATCATCAAATATAAAATGGCGTTATCTGGATACTCAGGATACGACGAATGAGAGAACTCGAATAGAAATTTATTAACCTAATTGAAAAAATCATGAAAAGTAAACCACCCTAGAGAAAAACATCCGGTGAAATATTGGAGTATTTCACCGGATGGAAAGAATTAATTTAAAACGCTTGTTTGGAGACAAGCATAGTAAATCATTTTTATTAATTAGATCAGTACAAAGTTATGCAAAAACATTTTAATACCCAACAGTTTTGGGTAGCAGAGTTTCTGCGGTTTATCTTAAATAAAATACCGAGAGTTATGAAATTGTCAGTCTTCTTACTAGTATGTACTATTGGTTTGGCACAAGCAGCCGACAGCTATGCTCAAAAGGCGACTGTGAGTCTGGAGATGCGGAACCAAACAGTAAAGGAGATATTGGATGAGATAGAGGAACAGTCTGATTTCTCTTTCTTCTTCAATATTAAGCATGTCGACCTGCAGCGGAGAGTTTCTGTTGTAGTTGATAAAAGCGATATATTTAAAGTGTTAGAAACTGTGTTTGCCGGTACGGATGTGCGTTATTCGGTGGTGGATAGAAAGATTATTCTTTCTACGGAGAAGCAGGAAATACAGCAAATAACTCAAGATAAAAAAGTTACCGGTGTTGTCAAAGACCAACATGGCGAGCCGGTTATCGGAGCGAATGTCTCAGTAAAAGGTACGACTATAGGTACAATTACCGGTATTGATGGTGATTTTGCATTGGAAGTTCCGGTAGATGCTGTCATCCAAGTCTCTTATATTGGTTATGTCTCTCAAGAACTTCGTTTAGGTAGTAAAAAACATTTGGATGTTGTGTTGAGAGAAGACTCTCAAGCGTTGGATGAAGTCGTTGTTGTTGGTTATGGTGTACAAAAGAAGATAAATCTGACAGGATCGGTATCTGCTATTAAGAGCGAAGAATTGGAACGCCAACCGATTGTTACCATGAAAGATGCGTTGGCTGGTTTGGCTCCGGGTTTGACAGTCGTAAAATCATCGGGACAGCCCGGATCAAGTAATCCGACCATTACCGTACGTGGGGTGGGAACATGGAAAAATGCAGGTCCTCTCGTATTAGTAGACGGTATGTCGATGAGTATTGCAGATGTTTTGCCAAATGATATTGAAAGTATCTCGGTGTTGAAGGATGCAGCTTCAGCTGCCATTTACGGTTCACGTGCTGCCAACGGGGTTATTTTGATTACGACGAAAAAAGGAAAGGAAGGTAAAGTACAAGTTAATTATAATGGAAATGTCGGTTGGCAACAAGCCACACGTCAGCCGAAGTCGGCTACAGGCTGGCAATATGCAGAGTTGTACAATCGTGCTATGTTGGCTGATGGTAAGGCATTGCCCGATGGTACAACATTATTGTTCCCGCAGGACAAGATCGATCGTATGAAGAATGGTACAGGAAATATTGATCATAATGAAGCAAATACCGATTGGTTCGATGAGTTGTTACATACCGCTTTACAACATACACATGATGTTTCTATAACGGGTGGTAACGACCGTGTACAATATGTTGGAACAGTAGGATATGCTAAACAAGACGGTATTATCGAATCTTCTTACGAACGTTATAATACTCGTTTGAATACGACGGCTAATTTAGCCGATTGGTTCACTATTCAATCGAATATTGCTTATATCAATGATGTCAGTAAAGAGAGTCCGGGACTTGGTTATGCCTATTATTATGCACCACGCTCATTCCCTAATATGCCGGTAAAATATTCGGATGGTACTTGGTCGTTCCATTCTACACCGAAGAACCCGGTACGTATGACAACCGATGAATATGGTTATCAACGATATGAAACGGATAAGCTGTCGTTGTTGTTGTCACCTGAAATCAAACTGTTCGAGAACTCTTTATTTTTGAAAGGAGTATTAGGGTACGAAAGTAAAACCTCTTATGTAGATAAGTTTGAAAAGAAAGTTATTTACGATGCTTTTGAACCGGCAGGGCAGAGTGAAAATATATTCGTGGCTCGTAATACCAAGACGGATACCTGGTATCGTAATCGTAACTTGACTCTTAGTGCAACGGCCAATTATATGAAAACATTCGGCGATCATGATATTAATGTATTGTTGGGAGCATCACGTGAACAGTTCAGATATAATACGACTGCAGCTTCACGAAAAGACTTCCCAACTGATGATTTCGAAGTGATCGATCCAGGTGATGCAGCTACAGCTACGGCAACAGGGAATAAGACTTATAGTGCCTTGACTTCCGTATTTGGTAGAGTGAATTATTCTTATAAAGATCGTTATCTGTTTGAAGCCAATGTGCGTCGTGACGGTTCTTCCAAATTCGCCCGCGGACATCGTTGGGGTACTTTTCCTTCTTTCTCGGCAGCCTGGAGAATATCTGAAGAGTCTTTCTTCAATCCACTTAAGAGTGCTGTTCAGAACCTTAAACTACGTGCATCATGGGGTAAGTTGGGTAACCAAAGTATTGATGATTATCTCAGTATGTCTACATATGCCGTAGTAAATGGAGGTACTCGTTTTTATCTGTTCGATGGTACTGTTCAGTCATTGATGACGGAAAGTGTTATGGGGAACAATATTATCACCTGGGAGACAAGTACGAATCTGAATTTTGGTTTGGATGTCAATGTGCTTGACAATCGCCTGGGCTTAACATTCGACTGGTATAATCGGGATACGGATGATATTTTGTTGAGTCTCGAATCTCCCAGCCTACTAGGTATCACACCGCCTATTTCGAATGCTGGCAAAGTTAGAAACCGCGGATGGGAATTGACTATCAACTGGCAGGATCAGATAAATGAAGATTTCAGTTATAATGTCAATTTCATGTTGTCTGATGTAAAGAATAAAATTTTGGATATGCGTGGATACAAGTCGCCGACATCCAGCCTGACAACTCGTATTGAAGGAGAACCGATCGATGCACTGTTCGGTTGGCAAACGCTGGGGCTTGCCGATACGCAGGAGAAATATGAACAGTATAAAGATGTAATGTTGACATATAACTCGAATTTCTCGATGGGTGATATTATTATCGAGGATTTGGATAAAGACGGAAAGATAACGGAAGCTGATAAAAAGATTATTGGTAACCAGATACCTCGTTATACTTTCAGCCTGAACCTGGGATTTAATTATAAGGCGTTAGATTTCTCGGCCATGTTCCAGGGAGTTGGTAAAGTCGATGGTTTCCTGGGACGTGATATTATCGAACCGTTAGGTTCACAGACCGCTATGGAAGAGCATTATTTTGATTCTTTCGACCCATCGAATCCGACTACCGGTAAGTACTACCCACGTATGACATTGGCTAATCGTTTGAACTATGCCAACATGTCACATTGGGTACAGGATGCATCTTATCTGCGTTTGAAGAACTTGCAAGTTGGTTACACCTTCAAGTTCAGTGAGAAATCTCCAGTTGAAAGAGTCAGGTTATATTTTTCAGGATCCAACTTGTTCACATTGACGAAATACAGAGTCTTTGACCCTGAAAACGGATTGAATACTACTTCTTTCCCAAATTCAAGAGTATATAGCATAGGTGCTAATGTTACATTTTAAAACTTAAAATTATTATGAAATATAAACTTTTATCAATAGCTTTTCTTGTAGGATGTGCTTTGTGTTCTTGTGATGATGTGTTGGATGCACTTCCCGAAGATAAATTGCCGGAGGAAACTTTTTGGCAAACACCCGGTAACGTTCGTGCCTTTGTGGCTGATGTATATTCTCGTGCTTTCCCGTTAGAATATGAGATGCATCCCTGTTTCGACGAAGCGATGTCCGATAACTCCCACATGGCCTGGGAGGGATGGTATACCGATATTAAATTAGTTGGTAACGGTTCATATCTTACAACCACTTCTGTTGTAAATAATAATTGGGCGTATGCTTATACCAACATCCGTATGGCTTGGCAGTTTCTGCAAAATATAGAAAAATGTTCTGAGTTGGACATTACAGAAAAAGAGGCGCTTACCGGACAAATACGCTTTTTCTTAGCTTATAGTTATATTCGTTTAGTCGCCTTGTACGGGGATGTACCTTTAATAGAAAAAGTTCTAACTGAGGAAGAAGCCAAAATTCAGACAAGAACACCCAAGACTGAAGTGTTGGCGTTTGCTCATAATCAACTCGATCAAGCAATTAGAGAGTTAGATGGTAAATCACTTGGAAAAGGACGTGTTACGGCTGGAGCTTGCAAGGCGTTGAAAGCACGTGCTTATTTGTGGGAAAATGATTTCAGTAATCTGTTGATTGTAACATCGGATTTGATTGGTAAATATTCGCTTAACATAGCCGGTGAAACACCTTATGCCGACCTGTTTAACGGGAATGCCGAAGATGCAGATGAAATTATTCTGGCGCGTGAACATGCTCATACGACCGGAAGTATCACTACTGGCAACCGATTGAATCAAGCTTTTTTCCTCAAAGAAATGTCTGGCGGAGATGCACTTCGTGCGCTTACTCCTACAGGAAGTTTGGTCGATGCTTACCCCATGGCTGATGGGCGATTGATACATGAAAATGGTTCAACCTATAATCCGAAAGATCCTTATAAAGATAGGGATCCCCGTTTGGCACAATCTATTATCTATCCGACTTCTACGATCCGTGAATCGAAAACTATGACATGGGTTCTCTATGACCCGGAATCTGAAGAAAGTATCCCGGGACAACGTTATGATGCGAAAGAACCTTCGTCAACCGGATATGTATGGAAGAAGTATTGCGACTGGAGCGATCATGCTATGGTTCAAATCCTGGACGGTGGTGTAGATGTTATTTATTTTCGTTATGCAGATGTACTGCTAATGCATGCTGAGGCGCTGCTTGAAACGAAAGGGGTTGCTGCTTCTTCTGAAATATTCGCTATTATCAATCAATTACGTGATCGTTGCGGTGGTGGGCGTGTGATAGAAGCCAACTATACGTCGGAAGATGCCCTACGGTTGTTGGTTCGTAATGAACGTCGTGTGGAATTGGCAAACGAAGGTTTGCGTTTCTTCGACATCCGTCGTTGGAAGGTTGCTGAAAAAACGGTGGCAGTCTCTGGTGAGGGGATGAATGGAGAAGTGTACGGTGCTTTTATGCGTTTGGATGGTGTCGGAGCTACCGACAGGACAGTAACTGTGGACGGTGTTCCCCGCCGTTATGTTGAAATGTACAATTTTGATCCTTCTAAACATTATTTGTTTCCGGTTCCGTCTAAAGACATCGACTTGACCAATGGGGCGTTGACGCAAAATCAAGGATGGAATTAGTGAAATTCTTTCTCTTTAGTTATAAAGTAAAAGAGGTTGTGTCAATAAAATGTTGAATAGCACAGCCTCTTTTCAATCTGATAGAAATCAAATCATGAGAATACAATCGATTTTTTGCTGTATAAGTTTATCGCTGGCTATGCAATTGAATGCACAAGAACCGATCTGTCTGGATCTTACTCATCCAATAGAGGAACGAGTGAAGCATTTGATGGATGAAATGACTCTTGAAGAAAAAATAGCACAACTCGATCAATTTGCTGGTTGGAACATCAAAAGCTATAAAGAAAACTCCGATCTGTTGAACAATTGGGGAGTCGGTTCGTGGGTCGTATCTACCTTGAGTGCTGAAGAATATAATGAACTGCAGGCTCTTTCCGAAAAAACTCGTTTGAAAATTCCTTTTTTGATCGGATCGGATGCTGCTCACGGATTGGCGCAAATGCCCGGTCGGACAATCTTTCCGACTTCCATATCGCAGGCTGCTACTTTCAATCCGGAGCTGGTGAATCGTATTGCCATGGCTGCTTCCAAAGAGATTCGGGCATCGGGTGTACATTGGACTTTTGCACCTAGTATCGATGTGGTACACGATGCCCGCTGGGGGCGTACCGGTGAGACGTATGGCGAGTGTCCTTTCCTGACTTCAACACTGGTACGTCAGGCCATTCGTGGATATCAAGACCATAAAAATCTTCAAGACAAAGTGGCTGCTTGCGTAAAACATCTTGTAGGAGGAGGACGTTCGATAGGAGGTGTCAATCATGCTACATCAGAAATATCAGAGCGTATGCTGCGTAGTTTCTTTCTGCCGCCGTTTCAGGCAGCTATCGAAGAGGGTGTAATGACTATCATGCCCGGACACAACGATATCAACGGTATTCCTGCACATAGTAATAAGTGGTTGTTAACCGATATTATGCGGGATGAACTGGGTTTTAAAGGCTTTTATGTGACTGATATGAGTGATATCGAAAACCTGATCAAGCTCCATCGCACGGCTACCGACCAAAAAGATGCTGTCTGCCAGGGAATGCTTGCCGGACTGGATGTACACATGTATTCTTCATCGACGGATGCGTTTATTACTCCGTTGCTGGAGTTGGTGAAGGAAGGTAAAGTGCCGCAAAGTCGTATCGACGAGGCCGTATCAAAAGTGCTGAAAGTAAAATTTGAGTTAGGATTATTTGAAAACCGGTATGTGAAAACAGGTTTTTCTTATGGTACTCCAGAAGCGCATCAGTTGGCATTGGATGCGGCACGTGAATCGATCATCCTGTTAAAGAACGCAGATAATCTGTTACCGCTCGATAAGAAGAAGTACAAGAAGATATTAGTGACAGGTCCTAATGCCGACAACCAGTCTATTTTGGGTGATTGAACTTTTACTCAGCCTGATGACAATGTGACGACCATTTATGAAGGTATCCGTGAATACGTAGGAACAGATATTGAAGTGGTGTATAGTAATAGCGGACGTTTGAAAGGGAAAAAATCGGATGTCTCTGTCAATACTACTGATCCTGATCTGCAAAAATTGTCGTTGCAGGAAGGAGGTGAATTGAACAATTATGCCATTGCTGATGCGACCGAAAAGGCACGCTTATGCGACTTGGCTATCATAGCTGTAGGCGGTTACGGGATCCGTTCGGAATGGGGATTGCGTACCTATGGTGAATCAGCAGATCGCCCTTCTATCGATTTCTACGGTAAACAGGAGGAACTGGTACGTAGTATTGTGGCTACAGGTACACCTGTCATTGTTGTGATAGTTAATGGCAAACCACTTAACAATGAGTGGATCACCAACCATATACCTTCTATTGTGGATGTATGGGAACCGGGAATGTTTGGCGGACGTGCCTTGGCTGAGATCTTGTTCGGCGAGGTGAATCCATCGGGGCGTTTACCGATCACTATTCCCAGATCGGCAGGTCATGTGCCTCAATATTACTATCAAACGAAATCCCGTTATCTGACTGGTTATGGATTAGGTTCGTCGCGGGAGGATGATAAACCGGCTTTCCCTTTTGGTTTCGGGTTAAGTTATACGACCTTTGAGTACGGCAAACCGCAGTTGAATGATACGGTTTTGACGACAGGGCTTCCGTTAGAGGTGACAGTGAATGTAACCAATACGGGAAATCGAGTCGGAGCTGAAACTGTACAATGCTATATACAGGATGAAGTATCGAGCGTTGTAACGCCTCTTATGTTGTTGAAAGGTTTTCAGAAGGTTTGGCTCGAACCAGGTGAGACAAAAACGGTGAAAATCAGTATCCCGTTCAACGAATTTGGTTTATGGAACGAAAATATGAAGTACGTGGTGGAACCTGGGGGCTTTACGATTATGATAGGGAGTTCTTCTGCGGATATTAAGTATAAAAAGCATATAGAATATCATCACTTGTAAAAACTATTGATTACATGAACTATTATTTAAGAGCCGGTAGCCTGCTTGTGGCGGGATTTCTGGCCGGATGTCAACTAAGTGAAAAGAAGGTCTCGTCTAATCAAGGTGACAATGTCCTTCCTATTTCCACTCATCGGGCGTTGAACCCGATAGCACCTCCGGGAGTATATATAGCTGATCCGGAGGTCAGGCAGATGCCAGACGGACGTATCTATGTCTACGGGTCACGTGATGAACCCGGTAATGACTGGTGCTCGAACTCTTATCATGTACTTTCTTCTTCTGACCTTGTGAATTGGCATGTGGAGCAATTTTCTTTTGCCACTGAAGGTTTAGGGAAGCAAGTCGATTATACAGACAGGATTTTATATGCTCCGGATTGTATCTATAAGGATGGAAAATACTATCTCTACTATTGCCTGGCCGGAGGGGGGGATGATGAAGGCGTTGCCGTCTCTTCTTCTCCTTACGGTCCGTTCAGAGATGGGAAAAAGATAGAAGGGATAAGTGGTATCGACCCGTCTGTATTCATCGACGATGACGGGCAGGGCTATCTGTTCTGGGGACAATGGCATGCAAGGGGTGCAAAATTGAGCAAAGATATGCTCTCTATAGAAGGGGCTGTCCATGACAGTCTGCTGACATACAATGCGCATTTTTTCAATGAGGGCAGTTCTGTCCGGAAGAGGAACGGCATCTATTATTTGGTATATGGAAGCCATTCCCGGCATGGCAAATCTAACTGTGCGACTTTGGATTATGCGACAGCGACATCTCCGTTAGGTCCTTATACGTATAGAGGGGTTATTGTCGATAATTGGGGAAGCGACAGGAAGCTGGTGAATAACCATGGTTGTATAACTGAAATCAACGGACAATGGTATATCGCTTATCACCGTCCTACCCATGCGACTGCAACCGGAACCATGCGGAAAGCCTGCCTGGAGCCTATCACTTTTAATCCGGACGGCACGATTCCGGAAGTAGAAATGACCACGCAGGGAATCGGTGGTCCTATCTCTCCTTTTTATCGGATGGATGCGGCGAGAGCCTGTCTGATGTCGGGAAATGTGATGGTTTCGGTACGTAGACCGGAGAATGATATCCCTGTGGAGTATTTGTCTGCCATTCGTGACGGCGATCATGCTTATTGGAAATATTATGATTTTACCGATACGGATGTCAGCCATTTTGTTTGTAAGACATGGAATGAAAACAGGGCAGCAAAAATAGAGATTCGTTTGGATAGTCCGCAAGGCGAGTTACTCGGAGTATGCGATATTGCCCCGATGGATGGCCAGGTGGCTTATGCTATACATGAGACAAAAATTAAACCGGTTACAGGAAAACATGCCTTGGTACTGGTCTTTAAATCGGTCGAACCGGAAATGAAGAAGGCTGATTTAATGAGCCTGGAATGGTTTGTCTTTGAGAAAAGAGAATAGGGTGAAATTGCAGTTTCAGATAAACAGGACTATAGTGTTACCGAAGATAGCATTATAGTCCTGCATGTTTGTATATTATTGTATATGGTAAAAGTTATAACAAAAGTTTTCTAATAAAAATCCTTCATTCCTTCATCTGTATATATTATCTTATTTGTAATCATTTGTTTACAGCTGAAGGAAATGAATAAACCCTTGTACTCCTATACCCGTTTTTCTCCAATTTTCCTTCATCTATCAGCTTCTTCAGATCTTCCAGCGCACGATATTTAGAACAGCCTGTTAGCTCCCGGTAGTCACCGCAAGTGATATAATGATGTGTGTTCAGATATTCCGTTAGTCGGCGTACCCGTTCATCGAAAGAGGGCAGAACGCCTTTCCCTTCCGGCATACGCTCCAGGGAGATCGATCTTAGTTTGCTTTTCAGGTATTTGCCACAGCGGAAATTCACATTGCGGAAATGTACTGACTCGCTGCGGATCTCCTTTCTATCCATGACCGGACGCGAAACAAGTGAGACGCTGAAAAAGCCGAGGCCGTCCAATTCTACGTTATATCCTTCATCCAGCCGGAAGGCCATCGCATCGGCAATCACCCGCAAAGCCCCCTTGATGTCGGCTCCCGAAAATCCGGATCGTCCTTCTATATCCCGCATCAATTCCTCTGTACTGATAGTTCCATAAGGTACCACCCGCGGATGCAACGCCTGTTTTTTCTTGTCTCCCGTAGGGTTCGGATTACGAACCATTCGATATCTTGCACACATAACTACTATGATTTATGGTTTAACCTACTATCCGGTAATTCCGAAGTGCCTTACTTTTTTTTGTTTATCAATTGCCGTACGCTTGTTTGACAGCTGACAAACGCTTATTTGATAACTGTCTTACAAGCGTTTGCCAGTTGTCAAACAAGAAGGAATAACGGACTAAAGATATAAATAATAATTGAGAGAAGCCTTGTTTTATATGGCTTTTTTTCTTACTTTTAGGCAGAAAGTACACCTTAAATTACAAGCGAATGAATATCACACTGTACAAAGACGGAAATAAATCCGTTAAGACGCTTTCCTTTAATGATTTAATAGAAACGATGAAAGACCCGGTGGCCGGACGAACGGTAAAAGAATTTCGGGAAAAACTGGAGGAATATCCTCCGGGTTATCCTTGTCCGGCGTCAGCCAAGCTGCCCAAAATCGTTTTCGGCGCCGAATTGAATAAGAAAAAAGAGGTTGTGGAAATGAAGGCTTACAACGGGCTTATTCTGTTGGAGATCAATAATCTATCAGGTTATACGGAGGCGGTGGAGATACGGCGGAAGGCGGCCGGTTCACTGCAAACAATGCTTGCATTTATCGGTTCGAGCCGCAAAAGCGTGAAGATTGTTGTCCCTTTTACGCTGCCGGATGGATCTTTGCCTTCCAGCCGTGAGTTGGCGGAGTGGTTTCATGCGCATGCCTATCAGCGGGCACTGAATTATTACCGGATGCAACTGCAACGGGAAATTCCCGTCAGTCTTTTCTGAAATACCTGCTTCAAAAGCCCGAGGTGAATGCCCGTCGTGCCTACAAATCGAGTGTGCGGGCTTTGAAACGGTATGCCGGATTTGTCGGGACTTGTAACAATATGGATTTGTTATCCGATCCGACCGGCAGCCGGCGTTTCCTGTATGTAGAAATAAATGGTGAGATAAACCGCAGGCATTTTATCGATTATGACCAGCTGTATGCCCACTGCTGAGATTATGCAACGTATCCGCAAGCGTAGCCACCTGACTTTTAGCAACACAACCATAAATGCTTTCGGCCGCCTATTGCGTCGCAACAATGTCCCGAACCGGCATACAGAACGAGGATACTTGTATTACGTGAAGGAATATTTTTCTAAAAAAGCCATCCTACTCTCACGAGCAGGGTGGCTTATAACTGCTATACAGTTTCAGAAAAAATTATCAATTTTACCTCTTAGTTATCTCTTTATATAGTTCACAATGACCGTCAGGAGTAAAGATCCCTTTTCTTATTAATTCCCTTTCCAGTTTATTTAAAGATAAACGTCCGAAGTTGCGTTGCTCCTTTAGTGCGGCCAGTCCGTTGGTTGAAGTGAATTTCAATAAATCTTCCAGTGTACATATATCTAATACTTTGAAAATATTGATAGTCCTCATCTCCAGTTTGAGACATTGAGTTAATGGTTTGGATAATAATTTCTTTTGTTTCTCATAAGGTATTTGGAGAGTTACTTTCTTTTTGGCAGGTTGTTTGATTTCCTCCTTTATCAATAGTGCTTCCAATGAGCGTATCTTTGCTTTCAACTGGTCGATTTCCATATCTTTTCGAATACGGTTACTGAGGTGGGCCCTGACAAATCCTGACTGGATACTTATATCCGTGATGGCATTCTGAAATATCTGTTTTACTTCCAGGGAAGTGATACCTAAATGTTTCGCAACTTCTTCGACGCTTAATCTGGTGGCCAATGCATGGAATACTATCTTTTTAAGATCGGAATTAAGTAAGTTCCTCATTTCCGACACGACCAATAAATACTCGGGTGACAGGCTTTTGAACGCTTCAATAATAAAATCACTTTCTTTATCCTTATTCTCTTCTGGAGGTTGTTCGTTAGCCGTCGGAATATTTACAGATGAAGATACGACACTGGCTTCTTCCCATGTTGCCGCTTTATGATCTGTGAGTGCATTGCTCAAAAAGGTTGGCTTCTGGTCGTCGGGGAGGAGAAGTTTTACATAATCACGAATTTTAGTTAACAAGTTTATCATAATACTAGTGTTTTATCTGATATATATTACTGCTATACAATAGATACTACCCTATTCTCCCGAACCGGACAGTTGCAGAGTCCCCTCTTCACTATTCCTTTTTACTGATTGTATGATTGTTTAACATATAAATGCGTTGTAGTAAAAAGTATAGCTTGAAAAGGCATAAAAAAACGTGGTGCTATTGCTACTTTCAGACCTTGTAGGTATCCCGACCTTGACGCACTGATAGTAAGCAACAGCCCACGTCATATCATATATAACTTATGTATATACAAACAACATGGGCATTTTGTTGCTACTATCTCAATTACGTCGTGTATGTTGGGATGTTTACAAGGTACTGAGATAATATTTTAAAATGCCTTATTCTAAATATTTCTACAGAACAGAACCTAACGCCATAGTTTCTGCACTTTCTGTAATACTGCAAAGATAGTAGATGCAACGGAATAAACAATAGTTTATGACGAAAAAATGCCTATTGGGCTTAAAAATCATGTGTTCTGTTTCAGGATTGTTGTCGCTGTAATTCGATTATGATTTCATCTGTAATATATGCATCGCTCATTGTTATTAAAGGATATTCTTTATTGAGTAAAAGGGCATATGCTTTGCTGTTATAAAACAAGTGCAAAGCTTTGACCGGAGATATTTTCAGTCGTTCGGCCAGTTGCATTACGATACGGCTATATTTATTCCATACTAAAACATCTGTCATCGCTTATTCTCCTTTTTCTTTATAATAACTTTCCCAATTATCAAGGGCTTCTATCAATGTGTCTGCAATATATTCACGACTTTGAGTATGAAGCATATCATATCCTTCGATTAGATAGCGGGAAATAAGATCGACCTTTTCCAATCGATTATAAAGTGTTGGAGCCGGAATACCTGTCTTTTGTGCTGCGCATTCGATGGCGAAGACCACGAACTCCATAATCTTGCTATCTATCTTATTTTTGTCAAACATACAGAGCCTCCTTTTCGATATTTCGTTTCATATTCATTCATACGATCACATAACTTTACTAAGGTCGATTTCATAGCAGTCACCTTTTAATGAGGTCAAAGATAACCATAATTTTTTGAAAGGTAGATTACTCTGGTTTGCTAAATTCATACGGATTATATGGCTTATCTGATAATTATATAGTTTTTTGTGTTTTTGTCAGATAATGACCAAAAACAAACATATATGGAACTGTTATATTCAAGAGATTTATCGGAAATTTGTAGTTCATAGTTTATAATATCAAACAACGAAACAATGAAATATTTGAATAAAGAAACGAATGGCATTACCCTTTCCCGTATTGGTTTAGGGGCGATGAGAATGGCTGATGTTCAGCAAGGTGTCGATACTATACATGCTGCACTGGACAGTGGAATAACTTATCTGAATACAGGGGATTTCTATGGTCACGGTGAGAGCGAACTGGTTGTCCGGGAAGCGTTGAAAACTCGTAGGCGGGAAGATGTCTTTATTTCTGTCAAGTTTGGTGGGATGCTTACTCCTGATGATCGTTTTTATGGTATCGACGTACGTCCTCAAAATGTACAGAATTATTTGGCTTATACACTGAAGCGGTTGGGGACGGATTATGTCGACCTGTATCAACCCGCCCGTATCAACCCGCATATCCCGGTGGAAGAGACGATCGGAGCGGTAGCGGATATGGTAAAAGCCGGCTATGTGCGTAATGTCGGGATTACCGAGATCGATGCGGACACACTGCGTCGTGCACATGCCGTTCACCCGATCAGCCTGGTTGAAGTGCGGTATTCACTACTCGACAGGGAGATCGAACAAAGCCTGATTCCCACGGCACGCGAACTGGGTATCGGGATTGTTACTTTTGCCAACCTGTTCCATGGAGTGATCGGAGGTAGCAACCCGGCAGAAAAACTGGCAACATTGAGCCAACGAATGCCGTCGCAGGCTGCGGAAAAGTTGAAACAGGCTGTTTCACGGCTGGATATATTGAAAAAAATTGCTGCCGGGAAGAACGTTACCGTGTCGCAATTAGCCATCGCATGGGTATTGGCGCAGGGTGATGATATATTGGCTTTGGTTGGTTCCCGCACAGTCAGCCAGCTGCATGACACCGTCAAGGCGGTTGATATCGACCTGAATAAAGAAGATCTGCAACGTATCAAGCAGGCTATACCCAAAGAATATGCCTCCAATTCCGCCATGCTGCCTATCAACCTGGATGAAAACGGGTTGTTCAAATTTTGACTTTTTAGTGTTGTAACCTATATGTCATTTCCTGGTAAATTTCTTTATTGTCTAATTAGAATTAAATCACTAACTTTGCGGCATTTTTAGAAGATTGATAAAAATAACGCGATATGAGTAAGAAATTTACCGAATACTCTAAGTTCGACTTGTCGAACGTCAATAAAGAGGTGTTGAAGAAATGGCAGGATGGCGACATCTTCCATAAGAGTCTTGAAATCCGTGAAGGATACCCCTCGTTTGTATTTTATGAAGGTCCGCCTTCTGCAAACGGAATGCCGGGTATTCACCATGTTATTGCTCGTTCGATTAAAGATATTTTCTGCCGTTACAAGACCATGAAAGGATATCTGGTGAACCGTAAGGCAGGATGGGATACTCACGGCCTGCCAGTTGAGCTGGGCGTAGAGAAATCTATGGGTATAACCAAGGAAGATATCGGTAAGAAGATTTCTGTCGCTGACTATAACGCAGCTTGCCGCCGCGATGTGATGAAGTTTACCAAAGAATGGGAAGACCTCACCGACAAGATGGGCTACTGGGTGGATATGGAAAACCCGTATATCACTTACGATAACCGTTATATCGAAACATTGTGGTATCTGCTGAAAGAATTATATAAGAAAGGTTTACTGTACAAGGGATATACCATCCAGCCGTATTCACCGGCTGCCGGGACAGGTCTTAGCTCACACGAGTTGAACCAGCCGGGTTGCTACCGCGACGTGAAGGATACCACTTGTACGGCACAATTCCATATCCTCGATCCGAAGCCGGAAATGGCACAGTTCGGCGATCCGTTCTTCCTGGCATGGACGACTACTCCATGGACATTACCTTCCAATACGGCACTTTGCGTAGGCCCGAATATCACTTATGTGGCTGTTCAGACTTACAACCCGTATACAGGTATGCCGATGACAGTCGTATTGGCTAAGGATCTGATGGATGCACATTTCAATCCGAAGGCTGCAGAACTGGAACTGTCAGACTATAAGATCGGCGATAAATTGATCCCGTTCAAGGTGGTTGGCGAGTGGAAAGGCCCGGAACTGGCCGGTATGCATTACGAACAGTTGATCCCCTGGGTAAATCCGGGAGAAGGTGCTTTCCGTGTGATCACCGGTGATTATGTAACAACGGAAGATGGTACAGGTATCGTTCATATCGCTCCGACATTCGGTGCGGACGACGACCGTGTGGCGAAAGCTAGCGGTGTACCTCCTTTGATGATGGTCGATAAGGACGGTAATAATCGCCCGATGGTGGATATGACCGGTAAGTTCTATCTAATGGAAGATCTTGATCCTGAGTTCGTACAGACTCGTATGAATGCAGCCGATTACGATCCGTTCCAGGGTAAGTTCGTAAAGAATGCTTACGATCCGAAAAAAACGGACAAAGACGAAACATTGGATATCGAGATATGTATGATGCTGAAGGTGCAGAACCGTGCGTTCCGTATCGAAAAGCATGTACACAACTACCCGCACTGCTGGCGTACCGACAAACCGGTATTATACTATCCGCTGGATAGCTGGTTTATTCGTACCACTGCCTGCCGCGACCGTATGATCGAACTGAACAATACGATCAACTGGAAACCGCAGAGTACCGGTACAGGCCGTTTCGGTAAATGGTTGGAAAACCTGCAGGACTGGAACCTGAGCCGTAGCCGTTACTGGGGTACTCCGCTGCCTATCTGGCGTACGGAAGACGGTACGGAAGAAAAATGTATCGGTTCGGTAGAAGAGTTGTACAACGAAATAGACAACGCTGTTAAAGCCGGATTTATGGAGTCTAATCCATATAAGGACAGAGGTTTCAATCCGGGCGAATACAATAAGGACAATTACGAAAAGATCGACCTGCACCGTCCGTATGTGGATGAGGTGATCCTTGTTTCTGACAACGGTAAGCCGATGAAGCGTGAGACTGACCTGATCGACGTTTGGTTCGACTCGGGTGCGATGCCTTATGCCCAGATCCATTATCCGTTCGAGAATAAGGAGTTACTGGATAGTCGCGAGGTATATCCGGCTGACTTTATCGCTGAAGGCGTAGACCAGACACGTGGCTGGTTCTTTACCTTGCATGCACTGGCAACGATGGTATTCGACAGTGTGGCTTACAAAGCGGTTGTGTCTAATGGCCTTGTATTGGATAAGAACGGTAACAAGATGTCCAAACGTCTGGGTAATGCCGTCGATCCGTTCTCAACGATCGAACAGTATGGTTCCGACCCGTTGCGCTGGTATATGATCACCAATGCGTCTCCATGGGATAATATCAAGTTCGATATCGACGGTATGGATGAAGTGCGCCGTAAATTCTTCGGTACATTATATAATACGTATTCATTCTTTTCACTGTATGCAAACGTGGACGGATTCGATTACTCGGAACCGGATGTCCCTCTGAAAGAACGTCCGGAAATCGACCGTTGGATCCTTTCGTTGTTGAATACATTGGTGAAGGATGTCGACGGATTCTATGATACCTACGAACCGACGCGTGCCGGACGTGCTATCTCTGAATTCGTGAACGATAACCTGAGTAACTGGTATGTACGTCTGAACCGCCGCCGTTTCTGGGGTGGAGGCATGACAACGGATAAATTGTCTGCTTACCAGACATTATATACTTGCCTGGAAACGATCGCCAAGTTGATGTCACCGATCGCTCCGTTCTATGGAGATCAGTTGTTCTGCGACCTGATTGCCGTTACTGGACGTGAGACAGTAGAGTCTGTTCACTTGTCGGATTTCCCGAAATATGATGAAGCATTGATCGACAAGGATCTGGAAGAACGTATGAAGATGGCACAGGATGTATCTTCTATGGTATTGGCTTTGCGTCGTAAGGTGAATATCAAAGTTCGCCAGCCGCTGCAAACGATTATGGTACCCGTTGTCGATGCTCACCAGCAGGAAAGCATCGAGGCGGTAAAGAACCTGATCCTGAACGAAGTGAATGTGAAGGAACTGAAGTTTGTCGATAACGCCGCCGGTATCCTGGTGAAACGTATCAAGCCGGACTTTAAGAAGTTAGGCCCGCGTTACGGTAAGATCATGAAGAGCCTGGCTGCCGCTATCCAGGGCATGAGCCAGGAAAATATCCTTGCTTTCGAAGCTGCCGGAACATTCACATTGAGTGTGGAGGGACAGGACGCAACAGTCGAACTGGCTGATGTGGAAATCATTTCGGAAGATATCCCCGGATGGCTGGTTGCCAACGAAGGACGCCTGACAGTGGCACTGGATATTACAGTAACGGAAGACTTGCGTAAGGAAGGATTGGCCCGCGAACTGGTGAACCGTATCCAGAACCTGCGTAAGAGCAATGGTTATGATATCACGGATAAGATTACTGTTACGGTTCTTTCTTCCGATGAAATGGATGAAGCGATTAAAGAGTATAATGAATATATAGCAAACCAGGTACTGGCTGTGTCGGTTGAAATTACAGATCATGCAATAAGCGATGCAACTGTGCTTGATTTTGAAGACTTCAACCTGTCGGTTCGTATCGAAAAGGAATGAATTTTTTATTAAAAAAGAAAGGCGTCCCTTGCTGCATATAAATATTATCGTATATTTGGACTGCGACATTGGATCGCCTGATGTATATATTATGAATGTTGAACCTAAAATTATTGAACCATGGCAGAAAAGACAAGATATTCGGATGCTGAACTCGAGGAGTTTCGCGCCATTATTTTAGAGAAGTTAGAGGTAGCAAAAAAGGATTATGAGTTGTTGAGATCGGGTGTAACCAATTCTGATGGTAACGACGTGGCTGATACATCACCTACATTCAAGGTGTTGGAAGAAGGCGCCGCAACCTTATCGAAAGAAGAGGCCGGACGTTTGGCACAGCGTCAGATGAAGTTCATCCAGAACTTACAGGCAGCTTTGATCCGTATCGAAAATAAGACTTACGGCATTTGTCGTGAAACGGGTAAACTGATCCCGAAAGAAAGACTGCGTGCCGTACCTCATGCTACTTTGAGTATCGAAGCAAAACAAGGAGGTAAAAGATAAATGAAATTTTCAAAAGGTTGGGGAGCAGTGTTTATTGTAATGCTGCTCCTTCTTCTTGACCAGGCTCTCAAAATTTGGATCAAGACACATCTGCAACTGCATGAAAGTATAGAAATCACCCCGTGGTTTTATCTGTACTTTACCGAAAACCCGGGAATGGCTTTCGGAATTGAAGTGATTGGCAAGTTGTTCTTATCTATATTCCGCATCGTGGCGGTCGGCTTTATCGGTTATTACCTGTATAAGCTGGTGAAGGAGAAGTACAGTTTTGGTTTTATTGCTTGTGTCTCATTGATATTTGCAGGGGCTATCGGTAATATAATAGATTCTATTTTTTATGGAGTCATATTCGACCATAGTTTTGGTCAGGTCGCTTCACTTATGCCCGCTGAGGGTGGGTATGCCACCTGGCTGCACGGAAAAGTGGTGGATATGTTTTACTTCCCGTTGATTCAGACAGAGTTTCCGGACTGGTTCCCGATCTGGGGAGGAGAGGAGTTCGTCTTCTTCCGTCCGATCTTCAACCTGGCAGATTCGGCTATCTGTGTAGGTGTTTTTCTGTTGTTGATATTTTACAGGCATACTTTGTCGGACAGTCTCTCGAAAGAAAAAGAAAAGAAATAAATGCGGAACAATTTGCGCAGATATGGCATCGCTTTGTTGGTGGCTACTTTACTGGTTTCATGCAGTAAGGTGCCCGATGGTATTCTCTCTGAAAAAGAGATGAAGGCCGTCTTGCTCGATATGCAGCTGGCAGAGGCTATGATCAATACCGATTATAAGACTTATAGTGATGATGCAAAAAAGGAGGCGCTTTATCAGGGGGTGTTCCGCAAACATAAAATAGAACAGGCCGTTTACGACAGCTCGTTGGTATGGTATGGCCGTAACCTGGATATATATATGCAGGTGTACGATCTGGTACTGGCGGAATTGAATGAACGTCAGAAAGCGCTGGGAGACGTACAGGCTAGTGCTGCTCCGGTATCGAAACAGGATTCTGTGGATATCTGGCCGCGACTGACTTATCTTACCTTTGAACCGAATGCCTTGTTTAACGGAGTGACTATCGATATCAAACCGGAGACAAACTATCCTTCCGGCAGTACTTTCGTCCTGGGAATGCGTGTCTGGGGATTGAATGCTAATATGAAGAATCACCCGGAAATCCGCTTGAGCGCTAATCAGGGGGATACGATCATTACCGTGAATGATAAGGTGTTGAAAGACGGTTATCACGAAACGACTTTGCGTACGTTGCCGACCAAGCAGGTGAAGAGCGTATATGGCTTTATCCGTCTGGATGGGAAAGATGACTCGACTTCTTATTTCAAAGTCTATGTGGACAGTCTGAACCTGATGCGATACAATTACGGACGGTTGTCTGTTCCTAAAGACTCTGTAAACATAGCCAATAAAGATTCTGTAAAATAATCCTTGTATGCGCAGGATTGCTTCGCATTATATATACTGGAAGAAATGGTTCCGTATGCATTACCTCGAGTTGGATGCGGAAGGGTGTTTCGTCGGTGTATATCCTTTGGAACAGGAAATAGCAAATACCGAATTTTATGATGGTACATTAATCCCTGTACCGGCAGGTATAACTGTTCCGGTAGGTGGAGATTTTGTGCCAGGCCAATGGGTATCGGCGGCCGATAACGTGACGGAGGGTAGTCCGGTTTCCGTCTTCCGGTTAACCCATTTTACTCCCGCGACGTCTGAACTCAGCACAGACCACTGCGGTCGCGATTGCCACATTCAACGACTCTGAGGTTTCCCGCTCCTGCGGATAGTTGGGGATATATAACTTTTCGTTTACAAGTGCTTCGATGTCCGGACGGATGCCGTTCCCTTCATTTCCCATAATGAGGATGCCTGTGCCGGATAGTTCTTTCGTATACATATTCTCTCCGTCGAGAAAGGTTCCGTACAGGGGGATTTTCTTTTCATGTTGCGCTTGCAGGTAGGCTTGCAGGTCGGTGTAATGTACTTTCACATGGACCAGGGCACCCATAGTCGCCTGTACGGTCTTGGGGCTGAATACGTCTGCCGTATCCTGGCTGCATACGATATGTTCGATCCCGAACCAATCGGCCAGCCGGATGATTGTACCGAGGTTTCCGGGATCTTGTATCCCGTCGAGGGCGATAATCAGTTGGTTTGCCGGGTCTGCTTCTTCCAGAGACCAGACGGGACGTTTAAAGACGGCAAGTACGTCCTGCGGATTTTTCAGGAAGCTGGCTTTGCGGATATCTTCATCGTCGGCCTCCAGTAACTCTTTAGCGGGGATATCTCCCTGTGTTGCCATCCAGGATGGTTTGGCTATCAGGAGGTCGCATTCGAATGCGTGCAACATATCGGCCACGAGCTTATTCCCTTCGGCAACAAATGCATTTAACTCGTTACGAAACTTCTTTAATTCAAGCGAACGGATCTGTTTTACTTTAGACTTACTCAGCATCTTTACTCTTTTTACAAAGCAAAAGTAAGGGAATTTATTTAATTTCAGCTACATTTGCGTGCGTAAAAGGTTGAATGATGAAGGGAATCCTCCATATACTATATTTCCTATGCCTTGCTTGGATACTGGCCGCTTGCAGTACGACAAAATATGTCGGTGACGGAGAATATCTGCTGGATAAAGTAGAAATCGTTTCCGATAATAAATCCTATAAAGCCAATGAGTTGAAGCCTTATCTGAGGCAGCAGCCTAACTTTAAGGTGTTCGGACTGATGAAGTGGCAGCTTTTTGTATACGATTGGTCGGGACGGAATGAGAAACGGTGGTTGAGTAAACAGCTTCGTCGTATTGGCGAACCGCCTGTTATTCTCGATACTACTCTGGTGGATCAGTCGACGGACGAGTTGAGGCGCTTCTTTATCAACAAAGGATATGTGAATGCCGAGGTCGCTGCTACGATAGATACGTCCAGGCAAAAAAAGGCGGTGGTCACCTACCGGATTAACTCGAATAAACCTTACCGGATACATAATTATACGATGAATCTGGATGATCCGAAGATCGACAGTATCGCTCATTTAAAGGCTCCCCGGCGTTCAGCTGTGTCGTCGGCTTTCCGTATTTCTCCGGAAGATTATAATTCCCTGATAAAGGATAGTGCACTCTTTGACCGGGATGTCCTGGATAAGGAACGTCAGCGGATCACGACGTTGCTTCGCAGGAGGGGCTATTATGCTTTCAACCGCGACTATCTGGCTTATCTGGCCGATAGCTCTTATAATCGGAATATTGTGGATCTGGATATGGTCTTGAAGCCGTATCGCCAGCTTAAACCGGATGGTTCGGTTATCGATACGCTGCATCGCCAGTATTATATAAAGGATGTTACGATCGTTACAGATTATGATCCGTTGAATCAGGTGCAGAGTGATTTAAAACTGACTTCGTCTGATACGGTGAAAGTCGGTGATCTACAAATATTATATGGTAAGAGCGGAAGAAGTATTCGCCCGAGTATTTTGCGTAAGAGTACTTATATTACTCCGGGTCGCTTGTTCAATGAGCGGGGGGTGGAACAGACTTATTCTTCTTTTGCCGCCCTTCGGGCACTGAGAAATGTAAACATACGTTTTTCGGAAGTGGAGGAAGGGGATACGATGAAGCTGAATTGTACGATTCTGACTTCACCGGCCAAACTGCAAGGCTTTGGTGTCGACTTGGAAGGTACGAACTCGGCCGGTGACTTTGGTTTTGCTTCGAGTGTAAATTACCAGCATAGGAATTTCTTTAAAGGGTCGGAAGTGTTTTCTGCCAAGGTGCGTGGTGCTTACGAAGCGTTGTCTTCCCAGTCGGATGGTAGTAGTTACTGGGAGCTGGGGGCAGAGTCTTCCATTTTGTTCCCTCGCTTTTTGTTTCCTTTCGTAAGTGATAATTTTAAACGGAAGATTCGTGCATCCACCGAATTTAAGGTTAGTTACGGTATTCAGACACGTCCTGAATATCGCCGTGCGATTCTGTCCGGAGGGTGGAGTTATATCTGGCAGGACCGTTCAAATATGCAGGCGCGTCACACGTTTAAGTTATTGGACATAGATTATGTGCATATTCCGAAGATCGATTCTACTTTTCAGGCTACTTTGCCTGAGTCGATGAAGCGTTATAATTTCACCGACCAGTTTGTGGTTGGGTCCGGATATACTTATTCATTCAGCAATTATAATCCTCAGAACCGCTTAAGAAATACGCATTCGTTGCGTGTATCGTTTGAAATGGCGGGAAATATGCTTTATGCGATTTCCAAACTGACAAATGCGAAGAAGGATGAGGATGGCCTGTATCGTTTATTCGGTATCAATTATTCCCAGTTTATAAAAGGAGATGTCGATTTTAGTAAAAGTATTGTGTTGGACAGTCGTAATAAACTGGCTTTTCATGCAGGAGTAGGAGTCGGCTATCCTTATGGAAATGCGAGGATGTTACCGTTTGAGCGTAGTTACTTTTCAGGAGGTGCAAATAGTGTGCGTGGATGGTCTGTCCGCTCGCTGGGGCCGGGAAGTATGAAGATCAGTCCGGATGGTACTTTTGCCGACCAGGTGGGCGATATCCGGTTAGACCTGAATATGGAGTATCGTACAAAGATGTTCTGGAAGTTTGAAATGGCTGCTTATGTGGATGCCGGAAATATCTGGACTATGCACAAGGATAAGGATCGTGAAAATGCTAATTTCGATTTCTCCCGTTTTTATAAAGAGATAGCCGTCTCTTATGGTTTGGGTTTGCGTCTTGATTTCGACTTCTTCCTGATTCGTTTTGATACGGGTATGAAGGCGTATAATCCTCAGGAAAGGGGTAAAGATCGCTGGGCTATTCTGAATCCTAATCTGAAGGGTAATTTTGCCTGGCATTTTGCCGTAGGTTATCCCTTCTAATGAAAAAAAAGGCTTTCCGATTTGCATATTTAAAAAATAGTACTACCTTTGCACCGCAAATAAGGATGGTTCCGTAGCTCAGCTGGATAGAGCAACGCCCTTCTAAGGCGTGGGTCGAGCGTTCGAATCGCTCCGGAATCACAGTTTGAATATAGAAAGTCTTATAAGCTATAAGTTTATAAGACTTTTTTATTTTCTATTGGAACGTATTTAGGAACAAATATTATGTTTTAAAGCGTAAATATTAAATAAAAGAATCTTTTGTTAAGGATAGATTGAATCTTTGTGTATCTTTGATGTCTGTAAAAACAATCAATGAATTTAGGGATGAGCAGTAACAACGACGATATATTATTGCTAAAACTGATAAAGCAGGGTGATCAAATCGCTTTTAAGCATTTGTTTTATCAGTATACTGATTCATTGGAGCGCTTCATTACCTATTATATTCATGACCGGGAAAAGTCGCAAGAGTTGGTATTGGATATTTTTACCTATATATGGGAAAATCGCGAACGTTTTGAGATAAAGTTAACATTAAAAGCCTATCTCTTTCAGGCTGCCCGTAATAAGGCTTTTACTTATATCCGTGATAAAAAAATTCCGGTCTATTTGGAGGATCTCTCTATCAGTGAAGTGGCACAAGATTATAATTCGGATCTCGAGTTCCAGGAATTGTACCGTTTGGTAGAGGAGGCCGTATGTCTTTTACCGGAAAAGTGTAGGGAGGTATTCAGGAAAAGTAGGGAAGAGAATTTGACTAATAAAGAGATTGCCGAACAACTTCATATTTCAGAGAAGACGGTGGAGGGACAAATAACAATAGCACTTAAGAAGATCAGAGTTTATTTGGGGGATTCTTATTCATATTTGTGGTAAAAAAATTTTATTTTTTAGGGGATATAGCGTTCTTTTGAGTCTATCTTTGTAAAAGAAAACGTTTTATAAATAATTCTCAATTCCATGAATAAATTATTATTACTATTTTGGGTATTCTTTGGGGTAGGAGTTGCTTCTATCCACGGGCAGAATATTTATTTGGCAGATCCTACTATCTTTTATGAAAACGGAACTTATTATCTGTATGGTACCGGAGGAAACTCCAGTCAGGGTTTTCAGGTGTATACCTCTAAAGACTTGAAAATGTGGGAAGGACCGAAAGGAGCTTCTGACGGATATGTTTTAAAGAAAGGGGATTCATTTGGATCGAAGGGATTTTGGGCTCCTCAGGTATTTCGTTATAAAGGAAAATATTATATGGCTTATACAGCTGACGAGTTTATAGCCATAGCTTCTTCCAATAGTCCTTTGGGACCTTTTCGTCAGAATAAAATAGCAAAACTCCCGGCTGAAATCAAGCAGATCGATCCGTATGTGTTTTTTGATGAGGATGGTAAGATATATCTGTATCATGTTCGCCTGACAAAAGGGAATCGATTGTTTGTGGCTGAATTGAATGAGGATCTTACTGCTATAAAGGAAAATACGCTTCAAGAGTGTATATCTGCAACTGAAGGTTGGGAAAATACAGCGCATTCGGAATGGCCTGTCTCTGAAGGACCTACTATTCTTAAGAAAGAGGGTCTTTATTACTTTTTCTATTCAGCCAATGATTTCCGAAATATTGATTATGCGGTAGGCTATGCAACTTCCCGTTCGCCTTATGGGCCCTGGAAGAAATATGAAGGAAATCCGATTATTAGCCGTGAACTATTGAAACATAATGGGACCGGTCATGGAGATATATTTATGGACGGGAAAGGAACTATGCGCTATGTATTCCATACCCATCATTCGAATTCGGAAGTGGCTCCCAGACAAACGGCAATTGTTTCTTTACAGGAGAATATGCAAGATGGGTTTAGCCACTTTCGTATTTTACCTGAAACCTTTTTCTTTCCTCAATTGATGAATCAATAAATCTTCCGGTTATCTATCCGGAAATAAAATAATTATATTATGAAGAAAAGTATATTGTTCCTTTCTCTGATTTGTGGTGCTTGTACGGCACCACAAGACACTTTGGTGGAGCAGGTTGATAGATTGTCAACTTCAACACAGAATGATTTTTATGTGAGTAACAGAGCTCCTTTACAACCTCAACAATTTATTAAACTCCCTGCCGGTACCATTCAGCCGGAAGGATGGTTGAAGCAACAACTGGAGTTGCAGAAAAATGGTCTGAACGGACATTTGGGAGAGATCAGTGCCTGGTTACAAAAGAAGGATAATGCCTGGTTGAAAACCGGAGGACAGTGGGGCTGGGAGGAAGTTCCTTATTGGCTCCGTGGATATGCAAACCTGGCTTATATCGTTCAGGATAACCAGATGCTGAATGAAGCTAAATTCTGGATTGAAAGTATCTTGAAAAGTCAGCGGGAAGATGGAAACTTCGGTCCAATGCATCTGAATGATGGTAAACAGGATTTTTGGCCGAATATGATCGTCCTGTGGATTATGCAGTCTTATTATGAATATTCGAACGATGAACGAATTATCGATTTTATGACAAAGTATTGTAATTATCTGCTTACTGTACCGGATGAAGATTTCTTATATAGTTATTGGGAGAATAGCCGTGGTGGAGACAATCTTTGGAGTGTCGTATGGCTATATAACCACACCGGAGATAAGAATTTACTTACGCTAGGTGAAAAAATACATAAAAATACGGCTGACTGGACGAAATCGACTCAATTGCCTAACTGGCATAATGTAAATGTAGCACAGTGTTTCCGTGAACCGGCTACTTATTACCTGTTTTCAGGAGATTCTTCTATGTTATCAGCCAGTTATAATGTGCAAAGCCTGGTACGCAGGGCATTCGGACAGGTACCAGGAGGAATGTTCGGAGCAGATGAAAATGCGCGTATCGGCTTTTTTGATCCCCGACAAGGTACTGAAACCTGTGGCTTTGTGGAACAGATGGCTTCTGATGAAATTATGCTTCAGATCAGTGGTGATCCTTATTGGGCAGAAAACTGTGAGGATGTAGCATTTAATAGTTATCCGGCGGCGTTGATGCCTGATTACAAAGCTCTTCGTTATATAACCAGCCCGAATCATATTGTAAGTGACTCTAAAAATCATCATCCGGGTATTGATAATAGCGGACCATTTCTTTCTATGAATCCGTTCAGTAGCCGTTGTTGCCAGCATAATCATGGCTTCGGCTGGCCTTATTATACCGAAAATCTTATTTATGCGACACCGGATAACGGAATGGCTGCTGTCTTATATAATGCTTGTCAGGCGAAAGTCAAAGTCGGAGGCGGAACTGAAGTGACAATAAAAGAACAAACAAATTATCCTTTTGAGGAAACGGTTCGTTTTACTTTGACGACTCCGGAAAATGTGACATTCCCACTCTATTTACGTATCCCGTCGTGGTGTAAAGATGCATCGGTTGCTGTGAATGGTCAGAAGCTGGGTGTTGATTTGATAGCTGGTAAATATGCAAAAATTACGCGTGAATGGTCGGATGCAGATGAAATCGTTCTTACGGTTCCCATGACATTTAATTATCGCCAGTGGCAGGTTAATAAAAATAGTGTCAGTGTCGATTATGGTCCTCTGACTTTGTCTTTAAAGATAGATGAAGATTATCAACAGAAAGACAGTCGTGAAACTGCTATTGGCGATTCAAAATGGCAGGAGGGTGCCGATGCTTCTGCATGGCCTACTTATGAGATTTACCCGGCAAGCCCGTGGAACTATGCACTGCAGATCAATGCTCCAATCTCTGTTCAACGCAAAGAGTGGCCTTTTGATAATAACCCATTTACATTGACAAATGTTCCTTTGATATTTAAGACACAGGGGCGTCTTATTCCGGAATGGAAGATCGATGAATACGGTTTATGCGGTGTGCTGCCATATGAAGATGCCAGGAAATCAGATACATTAGACGAAATAACATTGGTTCCGATGGGAGCTGCCCGTCTACGTATTGCATCGTTTCCGACAACGGAATAAATTTATCACATTTGTTTAAGGGGTGTTCGTTAGTTTTGAGTCTTTATTAATAATAGAGGTTTAAGCTAACGAATATTATTATGAAATATAAAGATATTACTGTTTGGGGAATTGTATGCTGTAGTTTTTTCTTCTTTTTGCAGTACGAATACCAGTTCTATTTCTATTATATAGAGCAATTGCAAATATTTCCATTAACATGGGACTATTTTTCAGATGCATCAAATCAACCGGGCGGATTGGCTTTTTATCTATCAGGTTTTCTTTCTCAGTTTTATAGATTGCCGTATGTTGGTGCATTGATTACGACAGTCTTATTGTTAATGGTAGGGGTGTTGACGCAACGAATTTGCAGGCAAATTGTTCCGCATAATTTTTCTTATTTGATTTCCTTATTACCTGTGTTATCACTTTTACCTTTGCATTTGGATATGAATTATCGATTGCAAGGTACAGTGTCTTACCTATTGATGCTCGTTTTTTTTCTTTTGTATATAAGTGTACAGGTTTTTAGATTTCGGTTTCTTATAGGTTGTTTTTTGTTACTGGTTTTATTTGGGTTGGCAGGACCAGTTGCGTTTTTATTTGGAATAAGTATACTTCTTAAGGAAGTCCTTTATCGTAAAATGTATTGGTATTATATATTCTTGATATTATTGGAGTTGATTCTCCTATTTTATCTATCTGTTTATCTGGCTTGGCAAGGAGAATACCGGATGATTTTATTACCTGATTTTTATTACGAACCGCTTTTGACTTCCAGAATGATCTATTATTCATGGATTGCTTTTCCTGTCTGTATTGTTTTAACCGGTTACTTGAGAAAGAAAAATAACTTATCAGGAGTGAAAGACTTTGTAGTTGTCGCCTGTCAGTTACTTCCGGTTTTACTCTCCTTGTATTGGATACAAAGCCAAAGAAAGCCGGTATGGCAAGAGAATATGAAGCAAGATTATTATTTGAAAACTGAGCAATGGGATAAAATAATAGCTATGTTTTCATCAGAAAAGGCAAATCTGCAAACAATAAATATTTTAAATCTGGCATTGGCCAGTAAAGGTGAGCTGGGGGATAAATTATTTCATTATCCTCAATTCAGTAAAGAATGCTTGTTACCGAACTGGGACAGTTCTTTGCCTTGTGCAGTCGTTTTAACTGAAATCTGTTTTCATGTAGGAGATATTGCTTCGGCACAGAAGTTTGCATTTGAAGGATATGTTTCGTCAATAACCGGAAGCTCCTATTTTCTAAAACGTTTGGTACAAACTAATCTGATATTTGGTGCTTATCCGGTAGCAGAAAAATATATTAATATCTTGGAACGTACTTTGTTTTATCGCCAATGGGCTAATGAACAACGAAAATATTTGTATAATGATAAGTTAGTGAATGAAGATGTATTGCTAGGAGGAAAAAGAAAGGCTTTGATAGGAAAAGGCACATATGCCGTTTCTTCTACGATATTAAAAACGTTAGAACAACTGGCTGTAAACAATCCAAATAACCAGATCGCTTTTCAATATTTATTGGGATATCATATATTAGGTAAAACACTGAAAAAGTTTAATGCTTTATATGAAAAATATTATCACACAAAGGTTTGGCCATCTTTGTCTATTAGTCATCAGGAGGCAATCGTTGCTTTGTTTCAAGAGCAGCCGGCCCTGTGGGCACATAAGGGAGTGGGTCTGAAAGTGGAACAGAGGTATGGAGCATTCAACCAAGACATGAATGACAAACGCGGATATCTTAACTTTCGGGATGTAATGGCTGCTTCTTTTGGAGATACATATTGGTTTTATTTGGTATTTAAAAAATAAATAATGGTAAGATGAAACAGTTCTATTTAATTATTTTGTTGTTTTTTTTCTGGACTTGTGCAAAAGATAGACAAATATTAGGAAATATGGAAAGTTTACCTACTATATTTCCGGATTATGTAAATGTGACAATCCCTTATAATATAGCTCCGTTAAATTTTTCTGTTCAATCCTCAGGCCAACCTATTCTTGCCTTGTTTAGATATGGAGACGAAGAGTTTCAAGTAGAAGGAAGAAATGGAGAAGTTTGTATTCCCGAAAAGAAGTGGAAAGACTTACTGATCCAAGCTAAAGGTGATTCAATAGAGATAACGATTGCAAAAAAAGAACAAGACAAATGGATTGCCTATTCCCCTTTTTCGATGTATGTGACGAAAGAAGCGGTAGATCCGTATCTTGCTTATCGTTTGATAGATCCCGGATATTCATTATGGAACAAAATGGGAATCTTCCAGCGGAATTTGGAATCGTATGAAGAAACTCCTATTTATGAAAATAAGATAACAAATTATAATTGTGTGAATTGTCATTCGTTTTGTATGCATAATCCGGATAAAATGCTTTTCCATATGAGGGCCAAAATGGGCGGGACGGTCTTGGTCGATGAAGGAGACATTGAATTATTGGAAACAAAAGTTGAAGAAACAATTTCTGCATTGGTATATCCTTTCTGGCATCCTTCCGGTAAATATATCGCTTTTTCCGTGAATAAAACAACCCAGGATTTGCATCCGACTCAACGTACGGAAGTATATGATACAGCTTCCGATGTGGTTGTTTACGATATAGAGAAACATACAATCTTATCAACTCCTCTAACTACCTCTAAAAATAATTTCGAAACATTTCCAACATTTTCTCCAGACGGCAAGACATTGTTTTATTGTAGCGCTCCGGCTTGTCCCATGCCTGATTCAATAGGAAAACTTTCATATAGTTTATGTTATTTGTCTTTTGATCCGGAAACAGGGACCTTCGGTAATAAAGCAGATACTCTTTATAATGCCTACACTGATGGGAAGAGCGTTTCATTTCCACGTATTTCCCCTGATGGTAAGTTTATGCTTTGCACGTTGTCCGCTTACGGAACTTTCCCAGTCTGGCATAAAGATGCCGATTTGTATATGATTGATTTACGAACAAAGAGAGGTTTTTATCTGGACGCTGTAAATAGTGATGATACTGAGAGTTATCATTCCTGGTCGTCAAATAGCCGTTGGATTGTATTTAGCAGTCGGCGTATAGACGGCTTGTATACACGTCCTTTTTTGGCTTATGTAGCTGAAACTGGTGCTACAGCCAAGCCTTTTATACTTCCTCAAAAGGATACCGGTTATTACGATCTTTTGATGAAATCTTATAATATACCTGAATTTATTACAGGAGAAGTCGATAATAATTCTTTTAAAATACGTAAAAAAGCCGAACGGGGAGGTATTGCGGTGAAATATAGCAGGAGATCTATACCAAAATCAGAATAGATACAGGACATTAGACTGACATAGCCAGCACTATAGTGCTGGTAGAGGTGATACAGTAGTGTTGGTTGAAATCGCATAGTAATGTTGCTGTCTGTTATGCCTCTACACAAAAAGTGAAAAAAAAATCATTTTGTTTTAGGGGGTATCGGCTTTTTTTGAGTCTCACGCTGTATAAATAGAACAAAATGGATAGAAACATACCATGGGATTTAATTATACGGAAATTCAAGCATGAGATTTCGGTTGAGGAGCAGACTGAACTGGAGGTGTGGTTTGCAGACAAAGCGAATCATACCCTGTTTCTTGAATTGCAATCCGTATGGTTGTCTCTTATGGCGGAAGGTACAAATTACGTTTCGGAGGTCGATGCTTTATGGAAGAGGATGGAACTTTGTATAAAAGAAAAGGAACCTAAAATAGTAAAGATGTCCTTGTCTTCTTTTCGTTGGTTGTTGGGAGTTGCTTCTGTTTTTCTGCTTTTATTATTTTCTGCAACAAGTTATGTGATCAGTGAATGGTATCAAACCAGTTCTGCTGTTTTGACTTATTCTTCATTAAACGGTAAATCGAAAGTGATTTTACCTGATGGAACGAAGGTCTGGTTGAATGCAGAATCTACGCTTGAATATTCGACTTCTTTATGGTCAAAAAAACGTAATGTATTTTTGAAAGGTGAAGCTTATTTTGAAGTAGCGAAAGATTCGGAGCGTCTCTTTGTCGTTAATGGAGGGGGAGTAGCTGTAAAAGTGTATGGTACGGTTTTTAATGTGGAAGCGAGGGAGAATGACAAGAATGTAAATGTAAGCCTGTTGTCCGGATCGATCCTTGTTGAAAATGCAGGAGCATCTCAAATGCTTACACCCGGGGATGTTGCAGTCTGTCTTAAAAATAAGCCCAGTATCCGAACAGAACGATTTGATGTTGCTTTCTCTTCCATTTGGGCTCATGAATCTATTCGTTTTGAAAGAAAATCAATCCGTGAGTTAACCGAATATTTATCGAAATGGTATGGTGTGAAGATTGTGTTGGATCCCCAGGTTCCGACTGATCAGGCATATACGTTTTCGATCAAACACGAATCATTAGAAGAGGTACTTCGGTTGATTGCCAGGATAAATCCGATACAATACAGCTTCGATGAAAACAATGCAGTGAGAATAACAAATAAGTAGTAACAATTAAAATCGTAATGCCTATGGAATAGAACACAAGAGAAATACAATTTTTTAACATTGAATAAGTGATTAGTAAATTATTAAATCTTAAAAAGTTATGAAGAAACGAAAGTTCTTTAGTACCAGTGGTATTTTAAAATGGAGAATGCCACTTTCGTTAATTGTTTTTTTATTATGGGTTAGTTTCCCTAGATTGATCGAAGCAAAGATGCAGCTTCGTTCTATTTCTCTTCATTTAGAGAATGCATCATTAAGTGAAGCGCTAGACCAGATCGAAAAGGTAAGCGGTTATTCATTTTTTTATGATGAGAATAAAGTTGATTTGTCACATCGTGTAAGTGTAAATGCTGATAGTAAATCAGTAAAAGATGTGCTGGCTAATATTCTTGATTCTACGGGGATGACTTTTGAAATCTCAAACGACCAGATTGTATTAGTACCGGAAAGTGAAGAAGGTAATATGGTTAAATCTATAGTACCCTCGACTCCTCAACTACAACAGCAACAAAAAGTGGTGAGGGGTACCGTGCTCGATCCTTTGGGGGAACCTGTTATCGGGGCAAATGTTGTAGAGAAAGGGACGACGAACGGTATTATTACCGACTTGGACGGTACATTTACCTTAAATGTCTCTCCTGATGCCGTATTGGAAATCTCATATATAGGATATGTCACTCAGACGGTCCCTGTAAAAGGGAAGTCGTCGGTCAGTGTGACGTTGCGTGAAGATTCTCAAGCGTTGGATGAAGTCGTGGTTACCGGTTTCGGTTTAGCCCAAAAGAAAGCGACGTTAACAGGCGCTATCACACAAGTCGGTTCTGAAGATATCAGCCGCTCTGTTGCTTCTACAGCTTCCGGGGCATTGGTCGGTAAGATTGCCGGTTTGAATACCCGTCAGACAGACGGACGTCCGGGAGCAACGACCAGCATTCAGATTCGTAATATGGGTAATCCGTTGTATGTAATCGATGGTATTCAGTCTGATTCAAAGCAATTTAATAATATTGATTTTAACGATATCGAGAGTATTTCTGTATTGAAAGATGCTTCTGCTGCTATTTATGGAGTACGTGCGGCAAATGGTGTTATTGTCGTTACGACCAAGAAAGGTAAAAGGAATACTAAAAATACGGTTTCTTTGAATGCTTATTACGGTTGGCAGAACCCTTCAACTTTCCCAAAACCAGCGGATGCAGCTACTTATCTTACTAATTATGTTCAGTCCGAGACTGTTCAGGGAAAGACAGATTATACATATAGTAAAGAGGATTATCAAAAATGGTTAGCAGGCAAAGAAAAAGGATATGTCCCTTTTGACTGGTATGATTTTATCTGGGAAACAAATCCACAATATTATCTGAATGCTAATATATCCGGAGGATCAGACAAAATTAATTATTATTTGTCTGTCGGCCATTTGAATCAAGATGCCATGATTGTAAATTATGGAGGATTTAAGCGTACGAATGTGCAGATGAGTATTGATGCACAAATTAATAGTCGTTTGAAAGTCGGGGCGACAATGAATGGACGTATAGAAGATATAAAGAATCCGGGTGTTCCTGAAGTGGATGACTATTGGATGCCACGTTTTGGAACCTACCGGAATTTACCGACTAAACGTCCCTATGCAAATGATAATCCAAATTACCCGACAATGACATCTTCAAATGCAGCAACAAATTTCGCTTGGTTAAATTATGATTTGTCCGGAGAATTTCAGGAAACCTGGCGTGTGGCCCAGTTACAGGCTACGGCAGAATATGATATTTGGGATGGTTTAAAAGCTAAAGCAATGGTTGGTTATTTTTTGAACTACCATGTAAAGAATAACCAGGAGTATACATATAAATTGTATAGTTATGACGAAGCAACAGATACGTATCCTGTAATGTTTGAGAATACCAATCCCTGGAGAGAACGTGAAGTTGGACATGAGGAAGAATTAAGCTCGAATATTCAATTATCTTATAATAAAAAATTCGGCGATCATTCTGTTGCAGCAATTGTCGGTTTTGAAGCGATCAAACGTGATACTCCACATTCTTGGTTGCATTCCGTACCTACTGCAAACTCTTTGCACTTGATTGATTATCCGACAATGGATACCTATGATGATTATGGAAATGAAACACAGGCTCGTTTAGGCTGGATGTTCCGTGGAAATTATGATTATGCAAATAAATATTTGGTTGAGTTTTCTGCCCGCTATGATGGTTCTTGGAAATTCCCGCCTAATCAGCGTTGGGGATTTTTCCCTTCAGCCTCTGTTGGTTGGAGGATATCTGAAGAAGTTTTCTGGAAAGAAAGTAAGTTGGCGAATATTTTCAGTGATTTGAAGATTCGTGGTTCTTATGGTATGGTGGGAGATGATATGGAGACATCGGGTGACCCGAATAGAGATTTATATCGTCCTTTTGACTATATGAGTGGTTATAATTATAAGAACGGAGGCTCTGTCATTGATGGTGTTTATACAATAGGTTCTGTTCCCCGTGGTCTGCCTGTAACGACAATTTCCTGGTTGAAAGTAAAAATACTGGACATTGGCTTTGATGTTGCTTTTCTAGATAATCGTTTGACCGGACAGTTTGATTTTTTCCGTCGTCAGCGTGATGGGTTGCCCGCTTCCCGTTATGATGTTTTGTTACCATCGGAAGTAGGATTCAGCCTGCCGAAAGAAAATTTGAACTCGGATGTGCATATGGGATACGATGCTGCTGTACGTTGGTCGGATCATGTGGAAGATTTCACTTACTCCATTGGCGGTAATATCACTTATTCTCGTTTTTATGATTGGGAACAGTATAAACCTCGTTTCTCCAACTCTTGGGATGTTTATCGTAATTCAATCAACCATCGTTTTGGATATGTAAACTGGGGATTGGAAGCTATCGGACAGTTCCAGAGTTGGGAAGAAATCGCTACTTATCCAATCGATAATGACCGTCAGGGTAATAAAACGCTTCGTCCGGGTGATATAAAATATAAAGATGTGAATGGCGATGGTGTAATTAATAGTATGGATGAACGTCCGGTTGGTTATAGAGAAGGAGCTACTCCGGTATTGAATTTCGGTTTGAATTTTGCTTTTGGTTGGAAAGGCTTTGATCTGGCATTCGATTTGACTGGTGGAGCTATGGCTTCTTGGTATCAGGATTGGGAACAGCGTAACCCATTCCATGACGGAGGTAATAACCCGCAGTATTATATGGAAGATACATGGCACTTGGCTGATATTTGGGATGCTGACAGTGAATTAATACCAGGAAAATATCCGATGTTGCTGATTGGTAATAGTTCGCATAGTAATTATTGGAACAGTACTTTCTGGAAAAAGAATGTGCGTTATGTCAAGCTACGAAATTTGGAGTTAGGATATACGTTACCGAAACATATTGTGGAAAAAGCATTAATTTCGGATTTACGTTTTTATGTCGCTGGAACAAACTTATTTACATTAACGAATGCTCCTGGCATTGACCCTGAAACCTCTGAAGGAAATGGATTGGCATATCCGACGACGCGAATTATAAATATTGGTGTAAACCTTAAATTTTAAGTGGTATGAAGAAAAAGTATATAATAGCAGCACTAGTTGCTTGCATGTTATCGACAACTGCTTGTAGTGATTTTTTGGATCGTGAACCGGATCGGATTATGACGAACGATCAGATATTTGCTGATGCGGTTATGATTAAATCTGTTTTGGCAAATTATTATGGTCGGGTAACGTGGGGACAACACGTTGACGATTGGGGGGGATTGACTGTTTTGGATGAAGCTGCTTTTTGTAATGGCGGACCGGATCATCGTTCTACTTTTGAAGATGATCGTTGGCGTGTGTACGATTATACATTAGTTCGTGATATCAACCAGTTTTTAAAGGGAGTTCGTGAAACGGCAGCTTTGACTACTGATGAAAAAACTCCGTTGGAAGGAGAAGCACGTTTTTTACGAGCATGGTACTATTTTAATGTGTGTCGTAGTCTAGGAGGTATGCCAATAGTAGGGGACGAGATTTTCGATTATCAACCAGGTATGGATGTTTCGACTATGCAGTATCCCCGTTCAACAGAAGCTGCTACGTACGATTATGTCATCTCTGAATGTCAGGCTGTTTATTCGATGCTTCCAGCCGATAAGCAAATCAACTCGGCTCGTGCCAATAAATGGGCAGCCAGGATGTTGGAAGCCCGTGCAGCTTTGTATGCGGCATCTATTGCTAATTATAATAATAAAATGACGCAACCGATCCGTACAGATGGTGGCGAGGTCGGTATCCCGGCTGATAAGGCATCAGGTTATTATCAGATGGCTTTGGATGCTGCAGAAGATGTAATTAATAACAGTCCGTATGAGCTACAAAATAAACGCCCTGATGATAGAGGCAAGAATTTTTACGAAGCAGTTTGTGTAAAAGACAATAATACGGAAGTTATTTGGGCACGCGATTATAAATACCCGGGACAAACACATGGCTTTACAACTAACAATGCTCCAAAGTCTCATGCAGAGGATATTGATAATAGTTATTTGGGTGCTGTATTAAATTTGGTGGAGGATTATGAATTGATAAATACTCAGACTCCCGGGCAAAAGAGCTTGGTGCAAACGATGGAAAATGGAACATATAAATTTTATAATACGGCTGATGAACCTTTTAAAGACCGTGATCCGCGTTTGTGGGGAACTATTATTTATCCAGGTGCAGAATTTAAGAGCATTCCTGTGATTCTTCAAGCCGGACAGTTAATTCAGAATAATGGAAATTGGGAGTTTTTAACAGGTGATTTGGATTCAAAGGATGCGCAGGGGAATCTGTTGACTGCTATGAATGGTCCTAAAGAATCTAACGAACAGTATATCAATAAAACGGGCTTTTATGTACGTAAGTATTTGGATGAAACTCCGTCAGCCGGAACTCGTGGACGTGGTTCTGAGATGTGGATGCCTCGTTTTCGTGTAGCGGAAGCATATATGATTGCAGCAGAAGCATCGTTTGAATTGAATAATGGCAAAACCGAAGGTTATATAAATGCCGTACGTGAAAGAGCCGGTGTACAACCTTTGACAAAAGTAACATTCGATAATATCGTGCACGAGAACCGGGTTGAATTTGCTTTTGAGGATCACCGTTATTGGGATATGAAACGCTGGCGTTTGGCGGATAAAGTCTGGAATGGCAATAACAATGATGAACAGGCCCGTCATCGTCGTTTGTGGCCTTATCGTGTAGTTGCACCGGGTGATCCGAATGATGGAAAGTGGGTATTCGTAGAAGACTTTTTATTTATGTCCCCGAATGCACGTTATTTCAGAATGCAGAACTATTACAACTTCCTGGATTTGGGCTGGATCAATAATAATCCCAAATTGGTGAAGAATCCGTATCAATAATTAAAACAAATTGAATATGAAGATTATATCAAATATTTTTTCGTTAGTATTACTACTGGTTCTGTTTACTGGTTGTGGAAAAGATAATTATGATGCACCGGAATCAAAATTGGTCGGAAAAATAACTTATCAAGGACAAGCGTTGAATTTACGTGGTACTGGTGAAGCAATTCAATTACAATTGTATCAGGATGGTTATGAAAAACATGATCCGATTTCTGTTTTTGTCGGACAGGAGGGAGAATTTTCCGCTCTTTTGTTTAATGGAGAATATAAACTGGTAACTAGAGATGGTAACGGACCGTGGATGAATCGGCATGATACGGTAACGGTTAATCTGAGTGGACATTCGGAAGTGAATATTGAGGTCACTCCTTATTTTACAATATCTAACGAACAGTTAGCCGTATCCGGTACGACGATGACAGCTTCTTTTACAATCAATCAAATTGTTTCGACTGCAACGATCAACAAGGTGATGTTGATTTTAAGCAAGACACAGTTTGCTGATGATGTAAATAATGTATTTCGTAAAGATATAACCGAAATATCTGCCGGTGCAGTAAATCTGAGTGCGGATATTAGTGGTAATACAGAAATAGCCAAAGCGAAAGCATTATATGCTCGTGTCGGTGTTTTGGCTAATGGAGCTGATCAAGCCATTTATTCAACGGTTGTACGATTGAAATAGTTTCTGTTGTCTGGCTTAGCGTAGGATGAAAAGTAAAAGAGGCTATCTCATTGAAGTCTACTTCATTTTGAGATAGCCTCTTGTTTTACTTACTAAAAATAAGAAAGAAGATAAGTGAGATTGAGTTATCGTTCTATTACAAAGCAATAGGTTTCAACATTCGAGCTACCACTTTCTCCAGGAATACTGATTCTAAATCTATCTCCTAGAATTCTTACTTCTGTTGTTCCTTTTGCATAATAATATCCACCACCACCTTGCTCCCATTGCCAGTCAATACGAAAACTTGTATTTTCACCTCTTTTGAAAAAAAGATTATATGCGCTTTGATCGATGTAAATGAGATCGCTTGAAAGACGATTTCCACAAGTTTGTACAAGTGTTGGTGTTGAAGCAACATTTTCTGTTTTTACATTTTCTGTTTTGTTCTCTTTTTCAGTGAAAGAGCTTAGTCCAAGTGATAATAAACTTAGACATGTAAACATTGCAACTTGTTTCATAACTTAATAAAATTATAGATTAAACAATAAAGATATCATATATTTAGACTCTAAAAAGAAGGGGATCCCCTAAATGATTATGCATAAGAATCAAATATTAATTAGTTTTATCATGAAAAAAGTTGTGTTTCTTACTCTGGCCTTCTGTTTTTTCACGGGAGGAGTGTTTACTATGAAGGCTCAAACTCCCAAGCAATTCATCTTGCCGACCCCCTGGACGGATAAAGCTTTGCAAGCATCTGTTCCTCTGCCGGAATATCCGCGGCCACAGATGGTGAGGGCAGATTGGTTGAATCTGAATGGTATGTGGGATTATATGGGAGGGAAGGAGTTGCAGGATCCGGTATCGGCGACTACTGTTCCGACGTTTCCTGCTAAGCCGGAACAGATCCGGATTCCTTTTCCGCCTGAGGCAGAATTGTCGGGTATTGCTCGTAAAGGGGATACTTGTTTATGGTATCGCCGCTGTTTTACGATTCCAACGGAGTGGAAGGGGAAAAATGTTTTGTTGAATTTCGGTGCGGTAGATCGTATTTCGACTGTTTTTGTGAATGGAAAGAAAGTGGGAACACATACGGGAGGATATGATGCCTTTACTTTTGATATCACTGATTTCCTGAAGTCGGGAGAGAATTCGCTTGTTGTCGGTGCCTACGACCCTAACGATGGAAGGGCAGCCTCCGGTAAAAACGGACCCCGTGGCGATTATACCTTTACCTCCGGTATCTGGCAGACTGTCTGGTTGGAACCGGTGGAGAAACAATATGTTTCTCAGGTCAAACTGATCCCGGATCTAAAGAATAACCGTTTGGAAGTGATTGTTTGTGCAGATAACGACGGATTAAAAGTTTCGGCAGTTGCTAAAGACGGTGTGACGGAAATAGCGAAAGCGGAAGGAACCGTTAATAATAAGTTTTATATCCCTATACAGAATCCTCGTCTCTGGTCTCCTGAAGATCCTTTCTTATATGATTTGAAGTTACAGTTGAAGAATACGAAAGGTAAGATTGTAGATGAAGTTGCATCTTATTTTGGGATGCGTTCCGTGTCTTTGGGAAAGGTGGATGGAGTAAACCGTCCTTTGTTGAATGGTAAGTTTGTATTTCAGATAGGACTGCTGGATCAGGGATACTGGCCGGATGGCATTTTTACGGCTCCTACGGATGAAGCTTTATTGTATGATATCGAATTGGCTAAACGAGCCGGCTTTAATGTGATCCGTAAGCATATAAAGGTAGAGCCGCAGCGCTGGTATTATCATTGCGACCGTCTGGGATTGATGGTATGGCAGGATATGCCTAATCTGTGGGAACCGGATGATACGGATTCTGTTACTGTCCGTAAGCAGTTTCGTGAAGAATTGAAGGTGATGATTGATCAGCATATCAGTTCACCCTCTGTTGTGATGTGGGTTCCTTTTAATGAAAACTGGGGAGCGTTTGAAGCTACCGATATAACGGATTGGGTGAAGAAATATGATCCGAGTCGTCTGGTTAATGGTCTGTCCGGTTATAATTATGCTCCGGGTTATCGTCCGGCCTATGGCGATCCGGGTAATGGTGATTTTGTCGATCTGCATCATTATGGTAAGATAGAGCCGAAGGCGATGCCTCGTCCGGATGAGAAAAGGGCTGCCTCTCTCGGTGAGTTTGGTGGAAAAGGATTGTTTGTCAGAGGGCATTTATGGCCTGTGCGGAATGATGCCTATGAAATGATGTTGAATAAAGAGGTTTTGACAGACACCTATATTCTCATGCTTAACGAATTAGAGCAGATGATTAAATATTTTGGCTTGAGCACGGCTATCTACACGCAGACGACGGATGTGGAGCATGAGATAAACGGGCTGGTCACTTACGATCGTTGGGTTGAGAAGATGAATCTGGAAAAGGTCAAACAAATCAATCAGGAGGTAATAGAAGGTACGCGACAAAAATAAGTAGCATACCGGTGTAAAGAAGGTAGCACTAGAGTGCTGACAGGTGTAAGTCTATAGTGTCGATATACCTGAGTATATAGTGCTACCTTCCCTTGTTATTTCCGTCGTAAAGGTACTTTGGCAAACCAGGTCAGTGTACGCCAAAGCCATTCGATCGGGCCATAATAAAAACGTTTCATCCACCAGTTGCTGTAACCGATCTGGATCAGGCAAAAGACAATTCCCACCAATAAACTTTGCAGATAATTGAAATGTACAGCCAGGTTAGCCCCGAAGCCATAAAACAAAGTCACTCCGACCATCGATTGTGCCATATAATTCGTTACGCTCATACGGCCGACGGGAGCGATCTTATCCATCATTTTACTTCCGTTATACTGGTAATACAGTAACGTAAAACCGCAAATATAGATCATCATCATACCCAGGTTGGCATACGTCTTGAAAAGCGTTTTCCCGACAGAAAGGGCAAAACCTTCTACACCTAGAACCGGGAGTAACAGTACGATCACATAAAATAAAACAAACCAGACAATACTGTAAGGTAATACCATCCGGCTATATTTTACCATCTTTTCTTCACTTTTATGAATTCCCATACGTCCGATCAGCATTCCGGCAATAAACAGACCGAACAACTGAAGATAACGATAGTTGTTAAACACCCACAGGAGTTTTGCCAGTTGTCCTTTCCATAGGTTGAAATCGATGACATCCCAAAATGTACAGTTCATGAACCGTTGCGCACAGAGGTCATACAGATGATTCATATAGACAACGGTTGCCGTCGGTTGATTAGGCACGTTGTTCCCCAGCAGTGAAATAAAGCTGATAACAGCCGGTATCTGTAAGAATAATAAAACAGATAAAATAACCAGCCACTTAGACGGAACTTTATAAAGCGGAATCAAAAAGACGCCTAATATGGCATAGACAGCAAAGAATTCACCGAGGTAAACCAAGCCGTTGATATATCCGAAGACGAGTAATAAGGCCAGGCGCCAGAGGAAACGTCCGCGAAAATCGTATCCCTTGGCTGCCTGTGAATCCATTTGCATAAAGAAACTCAGACCGAAAAGGAGAGAGAAGATGGCATACGACTTACCGGCAAAAAGAAAGGACATCGAATCGAAAACAAAGGTGTCGATACGTTGCCAGAAAGGAGAATCAACGACCGGAATATAAGTCAGATCAAAACGTTCCATACAATGTAACAACATGATTCCGATTAAAGCAAAACCACGAAGTGCATCGATCGAATTAATCCGTTGTTTAGGAACGATTACAGGGTTGTTCTTCATAACTATTATTTTTCAAGATTTAGAATACGGGAGCTTCAGCTTCCAGTGAAGGGGTAGAGCCGGTTACTTCCGGCCAGTCGTTCACCCATCTGACCTGATCCAGCATCAGGACGCGGCCGGTAGGATTTTCTTTACTTACCGCATGATAAAGCATCCAGTCGTTCCCGGTTTTGTCAGTCACTATTTCCGAATTATGGCCGGTACCGACAAAGGCTTCATTTCCGCGGATCAGTATCTCGTGATGATTCTCCATCATCGGTTGCCCCTGTTTGTCCACATAAGGGCCGAACAGGTTTTCGGAGCGGCCGACTACCGTTGTATAAGTACTTTTCAATCCTTCACAGCAACTGCCGATAGAGGCGAACAGGTAATAGTATTTGCCACGTTTATGAATATAGGTTCCTTCATAAGCTGTACCGGCTACCTGTTTTTTCTCCGCTCCTTCTTTCAGGGCTAGTCCGTCGTCTGACAACTCTATCCCGTAAATACCCCGGAAGCTTCCCCAAAACATGTACTTTTTACCATTCTCTTCGATGTAATACTGGTCTATGGAGTTTTGTACGCCTATCGTATTGCTCCTAAACATCATACCCCGGTCGGTAAAAGGGCCTTCCGGTTTGTCGGCTGTTGCGACTCCGATACCGCAGGTCCACTCTCCACCCCAGACAGACATGGAGTAATATAAAACGTACTGCCCGTTGATATAATTGATATCAGGTGCCCACAGACCACCTTTAGGCTCGAAAGTCGGGCGGGTTTCGTCTGTGAAGGCTGTGCCCACTTCTTCCCAGTCCACCAGGTTTCTGGAACGATGGATAGGAAGATTACGGATATTCTCCGTTGCATACACGTAAAAGTAACCGTCACCGGCTTTGATAAGGCTGGGGTCCGGAAGACTGTAATCGATGACAGGATTCTTATAGGTCTTATTTTCTGTTTGTAGCGGCTTATCGGCCAGGCAGGCTGTAAGCGATGCGATCCCGAATAGGGATATAAAAAATAATTTCCTCATATAGCTGTTGTTTGAATAACTGTTTTAATGAAGTGAACCGGTATTTTCATCCAGGCTGAATACGGAAGACATGGTTTGTATTCCTTCCTGATCCTTTAATATACAGAGAATGTTCTTATCCCTGTCTACCAGGAACAGATGATCCCGTTTCTCAGGATTCACATGTCCGACCCAGTTTGTGAAGAGCAAACGCCCGTCGGGGAAATATTGCATACCTCCCAGAAACTTTAAAGGCTCTCCGGGAATATCCTTGTTAGATATTTCCCATACGGTGTTGCCTTTTTTGTCTAATTCGACGATGCGGGGATTCTGTGTCTTATCGGCTACGGCGACCAATGTGTGGCCGTTCGGTAACCGGATCACAGAATGGGGACCGCCGGGAACCTGTACCTGCCAGACTACTTCCCCTTTTGAATTGTATTCTTTGACATATTCCCCTCCGTAATGCGCCACCAGATAATTGCCATTATCCAGTTTGCGGGCATTACGCATAAAGGCAAATGTTCCGTCCGAAACACCTTCCGGCAGGATGCATACCTCGCTTACGATTTTCCCCTTGGGAGAAACTTCCAGTAAGCGTCCGGCATTGCATTCACCGATAAAAGTATTCCCGTTTTTCAGACGTTGGCAGGCGAAGACGGGACTTTCTGATGCGTAATAAAAGACGGTATCGTTTTGCCGGGTCACTTCCAGTACTCCTTTACCAACCGAAAACAATAAGTTCCCATTCGGAAGTACCCAGAGATCATTCGATTCCGGAGCCTCATGTTGCCAGACGATCTTGTTGTTTTCCATAATGAAAACGATCCCCTGGGAATAATCGGCTCCGGCAAAGTTCCCGCATTGTGCCAGTACACTAAAGCAGTGAATGCAGGAAAGTACAAATATATAAGCGAAATGTTTCATAATTCTTTTTTTATAGTGATAAGACATATTCTGCCAGATCGCCCAATTCATTATCTGATAATGTTTCGGCAGGGCCGTGGACTTTCAGCATTTCTTGCATGGTGTAACTGCGCCCGTCATACAGATAGGGGGCCGTTCTCCATACTTCGTTTAAGGCGGGAACATCCATTTTTACATTCTTATCCGGCCCGTTCGTCCAGTTTACCTTGTACTGTTTCATATCCGTATAATAAGTTCCGGAATGACAGGAGACACAGTTCTTCTCGAAATGTTCTTTCCCTCTTTGGGCGGCTTCGGATAAATTACCGTTTACCAGATAAGGACTTGGAACCGGAGACAATGACTTCAGGTATACATCGATGGCCGGAGCTATTTCTTCTGTCGAAGCAGCAAATAAGATATATTTGATACCTGAGATAACAGCCGTTTCTGCATCTTTACGAATACCGGAAACCATGCAGGGAGGAGTCTGGTGGGATAAAACCAATGTCTTGGTATTTTTAGGATTCCCCATGCCGTCGTTTAATAAATCCCAGTTCAGGCCGTCCATGCGGGCATCGTTGGGGTGGCAACTGGCACAACTCTGCCATTCCTGGAAACCGATGGAAGCATCGTGGAAATACATATCGCCTTTCCCTTTTTGAGTGGATGCGAGTGCCGTACCCAATGAGGAAGAAACCATATCCTTGCCGCTTTCGTTGAAGGCAACCAACTCTCCGGTATAATAATTCGCCGTATAGACTTTATCCGGTGTGGCGTACAGGGCACGGGGACCTTTCCCCTGCGTTTTATAGAAATCGCGGATACCGTATAAGAAACCGGCATCATCCGGGATATGCGCATAATCTTTGGTCGAAGGAGTTACTTTTTCGCCGTCTTTTGCCCGTGCCAAGCGGTCATGCAATGCGGTTCTGTCTACACATACCAGTTCGTGAGTTCCGGAGACAGATATCCATATTTTACTATCATCAGGAGAGACGACAACGTTCCATGGATTGGAGGCGCCTTTCTGCGGAGTGTCCAACAGAACTGTATTCTCTACTTCCTGTGTATGCAGATTGATGATGGACAGGACATTCGTACTCATCCATCCCCGGTCTACCTGGTTGGTAGGGAGCTGGTAGCGTGCCAATAAATGGACGGCGTATGCGTAATCGCCTTTGCTGTCCGTCGCTAATGCTTTTACATCTGTAGAACCGTTTGGAAGCTGTAAGCGTTTCACTACCTTTTTACTGTTTACATCGACAATATCCAGCTGGCAGGCAATCGGATAAGTGAGCGATGACATTTCGGGCAGGTTGTTGGCAATCAGTAATAAGCTGTCGCCGGCGAATGAAACGATGTCTACCGGTTCGCGGCCTACGCTGATCCGGCTCAACACTTCTTTTGTCTTCGGAGATATTTCCCACAGTTCATTATTGAAGCGTTGAGTTGTCCATAAAGAACCTGTCTGGCGGTTGAATAAGAGGGCAGAAGGAGTATGTCCCAAGGCTGTTTGAGAGATAACGGACAGGTCTTTTGCGTCCAACTCGCATAAAGAACCTCCGACGCCGTCGCATACCACCCAGATATGCCGATCGGGCGTTTCCGTCAGGTCGTTGGCGGCGGTTGGCAATGTAGCTTTGATACCTGTATTCTTTAAATGGGTATCGATGAGGCATATTTCTTTTTTATCCCGGTTTGTCACCAGAAGTCCGTTTTCTTGTCCGGCACTCCATATATGATCCGGAGCAAAAACATCATTTCCGTTGCATCCTGTCAGGGCGATGAGGCAAAGACAGGCTATATAAGTCCAGTTTATTTTCATAATCTTTACTTCTTTGCTTTTAATGATTGAAGATACTGACGGATGTTTTCTTTCTCGGCAGCCCGGGATGTTTCCCGCTTCTTCTCATAATATGTATAGTAATCTTTCTCCTCCTGTGTCCAGTTGTTTGCTTCCCGGTAATCACCGATGAAGGGTACGCACAGGTCGATCCATAAAGCGATCGTTTCCAATTCTTCCTTACTCAGCTTGCATCCGCCATGTCCGTTCTCAAGCCGTTTGATTAGATTGCTAGTGTTGGAACCTGCAAAATAAGGGGCAAGCAATGTCGGTTCGGAGAGGTTGCTTATCCAATTTACTTCCGGGTGATGAGCGTCTCCCTGCCAGGAGTCATTATCTCTCGTCATTTGGCGGGCATGAGTCAGGTTCAGATAAGAGTCTGAGAACTTACGCTTGGTTTGCTGGTCGACTACTTTCAACTCACCTTTCAGACTTAGCTTGCTTTTCACTCCGTCATGACAGGAGATGCAGTGCGCATCCCAGATGGGTTGCACCTCTTTGATATAGCTGAAGCAACGGTCGCCAATACCTTCCGGCTCGATCTTTTGGATACCGGTATTCATCGCCATAGATACCGGATGCGAGGCTACCGGAACTGTGTTTTTATGTTCATGGCATCCTACACAGCTTTGTGTTTCTCCCGGTTGCAGAGTCGACCAACTACGCATGGTCTGTACGACCCGGTTGTTTTCATCCAATGCCTGGAAGTATAAAGGTGTGCGGCAAGGCACTTTGAAGAAGGCAGAACCGTCCGGCTGCACATCTATCGTACCGAGTATTCGTTTTACGTCCCAGCTGGCATTACCGACTCCCACCGGAGAGAAGGCATGTCCTCCGCCACCTGCATCAAAGCCGAAAGCGGCACCGATACTGGCTACGCGATAGATAGGTTCGACAATCCGCAGTTTCTTGACCGTTCCCGGCCGGATACCTTTCAAACCGTTCCCTTCGTAAATATTCTGCATATAATAGATGCCTTCCTCTTTGGTGTAATCCACATTGTTTACACGCTCGAAAGGACGTTCACGTTCGGCCAGCAGGACAGGCTGATTGCAGGACAGGCTGGCATCCGAAACCAATAGTTCGCGTTCTCCGTCCGGTGTCATCCAGTAGATACCGAATTCCATCGGGTGACCTACATGATAGCCCAGCGGCGTATAGGAAATAAGGAATTCCCCTTCATTCAAGGGATAAGGGTGTTGGAACTGATCGCCGAACTGTCCGTATGTATCGACTTTTACGGCTTCCGGTTTATGAAGCGGAGCCACCAGCATAACACCTTCGTTTTCATCGCGTCCGGCTTCGGGATCGATGATGCATAGTTTACCGTGTTGAGGGGTGTGATGACCGAGA